>NZ_FPCK01000001.1 GCF_900116545.1 Devosia crocina
CCCGAACTCGACCGTCAAATCCCGCTGCGCCAATGGTACTAAGTCTCAAGACTTGGGAGAGTAGGGCACCGCAAGGTCTGCTAAAAACACAAAAGTCTCCTAACGATAACCAACACAAAAAAAAGCCCCCAGTCAGAAATGACCGGGGGCTTCTTGTGTTCGGCAGACGCAGAAGGCAGACGAGGACTGGGCGAGCTGCGCCGAAACACGGCAGCATGCTTCAAGACGCCAGCCAAGAACGAAGCGTGCGCTGGTTCGGAGCCGGATGGCTGAACTTGAGGCCAGGCCAATCTTCGCATCCAAATCAGCACGCCCACAAGCGTCAGGTGCATCTCTGGTGGCATCAGAGCAGGGACCTGGAAAGTGTCCCTCGATGCCGCTCCACGCGCTCATCGACCGTTTATTTGGTTTTTGTCTTTCCGCCTGATGTCGCAGGGCGGTCGAGACGGGTGAGGTTGTCTTGGGCAAGATCGTAGCCCAAAGAGGCGGCTTGTTCGTAGTAGCGGCGGGCCGTTGCGAGGTTCACCTCGACGCCCAGGCCGTTCTCGTAGATGTGGCCCATATTGTTGAGCCCGATCGGCTGGTTCTCGGCGGCAGCGAGTTCGGTCCAATGGAGCGCTTCGGCATAGTCGACCGAAACTCCGGTGCCGTCCATGTAGAGAAGACCAAGATTGACGGCGGCACGCATTTCCCCGCCTTCGGCCGCTTCGCGATAAAGTTCGCGGGCGCGGTCGAGATCGCGCTCGACGCCCCGGCCGTCTTCGTAGAGCAGCGCCAGGTTATGCTTGGCGAGCGCCATACCCTGGGCAGCGGCTAACTCGTAGAGTTCGGCGGCCCCGGCAGGGTCTGCCTCGAGCCCTTCGCCATTTTCCATCAGGAAGCCGAGATTGTTCTGGCCGTACATGTCGCCCTGATCGGCTGCGCGGCCATAGAGTTCGGCGGCGCGGGCGAGGTCGGGCGGCTGACCGAGTCCGTCCTGAAGCAGCTTGCCGAGGTTGACGAGGGCGGAAACGTCGTCCTGAGCGACGCCGCGCTCGAACCAGGCAGCGGCCGCCACATAGTCGCGTGGCACCCCAAGCCCTTCTTCATACATCAATCCCAGATTGGATTGGGCCATGGCCATGCCCTGTTCTGCGGCGGCGCGATACCAACGTGCCGCTTCGTCATAGTCCTGCGGCACCCCTTCGCCAAAATCGTAGGAGAGGCCAAGGCTGTTCTGGGCCAGCGCGAAACCGGCATCGGCGCCGCGGCGCAGGAGTTCGGCGCCCCGCTCCATATCGGTCGGTACGCCATCGCCCGTAATCAGCATGTCGCCAAAGATGGCGAGGGCGAGGACGTGACCGCCTTCGGCTGCCTCTTCGAACAGCGGTATGGCGCTGTCGTAATCGTCATTGGCGAAATGGGCCCGTGCAAGCCAGCCCTTGAGCTCGGGGGAGTCCGGGCTTTGCCTGAGAGCTGCGGTGCAGGCCTTGATCGCAGCGGCGGCGTCGAGATCCCAGGTGTCCTTGCCGGTTTGCAGGTAACCGGTTTCCCACTGGCTTGCCGCTTCTGCGGCGCAGGCATCGAAAGCGGGCGTGGCATAGGCGGGAACGGTGCACAGGGCCGTGGTCAAGACCAGCACAGCGCGGCGTGCGGTGCCGAAGAGTGTCGATTTCATCGCGAGCTACCAAAGGCTTGGGTGATTTAGGCACATGTTAGCCATGGATGGGGGTGTCGCAAGCGCGATGGAGCCAACAAATGCCGGGTTCAGGCGAAAACCTTCGCAAAAAAGTCGCGGAGCTGTGTTCGGACCGGTGCGAGAAAACGTCCCAACCGGCCCAGAGCCAGCATGGGAAAGGCGTGTTCGAGGCGTGGATAGTGGTGCTCCTCCACTGTCACACCGGCCGCTTTGAGCCGGGCGGCGAGGGCGGCCGTGTTGCGCGGATAAACGAGCCGGTCGCGGTCGCCGGTTGCAAGGAAAAAGGGCGGCGCGCTGGCTTGGACATGGACGACGGGTTGGGTTTTCCTTGGGTTCGGCACGGCGCCGAAGACGCGAAGGCTGATCGGTCCGTCGAAAGGAAAGAAGTCGAAAGGGCCGGACAGGACGGCAACGCCGCACAGGTTCTGGGCGAGCCCGGCCGCCAGGCGCAGATCCGGCACAAGGGCGAGCATTGCAGCGTTATAGGCTCCGGCGGAATGGCCGGCGAGCGCGACTTTGTGCCGGTCGCCGCGCCATGCTTCTGCGTTTTCGGTGACGAAGCGGGTGGCGGCGGCGCAATCCTCGAGAAATGCGGGATATTCGATGTCCGGGACGAGCCGGTAGGCCGGCAGAACGACGACATAGCCAAGGGCAGCCAGCGAGCGGCCGATGAAACCATAGCTTTCAGGGTCCCCTTCGGACCAGCTGCCGCCATGGAAATAAACGATGATCGGCAGGGGACTATCCTGCTGGCGGGGCGCATAGATATCGAGCCGATGGCGCGCGGTTGGGCCATAGCGAAGGCCGGACGCGATCTTGTGCGAGCCCTTGTGCTTGGGCGTGAGGCGATTGATCAGTCCGATCAGACTTACCGGCATGGTCTGCTCCTTGCCGCGAACCGGCCGATTGTCGCAATGCGTTGAAGATAGCTGAAAGAGGCAATATCAGATCGGCATGACCCGCCTTATCCTTTTCAACAAGCCGTTCAATGTGCTCAGCCAGTTTTCAGGGGGCGAGCCGGAGGCCACCTTGCGGTTCTATGTTCCGGTGCCCGAGGTTTACCCCGCAGGGCGACTCGATAAAGATAGCGAGGGCCTGCTGCTTTTGACCGATGACGGGGCCTTTCAGGCTAAAATTGCTTCGCCGCGCTTCAAGTTGCCCAAGACCTATCTGGTGCAGGTGGAGGGGGAGCCGAGCGAAGAGGCGTTGGCGCGTCTAAGGGCCGGCGTGTTGCTCAAGGACGGGGTGACGCGGCCCGCCAAGGTACGCCAGGTCAAGCCGCCGCAGCTTTGGCCGCGCGATCCGCCGGTGCGCTTTCGCAAGAGCGTGCCCGACCATTGGCTCTCGCTGGTGATCACCGAGGGGCGCAATCGCCAGGTGCGGCGCATGACGGCCGAAGTGGGATTGCCGACGCTGCGGCTCGTGCGCTGGCAGATCGGGGAGTGGAGCCTAGAGGGACTGGCGCCGGGAGAGTGGCGCGAGGTTGAGGTCAGCTCGCCCAAACGGGCACAACAAGGGCATGCTGGGGCTAATAGGTCGCCCGGCCGCCCGACAGGTCGAAGACCGAAGCGGTCGTAAAACTGTTTTCGCGGCTGACGAGCCAGGCCACCATGTTGGCGGCTTCCTCGACCTCTAGGAAACGCCCTCGCGGGATCCGGCTGAGCATATAGTCGATGAATTCGGGCTTGAGCTCGTCGAGGATGCGCGTCTTAGCCGTGGCTGGGGTGATGGCATTGATGGCGATGTCATATTTGGCAACTTCCTTGCCGACGGCCTTGGTCATGCCGATGACGCCTGCCTTGGCAGCGGCATAGGCGGCGGCATTGGGATTGCCTTCCTTGGCTGCAATCGAGGCGATGTTGACAATGCGCCCGTAATTACGCGCCTTCATGCCAGGGAGAACGGCGCGGTTCACATGAAAGGTGCCGGTAAGATCGATATCGATGACGCGGCGCCATTCGTCGAGGTCGTATTCGTCGAGCGGGGCGTTCTTGCCGGCGATGCCGGCGGAGTTGACGAGGATATCGATGCGGCCGAAGGATTTTTCCATTTCCGCCGTGGCGGCTTCGACCGCGAGGTAATCGGTGATGTCGACTGATGTGGCGGCGGCCGCCTTTGCATCCGCTCGGGCGCTGTCGAGGAGGTCGGTCCGCTGGTCCCACAGGCAGACAAGGGCGCCCGAAACGGCAAGGCGCCTGGCAATGGCAAGGCCAATCCCCTGAGCGCCGCCGGTGACAACGGCGACCTGGCCGGCAAGATCGATCTGGTTCAACGCGTCCTCCTTGCACCTTCCATACCAGCTTAACCGGCGGGTATGGGGTTGGCGAGGGGCATTGGGCATTGTGGGTGATGTTCTCCGCCCGGCCATTCCGTGGGAGGAGAACTGGTGCAGTGCACAAGATGTGTCCTGAGCGCGCTATTTTATGATGTTGACATTCAACTATGAGGAGCGTTTATTGCGGCTCGTTGAGAAGACCGAACGAACCTGTCGCCCATGCTTGTTTGCCAGTGCAATATGATCACCTCGAAAGAGATCGAGGATATCGTGCTGGACCTGCTCAAGGCGGATCCATGGCAGCTTGTCGTGCCGGCGAAGGTTTACAGCGAACTCAACAGACGTGCGAAATGCGCGGGCTGCGTGCCGAATGTGGTGGACATTATCGTCCAGGTCACAGAGAATTATCACGCCCAGCATGCCCATCCTCCTGGAGACGTTCTGACGTTCCAGACTGGGCTGGAAAAGCTCAAGAAGCAACGCAGTGGAGTACGTCGTGAAAGGCGAAGCACAAGTCATCGAGCGGCTTAACGAGGCCCTCTTTCTCGAACTCGGCGCCGTCAACCAGTATTGGGTGCATTATCGCCTGCTGGACGATTGGGGCTACAAAAAGCTCGCTTCCAAGGAACGTGCCGAATCCATCGAAGAGATGCATCATGCCGATCGCCTGATCGAGCGGATCATCTTCCTTGAAGGTCACCCGAATCTGCAGCGCGTTGCGCCGCTGCGAATCGGCCAGACGATCAAGGAAGTTCTGGAAGCCGACCTTGCCGGCGAATATGACGCCCGCGCGGCCTATAAAGCGAGCCGCGAGCTGTGCGAACAGCTGGGCGATTATGTCTCCAAGAACCTCTTCGAAGATCTGCTTGCCGACGAAGAAGGGCATATCGATTTCCTGGAAACCCAGCTCGAGCTGCTTGAGCGGATCGGGCCGGAAAAATACGGCCAGCTCAATTCCGCTTCGGCCGACGAGGCTGAATAAGCGCTTTGGAACGCCCGGCTCGACCGGGCGTTTTGCTGTCCGGAGCACAACGCAGATTTTTGCGTCCCTCGTCGTTAGGCGCGTTGCGGGGCGGAGCGACAAAGGGGGTGGCGAGGCCCCAATATCTATCTGCCACGCGCCATGGTTCGAGGCTGCGCTTGGCACCTCACCACAAGCTACTCGGAACGACGTTCATCATTCACAGGGTGCTGCTATGACCTACCACACCGGACGGCTGATCGATCATGTGCACCTGAGGGCGCACGATTTCGACAAGACGCTACGCTTCTACAAGGCGGTGCTGGAGGTGTTGGGCGTCGCCATCACCGCATCGGGTAAGGACTGGTTTCAGGCAGATGAGCTGTTTGTGGACCAGACATCCGGCGATGTGCTGCCCAGCCATGTCCACCTTGCCTTTCAGGCGCGGGATCAAGCCATGGTCGACGCGTTCTACCAAGCGGCGCTTGCTGCCGGCGGACGGGACAATGGGGCGCCCGGCGAGCGCGACTATCATCCGGGATATTATGGAGCCTTCGTGCTCGACCCGGACGGCAACAATATCGAAGCCGTGTTCCACGGGCCGAACAAGCGCTCGGCAGCATCGGTGGCGATCGAGCCCCTGCGGTAGACGTTTCAAGGCCCCCTCACCTGGCCCATTGGGCGGACCTCTCCGCAGAGGGAGAGGTGGGTGGCGCCGCCGGTGGGTGAGGAGCCTTGCTGGCCTCTATTCCTCGATGGGCTGGAACATGGCGTTGAGCTGAGAAACGATCTGGTCCATGGGGGCAATGGAATCGGGTAGGTCTTCAGGGGCGGAGGGGGCGACCGCGACATAGGGGATGCCGCTGGGGAAGGCGCCGAAGCGCTGAAAGAAACCGACCATGTCATCGAGCACGGGCATGCGCCAGCGCCAGAGTGCGCCCATGGCGATCACCGGCTCCATGTGGCCGAAACCTTCGTAATATTGGGTGGTGACCCAGACGCCCTGGGCGCGCAGGCGCTCGGCGAAATGATTGGTGTTCTGGACGCGCACGATGGGATCGGTGGTGCCGGTCGCCAGATACATGGGTGGGGCATCGGAGGTGATGAGATTGATCGGTTGCGTCCCTTCCGGGCTCGGAGCATAGCCGAAGGCTTCCTTCACCTCGCTATATTCGAAGGGGTAGAAATCGTAGGGACCCGATAGCGCGCCGACCGCCAGTATAGGCATGGTGACGCCGAACTGGCGCAGATAGGACGGGTCGAGCGAGAGCATGACCGCGTTATAGGCACCGGCCGAGTGCCCCGCGAGAAAGAGCCGGTTGGGATCGCCGCCATAATTGGCAATATTGTCCTGAACCCAGCGCAGCGCGGCCGCACTGTCGTAAAGGAAATCGGGGAAGCGCACTTCGGGCACGAGGCGATAATCGGCAATGACGGTGATGAAGCCGCGCGAGGCGAGGGCCCGGCCGACAAACTGATAATCGGAGCGTTCACCCCGGCTCCAGCCGCCACCATAGATAAAGAACACCACCGGAGCAGGCGCGCCGCGCTGCTCGGGACCATAGACGTCGAGCTTATGGCGCGGGCCGGTGGCATAGGGTATGCCGTCGCCGATCTTGCTCGTGCCGGCATCCATGGCGGCGGGCAGATTAAACGGGTCCATCACCGAAATGGCCTGGGCGCCAAGCGGCTGCAGGCCGAGCGCTATAATAAGGGCAGCAAGAAGCGGGCGGAAGCGGGTCATGGGGCGGGGTGCTGGTTAAGGGGCGCGCCGAAACTGGCGGATAAAGCGGGATATTTTATGGCCGGGAAATGGGCGAGGGCAGGCGCACTGTTGTCCAGCGCTTGCCTGCCCCCTGCTTAAGCCATCTGAGTCTGCGCGCTCAGGGTTAATGAAAGGTTACCGCTTGAGCCGGTCGAGCAGCTGGCCCGAAACGTGCCCATCGGCGGGCAGGCCGGCTTGGACCTGATAGGCCATGACGGCGGCGCGCGTTTTGGGACCGATGACGCCATCGGGTGTGCCAAGATCATAGCCGCGGCGGGAAAGCAGGGTTTGCACCTCGGTGCGCTGGGCAACGGTCAGGGCATAATCCCCCGAAGGCCAGGGCGTGACGAAGCTGCCGCCTCCGATGATGCGATCGGCCAGATGGCCTACCGCGAGGGCATAGCTGTCGGAATTGTTGTAGCGCTTGATCACATCGAAATTGGGCAGAAGAAGAAATGCGGGCCCTGAGGCACCTGCGGGCATATAGAGGCGCGCGGTATCGCTGGGGCGCGGAAAGGCCCGGCCTGAAACGCGGGTGATGCCCATCTGCTGCCACTGGCCGAGGCTGGCCTTTTCCATCTGGCGGGCGCGCGTGAAATCGAAATTGGCGGGCAGCTTGATTTCATAGCCCCAGGTCTCGCCGGGCCGCCAGCCGAAAGACTTGAGGTAATTGGCGGTCGAGCCCAAGGCGTCGGGCACCGAATTCCAGATGTCCTTCTTGCCATCGCCGGTGAAATCGACGGCATAGCTCATGAAGCTTGTGGGCATGAACTGGGTGTGGCCCATGGCGCCAGCCCAGGAGCCGGTCATCTGATCGGGCGTGATGTGACCATCGGTGATGATGCGCAGCGCGGTCAGCAATTCCTTGCGGAAGAAGCTGGCGCGATAGTTGTTCTGCGTGAGGGTGGCAAGGGCATGGATGGTGTTGTTGCCGCCCATATAGCCGCCGAAATTGGTTTCCATGCCCCAGATGGCGAGGGTGATTTCAGGCTGGACGCCGAAACGCTGCTGGGTGGCCGCCAGGGTCTGAGCCCATTGGGCGCGCATGGACTGGCCCTTGCTCGCCTGGGCCGCGGTTACGCGGCGGTCGATATATTGCTGCACCGTCTGGGTGAATTCGGGCTGCTTGCGCGTCAGCTCCATCACCTGCGAGATGGGCGCGTAATTGGCAAAGGATGCATCGAACGCAGCCCGGCTGACGCCATTGGCCTGGGCATCGGGCCAGAGGCCGCGAATGAAGTCGGCGTTGTTGGCCTGGGCCGCGGCCGGCACCATGGCCGCCACGACGCCGAGCGTGGCAATGGCCAGGCGCAGGGAGAGTTTGAGATCAAATGCCTTGGTCACTTCGGGCCTCTTTGCTTCAGCACTTCGCACCGAGCGGGCCGGCGCAATGCTGCCGACGCCACTCTGCGCCCTGAGCCCCCCAGCCAGGCGCGTATCACAATTTTAACCCATCAAATTAAGATGCCCTTAAGGCAGAAGGGCCGGCATTGCCGACCCTCCATCACGTTCCCGTCAGTCCGCGTTGGCGGGCTTGGGCAAGGCGTCCCCATCGGGGTGGAGGACGCGACCCGAGGCGCGCGCCTCGCCCCCTTGCACATAGGTGATGTGGGGGAAGGGGATTTCGATGCCACGCTCGGCGAAGATGACCTTGAGCAGCTCGTTATATTTGCGCCCGATGGCCCAGTGCTTGCCCGGCAAGGTCTTGATACGGGCGCGTACCGTAATCGAGGAGGCCTCGAAGGCGATGACCCCCTGCATGTCGAGGTCGTCGAGGATTTCGCTCTTGTGATCCGTTTCCATGAGCCGAGCGAACGCGTCGTGCATGGCCTGCTTCACTCCTTCGATATCGCTGTCATAGGCAACGCCGATTTCGGCAACGTGGAAGGAGAAGCCGCGCATCATGTTGGACACCTGATCGACCGACGAAAAGGGGATCAGATGCACGGTGCCCGAGAGGTCGCGAATGGTGACGGAGCGGATGGTGAGTTTTTCGACGACGCCCGAGCGGCCGGCTGCTTCGACCACGTCACCCTCGTTCATCACGTTCTCGAACTGGATGAAAATGCCGGTGATGATGTCCTGCACGAGCTTTTGCGCGCCAAAACCGATGGCAAGGCCAAGCACACCGGCACCGGCAAGAAGCGGAGCGATATTGACCCCGATCTGGGCGAGCGCCAGCATCAGGCCAAAAACCACGAGGGCGATGGTGAAGGCGTTCTTGAAGAGGTTGAGGAGCGTCTTTTCCCGCGCGGTGGGCACTTTGCCGCTTATCGTGTTGAGGCGGTATTCCACCCAGGACGCGACCACCACATGAAGGATGATGGCGCCAAGAACGATAAGGGCGGCCGAAAAGACTGAACCTGCAGCGGCGAGCCCTTCGTCCGAGCCGATCCAGCCAAGGAAGTCGAACAGGCGCCAGGCCTGACCGATGGCGATGACGACGCCGATGATGACAATCCAGCGCACGATCAGCA
The DNA here is from genome assembly GCF_900116545.1 of Devosia crocina. Taxonomy (GTDB): domain Bacteria; phylum Pseudomonadota; class Alphaproteobacteria; order Rhizobiales; family Devosiaceae; genus Devosia; species Devosia crocina. Next base: position 9,157 of record NZ_FPCK01000001.1, read on the forward strand.
TGACGCGCGGCACAAAGGCGCGTAGCCGGGTCTCAAGCAGGGGCAGGCGTTCCTTGACGTCGTGGGGCAGGCGAAGGCCGACGCTGACGAAGCGGCCGATAAAGGTGACGATCAGCCCCCCGATCACCACGGCGATGACCGACTGGACCGTTGCGCCGAGCATGAACGGCAGGGCGCCATTGGGATTGGTGAACCAGGCGATCAGGATGGCGAGGAGATAGGCGATGGCCAGGATATGCCAGGACTGGCCGATCGCCACGAGCACGCGCCCGAACCCATCGAACTTGCGGCGTCCGGCAAGATCAGTGAGCCATTTGCGCACGTCGTCGCGGTTTTGCAGCACAATGATGATGCCGATGATGATGGCGGTGGCCATGACCAGGACCTGCACGGCCGAGGCAGCGGCGCGGCCGACGGAACTCGTCAGAACCGGGGCGACGAACATGAAGGTATAGCCGAGCAGCGAAATGATGCGGGCAGCCCAGAAGGACCAATATGCCGCGTTTTCATCGGTGACCGGCAGAAGGCGCAGGCTGGCAAAGCGCGGCATGAGCACGACGCGGAACACCAGCTTGGTCATCTCGACGACCAGAAAGGCATTGAGCAGCAGGGACTGGTTGATGCCCATGTGCCCGCCAGCGGTGGTGCCGGTGTTGAGCGCCAGCACATAGCCCAGCGCCCAGGCGACAAGCACGCTTGCCGCATCGACAAGCGCTGCCAGGCACAAGCCGCTGAAGCGGGCGACAAGGCTTCGCCCCCCAAGCCGGCTTTCGATCCGCGCGATCAGGGGAATGGTGATGAGCCTGAGAATAAAGAAGCTGCCGAAAAGTCCCACGGCGACGATGGCGAGGCCCACCAGCACCGACTGCAGGATATCGTAGTCGGCATTGAGCGTGCCGGAGAACGCATCGCGGATATTGACGATCGCCCCGCCCAGGGCCTGAGCGGTCGAGGAGGCGCCTTCGGCGATGCTGCGGGTATACTCGGCCAATTGCCGGGCAATGCTGAGATCGGGCGGGGCTTCGGGTGCAGCTTCGGCGGGTGCTGCCTGTTGCAGGCGCTCGATCAGTGCGGCGCGGGCAGCATCGTCCTGCAGGATGCGCACGAGATCATCGATAGCCTGGCCTGAAGCGGGCTCCGCCGCCTCCGCTTCTGTTCCGCTGTCCAGCGTCAGACCGGGGACCTGAGCGAAAACCGGGGTTGCGGCGAAAAGGAGAAACAGGGCGAGGCGGAGGAGGAGCTGCATAGGAACCGGAATGGTCAAAGAAATTGGCCTCAGCATGGCGGTTGAAACGCCGAGGTCAAGTCTCGGAGCGGCCTGAAGTTTCCTTCGATAGCACATGGCAGCTATTCAGCGGCTCTTGTCGCACCCCTGGAAAAGGACGCTGCACCGGCCCGTGGCACGGCGCTAGAGCCCGCCCTTTTCCTTGCTGGAAGCGGCCTTTTCCGCTTGCAGTTTCTGCCGGTGGCGGGCTGCGAGTACGGCGGCGGAGGCAGCGGTGCGGTGGGCGGTGGAGAAGAATTCGCGATGGGCGAGAATAAGGATAGTTGCAACGCATGCCGCGACCGCCAGCCACTCGGATACGAACCAGGCAACGGTTGCGACGGAGAAATAGTAGGCGCGGATGCCGCTGTTGAAGTTCTGGGCGCCCAGCGCGTTCATGCGCGTGATCGCCTCGATCTCTTCTTCGGTTGTTACCCGGTCATGCTCAAGCGCGCCGAGCATGATGCAGTAGTGGTTGAACTGGCGCAGCGACAGGGTGAAGGCAAAGAATGCCAGAACGAACATGATCAGCATGATCATGAGGTGGATCTGCACATCGGCAATGGTGAAGGCGCTCTCCGGCGCAAGCGTCTTGAGCGTGTCCATCAGCGTTGGCAATTGGCCGAAGACAGCAAAGACCGCCAGCACCAGCAGCACGGAAGTCGAGGCCAGAAAGCTCACCGAACCCATGATGTTGCCCGACAGGATGGCATCGAAGGGGCTTTCGCGCAGCGTGGCATTGGTGACCCAGCGCCGCCGCTGCATGTTCATGATGCTCGATAGGGAGGGACGCCGCCGCTCCACCCAGGGCACGATGAAGTTATAGGCATAATAGGCCAGGAGCGGAAAAAGCGAGGTGAAGAGCGTTGTCGTCACGTCAGTGTTCTTGGCGTTGCGGTGGAGCGAGCATAGCGGATTTGAGGCCGGGTGCTGATGGGCTCAGATCGGGCGGGGATGGCGGCGGTGGATTGCCTCGATCTCCCCCAGAACTTCGGGGGCAAGCACCAGATCCTTGGCGGCGATGTCGATCGCCAATTGCTCGGTGCTGGTCGCGCCGATGATGGTTGCGGTCATGAAGGGACGCGAGCGGCAAAAGGCGATGGCCATCTGCGCGGGATCAAGGCCATGACGTGCGGCAAGCGCCAGATATTCGGCTGTCGCTGCTTCGGCAAAGGGGGTGAGGCGCCAAAAGCCCTTCTGGTAGTCCTTGCGGCTACCCCGAGGGGTTGCCCCGTTCTGGTATTTGCCGGTCAAGAGGCCTGCGGCCAGAGGCGAATAGGCAAGGAGCCCGACATCTTCGTGATGGCTGAGTTCGGCCAGGTCATGATCGAAGAGCCGGCGGAGGAGACTATATTCGTTTTGCACCGTGGCAAGGCGCGGCAGGCCGCGGGCATCGGCAATGCGCAACCATTGGGCGATGCCCCAAGTGGTCTCGTTGGAAACGCCGATGGCGCGGATCTTGCCGGCCTGGACGAGCTCGCCCAGAACCTCGAGCATTTCGGCAATGTTGTCGAGGACATCGGCGGTATCCTGCTGGGCGGGAGCATAGTCCCAGTAATTGCTGAAATGGTAGTGGCCGCGGCTGGCCCAATGGATCTGATAGAGATCGATATAGTCGGTCTGCAGGCGCCGCAGGCTCAACTCCAGCGCTTCGCGGATCGAGGGACCATCGGCGCGCCTGCCATTGCGAAGGAAAGCACTGCCGCCGCCGCCGATCTTGCTGGCAAGCACCCACTTGTCGCGATCCTTGTTGGCGGCGAACCAGTTGCCGATGATCTCTTCGGTGCGGCCGCTGGTTTCGGGACTGCCCGGCACGGCATAGAGTTCGGCCGTGTCCATGAAATTGATGCCGGCATCGCGCGCCATGGCGATCTGGGCATGGCCTTCGGCCTCGGTATTCTGGCTGCCCCAGGTCATGGTGCCAAGGCAAAGATCGGTGACTTCGATGCCCAGTCTGCCCAGCGGCTTGATGTCCATGGAGCTACTCCCGATTAGTGATCGTCTGCTGGGGCGAAACTAGGTGGAGGCGGGGGCTCGGGAAAGGCCCGTGCAGGATGAGGCGGTTCGCTGCGCCGAGTTTTCCACATGCCATGGGGCGCCGGACGCACCCGGAAACCGGGGATCTGTCAAAAAACCGTCACTTGATCCGATTTGGGGGTTGAGCTGCACCGAGCTTCCCCCTATATAGCCCTCACACCGCGCCAAGGCGCCGTGTTTGACGCGGGATGGAGCAGCCCGGTAGCTCGTCAGGCTCATAACCTGAAGGTCGCAGGTTCAAATCCTGCTCCCGCAACCAAATCAAAGAAAGCGTCCGCAAGGGCGCTTTTTTTGTGTCTTTGATCCGAGGGCTCTCAATCGTCTTGAAATTGGGGCAGGTGCCCAATCTTGGCTGATGCTGCCCTTCGATTGCCTTCGGCGCCACTGTGGTTCAGACGGTTCCTGCCCTTTCCGGTGTCCGCGGGTTTGATGCATCAATCAGTGGAGAAAACACCTCGGGAGCTGCCAATTCGGCTGCCGTGAGGGTGCGACGGAGCGAACCCCCTTGCCTTTTGCCGGCACGAAGCGGATGCATGCTTGCACCCAAAGAGCGAAAGGGATCGTGTGCTCAGGTTCGTCTCGATAGCAACGCTTGTTGCAGCCTTCGCTCTGTCTGCGGTTGCAAGCTACATCGCCTGCTATGTGGCCCTGGTGGGGCTTGCCATTCTTCTCGTGCCGGGCGGTGGCTGGCGGCATGCTCTCCGGCCGGGAGGACGGGAGTTGCTTCTGGCCCTTTTGTGCGTGAGCCTTGCCGCTGTGTTGGCGGGGCCGCTCGAGCCGCGCAATTGGCTGGGACCGGCAGTCTTGCTTGTGCCGCTTCTCGCGCTCGGTTTTCCCGAGCTTGCGCGCCATGCGCCGCGCCTTGCCGCGCCGCAGGCCATCGCGGGAATGGCGCTTTTTGGTACGGCGCTTGGTTTGGCGGTGGGCGTTTACGATATTCTCGTCAGCCAGGCGGATCGGGCCGGGGTTTTCAACAATCCCATCCATTTCAGCGGGCTCATGGTGATCCTTGGCTTTATCTGCCTTGTGGGGTTCGAAACGGTCGCGGGGCGCTGGCGGCATGTGTTTCTGGCCGGACCCGTTCTGGGGGTCGGGGGGGTCTTGCTGTCGGGATCGCGCGGGCCTTTCCTTGCAGCTCTGGCGCTCGCGGTTCTTTTTGCGCCGGCCATTCTTTACTGGCATCGCCGCGATCGCTGGCTCTGGAGCAGTCTTGCCGTCTTGCTGGTGGGGCTTGGGGCCGTGCTGACGATCTCGCCGCTCGGGCCGCGCGCAGCAGGGGTGCTGGCCGAACTGGCCGCCGGTTTCGGCGCAGGCAATCTGACCGCGCTCGATGAGGGCCGATCGCAAATGCTTGGGGGCGCGGTGCAGGCGTTCGGCCAGTCTCCCCTTTGGGGATATGGCTGGGCCGGGATGATGCCGGCGGCGGAAGCTTTTTACCCGGCCGACAGCATTTTTCGTGGTTTCGATCATCTTCATGCCGATCTTGCCAATTTCGCCGTCTTAGGCGGGGTTCTGGGGCTTGCCGCCTATGGGGCGCTGCTCCTTGCGCCCATTCTGGCCATGCTGGCGGTCAAGGGAGCCAATCGCCGGCTCGCTTTCGTGGTGGGTGGCACGGCCTCGCTGGGTTATCTGGTTTTGGGGCTCACCAATTCCATGTTTGGCCTCCTGCCCCAGACTGTGCTTTATGCAGCATTGATGGGTTGGCTGTTTCTTCTGGCTGATCGCGATGAGCCGAAACGGGCTTGACGCCGGCCCAATCCGTGCAAGCGACGAGGACCTGAACCGATGCTGCAAAATCGCGCGGGTGCGAGTGGCCTCGAAGCCGTGATCGGGCAGGGGGCGCGGCGGCGCACCCACCACTATATCTCCCTGATCCGCGCCGCCGTGCCGGGCACGTTGAGTGCGGCAGGTCTCGCATTTGCCATCTATTGCCTCGTGATGATGGGCGCGGGGCGCGGGGATTGGCACAATATCGTGCCGGTCGCCATCGCCATGGCCGCCGTTCCAATCGTGGCGGTGAGCCTCCTGATTGTTGCCGAGCGGCGCAGCCATCCGTTTACGTTGGCTGTTATGGTGACGGTCTTTGCCACGTCGCTGATCGTATCGCTCCTTGCGGCAACGCGCATTCCCTTGAGCTATCAGGGCATAGCGCTGACCATGCCGCTGACCCTTCTGGGCGTGACGATCGCCAATATCGCCATGGCGCGGTCGTTGACGCGGCGGGTGGGGCTGCTCGAGTTCGATGGCGCGGTAGCGGTGCTGGACAAGCTCAAGGGGCGCGTGCCGCTTGTGACCGCCGACACGATCGGGCCCGATATCAGGCGGGTGCTGATTGACCCGCACTATCACCATGGCCCGGAATGGGGCCCGGTGCTGACACGGCTCTATCTGCGCGGGCTCGATATCGAGAGTTGGCCGAGCTATGTCGAGGGGTTTACCGGCCGGGTGGACATCGACAGTTTCGATCTGGCCGATGTCTCCTATTCGCCCAGCCAGATTCTTTACTATCGCGCCAAGCGGGCGATCGACATTGCCGGGGTCGTCGTACTCGCCGTTCCGGCACTCCTCGTCGGAGGGCTGCTCTGGCTCTATATCCGCGCCATCGATGGCGGGCCGGTGCTGTTTATTCAGGATCGGCGCGGCTATGGCGGCGGCACGTTCCGGCTTTACAAGTTCCGCACCATGGTCAAGAACGCGAGCACGGCATCGACGGCCAGCAATGACGCGCGCATTCTGCCCGGATGCAACATCGTGCGGCAATTGCGGCTCGACGAATTGCCGCAACTGGTCAATATCCTCAAGGGCGAAATGAGCTTCATCGGGCCGCGCCCGGTTTCGGTTGCGATCGCGGAAAGCCTTGAGGCGCGGATCGCCCAATATCCGAACCGCTCGATCCTCCTGCCGGGGCTGACCGGCTGGGCCCAGGTCTCGCATGGCTATGCCGAAACCGAGGACGAAGAGATCGCCAAACTCTCCTACGACCTTTTTTATCTCAAGCACGTCTCGCTCGATCTCGACGTGATCATCGCGGTGCGGACGATAAAAACCTTGCTCTTTCGTAGCGGTGCCCGCTAAAGCCAGAGCCGCGCTTGCGGGGAGGAGTTTTCGGCAGGTTCTGCAACAACATGCTGGACAGAATATCTGCCCCTTGCTTTGTTAGCTGCACGTGATGCCCCGTTTGGGGGGAACGCATCGCCGAGGCGCATACAGAGGCGCCTTTTGGGAGGACATCTATGAAGAGACGTGAATTTTTCAAGCAGGCTTCGGTTGCCACGATTGGCGCCGCTGCCGCAACGACGCTGGCTGCACCCGCCATTGCGCAGGGCAATATCACCTGGCGCATGGTCACCACCTGGCCCAAAAATTTCCCGGGCCTCGGCGTCGGCGCGCAGACGCTTGCCGATCGCATCACCAAGGCCTCGGGTGGCCGTCTGACCGTGCAGGTTTTCGCTGCCGGCGAAATGGTGCCTGGCCTGCAGGCGCTCGACGCCGTGATCGACGGTTCGGCCGAAATGAGCCATGGCACGCCATACTATTGGCAGAACAAGAGCCAGGCGCTGTCGTTCTTCACCGGCGTGCCCTTCGGCATGACCAATCGCGAGCTGACCGCATGGGTGCGCTATCTCGGCGGGCAGGAAATCTGGGACAAGGTCTATGACCAGTTCGGCGTCCAGGGTTTCCTGTCGGGCGATACCGGCACGCAGGCTGGCGGCTGGTTCCGCAACGAACTGACCGGCGTTTCCGACATCCAGGGCCTGCGCTTCCGCACGCCGGGTCTGGGTGGTCAGGTCTGGGCAAAGCTGGGTGCTTCGGTGACCAACCTTGCCGCCGGCGAAATCTTTGCCGCCCTGCAGTCGGGCACGCTCGATGCCGCAGAATTCGTCGGTCCCTATAACGACCTCGCCCTCGGCTTCTATCAGATTGCCAAGAACTACTATTTCCCTAGCTTCGTGGAGCCGGGTCTTGCGACCGAACTGGTGGTGGACAAGGCAAAGTTCCAGGAACTGCCAGAAGACCTGCAGGAAATCGTCCGCATCGCTGCCCAATCGGCCTATGACCAGGTGTCCTCGGACATGTATGCCAACGATCCGCGGGCGCTCAATGCGCTGGTCGAGGAGCATGGCGTGCAGGTGCGCCAGTTCCCGGAGGAAATCGTGGAAGCCGGCGCCAAGGCTTCGATGGAACTGATCGCCGAAATCCGCGAAGGCGGGGATGCCTTGACCAAGGAAACAGCAGAAAGCTTCGTTTCCGCCTTCAACCTTCTGCGCGCCAGAACGCGCGATACCGACATGGCCTATCTGGCAGCTCGCGAGAAGTATATCACCTTCGACTGAGCGGATCTTCGATCCAAAAGGAAAGCCCGGGCATTGCCCGGGCTTTTTGCTTTTCGTGCTTCTCCCAGTGCCGTCATCGCCCGGCTCGTCCAGGTAATCCATCTCACCTTAGCATGGACCACCCGGACAAGCCGGGTGGTGACGGTGGGGTAGGGTCGGCGACGCCTCTAGTACAAAAGGCCCGGCAGCCAGGTGATAAGCTGGGGGAAGAAGAACAGCGTGATCACTGCGATGATCTGCAGGATCACGAAGGGGATGACTCCCTTGTAGATCATGCCGGTCGAAATGCGGGCGGGCGCCACACCGCGCAGATAGAAAAGCGCAAAGCCGAAAGGCGGGGTGAGGAAGCTCGTCTGCAGATTGACGCCCACCATGACGCCGAGCCAGATCGGATCGACATCGAGCGCCAGCAGCACGGGTGCGGTGATGGGGATGACGATGAAGATGATCTCGAAGGTATCGAGGATGAAGCCCAGGAGGAACATCACGAACATCACGATGATGATCGCACCGACCGCCCCGCCCGGCATGGAGGAGAGGAATTCGTGCACCAGATTATCGCCACCCATCATGCGGAAGACGATCGAGAAGACCGCGGCGCCGAAGAGGATGATGAACACCATGGAGGTGATGGTGGCGGTGGAGATCACCGCCTGGCGCAGGATGCCGAAGGTGAGCTTGCCGCGCAGCAGCGACAGCAGCAATGCGCCGACCGAACCCACCGAAGCGGCCTCGGTGGGCGTCGCGACACCGGCGAGAATAGAGCCCAGAACGGCAACGATCAGCAGCAGCGGCGGGATCAGCGCGACGACCACTTCGCGCCACAGATTGCGCTTTTCGCTTTCCGGCACGGGGGTGGCCGGGGCCGATTGCGGATCGGTGAAGGCCTTGAAGATCACATAGGCAGCGTAGATGCCGACAAGGAGCAGGCCGGGAATGATGGCGCCGGCGAACAGCGCGCCCACCGAAACAGGCTCGGGCGCGAAATTGCCCTTTTCCATCTGCACCTGAGCATTGATGCCCGAGAGCATGTCGCCCATGAAGATCAGCACGGTCGAGGGCGGGATGATCTGTCCCAGAGTGCCGGAGGCGCAGATGACGCCGGTGGCCAATTTTGGGTCGTAGCCGGCGCGCAGCATGGCGGGCAGGGAGATCAGGCCCATGGTGACGACCGTGGCGCCGACAACGCCGGTCGAAGCGGCAAGCAGGGCGCCGACGACGATCACCGAAAGCGCAAGCCCGCCGCGCAGATTGCCGAAGAGCTTGCCCATGGTAAGCAGCAATTGCTCGGCAATGCCGGAGCGCTCGAGCATCACGCCCATGAACACAAAGAGTGGTACGGCGACCAGCACTTCATTGGTCATGAGGCCAATATAGCGGCCGGCGAGCGAACCATAGTTGGACGCGTCATAGACACCCAGCCACCAGCCGACCAGGCCAAAGAGAATGGCGGTGCCGGCAAGCGAGAAGGCTACGGGAAAGCCCAGCATGAGGACGCCGATGACGCCCACGAACATGAGGCCGGCGAGGATCTCGCCAATAAGGACGGGATCCATCAGTGCACTTCCCTTTCGTCGTCTTGTCTGTAGCGCAGGTCAGGGGGCAGGAGGTCTTGCTGGCCGCCCAACACGAGAATGGCGCGCAACGCCATGGCAATGCCCTGAAGGCCAACCACCACGGCGAAGACGATGATAAAGCTCTTGAGCACAAAGAGGCCCGGCATGCCGCCAATATTGGAGGAGCCTTCATAATAGCCCCAGGACCGTGCGACGGCCGGGTAGCAATAGTGCAGCACGACATACATGAAGGGGAGCAGGAACACGACGACGCCGAAGAGGTCGGCCATGGCTTTGCGGCGGATCGAGGCCGGGCGATAGAAGATATCGACGCGGACGTGGTCATCGCGCAGAAGAGCGAAACCGGCGACACCGGTAAACATGGCGCCAGCGACCCAGACGTAAAGGTCCTGAACCCAGAGGGTCGAGGTGTTGAAGAAATAACGCTGCACCACGACAGTGAAGCAGACGAGAACGCAAGCCAGAGCCAACCAGCTCAAAACCTGTCCGATAAGCCAATTGATGGCACTTATGCCCCGGATGAGCACGGCGAGCCCTTGCACCGCGATTCCTCCCCTTGATCCCAGATGCTTGCGTCCCTTTGACATGCGGGCGCAATTGCCAGCGATTGAACATCATACGGGTATAAGGTCAACTCGATTGCTTGGGGCTCAGGTGAAAAACGCCACGGAATCTGGTGTCTTTTGCCGCTTTGATGCTAAGGAGCCACCCCAGACGAGCCGGGGAGTGAACGATGTTCGTGGTTGGTGGCGAGAGCCTGATTGATCTGGTGCCACTTTCGGCAGCTGCCGGGGCCGAGCGCCAGGCCTTACCGGGCGGCTCGCCCTTCAATTGCGCGATTGCGCTGGCAAAGCTTGGAAATTCGACAGGGTTTTTGTGTCCGATCAGCCAGGATGAGCACGGCAATCTCTTGCTGGCGCCGCTCGCGGCCGCCGGGGTGGAGGTGTTGCTCAAGGAGCGCGTTGCCGCTCCGACCACCAAGGCGATCGTCAGCTTCAACGACAAGATGCAGGCAAGCTATGTGTTCGAGCGGGGCGCCGACCGGGCGTTCACGCGCGAGGGTCTGCTGGAGGCGCTCCCGCCCGCGGTAACGCTCTACCAGATCGGGGGCTTTGCGCCCATTCTTGCCAAGGACGCAGAAAAGTGGCTGCCCGTGGTCAAGGCGGCTATCGGGCGAGGCGCCACGATCTCGTTCGACATCAATGTGCGCGACAAGCTGGTGGACGACGAGGAAGGCTATCGCAGCCGCCTGTCCGATTTTCTCGATCTAGCCCATATCATCAAGCTTTCCGAAGAAGATCACGAATGGCTCGAGCCTGGCGTCAGCATCGAGGAGCACGCCGGCTGGCTGCTTGATCGGCCCAATTGCGAGCTTGTGGTGGTGACGCTGGGCGAGAAGGGATCGCGCGCCTTTACCCCCGCCGCGACCGCCAATGCCGGCATCTATATGCCGCCCGTCTTCGGGGACACGGTGGGCGCCGGCGACAGTTTGATGGCGGGTATCCTGACGGCTTTGGGCGAGACCGGTGCGCTCAAGGCAGGGCAACTCGGTCAGCTCGACCAGGCGGGGCTCGAGCGAACCCTTCGCTTCGGCGCGGTGGTGGCCGGGCTCAACTGCGCGCACAAGGGCTGCAATCCGCCAACGCGCACCGAAGTGGACGCCGTGCTCGCAAGCAGTTGAGCGGACTATGAGTTGCGCCGGCCCGCCGGCTCTGGTCAGATCGCGGCGCGTCACTGGGGGGACAACATGAAAAAGCGTTGGCTTGCTGCAGGTGTGGTCGCCGTACTCGGGGTGGGCGTTGCTGCCTATATGCTCAAGCCTGTTTCCGGACCAGCGCGTGACCTGACGCTTGTTGGCGATGCCGAGCGCGGCAACTATGTTCTCAGGCTCGGCGGATGCGTGGCCTGCCATACCAATGCGGCTGCCGGCGGGGCGGAACTGGCAGGGGGCGTGGGGCTCGAAACCCAGTTCGGCACGTTCGTGCCGCCCAATATCACCGCCGACCCGGAGGCGGGCATCGGCGCATGGACCGTTGAGCAGTTTTCGGCGGCGATGAGCGACGGCATGGGGCCTCAAGGGCACCTATACCCGGCCTTTCCTTACGAAAATTACACGCTGATGAGCGACAAGGATGTGGTCGATCTTTACGCCGCGCTGATGGCGAGCGAGCCAGTGTCCACGCCGTCCGCCCAAAGCGAAATTCCGTTCCCGTTCAATATGCGCCTGCTGATGGCGGGGTGGAAAAATCTCTTCTTCTCGCCGGGCCGTTTCGTGCCCGAGGAGGGAAGGGACGAGGTCTACAATCGGGGCAAATACCTCGCCATGGGCCCGGCGCACTGCGTCGCCTGCCACACACCGCGCAACGCCCTTGGCGCGCTCGAATGGGACAAGGCATTCACCGGTTCGCCCGGCGGCACCGGCGGACGTGCGCCAGCGCTGACGCGGGAGGCGTTGGTGGCGGAGGGCTATGATGTGGAAACGCTGGCGCAGACGCTGAAAGACGGTTTCACGCCGGGCTTCGATGTCCTGGGTGGGCCGATGGGCGAGGTGATCGCGGATTCGACCGCGCATTGGACGGACGAGGATCTCACCGCGGTCTCGGCATATCTTCTGGCTGAATAGATCAGCCGGAAAGCAGATCGGGCGTTATGTCCCGCGCCGCGTGGAGCCACGCGGGCAACTTCAATCGCATCGTCAGAGATGATGCCGCTCTTGATGCCTTGATGATAAAATCGGAGACTGGTGGTAGCAAGGCAGGTGGGGGAACAAGAAAGGCGGGCTCTGTGGCCCGCCTTCCCGCAGACGATCGCTGCTCAGGCGCTATAGGCGCGAACGTTTTGCCGCTGTTCGCCGAGTCCTTCGATACCCAGATGCATGACATTGCCGGGCTTGAGCCAGACCGGCTCGGGCTTGATGCCCATGCCGACACCAGGAGGCGTGCCGGTGGTGATGATATCGCCCGGCTGCAGGCTCATGAACTGGCTGACATAGGAAACAACCTTTTCGACGCCGAAGATCATCGTCTTGGTGGAGCCATCCTGGTAGCGCTTGCCGTCGACTTCCAGCCACATGGAGAGGTTCTGCGGATCGGGAACTTCATCCTTGGTGACGAGCCAGGGACCGATAGGGCCGAAGGTGTCAGCGCCCTTGCCCTTGTCCCAGGTGCCGCCGCGCTCGGTCTGGAAATGGCGTTCGGACACATCGTTGCAGACGCAGTAGCCGGCCACGTGATCGAGGGCTTCGGCTTCCTCGACATAGCGGGCTTCCTTGCCGATGACGATGGCGAGTTCGACTTCCCAATCGGGCTTGAGCGCGTTCTTGGGGATGATCACGTCGTCATTGGGGCCGATGATGGCGCTCGTGGCCTTCATGAAGATGATCGGCTCTTCGGGGATTGGCGCACCGGTTTCGGCGGCATGATCGGCATAGTTGAGGCCGATGCAGATGAATTTGCCGACATCGGCCACACACGGGCCGATCCGCTCGGAGGCTTCGAGCTTGGGCAGAAGATCGATGTCGGTCGAGGCGATGCGGGCAAGCCCTTCGGGCAGGAGCGTTGTGCCCCCGATATCGGGGACGACGCCCGAGAGATCGCGAATGGTGCCATCCTTGGCCAGGATGGCGGGTTTTTCCGAGCCCTTGGGGCCAACGCGGAGCAGTTTCATGAAACGAATTCCTCTTGTGTGCGGCAGCCTTGGGGGGCTGGGTGATGTCGGCGGGGCTCAGGCCTTGGGGCGGATGACGCCCTTTTTCAGAATGACATTGCCGTAAAGGCGCGCCTCGCCGCTCTGGATGACTGCTGCCGCCTTGCTGGCGCGATCATAGAAAGCGAAGCGCTCGATTGCCGACAGACCCATGTCTGGTTCGTGACGGCGGATGATTTCTTCGAACGTGTCGAAGATCGGCGGGCGGGCTGCAGCATCGCCGACGACCTGCATGGCGATGGCGGCCTCATCGACGAAGTCGTCGAGCGGCATCAGCGTCAGCACGGCGTCGAGCATGTCGGTGGCCGCAATACCATCGGCGCGGTGCACATTGGGGCCCAGAAACTCGGCGGGAAAATTGGCGTCGGCAATGACGATTTCATCGCCATGACCCATGGCCCGAAGGGTTGCGAGGAGTTCGGGGCCGAGCAGGGGCGGGATCAGTTTGAGCATTGTGTCTCCGAAAAAATCAGCCGAAAGGGAAATAGTCGTCATCGAGCACCGTCTCGGCGCCGTCTGCGAAAATGCCTGGATTGTCTTGGGCAAAGGCGAAGAGTTCGACCATGACCGCATCGATATGGGCGCGGATGGCAGCGATCGCCTGGGGCGCGTTGCTGTCCACGATGCCATCGAGAATGGCCTGATGCTCGGCAATGGTCAGCGCCAGGCGCCGGGGTGTGATGATCATGCGGCGGGCGCGGTCGAGATTGGCTCGCGCCTTGTCGATGATGGCCTTGACCTTGGTCATGCGCATGGTGCGGAAGATGATGTCGTGAAAGGCAACATCGATCTGGTGAAAGGTTTCCGCATCGTCGCGCGCGGCAGCCTCACGCTGTTCGGCCATATTGGCGTGAAGCGCGTCGATCACCTCGCTGTCATGCTTGCCGATCAAGACGCGTAGCGCCTCGCTCTCAAGACCCTTGCGGATGAGCATATATTCGCGAACATCGGCAATGCGCACCAGCGACACGGTGGAGCCACGCTGGGGCGCGATATCGACCAGTCCCTCTTCGGCAAGGCGCGCGAAGGCTTCGCTCACGGGAAAGCGGGAGACCTCGAACTGGGCGCAGATCGCCGACTTGTCGAGCGTGGCGCCGGGCTCGAGCGCCAAGGTCACGATCGCCTGACGCAAAGCCTGGGTCACCTCGGCGGTCACATTGCCGCGCGCGAGGCCCGGTGGCCGCGTCAAAAAAGAATAGGAACTGTTACCGTTGTTCATGCTAACATGTTAGTTAGTGTGCCGCCGTCCCGCAATGGTCAAATCTGACTGGCAGGGGAGAAGGCGTAAAGCACGAGTTGAGATTCATACCCGCGGAACCTATCCCATGTCCGAGACCATGACCCGCCCGCAAGGCAAGACCCTGACGCTCAATAGCGCCGACAATATCGCTGTGGCGCTGGCCAATCTCGATGTGGGCACGCAAACAGCGCAAGGCGTTGCCATTGTGCGCCGCGTGCCGCGGGGCCATAAGTTTTCCACCCGGCCGATCGCTGCGGGCGAGGCCATTGTCAAGTTCGGCCAGATCATCGGCTTTGCCAAGGAAGGTATCCCTGCCGGTGATTGGGTGCACGAGCACAATTGCGGTATGGGCGGGCCCGATGGCTCGCTCGAGCATGATTATGCCTTCGCCCAGGGTGTCGTGCCGGTCGAGTTCCTGACCGCGGACAGGCAGGCGACGTTTCAAGGCTATCGCCGCGCCAATGGCAAGGTGGGCACGCGCAACTATATCGGCATTCTCACCTCGGTGAACTGCTCGGCCACGGTGGCCAAGTTCATGGCGCAGGCCATCAACAATTCCGGTGTGCTCGACGACTATCCCGAGATCGACGGGATCATTCCCTTTGTCCATGGCACCGGTTGCGCCATGGACAATCAGGGCGAGGGCTACCAGATCCTGCGTCGCACGCAGTGGGGTTACACAGCCAATCCCAATCTTGGCGCTGCTTTGCTGGTGGGCCTTGGCTGCGAGGTGTTCCAGATCGAGCGCATGAAGCAGTCCTATGGCATGGTTGAAACCGATACGTTCCGTACCATGACCATCCAGGAGATCGGCGGCACTGCCAAGATGATCGAATGGGGCGTAGAGAAGATCAAGGAGATGCTGCCGATCGCGGCGCGCGCCCGGCGCGAGACGATCCCGGCCTCGGAACTGACGCTGGCGCTGCAATGCGGTGGCTCGGACGGCTATTCCGGGATCACCGCCAACCCGGCCCTGGGTGTTGCGGTCGATACGCTCGTGCGCCATGGCGGCACGGCCATTCTGTCGGAAACGCCGGAGATCTATGGCGCCGAGCATCTGCTGACCCGGCGCGCCGTCAACCGCGAGGTGGGCGAGAAACTGCTCGAGCGCATCAAGTGGTGGGAAGACTATACCCATCGCAATGGCGGTGAGATGAACAACAATCCCTCCCCAGGCAACAAGGCCGGCGGCCTGACCACCATTCTCGAGAAGTCGCTGGGAGCGGCGGCCAAGGGCGGCACCTCGCCGCTGACGGCCGTTTATGAATATGCCGAACCGGTCACCGAAAAGGGCTTCGTGTTCATGGATACGCCGGGCTTTGATCCGGTTTCGGCCACGGGGCAGGTTGCGGGTGGGGCCAATATCCTCGCCTTTACCACCGGCCGCGGCTCCGCCTATGGCTGCAAGCCGGTGCCTTCGATCAAGCTAGCGACCAATTCCGAGCTTTATGGGCGAATGACCGACGACATGGACGTTAATTGCGGCGATATCGTCGATGGAGTCTCGATCGAGGACAAGGGCCAGGAGATCTTCGATCTTCTGCTGCGCGTGGCTTCGGGCGAAGAAACCAAGTCCGAAAAGCTCGGCTATGGCGATAATGAATTCGTGCCGTGGCAGGTCGGGGCGGTGATGTGAGGTTTTTGGACCTGCAGGAAGCCTCCTGACCTGAGATGTGAGGAAGGCACCCTCACCCTCTCGCCAAAGAGGCGAGGGGATCAGAGCGAGCGTGGGGACCGATGCGAGGGCATTGGCCGGTCTCCTCGCTCGCAGGAAGAGAGTAGACTAGCCAGAAGTTCTTATCTCTCACCCTGATTGGCGGTGTCGGCATTGGGGTCGATGCCGACGCCGAAGGCATCGACGCGCCCGATGGGGGCAGCCATCAATTGTTCGAGCGAGAAGCCGCCCGATGGGCTGCCGGTTTGTGGCGCCGAGATCAGAAGGTCCGTGGCGCGCTGGGGCGCACGGCTGATCGGAACGACGGCGCCTGCCACTTCGAGAAGGCGCGTCTGCCCCTGACCCTGATAGGGTGGGCGCAGCATGCCGGCGGCATCGGTGCCTTGTAGCGGGTCGACTACCGCGATGGTGACGCTGCCGCCCCGGTAGAAGGTGCGGAGGGACTGGTTGATGAAGAAAGCGAGCTTGTCGGCGCCTGCGGCCGAGAAATGAATGCCGTCATCCTTGCGCATGCGCGCGTTCTGGCCGTTCACATCGGGGCCTTGCGCGGTGTATTTGCCGTCTTCGCCAAGGTAACGATCGTAGATATCGAGAAATTCGGCGCCGCCGGAAAATGCCGCCATTTTGTGAAGAGCGCTGATCTGGCTCATGGCGGTGGAATATTCCGAGCGGGACATGGGAGGCAGGCCCACCCAGATCACGGGCTTGCGCGCCGCGCGAAGCTGGCCGAGAAATTCGTTGAGGCGGTTCTGATATTCAGCCGTCCAGCCGGGGGTGAGCGAGTCGTATTTTCCGCTTGGGGCGGAGATCTCCTGGCGATCATTGATGCCGATGACGACAACGGCGAGATCGAAGCTGTCGGCCGCGATCTGTTCGGCGACCGCCGCGTTCCAGTCGAAATAATCGTCCCGTACAAAGCCTGACGAGCCCACGCCCTGGTCGATCACCACCAGGTTGGGATCTTCGGCATAAAAGCGATCAAGCGCCTTGGCGACATCGACCGCAAGGGAATCGCCGAAAACCGCCAGCCGGGTCGCATCCTCTGCCTTGGTGATCTGCGGCTTGGGCGGGGGCAGGGCGACGGGCGCTGCAGCCGGTGCGGTCTGGCGGGGCCTCGGTTGCTGCTGGCGCGGCTGCTGAACCGGGGGTTGCGCGCGTTGTGGCTCATCGCCGAAGAGCACATCGAACAGGGTGCGGCGGCGTGTTTCCTGAGCCAGTTCGATACGCTGCTCCGCCTGCGCGAAGGCAGGCGTCAGGTCGAGCCCGACAAGGAGAACGATTATCAAGAAAGCGAGTGTGCGCTGCATCTGGTTTTCCGCTATTCCCATCCGCTTTAGCAAAGAATGAAGGGCCAAACCATGGCGCTCGCCATGGCGTTATCGGCCGGTCAATGCCTCATAGGCGGCGCGGGTGATGAAGCCGTCCGCGATCTCGCCGCGGCTTGCCTGGAAGCGGGCATAGGCCGCCTGCGTGACGGGACCGAGGCGCCCGTCGACCTCGCCCCCATAAAGCCCGAGCGTTTGCAGCGCAGCCTGGATCGCCCGGCGCTGGTCGAGATTGGGGAACTGGGTGTTACGCGGCCAAGGGGTGGCATAGGGGCCTGCTCCCTTGAGCCGATCGGTCAGATGAGCGACGGCCATGGCGTAGCTGTCAGAAAAGTTATAGCCCTTGAGCACCAGGTAATTGCCGGTCATCAGGAATTTGGGGCCGCTCTGCCCTGCCGGGACATAGAGGAAAACGGGTGTCGAGGGATCGCTGAAGAGGCGGCCCGAAACTCGAGTGATGCCGCGTTCGGTAAAGAAGCTGACCGGACGCAACTGCTCGCGCGTGGCAAGGAGATAATCGAAGCCGTGGGGCACGGTGACTTCGAAGCCCCAGTCGAGGCCGGGCGCATAGCCCATATCGCGCAGGAATTTTGCGCTAGTGGCCAGAGCATCGGCGAGCGAGCCATGCAGATCCACGCGCCCATCGCCGTCGCCATCTGTTCCATGCTTGAGGACATTGGACGGATTGACCTGAAGATGGCCGATAGCACCGGCCCAGGAGCCGACGGGCGCAACCCCGCCATTGGCCTCGGTGAGGCGTAGTGCGGCAAAGAAATCGGCCTTGTCTTCGGCAAAGCGGCTGCGCCGGGCAAAGGTGACGGTGGCCAGGGAGCGCACAATCGGCCGGATCAGGCTTTCATTGGCCAGCACGGCGCCATAGTCGGTCTCGATGCCCCAGATGGCGCCAAGGAGATAGGGATCAACACCGGATTGCTGACCGATCAGATTGAAAACTGCAGCATTGCGTTCCAGCGCAGCGCGGCCCCGTTCGATCCGGCCCGCATTGACGCGGGTGTCGATATAGTCCCACACAGGGATGGTGAATTCGGGTTGGGTTTCAACAAGGCTGGGTACCCTTGGGTCCGGCGTGAGGCCGGCGGTGAGTGCATCATAGCTTGTGCCTGACACGCCGCTGGCCACGGCCTCGTTGCGCAGGCTCGCGATGAAACCGGAAAAATCCGACTGCGCCCAGGCCGGGCCCGTCATCAGCATCAGGAGCAGGGCAACAAGTCGCATGGCTGTGATCCCTTAGCGGTTGCGGGTCATCAGGTGACGTTCCCAGGCATAAGCGGTCTCGACGATTTCGGCGAGACTATCGTGCTGCGGGACCCAGCCGAGCATAGCGCGCACCTTTTGACCGGTCGCGGTGATCGAGGCCGGGTCGCCAGGGCGGCGCGGGCTCTCGTCCGCGCGAAGGGGCACTCCGGAAATCTCGCGCACGCTTTCAACGACTTCGCGCACAGAATAGCCCCGGCCATAGGCGCAGTTGAGCGTGGTGCTTTCACCCCCCGCGCGCAGATGCTTGAGCAAAAGCGCATGGGCGGCAATCAGATCGGTCACATGGATATAATCGCGCACGCAGGTGCCATCGGGCGTCGGGTAATCGGTGCCGAAGATATCCATCTTCTCGCGCTGGCCGAGTGCTGTCTGGCAGGCCACCTTGATCAGGTGCGTCGCCATGGGCGTCGATTGACCCGAGCGCTTTTGCGGATCCGCGCCGGCAACGTTGAAATAGCGCAGGACGCCATAGGTCAGATCATGGGCGGCCGCCACATCGGCCAGCATCCATTCGGTCATGAGCTTGGACCGGCCATAGGGCGACATGGGCTGGAGCGGGGTTTCCTCCACCACCGGATCGAGCCCGGTCATGCCATAAACGGCGGCGGTGGAAGAGAAGATGAAATGCCTGACCCCGCCGCGCACGGCCGCTTCGATCAAATTGCGGGAGGTGGCGGTGTTGTTGGCGTAGTATTTGAGCGGGTTGGAAACGGATTCGGGCACGACGATCGAGCCGGCGAAATGGATGATCTCCGTGATCCCGTGCCTTTCGATCAACTCGTGGACGAAGCCCATATCGCCGGCATCGCCGCTTTCGAACGTGGCCCTTCCGTCTATGGCCCAGTCAAAGCCGGTGACGAGATTGTCGAGCACCACGACTTGTTCGCCCGCATCGGTGAGGGCGAGGACCATGTGGCTGCCTATATAGCCTGCACCGCCTGTGACCAACACTGCCATTGCCGCACTCCAGCCTCAAATGCCTACTTGTTGTGAAACGATATGTAACCGTTGTTGATTTAGGTCTAGGTCTAACTCGTCAACAAAAAGCCAAGGAACTGCTCGTGTCCAAACGCGTCCGCACTGCCGTCTTTCCCGTCGCCGGGCTTGGAACCCGCTTCCTGCCCGCCACCAAGGCGATGCCGAAGGAAATGCTGACAGTGGTCGACCGGCCGCTGATCCAATATGCGGTGGACGAAGCGCGCGAAGCCGGGATCGAGCATTTCGTGTTCGTCACCGGGCGCAACAAGGGCGTGATCGAAGACCATTTCGATCGCCAGTTCGAACTCGAAGCGACGCTGGAGTCGCGCGGCAAGGTCGCCGCACTCGAAGAGCTGCAAAAGGACCTGCCATCGGCCGGGCGCACCAGCTTCACCCGCCAGCAGGAACCGCTGGGGCTCGGCCATGCGGTCTGGTGCGCTCGCGATATCGTGGGCGACCAGCCCTTTGCCCTCTTGCTGCCGGACATGGTTTTCCGCGCCAAACCGGGCGTTCTCAAGCAAATGATGGATGCCTACGAAGAAAGCCAGGGCAATGTGATCGGCGTTGAGGAATGTGCCTGGGAGGATGTTTCCTCCTATGGCGTAGTGGTGCGCGGGGATGGGCCGGACAAGAGCTTTGCCATCAACGGCATGGTCGAAAAGCCCAAGCGGGACGAGGCGCCCTCCAACCTCTTCATTTCAGGACGCTATATCCTGCAGCCGGAAATCTTCGCGCTTCTGGCCGAACAGACGCGCGGTGCGGGCAATGAAATCCAGCTCACCGATGCCATGCAGACGCTGATGAGCCAGCAGCGCTTCACCGGCGTCAAATATGAAGGCAAGGTTTATGATTGCGGCTCCAAGCTCGGCTTCCTGACCGCCAATGTGGTGTTTGCGCTCGATCGCGCCGACATCCGCCCGGGCTTTATCGATGAACTGCGCAAGCTCGATCTCGAGAGCGAGCTCTAGGCTCAGCGCGATATGGTGATGCCGACACTGACCTGGTGGGTATCGGTTTGACCGTTCGCAGAATTGTCGCGCTTGGTGAAACCATAATCTGCGTTAAGGCTGGCGTGGCTGTTGAAGAGATAATCTGCACCTGCCCCAAGGCTGGTGCGATTTTCTGTCGTGGCCGCACCCACGAGCTCGGAAGTCGAAACACCGGCAGAGGCGCGCAGCCTCAACCAGGAGTTGGCGATGTACTGGGCATCGGCCAGGAGCGCGTGTTCTATACGGGCTGAACCGGGATTGTCGGCGCCGGGCGGGGCCAGGGTGCTGTCGAGCCCGAGGTTCAGCCGCAGGGTCGCATTGGGACTATAGGTGAGATTTGCGCTATAGAGCTGGGCGGTGATTTCCCCCAGGCTTTCGGCATCGAAGACACGCTGGCCGACACCGATCGAAGCATTGGCCGACCAGATGCTGTTCCAGCGCGCTTCGACGCCGGCGCGCAGGATGTGGTTGGTGGCATTGGCATAGATGCCGGTTGCGGCGGCGGGCTGATCGAAGACATCGCGTTCGAGTTCGGCCCGGCCATAGACTTCGATGATCGGGGTGATCTGATAGCCGAGCCGGAGACCGGTATTGCCGGACCAGCGGTTCTGGTCGGAATTGTCGGTCACCCCCGTATCGCTGCGGGTCGTGGCGCCATAAACCGTGCGGTCGAGGCCGCCATCAAGCCCAAGGTTGAACTTGCCGAACTGGCGCGTGACACCAAGGCCCAGCGATCCAGTCGCGATCTCGGGCGGAACGATGACGCCGCTGGCAAGGCCAGGCGAGCCGGGAAGGTCGCGCGAATAGCCGAGCCCGATGGAGCCGGTCGCCTGTGTCACCGAATCGATCGCCAGCGTGCCCGTGGCGCCGATGCTGGCAGCGGTGAGGGTAAGCTCGTCGCTATTGCTTTGCCGGGCGATCTCGACCCCACCAGCCAGCACCGTGTCGGTTCGCGTGCCGGCAAGGCCATAGGTAAATTGTGGAGACAGACGCAGCACGTAATTGCCGGTATCGCCCGTGT
This sequence comes from Devosia crocina, assembly GCF_900116545.1. Lineage (GTDB taxonomy): Bacteria > Pseudomonadota > Alphaproteobacteria > Rhizobiales > Devosiaceae > Devosia > Devosia crocina. Next base: position 30,580 of record NZ_FPCK01000001.1, read on the forward strand.
GGCTATAGGTGCCGCGGAGGCCAACCGACCAGTCGAGCGGGGCTTCACCAGCCTCCACGCCACCGACGGCAAAGGCTGGGGGCACCGGCTGGGCAGGATAGATGCCCGGGCGCAGGCGATCGGCCGGGTTGGCGGTGGTAAAGCCGAAGTCCTTTGTTGAACCCTTGGCTTCGGGCTTAATGGTCTGCCCCGGCGTTGGAACGGGAGCGGGATCGGTGATGGCGGTGTCTGGGGGCGCAACCAGCGGCTGAGCCATGGCGGAGCCCGTTGCCGCAAGGGCAACGAGGAGGCTCAAGGCCATCGGCCGATGTTTCTGCGAGGGGATCACGCCGCGCTCCGCTAGAAGAAGCCTGGAACGGCCAGGCACCCGCGCGCGATCCTTTCAGCTTATGGTTAATGAATGCTTGATCGGTCTTTCAGATTGCATCGACCTTCAGCAAGGGGCCATCGCTGCCGGTGATGCGCACGCGCTGGCCTGCCGGCAGATCGGGACCGGAGATGCGCCAGACGGTGTCGCCGAGGGCAAGCCGGCCGAATCCGCCAACGATGGGTTCTTCGAGCACGCCTTCCTGGCCCAGGAAGCGATCTGCCCGCTGATTGAGGAAGGGGCGATCGGACTGATCGGCGCGCGAGCGCGTCCAGCGCAGCCACAAGACGATGGCGACCAGCGCCATCGTGGCGAAGATCAGCCACTGAAAGGGCCAGGCGATCGGCTCAAAGAACACCACGATCCCCGTGACGACACCGGCGATGCCGAGCCAAAGGAGAAAGCCGCCGGGCAGGACGAGTTCGAGCGCAAGAAGGATGAGCCCTGCGATGATCCAGGCCCAGGGCGCGTTGGCGGCGAGAAACGCAATCAAGGCCATGAACGGTCTCCTTCTGCTCTTCTTTCTTCCCCTCCAGCTGGAAGGGGGCCGATCTGGACTAAGTCTGATCCGGCGTGCGTGGCGGCACTGGCTGCCCGGCAGCAGGGGGACGGGCGGCAGGACGGGACGGGGCGGCCGGCTTTTCGCCACCAAAGGTCTCGCGCGCAATCTCGGCGATGCCGCCGATGGCGCCGATGACGCTGGAGGCTTCGACCGGAAGCATAAGGAGCTTCTGATTGGGCGACGAGGCGATGGACTCCAGCGCCTTGATATAATTGTTGGCGACGAAATAGTTGATCGCCTGCACATTGCCTGCGGCGATGGCGTCGGAAACCAACTGGGTCGCCTTGGCTTCGGCCTCGGCAGCCCGTTCGCGAGCTTCGGCATCGCGGAAGGCAGCTTCACGGCGGCCTTCGGCTTCGAGAACCTGCGCCTGCTTCTCGCCTTCAGCCTTGAGAATGGCAGCCTGACGGCGGCCTTCAGCTTCCAGCACGGTGGCGCGCTTTTCGCGCTCCGCCTTCATCTGACGGCCCATGGAGTCGACGAGATCCTTGGGCGGATCGATATCCTTGATCTCGATGCGGGTGATCTTGATGCCCCAGGGCGAAACGGCAGTATCCACGACACGCAGAAGCCGCTCGTTGATCTCGTCGCGGTGGCTGAGAAGCTCGTCGAGATCCATGGAGCCCATGACCGTGCGGATATTGGTCATGGTAAGATTGAGAACCGCGTTTTCGAGATTGGCGACCTCATAGGCGGCAGCTGCGGCATCAAGCACCTGGTAGAAGGTGACGCCATTGGCCGTGATCGAGGCATTGTCGCGGGTGATGACTTCCTGGTGGGGAACGTCGAGAACCTGTTCCATGACATTGATCTTCTTGCCGATCGTATCAATGAAGGGAACGATGAGATTGAGGCCGGGCTTGAGCGTACGCGTATATTTTCCGAAGCGCTCGATGGTGAAGCTGTAGCCTTGGGGCACTGTCTTTGCGCCGGCGAACAGGATCAGGATCAGCAAAATACCAATGCCGATCAGCGTGATGCTCAAACCATCCAAAGCAAAGCCCTCGAATTCCATGTGGAGACTCCCTGTCGCACGCGCGCGACTTTATGAGCCTCACAGAGGCGAAGCAACTGGCGGGTTGATGTGCCGCGGTTTGGTACCAGACGCCGCCAGCTGGTTCTTCTGCTTATATATCGCGCGCTTTCAACGGGCGGACGCTTGATGCGGCCTGCGTGAAGGTAAGCACTGCGGACGGTTGGTTTGATCCCGATCTTGGCGATTTTCTTGGATGCTAGTCCCAAGGTCTCGATCAAGCTTCGTCGGTGAACCGCACGGCGCCGATATGGGGCAGGTTGCGGTTGCGTTGGGCGTAGTCGATGCCGTAGCCGACGACGAAACGGTCCGGAATTTCGAAGCCGAGCCATTTGGCATTGATTTCGGTTTCGCGCCGGCTCGGTTTGGAGAGGAGCGCGCACACTTCCATGCGGCGAGGGTGGCGCGTTTCGAGGATTTCAAGCACATGCTTGAGCGTGTGGCCGGTGTCGATGATGTCTTCGACGACCAGCACGTCGCGTCCGCCGATCTCGCCCCGCAGGTCCTTCAGGATGCGGACTTCCCGGCTCGACTCCATGGCATTGCCATAGGAGGAGGCTTCGATGAAATCGACCTCCACCGGCAAATCGAGTTCGCGCACGAGATCGGCAATGAAGATGAAGGAGCCGCGCAAGAGCCCTACGACCACGAGCTTGTCGGTGTCGGCAAAGTGGGTGGAGATGTCCTTGGCAAGCGCCTCCACGCGCGCGGCGATGGACTTGGCGGAGATCAGTTCGTCGACGATATAGGGCTTCTGGGTCATGGCGGGATCCGGAGAGTTCGGTCCCTTCTAGCGCGACACGCTCACTTGATCCACTGGTGCGTGGAGACAGGAACGTCCAGGTTCACTTCCACTGACGAGGTGATCAGGGCCTGAGCTTCGTGGAGTAAAAGCCCCCACCTAGCCTCCCCCTCCAGAAGGGGGAGGGATACGCCGGTGGCTCACTGACGTCGAGACAAACTCGATGGGTTCCTCCCCCTTCTGGAGGGGGAGGTTAGGAGGGGGTTACCGCGGCAGATCCGTCTTGCCCATCAGGTCGAAATCGATGGCACGGGCAGCCTGGCGGCCTTCGCGGATGGCCCAGACGACGAGCGACTGGCCGCGGCGCATGTCGCCGGCGGCGTATACCTTGGGCTTGCTGGTCCGGTAGCTCATGGTGTCGGCAAAGAGATTGCCGCGCTTGTCGTAATCGGCACCAAGCTCGGTCAGCATGCCTTCCTGCACGGGACCGGCAAAGCCGATGGCGAGCAGGACGAGGTCTGCCTTGATGATGAATTCCGAACCGGGGATCGGCTGGCGCTTGCGGTCGACGCGGGCGCATTCGACGCCGGTGACCTGACCCTTGGCATTGCCGATGATTTTCATCGTGCCGGCGGAGAACTCGCGAATGGCGCCTTCGGCCTGTGAGGAGGAGGTGCGCATCTTGACCGCCCAGTTGGGCCAGTTGGTCAGCTTGTTTTCGAGCTCGGGCGGCATTGGGCGCACGTCGAGCTGTGTCACCGCGATGGCGCCCTGGCGGAACGAGGTGCCAACGCAGTCCGAGGCGGTATCGCCACCACCGACGACAACGACATGCTTGCCGGCAGCGGAGAGTTGGACTTCGTGGCTCACGTCCTCGCCACCGACGCGGCGGTTTTGCTGGACAAGGAAGGGCATGGCGTAGTGAACGCCGCTGAACTGCTGGCCGTCGACATCGACGGCACGTGGCTTTTCCGAGCCGCCGCAGAGCAGCACGGCGTCATGGTCGCGCTGCAAATCCGAGAGGGGCAGGTTGACGCCGATATTGGCGCCATAATGGAAGGTGACGCCTTCGGCTTCCATCTGGGTAACGCGGAAGTCGATATGGTCCTTTTCCATCTTGAAGTCGGGAATGCCATAGCGAAGGAGACCGCCAGCCTTGGGTTCGCGCTCGAAAAGGTGAACCTCGTGGCCGGCGCGGGCAAGCTGCTGGGCCGCGGCCATACCTGCAGGTCCTGAGCCAACGACGGCGACCTTCTTGCCAGTCTTTTCCGACGAAACCTGCGGCTTGACCCAGCCGGAACGGATCGCCTTGTCGGCGATTGCCTGTTCGACGGTCTTGATGGCGACCGGGGTGTCCTCGAGGTTCAGCGTGCAGGCTTCCTCGCAGGGAGCGGGGCAGATACGGCCGGTGAATTCGGGGAAATTGTTGGTCGAATGGAGATTGCGCGCGGCCTCTTCCCAATCGCCATTGTAGACGAGGTCGTTCCAGTCCGGGATCTGGTTGTGAACCGGGCAGCCGGTATCGCCATGGCAGAAGGGGATGCCGCAATCCATGCAGCGCGCGGCCTGATCGACAACGCGGCTTTCGCTCAGGGGAATGGTGAATTCGCCGAAATGGCGGATGCGATCCGAGGCCGGCTCATAGCGGGGCTCTTCGCGTTCGATTTCGAGAAAGCCTGTTACCTTACCCATTGCTCTCTCTCCTTATTCTGCAGCCGCGTGAGGGGCCGACCCGCGCTTCTTTTCCATTTCGAGAATGGCGCGGCGGTATTCGACCGGCATGACCTTGACGAATTTGGGGCGCATCTCGACCCAGTTGTCGAGGATCATCTTGGCCTTGCTCGAACCGGTATAGTGCAGGTGGTTCGAGATTAGCTGATGCAGGCGCTCGTCGTCATGCTTGGTCATGTCGCCCGAAATATCGACGCGGCCATGCCATTCGAGGTCTCCACCATGGTGATGGAGTTTTCGCATGAGATCTTCTTCTTCCTGCACCGGTTCGAGATCGACCATGGCAAGGTTGCAGCGGGACCGGAACGTCTCGTCTTCGTCGAGCACATAGGCGACGCCACCAGACATGCCGGCTGCAAAGTTGCGGCCGGTGGGGCCAATGACGACGACGACACCGCCGGTCATATATTCGCAGCCATGATCACCCGTGCCTTCGACCACAGCGATGGCGCCGGAATTGCGGACGGCGAAACGCTCGCCGGCAATGCCGCGGAAATAGGCTTCGCCCGAAATCGCGCCATAGAGCACCGTATTGCCGACGATGATCGACTTGCCCGGATCAAAAGACACCTTGTCCGAAGGCCGCACGACGATGCGGCCGCCCGAAAGGCCCTTGCCGACATAGTCGTTGGCGTCGCCGATCATGTCGATCGAGATGCCCTTGGCAAGGAAAGCGCCGAACGCCTGGCCCGCCGTGCCCCTGAGGGTGATCGAGATCGAGTCCTCGTTGAGACCATCATGGCCGTACTTCTTGGCGAGCGCACCCGAAAGCATAGCGCCGGCCGAGCGATCGCGGCTGCGGATGGGCAGCTCGAACTGCACCGGAGTACCATTATCGAGAGCAGGCCTGGCTTGTTCGACCAGCTTGCGGTCGAGCACGGCCTCAAGGTGATGGTTCTGCAGCTCGGAGTGATAAAGCGTGTCGCCCCCGATCGGCTCGGGCTTGAAGAAGACTTTGGAGAGGTCGATGCCTTCGCTCTTCCAGTGGTCATGGGCGCGGTGCTGATCGAGAAGATCGGACCGGCCGATCAACTCGTTGAGTGTGCGTGCACCCATCGCTGCCATAAGACCACGCAGCTCTTCAGCGATAAAGAAGAAATAGTTTATGACGTGTTCGGGCGTGCCCTTGAAGCGCTTGCGCAGCACCGGATCTTGCGTTGCGACGCCAACCGGGCAGGTGTTGAGGTGGCACTTGCGCATCATGATGCAGCCGGCCGCGATCAGCGGCGCGGTCGAGAAGCCGAATTCGTCGGCGCCAAGGAGTGCACCGATAAGGACGTCACGGCCAGTCTTGAGACCGCCATCGACCTGCAGCTTCACACGAGAACGGAGGCGGTTGAGAACGAGGGTCTGATGTGTTTCGGCAAGGCCAATTTCCCACGGGCCGCCGGCATGCTTGAGCGAGGTCAGGGGGGAAGCGCCTGTGCCGCCATCGTAGCCCGAGATGGTGATGTGATCGGCGCGCGCCTTGGCAACGCCGGCCGCAACCGTGCCGACGCCCATTTCCGAGACCAGCTTGACCGAAATATCGGCCTGCTCGTTGACGTTCTTGAGATCGTAAATAAGCTGGGCGAGATCTTCGATCGAATAGATGTCGTGGTGCGGCGGGGGCGAAATAAGGCCCACGCCAGGCGTCGAGTGGCGCGTCTTGGCGACGACCCAGTCGACCTTGTGGCCGGGCAGCTGGCCGCCTTCGCCAGGCTTTGCACCCTGGGCGACCTTGATCTGGATCTGGTCGGAATTGACTAGATATTCCGTCGTGACGCCGAAGCGGCCGGACGCGACCTGCTTGATGGCCGAACGCAGCGGGTTCTGCGAGCCATCGGGCAGGGGCCTATAGCGATCGGGCTCTTCCCCGCCCTCGCCGGTGTTCGACTTGCCGCCGATCCGGTTCATGGCTATGGCGAGAGTCGTGTGAGCCTCGCGGCTGATCGAGCCGAAAGACATCGCACCCGTGACGAAGCGCTTGACGATATCAGCGGCGCTTTCGACTTCTTCGAGCGGCACTTCGGTGCCGAGCGGCTTGATGTCGAACAGGTGGCGAATGGCGAGATAGCCGTTCTCCCCCGAGTTCACGCGGGCAGCGTAGCTGTTGTAGTGATCCTGCGCTGTTTCCGGGCTTTCCTCGAAGGTGCGCACTGCATGCTGGAGATCGGCCACGACATCGGGGCTCCAGGCGTGCTTCTCGCCGCGAATGCGGTAGGCATATTCGCCGCCGACATCGAGCGCCTTCTTGAGAACGACGTCGTCACCAAAGGCGTCGGCATGGCGGCTGACGGTTTCGGCAGCGATTTCCTTGAGGCCCGCACCCTCGATCGAGGTGGCGGTGCCAAAGAAGAACTGCTTGACGAATTCGGAGTTGAGGCCGACCGCGTCGAAAATCTGGGCGCCGCAATAGCTCTGATAGGTCGAAATGCCCATCTTGGACATGACCTTGAGAAGGCCCTTACCCACCGACTTGATGTAGCGGTAGACGACTTCGTCGGCCGATACTTCGGGCGGATATTCGCCTTCGGCATGAAGCGCGGCGAGCGCTTCGAAGGCGAGATAGGGATTGATGGCTTCTGCGCCATAACCGGCCAGCATGGCGAAATGGTGCATTTCGCGAGCTTCGCCAGTTTCGAGCACGAGGCCGGAAGAGGTGCGAAGGCCCTTGCGGATCAGGTGATGATGAACGGCCGCCGTCGCAAGCAGCGCCGGGATGGCGATGCGGTCGGCCGCGACCAGGCGATCGGAGAGGATGATGATATTGTATTCACCGGCAATAGCCGCTTCGGCCTGCTGTCTGATCGAGGCGATGGCCGCTTCCATGCCTTCCGCACCGCTTTCGGCGGGATAGGTGATGTCGATGGTGATGGTCTTGAACTGGTTGTCCGCCATGTCACCGATGGCGCGGATCTTTTCGAGATCCTCGTTGGTGAGAATGGGCTGACGCACTTCGAGACGCTTTTCGCGGGAAACGCCTTCGAGATCGAAGATGTTGGGGCGCGGGCCGATAAAGGAGACGAGGCTCATCACCGATTCCTCACGGATCGGGTCGATGGGCGGGTTCGTCACCTGCGCGAAGTTCTGCTTGAAATAGGTGTAGAGGAGCTTGGACTTGTTCGAAAGCGCTGAAATGGGCGTGTCCGTGCCCATCGAGCCAACGGCTTCCTGGCCGGTGGTCGCCATGGGCGCCATCAGGAGCTTGATGTCTTCTTGCGTGTAGCCGAAGGCCTGCATGCGATCGAGCAGGGATTCCGAGGTCGTCGGCGCCTTGGGTTCGGTGGCCGGCAGGTCTTCGAGCACGATCTGGGAACGCGCCAGCCACTCGGCATAGGGGTTTTTGGTGGCAAGGGTCTGCTTGATCTCGTCATCCGAGATGATGCGGCCTTCTTCGAGGTCGATCAGCAGCATCTTGCCCGGCTGCAGGCGCCAGCGCTCGACAATGTCTTCGTCCGGAATATCGAGCACGCCGGATTCCGAGGCAAGGACGACGTGCCCTTCCTTGGTCACGAGGTAACGCGCGGGGCGGAGACCGTTGCGATCAAGCGTCGCGACGACATAGCGGCCGTCCGAGAGCGACATGGCTGCCGGACCATCCCACGGCTCCATCAGGGCCGCGTGATATTGATAGAAGGCGCGGCGCGTCTCGTCCATCAGCGGATTGCCGGCCCAGGCTTCCGGGATCAGCATCATGGCCGCATGGGGCAGGGAATAGCCGCCGCGGACGAGGAATTCGAGCGCGTTGTCGAAGCAGGCCGTATCGGACTGGCCTTCATAGGAAATCGGCCAGATCTTGGTGATGTCATCGCCAAAAAGGGGCGAGGAGACCGAGGCCTGGCGGGCTGCCATCCAGTTGACGTTGCCCCGAATGGTGTTGATCTCACCATTGTGGGTGGTCATGCGATAGGGATGTGCCAGCTTCCAGGAGGGGAAGGTATTGGTCGAAAAGCGCTGATGCACGAGGGCGATGGCGCTTTCAAAAGCATCGTCGTGCAGATCGGTGTAGAAGGCACCAAGCTGGTCGGCCAGGAACATGCCCTTATAGACCAGCGTACGGGCCGACATCGACACAACGTAGAAGCCATTGTCACTATTGCTTTCCGGTATGGCGGCATAGACCGAATTTGAGATTACCTTGCGCACGATGAGGAGCTTGCGCTCGAACTCGTCGAGAGACAGTCCGGATGGACGTGCGATCACCATCTGCTCGATAATCGGCTGGGTGGCGATCACGCCCTCGGAGAGCTTGGAATTATCGGTCGGCACTACGCGTTCGCCGAGAAGGTCGAAACCTTCAGCTTCCAGGCAGGCGCGCACGGCGGCGGCGCAGCGGTCGCGCAGCGCCTGAATATTGGGGTAGAAAAGCATCGCCACCGCATAGTGATGCTGTTCCGGCAGGGCGAAAGGCAGCACCTTTTCGAAAAAGGCGTGCGGGGTCTGCACCAGAATGCCGGCGCCATCGCCCATCAGAGGATCAGCGCCCACGGCGCCCCGGTGTTCGAGGTTCTCGAGGATTTCGAGACCCTTCTCGACCACTTCGTGGCTGGGCTTGTTCTTGATGTTGGCAATCATGCCAATGCCGCAGGCATCATGCTCGTGGGCCGGATCATAAAGCCCCTGCGCCTCGGGACGGCCTGCCACAATGCGACCATTTTCGATCAGAGTGGTTTTGCGAGGTGTGGCTTTCGCGGTGACCGGAGACTGCGTTCCGCTCTTCTGGTGTGCCATGTCGATATCCTCGCTTCTCAATCGCACCCGTTTCCGGGCTTGGTTCGTTATGTCGTGTGCATCCTGATGGTGCCGGTGCCGGCCCGCTGGATGCAGTCTTGGTCCTCTGGCGGGCGCGCTGTTCAGGCGGGTCGTACTCGGTACGGCTCGAATGAGCAAACGCGGTCCATGCGTGGGGAGCGGCGCTGCATCCAAATGGCCGCTCAGAATTCGAGCTATCTTAGCTCCGCCTGTTCGTTTCCGCTATCGCATAGCGGGCCAGCCGAACCAGCGTGCGTGCTGGCCGCGGAGAGCGGGGCGACGCGTCAGATAGGACAGAGGCACTGCCCTAACGACTTCACATTTGCATAATTCCAAACTAGGCACAAGCTATTTCACCGAAATCGTGCCACAAAAAATAGGACTTTGCGGATTTTGGGATAGGAGAGTGTAGGAGAGTTGTCTCCAAAACCAGAAAAGCGCACCGTAGGGTGCGCTTTTTCGAGGTTAAGCAGAGGTAAATCCTATTCTAGGTGCGATTTGATGAACCACAGGTTCTTGTCGAGATCGCGTGAAAAGGCGGTCAGGATGTCGGCAGTATCGGCATCGCCGGCTTCGTCGGTCGTATCGATATCCTCGCGCACCTGATTGGCCAGGGCAGCATAACGGTCGGCAAGGGCTGCGAGGTGATCGCTTACTTTGCGAATGTCGGTGGGATAGGCTGCAAGCGTGCTGGCCTTGGCCAGGACCTGGCTGGTGCCCAAGGCAATGCCGTCGAGCTGGGCAACGCGTTCGGCAATGATATCGACATGGTCGTCCAACTGCGCCCGCATGGGGTCGAGCATCTCATGGACGGCGATGAAATTGGGGCCCTTGAGGTTCCAGTGCGCCTGCTTGGTGATCAGGGCAAGGTCGATGGCATCGGCAAGGCGCGCATTGAGCACATCGATAACGGCAGCTTTGGCGTTGGACTTGAGGGTGATCGAGGGCGTGTTCATCGTGGCGTCCTGAGGGAAGTGGATCAAGGCGAGGTGCTTCGTCTCGAGTTAATCCAGAGACGGTGCGACTCGTTCCCTCTTCAGCCCGTGAGCGTGCCGCGATGCCGACAGCCAGCAAACAAAAAGCGCGGCCCTTGCGGACCGCGCCCAAACGTCCTTGCGGACAGAGCCTTAGTTGACCGATTGATCCTCGATGGTGGCCGTGGTGCCGCCATTGATGGCAATGGTGCGCGGCTTCTTGCTTTCGGGCAGCTCGCGCTTGAGTTCGAGATGGAGAAGACCGTTCTCGAGCGTGGCGCCCTGGACCTCGACATAATCGGCCAGCTGGAAGCGCAGCTCGAAAGCGCGTTCAGCAATGCCGCGATGGAGGAATTCGCGCTTGGTTTCGCCCGTTTCCGCGGGCTTGGCGCCCTTGACCACGAGGCTGTTCTCCTTGGTTTCGATGGCAATGTCGCCATTGGTGAAACCGGCTACGGCGATGGAGATGCGGTAGGCATCGTCGCCGGTGCGCTCGATGTTATAAGGAGGGTAGGACTTGGTTTCCTGCGTGCCCAGGGCATCGAGGCGGTTGAACAGGCGGTCAAAACCGACAGTGGAGCGATAGAAGGGGGAAAAATCATAGGTCTGCATTTGCACATTCTCCGATTGAGCAACGTGGTTGGATCGACCGGTGCCTTCCGTGGCGCTCCCAAATGTGGCGAGCAACCTACCGGCAGGGCCGGCGTCCCCGGATAACCGGCGGACGAGTAATATCTAGGAAGAGATTTTGGGGGTTCAAGAGGCTTTTTTACAGTTTGGAGCGTGGCGCCGGAAGGCGGCTCGGCCAGGCATGTGAACCGAAAATGAATGGCATGGTGCACCGGTGTTCAGGCGCATGGGACTAGAAAGGGAAGGTGAGACCGGAAGGTCTCGCACTGCGGCTCCGTCATCCGCCCCCCGCACGGAGCTGCGTTGAAAAGAAGCCAGCATTCCTCAGCCCGGAATGCTGGCTTTTCTTTGTTTACCTGCTGCGCTTACCTTGCGCCCAAATGCTGATGGAGGCGCGCCGTGACCGCACAGGTCGAACCCAATGGTCCCAAGCTGGCCGTGATCCCGTCCAATCCGGTGCCCGAAGGGGTGCGGCTCGGCTACTTCACCACCTCCGACCGGGTGCGCCTGCGCTATGCCATCTGGCCCAAGTCCGCCGGGCCACATCGGGGCACGGTGTGCCTCGTGCAGGGGCGAACCGAATATATCGAGAAATATTTCGAGACGATCAGCGACTTCCGGGCGCGCGGCTTTGCCGTTGCCACCTTCGACTGGCGGGGGCAAGGCGGTTCGGACAGGTTGGTGGGCAACGGCACGACGGGCTATGTCGACCGCTTCGAGGATTATTGGACGGATCTGCGGTGTTTCCATGCCGAGATCCTGCTGCCCGATTGTCCGCCACCATTCTATCTCGTGGGTCACTCCATGGGTGGGTTGGCCAGCCTCGTTGCAGCGACGCGTGACAGGATGATGTTTGATCGCATGTTCCTGTCTGCGCCCATGGTGAGCCTTCATGGGATGGAAGACAGTCTTCCCCTCATGGGCGGGCTCGCCGAAGCGCTGAGCTTTATCGGGCTTGGTCCGGTGCCGTTCAAACGGCGCGGCGATCGGCGCCCGCACGAGGGCGGTTTCCTTGATAATCCACTGACATCGGACCTCCTGCGCTATACGCGCATGGTTGAAACGATCCGCGCCGACGATGGGCTTTATATCGGCTCGCCCAGCTTCCGCTGGCTGGCTGCCGCCACGCGCGCCATGGGCGAGGCGGGCAAGGAGGAGTTTTCAGCCCGCCTGCAGATTCCGCTTCTGGTGCTGGCGGCGGCGCGCGACACCATCGTGTCCACCCCAGCCATCGAGCAACTGGGCCTGCGCCTGCGCAATGGGCGGCATGTGGTGATCGCGGGGGCCAAGCATGAGATCTTCATGGAATCCGACGCGGTACGCGGACAGGCCTTTGCTGCTTTCGACGCTTTCATCACTGATCAGACGCGCTGAGCGATCACTTTTAAGCATGCGGGCAAGGGCCTAAGCTTTTCGTAAGGCCTTTCCCTTAGGGGTTCTCCTAGATCCAGAAGGATCCCGGGGGACATCGTGCACACTTTCAAGCGATTGCTGCAGGATCAGCAAGGCAATGTCGCGATTATCGTGGCCTTTCTCATCCTGCCCATGTTGGTGCTGGCGGGTGGTGCAACCGATATCGCCCGCTACGAAATGTTCCGCGCGCAGCTTCAGGATGGCGTCGACCGCGCCGTTCTGGCCTCGGCCTCGCTGACGCAGCGGGAAGATGTCAGAGAAACCGCCGAGCAGTACCTCAAAACCGTCGATTTCATTGGCGGAGTTGATCTCGATTTCGACACCGCGATCTCGCTCAATCAGCGCAAGGTGACGATCACCGGACGCTACAACATGCCGACAAGCTTCTTGCCTTTAATCGGTATCGAGACGCTGCCCATCGTGGCGACGGCGACGGCTTTGGAGCAACAAAGCAATATCGAGCTGTCGCTGATGCTCGACATCTCCGGATCCATGAATGACAACGGCAAGTTTCCGGCGCTTAAGACGGCGGCTACGGACTTCATCAGAACCATGGTTACGCCTGAGACTCGAGACTTCACCACGGTAAACATGGTGCCCTATGCTGGGCAAGTGTCATTGGGGAGAGCTTACTTCAATGATTGGGGCGGAATACGGCTCCACCAAAACTCTTCCTGCGTAGAGTTGATACAAACTGACTTCTACCTGGCGAACTTCCGCTTGGCCGACCGGCAACAAGCGCCACATTTTACGCGATGGAACAGCTCCACTGACAAGCCAGTGCTTCCTGCCAACATGAACCCCGGATGGTGCCCTTCAGAAGAGACATCCATCACTTTGATGTCGAATAATGCAAATGCTCTGACCTCTAAAATCGCAGGTATGCGGATGCATGATGGGACAGGCACAGCCATTGCCATGGTTTGGGGGCTGCGCTTTCTTGATCCTGCCATGAGACCAAGAGTGCGCGATGCCATTGCTAAAGGCTACATCAACTCAGAGTTCTACGATCGTCCGGCCGATTTTCTGACAGACGGCACTCTGAAGGTGATGGTTCTCATGACCGACGGTGCCATTACTGAGCAATATACCGCCAAGAACCCAAACGCTGACGTCCGAACCCACAACAACTGGAAATACTTCTACGATCCGATTTGGAAAAGAAATCTCGGTTCTGGAGAGACTAAGCAGATGATGAACACCGTCTGCGCAGAGGCCAAGCGGCGTGGTGTCGTCATCTTCACGATCGGCTTCCAGCTCAGCGACAGCAACACCAGTCAACTGGCCATGAAAAATGACTTGCGCAACTGTGCAACATCATCGGCTCACTATTATGATGTGCGCGGACTAGATATCGCTTCGGCTTTCAGAGCTATCGCAAGCAATATCAACAGCCTAAAGCTGACCCAATGACCCTGTCCCTTCGCCGGCTTACGCGGGTTTTGCGGCGTGATACGCGCGGGGCGGCGGCGGTGGAATTTGCCATGGTCGTCCCGCTTCTGCTGGCGCTGATTTTTTCCACCCTCGAGGCCGGTTGGATCATGCTGCAATCGATCATGCTCGATCGGGCGCTCGACATGACAGTGCGCGAGTTGCGGGTCGGCAGTTTCGAAAATCCCACCCAAGAAGCGATGCGGCTGCGTGTGTGCGAGCGGGCCATGATCCTTGCCGATTGCAACCGGGCGCTGGCGCTTGAACTCATTCCGATCCAGAACGCTGCCAGCTATCCCACCGATGCCGTGCGCTGCGTCAATCGCAGCAACCCGATTGCGCCCGTGCTGCGCTTCAGTGCCGGGGCACGAGCCGACATCATGTTCGTTCGGGCCTGCTTCGTGGTGTCGCCGATCACGCCGGGGCTCGGGCTTGCCATGGCGCTGACGAAGGATGAGAGCGGAGCGGTGCGGCTCGTCTCCAAATCCGCCTTTGCCAACGAGCCGGCATGATGGGGTCCGCCGGTCGGAAATGGTTGCGTGATCAATCCGGGGCGGCGGCGGTCGAGTTCGCCATGCTCCTGCCGGTGCTGCTGATCGTGCTTTTGGGCTCGATCACCGCTTTCGACATGTTCCGCACTGCCCAAAGCGTCGAGAAGGCGACATTTACCATCGGCGACATGCTGGCGCGCGAGCGCGAGCCGCTCACTCCCGGGCGGCTCAATGACATGCTGGTTCTGATGCGCAATACCGTACCTACCGCGCATGATGGCGGACTGCGCATCAGCAGTTTCCGCATGCTCAATGGCACGCTGCAGCGGGCTTGGTGGGAACGCGTAGGGAACAACGTGCCCAACGTGCCGCCCGTGTCCGAACGCCTTCCCCAGATTGCCGACGGGGATTCCGTGCTCTTGATCGAAAGCTTCGTGCCGCATCCGGCGATGGTCGCCGGCTTTGGCATTTCGGACATGACGTTCAACGCGGAAGCTGCGCACCGCCCCCGCTTTCTCCCGTTCATTCCCTTTCAACGCTGATCAGGCGATCAGAGCGAGTGCCTCTTCCAGCAATTCGTGGCTGGCCGCGGCGACCACATTGCCACCGCCGGTGGGTTCGGACCCATCCCAGCAGGCAATGGCGCCACCCGCTTCGCGGATGATCGGCACAAGCGCAGCGATGTCATAGGTGTTGAGATAGGGCTCGATGACGAGATCGGCATGGCCTGCGGCAAGCAGAGCATAGCCATAACAATCCATGCCGAAGCGCTGCAGGCGCGTCGCGGCTTCGATCTCTCGCCATTTGGCTGCAAGATCGGGCGTGTCGAAGAGTTTTGGCGTGGTGGTGAAAACCCGCGCGCCGTCGAGGCTGGCATGGCCGCTTGCCCGGTTGGGCTTTTCCACGCCCGCACGCCGATAGCTCGAATGACCGGGAAGAGCGATGAAGTTTTCGCCGATAAACGGTTGGCTCATGATCCCGGCTATGGCTACGCCATCCACTGCAAAGCCGATCAGCGTGCCCCAGACCGGCGCGCCCGAAATAAAGGCCCTTGTGCCGTCCACCGGATCGATGATCCAGGACAGACGGCTCTCGCCTGCCGTGCCCCATTCCTCGCCGATGATGGCGTGATCGGGAAAGGCGCTGGCGATGATCTCGCGAATGGCGTTTTCAGCGCCGCGGTCCGCCTCGGTCACAGGATCGAAGCCGGCTTCAAGCTTGTTGTCGATGCTCAACGCGGTGCGAAACAGCGGCAGGGTCATTGCCGCAGCGGCATCGGCCGCTGCCAGAAGCGTGGCTTCGATGCGGGCGAAATCAAGCGTGTCGAGAAGATCGGGCATGAGGCGTCCTTTGGAGGTGCAATTGCGAAGCCGGACGGTGCGTGCCCGTTTGGCGTGCAGATGTCAGAAATGATCCATTTTTGCAACAAGGCCGCCCCAAGTGCGTCGAAGCACGCGGCCTGGCTTGCAGGTGGAAAGGAAAGAGCGCATGCCACTAGGGCATGGTGTGCGTCCGTGCCTGAAGGCAGCCACTCCGCCTCGGCCGGAAGCGCATCGTTCCTCCCTTGACTGGGCCGTCCTTCGGGACGGCCCTTGTTTGTCCGGGCTATTCGGCAGCCGCCTGTTGCGGCACGAAGCCCGGGGCGGCAAGCTGCACGAGGTCGAGGCCGAGCAAGGACTGGATCAGCCCTTCCACCATACGCCGCAGCGGCTCGAAACCCGCGTTTTTCTCAAGCGTTGTCTCGCTCATGTAAAGATGGCGGCTGATCTCGATCTGGATAGCATGCGTACCATGCTGAGGCCGCCCATAGGCGCGGGTGCAAAATCCGCCGGCATAGGGACGATTGCGTGCCACCTTGAGCCCGGCTGCGGTAAAGGCCGTTTCAACGAGGTCGATCAGAACCGGTGCACAGGTCGTGCCATAGCGATCACCGAGCACGATATCTGGCGTGGCGCGCTCGCCATTGCGTCCGAGCCGGGGCATGGAATGGCAATCAACCAGAATGGCGACACCGAAACTGGACGCCGCTTCCGTAAGAAGGTTCTGCAGAGCGGCGTGGTAGGGGTGATAGATGCCCTCGATCCGCATGCGCGCGTCGTCCAGTGTCAGGCGATCGCGATAGATCGGCTTGTTTTCCGCAACCACGCGCGCCAGCGTGCCAAGACCTGCAGCAACGCGCGGCGAAGTGGTGTTGAAACGGTCCGAGAGTGGCTCGATAAACATGGTGGGATCGAGTTCCCAGGGCTCGCGATTGACATCGAGATAGGCCCTGGGGAAATGCGCCCGCAGAAGTGGCGCCCCCAGGTGCGGCGCGCGTCCGAACAACTCATCCACAAAAGCATCTTCTGACTGGCGGATCGAGAGATGATCGAGCCGGGTCATGGCCAGGAAGCGGACGGGGTAGTTCCGGCCTGAATGGGGCGAATTGAACACGATGGGCGCAACGATGCGGCGGGGCCGGATCGTCTCGAATGCCGGTTGATCCCAATAGTCGGATCGCACGTTGCCTCCCGGGCCGCGCTTGACGCGCGGATAGAGTGATTTGCTGTCACTCAAGTGTCGCGCGGCGAAACGAACTTGTCCAGACCGGAGCAAAAACACGTGGCGCTGGAGCCTGACCGGTTGCTTGTAGTGAAAACTGGACTAAACATCGCCTCAAGAGCGACTCACCCCGGGCCTGGCCGAAAAGAGGTTTTTGATGAAGCGAATCCTGCTCGCCGAAGACGATAACGACATGCGCCAGTTTCTGACGCGGGCACTCAAGAATGCCGGCTATGAAGTGGTGTCGTTCGACAATGGCCTTTCAGCCTATGAGCGCCTGCGTGAAGAGCCGTTTTCGCTGCTTCTGAGCGATATCGTCATGCCCGAGATGGATGGAATCGAACTGGCGCGCCGCGCCACCGAGCTCGATCCAGACCTCAAGGTGATGTTCATCACCGGCTTTGCCGCTGTTGCGCTCAATCCCGATAGCGACGCGCCCAAGGATGCATCGGTGCTCTCCAAACCCTTTCACCTCAAGGACCTCGTGTCCGAAGTGGAGCGTCTTCTGGCCGCCTGACAAGAACTATCCACAGGTTGCAGATTGACCCCTTGACCACCCCGGTCCTTTTGTGGTCTATCCGCGCCACCGGAACAGCAAACGCTGAACCGGCCCGGAGAGATGGGCGTGTAGCTCAGCGGGAGAGCACTACGTTGACATCGTAGGGGTCACAAGTTCGATCCTTGTCACGCCCACCATCTCTTCACTTTCGCTTCTGGCGATGGGAGTATAGCTCAGCGGGAGAGCATTCGCTTCACACGCGAAGGGTCACAAGTTCAATCCTTGTTACTCCCACCATCCCCTTAATGCACGCATCTGGTTCTGAGGCGATTGCCTCGCCTTGCGGCTCGGCATCATTCGGCAGCGTTCACCGTCGAAATCAGGGGGAAGCCGAGCGAGGGCAGCTCGAAACTGTCCATCTTGGGCAGAAACACGACCGCTGCCAGCGCTGCAAAAGCGCCTGCCTTGAACATCGTCGCCCGCTTTTTACGTTGTGCTCGCGTCAGCATCCAAGCCTCCTATCCTGCTGTCTTGTCAACGAAGCTGGCGCATGCAGGTTTCATGGAGAAGTGGAGACTCGACGCAAGTTTGGTTAGTTTCACCTTTCCGGTGCCTTGAGAAGGGCCTCAAAAAGGGCGGGATGGGCGCAGGCGAGTTGCCTGCCAGTGGCCCCAAACGGACAAGCCAGAGCAAGATCCCATATTTGTTTGGAACTGGCTTGAGCCGCAGCTTGTTCATCCAGCATTCATGTCCCGGAGGATGAACCCATGAAAAAGTTTGCTCCTGTTGCTCTTGTCGTCATCAGCGCACTGTCCCTGACTGCCTGCACAACCACCCAGCGCACCGTGACGGGCGCAGCCGTCGGCGCCGGCGCCGGCGCTGTTGTCGGTGGTGCGGTAGCTGGCACGCCCGGCGCGATCGTAGGTGGCGTCGGCGGCGCCGCCACAGGCGCTGCACTCGTGCAGTAATCGGCCTGGCTCAGCCCAAATAATCCGAGTACCCACCTCGGAACAATGAAGGGTCCGCCTCGGCGGACCTTTTGTTAAGGCGAGCAGCTTTCGGATGTAGCGGAGATGGGGACGCGCGCTAACACCCTACGATGCTGGGCGTACGCCGTTTTCTGTGGTTGTTGAAGCCTCTGTTGTTTGAAGCTCGTCCGTCCGGCTCTTATTCGCTTAAGTTTGCGATAGGCGAGGAACTCTCAATTCGCGCGCAGAGCACTCGACGAAATACGGTCAACCCTGCGGTGAGAGCCTAAAACTCTCCACGATGCGCTGAGGTTGATCCTGTGCCGTGTTCTGCAACTGAAGGTCGAAACTGCCGTTTGCGGGGATGTGAGACCCAGCTATATCGAGGCGTAACTGTGCTCCTGTGCATTGAGTTGGATCTCCGATGGCGCGGATGGGTGCGCCATTCAGTTTCACCGATATGGAACAAAGGTCTGTTGCGTCGCTGAAGGTCAAGATCGCCTCCATGTTCGGCGGAATCTCTTCTGCTATTTCAAATTGCAGCCGCAAAGTATCAGCGTTTGGGTCCCATGCGCGTCCGTCCGGAGTCTCTTCCCCCCATCCGGAGGTTTCGAAGAAGACGGCGTTGCGTTCAGCGCCACCAAAACGAATGTCCCGACCGAGGGGGTAGGTGGGGGCGGTGGTATTTTCTGCCCGGGGGTTCATGCTGACATCGCATAAACCGAGGCCGACGGCCCGAGCTCCAATGAGCGTTTGAAAGTGGTGGCAGTCAATACCATCCTGACGCAAGCCGAAGCCATTTAGGAAGTCCAGAGTGCGACTGGACATCGCGTCGCCCTGGATGGAGTAGACTGGGGCTGCGCTCTGGGCCAGGATTTTCCGCACTCTATCGCCCATGGCATTGCTCGGATCGGGAACCATGCCGATGTTGATGAACTGCGTTTCAGGCCCGAAATCGGGAATGATATAGGTCATAGGATCGCCCAGGAGCAGAAATATCCCATTACTCTCGAGGATATCAGCAGGTAGCTGGGTTTCCGCGACTTCAGGCATCCAATTGGAGTGACCGAAATCACTTGGCCTTGTGGACGCTATGGTGGCGAGCATCAAGATGCCCGCTGTTACTGTCATTGCACGAGTTTTCAACGACATGAGAGAGAGCATGGACAGCATGGCGGGGCCAGCCAGAAGCTCGATGGGAGTCAGATAGCGCTGGATGCCGAATAACGAGAGCCAAAGCGCATAGCCTGAAAGGCAGAAGAGCAAGAGGCCGAGGTGAACAGCCTTGGAGTCCTTGTTCTCGCCTCCCCTAGAACGGTGCGACCGCCACTGGCCCACAATAGCTATGATCGTTAAGATCAACAGGACACTTAGGATAGCGAACCGGATGTCGCGAAACGGCAACTCTGACGATGGATGCAGCCCTACTGTCCATTGGAAAGGGTAGGTCAGGGCATCGAAAAGATTTTCCGGAAGGAAACGGCGGTCGACCTCATTTTCGGTGGGAAAGTAGGGCGATTGGAAGATGCGATTGTAGAAGGGGAAAATGGGGCTGCGGAATTCGGACCAAAGGCGAAAGGTCCAATAGCCGTTTGTCAGCAAACCGCCGGCCAGCCCCCCGAATGCAAGCACGAGCCAAGATCGGAGCCGGAATTTCCATGAGGGCAAGGCGAAGAGCGATGCCACGGCTCCAAGGGCGAAACAGGCGCTGGTTAGCTTAAGGCCAACCGAGATACCGAAGAGAAATCCCGCCGTACCAATCAAAGCGAAAACGGGAGAGCTTCGCTTGCCACCGATTGCCAGAAGCAGGAGCAGCACTCCACCAAGGGTTGGTATAGAGGCCAGGCTGTCGGCAAAAGATGTTCCGGTTTCCGTCAGAAACATCGGGCCGGCAGCAGCGACTAGCCCGGCGAGCAACGATAGCAGGCGCTTGACCCACGGGGCGATTGCCACCTCACGAAGCACGACGCAGCCGATCAGGTAAATAAGAGGCAGATTAAGCGCCTGGATCCACGTGATGACCGCGGCTGCCCGAAGGGGGGAAAGCCAGGAGTGGAGAAGGTGATGCGGCAGATAAAGGTAGGGATTGAGGAACTGCTGCAGGCCTGCGATGTGGCGAAAGGGATCGGCCTCGAGCGCTGCGCCTACTGTGAACCAATGATAGTTCATCAGATCATAGTTGATGTCCTGACCGCGCAGCCAGGTGAAAAGAGTTAGCCCTGCAGCTGCCAGGAGCCAGAACACGCAAGCAATAAGGAGATCGGCTCTCCGGATGCCAGGAGGCTGTTGCGCAGAGATAGGTTCGCGATTCATCGGGCGCTCAGGGCAGGGATGCCAAGGTAGATCAGCCTTTTGATCTCGCGACGCGTTTGCGTAAGCATGTCCAGGATGAGGCCGCTGAAGAAGGATATGACCCCCGTCAGCATGAGGCCGATGCTCAGCAAGGTTGTTGGCAGGCGCGGCACGAGCCCTGTCTCGAGATATTCAAGGACAACCGGCAGGCCGAGACCGGTGCCGATGAGGACCAGTGCCAATCCAAGCAGCCCAAAGAACTGCAGCGGCCTTTCCATTTTGACCAGCAGAGCGATCATGGTCAAAATTCGGAAGCCGTCGCGGAATGTGCGCAGCTTGCTTACAGAGTTGGGAGGGCGTTCACGGTAAACCGTTTCGACTTCGGCACATGGCATGCGCAACTCTAGAGCATGTACGGCCAGTTCGGTCTCGGTTTCGAAACCGCGCGACACAGCAGGAAAGGACTTGGCAAAACGCCGCGTGAGGATCTTGTAGCCAGACAAGATATCTTGGAATTGCCGGCCAAAGAACAGTTGGACTAGTCCGGTCAGAAGAACATTGCCAAACCGATGGCCGGGACGATAGGCGAGTTCAGCTTGGCTCACCCGGCTTCCGTTAACAAAATCCAGCTGGTCTTCGATTAGACGATGAATGAGGCGCGGAGCTGAGGCAGCATCATAGGTGCCATCGCCGTCGGCCAAGACGTAGATGTCAGCATCGATATCTGCAAACATGCGCCTAAGCACGTTGCCTTTGCCCTGATTCCGCTCGCTGCGCACGATCGCCCCGGAGTTCCGCGCGATTTCGGCAGTCTGGTCTGTCGAGTTGTTGTCATAGACATAGATGTCGGCAGCAGGCAGTACGTCCCTGAAATCTTTGATGACATCGGCAATGGCTACAGCTTCGTTGTAGCATGGCAAGAGCACGGCTACGCGAAAGGCGTATTCAGTGACGGGCAATTGCGAATGGGCGACAGAGACGTGCGTCACAAAACACTTCCTGTTGATGACAAACAACAGAAACGGGATTAGAGGATGCGTCCTCTGGCGGCAATCCCTCTGAGGCAGATGTCGATGCACTATCGGGCGCTTAGCCGCATTCTTCCTTTCGCTTTTGCGGGCGCTGTCGGTTTCATTGTCGATGCGTCAGTTCTCTATATGAGTGTGGATTTGCTCGGCCCGATTTTCGGACGTGGTCTCTCGTGGTGCTGCGCGGTTCTGGTTACCTGGTTGATCAACCGCAGACTGGCTTTCGCAGATAGAGCCGCATCAGAAGATTTGCACGTCGAGTTTTTCCGCTACATGGTTGCCATGGTACCCGGTGGGTTCACAAACTGGATCGGTTATGGACTTGCCTTGGCGCTTGTTCCGGCCGGAGACTGGCAGTTGCTCATCGCAACTGCGGTCGGCAGCTTGGCCGGCATGCTGACCAATCTTGTTATGGCAAGTTACGTGGCATTCTCGTCTTGAGGTTATCGCTCGGAGGCTTGCGTGTGTGTTCCTGCTCATGAGCATTCGTTGCGCGTCCGGCAGCTTCCGGCCCCGCCTAACGTGGCCTAGCAGAATAATGATCGAGCCCGCAGGAGCGATGCCACCCTACTTTTCCATCCGGTACATCTGATAGGTCTTGCAGACCACGAGGAAGGCGCAGCCGGAGAGGGTTAGGTGGTTTGGGCTATTTTGGGTGATGGTGCCGCTGAGGCGATGGCCCATGAGGCGCATGGCGCCTTTCCAGCGGTTAGGGGCATCCTGGGTCATGCGGTCCGCCATAGGGCGATTGAGATAGGGCTCATATTGAGCGTTGTAGTTGGCGTCGGAAAGCCAGGTCAGCATTCCGCATAGCTGGGTGCCGTCGCCGCACATTTCGAGCGTGAAGCGGGTGTCCCGGGTGTCGAGTTCCCACACGCCGGCAGGAGAGGCGAGGGCAGGCGCAAGACTTGCCGCCGTTATCGTCAATCCCAAGGCGATCCGTGTCCAGCAGCGCATGGCGGCCTCCATTCTCTCGTGTCAGGCCAACTTGTTCGAAGGCGGCTGAACGTGCGGTGAACACTCCTTCCTTATTAGGCTACAGCAGTTAGAGGGAAATCCCCTTCTCGCCCAGCTTGTGCAGCAGCAGGCCGTTGAAGGCTCGGGCGATCTCGGTTTGCCGGGGCGGGCTCGTGCGCAGGGCGCCGCTGACGACCACGGCGCCGGTATTGATCTCGTCTATGCCAAGATCTGTGAGTTCGCTCAGGATCGCCCCGGCAAAACGGGTATCTGTGCGCAGGGTAGCGGCTGTTTCGCGCATCTCCGTCATGAAGATGTCGGGATCAACCGCGGCAGGCACCGTGTAGCGCGGGCGCAGCACGCCGAAATTGCGCGAGCTGTTCTTGAGCGCCTTGACGGTTGAGAAAGGGATGGAATGAAGCGCTCCGTCGGCATCGCGCAGGCGAATGGTGCGCAGGGAAATGCTTTCCACCACCCCGCTGCGATCGCCGGTGCTGACCGTATCGCCGATGGCGATCGTGTCTTCGGCAAGAATAAAGATGCCGGTGATCACATCCTGCACCAGTTGCTGGGAGCCGAAGCTGAGCGCGAGCCCGAAAACGCCTGCGCCCGCGATCAGGGGCGTTACATCGACCCCGATATTGGCGAGGACCGCGATGGCGGCGAGTACGATCAGCACGATCATGACGCCATTGCGCAAGAGCGGCAGCAGGGTCTGTACGCGGCTCGAGCGCCGGCGCGACCAGCCAAGCCCGTCGCGTGGCGTTAGTACGCTCGCGATCCAGGCGTCAAGGGCTACCCAGATCAGCCAGGCGAGGGCGATGCAGGCGCCTGCGGCCATGAGCGGCCCGGTGATGGGACGCCCCTCCGTAATGGCCCAATGCCAGATGTTGAAGCCCCAGATCCAGGCGATGACGCAAAGCGCGGCAATGCTGATCACCGTGTCGCAGAGGATGCGCAAGACCCGGAAGACCCCGTTGGTGATGACCTGACGCACGGCCAGCTGGCTGTCGCGAAAGCTGTGCTGACGCGGCGCAAAGAAACGGTTGAGGACGGAAATCAGCACCAGCGCGATCAAGACCACACCAAAGGACCACAGCATCAGCGTCAAGATGTCATTGTCGCGTTGTCCGGCGAAGATGCTTACGATGCTAAGAACGAGAAAACCGTAGGCAAGCAGGTGCCAGTGCCGCGACAGCCTGATCATGGCAATATGAAACGGGTTGGCCGAAGCGGCGGCCCGGGCTCGGGGGCCGAAAATCAGCCGGCCGATCGCCCGCTTATGGCGATAAACAAAGACGAGGACCAGAATGGCTGCAGTCAGGTTCAGCACGAAGCCGGCAAGATCGGCGGCGGACCAGCCGATGGTACGACGCAGGCTGGGGTCGCGGCCGAGCGCTGCAAAAACCGCCGCCAGCAAGACGCTGAGCAGCCAGGGATAGAAGCGGATCTGGCAATACCAGACGATGCGCCGGCCGCGCCAGGCAGCGAGGGAGGAAAGGCCTGAGATCACGAAGTCGGTGGTCAGCAGCGCCAGGATCAGCCCCACGGCAAGAGTAATGAAAATCGATGCGGCGGCCTCGTCGGGTGCGATGGTTCCGACAAGGGCCACCACAAGGATGAAAAGGGCGATATGCGCGAGAATGCGAAGCACGAGCCCGAAGGCAAGGCGACGCTTGCGCACGGGACGAACCGGGGCCACGAGCTGTCGGCCTACGCGGCGCACGAGGACACTGCCGAGAACGAGCAAAAGAAGGAACGGGCCGGCCCAGACGGCAAAACCCAGCAAGCGGCCACTATCGAGCCCTGCTTCGATGCGGTTGGCTATCTGGGCGCCCGCCTGCTGCGCTTTCTGGTCGATGCGCATGCCGAATGTCGTGGTCGGCAGGCTGGTGAGCACCTCGTCCGACCAGAGCGACAAGGCATCCACAAGCCCCGGCTCGGTGGGCTGCACATCGGGGGGCGTTTCTTCTGCACTGCCCGGAAGGGCCGATTGTTCGGCAGCGGATGCGGGTGGGAGGGCGCGCAATTGCTCGAGCAATTGCTGGCGCAGGCTCTCGCTTTCGAGCACGGTGATAAGACTATCGACCACCTCGCTGCGGCTTGCGGCAGGGGGCGCCGCATCCTGGGCAAAGACACCAGGTGTCGCGAGGGCTGCAAGGAGCAAGAGGCCGACAAGTCTGAGAAGAGGCAAGAGGTTCCACCTGACCACAACGATCGCAACGCAGCCAAGCCGTGTCGCAGCCTAAAGGTTAGCGGACAATGCTTGAGCTTACCACATGGTGGCCTTGGCGCGCTCGGGCCAGGCCTTGTCATAGGGTTCGCCACCTACAGTGTTTTCGCTCATTGCGGCAAGGATTTCGCCGGGCGAGGGCAGGCTTGCCGGATCGATATGCTGCTCGGGATTCCAGAGTTGTGAGCGCACGATGGCGCGGGCACACTGGAAATAGAGTTCGTCGATCTCGAGCACGATCACCGTGCGGGGCGCCTTTTCCTCTACTGCGAAGCTTTCGAGAAGGGCGGGATCGACGGACAGGTGCGCCCGGCCGTTGACGCGCATGGTCGTGCCGGAGCCGGGCAGCAGAAACAGAAAGGCGCAGCGCGGGTCGCGCACGATATTGCGCAGCGAATCGATGCGGTTATTGCCGCGCCGGTCCGGCATCATCAGCGTCTTGTCGCCGGCGATGCGGACAAAGCCCGGCTTGTCGCCCCGCGGCGAGCAATCGATGCCTTCGGGGCCCACCGTTGCAAGGGCGGCAAAGGGGCTCGCTTCGATCAGCCGGCGATAGTGCGGGGTCATGGCGTGAGCGACCTTGACGGTCGAGGCTGCAGCGGGCGCGGGCAGGTAGAGCGCTTCAAGCGCTTCGATGGTCGAGACGACGAATTCGGACATAGGTGACGCGGGCTCTGGGAAAGGTCAGCGCAGCGTGATCGGACAGGCGCTGGCGCATCGGGGTAAGTAAACCTATATCATGAGCCAATGACAGTGCGACAAAGGATTGATGCCATGGATGCTCATGCCTATCCCGTAACAAGGACCGATGCCGAGTGGCGCGAACGGCTGACGCCTGAGCAATATTACATCATGCGCCAGCATGGCACCGAGCGGCCCGGTAGCTGCGCGCTGCTGCACGAAACGCGCGAAGGCACATTTGCCTGCGCCGGCTGCGACACTCCGCTTTTCGGCTCGACTCTGAAATTCGAAAGCGGCACCGGCTGGCCCAGCTTCAACGATCCCCTGCCGGGTTCGGTTGAAACCACCATCGACCGCAGCCATGGCATGGTGCGCGAGGAAGTCCATTGCGCCACCTGCGGCAGCCATCTCGGCCACGTCTTCCCCGATGGTCCTCCGCCGACGGGCCTGCGCTATTGCATCAACGGCGTGGCGCTGGATTTTCAGCCGAAGTGATTATGGGACCCGCGGTGTGAGCTGCGGGTTTTCTTTTCAGAGTCCAGAATCCCGTCGGCAAGGCCCCCTCACCCGGCCCATTGGGCCGACCTCTCCCCCAGAGGGCGAGGTGTCGCTCCGCGACATTGGCAGACGCCCACCTCTCCCTCTAGGGGAGAGGTCGACGCGGAGCGGCGGGTGAGGGGGCCTTCTTGCGCCAGGCTCCTAGGTCCCCCGCGGCTTGGCCCTGTTCGTCGCCGCGGCGACGATGGGATCATCAGGCCAGGGGTGGCGTGGATATCGGCCCTTGAGGTCCTTGACGACATCTTTCCACGAGCCGCGCCAGAAGCCGGGCAGGTCGCGCGTCGTCTGAATGGGACGGCGGGCGGGGGAGAGCAGCACCAGAAGAAGCGGCACGCGGCCATTGGCGATACTCGGATGCCGGTCGAGGCCGAAGAGTTCCTGAACGCGGATTTCCAAGGCCGGGCCGTTTTCCGCGCCATAGTCGATGGGCAGGTGGCTGCCCGAAGGCGCGG
Source organism: Devosia crocina (assembly GCF_900116545.1). Classification (GTDB taxonomy): domain Bacteria; phylum Pseudomonadota; class Alphaproteobacteria; order Rhizobiales; family Devosiaceae; genus Devosia; species Devosia crocina. Next base: position 56,897 of record NZ_FPCK01000001.1, read on the forward strand.
AAAAGTGGCTGGGCAGCAGTTTCTCGATTTCCTGCCGCTTGGCCCAGGGCAGAAGTGCATCGAGCGCTTGGCCCAGATGATCGGCACTGATGGCGGAAAGCCGGGTTTCGCCCAAGATGTGGGGCACAAGCCAGTCCGGGTCCTTTGCCAGCGCCGCATCGGAGAGGTCCGGCCAATCCGCGCCTAGGCTCTGGTGCAAAAAGCTCGAACGGGCGCGCAGCGCCTTTTGATCCTTGCTCCACTGCAACGTTTCAGGTCGCTTCAGAGCAGCCTCGGCAAGGAGTGCGGCGGCCTCTTCGAAATCTGTGACAGGCGATGGCTCGTCCGCAAGCCGCAATGCATCGAGCCTGCGCCGGCGGCGGGCGCGGACGGCTCCGGACGCAGCGTCGAAGCTCATCACCGTTTCGCTCATGATATGGTGGCTGAAAAGAGTTTCGAGATCCACGGGATCAAGTGCGGTCGCGGCGCGGATGCGGCCCTGTGTGGCGCTGCCGGTCAGGTCCGCCACGACCAGAAAAGGCGCAGCGGCAAGAGCATGAGTTTCCTCGATCTGGGCCTGCCGCCCGTTGGCAAGCCGGAAACGTCCGCGCGCCCCGGCGGGTTGGGCGACCCGGTCGGGAAAGGCGCGCGCCAGGTGGTGGCCAGGCTCTCTCCGATCCTCTCTTTTGCCGCCGGCAAGGCTGGTCCAGCGCCGCGCCATGGCACGAGCGTCTTCGGCACGCCGGGAGCGATCGAGGCGGAAGCGCTCAAGCCGGCGCCCGAGGTCGATGTCGTCTCCTCCAAGACCCCGCTCGCCGATCAGCACGGCCAATTCTGCGGCGGTTGCCGCATCGCCATCATGCGCGCTCGCCATCACCATATGTGCAAGGCGGGGGTGGAGCGGAAGTTTTGCAAGGCTCCTGCCGGTTTCAGTCAGGCGCCCGGTCTCATCGATGGCGTCAAGCCGCAGCAGCAGGGCCCGTGCTTCGGCCCAGGCCGGAGCTGGTGGCTGGTCGAGGAATCGCAGAGCCGCGGGATCGCTGACGCCCCATGCGGCAAGGTCAAGCATGAGGCCCGATAGATCGGCCGCCAGTATTTCCGGCGTATCGAAAGCGTCGAAAGCCGAAGTTTGTCCTTCGTTCCAGAGGCGAATGGCAGTGCCTGGTGCGGTGCGGCCGGCGCGGCCGCGGCGCTGATCGGCGCCGGCGCGGGAGACGCGGGTGGTGGCAAGCGTCGTCAAGCCAGTGGACGGCTCATAGACCGGCACGCGACGAAACCCGGAATCGACGACGATGCGCACGCCCTCGATGGTCAGCGAGGTCTCGGCAATCGAGGTCGCCAGCACGACCTTGCGGCGGCCCGCCGGCGCGGGCTGGATGGCCGCATCTTGCTCGGCTGGGGTCAGTTGTCCATAAAGCGGGGCAAGATCGGTATCAGCAGGCAGCCTCCCGGCCAGCCGCTCGGCAACGCGCTGGATTTCCCCTTGGCCGGCCAGGAAAACGAGAGCCGATCCCTCATGCTCGCGCAGCGCGCGCAGCACGGCCTTTGTCACCTGGTCTTCGAGCCGGTCGAGCGGGTCGGGTTCGGCATAAACCGTCTCCACCGGAAAGGTGCGGCCGGGGCTGTCGATTACGGGAGCCTCGTCGAGCAAGGCTGCGACGCGGGCGCCATCGATGGTGGCAGACATGACGAGAAGGCGCAGGTCGGGCCGCAGCGCCCGCGCATCGAGCGCCAGCGCGAGGCCAAGATCGGCGTCCATGCTGCGCTCGTGAAACTCGTCGAAGAGCACGGCTGCAACGCCGGCAAGTTCGGGATCGTCCTGCAGCATGCGTGTGAAAACGCCTTCAGTGACGACCTCGATGCGCGTTTTTCCCGATATGCGCTGATCCATGCGCACGCGATAGCCCACGGTTTGGCCGACTTCTTCGCCCAACAGTTTCGCCATTTGCCTGGCGGCGGCGCGCGCAGCGAGGCGCCTTGGCTCAAGAACGATGATCTTGCCATCACTGCACCAGCTTGCATCGAGCAGCGCCAGCGGCACGCGCGTGGTCTTGCCGGCGCCTGGCTGCGCGACAAGGACGGCGCTTGTGCCCATCGCAAGCGCATGGAGCAGGCCGGGGAGGGCAGCGTCGATGGGTAGGGTCGGAAAAACCATCTCTTGAATTCCTTTACCCGGTGCTTACCCGCCCACTGCTATTCACTCAAGCGATGGCGCTGTCTGGTTAGGCTGCGCCCGTGGGGAGAGGACCCCGCTTACCCCAAAGAGCTTGCCCGGAGGACGCATGCAACTCACGCGTATCAGCAATAGCGAGTTGACCGTCGATGTCGCGGCTCTGGGCGCCGAGATGCAGATGCTCTCGACCCGGGACGGGCGCAACTGGCTCTGGAGCGGGGACGCGACCTATTGGACCGGCCGTTCGCCAATCCTATTTCCCATGGTCGGACGCGCGCCCATGGATGTCGTCAGTGTGGGCGACAAGCGCTATCAGATGGGCCAGCACGGCTTTGCCCGGCGCAGCGCCTTTACGCTGGTCGATGAGTGGCGGGAGCATTGCACCTATCGGCTCGAATCCTCGGAATCAACACTTGCCATGTTTCCGTTCCAGTTCCGGCTCGATGTGCAGCACCGGCTCGAAGGGCGCGCCGTGATCGTCTCCGCGGAGGTCACCAATCTCGACACTGCGGTGATGCCCTTCGGCATCGGCTTTCATCCCGCCTTTGCCTGGCCATTGCCGGGCGGGGAGGGACAGGCGCATTCCGTGCGGCTCGACAATGGCGGAACGCCCGATCTTTTCCGCCTTTCAGGCGGCCTCGTCGATCCCGCGCCGCAGCCCTCGCCGTTTGCCTCGGGCACGCTCGGGCTCGATCATGCCGATTTCGCGCAGGATGCGATGATCTTTCCCGAGGGCGCCGGGGCGGGCCTCACCTATGGCAGCCAAACCGGGCCTTCGGTGCGGTTTACCTGGGAAAACCTTCCCAACTTCGCGCTCTGGAGCAAGCCCGGTGCAAGGTTCATCTGTCTTGAACCCTGGCACGGCACGGCCGCAGAGGTGGGCGGCACGGACGCGCTCGAGGCCCGTCCCTATGCGGTGTTGCTGGGCCCCGGAGCGGTGGCGCGTTACAGTTTCAGGGCAGAACTGAAGGGTTGACCGCCTCCACGTTCTTCTTTCTCCGGTCCGATAGGGCTATTCCGCAGCCCCACGCTGATCATCCAGCATATCGGGTCCGTTGGGATCGCCCGGCGCTGTTTCGACCCCGAGATCGGGGAAGGCGGCGATGCGCTGATTGCGAAAATCGGTGCGGATGACGATCAGGCCCCGCTCTTCGAACCAGGTCAGCAGCCGTCGTGCGCGGCTCGTTGAATGGGTGCCATAAAGCCGCGCGATGGTGGCGTCGGAGGGACAGGGTGCATCTGTTAGAGCCGCCTGTGCCACAACAAGAAACACGCCCTGCACATCGTCCGTCAGCGTTTCCGAAAGCGTCATGGCTTGCTGCCAGCCATCGGAGGCCACAGTTTCTTCGTCGGGCGCGACACGGGCGACCGCCAGAAGGCGCTTGAAAGCGGGAAGAGGCGGGGGCTCGCCGGGAACTCGCCGGATGCGGCAGCGCACCAGAAAATCCTGGTAGAGCTGCGCGGTGTTGCGGAAACCGGCATCGGGATCGCTCATCAATTCGGTCATCACCGTCTTGATCGTTTCCTCGCGCTCGGCTTCGTCGATTTCGGGAAAGAGCGAGACCGGTGTTTCCGCTTCACGCTCGGCGCGGGCGCGCGTCACCTGCGCCAGGAGTTCCGTGGTCGAAGGTGGCGGCGGGGGCGGTGGACGGCGCACGACGGGCCGTGCCAGCTCCTCCGGATCCATGGTGAAGATCAGGTCCGCGGCATCGGCAGGGGCTTCGGGCAGGGGGGTGAGCTTGGGACTGGTCGAGCGCGCCGAGGTTTCCACCGGTCCAATGACGATGGGCAGCGGCCGGCGCGACACGGCGGGGCCAAGAGCCACGAAATGACCGCGCGCCAGATCACGGAACTGTTCGGCCTGTCGCCGGTCCATGCCGAGCAGATCGGCCGCACGCGCCATGTCGATATCGAGGAACGTTCGGCCCATCAGGAAATTGCTGGCTTCGGCGGCAACGTTTTTGGCGAGTTTGGCCAGGCGCTGGGTGGCAATGACGCCGGCAAGGCCGCGTTTGCGGCCGCGGCACATGAGATTGGTCATGGCGCCGAGCGAAACTTTCCGCGCTTCGTCGGAGACTTCGCCGGCGGCAGCGGGGGCGAAGAGTTGGGCTTCGTCGACAACGACGAGCACAGGGTACCAATAGTCGCGATCGGCATCGAACATGCCGCCGAGAAAGGCGGCAGCGGCGCGCATCTGCTGCTCGGCATCGAGCCCTTCGAGATTGACCACCACCGATACGCGGTGCTGGCGCACGCGATTGGCAATGCGCGTCAGTTCCGCTTCGCTGCGGGTCGCATCGACCACGAGGTGACCGAATTTATCGGCAAGGGTGACGAAGTCTCCCTCGGGATCGATGACGCATTGCTGCACCCAGGGCGCCGATTGCTCGAGCAGGCGACGCAGCAGGTGGGACTTGCCGGAGCCGGAATTGCCCTGCACCAAAAGTCGTGTGGCCAACAATTCCTCGAGGTCCATGTGGGCCGCACCGGCCCCCCGGCTCTCGCCCATGTCGATCGCAACCTGCATCACAACTCCAGCACACGCACGCGCCTTTGTAACACGCTCTGTTCGCGATTGGGCAAAACAGGGTTCTTTTTCACAGGGGAGTGTTGTAGGCCAGAGTAACGAGGGCTCAGCTTGCTTTGCCGATCGGCGCAGTCGAATGGCGAAGGAGCGTCAAAAAGTAGGCGGGGGTCCAGGGCTCTCGCCACGGCCGGGCTTTCTCGCGACCATGAATAGCGCGGCCTTCTTGCTCGGTTGCCATTCGTGTTCAACGGAAAAACCGGCTTTCACCATAGCGCTCCGCAGCTGATCAGGCGTCATCACATCAAAGTGGGGAAGCAATCCGATACGATTGCTGATTGGTGCGAGGAAACGGCTGAATGGCATCATCTCCCCCAGGCAAGACGTGCTGGAAACAAATGCGCCACCCGGCTTGAGTGCTGCAAAGCTTTTGCCGATGGCATCCTGTTTGTCCTTAAGCAGGTGCAGGATGGAGTGGCCCATCACCACATCGTAGCACTCGGGGGCGAGTTGAACGGTCTCGATGCTGCCAATCCCGAACTCGACGTTGTGGATTTGCGCCGCCATGGCTTTTTGGGTGGCGATCTCGATCATGCGGGGAGAAAAGTCGATGGCGCGGATGTGGCGCACAAATGGAGCGTGGGAAATGGCAGTCGAGCCTGTGCCACAACCGAACTCGAACACGGACATTTCTGGCCGCAGCAGGCGGCGGGTTGCTACAAGCTTGGTGTCATATGCCGCCTGATCAGCCACAGGTTGTGCCGCGTATCGATCGGCCAGCCGATCCCAGAAAGCCGAACGTGCTGCCATGATCATGCGCTCCAATTCATGAAGCAGTTTACCTCATTGTCGGTACAAACGGATGACGGCGGGAGCGATATCAGGGCAAACTGCGGATTGAGAGGTTGCGGCTACAATTCTTGTATGGAAGATCTGCGGTGAAAACTGTGGATCGCGCGCGGGGAATGCTGTCATCAGCGCGGGTCCGGCACATGGTCAGGCAATGGAGAATCACTGTCATGGCAAATGAAACGCTGGAAAGCGGAGCTGAAACCATCGCCATGCGGGTGGTCGGCGCCTTGCGCGACGAGATCGTGTCCATGGCGCTCAAACCTGGTGACGTGATTTCGGAAAGCGATATCGCCGCCCGGTACGGCGTTTCGCGACAGCCGGTGCGCGAGGCTTTCATCCGGCTGGCCCAGCAGGGCCTCTTGTTGATCCGGCCCAAACGGGCGACCGTGGTCAAGAAGATTTCGCCCACCGGCGTGCGTCAGTCCCGCTTCATCCGAGAAAGTATCGAGGTCGAGATTATTCGCCGGGTTGCCGGGCAGCCGGGGAGCGATGCGGCTCAGGTACTGGGCGACCTGATCGCGGAGCAGGAACAGGCCTCCTCCGCCAATGACAGCCGGCGCTTCCATGCACTCGATGAGCTTTTCCATCGCACGCTCGCGCGGCTGGCTGGCGTGGAATATGCCTGGCAGCTGATTGATGATCACAAGATCCAGCTCGATCGCGTGCGCTATCTGACGCTCGGGGTATCCTCAAGCCAACGCGCCATCGCCGAGCACAAGCAGATCGCTGAAGCTGTCGCCAAAGCTGACCCGGAATTGGCCGAGATCGCCATGCGGGCGCATCTGGCGCGGGCAGAAACCTTGCTGACCCAGACCATCGAGGATTTCCCGGACTTTTTCGAATAGGCTGTCTGGCCGCTTCTTTTCTTGTTGAGCGTCAAGGGAATTCCCAGTTGACCGCAAGGCCTGCTCTGGTCACGCTGCACATCCTTTGCCCAGCGAAAAGCGAGCGGATGGCCATGACGCGACAGGACTGGACGACGATCTGGCCCCCGGTCAGGGCTATCTATCGCCACTTCCTCGGTGGCGCCCGCTGGATGTTGATCGGCACGACGCTGGTCATCCTTGTGGGCGCGCTGATCGGCGTTGCGACCCCATACATCTTTTCGCGTCTGGTCGACGAACTGGCAGCCGGTAACCTTGCTGCAGGGCTCGTGGCGGGTTTTGTCGCTTATGCCGTCATGCGGGGCTTTGAAACCCTTTTTGGCTATGCGACCAACTACTTGTCGCTGATGATGGCGGAGAATCTGAGTTTCATCACCGCGACCGAATTCTTCGCCAAACTGCTGCGTAAGCCGGGTACCTTCTTTATCGAGCACAATCCCGTCGCCATTCAGACGGCGCGCTCGCAAGGAGAAAGCGCCGTGCAGATGATCGCCCAATTGGGTCTGATCATCTTTATCCCCGGCACTGCCCAGATCGCGCTGTCTATTGCTCTACTTGGGGCAACGATCAGCCTCGAGCTTGTGCTGATCGTCTTTGTTTACGGCGTCGGCTTTATCACCCTCACTTATTTCGCCAATCGCTGGACAAGGCCGCTGCTCGATCAGGCCATCGAGGCCTATCAGGAAAACGCGACCTTTGTGGGCAATGCCGTCAACGCCATGGAAACCGTCCGTTATTTCAATGGCGACCGCTGGATCAGCCGCCTTTTTGCCGACAAGGCGGAGCAGGTGCGCGCCTCGTGGGTGGGATGGGCGTGGCGTCGCATCGCCCTTTCAGGCATTTTTAGCATCGCGCTCGCCGCCCAGCTTGCCGTCACCTATGTGCTGATGCTGCCGCGCTTTGCGGCGGGCGAAATCAGTGTGGGCGACATGGTGCTGATCAATGTCATTCTGGTTCAGCTCACCCGACCCTTCGAGATGATCGGCACCGCCATCGACGACATCATGCGCAGCATCTCGCGCTTCCTGCCCTTTGCCCGCATGTGGCAGGAGCCGGATGATGCTGCAGCAGATGGCGGCTCGTTTCTCGGCGATATCTCAGGCCATATCCGCTTCGAGGCTGTCGGGTTCCGCTACGGCGAGCGGCAAACGCTGCGGGACGTCAGCTTCAGCGCCGAGCCGGGGCGACTGACCTTCATCACCGGGCCAACAGGTACGGGCAAGACGACGCTGTTCCGGCTGGCGCTCAAGTCGCTTGAACCCACCGAGGGTCAGATTTCCGTCGATGGGATCGCGCTCAACGAAATCGCGCGCGAAAGCTGGTATGCCCATGTCGGCGTCGTGCCGCAGGACGTCATGCTGCTCAACGAGACCCTGGCGGTCAATATCACGCTTGGCCGTCCTCTCGAGCCCGATCGCCTGCGCCGGGCCGCTACGCGTGCCTCCATTCTCCAGTTCATCGAAAATCTTCCTGATGGATTTGAAACCAGCGTGGGGGAAAGAGGCTTGAAGCTATCGGGCGGTGAGCGGCAGCGCGTCTCCATCGCGCGGGCGCTTTACGCCGATCCGAAAGTGCTGTTTCTGGACGAAGCCAGTTCGGCCCTAGACGAAGACACGGAGCGTCAGATCATGGGTGAATTGCGAGCACTCGGTGCCGTCACCATCTTGGCAATCACCCATCGCCGCAGCGTCATCGGCCCGGACGATCAGATCATTACGCTGGACACCAATCCGGCCAATACCACTGCGGAGAGCAAGACATGAAAACGCGGCGACTGGGCAAGACGGGGTACGAGGTCAGCGAGATCGGTCTGGGCTGTTGGCAATTGGGTGGCGATTTCGGCCCCGTGGAAGACGATGCCGCCAGTGCGATCCTCGATGCCGCCAACGAAGCGGGGATCAGCTTCTGGGACACGGCCGATGTTTATGGCAATGGTCTTTCCGAGCGGCGCATCGGCAGCCACGCCAAGGCGGCAGGGGTGAAGGTGGCCACCAAGCTTGGGCGATCGGGCACGCTCTATCCTAACGGTTACACGCGGGATGCGGTCCGCGAGAGCCTCGTGGGTTCGGCACAGCGGCTCGGCGTCGACACACTCGACCTAGCCCAGCTTCACTGTGTGCCGACCACCGTTCTGCAGTACGGGGAGATTTTCGGCTGGATGGACGAATTCCAGTCCGAAGGGCTGGTGCGGCACTGGGGCGCAAGCGTGGAAACGATCGAGGAAGGCTTGATCTGCCTCGATCAGCCCGGCTGCGCGACCTTGCAGATCATCTTCAATCTCTTCCGTCAGGATGCTGGGGAAAAACTTCTGCCGCTCGCGGCCGAGCGTGATGTCGGCATCATCGTGCGATTGCCGCTGGCAAGCGGTCTTCTCAGCGGCAAATATGACAAGAATACCAGCTTCGATGCCGCCGACCATCGCAACTACAATCGCGACGGGCAGGCCTTTTCCGTTGGCGAGACCTTTTCGGGCATTCCCTTCGAGCGCGGCGTCGAATTGGTTCAGGAGCTCAAGGGGCTTGCACCAGAAAGCATGCCGATGAGCCAGTTCGCCCTGCGCTGGATTCTCGACCATCCTCAGGTCTCGACCATCATCGCCGGCGTCTCCAAGCCCGAGCAGATTGCCGACAATGTCGCGGCAAGCGAGGCCCGCAACCTGTTCCCGGCCCTGATGACCCAGCTTGGCGAGTGGTATGAAACCGCGGTGAAGCCGGAAATCCGCGGCGGCGTGTAACCCCTCCCTTCGCTTGGCCAGGACGCGGACCACTAGCGGAACCGCGTCCACGCACCTAGGTTAGCTTCACACCACAAACAAGACGAGCTCACTTATGACCCATTCTGCCTTCGAGCTTTTGCGTGACGAGACTGTCAGCGAGATCAATTCGCAGGCGCGGCTCTACCGGCATCGGAAGACCGGGGCGGAGGTGCTCAGTCTGGCCAATGAGGACGAGAACAAGGTCTTCGGCATTACCTTCAAGACCCCACCCGAGGATTCCACGGGTATTGCCCATATTCTCGAGCACTCGGTGCTGTGCGGCTCGCGAAAATATCCGGTCAAGAAGCCCTTTGTGGAGCTGCTCAAAGGCTCCATGCACACTTTCCTCAACGCCATGACCTTTCCGGACAAGACCGCCTATCCGGTGGCAAGCGCCAATCTCAAGGATTTCTATAACCTCGTCGATGTCTATCTCGATGCGGTGTTCTTTCCGCTCCTGACCGAAGAAACCTTCGAGCAGGAAGGCTGGCACTACGAACTCGAGAGCCTTGATGCGCCGCTCGTCTATAAGGGCGTTGTTTTCAACGAAATGAAGGGCGTGTTCTCTTCACCCGACTCGGTGATGCACGACCAGACCCAGCGCGCGCTTTATCCCGATACCACCTACGGCTTTTCCTCGGGTGGCGACCCCAGGGACATTCCCGCGCTGACCTATGAGCAGTTCAAGCGCTTCCACCAGACGTTCTACCATCCCTCCAATGCCCGCGTGGTCTTTGCTGGCGACGACGAGCCGGAAAAGCGCCTTGCGATCCTCGATGAGGTGTTCAGCCAGTTTGAGGCAGCGCCCGTCGATGCCGAGGTCAAGCTACAGCCTCGCTGGAATGCGCCGCGGCAGGTGAGCGGCACCTATGCCGGCACCATCGATCCCGAAAAGCGGCGCGATGGCATGGTTAGCGTCAACTGGATGCTCGATCCGCCTTCGAGCCGTGACGAGACCATGAGCCATGGCATCCTGAGCTATCTGCTTGCCGGCAATTCCGCTGCGCCGCTGCGCAAGAAACTGACCGAGAGCGGGATCGGCGAGGGGATGATCGGAGGCGGAATCTCCACCTGGCTGCGCCAGCCCATGGCCGGTTTTGGGCTCAAGGGGATAGACCCTTCCGACGCGGAAAGGGTCGAGAAGCTTATCCTCGACACGCTTGAGGAGATTGCGGCCACTGGCTTTTCCGAAGAGCAGCGCGAAGCGGCGCTCAACACGTTCGAGTTTCACCTGCGCGAGCAGAATTCAGGCGGCCAACCCCGTGGCATGAGCTACATGTTCACAGCGCTCGGCCAATGGCTCCATGGCGGGGATCCGCTCGAGCCACTGACCTTCGAGAAGTCGCTCGATGCCATCAAGGCCAAGGCAGCTACCGGGCATTTTGAGAAGGAAATCCGCCGGCTCTTCCTGGATAATCCCCATCGCGTCACCTCCCGGATCGAAGCCGATCCGGAACAGGGCGCACGGGAGGCGAAGCGTGAGGAGGACAAGCTGGCCGCGGTGCGCGCCGGAATGGATGAAGAAGCCCTCAAGGCGACGATTGCCGAGACGGAAAAACTTCGAGCTCTCCAGGAGGAGGTGGATTGTCCCGAGGATCTGGCGAAAATCCCGACCCTGACGCTGACCGATCTCGACCGCTCCATCCGCACCGTCGCGACCGATGAGAGCGTACTTGCGGGCGTGCGGTTCATGCATCATGACCTGCCCACCCTTGGCATTCTCTATCTCGATCTCGGCTTCGATCTGCGGGTTCTCGATCCGGAGCTTCTGCCCTATCTTCCGCTTTTCGGTCGTGCGCTGCTGCAGACCGGCACAAGCAAGCAGGACTTTGTCAGCCTCACCCAGCGTATCGGCCGTTCGACCGGTGGCATCGCCCAGCATCGCAGCCTTGCAACGCGGCTGGACGATGGCGAAACGGCAGCATGGTTCTTTCTCTCGGGCAAGTCCGTCGCGCCAAGGTTCGGCGAGATGCTCGACATCATGGGCGACGTGCTGCTCGATGCGCGCCTTGAGAATCGAGAGCGCATCCGCCAGATGGCGCTCGAGGAAAAGGCAGGCTTCGAGGCCCGCATGATCCCGGCCGGCAATTCCATTGTCGATACGCGCCTCAAGGCCGGCCTGACCGAAGCCAGTTGGGTCGCCGAGCAATTGGGCGGGGTGAGCTACCTGACCTTCCTCCGCGATCTCGTCAAACGCATCGACACAGACTGGGCCGGCGTCGAAGCAAAATTCCGCCAGATCCGCGACACGCTGTTCAATCGCCCCCGCATGGTGGTCAATTTGACGGCCGAGGCAAGCCTGCTTGCCGAGGCACGCACGGCGCTCGAGGGTTTTGTCGAAACCCTGCCAAGCAAGGACGTCCAGCTCTCGGACTGGGGTTTTGCGGGCGTCGCGAAATCGGAAGGGCTCGTAATCCCGGCGCAGGTGAACTATGTCGGCAAGGGCGCCAATCTCAAGGCTCTGGGGTTCCGAACGAGTGCGGCGTCCGCCGTCGTCCTGCGCTATCTCAACACGACTTACCTCTGGGACAAAGTGCGCGTGCAGGGTGGCGCCTATGGCGGATCGAGCCGCTTCGATCTCTCCTCAGGCAATTTCTCGTTCCTCTCCTATCGTGACCCGAACCTTCTCAAGACGCTCGATGTCTATGACGGCGCGGCGAGGGCCCTGCGGGCAGGGATCGGAGAGACCGATCTCACGCGTTCGATCATCGGCGTGATCGGCGACGCCGATCGTCCCGAATTCGTCGATGCCAAGGGCTATTCGGCCATGTGGCGCAAGCTGACCGGCACCACCGACGCCGTCCGCCAGCAGCGGCGGGACGAAATTCTTGCCGCCAGCAATGATGACTTCCTCGCCCTTGCCGACGCCATCGAAGCGGTGGCCCAAAAGGGGCATGTGGTGGTGCTTGGCGGCGAAGCTGCAATCACGGCTGCCAACGACGAGCGGCCGGGTTTGCTGGAGGTGAACAAGGTCATGTAAGGTCTGCTGGTTGTTCAGCGCAACCCCTCACCCTAACCCTCTCCCCAGAGGGGCGAGGGGACATAGCCGGTGCTCTTGAAAAGCCATCGCCCCAAACGCGATCCATTCCCTCGCCCCTACAGGGGAGAGGGTTAGGGTGAGGGGTGAAAGCCTCTCAGTTGGGCCTTGATCCTAAACCCCTCATCCTGCCTTTCGGGCCACCTCTTCCCTCAGGGGGAAGGAAGACACGCCCGCCCTCAGCTCAGTACCTCAGCCAAAAACGGCAAGCTGACATCCATGCGATAGTCGACACCCGAGTGATTATCGGCGAATTCCTCGTAGCGGTGGGCTATGCCGTTCTTTTCGAGCGTCCGGTGGATGCGCCGCGAGCCATAGAGGATATTGTACTGATCCTCCGTGCCGCAGTCGAAGTAAAAGCCCTTGAGCTTGCCGATCTCGGCGTAATGGGCTTCCACCGTTCGGGCTGGATCCCAGCCAAGCCAATTGTCCCAGCGCTCGGCAATCAACTCGCAGGTGTCGAGCGTCACAGGCAAGCGCAGCCCGAGAAACGCGGAGAGGTCGGGGTCGAAGCTGGCCGCTTGCGCCAGGATCATCAGGGTCAATGTATCCTTGCCGTCGAATTTCTGCTTGCTCTCGAAGGCATTCATCCACTTTTCGATCGAATTGTCGAATTTGGCGAGCGCCCGCAGCGTATTGGGAAACTCCGGCAGATAGAGGTTTTCAAAGCCGGCGTCGCCAGAATGGCTCGCCGCGGCCGACCAGAAATCGGCGTGGCGCATGGCGTGAACATGGGCGCCGAAACCGCCTGAGGATTTTCCGAAAACGCCTCGTTTCCCCGATCCACCACAGTTGAATTTCTGTTCGACGGCCGGCGCCATCTCGCCAATGAGAAAATCCTCGTAATTCCCCAGAACCGGACTATTCACATACTGATTGCCGCCAAGACGCGAAAAGCAGTCGGGAAAGGCCACCACGACCGGCGCCATCTTGCCCTCGCCGATCAGCCGATCGAGCCGCTCGGGGACGTTTTCGCCAAAATTCTTCCAGGCTGTATGGGCGGGGCCGCCCGCGGTATAGCCCACGAGATCCACCAGCAAGGGCAGGCCTTCTCCGGTGTGGCCGGCAGGCACATAGACATCGACGATGCGCGCAGTGGGGTCGCCGAGCAGATTGCCGGCAAGCGCCTTGCTCTCGACGGTGAGGCGATGAACGGTGCCGGGGGTGTGGGTCGTACGGCGCATGGGCTTGCTCCTGTTTCCTCTGCTGGCGTGATGTGGCGCACCGCGAGCCTATTGGCAACTGTTGAACCGGTTTGGTTTCTCCTGCGTTGGAGCGATCATGGGCTTTCTCATCGATCGCGACCTTTATATTCCTGCTATCGACGCGTGGATCGATCCGCCCGATCCGCGGCCGCGCGCCATTATCACCCATGGCCATGCCGATCATGCGCGCTCAGGCCATGGCGCAGTCCTTGCGACGCCCGACACGGTAGAGATTATGAAGGTGCGCTATGGTGAGGATTGCGCGGGCGAGTTCCAGAAGCTCGAATTCGGCAAGCCGCTCGACATCGATGGGACCGAAGTCACCTTCTTTCCAGCGGGGCATATTCTCGGTTCGGCCCAGGTGCTGATCGAGGCCAAGGGCCAGCGCGTCGTGGTGACCGGCGACTACAAGCGCCTCCCCGATCGCACGGCCCAGCCTTTCGAGCCGGTTTCCTGCGATCTTCTCGTGACGGAAGCCACGTTTGGCCTGCCGGTCTTTCAGCATCCCGATCCCCGCGACGAGATTGCCCGCCTTCTCAAGTCCGTTGTGGCACAGCCCGAGCGAAGTCACCTCGTCGGTTGCTATGCGCTTGGAAAAGCGCAGCGCGTCATCGCGCTTCTGCGTGATGCCGGGTGGGACAAGCCGATCTATCTCCATGGGGCGATGATCAGGCTTTGCGAACTCTACCAATCCCTCGGCGTCGACCTCGGTGAACTCATTCCGGCGACCGGCATGCCCAAGCCGGCCATGGCAGGCCAGATCGTCATTGCGCCGCCTTCGGCCATTCGCGATCGCTGGAGCCGGCGCTTTCCTGATCCTGTCGTTTGCCAGGCCTCGGGCTGGATGAGCGTCAAGCAGCGTGCCCGGCAGGCGCTGGTCGAACTGCCGCTCGTCATTTCCGATCATTGCGATTGGGGCGAGCTTAATACCTCCATCCTCGAAAGCACGGCCGAAACGGTCTGGGTCACCCATGGCCGTGAAGATGCGCTGGTTTATTGGTGCCGTCAGCAGGGGCTCGATGCCGAGCCGCTGGCCTTGCCGGGCCTCGATGACGATGGCGGGGAGGGCGGAGAATGAAGCGCTTCGCCGATCTCCTCGAACTCCTCGCCCTCACACCCTCGCGCCTGAGGAAGCTCGAAGCCCTGCGCCGCTACTTTTCCGAAGTGCCCGATCCTGATCGGGGCATTGCCCTCGCGGTCCTGACCGGCGAACTCGACGTGCGCAACGTCAAGCCGGCCCTGCTGCGCGACACGGTTCTGGCCGAGGTCGATCAGACGCTTTTTGCGCTCTCATACGACTATGTCGGGGATCTGGGAGAGACCATCGCCCTGATCTGGCCGCACAAGGCCGAGGGTGAGCTTCCCGGTCTTGCCGAGCTCGTCGATCTTCTCAATCACACGAGCAAGGCCGACTTGCCCAGGGTCATCGGCGGCCTCCTGAGCCAGGCGGCGATCCATGAGCGTTGGGCGCTGGTCAAGCTGGCAACCGGGTCGCTGCGCATCGGGGTTTCGGCACGCCTTGCCAAGACCGCGCTCGCCGAGATGAGCGGGATTGACCTCCAGGAGATCGAAGAGGTGTGGCACGGGCTGAAGCCGCCCTACGCCAACCTTTTTGCCTGGCTCGAAGGCAAGGCGGACCGTCCCGACATCGACCACACGGCGCGCTTTCATCCCCTGATGCTGTCCAATCCGATCGAGGACCGGGATTTCGAAAAGCTCGACCCCCGCGATTTCTCGGCCGAATGGAAGTGGGACGGGATTCGTGTGCAGCTCGTCATGGGATCGCAAGGCGTGTCCATGTTTTCGCGCACGGGCGACGAGATCAGCGCTTCGTTCCCCGATGTCGTCGAAAGCGCTCTGGGTCAGGCCGTGCTCGATGGGGAATTGCTGGTCGGGCACGATTTTGATGCGCGCAGCTTCAATGATCTGCAGCAGCGGCTGAATCGCAAGGTTGCCCAGGGCAAGCAGATGCAGGAACTGCCGGCCTTCGTGCGGGTCTATGATATCCTTTTCGACGGCGACGAAGATGTGCGCGCTCTCGGTTGGGAAGCGCGCCGCGCACGGCTCGAAGCGTGGTTTGCCGAAAACCCCCAGACCCGCCTTGATCTCTCAGAGGTCTTGCCCTTCTCCTCATGGGACGATCTGGGCAAACTGCGCCGGCAAGGCGCAGACGAGCACGGGCATGAAGGGGTGATGATCAAGCTCCGAACCGCGCCATATGTGCCGGGGCGCCCCAAGGGCAACTGGTACAAGTGGAAGCGCGATCCCAATGTGGTCGACGCGGTGTTGATGTATGCCCAGCGCGGCCACGGCAAGCGCAGCTCCTACTATTCGGACTACACGTTCGGCGTCTGGAAGGGCAACGAGATCGTGCCCATCGGCAAGGCCTATTTCGGGTTCACCGACGAGGAACTGAAACAGCTCGACAAGTGGATTCGCGCCCATACCACGGCCAGCTTCGGCCCGGTGCGAGAGGTCAAGAAGGAGCTGGTGTTCGAAGTTGCTTTCGACAGCGCTCAAAAAAGCGGCCGCCACAAATCCGGCGTCGCCCTGCGCTTCCCCCGCATCAACCGTATCCGCTGGGACAAGCCGGCCCAGGAGGCGGCGCGGCTGGAGGATATGGACGCGTTTGTGGGATAACCGGGTTCCCGCACCCCCACCTAGCCTCCCCCTCCAGAAGGGGGAGGGATCTGCCGGTGGCTCACATGTCTCCCAGCAAACTCGATCCGCCCCTCCCCCTTCTGGAGGGGGAGGATAGGTGGGGGTAACCCTCAAGCCACTGCGCGGCGCAACCCAGCTGTCGGAAACTTCCTTCCTGCCTTGACCAGCTTACCGTTCATGCCCAGCATCTTGTCCCACAGCGCCACAAGAAGCGGGCTGGGAGTGGCGCCGGAGACGGATTTGTAGATTGCCTGGCCGGCTTTGTCCGCGGGCAAATAGCGCGCGAGAATGCCAAGGGCCGTGGCAGCGCCACGGGTGTTGCCTTGGAGGCAATGGATCATCAGCCTTGCGTCCCCTGGCAGGGCGTCGACGAATTCCATGATCTGGTCGATGTGGACCGACGTCGGGGCACCGGGCGCTGCCGGGTCGGTGACGTCCTCGAACCGGGCATGGAGCTGCCGGGATTTGTCGAAATCCGCGAGACCCAGATAGCGGCTTTCCGGGCCATAAATGGAAATGATGTGGCTAGGGGCCCACTCCGCCCCATAGCGCCGCGCCTCGGTCTGGCTGCACACCAACATGGCAGCTGGCCAGCGGTTGGGATGACCGGTGCCGTCGGTCAGGGGTGCAAAAAGGTCAGACATGGCCTAGCTCGGGGATATGACTCGTTCCCGCGCAAGGTTGCGGATTTCTCGCAGCTCGGCAATCGTGGTTTGAAGGTCAGCCAATTGTTGTTCAAGCAATTGTAAACGCTCGTCCACTTTTTCGGCGAGCAAATTTACCTGTTGGGAACGATCAGCGTCATAGAGCGCAAGATAGTCCGAAATATCTCGCAGCGAGAAGCCGAGGCGCTTGCCGCGCAGGATCAGGATCAACCGGGCCCGGTCGCGGCGGCGGAAGACGCGCGTGGCGCCAAGGCGCTCGGGCGAGATCAGTCCCTTGCTTTCATAAAACCGGATGGCGCGCGTCGAGATGCCGAACTCGCGCGCGAGGTCCGCGATCGAGTAGAGATCGGCGCTTTCGGGGTCGGCGGAGGTCACGCTTTGCCAGCCTTGCGCTGTGCATATTCCTCGCGCAGCTCTTTCTTGCTCAATTTGCCGATCAGGGTTTTAGGCAGAGCGTCCTTGAAGACGATTTCCTTGGGCGTCTCGATCTTGTTGAGCTTTTCGGCGAGGAAATGCTTGAGTTCGGTCTCGCTGACGCTCTTGCCCTCCTTGAGCTTGACGAAGGCAACCGGGGCCTCGCCGCGATATTCGTCCTTGACCCCGATGACATTGGTTTCCTCCACCGCCTCATGGGTCATCAGCGCCTCCTCAATGGTGCGCGGATAAACGTTGAAGCCCGAGCAGATGATCAGGTCCTTGATGCGATCGACCAGAAACACATAGCCATCCTCGTCGATATGGCCGACATCGCCCGTGCGCAGCCAACCATCGTGGAAGGCGCCGGCGCTGGCTTCCCGATCCTCGTGATAGCCGCTCATCACCTGCGGCCCCTTGACCTGCAGTTCGCCATTTTCGCCAATGCCGACTTCCCGTTGGGTGTCCACATCGACAAAGCGGATATCGGTGCCCGGCAGCGGCATGCCGATGGACATGGGCTTGGATGGAACGCGCAGAGCAGCACAGCACACGACGGGCGAGGCCTCGGTCAAGCCATAGCCTTCGGCAAGGAGCGCCTTTGATTTCTTGGCAAAGGCGTTGCGCACCTCGTCGGGCAGGGCGGCCCCGCCCGAAATCGCAACTTCAAGGCTCGCCAATTGCTCGGCTTTAGCCGTGTCGGCTCGGGCAATGGCGCTCAAAAGCGTGGGCACGGCGGGCAGCACATTGGCCTTGGTGCGGGTCAAGAGATCGAGCAGCGCCTTGAGTTCGAAGCGCGGCAGCATGATCACCGGCGTGCCGTTGCAGAGCGGCACGTTCATGCAAACGGTCATTGCGAAGATATGAAAGAACGGCAGTACTGCCACGACCTTGGAAGGTGGGTAAAATAGCCCGCACCCCCACTTGTCGATCTGGCTCATATTGGCTGCGATATTGGCATGGGTCAGCAGCGCACCCTTGGGGAGGCCCGTCGTGCCACCGGTATATTGCTGGACCGCGATATCGGTCTTGGAGTCGATCACCACGGCACTTGGCGTCGCATTGGCGTGGATCAGATCGTTGAACGCGCGGATCTTGCCTGCATGCGGAGACTGGAACGGGTTGGTCAGGTCCTTGCGCTTGAACAGCGAGAACAGGACCTTCTTGGCCAGCGGCAGGGCATCGGGGAAATGGCACACGACCAGGGATTTGACGTGGCCTGCCTCGAGCAGGGCTTCGCCCTTGTCGTAGATCTGCTTAAGATCGAGCGTCACCATGATATCGGCGCCGGCATTGGCGGTGATGTGGCTCAACTCCGACACGGTATAAAGCGGGTTGCAGTTGACCACGGTTCCGCCGGCGCGCAGGACCCCATAATAGGCGATGGGATAAAACGGGGTATTGGGCAGCATCAGCGCCACCCGGCTGCCCTTTTTGACGCCATATTGGCTCTGCAGAGCACCGGCAAAGGCGACAATCTTTTTGGCGAGTTCGCCGAAGCTCGTTGTGCCGCCAAGGAAATCGAGTGCTACAGCCGAAGGGTTGCGGGCACAGGCTGCCAACACCTGTTCGTGCACCGGCGTCGTATCGATCTCGTCCTGCCAGTTGATCCCCTCAGGATAGCTGGCAATCCAGGGACGGATATGGTCAGGCGCCTCGACTTGGGTCGTCATACCTCGTTTCCTCCTCGGCAATGCCCGGCGGCGCGGTATGTTCCGATGCCCCAAAGGCTCTTCCGCCGGCACTTACGAGGAATTATTTCACGGCTTTACGTTAGCGTCAAACAACTGCCCAGGGATCGCCAGCTTTCTCGAGAAGAGTTTGGACGAAAGGGGCGTGGTGCCGTTCCAGGCGCATATCGATGGAACCCAATTCCGCCCGTTGCCTTTCCCCAAGGATGGGGTCATCTGCTGCCGCTCGAGGATGCGGTGCGCAAACGGATTTCCTTTACGATCAGAAAATGTCGACGGTCGCGATGGCCGTTGGTTCATCCTTAGGACAATGCATGTATGTAGACGTATACGGCGTTGAGTTGACGTTTACGTAAACACTGATAGACTGACATCAACATGTGCCTTGTCTTCAACTAGGATGACGGCAAACATGGTGGAGCCGCTCGGCTCCCTGGTTTGGTATGGCGGGCGACGCCCCACCCATTTGGCGTCGCGCCGTCCGCGGAGGACTGTGCAGTGACCCTGTTGCTTTTCGTGATCGCTCTTGTTGTATTTGCGGTCCTGGCGGTAAACGAAAGTCCGCTTTGGTACTGGGGCGTTGCTACCCTTGCCGTTGGTTTTGTTTCCGGGGTCAGCTTCGGTTTGGTTCATCCTGAATACGAGCTGGGGTTCGGCAGTTGGCTCCTTATCGCGATCGGCCTCGTGCTGCTTGCCCTCAGCCTAAAGCCTATCCGGATGGCGCTGGTGATTGCGCCGGTCTTCGGCGCGGTCAAATCCATTCTCCCCAAAGTCAGCCGCACTGAACAGGAGGCGCTGGATGCAGGCACGGTTGGGTGGGACGCGGAGCTGTTTTCGGGGCGCCCTGATTGGGACAAGCTGACAACCATCCGGCCCCTGACGCTGACGGCGGACGAGCAGGCTTTCCTTGATGGTCCCACCGAGACCGCCTGCCGGATGATTGACGACTGGGATATCCGCCACAATCGTGCCGATCTTTCCCCCGAACTCTGGCAATTCCTGCGCGAGAACGGCTTTCTGGGCATGCTCATCGGCAAGGAACATGGCGGGCTCGGCTTTTCGGCCCAAGCGCAGTCGATGATCGTTTCCAAGATCGCCAGCCGCTCGGTGGCGGCGGGGATCACGGTCATGGTCCCCAATTCGCTCGGGCCGGGCGAACTGCTCGAAAAATACGGCACGCCGGCGCAAAAGGAGAAGTATCTCCATCGCCTCGCCACAGGCCAGGACATACCCTGCTTTGCTCTGACCGGGGTACACTCGGGCTCCGATGCGGGCGGCATGCGCGATATCGGCGTCGTCACCAAGGGAGTGTGGAACGGGCAGGAAACGCTGGGCGTCAACCTGACCTTTGACAAGCGCTACATCACGCTTGCCCCCATTGCGACCCTTGTGGGTCTCGCCTTCATTCTCAAGGATCCGGACAATCTTCTTGGTCGCGGCGAAGACGTCGGCATCACGCTGGCGCTTATTCCCCATGATCACCCGGGCCTCGATATCGGACGGCGCCACTACCCGGCCCGGCAGGCCTTCATGAACGGTCCGGTGCGCGGAACCAACATGTTCGTGCCCATCGATTATCTGATCGGCGGCACCGATTATGCGGGGCAGGGCTGGCGCATGCTCATGGAATGCCTGTCCACCGGGCGCGCAATTTCGCTGCCCGCAATTGGCTCCACCTCGATCAAGTCGACGCTGCGTGCCACCTCCGCCTATGCCCGCGTGCGTCGCCAGTTCGGCATTCCGGTGGGTACCATGGAGGGCGTTGCCGAGCCGCTGGGTGAAATGGTCAAGCGCGCCTATAGTTTCGAGGCGGCCCGGCGCCTGACCGCTTCCATGGTGGACGAAGGCCAGCGGCCGGCCGTGATCGCGGGTCTCCTCAAATACACCACCACCGAAGCCATGCGCGACAGCATGGACGACGCGTTCGATATCCAGGGCGGCCGCGCGATTCAGGATGGTCCGAGCAATTATCTGTTCGGCGCCTATCAGGCCCTTCCTGTCGCCATCACTGTGGAAGGCGCCAATATCCTGACGCGTACGCTGATGACCTTTGCGCAGGGCGTTCTGCGAGCCCATCCTTATCTCCTTAAGGAAATTCAGGCGGCGCAGAACCGCGACCGGCAGGCTGGGCTCGATGCCTTCGACCAGGCCTTTGGTGGTCACACCGCCTTCATGCTGCGCAATGTCGTGGCAAGCTTTGTCCACGGTGTCACCAACGGCGCCTTTGCCTCTTCGCCCAACGATGGGCCGATGGCCGGCTGGTATCGCAAGCTTCATCGCTATGCCCAAAATTTCGCGCTTGTTGCCGATTGGACCACGGTCGTTCTCGGTGGTGCGCTTAAGCGCAAGCAGAAGCTGTCGGGGCGCATGGCCGATCTTCTGGGCGACCTTTATCTGATGTCGGCAACGCTCAAGCGCTTCGAAGAAGAAGGCCGGATCACAGAGGATCGTGACCTTGTCGACGCCATCATGGAAGATCGCATCGCTTCGATGGAAAAGACCTTTGGCGAGGTCTTCGACAATTTCCCCAATCCCTTCTTTGCCACGGCCATGCGCTTTCTCTGCTTCCCGCTAGGGCGTCATGCCAAACGGGCCAGCGACCGGGTTAATTACCGCGTCGTACGCGCCGTGCTGCGCCCCGGCGCCTTCCGTGATCGTCTCACCACCGGCATCTATGTGACCACCGATCCCGATGACGTCACGGGCGTGCTCGAGGATGCACTGCTCAAGGTCACCGAGGCCGAGGAAATCGAAGCCAGGTTCGTCAAGGCCTCGCGCCGCGGTGTTTTTGATCGCCGCCACGACCGCGATGCCATTGCCGATGCGGTCAAGGCCGGGGTCATAAACGACAATGAAGCGGGCATCATGCGCGCGGCCGACGAGGCCACCAACCGCGCCGTGCATGTCGACGACTTCGATACTGACGTGTTGAAGCAAACTGCGCCAAGGTTGGCGGCGGAGTAGGCGCGCATCGCCCCATGTTTCGAGGCTTTGCTCAGGCAAGGCACTTCGGCATGAGGCTCAGGAAAAGCCGTGCTCCCGGAGCCCTCACGTGAGGGGGGAGCGCAGCGACCCTCGAACCACGAGGGCGGGCACAAAGAGGATGGAGCAAGCATGATCGCCCCACAGGCAACCGAGACCAAGCACTGGAGCTTCCATACCGATATCGAGAACATCGGCTGGCTCACCATCAATACGCCCGGCGCTTCGGTGAATACGCTGAGCCGCGAAGCGATCATGGAGCTCGAAACGCTGGTCGCGCGCTTCGAGGACCTAGCCAATAGCCGGGAACTTGTGGGCGTCGTGCTGCTTTCGAGCAAGGATAGCGGCTTCATCGCCGGGGCCGACGTGTCCGAATTCGACGCCATGAGCGATTTCTCGGTCCTGCCCGAAGCGCTCCGGCGCACTCATGCGCTTTTCTCGCGCATCGAAAATCTTCGGATACCCTTTGTTGCCGGCATTCACGGCTTCTGCCTCGGGGGCGGGCTCGAACTGGCGCTGGCCTGCCACTATCGCATCGCGGTCAATGACGAGAAAACCCGCATCGGCTTTCCCGAAGTCAATCTCGGCATCTTTCCAGGCTTTGGCGGCACCGGGCGCTCGATCCGCCAGGCGGGTCCCGTCGATGCCATGCAGATCATGTTGACCGGCAAGATGCTGCGTCCGGGAGCCGCACGCGGGATGAATCTCGTCGATAAGCTCGTGCGCCACCGCGACATGCTCCGTTGGGAAGGCCGCAAGGCGGTGCTCCAGAACCGCAAGTCAACGCCCGCTCCCTTTGCCAAGCGCATGATGGCAGGGCCCTTGCTTCGCGACTATGTCGCCAACAAGATGCGCGAAGAAGTCGGCAAGAAAGCCAACCGCGTCAATTTCCCCGCACCCTATGCGCTGATCGAACTCTTCGAACAGCACGGCAATGACTGGCAGGCCATGATCCGCCATGAGGTCGATGCCTTCGTGCCGCTCATGGGCTCGCCCACGGCCACCAATCTGCGGCGTGTTTTCTTCCTCTCGGAGGGGCTCAAGAAGCAGGGAGTCAAAGGGGCAAAGTTTTCCCGCGTCCACATTATCGGGGCCGGGGTAATGGGTGGCGATATTGCCGCCTGGTGCGCCTATCGCGGCATGATCGTGACGCTGCAGGATCTCGACATGGCGCGCATTCAGCCTGCGCTCGATCGCGCCAAAAAACTGTTCCAGAAGCGCTACAAAAAGAAACGCGAGGTCGACGCCGCCATGCTGCGTCTCACCTCCGATCCGCAGGGCAATGGCGTCTCGCGCGCCGATGTCATCATAGAGGCGGTGGTCGAAAAGCTTCAGGTCAAGCAATCGATCTTTTCGGGGCTGGAAGACAAGATCAAGCCTGGCGCCATTCTTGCGACCAACACCTCCTCGATCGAACTCGAGCGCATCGCCGAGGCGCTTAAGGCGCCCGACCGGCTGATCGGGCTCCACTTCTTCAACCCCGTGGCCCAGTTGCCGCTGGTCGAAGTTATCAAGTCAAAGTTCAATTCCGACGAAGCGATCGGCAAGGGCGCGAGCTTTGCGCTCGCCATCGGCAAGTCTCCCGTGGTGGTCAAGTCGGCGCCTGGGTTCCTCGTCAATCGCGTCTTGATGCCCTATATGCTCGGCGCCGTCGAAAGGGTCGAACGCGGCGAAAGCAAGGAACTGCTCGACGCAGCCGCCGTCGCCTTCGGCATGCCGATGGGCCCTATCGAGTTGATGGACACAGTTGGGCTCGACGTTGGCAAATCCGTTGCCACCGAGCTCGGCCATGCCGTACCCGAAACCAGCAAGTTTGCCCGGCTCATTGCCGAAGGAAAGCTTGGCCGAAAGTCCGGCGAAGGTTTCTACAAGTGGGAAAAGGGCAAGGCCATCAGGGGCTCGACCCCGTCGCATCCTGATCTGCTCGCCCTTGGCCGGGAGCTGGTAAAGCCCCTGGTCGACACAACCGAAGTGGTTGTCGGCGAAGGCGTCGTTGCAAACGCCGACCTTGCCGATATCGGCGTCATCATGGGCACAGGTTTTGCGCCCTTCCTCGGCGGCCCGCTGCGCGCCCGCGCGGATGGCAGGGCGTGATGGGAAACGCGGCGCATAGGCCTGCGGCCCCTCGCCCCTTAGGGGAGAGGGTAGCGGCGCCGGTAGCATTGGCGACCTGGCAGAGCTTGGGTGAGGGGTGCAGACCCCTCGGCAGGAGCCGCAGAGTTGACCCCCTTACCCGGCGCGTCGCGCCGACCTCTCCCCTCAGGGACGAGGTGGAAATCGAGCCCGCCCCGACTTTGGAGCCAATCAATGACTGAAACAAAGCGTGTTGCCATTCTCGGTTCGGCCCGTATCCCCTTTGCCCGTGGCGGCACGGCCTATGCCGACGAAACCAATCTGTCCATGCTCGCGACCACTTTGGGCGGCCTCGCCGACAAGTTCGGCCTCAGGGGTGAAAAGGTCGACGAGGTAATCGCGGGGGCAGTGATCAATCACTCGCGCGATTTCAACATCGCCCGCGAGGCCCTTCTCGATGCCGGGCTTTCCCCGCGCACGCCGGGCACCACCATGCAGATCGCCTGTGGCACCAGCCTCCAGGCGGCCCTCGTTCTTGCCGGCAAGATCGCCTCGGGCCAGATCGACAGCGGCATTGCCGCGGGTTCGGACTCGGTGTCCGACAGCCCGATCGTCTTCGGCCCCAAATTCCAGCATCGCCTGCTCAACGCCAATGCCGCCAAGACAACGGGCGACAAGGTCAAGGCGTTTACATCCGGCTTTTCCTTTGGCGAACTGACCCCGGTCGCGCCCTCGGTCAACGAGCCGCGCACCGGCATGTCGATGGGCCAGCATTGCGAATTGATGGCCCGCGAATGGGGCATTTCCCGCCGGGCCCAGGACGAACTCGCCGCCGCCAGCCACCAGAATGCAGCCCGCGCCTATGAGGACGGCTTTCACGATGATCTTCTTGTTCAGTGTGCCGGGCTCGTGCGCGACAACAATGTCCGGGCCGATACGAATCTCGACAAGCTTTCGACGCTTAAACCAGCCTTCGACAAGACCTCTGGTCACGGCACGCTGACTGCAGGCAATTCGACCCCCCTGACCGATGGTGCCGCAGGCGTGCTTCTTGCCAGTGAAGAATGGGCGCGGGCGCGTGGCCTGCCGATCCTTGCCTATCTCACGGTCGGGCGCGTTGCCGGCAATGACTTCGCCCACGGCGAAGGCTTGCTGATGGCCCCCACCATCGCCGTATCCGAAATGCTGGAACGGGCGGGGCTTTCCTTCGACAACATCGACTATTTCGAACTGCACGAGGCTTTTGCCGCCCAGGTGCTGTGTACGCTCAAGGCCTGGAAAGATCCCGCCTATTGCAAGGATGTGCTGGGTCGCGACACCGTTCTGGGCGAAATCGATCCCGCCAAGATCAACGTCAAGGGCTCGAGCCTAGCCTACGGCCATCCCTTTGCCGCGACCGGCGCCCGTATACTCGGCGTCACGGCCAAGCTTCTTGCCGAACAAGCCAACAAGCGCGCCCTGATTTCGGTGTGCACGGCGGGTGGCATGGGCGTCGCGGCGCTGCTAGAAAGCGCTCAATGAGCGACAATGTCATAAAATTCCGCAGGCCGGAGAAGCCACCCGAGCCACCCCAGCCCAAGCGCCCCCGCGGCCCGATGCCCGATTGGGTGCCCTTCGCCTGCATCCTTGCGGCGGCAGTGGCAATCTATCTTGCCGGCCAAGCGGGCATTTTCGGTTAAGCTGCCGCGCCTGGGCTGATTTTGCCGAACAGGCTTAGGCCGTGACAAGCACCGCTGAGCCCAGCCTCATTCTCAATTTCGCCATTCCTGAGCAATGACCTTCTTGTGATCTTGGTGTCACAGGAAAGTCTTGCCATGATGAAGTGGATGTTAACAAAAGGTCGCAGCTTTACGCTTAGGTCAATCTTTTGCTTGTCAGTAGACGCTTTCGCGCGATACCGTCCAGCAATCTTGATCAAGAGGTCAAATCTCTTGCGCGAGGGGTAGAGCCGTGTGGGCAAACACGCGGTCAACCAAGTCAAGAATTCCACAAGGAGATGGGACGAGAATGACGTTCACCACAGCCTTCAAGGCGGTGACCACCGCTGGTGCTATGGCGCTGATGATGTCGACCGCGGCTTCCGCCGTGACCCTGCAGCTGCACAATGGTGGCGATCCGGGCACTCTGGATCCCCATAAGGCCTCCGGCGACTGGGAAAACCGTGTCATCGGCGATTACATCGAAGGTCTTCTCACCGAGAATGCCAAGGCGGAGGCCATTCCGGGCCAGGCCGAGAGCTGGGAGATCTCGGAAGACGGCACCGTTTACACCTTCACCCTGCGTGACGGCATCCAGTGGTCCGACGGCACCCCGGTGACCGCCGGCGATTTCGTGTTTGCCTTCCAGCGCCTGTTCAATCCGGCCACTGCCGCCGACTACGCCTATCTCCAGTTCCCGATCCTCAATTCTGCCGCCATCAATGCCGGCGAAATCACCGATCTGGACGAACTCGGCGTCAAGGCCATTGACGACAAGACGCTTGAGATCACCCTCGAAGCGCCGACCCCCTTCTTCCTCGATGCGCTGACCCACTACACCGCCTACCCGGTGCCGCAGCATCTGGTCGAAGAGTTCGGTGACAACTGGACGCGCGTCGAAAACATCGTTGGCAACGGCCCCTACCTGATCAAGGAATGGCTGCCCGGCTCCTATGTCCGCTCCGAAAAGAACGCCGACTACTACGATGCTGCCAATGTGCAGATCGACGAAGTCTTCTACCATGTGCTCGAAGATCAGGCCGCTGCGCTCAACCGCTATCGCGCCGGTGAGTTCGACATCCTGACCGATTTCCCCGCCGACCAGTACCAGTGGCTGCAGGACAACCTGCCGGGCGAAGCCCATGTGGTGCCATTCCTGGGCGTATACTATTACGTCATGAACCAGGAAGAGGGTAACGTCCTCTCCGACGTGCGCATCCGCGAAGCGCTTTCCACCACGATCGTGCGCGACGTGATCGGCCCCGATATTCTGGGCACCGGCGAATTGCCGGCCTATGGCTGGGTGCCCCCGGGCACCAATAACTATGTCGACGAAGCCGATGCCTATATGCCCGAATGGGCCGAAACGCCTTATGAGGAGCGTGTCGAGCGTGCTGTCGAGCTGATGACCGAAGCCGGCTACGGCCCAAGCAATCCGCTGACCCTGCAGTTGCGCTACAACACCAATGACAACCACCAGCGCATCGCCGTGGCGATCGCCGCTATGTGGGAGCCGCTCGGTGTCCGCGTCGAGCTCTTCAATGCCGAAACCGCCGTGCACTATGACGCGCTGCGCGCCGGCGACTTCCAGGTTGGCCGTGCCGGCTGGCTGCTCGATTATTCGGATCCGTCCAACACGCTTGATCTGCTCAAGACCGGCATCAGCCAGGACGGCACGATGAACTGGGGCAATAACTATGGCCGCTATTCGAACGAAGAGTTCGACGCGCTCATGGTTCAGGCTTCAACCGAACTTGATCTCGATGCTCGCGCCGAGCTGCTTGCCCAGGCCGAAAAGATCGCCATGGACGAGTTCGCCGCGATCCCGATCTACTGGTACGTGTCCAAGGACGTCGTGTCGCCGCGGATCTCGGGCTTCGAGGAAAACGCCAAGAATATCTTCCGCACCCGCTGGCTCTCCAAGTCAGAATAATCGGAAGAAACGATATCGTGGGGGCCATGCGGCCCCCACGGTTCTTTTGCCGCCCGGCGCCCCACGGCCTTTCCGTTCCCGGCGCTCCGGCCTAGGAGTTTCTAAAACATGTTGGGCTATGCCTTCCGGCGCGTGCTCTCGGCCATTCCGATTGCATTGATCGCCGTTACAGTCTGTTTTTTCATTCTTCGCCTGGCCCCCGGTGGCCCCTTCGATGGCGAACGAGCGCTGCCGCCAACGGTCCTCGCCAATCTGCGCGCGCACTACAATCTCGATCAGCCTCTGATCATGCAGTATTTCATCTATGTAGGGCGGTTGCTGCAGGGCGATCTCGGGCCCTCCATGGTCATTGACGGCTTCAACGTCGCCGATCTCATCCGCATCGGCTTTCCCTTTACCCTCACCTTGGCGCTTTATGCTTTCGTGATTGCCACCGCCATCGGCATCGTTGCCGGTATCATCGCGGCAGTGAACCAGAACAAGTGGCCCGACTACGTGCTGGTGTTGGTGGTGATGATCGGTGTGGTCGTTCCCAACTTCCTGAGCGCCGCGCTCTTGCAGCTCGGTTTTGGCGTGCATCTGCGCTGGCTGCCTGCAGGCGGGTGGGTTTCGGGATCGATCGCGCATCTGGTTCTGCCCATCACCGTCTTGGCTTGGCCGCATGCAGCGCGTATCAGCCGGCTCATGCGCGGCTCGATGATCGAGGTTCTTGGCTCCAACTATGTGCGCACCGCGCGCGCCAAGGGTCTCGGTGAACGGCTGGTTCTGGCCCGGCACGCCATCAAGCCCGCGCTTTTGCCGGTTGTGTCCTATCTCGGACCGGGCCTCAGCTATCTTCTGACCGGCTCGCTCGCCGTCGAGCAGATCTTCGGCCTGCCCGGTATAGGCAAATACTTCGTTCAGGCCGCACTCAACCGCGACTATGGCATCGTGCTCGGCACGACGATTCTCTACATGTTCATCATTCTTGCGCTCAATCTGCTTGTTGACCTCGTCTATGCCTGGCTCGACCCCAAGGTGAGGTACAACTGATGCCCGGATTAACTGGAAAAGATCAGGTCCTCACCGACTACGCAAACAAGCTGGCAACGCTTGATGCGCCCAAGGGCCGTTCCCTGACCCAGGATGCCTTGCGGCGCCTGGCCAAGAACAAGGCTGCCGTGGCTTCCATCGCCATCGTGCTGCTGATTGTGCTTGTCGCCTTTATCGGTCCATATCTCCTGCCCTGGGGCTATTCTCAGGTCGATTGGTCCAACATCCGCAAGCCGCCCAACTTCGACAACGGCCATTTCCTCGGTACCGACCAGAATGGCCGCGACATGGCGGCTCGCGTGCTGCAAGGCACGCAGATGAGCGTGATCGTGGCTGTCGTGGCGTCTTTTGTTTCTGTGACCATCGGCGTCATCTACGGCGCCGTTGCCGGCTATTTTGGTGGCCGTGTCGACGCCATCATGATGCGCATCGTCGACGTCATGTACGCGCTGCCTTACATCCTCTTCGTCATCATCCTGATGGTGATGTTCGGCCGCAACCCGGTCCTGCTGTTTGTCGGTATCGGGTGTATCGAATGGCTGACCATGGCGCGCATCGTGCGTGGCCAGACTCTCTCCATCAAGGAGAAGGAATTCATCGAAGCGGCGCGCGCCAGTGGGGCCAAGCCCTTCACCATCATCATGCGTCACATCGTGCCGAACCTGACCGGGCCGGTTGTGATCTACGCAACCCTTACCATTCCCGAGATCATCATTGCAGAGAGCTTCCTCTCCTATCTCGGGCTTGGCGTGCAGGAGCCGCAGACCTCGCTCGGCACGCTGATTTCCGCAGGTGCGCCCGTGGCGGAAGTGCTGCCGTGGATGCTTCTGGGACCAGCGGCCGTGCTCATCACGCTTCTTTTGTGCCTCACCTATATCGGCGATGGTCTGCGCGATGCGCTCGACCCCAAGGACCGGTAAGGAGACCGACATGGCTTTGCTTGAAGTCAAGAACCTCAAGGTCGATTTCAAAACCGCAGACGGCACCGTCCATGCGGTCAAGGACCTCAACTACACGCTCGAAAAGGGCAAGACGCTGGCCATCGTGGGCGAGAGCGGTTCGGGCAAGACGCAAGGGGCTTTCGCGCTTCTTGGCCTCCTGCCCAAGAACGGTCGCGCAAGTGGTTCTGTCATCTTCGACGGCAAGGAGATCCTCAATCTCCCCCGCAAGCAGATGAACGCCTACCGCGCCGAGCGGATCGGCATCATCTTCCAGGATCCGATGACCTCGCTCAATCCCTATCTGCGCATTTCGCGGCAGATGACGGAAGTGCTCGAACTCCATCGTGGCATGAGCCACAAGGAGGCGCTGGCCGAAAGCGTGCGCATGCTCGACGCGGTGCGCATCACCGATGCGAAAAACCGTGTCCACATGTATCCGCACGAGTTTTCCGGCGGCATGCGCCAGCGCGTCATGATCGCCATGGCGCTCCTCTGCAGCCCCGAACTTCTTATAGCCGACGAGCCGACGACGGCCCTCGACGTGACCGTTCAAGCCGGGATCATCGATCTCCTTGTCGACCTCCAGGAAGATTTCGGCACCTCGATTATCCTGATCACCCATGATCTGGGGATCGTCGCCGGCACCTGCGAGGAAACCCTCGTGATGTTCGATGGCCGGGTGATGGAACATGGCAAGACCGCGGACATCTTCGAGCGCGCCGAGCATCCCTATACCAAGGGCCTCTTGGCCGCCATTCCGCGCCTCGACAAGAAGGTCGATCGTTTGTCGACCGTCTCCTACGACTTCATGGCAGCAAGGGGCGAAGCATGATTGGAAATCGAGAGCCCATCCTTAGAGTTCGCGACCTCGCCGTCGAATTCACCATCGGTCAGGAAGGCCTTTTCGGCCCTAAGAAAATTCTGCGCGCAGTCAAGGGCGTGTCGTTCGACCTTTATCAGGGCGAAACGCTGGGGATCGTTGGCGAAAGCGGTTGCGGCAAGTCGACCCTGTCGCGCGCCATCATCCGTCTCCTGCCCGCAAGCGGCGGCGAGGCAGTTTGGCTTGGGCGCGACATCCAGAAGATGGATACCAAGGACCTGTTGGGTCTACGCAAGGATATCCAGATGATCTTCCAGGATCCGCTGGCCTCCCTCAATCCGCGCATGACCTGTGGCGCCATCATCGCCGAACCGCTCCAGATCCACATGCCAGAACTGAGCAAGGCCGATCGAACCAAGCGCGTCGCCGAGATGATGGCCAAGGTCGGCCTCCTGCCCACCATGATCAACAAATATCCGCACGAATTCTCGGGCGGCCAGTGCCAGCGCATCGGCATCGCCCGGGCCCTGATCACCAATCCAAAGCTGATTATCTGCGACGAGGCAGTGTCCGCCCTAGACGTGTCGATCCGTGCCCAGGTGGTGAACCTGCTCATGGATTTGCAGAAGGAGCTGGGGATTTCGCTCCTCTTCATCTCGCACGACATCGCCGTCGTCCGCCACATCGCCCAGCGCATCATGGTGCTCTATTTCGGCGAAGTGGTCGAAATCGGCGACAGCGAACAGGTCACCATGGACCCCCAGCACGAATACACCAAGCGCCTCATCGCCTCGGTTCCCGTGCCCGACCCGCGAGTCGAGATGGAACGCCGCGAAGAACGGCGGCGCCTGCGCCGAGAGGCGGCAACGAAAGCGGCTTAGAGAAGCTAGCGTGATCCCCGTGAAAGCGGGGATTGCCTTTTAAGGCTCTGGTACACCCCGCTCAGGCGGCAGAACGTATCTACCTCGTCTACGTCAGGAGGCGGATGCAGATGTCGATCAGAAAACGGGGCAACAGTGCCTCGGTCCGCCGGGCGAAAGGATGTATTCGCGACGCGGTGTTGAGCGAGGTGCGGGGCAGGTTCGAGGCATTGTCCAGATCTAGCGGCTCAAAAGCCTGCCATAGAGTCGCAAATATTCCTCTGCCATCGCCTCGGCCCGGAACAGCTCTTCATACCGCCTTCGCGCCGCTTCCCCCATTGCCGCCGCCTTTTCCGGCGATTCCGCCAGCGCCCTCATCGCCGCCACCAACGCCCCGACATCTTCCGGCGGCGTGACGATCCCCGTTTCCCCCGACATATTCACAAAACTCGTTCCGGTGCCGATTTCGCTCGAAATCATCGCGCGTCCCGCTCTTGTCGCCTCCGCGAGCGCCACGCCGAAGGCTTCCGAGCGCAGATGTGAGGGAAAAACGAAGGCCCGGCAGAGCGCAACCAAGGCGATCTTGTCCGCGTCATCGATCGGCCCCACGAAGCGCACGCTCGGCCCGCCCATTGCCGCCCACTCCGTCGTGTCGCCGGCGCCCGCGACCACAACCGGCAGACCCGTCTCTCTCGCCGCCTGCATCAGAAACTGCAGGCCCTTGTAGTAGCGCAGCGCTCCCACAAAGAGAAAAAAGCCCTCTCCCACCTCGGCGCGCCAGCGCGCGAGCCTTTCGTCATCGGCTGGCGGTACCTCGGGAATGCCGATCGGAACGACCGAAACCTTTTGGGGAAACCGATCCAGCACTGGGCTGGTTTGGACATAGTTGGGCGAGGTCGCAACGATGGCATCTACCTGACCCAGAAACACGTCTCGTATCGGCGCATAGAGCTTGAGCAGGCTTTTCTGCCGGACGATGTCGGAATGATAGGTCACGACAGCAGGTGTCTTGGGCCGCACCAGGAGCTGCAGGAGGTCCGCCATGGGCCAGGGAAAGTGGTAGTTGACCACATCGGCCTCACAGGCAAGCCTTCGAAAAAGGCCGAAAGCCGACAGCGACAAACCAGCGGATGCCAGATTAATGTCCTGGCGGGCAAAATGCACCGCATGCCCGTCGATCCGCTGCACCGTGCCGCCATGGACCCGGCTCAAGGCCATTACCGTGCTGGTCACCCCCATCGGCGCCATGGTTTCGGCCAGAGCATGGATAACCCGCGGCACGCCGGTGAAGTCGTCGGGGGGATAGGTTTTGTAGACGTGCAGCACGCGCAAGTTTTTCGTCTCCTTGTGCCAACCGGGCCCACCCAGTGACGTGTTTTTCCCTCACTCAAGCGGAATCCCGTCAACTCGGTGGCAATGTCGCGTTCTCTGGGCTATGTGCTTTTGCCAATCTCGCCAAGTAGTGCAAGGACAAGCTCGTGTCATCCATCGTTCCCGTCATTCTCGCTGGGGGCCAGGGTACCCGCCTGTGGCCAAAATCACGCTCCGCGCGTCCCAAGCAGTTCATTGATCTGGTGGGCGAGTCGAGCCTGTTCCAGCAGACGCTTGAGCGCGTGCGCGACGCAGGGCGCTATGCTGCACCCATCGTCATCACCAATGCCGAATATCGATTCCTTGTCGCCGAACAGGCCCAAGAGCGCGGCATTGCCCTTGGCGCTATTCTGCTCGAGCCGGTCGCCCGCAACACGGCGGCCGCCATTGCCGCTGCCGCTCAGGTCGCCATCAGCCAGGATGAAAATGCCGTCATCCACGTGCTTGCCTCCGATCACCTGATCCCGGCAAGTGCCGACTATTTCGGCGCCGTCGACAATGCCGCTGCCGCAGCGCGCGAGGGGCAGCTCGTCACCTTCGGGATCACCCCGACCCATGCCGAAACCGGCTATGGCTATATCGCGGTGGGCGACGCGCTCAAGCATGGCGCACACAAGGTTGCTGCCTTCATCGAGAAGCCCGATCTGCCACGCGCCGAAGACATGCTGACCAAGGGTGGCTTCGTCTGGAATTCGGGCATGTTCATGCTGCCGGCAAAACTGTTCCTTGCCGAATGCGAGAGGCTGGCGCCTGAAGTCTTTGCCGCAGCCCGCGGCGGCGTCGCCGGAGCCAAGCGCGACCTCGATTTCATCCGTCTCGATGAGGCCGAGTTTTCCGCCTCCCCTAATATCTCGGTCGACTACGCCATCTTCGAGCGCACCGACAAGGCTGCAGTCCTGCCGGTTTCCTTCGTCTGGTCCGATCTTGGTGCGTGGGACGCTGTCTGGAAAGGCCAGGAGCGCGACGCCTCGGGCAATGCCGTCACCGGCCCAGCCCTTTTGTCCAACACCACCAATACGCTCGTCGTCAGCGAAACGGCACATGTGGTCGTCGATGGTCTTGACGATGTTGCCGTGATCGCCACCGAAGACGCGGTCTTTGTCGGGCGACTGAGCCAGGCGCAGAATGTCGGCAGCCTTGCCAAACAGCTCAAGGCGGACGCCTCGACCCGCGCGCTGACCGAGACGCACAAGACTTCCTACCGCCCTTGGGGCGGATATTCCTCGATCCTGATGGGTGACCGTTTCCAGGTCAAAAAGCTCTTCGTCAAGCCGGGCAAGAAGTTGAGCCTGCAAAAGCACCACCACCGCTCCGAGCACTGGATCGTGGTGCGCGGCACGGCCGAGGTCACGGTCGATGGCCAGGTGACCATGCTCACCGAGAACCAGTCGATCTACCTCCCTCTCGGCTGCACCCATCGCCTCGCCAATCCGGGCAAGATCGAACTTGAACTGATCGAGGTGCAAACCGGCTCATATCTGGGCGAAGACGACATCATCCGCATCGAAGACGAGTTCGGCCGGAACTGAAGCAGAGGCTGCCAGACTCTCCATCTGGCAGCCTCTGCCGTCCTTCTGCATTCAAGCCCCCTTCACCGGCGCGGACTTGCCGAGTGCGGACGGGCAGGGGAATACACGTTACGTCGCTGTGTTGCGCCCAAACCTCCCCTTATAGGGGAGGGCCCGGCAGAGGGCGTGCAGATTAACCCCGGAGTGCGCTGGCTTCCTTGGCGAGAGCTTCTATGCGGGCGAAGTCGCCGCTG
Organism: Devosia crocina; assembly: GCF_900116545.1. Lineage (GTDB taxonomy): Bacteria > Pseudomonadota > Alphaproteobacteria > Rhizobiales > Devosiaceae > Devosia > Devosia crocina. Next base: position 91,208 of record NZ_FPCK01000001.1, read on the forward strand.
GCGAGTGCATCATTGGGCATGATCCAGGAGCCGCCGACGCAGATGACGTTGGGAAGGCTCAGATAGGTCGGGGCCTTTGCCGCGTCGATACCGCCGGTGGGACAGAAGGTGATGTCGGAAAGCGGGGACGCGAAGGCCTTGAGCACCGGTGCGCCGCCCAAGGCCTCGGCGGGAAAGAATTTGAGGAAGGAATAGCCGCGCTCGGCAGCAGCCATGGCCTCGGTGGGCGTACCGATGCCCGGCAGGAGCGGAATGGCGACGTCTTCGGCCGCATCGAGCAGGCGCGGCGAGGCGCCGGGTGAAACCATGAAGCGGCAGCCCGCCTCAACCGAAGATTTCATGTGCCCGGCGTTGCGCACTGTGCCAGAACCGACAATCGCGCCCGAAACTTTGGCCATTTCCTCCATGACCTTGAGGGCATTGGGCGTGCGCAGTGTGACTTCGAGGATGGGCAGCCCACCGGCTACCAATGCTTCGGCCAGCGGGCGGGCCTGCGAGACATCATCGAGGATGATGACGGGCACGACCGGCGCCAGGGAAAGAATGGAGCGGATGGCGTTTGCGTCCTGCGGCATGGCGGCACTTTCCAGAAAAGGGGAGCTGAACTATGGCGCAAGGGTTAGGCCCTCGCCCCCATTCCTGCAAGGGCGGGAACGGGAAATCTCTCAGGCTTTGCGGGCGACGAGATCGATTTCAACGAGTGCGCCGACCGCTAGCGCCGTCACCCCAACCGTGGTGCGCGCCGGCAGCTTTCCGGACGGAAAAAAGCTCGGCCAGAGGCTGTTTAGGGCGGCATAATCGCGCTCGAACTGCGTCAGGTAAATGCGGGCCATGGTGACGTGATCGAGCGTGAGACCGACCCCGCCGAGGACGATCTGCAGATTGTCGACGACGCGCCGGGTCTGCGCCTCGATCCCTTCGGGAAGCGGCGCATCGGGATTGGCCGGATCGGTGGGCATCTGGCCGGTGATGAAGACAAAGCCGCCGGCTTCGACCGCGTGGCTGAACGGCGCGACCGGCCGGGGGCCGGCCGAGACCATATGGTGGATAAGGTCGTTCATGGGCTGATCCTCTCCCTCGGCTTAAAAGCCGTAGCGGACGTCCTGGGCGCCTTCGGCGAGATAGGGCTCGAGATCGCTCCAGCTGACGCGCGCTACTGGATAGCCATAGGCGTAGGCGGCCACTTCATAGGGGTTGAACTGGACGATCAGGTGATAATCGTTGGACAGATCCCAGCTCCTGGGATCAGTGACGATGGCGGCGATATCTTCGTCATTGTCGAAAAAGAGGTTGTCGCCATGCTCGGCGCGCAGGGCCTCGGCTACCAGTTTCGTCACCGCGTTTTCCCAGCGCTTGCCGGTAAAGATATCGTTCGCTTCAAGCGCACGCGCTTCGTCAACGAGGTAGTGAAGATAGCTGATATGGCCTTGGCCATGGGCTGCACCGTGTCCATACCAATAGGTGATGACCTCGAGCGAAATGCGGTTTTCTGTTGCCGGCTCGTGCAGCGTCACATGGACACTGGTGTCGCTGGCCGGATCGAGCGCATCGGGTTCCGTGCCATCGAGTGCACCGGCAAGATCAGAAAGCTCGCTTGCCTGGCTTTTGACGAACGCGTTGAAATCCTCTGCATAGGCTGCTGCATCGTCAAGCTGCAGCAAGGCCAGCTCATGCTGGGCAACAGGCCAGTTCGACTGGGGATCGTCCACCTCGTCAGGATTGGGCAGGACGACCTCTCTTGAAATGGGATAAAAACGTCGTCCATCGATCATCCGGCTCGCCTCGAGCACGCGACTACGATCGTTGAAGACGCCGGCAAGACAGCGCAGCCCCCTTTCGTCATAATCCCCCGCAGCAAGAGGCTGGGCATCGGGCGTGCAGGCGCGTTGGGCATAGGACAGCCACCGGCGCTGGTCGGCCCGCACAACGCCCAAGGCTGCTGTGCTCAACCCGCCGATGGCGGTTTCGTAGGTGCGCGCGAGGCGGTCGTCGGCGCTCGAAAGTGCTTCATCCCCGCAAATGGCTCTTTCGAAGGGATTGGATGCCTTGCCGCAATCGAAACTGGCTGCACCCGCCTGCCCAGCCGGCAGCAGCAGCAATAGCGAAATACCGAGCGAGACGATCTGCAGTTTCATGGCTAATCCCTTGCCGTTTTGGTTTGGGCATGGGGCGGCATGGAACACGCGCGGTCAAGTGGGAACTTGGTTCAGGCCACAGACTGACGCCGTCTGGGTACCGGACGCATGTCCCGGTCGAACACGACGACCCGATCGCGGCCAGCCTGTTTGGCCGTATAGAGGGCTGCATCGGCCATGTCATTGGCCACTTCAAGTGCGTCGTGGCGCTCGCCCAGCGCCGCCCCGAGGCTGACACTGACGGACACTGAGCGATCAGAGCTGATGGAAATAGCGCGGCTTATGGCGGCCTGCTGCACCTGCTGGGCGAGCTGGCGCAGTCCGGCACTGGTGCAGCGGGGCACCAGCACGATGAATTCGTCTCCGCCCCAGCGGGCTGCAGCCGCCCCTTGCGGCAAAAGCGCTTCGACCCGCCCGGCGATTTCGGCGATCACCGCGTCGCCGGCCGCATGGCCATGGGTGTCGTTGACCGACTTGAAGGCGTCGATATCGACCAGCATCAAGCCAAAAGGTCCTTCGGCGCTCGCTTCGGCATGGAAGGCAGCAAAGCCGCGCCGGTTGAGCAAGCCGGTCTGGGCATCGCGATAGGCAAGGCGTTCCAGATCAAGCGTGCGTTCGCGCACGCGCCGCTCGAGCTCGCGTGTGTGATCATCGACGCTAGCGGCCATTTGCGTCAGGGCGGCGGTGAGGCGGCAGATCTCATCGCTGCCGCCCGGTGTGATGGCGAGAGCGGCGCGATAATCGCCGCTCCGCGCTTGATGCACAACCCGCTCGAGACCCACGATGCGATCGAGCACCTGGCGCTTAAACACCAGCATCAGCACCACCGCCACAAGCACCATGATCACGGCGAGCAGCAGGCCCACGGGCACAAAGAGCTGGCGGTCTATGACAGTGTCGATATCCATGAAGGTGACATTGTACCAGCCGAGCTTGTCGAGATAGCCCACGCCGACGAGAGTGCGCTTGCCGTTGACCGTAATGAAATCGGACTGGGCAAGGGTGTCGCTGCTCGTTACGCTCTCCATCAGATGGCGCAGCGTGGCCGTGTCACCCTCGCCGGAGGCGAGCGAGAAGACAGTGCGCTTGCTGTCGATCCGATCCTCGAAATTGGCAAGGCTGACCAGCGTTTCGTCGCGATGGGCCTGGATCATGCCCTGCCGGTCGACGAACATGGCAGTGACGCCACGCTGGGGCACATTGACCACTTCCTGGATAAAGGCGGTAAGGTCAATGCCGGTGCCCAAAACTCCCAGAACGCGCCCACCTTCGCGGATCACGCAGTTCATCCAGACCTTGGTGACCCCGAGATTGGCATCGTTGTTGACGTTGAGATGGCAGCCCTGCGCCAGTTCTATGGTGGAATAATACCACGCGTCGTCCGGGTTCTCGCGGCTCACCGTATAGCGCAACTGATCCCCGGCAAAGGAATTGGCGCTGTTGTTGAAATAGTAATTGCCCGAGCCGGCAACGATAAAGAAATAGCTGCGATCGGCAAAATAGCGTCGGTAATGCTCGAGTTCGGCAATGCCGCGCCGCTTGCGCTCGGCATTGTCCTCATCGGCCGCCCAGTCGCGGATGGCCTGGCTGCCGGACAACGTTTCCGCAAGCGAAACTTCCCGGATTAACGCGCCAAGACCGCGATGCCGGTCATAAAGCACCTGCTTTTCGGCAAAGAGCGTGCCCAGCTGCACCACGGTCGAATTGACGACCCAGTTGAAGCCAAAAAAGGCGGGCACAGCCAAGGCCATGAAGCCGAGCAGCACCGAAATCAGCACGCGAAGGCGAAGGCTGTTGCCGATGGTGCGAAGCAGGGACATGGAAGAGACCGGATAGAGGATGCAGCAACGGCTGCGCGCCTCCACTATCAGGAAAACACCGTATAGGTTCCGTTAACGAAATAGGCGCTCTTGCGGCACGCGCGGCGTTTGCTGGGGATTGCGGAAACCTCCCTCCGCGAAGGGGAGGTCTCCTTCGAGGCAAACGCAGGCGCTAGAGAGCCAGCAATTGCTGGGCGGCAAGCAGTTCTTCGCGGCGGAGTTCGTGGCCGCCGGGATGCCAGACGAGGTCGGCCTTGGCGCCGTGGGCAAGGAAGTAATCGGCCAGCGCCTGGCTCGATGAAGCCGGAGCGATGGGATCCTGCCGGCCTGCGGTAATCAACACCTGCCGCCCGGCAAAATCGGTCTCCGGCGGCGTGAAGGGGATCAGGGGGTGCATGAGCACGCTGCGGGCAAACAGGTCCGGCGCGGCAAATTGCATGGAGGCGAGGATATTGGCGCCGTTGGAATAGCCGAGCCCCCAGATTTCGGTTGCGCCATGGGCCGCCGCCTGTTCGCGCACGAAGGCGGTCATGGCACCGGTGCGCTGGGCGAGATCGGCCATGTCATAGACGCCCTCGCCGGTGCGGCGAAAATAGCGCAGGGCACCCCCTTCGCTGACATCGCCGCGCGGCGCAACTCGGTTGGCACCGGGCGCAAGTTCCCCGGCAAGATCGAAAAACTGGTTCTCGTCGCCACCGGTGCCATGAAACAGGAACAGGAGCGGCGCCCCGGACCGGGATGCGCCCTCGGCGCGGAAATGATATGAAGCCATAGCTGTCTCCCCTTTTGGTTTCAACCGATATCGGGCAGGGCGGCGGCTTGGCAACGCCGGGTCTGCGCCACGCTCTGTTGCCAAAGAGAGAACAATGGCTTGAGGCTGATTGCCACAGTCCGGCCGCGCGCTAAGATGGGGCATGTTCCTTTCGGTTTTCGACGTTTTCAAGATCGGCATCGGACCATCGAGCTCCCACACGATGGGGCCGATGACCGCTGCCGGACGATTCCTCGATGATCTGAGGCATGGCAATTGGCCCCGTGCGCGGCAGGCGAGGCCGAGCGCCATCACAGCGAGCCTTCACGGTTCGCTGGCCTATACCGGCATTGGCCATGGCAGCGACCGGGCGGTGATCCTGGGGCTTGCCGGCGAAAATCCCGAAGATGTCGATCCGGACATGATGGACACTATTGTCGAGCGGGTGCGTGACACCGGGCGCGTTGCCCCACAGGGCCATCCTCCTTATCGTTTCCGCCCCGCTGTCGACCTGACGCTTGATCGGGCGACGCCGCTGCCCGGCCATCCAAATGGGATGCGCTTTCAAGCTTTCGACACGGATGGGCAACTGCTGTTGCGGCGGGTCTATTTTTCCGTCGGCGGCGGCTTTGTCGTTTCCGAAGAGGAACTGGCCGCGCAAAAGAGCACCAGGCCCGAGCTGCAGGACGTGCCCTGGCCTTTTGCCAGCGCTGCACAGATGCTCGACATGGCGCAGCGTTCGGGCCTTTCCATTGCGTCCATGAAGCGGGCCAATGAAGAGGCGCGCCTTGCGCGAGGGAATCTGGACGCCGGGCTCGACCGCATCTGGACCGCGATGGACCGGTGCAGCGAGCGGGGACTCGCCCAGGAGGGCCAGCTGCCGGGCGGGCTCAAGGTGCGCCGACGCGCCAAAGCGCTCCATGCTCAGCTGGTCGAGAAGTGGCAGCGCAACGAGATCGATCCTTTGATGGGCAATGACTGGCTGAGCCTTTTTGCCATGGCCGTCAACGAAGAGAATGCGGCGGGCGGGCGCGTGGTGACGGCCCCGACCAATGGCGCGGCAGGCGTCATCCCCGCGGTGCTTCGCTATGGGGCGCAATTTCACGCCGGTTTCGGTCGCCGGCAGGTCCATGACTTCCTGCTGACCGCTGCGGCGATCGGCGGGATCATCAAGTTCAATGCTTCGATTTCCGGGGCTGAAGTCGGCTGCCAGGGCGAAGTGGGCTCCGCCTCGGCCATGGCGGCAGCAGGGCTTTGCGCCGTTCTGGGCGGCACGCCCGAACAGGTGGAAAACGCCGCCGAAATCGCGCTCGAGCATCATCTGGGCATGACCTGCGATCCCGTAGGCGGGCTCGTGCAGATTCCCTGCATCGAGCGTAATGCTTTCGGCGCGGTCAAAGCCGTCACTGCGGCCTCGCTGGCACTCAAGGGCGACGGTGTCCATGCCGTGCCGCTCGATGCTTGCGTCGAAACCATGCGCCAGACAGGCTCCGATATGAGCGAGAAATACAAGGAGACGAGCCAGGGCGGGCTGGCAGTCAATGTGGTGGCGTGTTGAAGACGCCGCGAGCCTCCGCCCTTGGCCACCTCCGCATCGTTCTCAGCGATACCGCCTATATTGGCCCCGGCCGGGCAGATCTCCTGGAGGGCATTGCCCAGTCCGGCTCTATTGCCGCGGCAGGCAAAGCCATGGGCATGAGCTACAAGCGTGCCTGGAGCCTCGTACAGGCACTAAACGAAGGCTTCGGCCAACCGCTGGTCGAGACTGCACGCGGTGGGGCCGGGCAGGGCGGGGCGCATCTGACACCTCTTGGCGCCGATGTTCTCGCCCGCTATCGCGCCATGCAGGCTGCCACGGAAGCAGCCATAGAAGATGACGTCGCCGCCCTTCGAAGCCAGATTCTAAATATGTCCGGTTGAACATATCGCTTGCGATGTTAGCCCCTTTCCGTCATCGATATGGCCGGAAAAACATATCGGAGCGTTCCGTGTCCCGTCTGCTGCTGTCGCTTGCCCTCGTCGCCGCCACTGCGCTTCCGGCCGCTGCGGAAACCGTGAATGTGGCTGTCGCGGCCAATTTCACCGCCGTTGCCGAAGACCTTGCTGCTCTCTTCGAGGCCAAGGGTGAGCATAAGGTGGAGCTCAGTTTCGGCGCTACGGGCCAGCTTTATACACAGATTACCCAAGCTGCGCCCTTCGGCATCTTTCTTGCCGCAGACACGGATCGTCCTCAAATGGCGATAGAGGAGGGCCTTGCCGTACATGGCAGCTTCTTTGTTTATGCAGAGGGACGCCTCGTTCTCTACGCTCCCGGCCGCGACGTGATCGACGGCGAGGCAGCACTCGCAGGCGAGTTCAACAAACTTGCCATCGCCGATCCGGCGGCCGCCCCCTACGGCAAGGCCGCGGTGGAAACGCTGACCGCTCTGGGGCTCATCGACGCTCTCACGCCAAAACTGGTTCAGGGCGAAAACATCTCCCAAACGCTGCAGTTCATCGAGAGCGGAAACGCCGAATTGGGCTTGGTCGCTGCGAGCCAAGTTTTGGGCAAACCCGATCAGTGGCTCGTCCCTGCGCAATTGCACGAGCCTATCGCGCAGGGCGCGGTTCTGCTCAAGGAGGGCGAGACCAATCCGGCGGCCCTTGCCTTTCTCGATTTCCTCCAATCCGAAGAAGCCGTCGCAGTCATCGAGGCCGCCGGCTATTCGGTGCCAACGCCGTAAGCCTCCCTCTCTGCCTCCCCCCTGCAGGATAGGCCGGGGAGGGGCTCACCCGACAAAGCTTGTCATGGACTTCACCCCGCTCATCTCACCCATCGGCCTCACCCTCCTCCTTGCGCTCAGCGTCACGGCAATCCTTGTGCTTGTCGCAACCCCACTCGCCTGGTGGCTGGCGCATGGACGCTGGGCCGGACGGGAGATCGTCGGCGCCCTTGTCACCCTGCCGCTTGTGCTGCCGCCGACCGTGCTTGGGTTCTATCTGCTCCTCGCCCTGGGGCCCAATGGGCCGGGCGGCTGGTTTGCCGGATTTTGGGGCGCGCGAACCCTGGCCTTTTCCTTTGCCGGTCTTGTTATCGGCGGGGTCGTCGCTTCGCTGCCATTCATGGTTCAGCCCCTGCGCAACGCCTTTGCCGCCATCGAGCCGGAGGTGCTGGAAGCCGCCGATACGCTCGGTGCGTCGCCAGGCCAACGGTTCGGGCGCATCGTGCTGCCGCTGGCACGGCCCGGCTATCTCATGGGCGGCATTCTCGCTTTCGCCCACACGGTGGGCGAATTCGGCGTCGTTCTGATGATCGGCGGCAACATTCCGGGGCAGACCAAGGTGCTCTCGATTGCCATCTATGACTTCGTCGAACGCCTCGAATGGGAGAAGGCACATGTGCTGGCCCTGGGCATGGTCATCTTTGGCTTTTGTGCCATCTTTTCCATGCTGGTCGTGGGCCGGCGCAGTGCCGGTCCGCTTGGATAGCCCAGTGCCGCAACGCCACATTGACGGCTAACATGTTAGTTGCTAGGGCAAAAGCATATTGCTCTGGAGCCCGGCCATGCCCGCCATCGACAAGATCCTCACCGTTGACGAAATGAAGCGGGTGGCCCACCGGCGTGTGCCCAAGATGTTCTTTGAATATGCTGATAGCGGCTCCTACACCGAAGGCACCTATCGCGACAACGAGAGCGATTTCCAGAAGATCCTGCTCAACCAGAAAGTGGCCGTGAACCTTGAGGGTCGCAATCTCAAGACCACCATGCTGGGCAAGGAAATCACCATGCCCGTGGCTATCGCGCCTGCAGCGACCGGCGGCATGCAGACCGCCGACGGCGAGATCAAGGCGGCACGCGCCGCCGAAAAGTTCGGCATTCCCTTTTCGCTCTCGACCATGAGCGTGTGCTCGATCGAGGACATCGCCGAAAACACCACCGCCCCCTTCTGGTTCCAGCTCTATGTCATGCGCGACCGTGATTTCATCAATCGCCTGATCGACCGTGCCAAGGCCGCCAAATGTTCCGCCCTGGTCCTGACCATGGATCTGCAGATCCTCGGCCAGCGCCACAAGGACATCAAGAACGGGCTGTCCACGCCGCCCAAGTTCACGCCCTATTCGGTCTGGCAGATGATGCAGCACCCGCTCTGGTGCATGCGCATGCTGGGCACCAAGCGTCACACGTTCCGCAATATCGTGGGCCATGTCGGGGGCGATCATGACCTTGCCTCGCTTTCGGCCTGGACTGCGAGCCAGTTCGACCCCACCCTCAACTGGGCCGACGTGCGCTGGATCAAGGAGCGCTTCGGGGGTCCCGTCATCGTCAAGGGCGTGCTTGACGCCGACGATGCCCAAGCTGCCGTCGACAATGGCGCCGATGCCGTCGTCGTATCCAATCATGGCGGCCGCCAGCTCGATGGCGCCCCCTCGACCATCCGCGTCCTGCCTGAGATCGTCGATCGCATCGGCCATCGCACCGAAGTCTATCTCGACAGCGGCATCCGTTCGGGTCAGGACGTGATCAAGGCGCTCGCCTATGGCGCCAAATCCACCTTCATCGGCCGCCCCATGCTCTATGGCCTAGGCGCCGGCGGCGAAGCCGGCGTCACCCGCGTCCTCGAAATCATCCGCCGCGAACTCGACACCACCATGGCCCTATGCGGCGAACGCGACATCCTCAACGTCGGCCTCCACAACATCTACTCGAACGATATTCCAGTCAGGAACGCGCCGAAGCGGGGGTAGGGGCCGGTTAGACCTGTAGCGCGCGGTCCTCGATGGCCTGGCTGACGATCGCGCGCATGCTGTCGGCGAATTTGGCGGCGCCGAATTCTGCCGCCCTTGCCTCGCATGCCTGGCGCATCCCCAGTGCCCGCTCTGCAGGCAGCGCCTTCACCGCCTTGATCAGGTCGGATACGCCGGGAGAAGCGGGCAGCAGCAATCCTGTTTCCCCTGGTTGGACTGTTTCGAGAACGCCGCCTTCGGCTACGCCGATAACCGGTTTGCCGGCGGCCATCGATTCGACAGGGGACATGCCGAAGTCTTCCTCGATTGGGATATAGATCGTGGCAATTGCTCCTGCGATCAACGCCCGGAGTTCGTCGTCGCTGGTCCAGCCGACAAAGGTAATATTCCCGGCGCCCTCAGCACGCGCCTTGAGCCTCGTTTCATCATCGCCACCCGAGGCGATGACCAGTTTCTGGTCCGGCATGGCGCGAAAGGCGTCGATGATGGTGGCAATGCGCTTGAGCGGCGTTAGCCGCGCGGTCGAGAGATAGTACCCCTGTGCTGGCTCCCAACGAAAACCATGAGTGTCGACGGGGGGATATACGACCACGCTATCGCGTCTCAGATGGCGCCGGATCCGGGAGCGGATATTCTCTGAATTGGCGACGATCACGTGCATGCGGCCTACGGCATGCTCATAGGCTCGCCGAAAAACCGGGCCGACGACGTCAAGCCCGATGCGCTTCACACCCCGGCTGCGCTCGCGAAAAAAATCCTTCTGGTCGTAAAGAAACCGGGGTGGCGTATGGCAATAGAAAATGTTGACGCCCGCCTTGTCTGCCGCTGGAGCGGCAAAGGGTGCGGCCACTCCACTGAAGACACGAGCCTCTGCCCCAAGCGCATAGCCTTGCTGGGCGGCGAATGCAGGCGCCAAGGCCACTGACGCCGCTCCGACGATCCGCTTGAGTTGACCCATCCGCAAATCCTTGTGCCGCGGCGGGAATGCGCTGTCCTCGTAGCTTTCCTCAGTGCGATAGCCATAGATCAACTCCGCCGATAGCGCCTGCGCCAGGTCGAGAGCCAGCCGCTCCCCGCCGCCCCGAATGGCGAAATAGTCATGATAGATCTGCACGCGCGGCTTTGTGCCTTCCAAAGTCATTGTGGGTTTGTCGATCCCAGCCCGTCGCGATGCAGCCCGCGCAACATCCCGGCAAGACGACGCCCCAGGACTGGATAGGCGTGGCTATCTTGCCAGTTCTGTGCCCGTGCCATCGTGTCCTGAGCCGATTGACTGTTTGCTCGCAAGTCTTCGGCGATTTGACGAATGCCTGAGGCAATGTCGGCTGGCGTCGTGCCGGGCAGGCTGAACGTGCTCTGCGCCACGTCCTCGAAAATGGGCAGCGGCGTTACCGCGACCGGCTTGCCCGCCGCGAGGCCATAACGAACAGCGCCACTCGCTGATTCAGCGGTTTCCTGGTAGGGGAAAATGACAAGGTCGGCGCGCGAGAGATGATCAAGGCTCTCGCTGTCCGTGAGGAAGTCGGTAACGAGGCGAATGTCAGCCAGCAGACCCAGCGCGCGAATACGATTACGCGCTTCATCGATCAATCGATGCGAGATATCGGCCGGAAAGGCGGCATTGATCAGGTCGAGCCTGATGCCGAACCCCTGGTCCTTGAGCAGCTTGACCGCCTCGATCAACTCGAGCAGCCCCTTATTGGGCAGGAAAAAGCCATAGCTGGCGATGCGGAACGGCTCTCGCGCCAGGCTTATCGGCTTTTTTGCCAGCCCCGGAACCAAGACGCCATGGGGAAAAAGTCCCACATTGGCGACGAGGCCCATGGCCTTGAGACGGTTCAGATCACCAATGGAGTGAACCAGAATGCGCGAGCACCGGCGCAGTCCCGATGCCAGATCGGCCAGCTTCTTCGTTTGATCGTGAGCCGGGTCGACCGTCGCATGAAGGGTGACGATCACCTTCCGGCCCCTATCGCAAAGGCGATGGATCAGCGAATTGAGGCTCGGGAGGTGATAGAAGCCGTAATTGAACTGAATGACGACCATGTCGAGTTGCTGGGCTTCGATTGCCTCGGCAACAGCGCTCAGATCGTCCACCTTGCCTTCGTTCCAGCACCGGGCGATCCCGGCTTCCGCATCGCCGGCTGTGTCGTCCTGCGTATTGGCCAGAATGACGGCAGGCATGCCGAGAACGTCGAGCAAATGCTCTGAATAAGTGGCAATGCCGCAGCGCTTGCGGAATGTGCTCATCCATCCGAGCCGCGGCTCGGCAATCAGGTGAGGCAGTTGCACTCCAGCTGCCGCCGCGACGGATCGCTGCGCAACCCGATCCCAGGTGAAGTGTTCGAGCACGGCCCGAGCGCGGTCGCCCTGGTTCTTGTCCACGCCGCGCGCCGCTGCGTCCTGCAACAATTGCGCAAGATGGTCAGCACGCGGCTCCGCCCAGACGCTGAGCGGCTTGCCATCCTGATGCGTCCTGGCCTGGGCGAAATCAAAGTCGATCAGCTCTGCGGTTTCGGGTGTGCAGAAATCGAGTTGCCCACTCCAACCCGTCGTGATCACCTGAAGGCCGCTCAGCATCGCTTCTGCGAGCGGCAGGCCAAACCCCTCGGCACGGCTCGGCGCAACGAGCGTGTCGCATTGTTCGTAGAGCGCCTTCATCTGCCGATAGGTCAGATCGTCGAAGAGAAGCGTGACCCTGGGATAATCGGGATTGGCTTTTCGCAGCGTCTCGAGCTGATCGGCAATCGTATTATGCGGGTTGGCAAAGGTCTTGATGACCAGAATAACATCGTCGGCCTTTGTAAACGCCTTGCCATAACTCTCGAGCAGGACATCTGCGCCTTTGCGCGGGAAGCAGGACGAAACATGCAAAAACGTATGTCCTGCCGTCTCTATGCGGTAGTTCGGATCCGCGACGACGGCGTTCCAGTGGTCCACGCCATTGCCGACCACAGAGATCGGAACCTCGACGCCAGCATCGATCAGGAGCGTCTTCACATGCTCGGAGGTGACAGTGATAAACTGCAGGCTTTCGTTGAAGCTTTCCGCGAACGTGAAGGGGAACCCTGTTTCTTCCCAGGCGTAGCAGTTCAATCCGTTGAGGCGAGCCGTCATGTCGAGAACACGCGGCGGATACATGTTGCGCGTCACGACATCGAGTGCACCGTGGTCCTCATTCTTGCTGCGGTCATGAAGCGCAGCGACGTCAGGCGTGTCGCGCAGAAACGTGCTGGATGGTTCGTAGTCCCCGGGCCCCTCCGAGGCAAAGAGGCTGACAGTCGTGCCGGTTTTGTCGAGTGCTTTGCCCAGTTCCCGGTTGACCAGGGCAAGGCTGTAGCTGGTGTCGAAGGGACCCTCGATCCGCCAGGTCTGGCCAAGGCCAAGGGGACGGCGGCGGCTTTCGACGGCGCGTCGATTAAGAGCCATGGCTTGGGCGACTTCGGCGAGATCGCTTGGGCTGGGGTGTCCTGCGATGGCGGGCAAAGTTGCCAGAGCCTCGAGCAGGCGGCTCTCAGACCGCTCCAGCCCCTCGCGGACTGCCTGCCACCCATCCACGCTCTCGCTCGGGCGCGCCATGTGAACCAGGAAGTCGAGTGCCTTCTGCCCACTTGCGCGCCACGAAAAACGTTGAGCCTGCAGCTTGCCCTTGGCGATAAGATTCTGCCGCGCCACTTCATTGGTCAGCAGCTCTTCCATCATGCGGGAAATGTCGGCGGTCGAATTGGGATCGAATTGCGCGTCCGGATTGCCCAGAACTTCGGGCACGCTAGAGCAATTTGAGCCGATCGTGGCAGCGCCGCATTGCATGGCTTCAAGGCATGGCAGGCCAAAACCTTCATGCAGCGAGGGAAAGACAAACAGCGTGCAGAGATTATAGAGCTCGACCAACTGATCGTCCGAAACGAACCCGAGCAGTTTGATGCTGCGCTCATCGAGACCGCTGTCCCTCGCGCGCGTGCGCAGGGACTGCGCTTCGCTTTCCGAAATGCTGCCGGCAAGCACCAATTGCACGTTTTCGCGTGCCCGAGGCGATAGCGCAGCAAAGGCGGTGATCAAGCGATCGAGGTTTTTGCGCGGATCCGCGCCACCCGTATAAAAAACAAACCGGGTTGCAAGGCCATATTTGCGCAGCAAGCCGCTGCGCTCCGTATCGGTCAGGTCGAGCACACGGAATTCGGGCTCGGCGCCCTCAAGCGCGTTAACGATCTTGCCTGCATCGAAATCAAGTAGGCTCGTCGCTTCCCCGAAAGCGTGCTTGGAAATCGCGATCAATCCGTCAGCGGTTTTCAGCTCTTCAATACGCCCGAGGTAGAAGCGCTCATAGTCCGGAACCGAGCGAAGATACTGGTCGCGCATCACAAGTGGGATGAGGTCATGGATAGCGACAATGGTCGGCACCTTGGCCAACCGATGCAGCGACACCGTCATGCTGTCGCCATAGCCCTCGATGAAGCTTGGACAGAAGACGACGTCGGGCCCCAGCATGTCGATATAAGCTTCGCGCAAAAGGGCACTCGCCTGCTTGCGCCACTGATGCCGCGGTTGCATATCGTCAGCCAGGTCAAGCATGCTGACGACGTGAATATTTTCCTCCGGCACCAGATCTGCCAAATTCTGTCGAATAGCGAGGAGGGTATGCGGAAATGCCGAATTGAGAAGGATGTGGACCGAGCCAGCGGGCGCCAATGCTGCAATTTCGCGGGCCATGTTCTTGGCATAGCGCCCCAGGCCGCGGAACCGGCTGGCATTCTGGCACGATTGCAAGTCGATCAGAATCTTGGTCATGACTTGCTCCGGCGCGAGGAAAGCTGCTCGTAGATCTTTTGGGCGCGCGGCGAAATATGGCGGGCCGACAAGTCCTGATGCAGCGCGATGGGCTGCGCCAGCGCATTGCCTGCGCCTCCGATCAGGAAGCGCTTTCCCAGCGCCTCCAGTTTGGGAAATGGCTTGATCGCGGCCTTGGCCGTCTTGCGCAGTGTCGGATTGGCGAGGACGCGGAGCGCTGCGGTGCGGGTCGTTGCTTTAATTTTTCGTGACGCACTCTTGGCGAGGATCATCCCATCCCTTAGCGGCTGGGTGATTTTCCACGATGTGCTCGAGCGCAGGTCCAGGATCTGGCGTTGATAGTCCGCGATCAATGCTTCCTGGTTGGCCTGCCGCTCCTCGAGCGTCTGTCGCCACTGGTCGATCTCGTTTTGCCAATGCTGCAAACGTGCTTCAAGGGTTCCTGATACCTTACCTTCGAGATGCTTCTCGAAACGCTCTGAAAGCGTCTCAACCGTCAAGCCGCCGGTCACCCCGAACGCGCCATCGAGCGCGGCCATGATCTCGGCTGGCCCGGCCTTTTGGGCGACGATCGAATAATCGGGGCTAGCGCCACGCAGAACGTCGATCAGCCCGACATCGGCGCTGTCGCGCAAGGCTTTGTCTTCCTGAAGCCGCAAAACGTCTACACGGGCAAATCCGGCATTGCGCGCCAGAAATGACAGAAAACCCGGGGGCAGGGGGCGCACGTGGGTAGGGTCCATGTGAAACCAGAGCGTGCCTACAGAAATGTTCTCGGCATTAGGTGTTTCAAGGATCAACAGACCACCCGGACGCAAGGCCCGCATGGCTTCACCGATGAGCTTGCGCAACACGTCGAACGGCAGGTGTTCGGCAATGTGAAACCCGGAAACAATCGCAAGGCTCTCGGAGGGCAGGCTTGCCAGATATTCGATCGCGTCGGCCTTATGCACATCAAGACCCAGGGCAAAGCAATCCGCCAGCATGCCGTCGTCAAGATCCACGCCTTCGGCATTGAAGCCAAAGGAAGCGGCAAGTTCAAGCCATTCACCGCGACCACAGCCAAGGTCCAATGTCTTGGCGCCATTCATGAGGGGAGTGAGCGGAGCGAGGAACTTTGAATAGCCTGCATCCAGCCGCCCACGGATTTCATCCCGGCTACCGCGAAAATTGGCTTCGAATTCGTGGTAAAAGGTGTCCTGCGTCATCTACTCACTTCGAGCTCGGGCTCAACCCAGGCTAGGCCCACGAACTTGGGATGATCGGCATTGACCACACTGAAGGTGACCGCCAGGTCCTGCCATTCATAGTTGCGATCGATGTGGTTTTCGTCGCCATGAAGGGCCGCGGCGATCGAGTAGTTTCCATAGCCCAGATTGGCTGGAAACCTAAAGGTGAAACGTACCTCTTCCCCGGTCTTGAGCCCGGTCAGGCTCTGTCCCAGATGATGAGTATTGGTGCCATAGACCACTTGGCCCAGGCGATCCTTGATCATGTAGCCCGCTACGAGTTCGGTGATGTCGGTATTGGCGCGCGCCACGATCTCGAGCGATGTCGGCCGGCCGACATGGATCAGATCGGTTTCCCGGCCCTGCTCGTCGCGCAGCACGACGCTGGCAAGCGAGGCTTCCCCCGTCCCGGAGCGGGTGCGGGTCCGGCCGTCGCTGGTCTTGGACTGTTCGATGACCTGATGCTCTTTTTCGGCGACGAGGGCATTATAGAGGTCAAGCACCTGCTCGGGGGGGCCATCCATCCGCACCTTGCCCTCACTGAGCAGGATCGCGCGGTTGCAGATCGAAATGACTGAAGCGCGATCATGCGAAACGAGTAGAAGCGTCGTCCCAGCCTCGCGAAACTCCCTGATGCGCGCAAAGCTCTTGTGCTGGAAATAGGCGTCGCCCACCGACAGGGCCTCGTCGACGATCAGGATCTCCGGGCGCACGGCCGTAGCAACGGCAAAGGCAAGGCGCACCTGCATGCCGCTTGAATAAACGCGCACGGGTTGCTCGAAGTAAGCGCCGATTTCGGCAAAGGCTTCGATCTCGCCGATCACGCCGCTGATCTCCGGATGGGTCAGGCCCATGAGACCGGCAGAATTGTAGACGTTCTCCCGGCCCGTCATGTCGGGATTGAAGCCCATGCCAAGTTCGAGCAGGGCCGCGATCCGCCCATCGATTGCGACAGAGCCACTTGTTGGCTGCATCGTGCCGGTGATGATCTTTAAAAGCGTGCTCTTGCCCGCGCCATTTTGCCCGATCAGCCCGACCGCTTCCCCCTTGCCCACCGAAAAGGTGATGTCCTTGAGGATATCCGACTGGGAAGTGATTTTGGGCTTGACGCCGAACCAGGACAGCATGCGCTGCCACTCGCTGCGATAGGTGAGAAAGCTCTTGTTTATGGCTTCGACGCGAATAGCGCTCATAGCACATCCACCATGTCAGCGCTGGCGCGCCGGAAAAGGAAAAGAGCAAGCCCGCATAATGCCAGGCCCAAAGCCGTCACCGCAGCGAGCGGGGCAAGATTGGGCACTGTCCCGAAGACGAAAATGGCATGATAGGATTCGACCAGGACATAGATCGGGCTGAGCGAGAGTATCTTTGTATAGGCTTCCGGCACCACATTAGCCGGATAGACGATGGGGGTGAACCAGAACAAAACCTGGATGATGATCGGAACGACTTGCTCGATATCGCGAACAAAGACGTTGATTACTCCGAGGGCAATGCCGGTTCCTGCCGCAAGGATGGCGACGATGGGGACGAGCAGAAAATAAAAGCCGATCAGCGGCGTCACCGCGTGTCCAAGAGCGAGGAATATGACGTTGATGAGCACAAACAGAACGACATTGTTCACGATCGAAGAGCCGATAGCGATGATCGGCAGGGCGATCCGCGGAAATTTCACCTTCTTCATGGTGTTGGCGTTCGAGACGAACACCTTCATGCAGCGGTCCAGAACTTCGGTGAAGAGGTTCCAGGCGAGGAGGCCTGCCATCAGGTAGATTGCGTAGCCATAGGGTCCTTCGACCCCCTGAATGCGCGACGACAACAGGTTCGAGAGAATGAAGGCATAGATCAGGACCTGCGAGAGCGGTTGCAGGATGACCCAGAAACCGCCGAGCTTGCTGCGCACGAACCTTGAGTGAAAATCATTCTTGATCGAGGACAGAATGAAAAAGCGATAGTCCCAGAGGCTGCGTAAAAGGCCTTGCATCGGACTCTCCTGAAATGTCGAGCGGCGGTTTAGGAGGGTGTTGGCTAGGATGCAAGAAAGCGGCCGCGCCGGCCGGTCCTGATGATCGCGCGGAGCCGCCTTGGTCCGCCGAGCCAAATGAATGTCGAAAACTAGCGCTCGAGCATGCCCTTGGAGAACATGTCGGTCATGGGGCGGATGAAATATTCGGCCATGGTGCGTTCGCCGGTCGAGACGATGACGTCGACGGGCATGCCGGGCAGCAGGCGTTCGCGGATGTCGGCGGGCACCTGGCTGTCGGCGACCTGAATGCGGGCGCTGTAATAGGGGGGCTGGTTGGAGTTTTCCGGCTGGATCACGTCCTGGGACACTACCGAGATCGTGCCGAAAATCGCCGGCGTCGTCTTGGAGGAGAACGCGGGGAAGCGGATCTCGGCTTCCTGGCCGATCGAGACGCTGTCGATATCGATCGGGCGGATCTGGGCTGCGATGATGAGATCGTCGTCGAGCGGGATGATGTCCATCACCGGCTCGGCCGGGCGGATGACGCCGCCGATCGTGTGCACGCGAATGCTCTGCAGCATGCCGCGCACCGGAGCGCGCACCACGGTGCGCTCGAGCACGTCGCGCGCAACGAAAAGGCGCTCGGTGGTCTCGTTGAGCTGTTCGCGCACGTCACGCAGTTCGGTGCCGGCCCGTTCGACAAATTCCTGGTTGACCTGGATAATCTGCAGCTCGGTTTCCGAAATGGTCTGACGCGAGCGGGCGATCTCCGAGGTGATCGCGCCCAATTCGCCCTGTAGTTCGAGACGCTGGCGGTTGATCGAGGAGAGCTGGTTGGTTGCAATGACGCCGGTCGCCTGGCCGCGGGTCAGCCGGTCGATTTCTTCGCCAAGCGAGGACATCTGTCCGGTCACCGCTTCCTGCTGCAGCGTCAGACCATTGATGGCTTCGTTGAGCTGGCCGATGCGCGATGTGAAAATGGCGACCTGCCCATCCTTGCTGGCCTTGCGGTCGTGAAACAGGGTCTGTTGCAACGCAACGACATTTTGCACCGAGGCATCCTGATGCGCGAGCAACTCTGGCGGAATGGACACTTCCGGTGCGTTGGAATTTTCCGCGATCAGCCGCGCCTCCTGGGCGCGGAGCATGGCCTGGCGCGCTGCAAGATAGGTGGCGTTGCCCTGGGCCTGGGTGGGATCGAGACGCAGCACGATGGCCCCAGCCTCAACAATCTCGCCTTCGCGTCCGAGGATTTCCGAAACGATCCCGCCCTCTAGATGTTGAACTGTCTTGCGGCTCGATTCCACCGAAACCGTACCGCCGGCAACAACGCCGCTGGCGAGCGGCGCGGTGGCAGCCCAGACGCCAAAGACGCCGAAAGTCATGGCAAGCGTCGCGTAACCCATCAGGATATAGGGGCGCGGAGAAAACTCTTTTTCCTTGGGCTTTGTGCCGGCAGGCAGAACGGCATTTTCGGACGAAGCGGAAACTAGCGACATCGGATTTCCTTAGGCAATGCTGCGCGTTTCAGCGGACTGAACCGGCTTGAGTGCGGGCTTGATCTTGAGCACGTCCTGGGTCGGACCGAAGCTGCGCATGCGCCCATCGGCCAGGATCAGCGCCTTTTCGGCAAGGCTGACAAGGCTCATCTTATGGCTGACAAAGAGAATGGTCTTGCCCTTGGCCTTGAGCTCGTTGATCGTCTGGAACAAAGCCTCTTCGCCCTCGCTGTCGAGATTGGCGTTGGGCTCGTCCAGGATGATCAGCGAGGGATTGCCGTAAAGTGCGCGGGCAAAGCCGATGCGCTGGCGCTGGCCGCCGGACAGCGACCGCCCGCCAACACCGATTTGAGTATTATAGCCATCGGGCAGGCTCTGGATCATCTGGTGGACACGCGCCTGCTGGGCGGCGGCGAGCACGTCCTCGTCGCGCGCGCCGGGGACAAAGCGCGAAATGTTCTCGGCCACTGTGCCGTTGAAGAGTTCCACCGTTTGGGGAAGATAGCCCATGTGCTGGCCCAGCGTGTCTGGGTCCCAGTGCTGCAATTCGGCGCCATCAAGGCGGATGCTGCCTGCGGCTGGCGGCCAGATGCCGACAAGAGCACGCATCAGGCTCGATTTGCCTGCGCCGCTTGGCCCCACGAGCGCCACGGCTTCGCCAGGCACGGCTTCAAAGCTGACGCCCTGCAGAAGCGCGCTGCGCGAGCCCGGCGGCACAACGGCAAGGCCGTTGACCGAAAGTTGGCCGGTGGGCTTGGGCAGGGCGGTCTTGTCTTCTTCCTCGGGCACCTGGCGGAACAGCTGGGAGAGGCGCCCATAGGCCTGGCGTGCGCCGACAAACTGCTTCCACTGGCCTACGACCTGGTCGACCGGCTGGAGCGCGCGGCCCATCAGGATTGAACAGGCGATCATCGAGCCGGGCGAGATTTCGCCTTCAAGCACGAGATAGGCGCCGACGCCGAGAATGGCAGTCTGCAGGCCCATGCGGACGAATTTGGAAAGGGACTGGATGGCGCCGGCGCGGTCGCTCGCCAGCGCCTGCTTTTCCAGCATGCCACGATGCATGTCATGCCAGCGGCCACGCAGGCTCGTTTCCATGCCCAGCGCGCGAATGGCTTCCACATTCTGCAGCGTCGTATTGGCAAAATGCTGTGCGGTCTGGCCAAGGCCCGAAGCTTCGTTGAGCGTCTTCTTGGTCATGAACTCGTTTGCCAGCGCCAAAGCCAGCGCCACCAGAGCGCCACCCAGCGCCACATAGCCCACGAGCGGATGGAACATGAAGCAGACGAAAAGGAAAACCGGCACCCAGGGCACGTCGCAGAGCGCGATAAGGCCTGCGCCGGTCAAAAACTCGCGCAGCCGGTCTACGTCCGAGAGAATGAATTCCGACTTGCCGTTGGGCTGCCGGATGGTTGTGGTCACCACACGGTTGAAGAGGGCCTTGGCGATCATCTCGTCAAAGCGCAGACCGGCCCGCACCAGAACCCGCGATCGCACCCATTCAAGGATGGCGTAGATGCCCAGCAGCGCAAGCGCGATCAGCGTGATCATGATCAGCGTGGTTTCGCTGCGGCTATGAAGCACGCGATCGTACACCTGCAGCATGTAGATGGGTGAAACGAACATCAAAAGGTTGATCGCCACGGAAAACGTGATCGTCGCCACCAGGATCGTGCGATAGGTCTTGAGCGCCGAATTAAACGGGTTTTGGGTGGTCATTGGCTATACACTAGGCCTTCGTCGATGAGAGCGCACGGTTGTTGCAGTGGCTGAAGGGCAGACGCGGTCAGACGGACGCTCTACCCCGGGTCTTATACCAATCCGACTCAAGATTGGCATCACAAACTGTTACTTTGTGGTTCAAATGCGGCGCGCTCTTCTACTTAGCGACAAGCGATGTTTTCATGCTGGGTCTGTGCCGCGATTGTCGCATGTCAGGTTTTGAACGCAAATTTCTTTAAGATGGTGAAGGTTATGAGCGGTGTCAGCACAATCAACGTTGCTGTTGTCACCATGTAGTGAAGTCCCAGCACTTCACCCGCGCTGGAGATCAACAGCGTCATGAGCAGGGTAGCCAAGGACGTGCCGAGAAACTTCACATAACCCGTTACGCTTAATGGGCGGTGAAAGGTGAAGCGGGCATTCACCGCATATGAAAAAACGTTGGCAACGAAAAAGGCCATCGCATTGGCCGGTACCTGGTTTGCTCCCGAGAGTTCCACCAGCAATACGACAGTCCCTGCATGGAGCAGCGTGTTGGCGACGCCAAAGGCACAAAACGTCAGAAACTGCTTGCTGGGCAAGCGCCACCGGACGGTCGCCACCATGGTCATTCGTCCCGAAGCTCGCGGATGATATAGATCGGCCGGAATTTCACTTCCCGGTAGATGCGTCCGATATATTCGCCCAGAACGCCGATCCCGATCAGTTGAATGCCGCCCAGAAAACACATCAGGGCAGCAAGCGACGGATAGCCCGGCACTTCGCTGCCGAACAGCAGTGCATCCACGACAATGATTGTCCCGTAGATCAGGGACACTAGCGACACGAGGCTCCCCAGGTAAAACCACAGGCGCAAAGGCACGGTTGTGAAGCTTGTGATCCCGTCGACGGCGAAGTTGAGCAGGCGCCAGAGATTGAAGCTCGATGTTCCATGTTCCCGCTGGGCAACCTCGAACTCGACGATCTGGGTGCGGAACCCAACCCAGGCGAACAAGCCCTTCATGAAGCGCTGGTTTTCACGGAGACTGCCCAAGGCTTTGACCACCTGATGGTCCATCAGCCGGAAATCTCCGACATCTTTGGGGATCGGGACCTCGAAGACCTTGGAGGCGAAACTGTAGAACCGATTGCTGAACCATGTGCGCAGCGCCGAGTCCGTTTCACGGCTCTGTCTCTTTCCCAGAACCACTTCCGCGCCTGCCTGCCATAGCGTGACCATCAGCGGAATGGTTTCCGGCGGGTGCTGAAGGTCTGAATCGATGACAACAGATGCCTTGCCCCGGGCATGGTCCAGCCCGGCTGTGATGGCGGCTTCTTTGCCGAAGTTACGGCTAAAGTCGATAGTGCGCTTGGATACGCCGGGGTGGGTCAGCGTGGATATGCGGCCAACGGTATCATCGCGGCTTCCGTCATTCACGAATACCACTTCCCATGTGAGCCCAATGGCGTCCATTACAGGACAGAGCCGGGCCCAAAACGCCGCGATGCCTGCTTCCTCGTTGTAGCATGGCACCACCACCGAAAGCTCGGGCTGCCCTGTTACTGCGGTATCCGGCATAGTGTCCATATTTCGAGTTTCTGGCATTGGGCATTGGCCGGCATAAAGGATTGAATTTGATCGTCCAGGTAGTGGGTATGAGCGAAGACATAGACCGAAGTCAGAGGGTCCGATGAAGCGATTTCCCTTTCGACGGCGTCGCAATCGGCACCGTAGCGGGAGATAAAACCTGTGGTCAGATTATATCCCCCTTCGGCTGCCACCATTTGCAACGGCAGGACCTCCCTAGCATAGCCCCCTGGGCACTTGAACTTGGGAAAGGCGTGGATCGTGGTCACACCTTCGAGCGCGGCGTTCCACTCGCCGAGATCGGCCAGGATGTTCGGCTCACGATCAAGGCTTTGCTTGATGCTGGCATATGTGGGCGCGAGATCGCCTACCTGCACGGCCAGCACTGCGACAATCATCATGGTTCTCGTCCTCACCCCGAGGTGAGACAATCGGAGCAGCCCAAAAACGATCGCTGCGTAAGTCACGACCCAGAAGAAGCGTCCGGATGAACGGAACGCTTCAAACAGCGGGATCAAGGACCCGGGCACATCCCATTGCACAAGATGGATGTCGCTCAGATAAACCTCGTTGGACAGCGCATAGATCGTACACAGCACCAGAGCGGTCATAAAGAACGGGCCGAAGCGCAGCTGCCCATCCGGCCCCTTCTTCCGGCGATGCCAGAAAGCGAACCCGAGAAGGACGATCAGGCCCAGGCCCAGATAGTTGTAGCCCTCATACTGGCCCTCGGTTCCCGCG
This sequence comes from Devosia crocina, assembly GCF_900116545.1. GTDB lineage: Bacteria > Pseudomonadota > Alphaproteobacteria > Rhizobiales > Devosiaceae > Devosia > Devosia crocina. The sequence continues at coordinate 114,152 of NZ_FPCK01000001.1, forward strand.
ACGAAGAAGGGCAGGCGAATGAACCAGCCATACCCGATCGGGCTGAGCACATTCATGGAATAGTGGCCAAAACCGGTGTCGGGCACGGCGCTCCCGAAGGCCGTGCCCAGCATCAGCGGTACACTGAGCAAGAGGGCGACAAGCGGAATGGCATAGGCCAGCAATGGCATCCACCTGCGCATGCGCAACGTGCGATCGCCTGCACTCGCGGCCATGACGGCCAGGGCCATCGCGGTCAGATAGAAATTGGTGTAGAAGCTGAAGAGGATCAGCAGCGTCCACCAGCCGATGGATGGCCGGTCGAGCCGGATCGTGCGGACATAAAGCGTCAGCGCCAGCAGCAGGATGAAATGGGCCTGCAGGCTCAGATGGCCCATGCGTGCACTGAGCGATGGCATCATGACGCAGAGCGCCACCGCCAGCAGCACCAGCCCGTAATCGCGCCCCGCCACGTGCCGCCCGAGGATCCAGGCCGCCCCGCCCTGCAAGGTGAAGCACAGCGCCACCCACAGGCCCAGCGGATTGTCCGGGATGGGCAACACCGTTCCCAGCATCTTCATGCCCAGGCTGAACAGCGGAATTGCATCCACAAAGGTCAGCGTCGTGCCCTGGGGCCAGTTGAGCGAGGGAATGGACAGAAGCGGCAGCGACCACGGCGCCGCCATGAAGGCCTTGTAGCCCGAAAGATACTGCGCGATATCCTCGAGCTGGGTCTGCCAATAGCTCGAAACACCAGCGATGAATCCGGGCGGCGTGATCAGCCAGCAAAACAGCGCCCCGAACACGCACGAAAAAACAAAGCCGGCGAGGTCCACCTTGTGCGTGTGGATCAGGGCAAGGGCGCGTCTATGCATCAAGTCCGCCGAAAAAGAGATCGGCCGGGTCGGCGCCGGCCGTGAACCTGCTAGACCAGCAGCAGGCCGCTCGTGGTGAAATAGTCCGAGTGCCCGATCGCCGTCACCATGGTTTGGTCATCGAGAATCCAGCTCCAGGTCACTGGCCGGTCGGTGACTTCATCGAGCGCTGTCAGATCGAGGAAGAACAGGGTGTTGTTCCGCATCACCATTTCCACTGAGTTCGATTGGGACAGGAACTTGTGGATGAACGCCTTGGCGGCCTCGTTATAGGCCGAAAGACCGGCCGGATTGGCCGGCGTTCCCGTTGGAGGAACGGCGACAAGGCCCGGATGCAGATTGCCCGGGTCGAGCAGATCCGCCAGATCGGCGGGGTCGATGGTGATCAGATCGCCTTCGTCCGTCTCGGTCAGTTCGCCACCGGCAGGCTTGGTCTTGCTGGGGTCAATAGTCGCCAGAAACGAGACACCATCGATGGTGAAGCTCGATAGCCCCCCCAGATGCTTTTCCGCCAGCTCGAGCAATGCGCCGATATCGCTCTCCGCTGTCTGCACGCTCCCGGCGGCCACCACCGGTCCTGACAGCACGACCGTGTCGTTCGGGCGCGGCAGCAGCAAGACATCGGAATGATCCTGCACCATGGAGAGGCGCGGCTGCACGTCCTCGATCGACAGATCCACCGTAGCCTGTGGCGTCAGGATGATCGGCCCGGCATGGTCGAGTTCGCTGACCGCACTGGCAAACACCACCTTGGCCGCTTCCGGCGCAACAGCAGCGGTTTCGATTGCGGCGTCATGGGAAAACGTCCTTCCGTCGAAACGCGTCGCGCTCGCCACGACCAGCTCGAGCGCGGCGCTGTCTGCGCTGTGGTCCGTCCCCGTTTCCGGCGAGAAGGCGGTGGCGAAAACCCCGCCGGTTCCATATTCGTAAAGCCCGAAGGTCACCGCGATTGCCGTCAGCGTCGCGGCAAGCCCCACGGACGCGGCCTGTCCGCTCCAGAGCCCCCGCAGATCAAGCCCACTCTGTTCGCGATTGGGCTGGATCGCCATGCGCTCGCTTAGCCCCAGGCTGTCGGCGGGCAGGGGCGCAGCGGCGCCCTTGTCGAGTTGGCCGAGCAGCGCGTCGATTTCCCCGGCTGCCGCTTGCGCCTGCGACAGGTCGAACAGCGGGCTCGCATCCTCGCCATCGAGGCTGAATTCGGCGGCATGCGCGGTTTCCGCCAGCATGTCGCTGGCCAGGTAAAGCGACCAGATCAGTGCCGTCAGCATCAGCGCCGGATGCAGCCGCACGGTGGAATCAGCGTTGGCGCGGCGGAACTGCACCACATTGGAGCTGGCTGCCCGCGCCGCCACCGAGCGCACGAACTGGTCGATCAGGCCCTGAAAATCGGCTCCGGTCAGCGGCCGGTCGAGCCCGGGGCTATCGAGCAGATAGTCCCCGTCGATCCGGCACAGGTGCACGAACACGTCCCCGTCGGGCTGGCAGAAGACGAACCACGGGTCGCCCTCGTCGGTCAGCCCCCGCTCGGTTTCGATCCGCATACCCGCCTGGATCAGCAGCGCCTCGACCCGATAAAGGTCGGCCAGCTCCTGCTGGCTCCAGCCGCCAAGGGGCGCAGTGCGCTGGTCCGGCTTTGCGGTCGGCGAGGGGAATTGGAGCAGCACCGGAGGGAAAACCCTTTATTGCGCCGCAGCTTTGTCTGCTTCGGCAAAAAGAATCTCGTAGGTCACCGGCTCATAATACATAAGGAGTTGCTTGGCGAACACCTTTTCGTCGAGCCCCAGCGCCTTGGCCCAGTCGCGATAGCGATTGGGGGGAATGCGGCCGCGCCCGTTTTCGAGCTGGCTGATAAATGTATAATAGTCGAGATGGAGAATTTTGGCGAGTTCGCGCTGGGAAATCCCCGCCGCCTCGCGCACTTGCCGAAGCCAGGCGCCTGCGGCCTGCCGGAGCTCCGTGGTTTCGCTGGTCTGGGCATTGCCCATTTTCGATAACATGACGCTTACCCCGCATTCGCTTCGTCATGCTCAATATAGAGGGTCTTAACCACCTCTTTAGGGAGTTGCGGACGAAACGCACTTATTCTTGTTTCCGATTCTATGGCAAAGCCCCGGTTTCCGGTCAATTCCCCTTGGTATGAAAAATACTATACACCCCTCTTGTGCGGCGCATCGGCTTTGAGTACACACATTGCCGGGCATACGGGGCTCAACTGCGAGAATCGCAATATCCCGGCGCCGTATCTTGGAGGGAGTGGGGGAGATCTTCAGTCCTTCTGTCTAAACTTCGCAGTCGCTTGCGGCGGGCTATCGTTTCGGCGGTGTCCCTCGGCGGCTGGAGGAAAGCCCGTGCGGCAGGTCACTCTGCTGCACGAAAGCAAACGTCATTGTTAAAGGAACATTTCCAATGGCACTCACTACCGCTCAGCTGATCGCTCAGCTCTACATCGGCTACTACAACCGTGCTCCCGAGCCGGAAGGTCTGGACTACTGGGTCGGCCGCGTCGAAGCTGGCGTGTCCCTGTCGGACATTGCTGACTCGTTTGCCGCTTCGCCGGAAGCCATTGCCGCCTATCCCTGGCTGGCCATGAGCAACCCGTCGGCTGGTTCTGTCGGTGCTTTCCTTGAAGCTGTTTACCAGAACCTCTTCAATCGTTCGATCGATGCCGATGGTCTGGCTTTCTACTCCAATGAGCTCCTGACCGGCCTCCGTTCGCCGGGCGAAATCATTGCCTCGATCCAGGCAAACGCCAACACCAACACCAACAACACCGATGGCCAGATCCTGGCAAACAAGGTGACCGTTGGTCTGGCTTGGTACGAAGGTGCCAAGGCTCAGTCGGGCTTTGAATTTAACGACGCTGCTAAGGCCTCGGCCAACACGATCCTCGATGGCGTTGGTGCTACCCAGGCTTCGGTTGATGCTGCTCTCGCAACCATCGAAGATCTTTTCGGTGCTCCAGCCTCGCTGGATGCTGCACTTGCAGACCTTTTCGATGCTCGTGAAGCTCTGTCCGATGCGCTGGCAGACCTGGAACTCGACACCAATCTCGATGGTACCATTGACGTCGAAGCCGGCGATGCTGAAGTGGGCGACGTTACGTCGTATTTTAATGCTGCTACGGCTGCAGTTGGTGCTGAACTTAACAATCCTGGCTTCGCAAGTGCAGGTGCGGCTACGCAGCAGGGTCTCATCAACGACGGCCTCAAGGCTGCTCAGGATGTGATCACCAAGGAAACCGCTGAACTTCGGACCGCAGAAGCTGGCGTAAGCTCGGCGCTTTTGACTGCTATCAATGCCGTTGAGTCCCGCGCTGCTGCATTTGAAGTGGCAAACGACGCTGCGATCGCCGCCGACGTGACTGAAGACGGCGAAGCTGCGCGCTTCGAAGCTGTAAACGACGGTGCTCTTGCTGTAACTGGCGGCAACACTCTCGAATTCACACCGGCTGGTGGCTCTGCAGTTACCTTGGCCACTCTGACCAATGGCGTCTGGGTTGCGAACACTACACTTCCCACTGGTCTGGTCGGCTTCGACGCCTACTTGGCAGCCCTTCAGGCTGAAACCACAACGGCCACGGCTGCTACGCAGGCCGAAACTGCTCTGGATAACGCTGTTCTTCGCGTTCTGCAGCTCGAGAGCGGCAACGCCAACCTTACCACTACAGACATTGCTCCTGATGCGATCACTGACGCTCAGGTAGACGGTCGCACTGTTGTTACGATCGACCTTGCTGCTACTGGCGGCACTGTAGCTGCGCCTAACGCTCAGGGTGTCCTTGACGCTCGCCAGGATCTTGTCGACGCTCAGGAAGCCCTGGCTGATCTTCAAGATGCGATCGAGGTTTGGGAAGCGGCTGGCGACCTGAATGACCAGATCTCGGATCTGGTGGAAGCGGTTACTGCTGCCGAAGAAGCCATCACCAACTCTCCTGCTAATGGTGGTCTGGGCTTGAACCTGATCTCCGAAAATGATGCGTTCACCTCTGCAGATGACGTCTATCTGTTCACGCAGGATTCGGGCACAACATTTACTGTTGCCAACTTCGGCCAGATTGGCGACGACGTGATCTACGTTGGTTCGGCATACACTCTGGTTGAGCTGGCTGCGACTGACACCCTGTCGACCAAGGCTTATGGTTCTGCAACTGTGCTTGAAGTGTTCATTCAGCAGGTTGGCGCCAACACCGTTCTGTCGTTCGAAACTGCTGCGTTTGACGGTAGCGATACCGACGGTTCCTTTAACGGCACCGTTATCACGCTGACCGGTGTGAATGCAGACGACGTGTCGTTTGCAAACGGCTACTTCAGCATCGCATAAACGCTTCGCTGATTAGAAATCGGCATGAAGTTGGCCCCGCAGTCTTGGACTGCGGGGCTATTCGCTTTATGGCTGGACTGATAGAGACGTACCTACCGATCGATAAAGTTCGAAGGAGAAGCTTAAGTTGTCAGATATTCAGCCACTCCGACATTCGGTCCACGGGAGCAAGCGTTGGCTCGCCAACGCGGATTACCGCTTCGCTGCAGACGTGCTTATGGTGCCAGTGGCTCTAGAGGAACTTGCTGCCGCCTCGGTCAGTCTGCCGCTGGCTTTTGCAAAGGGGCCCACAACCTCGCTAATAGCGCTCACAGGCCTTCAGCAGGGTAAGAATGTATTTGTTGGCCCAGATGGACGTTGGCTCGGCGACTACATGCCCGCTGTGCTTCGCGGTTTTCCCTTCAAGCTCCTGCCGGCCACTGAAGGCAAGTGGGCTTTGGGCTTTGACCATGCCAGCGGTCTGATAGCCTCCGGCGTCGAAGGCGAAGCTTTCTTTACTTCAGAAGGCAAACCAACTGACGCAGTGCAGAAAACCTTCAACTTCCTCATCCGAATTAACAGCGGCCTTGAGCAAGCCACCAAAGCCGTCGCTATGCTCAGCCAGCATGAGCTTCTGGAGCCTTGGCCGCTCAAATTGAAGGACGGCGATATTGAAATTCCCGTCGCTGGCCTCCTGCGCGTCAGCGAAACTAAGCTCGCTGCGCTCGACGCCGAAACCTTCGCCTCCCTCCGCTCCGACGGCGTTCTGGCGCTGGCTTATGCGCAATTGCTCTCCATGGCCAATATCGACAAGCTCGGCAAACTCGCCCGCCTCCAGGCGCACCACGCCGCCCAGCACGCCCTCCAGGCCGATCAGGTCAAATCCATGTTCTCGGCCGACAAGCACGAAGACGAAATCGACTGGGATGCCATGCTCAAGGACGACTAGGCCTCGCGCCGTGCTGCCAGACGCCGGAGCGCCATCCACCACACAACTCACTCTGGGCTATAGCCAGGCCGAGGATCGTCTCGTGCTCTGGTTGGGGGAGGGGACAGAGGCGCTCCATCTCACGCGGCGGCTCACCGGTCTCCTGATCAATGGCCTTGCGGGTGTTCTCGCCCGCTCGAGCGCCACCGCTGCCCAGGCCCCGGCCGATCTGCGAAACGATGTCGTCGGCATGGAGCGGCAGGGCGCCATCGCCGCCGCTGCCGTTTCCCCGGCCGCGCCCACCGCCCTCCCGCCGCCAGGGCCCGCGCACCTGATCGAGGCGGTCGATATCGCGACCCTCCCCACCACGTTCCGTCTCGCCTTCCGCACCCCCGCCGCGCTCACAGTCGGCGTGCTGGTGCTCTCGCGCGCCGAAATGCATCAGGTGGTCGATCTTCTCCGCCGCCAGTCCGAGCTCGCTCAATGGGCGCTGCCGGTCACTGCCCCATGGCTGAACGACACGCACGGCGCGCTTGTCGTCAACTAGCTACCGATTCGCCACCAATAGCGGCTTTTACCCCCTTTCGTGTTACCCAGATGCTAGCGAAAGCGCGTTGACACGGCCCCCAGACTTGCCTATGAAGAGCCCAGTTTCCGGGCGCCTTGGCGCCCCTTTTGTTTGACCAGGGAATACGACGATGAAGGTAACAAACTCGCTGAAGGCGTTGATGACGCGCCACCGCGCGAACAAGCTCGTCCGCCGCCGCGGGCGCGTTTACATCATCAACAAGGTGGACAAGCGCTTCAAGGCCCGCCAGGGCTAAGCCTCTGCTTTGGTTAGATTAAAAGGCCCGCTTCGGCGGGCCTTTTCTTTATTCCAGCCATAAAAAAGGCCCGCCGAAGCGGGCCCTCCAAACCATCCGCGAGCCCTCAGCTCGACCCGGCCCCGTCCTGCCGCACAAAGGCAATCCGCAGCATATTCGTTGCCCCAGGCGTCCCAAGCGGCACGCCCGCCGTGATCGCAATCCGATCCCCCGGCCGCGCAAACCCCTCCTGATAAGCAATAACACAAGCCCGATCGACCATATCTTCAAGGCTCACAGCATCTTCGGTCTGGACGCAGTGAATGCCCCAGACGACCGACAGGCGGCGAATGGTCCTCAGATTCGGAGACAGCGCAATAATCGGCTTGGAAGGCCGCTCACGCGCCGCACGAATGCCGGTTGAGCCCGAGGCCGTGTAGGTGACAATAGCTGCCAGATCCAGCGTTTCCGCCACTTGGCGGGTGGCCGCCGAAATGGCGTCGGCGGCGGTGGCTTCCGGCTCGGTCTGGGCCGCGCGGATGATGTTGCGATAATTGGCATCGCTCTCGACCGCGACAGCCACCTTGTTCATCGTCGCCACCGCTTCAATCGGGTACTGGCCCGAAGCGCTCTCGGCCGAAAGCATAACCGCATCGGCGCCTTCGAAAACGGCAATCGAAACGTCCGAAACTTCCGCACGGGTCGGCACCGGCGCGGTGATCATTGATTCCAGCATCTGTGTGGCAACGACCACCGGCTTGCCATAGCGGCGGCACATGCGGATCATGCGCTTTTGCAGGCCCGGCACGGTCTCGAGCGGCAGTTCAACGCCGAGATCGCCACGCGCGACCATGATCGCGTCCGAGAGCTTGACGATTTCTTCCAGCCGATCAATGGCCTGCGGCTTCTCGATCTTGGCCATGACGCCAGCGCGACCCTGTACGATCTTGCGCACGTCGATGATATCTTCGGGCCGCTGCACGAAGGAAAGGGCGATCCAGTCGGCTTCGGCCTTGAGGCCTTCGAGAAGGTCCGCGTGGTCCTTTTCGGTCAGCGCACCGGTCGGCAAGAGCGTATCGGGCAGGGATACGCCCTTCTTGTCGGAAAGCTTGCCGCCATAGACCACTTCGGTCTCAATAACGCCGCCTCCGACTTTAGTCGCCTTGAGTTGCAGCTTGCCATCGTCCAGAAGAAGACGGTCGCCAACGGAGACGCTCTCGATGATCTCGGGGTGAGGGAGATAGACGCGCTCTGAATTGCCGTTGTCGTTCTTCTCGCTGTCGAGCGTGAACTTCTGGCCGGCCACCAGGGTTACCGCGCCTTCGGCGAACTTCCAGACACGCAGTTTGGGGCCCTGAAGGTCGACAAGCACGCCAAGGGGATGCTTGAGACGGGCTTCCACGCTGCGGATGCGCTGCACGGTCTGGTGCATCAGTTCGTGGCTGGCATGGCTCATGTTGATGCGGAAAACGTCCGCACCGGCCTTGGCCAGCTCCTCGATCATCTTTTCCTCGTTGCTTGCAGGCCCGAGGGTGGCGAGGATCTTCGCGCGTCTGATCCGTCTCATGGCGTATCCATTATCTGTCTGGCGGTGGCGGCGGCATGGGAACCACCTGATCGGCATCTTCGGTATCGACCAGGAAGGCCGGTTCCTCGAGATCTTCTCCCTCGCCCGGGCCGACAATATTGGGGGCGCCAGCGCTCTCGGTGAGCTGCAGCGTCCAGTCTGTCCGGTTTTGGGTATCGATTTCAAAGAACCCGGTGCGCTCATAGCCCCGCGCGAGACAATCCTCAACCCCGAATATTGTGAAGGTTTCGTCGCGGGTGCACATGAAGACCTGGCCGTCCCAGGCACCGCCCGCAATATCGTCGACGGCGTAGATGTAATAGAAACGGCGTGCCAGGTCCCCCTGATAGAGCACGCGGCAATCGCCGGGCGACGTCTGCCACCAGCCTTCGCTCATCCAGCCCCGCTCGGCGCGATAGCCGAGCGCAACTGACACGACATTGGCTGATTGATTGCAGATGCGCAGGTCGGCATGGGCAGGAGCAGGGGCGGCAAGGAAAAAACCGCCGGCAAGGAGGGGCAGAATGGTCGAGCCGAGGCAGAGACGATGCACGGGCAGGCCACGCGATTGGGGAAAAGACCGCATTGTTTGAACCGATGGTGAAGGCAAGGTCAATGGCTAAAGCCGGCATTTGGCGGAATTGCGGGCGCGCCGGAGCGCGGCTGTGAGGAATTGTCCGTCAAGGGCTTGAACGGGGCTTGCGCATGCGGTTCAAGGTGGCCAGCACAAAAAGAGGTTTACGATGGCCGTCGAAGACAGCGTCGCCCAGGATCAGCTCCGCGCCTTCATTGAGCGCATCGAGCGTATGGAAGAAGAAAAAGCGGCCATCGCCGCCGATATCAAGGAAATCTACGCCGAGGCCAAGGGCAATGGCTTTGACACGAAAATCCTGCGCAAGATCGTGACGATCCGCAAGCAGGATGCCAATGAGCGCATGGAACAGGAAGCCTTGCTTGAGCTCTATATGTCTGCCTTGGGCATGGTCGAAGCGCCGCCCGAGCGTTGAATCTGCGCCTCTCAGCCCGGTGCGGCCGGGCTGAGGGATGCTGCGGTCAGTTTGACCGAACGCCAGTAGGTATTGGCGACGCGCTTGCCTGGGCTGATCGCATCAGGATAATCGAGCGCGATATCGACAAACCCGGTCTCGCCCACCAAAGCTGCCGGGATGTCGAAGGAGAACCGATCGGTTTCTCCGGGGATCACCGAAATTTCATCTAAATGTGTGTCGTTGGCCGAGACGATCACCCGCTGCCTTTCTGGGCCGGGTAGGGTGACGCCGGTCAGTTCCAGCATCAGCGTCAGGTTCTGCCCTCCTCCTGCAGCAAGCCGCAGGCGGGAGGTTTCTCCAATCGAGTGCATGCCATCGCCTGCCGGGCCATCCCAGCCGCAGGGGCGGTTCTCGCGCGTATTGTCGCCGCCCGAGCGGAAGTTCAGTTCGGCGCCCAGCACATAGTCGCCGCTGACCGGCTGGGGCAGGCAGGTCGTGGTCCTGTCGATATAATAGGCGCGATAGTGCGCGGGCACATGCGGGTGGAGGGCCTGCCAGAGAACTGCCAGCTCCAAGAGCGCTAGGGCCGCAGCAAGGGCATAGGCGGCAAGGGTGAGTGGGGAGCGATCAGACAAGCGCAACATTGCCTCCCAGCCAGGCCAAGGTGGTAAACCAGGCCCCCACAAGCAAGGCCACAAGGCTTAGGGCAAAGACCAGACGAAAGCGCCCAAGAAGCGTTGCCAAGGTAATGATAAGCGGTGCCATGCCGCTCATGAAACGCAGCATGGAAGCCAGACCCGCAGCAAGCGGGATGAAGATGCAGAGAAGGCAGAAAATAACTGCCGGCCATTGCCGACGCATGGCCAGAACGCCCGTGACCAGCAAGCCAGTGACGGCGGCGAGTGCCAGAATCTGTGCATTGCTGAACCAGGCTCCGTTGGTCGGCAGATTGACCAAGCCTTCCCAAAGATAGGTGAATGGATTGGCGATCTGCCGTCCCCAGGCGCGCTGGGTGTGGCTGAAGGCGAGGCCATCGCCGATCCAGTGGTGGAGGAAGGCCATATAGGCGAAGAGCCCTAGCGGAGAGAGGAAGATAGCGAGGACCAGCCGGGGCTGGCCGAGGAGGCCCCCGAACACCCCTTTCCATCCGCCGGTGCGGGCGCGAAAATCCATCAGAGCCTTCACTCCGATGGAAAGCGAGGAGAAGACGCCGACGATGCGCGTGCCGGACAGAAGCGCGGCGGCCGCTGCCGCTCCGAGATAGTTCGAGCGCCCGAGCGCACGGAACACGAGGGTCGTGAGCAGCACGAACATAACCTCGGTAAAGAAGGTCGTGAAATAAAAGGAAACTGGCCCGGACAGGATGAAGGCGGCATAGAGCGTGTAGGACCGCACGTGCTTGCCAAGAAGCGGCCAGGCCGCAACAACGGCCGCATAGGCCGTCACGATCGAGACGAGATTGGCAAGGACGATCGTGGGCAGGGGAATAAGCTTGCCGATCAGCCCCACCAGCATCGGATAAAACGGAAAGAAAGCCCAATTGCCGGCCGTTACCCTTGCAGGCACGGGGAAGGGATCGTAGCCCGTTTCGGCCATCCGCACATACCAAACGCAGTCCCAGCGGCAGAGCGCGTCGAAATATTGCGTCCACTCAGCGTCCGGCTGGGCATGGCGAAAGGCCAGGAAGCGGATGATCGTGCCACTTAGGACAAAAGCGAGCGGCAGCAAGAGGATCAGAGCACTGGGTCTGTCCTCGCGTGGATCTAAGCTGGGTGAATACATGGCCCCTCCTGCCATGGGAGAGTGTGTCACTTGGCACAAAGACTGACCAGCCACATCTGCGCGGCGTGCAACCCTGTCATGTGAAATCTCATTGCAACTTAAAACCGCGGGCGTGCTTTTAATCCGATGCCCTCACTCAGAGTTGCTCCAGAAAATGTCGATCGGTTCCGTAAGCGAAGTCCTTCTCGACACGCAGACGACGTTTCACCCTCCCCAACTCGCCGTCATCGTTCCCTCCTATAACGAGCGGGACAACGTTGAGCTGCTTTACGAGAAGGTGGCGCTGGCTCTGGGCGATACGCCTTGGGAGATGATCGTCGTTGACGACGACAGTCCTGATGGGACAGCCGAGGTCGTCAACGAATTGAGCCGGGTTTATGCCAACATCCGCTGTTTGCGCCGTTTTGGACGCCGTGGGCTTGCTTCGGCTTGTGTTGAGGGCATGGCGGTGACGTCGGCGCCCTTTGTTGCCGTTATCGATGCCGACCTGCAGCATGACGAGGCGATCCTGCCGCAGATGCTCGAAGCGGCCGTTGCGGGCGCCGATCTTGTGGTGGGGTCGCGTTTTGCCGAGGGTGGATCAGCCGGTTCGGGCCTGAGTCAAACGCGTCTTTCCGGCAGCAACCTTGCCAATCGACTTGCCGGCATGATCGCGGGGCAAGCGGTGAGCGATCCAATGAGCGGATTCTTTCTGATCCGGCGCGAGGCCGCGCTTGCGGCAGCGCCGCGGCTGGCCAGCGACGGGTTCAAGATCCTGATTGATCTGATCGTGACCTCGGCACGCATGGGTAGGCCGCTCCGTATCGCCGAAGTGCCCTATACTTTCCGCCCGCGTCATGCGGGTGAAAGCAAGATGAACCCGCTGATCGTGATCCAGTATTTGGGTCTATGGGTATCGAAAATGACCGGTGGTGCCTTGCCACCGAGCTTTTTGCTGTTCGGGCTGGTCGGTGGCACGGGCGTTGTCGTGCACCTTGCTGCGCTCGCCTTTTTCACATCCGTTCTCTCCCAAGGCTTCGTCGTCTCCCAGATCGCGGCGACACTGATCGCCATGGCCTGGAATTTCGTGCTCAACAACAACCTCACCTATGCAGATCGCAAGCTGAGAGGGGCCAAGCTCATCACCGGCTTCCTGAGCTTTTGCGCCATCTGCGCTTTGGGCGGCATCGCCAATATCTCGGTTGCCAATGCCATTTATCAGTGGGACCACCAGACCTTTGTCGCCGGCCTAGCCGGAGCGATCATGAGCTCGGTGTTCAACTACGCCGTGACGCGGGCGTTTACCTGGAAGTAGGACTGGTGGCCTTCTTGCCACTTGGTTTCGCCCCTCAACCCACCGAGTTCAGTGGGGTGAGGGTGAAACCCCTCAGAGATCTGATCTGAACCCCTCATCCGACGCTGCGCGTCACCTTCTCCCCTCAGGGGAGAAGGAAAGAGTGCCTGAGAGACGCGGCGGCAGCATCAGGCCTGGGCCAGAGCTGCCTTCATTGCCGCGTCGTCGTAGCCGAGCGTCTTGAGCGCGGTGGCGACAATGCCGGCGCGGTCCAGGCCCGCTGCGGCATACATGTCGCCCTGGCTTGAATGCTCGTCAAATCGATCCGGAATCATGAGCGGGCGGAACCGCACCTTGCCATCGAGCAGACCGTTGCTCGCAAGGAAGGTTGCGACGTGGCTGCCGTAGCCGCCAAGCCCACCTTCTTCGGTGGTGATCAGCACATCATGGTTCCCAGCCAAACTGGCGATCAGGTCCTCGTCGAGCGGCTTCATGAAGCGCGCATCGGCGATGGTTGGGTTGAAGCCCAGGGCTGCGAGCTTGTCGGCGGCAGCCAAGACTTCGCCAAGGCGCGTGCCATAGGAAAGAAGTGCGACCGTCGAGCCCTGGCGCAGAATGCGACCCTTGCCGATCGGCAGGATTTCACCACGCGCGGGCATGTCGACGCCCATGCCGTCCCCGCGTGGATAGCGGAAGCTGATGGGGCCCGCATCGTAGGCAGTGGCGGTGGCTACCATGTGGCGCAGTTCGGCTTCGTCAGCCGCAGCCATCTGCACGATACCCGGTACAGCGCCGAGATAGGCGCTGTCGTAATTGCCGGCATGGGTGGGGCCGTCGGCCCCGACAAACCCGGCACGATCGATGGCGAAGCGCACAGGCAGGCCCTGGATGGCGACGTCGTGAATCACCTGGTCATAGGCGCGCTGCAAAAAGGTCGAGTAGATAGCGCAGAAGGGACGCATGCCCTCGCTTGCCAGACCCGCCGCAAAGGTGACGGCATGCTGCTCGGCAATGCCGACATCGTAGATCCTGTCGGGGAAGAGCTCGGCGAACTTGTCAAGCCCGGTGCCCGAAGGCATGGCGGCGGTGACCGCGACGACGCGCGGATCGGCCTTGGCTTCCTGGATCAGCGTCTCGGCAAAGACCGAGGTATAGGAAGGCGCGTTGGAAGGCGTCTTAGCCTGGGCGCCGGTGATGACGTTGAACTTGGAAACGCCGTGATACTTGTCGGCCGAATCTTCGGCCGGCGCGTAGCCCTTGCCCTTCTTGGTCACGACATGGATCAGGATCGGGCCCTTTTCCATTTCCAGCACATTGTCGAGCACCGGAAGCAGATGGTCGAGATTGTGACCGTCGATCGGGCCCACGTAATAAAAGCCAAGCTCCTCGAACAGTGTGCCGCCGGTAAAGAAGGAACGGGCGAATTCCTCGGTCTTGCGGGCGGGTTCGTGGAGGGGTTTTGGAAGCTTGCTGACGATGGATTTGGCCGCATCGCGCGTGCCGCGATATGCTGGGCTCGATACGAGCTGGGCCAGATAGGCCCGTAGCGCGCCGGTCGGGGGCGCAATGGACATATCGTTGTCGTTGAGGATCACGACGAGGCGCGCATCCATGTCGCCGGCATTGTTCATGGCTTCATAGGCCATGCCCGCCGACATGGCGCCATCGCCAATCACCGCCACCACATTGCGCGGCGTGCCCAGATGTTCGCTCGCCACAGCCATGCCTAGCCCGGCTGAAATCGAGGTCGAGGAGTGGCCGGCGCCGAACGGGTCGTACTCGCTTTCGGCGCGGCGAGTGAAGCCGGAGAGGCCGTCCTTCTGGCGCAGCGTGCGAATGCGCTCGCGTCGTCCGGTCAGGATCTTGTGCGGATAGGCCTGATGGCCGACATCCCAGATGATCCGGTCATGTGGGGTGTCGAAAACCGCATGGAGGGCTACCGTCAGCTCGACTACACCGAGGCCGGCACCCAGATGCCCTCCCGTGCAGGAGACAGCGTCGATTACTTCGGTGCGGAGCTCATCAGCCAGTTGGCGCAGCTGTTCGCGGGGCAGCGCCCGCAAATCGGCAGGCGTGCGAACAGTATCAAGCAGGGGCGTGTGCGGCTTCTCGGCCAAGCGGGGGCTCCATTGGTGGGGCAGCAACCGTACTGTCTTAGGCGCGTGGTCGTGCCAATGCAAGAAGAGGCGCCTAGGGCGCCTCTTTCCGTTACCAGGTTTGATGCGGACAAGATCACCTCATGGAGCGCTCTTGTGCCCTCTTGCGATCAGTTAGCAACAGGCGCGAAGCGGCCGGCGCTGCCCATTGTTGTATCATCGCCGGCGCCCATCACGATCACATAGTCGCCCATTTCCGGAGTAGGGTCGAAATCGGCTTCGTTGCGTACGCCGATCCGGGCGAAATGGCTCGAGCTCAGGGTATCGGGCGCAGCAAAGACGTCGACCACATGCGCGAAATCGGGCGGCACGAGATCCGGTGCCCGCATGCCGCCTTCGAGTGGACGCCCGACATGGGCGGTGAGGGCAGCGGCCAGGTCGCCTACATGCGCACCTTGCGCGGCACTGAAGGTTCCTGAAAAGAGGCTTGCCACCTGCTGCTCGCTTGCGGGCAGGGCGCTTAGTTCTGTCGGCAAGGATGTGCCGACGGAAGCCAGAACCGGAAGGCGGCTGGCAGGTGTCGGAGGCAGGGCATTGGCCGGCGCGAGCGATGCGGATACCGGCGCGCCGAGAGCTTCTTGGGGGCGGCTCGCTTCACCGCGGGGGACATAGGCGCTTAGGGCTACCTGATCGTTGCCTGCCGTTTCGAGCGGAGGGCGGGGCACCGGAATATCGGTGAGAGCGGCAAGCGCGGTAACAGCGTCACCCGAGGGCAGGGCGGCAGCTGTTGCGACCCGCAGCGCTTCCGATTTCACGAGCGGCATCGGTGCGGGCACTGGGCTCGTCAGTTCCGCCGCATCGAGCGGGGCGCTGCCGACGGCAGAAAAGGGTACGAAGGCCGGTTCGGCCGGTATTGGTGCGCTGGCGGGTTTGGCCGCGGCAATGGGAGCCTCGGGCGCGATGGCTGCAACCATCATGCTGTCGGGCCGCGGTGCGGGAACGGGCGCAACAGCAGGCGCGGTAGGCTCTGGGGCTGTAGCTGCAACGGCAACTTGAGCAGGGGTGGCGACGGGAGCAGGGGCTTGTTGCGCCGCCTGCTGCTGTTGCTGCTGGCCACCGCCAAACAGCACGTCCATCAGGGTCTTGCCGCCGCCGCCGCTAGAATTGTCGGCAACGCGGGTGCCGGAGCTGGAATTGCCGTTGCAGGGATAGGCGTGGCAGCGCTTCCACTCGGCCAGAGCCACCTGATAGCCCTCCTGCGATAGCGGCTTGCCGTCCGATGGCAAATGCATGGTCCGGCCGTCGGGAAAGATCTCCTGCAACTGCGCGCGAGTCATGCGTGGCCAGGCACGCACGGAGCCAGTGTCGAGGTGAACGAACGGACTGCCAGAATTTGGATAGTAGCCCACGCCACCCACCTGCTTGCGCATGGCAACAGCACGCAGCTTGGTCAGCGGTACGCCGGGTATGAAGAAGTCCATTGCGGTGCCGCGCATGTGCTGGGAATTGTCGGCAACACCAGACGAATTATTGGACAGCATCTTGTTTGTCGCTGGCGAGCGGTAGGCGGAAACGACGTTGATCGGCTGACTGCCGCCCACTTCCTGATACACTTCCCAGATCAGGTCGAAGAGGCGTGGATCCATCTTGGTCGGCTCATTCCGCCGCCAGTCGCGCAGAAAGTAGTTGAGTTCGTTGAGGCCGGACTGAACATACTGGCCGTTGCGCTTGAAGACGATGCGCGCCGTTTCCTTGGTGTGGGTATAGTAGAGATAAAGCGCGCGCTCCGTCGCGGCCATAGCTGGGGCGGCGCCCAGGCTCACGCTGATGAATGCGGCTGCCAGAAGCCGCAGAAAAAACCCACGCTGGAAAATGGAAGTCACCGTCACGCCAAACTCTGCCCGGTTTAATGCCAGTATCGTTGGACGTTAGCGCTAAAAACAATCGAATTGATTAACGCTAACCAGGTGTGAACCGACTGTGTCAGCCCCCTCACGACCTCGTTATTAAGGGCAAAAACAGGCGCAACAAAGGCGAAAATGTAAACGGTGTCTTAAGCCTCAGGGCGAGAGCTCGTCCACGGCAGGGCCAGCTTCGGCCACGATAGCGGGCGGCAGGCTGGAGCTCAGCCCCATGGCGGCGATCAGCTTTTCATTGTGTCCATAGACATCGCCGAAGGACCGGATATTGCCCGCATCATCAACGCGCAGCGTGAAATAGGCCAAATGCACCGGGATCTGGGTCTGGGGATTGATCCAGCGCTCGGATGGACCGAACATGGATTCGAGCGAGGCGCGGCTGATATTGGGCTCGTTGGCCATCAGCGCACCGGCAAACTCCATCGGGTTCTCGACGCGGACGCAGCCATGGCTGAAGGCGCGGAGCGAGCGGGAGAACAGCGACTTGGATGGGGTGTCGTGCAGGTAAACGTCATGCTTGTTGGGGAAGAGGAACTTGATCTGACCCAAGGCATTGCCGGCCCCTGGACGCTGGCGGACCCGGAACGGGAAATTGGATGTGCTCACCTGGGACCAGTTAACCTGCCAGGGGCTGACCGGCGAGCCGTTGTAAAGCAGATCCATATTGTGGCTGTCCGTGTAGCCCGGATTGCGCAACACCGCGGGCGCAATTTCCCCGCGCACGATGGAGGTAGGCACGTTCCAATAGGGGTTCACCACCAGGTGGCGGATCATGTCCGAGAAAACCGGCGTCTGGTTCTTTGTCGTGCCGACGACCACGCGTGTTGAATATTCCTCTGCGCCATTGCGCAGGATCGAGAGGCTGAACTCGGGGATATTGACGAAGACGTTGAAGGCGCCGAGATCGCTCGGCATCCAGCGCCAGCGCTCCATATTGGCGAGGATGTCCTCGCGCCGGGTGGCGTGGCCGCCATTGAAAGCCGCAATGGTTGCGGGTCCGATGATGCCATCGACTTCAAGTCCAAGATTGGCCTGGAACCCTTCCACGGCGGTTACGAGCGTGTCGTCATAGAAGTTGGAAGCGGTGGCGGGCAGTTCGAGGCGCGCCCGGATGGCGGGAACGCGCGGGTCGTCGCCGCCCGGCCTCAAAACAGGCCCAGCCTGGATCGGGGTAGGCCGCTGGCTGGCGCTCGCATCAAAATTGGCAAGCGCGGCCTTGAGTGCGAGAAATTCAGGATGTCTTGGCTCAAGCTCGGCTAGGATGGGCGCTGGGTCATCGCTGTTGGCGAGCCGCTCGAGCAGGGCGGCCTCATCAATCGGCTTGGCCTTGATGTCGAGCATGTCGCTGACCGATTGCGGCTTGATGCGGCCATTATGCAGATGATTGGCATAACGCATAACAGCGCCGGAAAAAGCAGTCTCCAGCGCGGCAAGATCTGCCGGTGCGCCGGTTCCGGCGCGGCTCAGATCGATAGCCGGCGTCAGATAGTCCGAGGGACGCAAACCTTCTTCGCCCGCGCGTTCAAACAGATCCACGATCTTTTGAGCCGCAGGAGAAAAGGCGATGGAGCCGTTCGCGCCTGATGCGATCCAGATGGGTTCGAAATAGCGCTCGCCATAAAGGAAATAGAGCTTTTGCGCCTCGGCATAGGCCTGGCTGTCGCGCGCAGCGCTGTAATAGGCCTGGGAGAGGCCGTCCTTGATGGTCCGGGCCAGCGGGGTGCGTGCCGGAGCGATGACAATGGCGGTGGGTTCGATGCTGGCAACATCCTGCGCCAGGGTGGGAGACGCAAGACCTGCTGCCAGGATCAGCGTGACCAGAGAAACCGCAACCTTCTTCATTTCCGCTCCTTTGCTCGGGAGAATCCGCGTGACGCGCGCGGCTGCACCCGGGCAGGGATCATTACGCATGAATGTTTAACGGGAGCAATTGCTCGCATCATTGTGAGATTCATGTGTGGCGAGCCTGCAACGCCGGCCTTTTCAAAGGCTTGGAAAAGGCCGCAGTTCTGGGATCCGCGGCCTTTTGCAAAGTGTACGTGCAGGCTCAGCTCGACACCATCCCTGATGGACGGCGTGGTCCGCCTGTTGAGCGCCGATGCCGCACCATCAGGTGCCAACTCAGTCCGAAATTCGACGTAGGCGGCGTGTTGCGTGTCATCAAGCTTAGGAAGGATCGCTCGCGCGCGGGCTCGCATGCATCCTTTTGGTATCCACTGTCTTCGTCCCTCAGCGGGCTATCGCAGCTTCATCTATTGATGGGCCTGAGATTGGTGTCTCGAGATAGCCAGCGATGAGGCGGCCCAGCTCAACCAAGGAAGCCATATGGGTGCGTTCCCAGCCGTGGGAGCTGTCCAGGGAGAAGCAGACGAGAACCAATCTGAACCGCCACCGCCAACTTTATCCGACCCTTTAGGCCATCTTAACTACAAAGTGCTTCTGTGCCGCCACGCCCCGGAGTGGTTTTGAATGCCTCAACTGAATTTGCGCGCCCGGATTGTTGGTGCAGCTGCGTTCGTCTTTGTCGTTGTGCTCGCAGTGAGCCTTATCTATGTGCTGCGTTCAACAGAAATCTCGGATAGGGCATCGGCAACGCAGCTGTTGAACAGCGTGGCTGAAACGCAGGGCAAGCAGATCGAGCAGATCATCGAGCGTCATGCTGCTGCTGCCGATGGCTTGGCGCAGACGTTGCAGTCGCTGGCCCAGCAGCCGGGCGTGGCGGCACAAACCTATGCCACACTGTTTCAGAACCAGCTCGCCGTGCTGCCGCATGCCGTCGGCGTCTGGATGCTGCAAAACCAAGACAGTCCAGCTCTGTCCGATGGCACGCTTATGGCTTCGCAGTTCGGCCTCGAAGGCCCGTTTTTTGGCATCAATCTCGTTAAAGACCCAGCGTCGGGGAAAGTCGCCTTCGTCACTCCGGATAATTCGCCAGAGGCGGGGTTTGGCGAGTGGTTTAGTGCACCAGTTGCCGCCGACAAGCCGAAGCTGATGGGGCCTTTCACTTATGACGGTCGTCTGATCACCACGACTATTTCGATCGTTCACCGGGCCGATGGGAGGCCGGTCGGAGTTGCGGCAGTCAACTTCAACGGCAGCCTGTTCTCTGACCTTGTTGGCTCGATCAAGCCCATGGGAACTGGCCGAATTTCCGTCATCAACCAAGACGGCAATTGGGTCGTCAACGAGGACGCCGCCCTTCTGGCAACATCCGCAGATGACAGCGTGACAACGGCCGTACTCCAAAACGCGGATGCGGGTGGAATAACCATCAAGCAGAATGGTGAAAACTGGCAGGCCGTCGCTGTTGACGTCGAGCTTGCCCAATATGGCGTTGCCTGGAAGGTACTTGTTAGCGTTCCAGAGGCAACGCTTCTGGCCAACTCGATCCACCAAAGGAACGTCTTGCTGGTGGGCGCAGGCATCGTACTTGTTCTTGGCCTGGGTGCATTTGCATTTGTAGGCACGTCGGTTGCACGCCCCATTGTGCGCCTCACCAAGGTCATGGACCTGCTGGCGCGTGGGAACTATGAGGTCGAGGTAACAGGTGCACATCGAAAGGACGAGATCGGCGCCATGGCACGCGCCGTTGAGGTGTTCCGCGAAAACGGGCTTGAGGTCGCTCGGATGACCGAGGCCGAGGCTGCCCGGATCATCAGCGACCAGCGCAAACGCACTGAAATGATGGTCGAGTTGCAAGCGGCCTTCGGCGAGGTGGTAGATGCGGCGATCGCAGGCGATTTTTCCAGGCGCGTTTCTGCGCAATTCCCCGATCGCGAGCTCAACAGTCTGGCCAATTCGGTCAACAACCTCGTGGGCTCTATGGACAAGGGGCTTGCGGAAACGCGGCTGGTGCTCGGTGCATTGGCGAGTACTGATCTCTCCCGACGCATGGAAGGCCATTACGAGGGGGCGTTCGCCGAGCTGAAGACTGACATCAATGCAGTAGCCGGCAGACTTACGGAGATCGTTGGGCAGTTGCGCAGCACATCCGGCTCGCTCAAAGCCGCGACTGCAGAAATCCTTGCGGGTGCTAACGATCTGTCGGAGCGCACCAGCAAGCAGGCGGCAACCATCGAGGAAACCTCGGCAGCTATGGAGCAAATGGCAGTCACGGTGGTCGACAACGCCAGGAAGGCAGAAGAGGCCTCAAAGAAGGCCGATTCAGTTTCGCGTGCCGCCGAAGAAGGGGGGCAAGTCATGGCTCAGGCCAACAATGCGATGGAGCGGATCACCTCGTCCTCATCGAAAATTTCCAACATCATCGGCATGATTGATGACATTGCCTTCCAGACTAATCTGCTCGCATTGAACGCGTCTGTGGAAGCCGCACGTGCTGGCGAAGCAGGCAAGGGCTTTGCAGTGGTGGCAGTGGAAGTGCGGCGCCTTGCTCAATCGTCGGCCGAGGCGTCAAGTGAAATCAAGGCACTGATCGAGCAATCGTCCAAAGAGGTTAATGCTGGCACCAAGCTCGTCTTAGATGCTTCAGGCAAGCTGGGCTCGATGCTGGATGCGATCTTAACCACCAGCGCGCTGATGAACGGCATTTCTCGGGACAGTCGCGACCAGGCCTCCTCGATCGAAGGCATCACCGCGGCGGTGCGCCAGATGGACGAAATGACACAGCACAACGCGGCCCTCGTGGAAGAGATCAACGCCTCGATCGAGCAGACCGAAGCGCAGGCCTCCGAGCTCGATCGAGTGGTAGACATATTCACTCTTCATTCTGGCAAGGCTCACCAGCCTAAGCCCCGGGAGCCCGCGACGGCGCAACGAACGCCAGTCGATGGCAACAGGAGCTTGCAGCAAAAGGTTAAAGCTGCAGCCTCATCCTACCTCAGCCACGGAAACACTGCGATCAAAGGCGACTGGTCCGAGTTCTAGACGAGGGTATCGCGCTGGCGAAGCACACCCTTGCCTCCACCATTAGGCATGCCGGTGAGCGCGTTCTTGAAAGTCTATGCGAAGCCGAGGACTTGATAATTCCGACATTGACAGAGGGATGGAAGCGGATGCCGCCCTTGTAGGGGCCAAGCGCCAACTAAACTTCACGCGGCGATTGCTCTGGACCTGCCCTTTGTCGTCCTTTTAGCGGGGCCCTTGGTTACTGAACGACTAAATGGGGTTTGACAGCGGTCTGGCCGCGACGCGCCCCATTCGGGTCGTTGCCTTAGCCTGAACCAGCACCCAAAAGCCGACACTACGCGACCCACGTTTGATAAGTCCACAGACCTCCGCTGAGCAGGCTTGCAATCTCCGACTGTCACCACCTATGATGCGCTCATCCACAGGGGTGCTCCGTAGGTCGGGGCTGAGATGAGGGCGAAAAGCCTTCGGACCCTTTAGCTGATCTGGGTAATACCAGCGGAGCGAGGCGGGCTATGTTTTCGGGCGCACAGATTTCCCTTTATCCCATGACCGACGATTTCGTCGGCGTGATCACCAGCGCATTGGGCGCGTTGGACCCCTATCGCAATCAGTTGCGCATCGAAACCGATGACATATCAACGCTTCTGGTCGGCCCTCTCGAAGTGCTGTTCCCTGCTATGCGCGATCTTTTCAGCGCCGCCGCCCGCAGCGGCAAACATTGTGTCCTCTCGGCCACCATTTCGCGCGGCTGCCCCGGGGAGCCCGACGACGCCATTTGCGATTCCTTCCATTTTGAGGGGCCCGTAGCGCCCCTAGCCGAACGGCAGGCCACAGCGCTAGCCGCCGTGCAAGACGCTCCCGACATCGGCGTATTCTCGGTTGCCCAGCTTTCGCTCTATGTGCTGGGCCAAGGCAACCATATGGACGAGATCTATGGCTGCATCGACTTCCTCAAGCAGTCGGGCACGTTCGAAAAGTCCAAGCATTTTGCGACCAAGCTCAATGGGGATACCGGCGCCCTCTTCGCCACGCTCGAGCAGGCATTTTGCCGCTTTGGCTCGCCGCAAGGCCATGTCGCCATTGATCTGACAGTTTCGGCCAACAGCCCCAGCGCCCGCTGAACCGGAAGGCCGACCTATGTCAAATGCCGCCTTTCCGCGCCTGCTCGCGCGCTTTTTCCGTCATGCCGGTCCCGCGACTGCTTCCGTTTCTACACTGATCCTGGGCTGGGAAGCCTATGTGCAGCTGTCGGGCATTTCCCCCACCGCTTTGCCTTCACCCTCGCGCATCATCGGTCAGGGTTTCGTGCAGCGCGAGGCACTGGCCCGCCATAGCCTTGCGACACTTCAAGCCACCACATTCGGCTTCGCTTCATCGCTCGCGGCCGCGTTCTTCTTTTCTATCCTCATCGATTTCTGCCGACCGTTGCGACGGGCCCTGTTTCCCGTCTTCATCATCACCCAGACCCTGCCACTAGTCGCCATCGCGCCGCTGATCGTTTTGTGGTTTGGCTTCGGCCTCACCCCAAAAATCGTCCTGGTCGCACTGGTAACCTTCTTTCCCATGCTGGTCGCTCTCGCCCAGGGCTATGAAGCGACCGATCGCAATATCGCGGCCCTGCTGGCCTCTATGGGCGCCTCGCGCTGGCGGATCTTCCTCATGGCCCGCCTGCCATCGGCCTTGCCCTATTTCTTTGCGGGACTGCGCATCTCGATAACCTATGCAGTGGTAGGGGCGATCTTTGCGGAATATGCCGGCGCGGCCCGAGGACTTGGGATCTATATCCTCAATGCCAAGAACAATTTCCGCCCCGACCTCGTACTCGCGGCAGTCTTTGTCAGCGCCACGCTGACACTCTTGCTTTTTGGCGCGACCGTGCTCCTGCAGCGCGCCGCCATGCCCTGGGCCCGCCTGAAGGAGATTCGCCCATGAGCCAGGCGCGCCTCGAACTCCAACACCTCAGCAAAAGCTTCGGCCCCACTGACGTCCTTGCCGATATCAGCCTCAGCGTGCAACCGGGCGAATTTGTCTCCATCCTTGGCCCATCCGGCGCCGGCAAATCCACCATTCTGCAATTGCTTACCGGCGCCAGCACACCCGATGCCGGCCAGATGCTGCACGATGGCCAGCCCCTTTCGCCCACCCAGCATCGCTTCGCCTTCATGCCTCAGGGCGATGCGCTCATGCCTTGGCGCCGCATTATCGACAACACAACGCTTGGCCTCGAAGTTCAGGGTTTGAGGCGCGAGGCTGCTCGCGCCAGGGTCGCCCCGCTCTTCGCCGAGTTCGGCCTTGCTGGCTTTGAAGATCACTACCCCGCCCAGCTCTCCGGCGGCATGCGTCAGCGCGCTGCCTTGCTGCGCACTGTCGTCCAGCAGCGCCCCATGCTCCTGCTCGACGAACCCTTCGGTGCCCTTGATGCACTCACCCGCGCCCAGATGCAGCGCTGGCTCGCCGGAATGTGGACCCGCCACCGCTGGACGGTCCTCCTCATCACTCATGATGTGCGCGAAGCCGTGCTCCTGTCGGACCGGATCTATGTGCTTTCGGCGCGCCCCGCCCGCGTCGCTCAAGAATTCCAAGTCCCGATCGATCACCCGCGCCAGGGCGCCGGTTCACCAGGGCTCGCCGCCATCGAAGCCGAAATCCTGCAGACCCTGCTCAATCCGGAGGACTAATCCATGACCCTTTCCCGCCTGATTCCAGCTCTTGGGCTTGCCCTTAGCCTGGCTATAACGCCTGTCCTCGCCCAATCTACGCCCGTTACCATAGCCCTCGACTGGACGCCCAACACCAACCATATCGGCCTCTACGTCGCTCAGGCGAAGGGCTTCTACGACGAGGCCGAACTCGCTGTAGAAATTCTGCCCTATACCGATACGTCGGCCGGCACGCTGGTTGCCAATCATGTCGCCGATTTCGGCATTTTGGGCTCCATCGGCCTTTTTACCCAGCGCACGGCTGGCGCCGATCTCGTCGCCACCTATGCTCTGGTCCAGACCGAGACTGGGCGCCTAGTCTTCAGTGCCGACCGGCAGGATATCCAGACCCCCCGCGATCTCGATGGCAAAACCTATGGTGGCTTTGGCAGCGCCTGGGAAAACGCGCTTATCGGCACAATCATTCGCCACGATGGCGGGTCGGGCGAGTTCGAAACGGTCACCCTTGGCACATCAGCCTATGAAGCCCTCGCCAATGGGGCGGTCGATTTCACCCTCGAAGTTTATACCTGGGAAGGCGTCAAAGCCGAGCGCGACGGACCGGCGCAGCGCGCCTTCCGCTATGCCGACTTCGGAGTGCCGGACCAGCACACCAATTTCATCGGCACCAGCAGCGCCTATCTTGCCGACAACGCCGAAACCGCGAAGGCCTTCATCGGTGCCAGCCAGCGCGGCTATGAATATGCTGTCGCTCATCCCGATGAAGCCACCGACATCCTGGTCGCCGCCAACGCCGATGTATTGCTCGACCGCGACTTCGTCCGCGCGTCTTTGCAAGCCCTGATCGACGGTCGATATCTCATGGCCGAGAACGGCACTGCAGGCACTATCGACCCCGCCAAGATGGATGCCGTCGGCACCTTCCTTTTTGATGCCGGCATCCTCAAGGACGGCAATGGCGCTCCGGTAACCGCCAAGCCTGATTTCACCGCCTATTATACCAACGATTATCTCGGCACCACGCCATGAGGAACACCCGGCGCATGGGGCTCAATGCCGTCATCTTCGGCCTGGGCAGCCATGAGGCTGGCTGGCGCATGCCCGAGAGCGATGCCTTCGCCTCGACCGCAATCGACTACTGGATCGACATTGCGCGTCGCGCCGAGAAGGGTGGCTTCGATGCCCTGTTCTTGGGCGACGTGCTGGCCCTCCAGCAAAGTGCCGATCGGCATCTCTCCGATGCCATGGACCCGCTGGTCATCCTCTCGGCCCTTGCCTCAGTCACCAGCCGCATCGGGCTCATCGGTACGGCCTCGACGAGCTTTGATCACCCCTTTCATCTCGCCCGGCGCTTTGCTTCGCTCGATCACATCACCAAAGGCCGCGCGGGTTGGAACATCGTTACCTCCTCCAATACGCTCGAAGCCAACAATTTCGGGCTGGATGACATACCCGATCACGCCGATCGCTATGCCCGCGCGGCGGACGTCACCAAGGCCGCAATTGCCCTCTGGAACTCGTGGGAATCAGGCGCCCGCATTGCCGACAAGCAATCCGGCCGCTATTTCGATCCGGCAAAGGTACAGCCCGTCAACCACCACGGTCACTTCGTGCGCAGCCGCGGTCCGCTCAACGTCCCGCGCTCGCCACAAGGTCGCCCAATCCTTGCACAAGCCGGTGCCTCAGAAGCCGGTCGCGACTTTGCTGCCCGCTATGCCGACATGGTTTTCACCGTTCAGTCCGACCTCGTAGATGCCCAAGCCTTCTACCAAGATATGAAAGCGCGCGCCCTCCAGCATGGTCGTGCGCCCGAAAGTCTCTTGATCTATCCCGGGATCGTGCCCATTGCCGCCCCCACCCAGCAGCAGGCCGAGGAACGCCTTGGGCAAATGAATAGCTTCATGGTCATCGAGCACGTCTTGGCCAAGCTCTCTGAATTTCTCGGTACCGATCTCGCCCAAGCGGATCTTGATGCCCCATTGCCCAATACTATCGCTGACGATGCATCACAGAACCAGTCGAGCCAAAGCCGCGTCGCCGTTCTGGTTAACATCGCCCGCCGTGACCATTTGACCCTGCGGCAACTCCTTATGCGCCTCTCCAGCGGGCGAGGTCATCTGCTCGCCGTCGGAACGGGGGCGGATATTGCCGCCACCATGCAACTCTGGTTCGACAATGGCGCAGCCGACGGCTTCAACGTGATGGCCCCGGTCATGCCTGACGACCTGCAGAGCTTTGTCGATCTAGTCGTCCCCGCGCTCGTTGATCAAGAATTGTTCGCAGTGGACCATCAGCCTACTCTCCGTCAGCGCCTTCGCTTGCGCTAAGTCGATCCGATTGGTAACCTTCGCGGCAACTTCTGAGGTGCCGGCATCGCCCCCTTTCAGACATTGATCGCACGAGCTGCTGGGCATGAAAGCTGACAAAGTGCGTTCAGGGCGTCTCTGCTTATTAGCAGGCGTCTGTATCATTGGACATCCGAAGCACACACTCCGAACCTCGCAATTCCCGTGTCACGCTTTCCGTGATGAATGACCTTCTGCAAGTGCAACAACTAGATGAGGAACTGCTTTCTTCAGCTGGTCATTTCACAAGGACGGAGGCCGATATGCAGCACGACGTTCCTAACCCGACCACCGCTCCTGCGCCACGCAAGGGCATGCCGAGCCCTCGCCTCGAGGAGAGCGAATTCAAGTCTCGCTTTCGAGCGCAATTCATTGATCCCAATTTTGATACCCTGCAGCATGCGCTCGATGAAATCACACAGGCGGCCTGGGACGCCTATGAACACCAGCGCAAGGCACCGCGCACGGTAAAGGCGGGTTTTGGCTATGCCGATCCCGATTAAGAACTGGCCGAGGACTGGGTAAGGGCCAAAGCCGCCACCGATCGCGCCCAGGCGGACTACGAATTGGGCGACCGGCCTCAACGCGTGCTTTTGATCAATGGCTCGGCACGCAGCGAGCACACCTGTCCGGGCGAAATGAGCAAGTCGTACCGTTTGGTCGAACTGGCGCAGACGGAACTTGAAGCAGCGGGGATTGATACAGAAGTTCTCGATTTGTCGCGCACGATTTCCAAATATGGCCGCAATATCCATCCCTGCAAGGCGTGCTTCTCCACCGCGGCACCTCTCTGCCATTTCCCTTGCTCCTGCTATCCGAACTATTCATTAGGCCAGTCGCAGGACTGGATGAATGAGATTTATCCGATGTGGCTGCGGGCTGATGCCGTGCTGATTGTCAGTCCGGTCAACTGGTATCAGGTCTCTTCTCCGCTCAAGGCAATGATGGACCGCATGGTGTGCCTTGACGGCGGCAATCCGGATCCTTCGCTCACGCAGGGCAAGCATGCCGACATCGCCAAACAGGTCGAGCTGGATGGCTGGAATTACCAGCGCCGGCTGAAAGGTCGGTTGTTTGCGGTTATCGTCCATGGGGACGTTGAGGGTGCCAAAGACGTGCGCCGCTCGATATCCGACTGGCTGAAATTCATGGAAATGGCACCCGCCGGGCCCAAGGCCGAACTCGATCGCTACATCGGCTACTGGGAGCCCTATGCCACCAGCCATGAGGCGCTTGATAAAGACCTGCCGATCCAAAGGGAGGTCCAAAATGTAGCGCGCACTCTACGCGATGCCCTGCTCGCCCACCATGATCGCCAGGCCATTCCGGGCAGTGAGTTGGTGCAGCCGCGCAATAAATAGGCCTACCGTTCGCTCTCCGATGTCACCAACAGGATGCGCCAGCGACGGCAACGTCGTCTTGTCACCCCCGGCATTGACCAGCCCGCATTGTCGGTATGCTCTTCCAATTCCGTCATCCGCAGCGTAAGTCACCTAGCCGAAAAGCTCAGCGTGAAATTGTCGAGAGTGGCTGGCAGGCGAGTGGGATCGAGCCGCCCCGGCTCGGTCAATTCGAGGGTGAGCCGGGTCAGCAAATGGCGCATGGCCAGAGAGGCAACCATCGGTACGAACTGCGCGGCCGGGCACTGGACCGGCCCGTAGCTAAACGGCACCAGACCTTCCTCGGCGCGCACAACCTTGTCCACCCAGCGGTCGGGGTCGAATGTGTGGGCGTTCGCAAGCGTTTCGTCATCCCGATGAAAGAACGGGGTGAAGACGATCAGATGGGTGCCTCTGTCGAGCCGGCTGTCGGACCAGTCCACCGGCTCCAAGGTTTCTCGCAGGATGGCCGGCGTGGTGGGCCAGAGGCGCAGAGCCTCGAGGTAAGCCGCGCGAAGAAGGGGAAGTTGCGGCACCCCTTCCGAGGTGGTCTGGGCCAGCTCTGCCGCTACGCGCTGCCGCACCGCCGGATGAACCGAAAGCAACGCCAGGGTTCGAAAGCTCGCCATTGCGCCCGGATCGAAGGCGAAGAGGTATTGCGGCAGCTGATGATGGGGAAGCTGGTTCGGATCCTGGCAATGCTGGGCCATCTTGCCGGCGAGGCTTTCCGGCGCCGCATCGCCCACATAGCGCTTCAGTTGGTCCAGTAGCTTTCGGCGGCGGTGGCGGGCTTTGGGGCGAAGAAAAGCGAGGTTCCCACGGTAACGCAGACCTTCAAGTAAGTCGGTCAGTGTGGAATCATCCCGGGCGGCTGTGCCGAGCACGATACGCCGCACCATGCGCATCCAACCGACAAAGAACGTATCCCAATCGAGGCGGCCTTTACTCAAGGCTTCCTCGCAGACAAGCTCCATTTCCTCGGCGACTGACGTGGCGAAGTGCGGACCCATGGAGTGCCGCTGGCACCCGGTCTCGAGGGTCTCTTCATTAAGTTGGCGGCGGCGCCCCCGGTCGATGCCGCGGCTGGCCAGCACGTTTCCGGGTTCGAAATGGCCAAGAGCCGCCTGTTTCTCACGGGTCGCAGCCGTGAACGGCGCTGGGGAATAGGCAAGCACCATGTGCACGTCGTGCCGGGACAGCAGCAGTGCCTGGGGCCGGAAAGGAATGCCAAGAACCAGTGGACCAGAACCATATTTACGGCGCAGCGTCTGCATGCGGCGGATCGCCTTATCATCCATTCCCTGGCGTTCGGCCATGGTCACCATACCACGGCGACGGATAAGAGGCCCCTTGGCTAGAGTTGGGAGTATGACGTCCTTCATCGCCAGGGCAGTGTCGATCAGACTTGCCTTCGAGACCTTGCGACCTGAGGTGGCAAGAGAGTCAAGGGAGGGTTCGGCTCCGGGCGCCGCCGAAGTCAGGTCAGCCACGAGAGCGACTCCCGCAATTGCTCGGCCGCATTGGCCTCAAACCACTTCCCATGGGAAAAAATCACGCATGCCGGCCGCAGATCCACCAGCCGGCGAGCGGCGGCCGAAGCCTTTGCTCCGCCCAGCTTGAACGCTATGCGCGCATAGAGGGGTGACTTGCCGTGCGGTGCGGCGGCGCCGACAAGTTTAGCGCCAAGGGACAGCGGCGCAGGCAGCGTCTCCGGTTCCACATTGACCACTTGATCGGTGAGCACCAGGGTGCGCGATGTCTGATGGAAGAGGCCGGCTTCTGAGATGCCGAACCCTTGCACCAGAATGGAGTCGAGGGCGCCTCGCCAGTTTGGATCACTGCCATCAGGCAGGTCGCGGTCGAGGCGCAGCCCTGACTTCACCACGGCACGACGCTTGCGCAGGCCCGGCACCGCCCAATAGGTGGCATTGGGCACGTGCTCCTGCCATTCGGTCATATAGGACCAGTGCAACGTGTTGGGGGCCACCACATGAGCGATCGGTCCGAGTTCCTCCAGCGCGCCCTGCGTGGCCGGAGTGTGGCGGGTCGGCGAATGAAGCAGCAACGTCCCGTCAGAGAGCCGCAGCACCGTCATCCGAACGGGCAAGTGCGCGCCAGCCATGTGGTGATCGCTGTCAACGATCCAAACGCCTTCGGCGACTGCCTTGGGAGCGTCGAGCGGAGGGTAGGATACCTCGGTCATAACGTGCCTATCAGATGATTGGCTTGCCGCCGGTTACGGCGATGGTGGCGCCCGAAACGTAGCTGGCTTCGTCGCTGGCCAGCATCACGTAAACCGGGGCAAGTTCGCGCGGCTGCGCGGGGCGACCCATCGGCACCTGCTTGCCGAAGGTCTTAACCTTGTCTTCGGGCATGGTCGAGGGGATTAGTGGGGTCCATACCGGGCCAGGCGCTACCGTATTGGCACGAATGCCCTTTTCGGCCAGCAACTGGGCGAGCCCGGCGGTGAAGTTTTGGATCGCGCCCTTGGTGGTTGCATAGGCCAGCAGTTGGGGGCTGGGATTGTCGGCATTGACGGAGGATGTGTTGATGATGGCGCTGCCCTCCTGCATGTGCGGAACGGCGGCCTTGGTGATGTAGAACATCGCCGAAATATTTGTCGCCATGGTCAGCTCCCACTCATCGTCCGGGATGCTTTCGAGCGACTCGAAGGTTTTCTGGTGCGCCGCGTTGTTGACCAGAATGTCGATCTTGCCAAAGGCGTCTGCTGTCTGGCCGACAAGCTGACGGCAATGCTCTGATCTGGAAATGTCTCCGGGCAGGAGCAGACACTGCTGACCCGCCTCTTCGACGAGCCGCTTGGTGTCGACGGCGTCGTCATCCTCGTTCAGATATGAGATGGCGACATCGGCGCCCTCGCGGGCAAAGGCAATGGCAACCGCACGGCCGATGCCGGAATCGCCGCCGGTGATCAGGGCCTTCTTGCCCGCCAGCCTGCCGCTCCCCTTGTAGCTAGTTTCGCCATGGTCAGGCACCGGATCCATTCGCGCACTGGTGCCCGGGATAGACTGTGACTGCTCGGGAAAAGGCGGTTTCGGATTTTGGCTCACGGCAGAACTCCTCTGGGGCATTGTTGGCCAACGCATCCGAAGGCAAAACGTTCTGCCTCTTCGTGATGCAAAGACCATTGGACTGCTAATGGGGTCAGATGAGCGGGCGTGTCCGCCCTTGTGTCGGCGCTGCAGGGCGGCCCAGTGTCGGGAGGACACGCTCATGAGGACCAGCGGTTGCCAATAGTGGTCGATGCGACCTAGCGAATTTAGTCGAACAGCAGGTGCTTCTTTAACTAAGGCCAAAAGGATAGGTCTCTGGTGTTCCGTGAGGATCATCGGCATCGATGGGCGCTACCGCCTCCGTTTGGTCAAACCAGACATAGGCGTCGAATTGATCGGGCAGGACGGCATCGAAGTAATGGCTTTGTCGCTCTGTTTCGGGGCGGTAGATCACCCCGATTGCCCGTTCCAGCCGCGGCTTGGACAGAGCGTCACGGAGCGGCACGTTTTCGCGCAGATCGAGCAGAAATCGCGACAGGCCGGTGTCGTGGAAGAGCCGTTCGTATGATCCAGCGAGCGCTGGCCGCACCGATTTGATGGCCATGGGTTCGTCCCAATCGTCGGCCGCCGCCACCGTGCCGCTGTCGGTGCCGAAACCGATGATCACGGCATCTTCACTGTAGGCAGTTTTGCAGAGTTCACCGATGTTGAACTGACCGCGCCATCCCATCTCGGTGGCCGAGGCATTGCCGACATGCGAATTGTGCGCCCAGACCACGGCCTTCGCGTGCGGCCCGACGGTATCAAGCAGCGCCTGAAGCGTTTCGAACATGTGCCGGTCGCGCAGGTTCCAAGAGTCGTTGGAGCCGCGATACATGATGCGGTAATACTGCTCGGCGGAGCGAACCACCCGTGCATTCTGCACAGCATCCAGAAGATCTTCGTCATCCCGGTCTTCGAGCTGGCGTTGCAGCAGGGTTTGCAGCTGCGCGACGACGGCGTCTTCGCAGGCATCCTTTTGTCCCGTCAGGACGGCGCGTCCATAGGAGGCGGGTTCGACGTGCCAGGGCGTAAGGCAGCCATAGCGGCGTCGGGCCAGCAGGGCCTGCTCCGGGTCCTCCCGATCCAGATAGTCCAGAACTTCAGTGATGGAGCTGCCTAGCGAATAAACGTCTAGTCCTCGGATGGATGTCATTCTATCGGCCAGAACGGCGCGATTGTGTTCCCTTAGCCATTCTACGAAGTCCGCGACTTCCTGGTTTCGCCACATCCAGGTGGGAAAGCGGGCGAA
Organism: Devosia crocina; assembly: GCF_900116545.1. Classification (GTDB taxonomy): domain Bacteria; phylum Pseudomonadota; class Alphaproteobacteria; order Rhizobiales; family Devosiaceae; genus Devosia; species Devosia crocina. The sequence goes on from NZ_FPCK01000001.1 coordinate 146,220, forward strand.
AACATGCTCGTCGTAGCGGCCTTTGGGCTTGTGCCGCACATAGCGATCGACGCGGCTGGCATCCGGCCAGTCCGCCTCGATGGCCACGATAGTGAAGCCGTGTTCCTCGATCAGCCGTTTAGTGATTGCTGCACGGGCTTCATAAAATTCGGAAGTTCCATGGGAAGCTTCTCCCAGAAGGACGATCCGGGCATCGGCGAACTTGGCGAAAGAAGCGCTGAACTGGTCTTCCTGAGCAGGATGGGCTAACGGCTGCGCAGTACGCCGCACAAGCTCGACGACATCCGCATCAGCAGACTGATCTGGAGTTTTATGCTGCATCGTCTGTGTCTCCCGCACGAGCGCTGGTGCGATGCAACAGCTCCATGACCTCCTCCATCAGTCTGGCCCCGCGGAACGGCGATCAGCAAAGCGCTTCGTTTTTGTCTGTACCCTCAAACTTTGGAAGCGTGTTCAGGTTTAACCTTACGCTCGCTCGAAGCCATGTCGTGCAGTTCGCTTTCGCTCATCGACTTGTACATCGACTTCGAAGCACCCTGCAGATCGCCGACCTTGGTGTCACCGCGCTTTGCCGACAAGGCTGCTCCGGCGGCCTTCTGCTGAGACTTGGATTTGGCTGGCATGTCGTCCTACATATTTGCAATCCGAACAGCGTCCTCGACCTCAAGGTTCCATGCCATGTCGAGCGGTGATCGATCGCCGGGAACTGTTGACGGGGGCCGGGATTGAACTGGAGCTGGTTCAATTGGAGACGCTCGAGGTGACACAAGAGCAAGCCGAACTGATCGCCGAGGTGGTGGTCAGCCAAAACTATGCCGCAGGACCCGATCAGATGATCAAGGCCGTCGCCAAGGCACTTCTCGAAGGAGCCGCTGGAACAACCGCAACCGGCGATCCAAGACGGCAGCTCGAGCAGGAACTGGACGAAGCTATTAAGGCCTCCCTTCGCGGCTCCGAGTAGGGGCCCTCATCGACGATACCTTTTGGCCCCATTTCGAGGCAATCATGTACGAAGTATTCGACAGCTATCTCAACCGCGACACCTGGCACGCCAGGGAGGAGGCCGAGGATGAGGCCTTCTTCACCGCGCTTGGGCAGGTGCTTGCCAATCCAGGGTTCGATCCCGATGCGATGGGCGACTACATGCGTCAAGCGAAGGGACTGACCGGCAATTCTCAGGACCAACTGGCCGGCGTTATCAACGATCGCGCCCGGGATGCCAGGGCCGTTCTCCTGTTTCGCCGGTTCAACGCAGGTCTCTGACCAATTTGGTCTGTGTTTGATTTCACACGAGGGAAGGGGCGGATGTACCCGCCCCCTATTGAGTTCTAAGCCTGCTGGTCTGCACCCTGTTCCGCAGGTACCGCGCGCTGGTACGACCAGTCGATCGTGACGGGCGCACCGGTCTCGGCGGCTTCATAGATCTTGAGCATCAGGCGCACGTCCTGCAGACCCTCTTCGCCGGGAGTCTTGACCGGCGTGTCGTTGAGAACCGCCTCGGCAAGGTGATCCATTTCGAGAGCGAACTGGTTCTTTTCCTGAATCTGCGGTTCGGTCTGCTCTTCCTCGGTCATTACGCGCAGGCCGTGCTTATAATAGTCGGTGGCGGGCTCCAGCGTCAGCGATGCGTCGCTGCCATAGACGGAGAACCGGTTGCCCGAAAAGCTATAGCCGGTAAGGCAATTGGCTATGACGCCGCTGGGGAAGCGCATGCGCCATGACAAGATGTCTTCTACATCGGTGAAGCGCTCATCGCCTTCAGGATTGGAGATCGTCGCTGAAATCTCGACAGGCTCTTCCCCGAGCAGGTAACGGGCGCCGTTCAGGGCATAGATGCCGATATCCATTAGCGATCCGCCACCGGCGAGATCCTTGACGACCCGCCACTCGTCTGCGGGGTTTTCGAGATCGATGGGCCGGGCCGCGACATTGTCCAGCGAGCGGATGGTGCCCAGTTCGCCATCGCGGATCATGCGGATGGCTTCGAGATTGAACGGCTCGTATTGCGCCCGATAGGCGATCATCAGCTTGCGATTGGCGGTCTCGGCCGCAGCGATCATCTGCTCGCATTCCTCGACGCTGACCGCCATCGGCTTTTCGCACATGACGTGCTTGCCGGCCTCGAAAGCACGGACGGTGAATTCAGCATGCAGCGAATTGGGAAGAATGATGTAAACAATATCGATCTCGTCGTTCTCGGCGATTTCGTCAAAATTGTCATAGTTGTAGATCGCCTCGGTTGAGACGCCATATTGCTCGGCGACCGTTTCGGCCTTTTCCCGATCGCCGCTGACCAGTGCCACCAGCTTGCTCATGCGGCTTTCGCCAATCGACGGGATGATCTGGTTGAGCGCGAACTGCCCAAGGCCCACCACGCAATATCCGACACGGCGTTCCGGCTCGATCGGTGGCTCGACCTCCATCTTCGGCATGGGCCGGGCTGCTGCCTCGTTGGCAATGTCGAGGAGCGGTTCGCCCGTGGTACCATCGGGACTGGTGGTTCCCTGTGCCCAGGCGGGGGCTGCGGCGGCGGCGACGATGGTTCCTCCTGCCGCACCAAGGAACAGGCGACGGGACAAGAGGCCGGAGGTCAATAGATGGTTCTGCGTCATGGCTGGGTCCTGATGGGCTATCACACGGCGGGCGCGCCGCGCCCGAGGCTTGGACAAAAGCAGGAGAGGGTGCGAACACCCTCTCCGAAACATCATCACATCGATGCGATGATTTCCTTGACGTGCTCAAGATGCATGACAAGCACCGGCAGCGTCTCCGCCGCGAAAGCTTGCACGGTTTCGTCGTCGCCGCCATCGGCAAAGGTGTGGAAGAGGTAGACCGCCTCCATGTGAGCCATGGCCTGCATGTCGATATAGAGCATCTCGAACTCTTCGCCCTCAGCCCCTTCGAGCAGCGCGATCATGGCTTCGTGCTTGGGCGAGAGGACGGGCGGCTCGGGAGGGGGCTCTTCACCGGCTTCCTCAAGTGCGGCGGCCAGGTCTTCGGCTGCCTTGGTGTGGTCGGCGATTATTTGGGCCGCCAGCTCTTTCACATGGTCCGATTGACCCTTCTCTTCGGCCAGTTCGCTGGACTGGATTTCGAACTCGTTGGAGCTCGTTGCCAGCTTGACGAAGGAGGGTGTGTCCACCGCGAAAACAGCATCGGCCTCGGTGAACGGCAGCGCTTCCTGCGCAAAGGCGGTGGTGGACATCAACATCAGGCCGGCAGTGGCGGCGATTGCAAGATGTTTCATGGCTTAGTTCTCCTCGCCTGCAGCAGCGAATGCGCCGTTGAGATCGGAGATGGCCAAGTCCATGGCCTCCTTGGCTTCCGGCACGACCTTGGCCATGCCGAAGAATTCGTGCGTTACGCCGGCAAAGGTCTGCTGATTCACGTCGACGCCGTCGGCCTCCATTGCCTCGGCCAGCATTTCGCCATCGGAGCGCAGCGGGTCGATCTCGGCATTGATGATGGTGGCGGGCGGCAGGTCTTCCAGATCGTCGCGATCAACGAGGTCGACGCGCGGATCAGCCGTTTCGTCCATGGACGAAAACACATATTCCACGAACCATTCCATGTCGGCCTTGCCCAGCGGCTTGGCCTCTGCATGTTCGCGATAAGAGGGTGTGTTCATGTCATCGCCGGCGATCGGATAAACCAGCAGCTGGTGCACCGGCACGGTGGCTTCCATGTCTCGCGCCATGATGGCGACATTGGCGGCGAGGTTGCCGCCGGCGCTTTCACCGGCTACCGCAATGCGGCTGGCATCACCGTTCAAGGTGTGGATGTTTTCGACCACCCAGGCATAGGCCGCCCAGGCGTCCTCGTGCTGCGCCGGGAATTTGTTCTCCGGGGCATGGCGATAGTCGACCGAAACCACAATGGCATTGGTGCCGACCACGAGCCCGCGTGGCGTTGCGTCATAGACATTGATGTCGGCAACCACCCAGCCGCCGCCGTGATAGTAGACGATGACCGGGAAGGGACCTTCGCCTTCGGGCATGTAGACGCGGGCGGGCAGGTTGCCGTTTTCGGTGGGAATGGCGATGTCCTGCGTCATCACCCTGCCTTCGGCGCCGGCGGGAATGCGCTCTTCCCACTGCACCGCCTTGGCGGCATCGGCTGGTGTGGCCTGGCTGCGCGCTTCGGGCACGCTCAGTTCGTGAAACGGCTTGGCGCCGAGATCGGCCAGCTTGTCGAGCACGGCCTGCATTTCCGGGGTCGGCTGGTCGGCCGGTTCGGTTGTGTCCTGGGCGAGAGCAGGCGCGGACGCTAGCAATACTGCACAGCTTATTGCTGCGGAGGCAGTCTTTAATGAAATCATGTCGAAGGTTCCGGTGGGAATGCTCAGCATCAACCGGCCGTGAATGTGTTAGTTCCGGAACCAGGCTTTCACTTATTTTACAACTTGCTGATGATCAGTGATTGTCCTGCTCGGAGTTGCTGAGCCTCGCCACGCACAAAAACCGTCAGGTTGTCAGCGTCGGTCCCGTCTGAGCTGAGGCGAAGTTTCGATCCGTTCCACTTCAGCTTGTAGCGGCCACCTTGATAATGGAAGGAGAATTCGAGGGCAGACAGTTCGTCCGGCAGATGCGGATCGATGGCCAGCCCGTCGGCGCGCACGGTGAGACCGAGATAGTGCCGCTGCAGGACATCGAGAGCTGCAGCCATGGATCCCAGGTGCAGGCCTTCTGCCGTCGACTGTGAATTTTTCGGGTCGAGATCAGGGGCGAGTGCCTTGCGCCACAGGTTGTAGGACGTCTCAAGATCGAAATGCGATAGGGCCGCCGCATAGCTCACCTGGGAGAGGGATGAACCGTGACTGGTGCGGGAACGATAGTATTCCACCGAGCGATGCAACTGCTCGGCTGAGACTTCGTAGCCGAGATGCAGGAGCAGCGCCTGCAGATCCTCTATGGGTAAGAGATAGAGCAGCATAGCAGAATCGGCCTGCTTGAAGATCTGATAGTGGTTGATGTCCTCGCCGCGCGCTTCGAGTTCCCAATCGGCACTGCCTTTGCCAAGGCTATCGGGATCAAGCTCCAGGAGGCGCTCGACGCCTTCGAATTGCGCAAGGAGGTGGTCGGGCGTGAAGCACAGTCGCAAGCGGCGGCTGATGTGGTCCCAGTGCCGCTTTTCATCGTCGGACACTTGCGGTGTTCCATCGCGTTTCTCAGATGCCTTCTCCAAAAGCCGCAGCACCTCACCGAGCGTCCAGGCGGCCATCACATTGGTATGGGCATTGTTGTCGATGCCGGGCTCGGAGCGGTCGGCGTATCCGGTGTGGAACTCATCCGGTCCGACAACGCCGCGGATGTCGAAGCGATCGTCTTCGGGACTGGATACGGCAAGGCTCGCCCACATCCGGCAAATCTCGATCAGCATGGTCAGACCCTGATCGTAGAGGAATGCCTCGTCGCCACTTGCCCAGGCATAGTGGAAAATGTCCCAGGCGATGGAAGCGTTGATATGCGCCTGGTGCTCGGTGTGATCCTTGCGCCAATGGCCGTTAATGTTGCTTTTCTGGAAGCGTGGTGTCTCCTCGGCTCCGGTGCGCGCACTCCGCCAAGGGTAAAGTGCGCCGTCGAGGCCATATTTGCGCGCATTGTCCCTCGCTGCATCGAGGCGCGCATGCCGGTAGAGCAGGAGTTCGCGGGCCAGTTCGGGATAGCGGATGCTGAGTACGGGGACAGAGAACATCTCGTCCCAAAAGATCTGACCGCGATAAACCTCCTGCCAGCCGCGTGCGGGCAGGCTAACATCGCGCCCGATGCTGTGCGGCGAGTAGTTCTGCAGCAGGTGGAAGAGGGTCAGATGCTGCGCTTGCTCCATGGCCTTGTCGGCGGCGGCGAAGGGCATTCTCTCCCAGAGCTTTTGCCAGGCAAGGCGGTGGCGCTGCTGTGCCGGTTCATAGGCATCCGCAGCCGTGAGAACGTTGCTGGCCTCTTCCGCAACTTCGACACCCTCGCCAACACAGACGGCCATGAGCCTGTCGAGAATGATAGGCTCATTGGGAGCGGCCTTGAGCACGAAGGAGTGCGACACGCGACGCTCTTCTGTTTCGGAGGTCTGGACATCGACGGGGGGTGTCGACGTGAGATCTCTGGTCCGAACGGCGATGTGAAGGTTGGAGTTGATCGTCCTGGCCTCAAGGAAGAGCCCGCTTCCGGCGGTACCCTTGCCCAGCACGTCCAGATGCTTGTGGGCGTAATCGGCATGCTTTTCGAGATTGTCGTTGATGACCGAGCCGTCGATCTGGGACTTGAGCAGAACAGTTCCCGACCAGTTGTGCGGGATGAGGCGCAGCCGCTGACCGACGAGGTTTGGGGCGTCCATGCTGACGAAGCGCTCTTCTTCAAGGGTCGCAATGCGTCCAGCGCCGTCGCGGAAACGCATCGAGCGGCACATGATGGCATTGGGAATATCGAGACGCTGTTCGTAGTGGAGGAGTTCGACGGCATCGAGCGAAAACCAGTCTGCGTCCTCGATGCGAAACTCGAGGCGCAAGCCGTTCGGCAGATTGACGAGCGAGGCGTTCCACTCGATCTCGCCATCGATGGTGCTCTGCAAGGGATTGTAGCAGCCGGCGAAATAAAGGCCCGGATAGTGGGTGCCATCAGCTTCGGACCAGGGCATGGACGAGCGCAGGAGCAAAACGCCGTTGCCAAGGGAGAACAGGGACTCCCGGCGCCGCTCGTCCTCCGGATCGTAACCGATCAGCCGGACTGTCGGAGAATCATGGGTCATGAGTGCGGTCCTCCGTACTGCCTGACCCGTTCAGCCATGGCATCGAGTTCCGCGCGGGTGGGATAGGCCTCCTGAGAGCCTTTGCGGCCGACGGCGAGGGTGGAGGCGGCAATGCCGTAGATGGCGGCGTCCCAAAGCGGCTTGCCCTCAAGCATGGCGATCGCTAGGGCTGCGGTGAAGGCGTCGCCGGCGCCGGTCTTGTCCACCACCTCCGCTGGCGGCGCCTTGATTAGCTCGGTGACGTCTGTTGTCGCCAGCACACAGCCGCCGTCCGAGAGCTTGATGCAGGCCATTGTGACGCCGCCCCCGACAAGCTTTTGCGCCGCTTCCATCGCCTCGGTCTCGGAGGTGATCGCGGTAGCCGTGATGGTCTCGGCTTCCTGGACATTGGGTGCGATGGCGAAGAGTTTTGGCAGATGCTCTGGCCGCACGTCCTTGCCAAAGGAGCCATCGGCGACAACGCGCAGGCGACGTCGCGCGGCTTGTTGGAGCGCCAGGTCAACAGCATCCGGAGCGATCTCGAAATCGATGGTGAGAACGGCATGCTCTTCGGCGGACGAAAGCAGGTCTCTGAGGGCGTTCAAGGACGAAGCGTCCCAGGCTCGATTGGCATTGGGCGCGAGCAGGATGGTTTTCTCGCCATTGTCCGGCACGGCAATCATCGATACGCCGGTGGGCGCTTCATTGCTCGTCGAGACACTGGAGAGTTCGACGCCGGCGTCTCGCAGCGGTCGCAGAGCCTGTTCGGCGAAGTGATCCTGTCCAACACGGCCGATCAAGGAGGACGGGCATCCTGCTCGTTGCGCGAACAGCGCCCGGTTCGCGCCCTTGCCGCCGGCGCGCTGCGTATAGCTCTTGGCCGGGATGGTGCCGCCTTTGGACAGATCGGCGGAGACTTCGAACTGGAAGTCGGCATTGATGCTTCCAAGGGAAAGGAATGGCCGCGCCAAGTCGTTCACCTGCTGTTTGCTTCAAGCGCAACGGATCGTTCCGGCTGGTGTTCCGGCCTGTGACATGTTGACCATATTTGCTTTATGCCGCGGCGAAATAAGGCTTCATCATGATCGAGGTCATGGGCGGTGACTGACAAACGCCAGAATTCCTCCAGTCGCTGATAGAGCTCCACATCCATCACCTCGCGATCGAGAAGCTGGTGAAGTTTATGAATTCGAAGGCGTCTACCAAGCTATCGACGACAGCGATGCAGGAACTGCCGTCAAGCCGTTGCTGAGCATCAGCGCTATATTAGGGGCTTAACGTGCAGCAGATGGGATCGGCTATGATCAACCTTCAGCCTCCCAACCTTTCAATTGAGCATCCTCGCGTTCAGCGGCAGCATGTCCTGGCAGTCGGCATTCAACGGAGTGGTGAGTTTCCGAGAGCGCGGGATTGTCTACACTGCGTAACCGCAATGTCTGCTCTTGTGTACCCCGCACCCGAAAGCCGCCAGTCCGCATTCCACCCCGGAAGCGACGGTCCTCTGTCGACCCCAATATAGCCATTCCGCTGACAATCATGGCGCTTGAACGCGACTATCGGATAGGGTTGTTACCTCAACGCAATAAGTCCGGCGTGCGTCGGTTTGAATCCGCAAGCGTCGAAATAGAACGACTGGAGGTGCGGTTCAAAATCGACGTGGACCCACTCGCAGCCAGCTCGCTCTGCCCGGTCAACCGCCTCGACCATCAATGCCCTCGCGATGCCTCGACGTTGAAAAGCGGGGGGCACCATTGTGTCGAGGATAAATGCGTGGGCCTCACCATCCCAAGCGACATTGACAAACCCCACCAATGTCCGCGCTTCGCGGACACACACCCAGCCCAAGCTGAAATGGTTGGCTCGCAACCACCAATTGGAAGCGGAAATTCCGTGCTCGAAGCACTCCGCATGAAGCGCGTTGACCTCGGAGTTCTCGAACACCCCACGCCACTCTATGTCAAACCCGGATGGCCGAAATTTCATTCAATCAGGTTGGACTGAAGGTTCGCCCGCCGTCAATGTCTGCTGCTTCAACGTTGCTGCCACAACCGGCCAGTCTCCCTCTTACCCCGCTGCCGTCGGTCTCCAGTCGCCCCCCACTTGAACGTTCCGAGACTTGCCGCAATGTCATGAAAGCCGCTATTCGTCACCTGCCAGGGGCGTGTTCGTCTCACGGGCGCACAGCGTCGATCGAGCCCCGCTTGTCGCTAGGCCGCTCCAGCGGCAGGCACTGCCAGCGGTTGCACAGCGCTTCGGGTTTGGTTTCGCCCCGCACTCTTAGCCTCGTAGAGCAGCTTGTCGGCCCGTTTATAGACGTTCGAGAAATTTTCATCGCCATAGCAGCCTGTCAGGCCCATGCTGGCTGTGACCGGTCGCTCGATACCTGGGACAGTATTGGCGACAATGGCAGAGATTGCCTGACGCCGGCGCTCGGCCTGACCATCGGCATTGTCGCCACGCAGGAAAAGCATGAACTCCTCACCGCCGAGGCGGTATGCGCGCACGTTTGAACTGACCTGGAGGGCATCGGCCACGGCAGTGAGTACGGCATCGCCAACCGCGTGGCCTTTTGAATCGTTGATCGCCTTGAAATGATCGAGATCGATGATGGCCAACGTGGCGAAGCCATCGGCTCGAAGCTGCTTGAAATGCCTTTCGATGGCCCTGCGGTTGAGCAATCCAGTCAACGGGTCTGTTTCAGACAGTCTTTCGAGCACGCTTGCCTCGGTTCGTGCCCTGTCTCGCTCGTGCTTCATCGTTACGAAGCGGTCCGCCACGCCGAGTGTAGTCAGGAGGACTTCCCACACGCAACCGATATAGAACATCAGCATGGCGTCGGTGCTTTCGAGCCATGGAAGCACCCCTGTGACCAGTCGGATCGATCCGACAATGATCATTGGCGCGTATGCAATAGCCTGAAACCGGGCCGCGCGGCTGCCGCGGCGCAATGCATCGACGATCGCCATGATGAAAATGGCCAGAACGGGCGTGAAGGCGGCGGCGTATGCGCTCGAATGTATGGGCCGCGCGACAAACGGGAACGCGCCATGAAACGCACCCAGGAACAGTGCCCATGCGGCGCAGTAGGGGAGCAGTCGCCGTAGAACCGGATGCATCTGGCCCGGCTCGATGAAGGTATAGGTGAACATCATGCCAGACCCAATGGTAATCCCGAATACCAAGGCCGTCATCCAGTTCAGCGTCATCGCGGGCGGGTCGAACAACGCGACCGACAGCCCCGACGATATCAGGATGGTCACCAGCAGCGACAGTGTGAACGCCGAGTGCCACAGAACAAAAGGTTCACGCAGGATCCGATAGAACGCCACATTGAAGATCAGGGGCATGACAAGCATGCCCGCTAGCCCCGCCAGAATGAGCAGCGATCGCATGCTGGCGCTGCCGCCCGCGTCTATCGGTGCAAGATATGCCTGTTCCAGCGTCATCCGGTGGCTCGGCAGGTCAATTGCGACAACCACCTGCCGGGTGTCGAGCGTAACGTCCGGCAGGGCGGCCTTCAAGTAGCCTCCGACCATAGAACTGGGCAGCGCGGCGGCGGGAACAGAAACCTGCCGCGCTGTACCATCCCCGTCGATTGCAAGCAGATGCACCGCCTCGAGTGCGCTGCGCCTTGAAAGGAAGTATTGGGGAAGAGTTTCGTCGGGGTCGATGTCAAAGCGAAGCAGAACCCGTTCGGCATCGATAGAGACGGTAGGGTCGGCGCAGGACCAGCGCTCGGCGGTGCGTGCTATCGCGACCACATCTTCCGACAGGCTGCCCGATGCCCAGCAGGAACTGTAAATGTCGTCGTAGGCGACAGCACTGGTCGACCCGGTGCCGACATGCGCCAGCATGACCAGAAGCAAAAAGGCCAGAAGACTTGCTCGAATGCCGCGCGGAGACATGCGCGCAGGCTAGAAGAAGAAGCTTTTCATCCAGTTAAGTGCCACCAAGAACGGCCGATATCGTCATGGAAGAGGGCCATCGAGATCCACGTGCGACAACCACATCAAGACCGGATTGCTCGAAGTGTGGCCGAAAGCCGCCGGTCGGTTTGCCACCCCCGAAGCGACGGTCCTCTGTCGACCTCGCTGCTGTCTTCGAGGTTGATTATTGCTGATCTCTGGAGCAGTTGCCCAGTTGACTTCGTCATGCATGTCATAACTTGGATCGCAGCATCGTCATCTGTTGAAACATGAGGAAATGTTGCGCCAGAACAAGCTAACTGCCTTGTACGGCCTTCGATGTGCTCGGCATGATATCGTCAGCGGCTGCTGAAGATTTGGTGGAGTGAAAAAATTCGCCTCGGAGCCCGCCGCAGAAGGCCATCACACCTCAGGTCGCCCCGTGAGTAGTCGGTGCCGCTCGATTCAAAGTTGTCGCGGTAGGCTGAGCAAAGAACCTTGGTATACGCATCAAGTATCTTTCGATTTTTACATACTGCAAGAGTTTAAGATAGCTTACCCTCGATCATGGATAGGTCCAATTAACAGGGGCCCGGAGCGCTCTCTAAACCCAGTGTTTCTGGGTATCTTGAGAGCTCCAGGCCCCGAAATTTGAGGCTTAGTGGATAAAAGGATGCACTCACCTACAAAAGTCTCGAAATAAAAGCGCGACCTAAAACTTATAGTTCACGCCAGCGCGGATGATGTTGGCCTTCTGGCCGATGGTGCGCGCGCCGCCCGGCAGGCCGGCATAGGCCTGCTCGCCAAGATCGACATAGAGATATTCGGCCTTGACCGAGATGTTTTCGGTGGCCTTCGCTTCAATGCCGACACCGGCGGTCCAGCCGAAGTGACCGGCGCTGCGGAAGGTCGAAACGCCATCGTTTTCTACCTGGCTCTTGCCGCCTGCAAAGGCTGCACCCAGGGTAACATAGGGCATGACCTGGCCGAAGGTGCCGCCGGCGCGCACGCGAGCCGTTCCCAGCCAGTCGAGGCGGGACTCGAAGCTGCCGAGCGCACCGAGCGGTTCGCTATAGGCAAGGTTGGTCCACTGCATATCGGCTTCCGCGCCGATCACCAGGCCGCCCATGTCGACGTTGTAGCCGACCTGGCCGCCGGCGAGCCAGCCGCTCGAATTGTTCTCGGCGGTACCGATGGCGGGCGTATTGGTGGTGGTGCCCCAGCTATAGCCGCCGTTCACACCCGCATAAAAGCCGGTCCAGTCGGTTACCGAAGTGGGCGAAAACATGGGCGAAGTGGCGGCGGCACCTCCACTCCAGCCAAGGTCCGCGGCTGCTGCGGACGCGGTGAGCGCCAGAAGGGCGGAAAGGGCAATAGCGGTGCGTGTCATGATGGCCTCAGACGATAGGAGCCTTGAAATATGAAGCTCAAAATCGGCTCAAGGTCTTAACGATGCGGTAAGGAACAGGGTTAACGCCGAGGCTTTTCACCATATTCCTAACCGAGCGTTAGGCATGCAGGCCCGGGGCCTCGCGGCCGGTCGATTGCACGTATTCGGTATAGCCGCCGCCATAGACATGAACACCGTCCGGTGTCAGTTCTAGCACCCGGTTGGAAAGCGCGGCCAGGAAATGCCGGTCGTGGCTGACGAACAGCATCGTGCCTTCATATTGGCCCAGCGCTGCAATCAGCATTTCCTTGGTTGCGATGTCGAGATGGTTGGTGGGCTCGTCCAGAACCAGGAAATTGGGAGGATCGAACAACAGCTTGGCCATGACCAGCCGGGCTTTCTCGCCGCCCGACAGCACACGGCATTTCTTTTCTATCTCGTCACCGGAGAAACCGAAACAGCCCGCGAGAGTTCTGAGCGCCGATTGCCCTGCTTGGGGAAAGGAATCCTCGAGCGACTGCAAGACCGTACGGTCACCATCGAGCAGGTCCATGGCGTGCTGGGCGAAGTAACCCATCCTGACGCTGGGGCCGATCGACACTGTGCCGGTGTCCGGGCTCGACGAGCCTGCAATCAGCTTGAGGAGCGTCGATTTACCGGCGCCATTGACTCCCAGGATGCACCAGCGCTCGCGGCGGCGAACGTGGAAATCAAGACCCGAATAGATGATCTTGGAGCCATAGGCCTTATCGATGCTCTTGAGCAGGGCCACGTCCTCACCGGAGCGCGGAGCAGGGCGGAATTCGAAGGCCACCGTCTGGCGGCGCTTGGGCATTTCCACCTTCTCGATCTTGTCGAGTTTCTTGACCCGGCTTTGCACCTGCGCTGCGTGACTGGCACGCGCCTTGAAGCGCTCGATGAAGGCAATTTCCTTGGCGAGCATGGCCTGTTGGCGTTCGAACTGGGCCTGCTGGTTCTTGTCGGAAATGGCGCGCTGCTGCTCGTAGAAGGCATAGTCACCGGTATAGGAGGTGAGGGAGCCGGCATCGATCTCGACGATCTTGTTGACGATCCGGTTCATGAACTCGCGGTCATGCGAGGTCATCAGCAGCGCCCCATCATAGGCCCTGAGGAAGTTTTCCAGCCAAATGAGGCTTTCAAGATCGAGGTGGTTGCTCGGTTCGTCAAGCAGCAAGGCGTCCGGGCGCATGAGGAGGATCTTGGCAAGCGCCACACGCATCTTCCAGCCGCCCGAGAGCGCGCCGACATCGCCGTCCATCATTTCCTGGGAGAAGCCCAGGCCATCTAGAACTTCGCGGGCGCGGGCATCGAGCGAATAGCCGTCGAGTTCCTGAAACTGGTGCTGCACATCGCCGTAGCGCTCGATGATGGCATCCATCTCGTCAGCCCGGTCCGGATCGGCCATGGCCGCTTCAAGCTCAGCCATTTCGGCAGTCAAGGCGCCAACTGGTCCAGCGCCCTCCATCACTTCGACGACGGCCGATCGGCCCGACATTTCGCCCACGTCCTGGCTGAAATAGCCGATCGTGGTCCCGCGATCGACCGACACCTGGCCTTCGTCCGGTTGCTCCTGGCCGGAAATCATGCGGAACAGCGTTGTCTTGCCGGCACCATTCGGTCCGACGAGGCCGATCTTCTCGCCCCGCTGCAGGGCAGCCGAAGCCTCGATGAAGATCAACTGCTTGCCGTTCTGCTTGCCGATGCTTTCAAGGCGGATCATGATTTTGGCTTTCAGAGAGACTAAAAGGCCCGTAAACCATCTGCTTTGAGCAAGTGCAAGTCGCGATCAGGCATTGGAGCGATGTAGGTCGTGAGCCCCCAACCACCTCTTCCCTAAGGGAGAGGTCGATGCGCAGCGGCCGGTGAGGGGTTCAAGGCATCGGTTCAGGCTGAAAAGCCGAACCTCTTACCCTCTCGCCTCAGGGGAGAGGGGATTGCGCCGCTGATCTTGATCAGACAGTGCCCACAACCTCGATGTCATGCCCTTGCCCCTGCGGGGAGAGGGCTTGGCTGAGGGGCCGGCAAGCACGACTGCAACGACGATCCACCCGGCCTCAAGCCGCGTCGTTGATCAGGCCTTCCGCCATGCCATATTCATGCAGCTTGCGATAAAGCGTCGAGCGACCGATGCCGAGGGCGCGCGCGACGCGGGACATGCGGCCGCCGTGAAAATCGATGGCAAAGGCGATGGCTTCGCGTTCGATTTCGGCGAGCGGCTGCAGTGCGCCGGCTGGGCTGAGGAAACGGTCCTGCATGGGGAGCGACGGTGCGGGCTCCGGGCGCAGGCGGGCCGGCGCGCTGTCGATATGGATCGGCATGGGCGGCACAGGCGCTTGCTGAACAACGCGTAAGGCCTCCTCGCGTCCCGCCGCCTGGGCGACGAGTTGGGGGAAATCCTCAGGTTCGAGGAAAGCCGCCTCGCTCAACACTACGGCGCGATAGACGGCATTCTCAAGCTGGCGCACATTGCCCGGCCAATCATAGGCTGAGAGCAGATCGAGCGCAGTGGGCGTGATGCCGAGAACGCGCTTGCCGGTCTCGGCCGTGAAGCGGGCAATGAAATGGGCGATCAGTGCCGGCAGATCTTCAAGGCGCTCGCGGAGCGGCGGCACATAGATGGGAAAGACATTGAGGCGGTAGAACAGGTCCTCGCGGAACTCCCCGGACTTGGCAAGGTTAAGGAGCCGCCGGTTGGTCGCCGAAATGACCCGGACATTGACCTTTTCGGCACGCGTTGCTCCCACAGGCTCGATTTCGCCCTCCTGCAGGGCGCGCAGGAGTTTGACCTGCGTATCGAGCGGCAGTTCCCCCACCTCATCGAGAAAAAGCGTTCCGCCATGTGCTTCGCTGAATTTGCCGGTCTGGTCGGACACTGCGCCGGTAAAGGCGCCGCGCTTGTGGCCGAACAGAACGGATTCAACCAGGTTCGGCGGGATTGCACCACAATTGACGGTGACGAAGGGCCTGCCTGCGCGGTCGGACGAGCCTTGAATGATCCGGGCCACAAGTTCTTTGCCGACCCCGGTTTCCCCCTCGATCAGAACGGGTATCGGGCTTTTGGCGGCCTTGGCCGAGAGCGTGAGCACGCGCGCCATGGCTGGGGCGCTGGCGATCATGTCTCTGGGTCCGAAGGTGCCTGCACGCCGGGCATGTTCGGAGCGAATGGCGGCCTCGAGCGTGTCGAGCTTCATCGCATTGCGCAGGGAAACGACGAGCCGCTCGGGCGAGACCGGCTTGACGAAATAGTCGGCTGCCCCCTGCCGCATGGCAGAGATCACCGTTTCGAGCGAGGAACTGGCGGTCTGTATGATAACAGGTGTCGTCAGCCCTTCCGCCCGCATGGCCGACATCACGCCCATCCCGTCGAGATCGGGCATGACGAGGTCGAGGATCATGACTCCGATCTTGCGGTCGTCACGCAGAATGGCAAGAGCCTGCTCGCCACCGGTGGCGGTGAGCGGTTTGAAACCGGCCCGATTGGCTATTTCAGCTGTCAGGCGCAGTTGCACCGGATCGTCGTCGACCACTAGAACGCGCGTCATCCCTATCCCAAAGAAATGTCGTTGCATCAGGCACGAATCGGTTGTGCCGTTTTGGGAGAGAGTGAGCGAGGGGACTTAAGAGGGTGTTAATCATACCGATTGGCCTGGCATGACTGTGAAACAAAAAGGGCCGCGGAATGCTCCGTGACCCTTCAAATTCAGTGGCTGCTTTTGTCCAACCCGATCAGTGCTGATCCACTGTGTGGATGCGGGTCAGTTGGTCTTTTACTTCCAGCTTCTTGCGCTTGAGCGCCGAGACCGCCAGGTCGTCGATCTGACGATTCTGCATCTCTGCCTGAATCATCCGGTCCAGTTCCTGGTGGCGCCGTTCCAGCGCTGCGATGTGGCCTTCAGTAGTCATAGACAACTCCTTCGACATCGTGGACTTGAGCATAGTCACAAAACTTTCACGCTTTGTCGACCTCTCAACGCCATAGATGGAATCCTGATGCAAATCGTGATGGCTTGGGCTAATCACATATCAGTTGGTGCACGAGTTCTCGGTTTCGGCATGCTGCAGCTTACCAAGGAACAGGAAGCCCAATTCGGGCTGGAACTGGCGACCAAGCGCCAGGAGCATGCCGATCTCGATGCGGCAATCCATACCCTAACGCAATCTCAATTCGCGGACCGAATGCTGGTGCAGCGGCTAAAGAAGCGCAAGCTGGCGCTCAAGGACCGTATCGTCGAACTCGAGAATATTCTCCTGCCCGACATCATCGCCTGACCGATCCAGGCCCTGCCGCCTTGAGTTGCCGTCTGATCTGCGCTAGATGCGCGCTTTGCGGAGCGGGATGGGGGAACTGCCATGCTCAAGCCACCGGTCGCCATCGTCATGGGCAGCCAATCTGACTGGCCGACTATGCGGCTGGTCGCGGAGACGCTCGAAGCCCTCGAAATCGAATATGAAGCGCGGATTGTTTCCGCGCATCGCACGCCCGAGCGGCTGGTCGATTTTGCCATGAATGCGCGAGCCGAGGGCATCAAGATCATCATTGCGGGGGCCGGCGGCGCTGCTCACCTGCCGGGCATGATTGCCGCAATGACGCCGCTGCCGGTTTTCGGCGTGCCGGTGCGGTCCAAGGCCCTCAACGGCCTCGATAGCCTTTATTCCATCGTTCAGATGCCTGGTGGCGTACCCGTTGGGACGCTGGCGATCGGCGAGCCGGGCGCAATCAATGCCGCGCTGCTCGCTGCGTCAGTCCTTGCGCTCAATGACGAGGAATTGGCCGACAGGCTTGATGCCCACCGTGAACGGCAGGCGCAGGCCGTGCCGCAATTTCCTTCCGACCTTGAGTAGTGCCTTGACCGAAAACACTGTCGCCCTCCGTCCCGGTTCCACCATCGGCATTCTTGGCGGTGGGCAGCTTGGCCGCATGCTGGCGCTGGCGGGCGCCAAGCTCGGGTTCAAGAGCCACATCTTCTGTCCGGATGAAAATAGCCCGGCTTTTGATGTTACCCCATTCAAGACCGTGGCGGCCTATGAAGACGAAGACGCTTTGCGCGCCTTTGCTGCGCAGGTCGACGTCATCACCTATGAGTTCGAGAATGTTCCTGCCGCCACAGCTGAACTCTTGGCTAGCCTGAAACCCCTTCGGCCAGGCGCGAACGCCTTGGCCATCTCGCAGGATCGCCTGGCGGAAAAAAGCTTCCTCGCTTCGAAAAACATCCCGGTTGCACCCTATCGCGCGGTTCATTCGCTTGAAGATCTTGAAAGGGCTATTGGCGAGTTGGGCCTGCCAGCAGTCCTCAAGACTACGCGGCTCGGCTATGACGGCAAGGGGCAGCGGGTGCTCCGCGAGCCCGCCGATGCCGAAGCGGCGTTTGCCGAATTACAGCCGCATCCGCTGGTTCTCGAAGCTTTCGTCCCTTTCGAAAAGGAAATCTCGGTAGTTGTGGCGCGCGGGGCCGACGGTCAGGTGCGCGCCTTCGATGCCGCCGAGAACGTCCATCGCCATCATATTCTTCATACCTCGACAGTTCCGGCTTCCATTCCACCTGGAGTGGACAAGCACGCGGCGATGCTCGCCAAGGTGATCGTCGTGGCGCTCGACTATGTGGGGGTTCTCGGGGTCGAGTTCTTTGCGATCGGTGGCGAGAAGCCAAGCCTTCTCGTCAATGAAATCGCCCCCCGCGTCCATAATTCGGGGCACTGGACTGAGGCCGTTTGCCTCACGGATCAGTTCGAGCAACACATGCGCGCCGTTGCCGGATGGCCGCTGGGCGATCCCAGGCGCTATGCCGATGTGGTCATGCAGAATCTGATCGGCGACGAGATCGACATCGTTCCCTCGGGGATCGACGGCAATACCCAGCCGCACCTCTATGGCAAGGCCGAAGCGCGGCCCGGCCGGAAGATGGGGCACGTCAACAGGATCGTGCGGGCGGAGTAGTCTTCCTCCAGGGGAACTACACGTTTTCACCGCGCCAACCAGTTTCGCAGCGCCTCTGCCACAGCCTGGGGATTTTCCATCGTGGGCAGGTGGCCACTTCTGGCAAAACGGGTGATATCCGCATGGGGAACGGCGGAGGCCATTTCTTCGGCGAGCTCGGGCGGGGTGAGACTGTCTTCGGTGCCAACCCCGATCAATGTCGGTACCTTGATGCCGGGCAGGGTAGGGCGTGAATCGATCCGTCCCAGGATCGCCTGCTGTTGCCGGATATAAGCATCCTGCCCGCAGCGCTCGGCCATGGCCTGTACTTCTTCGGCAAGCGGCGTGTCGAGATTACGCTTGGCCAAAAGGCTCGGGAGGAGGCTGCGTGACACGCCGATGAACTTGCCAATCCGGACGTTTTCGATGCCCTTGCGCCGCGCTTCGCGCCTTTCGTCGGTGTCAGGCCGCGCCGATGTGTCGAGCAGGGCCAGATGCGTTACGCGGTCTGGGGCCTGACGCATGATTTCGAGCGCAACATAACCACCCATGGAGAGGCCCGCCAGCGCAAAGCTGGGTGGTGCGGCGGCCAGGGTCCTCCTGGCCATGGCAACGATCGTATCATCAAGCGTCAGGTCTGCCACCAGCGGGGCGACCTCTTCGCGCAACGGCAAGACAATGTCGCGCCACAAGCGTGCGTCGCAAAGAAGACCGGGCAGCAAAACGAAAGGCTTGAGCATGGGACCTCTTGAGGTGAAAGCCACATGAGATGGTTAATGCCGGCAATGACTTGGCGCAAGGCGGCACCGATCATGGCAAATCGGCAGATTTTAACGGGTTTAGGAGTGGACAAGCGGTCGGGGTCAGGCTATATAGCGCGCCACGGTGACCGGCTCGGCTGGTCGGCGGCGTTGGTTTTGTGCCTCGTCGCTTCTATCCAACCTGATTTTGCCAAGCTTTGAAGGGGCAGTTGACCTTTGCAAGTAGTCGTTCGCGATAACAATGTTGACCAGGCGCTGCGCGCACTGAAGAAGAAGCTGCAGCGCGAAGGCGTCTTCCGCGAGATGAAGCTGCGCAACTACTACGAGAAGCCATCTGAAAAGAAGGCTCGCCAGAAGGCTGAAGCAGTGCGCCGCGCCCGCAAGTTGGCTCGCAAGCGCGCTCAGCGTGAAGGTCTGATTGCGGCGCCCGCTCGCAGCTAGTCAACGCTCATATCGAGATTTCGAGAACGCCGTCCGCAAGGGCGGCGTTTTTGCTTGTGTCATTTGGGGATCCCAATTTCGGTCTCCACCGGAAACCAGTATCGGTAGAGACAAGCTAGCGGCTCAGGCCCGCTTGCGCTGCCGGTCCAGGAGCGCAACGAAGAGGGTGATGACCGCTGTTGCAGGCAGTTGCACAACGAGCGCGGTGCGCGCATCGGAGAAAGCCGTGCCGGCAACCAGAGAGCCGACAAAGCCGCCGCCCACCTGGAAAAACCCGGTTAGAGCGCCTGCTGCGCCGGCAATCGCACCAAATCCGGCCATGGCCGCGGTTGTCGCGCTGGGGCTGACAAAGGCGAGCCCAAGCATCCAGAGCCCCACCGGCGCCATGATGGCAATCACCGAGTGCGGGAAGAGGTTGGGCAAGAGGGCAAAGCCAGCTCCGCTCACCGCCAAGAGCGCCAACGCGATCGAAACCAGGAATTGGGCGGTGACCCGACGCGACAGTGCGCCGACGATCAGATTGCCGGTGATAAATGATGCGGTCTGCACCAGCATGGCCATGGCAAACTGGAATGGAGTAAGACCCATCTCGTTGATGAAAATGAAGGGCAAGAGCGCGGTAAAGCCGTGAAAGCCTGCAAAGGTCAAACCGAGGAGGAGCGCGGGAAAGACGAAATCGGGTGCCGAAACCAGGGTCCGGTAGTTGTCGAGCACGGTTCTGGGGCGAAACGGCATGCGCCGCTCTATCGGAAGCGTTTCCCGCGCGCCGAGCCCCATCAGCGCAAGAATGGCAAGGCCAAAGCCGGCCATGACCACAAACATGACGTGCCATGATCCCCAAAGCAGTATGACGCTGCCAAGGGTTGGTGCAACGGCCGGTGTTACGGTGAGGATGAGGTTGACGAGCGTCAGGATGCGGATTGCTTCGCTACCCACAAACTGGTCGCGCACCATGGCACGCGAGAGTGCCACGCCCGCCGAGACGCCAAAGCCCTGGATAAAACGGCCGAGAAACAGAATTTCGAGCGTTGGCGCAAGGGCGCCCACAAGACTGCCCACTACATAGATGGCGAAAAAGGCAATACCGATGCTGCGGCGGCCATAGCGATCAGACAGCGGGCCGCAGATCAGTTGCGCGAGGGCGAAAGCGGCGAAATAGACGGTCAGCGTCAACTTTCCGGCTGCATCATTCGTCGCGAAATCCCCCACGATCGTGGGAAGGGCAGGGGAGTAGAGCGTCAGGCTCAGGGGGCCGGTGGCCACCATGAGCCCGCCGATGACGGCAGTGCGGCGAGCGGACATGCCCACCGTGGTCGATTCGGTCACTCTGTCCGCGCTCTCTCAAAGAATGCCTTGGCCTGGTCCCAAAGTCCGGCCGCCCAGAGGTCGGAGTGGTCAGCATCGGGGACGATCCAAAGCTCGTCCGGGTTGGGCGCCAGCTCGTAAAGACGCTCGCCATTGGAAACGCCGACCACCGTATCCGCCGTGCCATGGGCCACGAACACCGGCTCTTGGACGTCCGTGATCCATTCGTTGGACCGGAACTGGTCAAGCATCACCCAGTTCACCGGCAGGATCGGATACCGCTCTGCCGCAACTGTGACTGCGGACAGGAAAGGGGTTTCGAGCAACAGGGCCTCGGCATCGCGCTGACTTGCCACATAGGTGGCAGGCCCGCTACCCAGAGAGCGGCCCCAGATCAGGATGGGCGATCCTTGCTCCGCTGCCCAGTCATAAGCGGCAACCGCGTCGGCCAGAATGCCTGCCTCGCTGATCGTGCCGGCAGACGCGGGGAAGCCGCGATAGTCGAAAGCAAGAAAGCCATAACCATCGGCGACGAATTGGGCGTAGCGCTCGTGCTCGGCCGAAAAGCTGCCCGAGTTCCCCTTGTAGTAAAGGATCAAAGGCATGCCGGGGGCGGGCGGCTGATACCAGCCATTGATCACCGCGCCCTCGACGGGAATTGCAATCTCCCGCGCTCCAGGCAAGGCGGCCGACGCAAGCGCCGTAACTTCGCCCGTGGCGTCATACTGAAAACTACGCTGATTGACATACATGTAGCTCGTCGCGCCGACATAGGCGACCGCGAACAGAACGAGTATGCCCGCCAAGGCAAGTTTGACCCATTTCACCGAGGAAATCCTGCTTTGATGTTAGAGCCAAGCCTATAGCAGGCTTGGCCGGTCAAAGCTCGGAAATCGTCTTGGCAATCGCTTCAACAAAAACTTCGTCTGGCTGGGCACCCGAGAGCGCGTATTTCTCGCCGAAAACAAAGAATGGAACGCCGCGAATGCCTTGCTGGGCCGCAGAGGTTGCCAGCTGCTCGGTAATGGAAAGTTCATTGGCATCGTTCATCGCGTCAAGTGCGTCGCCACGGTCCCAGCCATGCTCGGCCGCAATATCAGCCAGCACATTGTCGACGTTGATTTGGCGATGATCGAGAAAATAGGCCTCAGCAATGGCATTAGCCAATTCGTGCTGGTTGCCATTGGGGCGCGACAGCCGGGTGATCGTATGAGCCTTGGCTGTGTTGAACATGCGCGGCTGTTGACTGAGGTTCAGTTCGATGCCGGCTTTTTTCGCCTCGGTCTCGACGCGCTCCCACATCTCCTTGGGATCGCGACCATATTTCTCCCGCAGCATCTCACCCACATCCACGCCTTCGGGTGGCACAGTGGGGTCGAGGTAGAACGGGTGGTTTTCAACGACGACATCGACATCGTCGGGCACGTTCTGGAGCGCATTGTCGAGACGGGCTGATCCCACAAGGCACCAGGGGCATACCACATCGGTGAAAACATCAATCTTGAACGTGCGGGCCATGGGACTGCTCCAGAGTGTTTGCATCCCACATGGCGGTCACCATGCTCTCCCACAAGAGGGCACTTTGGGGTAACCGCCTCAGGCAGCAACGCCCATTACAGGTTGCTGCGCATTGACGAGAGCGAAGGGCGGGGCAAAGGCCGCAGTCATCGCAAGGCCCAGAGCCGAACCGAAGCCGGTCCAAACAAGGGCAGGGGCCATCAGCCAACCGGCAGTCTCGGACCGGCGTGCCACGCGGATCCCGGCAGCAAGACCCAGAAGCATGAGTGTCGTCATAACGAGTGCGAGCGCAAAAGCGTCGAACATAGGCGCCATGAACGGAAATAGAATGAGCCCGGCAATAAACGCTACCAGCCAATGCTCGGCATGATTAGCGAGGCCACGGGCTTCGGCGGTGAGCCCAAAGGCAAGCCCGAGCGGCGCGAGAATGGCAAAGTGCACCGCTGCGCCCATCCAGCCCTGCATGCCCGCCGGTGAAAAGAAAACTGGCAGATAGCCTGTGGCCTCGCCAACAAAGTTGGCGCCGCCGAAAGCTGCGAGAGGCGCCACGCTCAGAAGACCGAGCCGCGTAACTCGCGCAAGGTCCCACTTCTTCTTGGCGGCGAGGGTGGAGTCTGTGTGGTGCGCAGTAATGGTCGCCATTTCAGCGGCTCCCGTGATTGATAACTGCGGAATCAATGACCCGAATGCCGAAGGGGTTCCCTATACGTCAACACACTCGCGTGTTGATCGGGTTGCTAAAGGTGTGCTGCAGGCCCTATCTGACGGCCACGGACGGATAGGGAAAGGAGCCATGAATGAGCGACCGAGACCAGCTTGAGCGGCTCGAAAAACTTGAGAGCCGCGTTGCATTTCAGGACCACACGATTGACGAACTTAACCAGGTAATCACCGAGCAATGGTCCGTCATAGAACAATTGAGACGCAAGCTCGATGCCATGGAAGAGCAGGTGCGTAGCGGAAGCTATATCGCTGATCCCGCTACAGAAAAGCCGCCGCCGCACTATTGACCACTGGGCCTCGACACGTTTGTTTTCGTTTCCAAGAACCCCTCACCCAAGCGCTCTCTGTCTGAAGGGGGGAGAGGAACGAGGCTTGTGATCTCAAATAGAATCAACGTCACACGGGATGCCCTCCCGCGCTTCTTGCGAGGAGGGGTCTTGCTGCACAGTGATGTGCGGCCTCAGTGACCCAAGGACTTGACGATTTCTTCGGTCACTTTTTTTGCGTCGCCGAACAGCATCATGGTGTTGTCGCGGAAAAACAGCTCGTTCTGCACGCCTGCATAGCCGGCAGCCATGCCCCGTTTTATAAACAGCACCGTGCCGGCATCTTCGACATTGAGCACCGGCATGCCGTAGATCGGGGAAGTCTTGTCGGTCTTGGCAGCCGGATTGGTCACATCGTTCGCGCCGATCACGAAAGCGACGTCGGCCTGTGCAAATTCGGAATTGATGTCCTCGAGCTCGAATACCTCGTCATAGGGCACATTGGCTTCGGCCAGCAGCACGTTCATATGTCCGGGCATGCGTCCGGCAACGGGGTGGATGGCATATCTCACCTCGACGCCTGCCGACTTCAGGAGGTCGGCCATCTCGCGCAAGGCGTGCTGGGCCTGGGCCACGGCCATGCCATAGCCGGGCACAATGATAACCTTGCCTGCATTTCTCATCAGGAAAGCCGCATCTTCGGCCGCGCCCTGCTTGACCGGCCTGTCCTCTTCGGCGCCGCCAGAAGACACGGAGGCATCGCCCCCGAAGCCGCCAAGGATGACCGAGATGAAGCTGCGATTCATCGCCTTGCACATGATGTAGGAGAGAATTGCCCCCGATGAGCCGACAAGGGCCCCGGTGATGATCAGCGCGGTATTGCCGAGTGTGAAGCCAATGCCGGCCGCGGCCCAGCCGGAATAGGAGTTGAGCATGGACACGACGACGGGCATGTCGGCCCCGCCGATGGGGATGATCATCAGCCCGCCAAGAACCAGAGCGACAATGGTGATCAGCCAGAAAAGCACAGGCTCGGCGCTGACCGTAAACGCCCAGATCAGCGCCAAGAGCACGATGGCGAGCACGATGTGGATGAGGTGACGCGCCGGCAGGATGATCGGCTTGCCGCTCATATTACCGTTAAGCTTAGCGAAGGCGATGACCGAGCCTGTGAAGGTAAAAGCGCCGATGGCGACCCCGATCGACATTTCGATCAGCGCCTGGGCATGAATGGCGCCCGGCACACCGATCTCGAAGGCCTCGGGTGCGTAGAGCGCTGCGGCGGCAACGAAGACGGCGGCAAGGCCCACGAGTGAGTGGAAGGCCGCAACAAGCTGCGGCATGTCGGTCATCTTCACCTGGCGCGCGATGAAGGCGCCGATGCCGCCGCCGAGACCCAGCCCGCCGAGAATGAGAATCCAGCTGATCCAGTCGCCCGGCGCTGCAACAAGCAGGGTCGTGACTATGGCGATAGCCATGCCGACCATGCCCAGAAGGTTGCCCCGTCGCGAGGACGACGGGCTTGATAGTCCGCGAAGCGCCAGAATGAACAGCACGCCTGACAGCAAATAGAGAAGCGCAGCGAAATTGGCGTCGATCATTTGGTCGGCGCCTTTTTCTTGTACATGGCCAGCATGCGCTGGGTAACAAGGAAGCCGCCGAAGATATTGACACTCGCAAAGACCAGCGCGATGAACCCGAAAAGCTTGGACACCCAGCTGGCGTCGTGAGCGAGCTCGACGCCTACCGCGAGCAGGGCGCCCACCACGATAACCGATGAGATCGCATTGGTGACGCTCATCAGCGGCGTGTGCAGCGCCGGTGTCACGCTCCAGACCACGAAATAGCCGACAAAGATCGCCAACACGAAAATCGCAAGGCGAAAGGTGAAGGGATCAATGGCTCCGCCTATGGCGCCGTGCGCCAGCGCGGTTGCCGTATCGGCCAGGTTCTCTGCCGTGGTTCCCATTTACTTTTTCCCCTCCGCCTCGCCGCTCGTTGTCCTCGGTTCGCCTGGCACGCGGTGCGGAGGCGCTGGCCTTTGTGCCTCCGGCTCGTGCTGCGGGACGGCTTCTGCAGGCATCTGTCTGGGCTCTGATGGCCGGTCGACCGCCTCGATTTCCTCTTCTTGAGGGCGGGCGAGCGGCGCAGCAGTCGCGGCAAAATGCGGGTGCACGACGGCACCGTCGCGCGTCAGCACTGTGGCGCGCACAAGCTCGTCGTTCCAATCGATGGCGAGCTGACCCGTGCTTTTGTCGATCAGCGTCTCGGTGAAGGCGAGCAGGTTGCGGGCATAAAGCTGGCTGGCGGTGGCGGGGATGCGGCTTGCCAGATTGGTAAAGCCGAGAATCCTGATCCCGTTATGCTCGACAATCTCGTCCGGGCGGGTCAGCTCCACATTGCCGCCGCGCTCCGCCGCGAGGTCGACGATTATTGCGCCGGAGGTCATGGTCTCGATCATCTCAGCGCTGAGCAGCTTGGGGGCAGGTCGGCCGGGAATAAGCGCAGTCGTGATGACAATGTCCTGCTTGGCAATATGCCCGGCAACAAGGGCAGCTTGCGCCTCGCTTTCGGCCAGCGTCAGCTCGCGCGCATAGCCCCCCACGCCTGAAGCATCCTTGAGCGCCTCTGTCAGGATGAATTTTGCGCCCAGCGATTCCACCTGTTCACCCGCGGCGGCCCGGACATCGGTTGCCGAGACAACGGCGCCGAGGCGGCGGGCAGTGGCAATCGCCTGAAGGCCGGCAACTCCGGCGCCCATGACGAACACTTTTGCGGGCCGCACGGTACCGGCAGCCGTCATCATCATGGGCAGGGCGCGGTCGAAATGCGCCGAGGCTTCGATCACCGCCTGATAGCCGGCGAGGTTAGCCTGGGACGAGAGAATATCCATCACCTGCGCGCGGGTAATACGCGGCATCAATTCCATGGCAATGGCGGTGATGCCCGCACGAGCGAGATCTGAGATTTCAGCATCGTTGCCGAAAGGATCGAGCGCTCCGATCAGGAGGGCACCGGGATTGGCCCCGGCAAGCCGCCCAGCCCATGGCCGGCGAACGGTCAAGATGAGATCGGCGCCGTGAACTGCGGCAGAAACGGTTGGCGCGATCGCAGCGCCCTGCGCCGTGAAGGCCGCATCGGGGATGCGGGAGCCCGAGCCAGCTCCCGTTTCCACACTGACTTGCGCGCCAAGCCCGATGAGCTTGGTGACGGTTTCGGGCGTGGCGGCGACGCGATGTTCGCCTGACACGGTTTCCCGTAGAACCGCTATCTTCATCAGAACTCTCCCCACCCGCCTGCCGGCGGGCAGGCAGCTCTAGCGCCTGCTTGTTTTCTTTATGGCTGGACCACGAAGTAGAGGATGATCAGGAGGGCCGCCGTCCCAATCACGGACCACTTCACCCCGATCAGAAACCCGTTATAGGTCTTTTCGTGTTCGGCGTAGTCCATCCCGGACTCCAGTACCGGCTCGGAATGATGCTCTGGTCGGTGTGTGGCCATTTGGTCCTCGAGAATAAGTCGTCATTGTCGATCAGCCTTGCGGCGATGTTGTCTCAAGCTCGTCGATCAGCCGCTCGATCATCGAGAGGCCGAGCGACCAGAAGTTGGGATCCTTAGCATCCAGCCCGAACGGCGCCAGCAGCTCGGAATGGTGCTTGCTCCCTCCGGCTTTCAGAAGCTCGAAATAGCGCTCCGCAAAGCCCTCGCTCGATTTCTCATACTGTGCGTAGAGCGAGTTCACAAGGCAATCGCCGAAGGCATAGGCATAGACATAGAAGGGGGAGTGGATGAAGTGCGGAATATAGGTCCAGAAGATGTCGTAGCCTTCGTTCTGGATGATCCCGTCTCCAAGGGATTCGGTCTGCACGTCGAGCCAGATCTGGTTGATCTCCTCGAGCCGCAATTCGCCTTTGCGCCTTGCGGTATGGACCCGGCGCTCGAAGGAGTAAAAGGCGATCTGACGCACGACCGTGTTGAGCATGTCCTCGACCTTTGAGGACAGAAGCGCGAAGCGCTGCTTGGGGTCGGTGGTCTTGTCGAGCAGCGAGCGGAAGGTCAGCATCTCGCCAAAAACCGAGGCAGTCTCGGCCAGCGTCAAGGGGGTATTGGCAAGGATCGGCCCCTGTGCCGCAGCCAGGCGCTGGTGAACCCCGTGGCCCAGTTCATGGGCCAGCGTCATGATATCGCGCGTGCGCCCGAGATAATTGAGCATCAGATAGGGATGGGCGCTCGGCACAGTGGGATGGGCAAAGGCGCCTGAAAGCTTGCCTTCGCCGGTTGGCGCATCGATCCAGCCGGAGTTGAAGAAGGGTTTTGCAACCTCGGCAAGGTCGGGCGAAAAACGCCCATAGGCATCGAGCACGGTTGAAACCGCCGTGTCCCAATCCCAGATGCGTTCATCACTCGTCGGCAGCGGCGCATTGCGGTCCCAGGCATTGAGCTTGTCCTTGCCGAACCATTTTGCCTTCATTTTGTAGTAGCGGTGGGAAAGCCGCGGATAGGCCGCCTCGACCGCCGCCTGAAGAGCGTCCACCACTTCGCGCTCCACCGAATTGGCCATGTGGCGGCTGTCGGCGATATCGCCAAAGCCGCGCCAGCGATCCGAGATTTCCTTGTCCTTGGCGAGCACATTGGTGATGTGCGCAAAGAGCCGTCCATTGGCCTTGAAGGTCTTGGCCAGCGCCTTGAAGGCGCTTTCGCGCTTCTTCTCGTCCTTTTCGGAAAGCAGGTGGAGCGTTGATTCAAGGTTGAGGGTTTCCCCGTCCACCTCGAATTCAAGGCTCGACATGGTCTCGTCAAAGAGCCGGTTCCAGGCGGAAAAAGCGGTGACCGACTTGTCGTGGAACAGCTCTTCGAGCTTGTCGTCGAGCTGATAGGGTTTTGCCTTGCGCAACTCGGCAAACCAAGTCTTGTAACGCCCCAGTTCAGGGTCGGCCGCAATGGCCGCGTCGAGCGTCGCGTCGTCGATGCGGTTCAATTCCAGTTCGAAGAACAAGACCCGCGTCGACAGCGTCGTCAGCGCCTCGTTGGTGTCGCCCATGAACTTGGCGCGATCCGGATCGGTCGAGCGCTGCGCATATTGAAGGAAAGCAAAGGAGCCGATGCGTCCGGTCAGGTCACCAAGCGTTTCGCTGTCCTTGATGGCCTTGACAAGCGCGCCCGATTTGGTGAGTTCGGTCAGCTTGCCCTTGTAGTCGGCCTCGAATTTGCTCGCGAGACTTTTGGCCTCCTCGAGTGCGGTCTTGAATTCGCTGCTGTCCTTGCCCGGATAAAGGTCGGAAAGATCCCAGACCGGAAGGTTGCCAAACTGGTTGTGGCCCTTTTGTGCGGCAGCGCTCATGCGAACTCGACTCCAAAATTTGCTTCGGGCTGGACCTTAGCGAGGGGAGGCGATGCTGTGAAGGCATCCTGTCACTGTCGGGTTTGCCGTGATCCCTATCTTGGCGCGGCGCGCCGCCTTCTCCCCCTAAGAGGGAGAAGAACAGCCAGGCGATCGCCTCTTATTCCTCTCCCTCTCGGGGAGAGGTGGCTCGGCGCAGCCGAGTCGGTGAGGGGGATACGTCGCTCATCCAGAAAGCGAAAGTCACCCCGCCAGCAACCTGTTCGTCCCATCCCAGATCAATTGCAGCGCCAACAGGAACACCAGCCAATAGGCGATCCGATAAAACAGCTTCATCGAGATCCTGCGCACCAGATAAATCCCGAGAAAGACGCCGGCGACACCGACCGGAGCCAACGCTGCTGACAATGTCAGGTTCTGCACGTTGAGTTGGCCAAGAAAGAAATAGGGAATGAGTTTTGCCGTATTGACGATGGCAAAAAACACCGAGGTTGTGCCCGCATAGATCGCCGGCGCCAATTTGCGCGGCAAGACGTAGATCTGGAAGGGCGGCCCGCCGGTATGGGAAATGAAGCTCGTAAAGCCCGCAAGGCCACCCCAGAACGTGCCCCATGGCTTGGATGGCGGCAGGCCTTCGAGTTTCTTGCGCAGCGGCAGAATGGCGTCGATGACGAAGATCAGGGTGATCACGCCCACCATCAGCAAGACAACCGCATCGCTGACAAAGGCCCAGAGTGCCCAGCCGAGCAGCGTTCCCACCGCCGCGCCCGGCAGCATGATCTTGAGGATTTCGCGGTTGAATTCCTTGCGATACATCCAGACCGCAACAGCATCCATGCACAGCAAGACCGGCAGCATCATTCCGGCTGCGTCGCGCGCGGGCATGACTAGGGCAAGAAGCGGCACGCCCACAACGCCTAATCCGCCCAGAAGCCCAGCCTTTGACAGGCCAACAATCAGCACCGCGAAAACGGCGACGGCAACAAAGACGGGGTCGAACATGGGAAAGGCGAATCCAGGCAGGCAGGAAAACTATCCCCATGCTTGAATGGAAGACTTGTCAACCGCGCGGGTTCAGCCTTTCACGCGCTGCGGACGTGTTAACCTTTTCCATTGTCACGCCAATCCCCCGCCACTACTCTCCCCACATTGATTTGTGTGCGCGGGGCGAGGTTCAGGCACGATGTCGCAAGGTTACGATCCCTACCATCTCGCCTCGCCGGCCGTTTACCTCGTCAAGATCATCATCTTTCTGGTGCTGGTGGCCCTGGTCGCCGCCATCCTGTTCACCAATATCATCAGCTTCTTCTGGGCCAACCCGTTCATCAATTCGATGATCCTGTTCGCCCTGTTCGTCGGCATCTTTCTCAGCTTCCGACAGATTTTCCGGCTTTTTCCGGAAGTGAAATGGGTCAATTCGCTCCAGGAGGGTAATTCCACCCAGGTGCGTCCGCCGGTTCTGCTTGCTCCGGTGGCCGGCATTCTGCGCGAGCGCATCGGGGAGGCAGTGATCACGCCGGCCTCGATGACATCGATCCTTGATTCCGTAGGGAACCGGCTCGATGAAGCCAAAGACACGTCGCGCTATCTAACAGGCCTGCTCGTATTCCTCGGTCTCATGGGCACTTTCTATGGTCTTCTCGAGACCGTTGGGTCGGTGGCCAATGTCATCAATGCGCTCGATGTCACCTCGGCCGACAGCGCGGCGCTGTTCACCAATCTCAAGGAAGGTCTCGCCGCTCCGCTTGGCGGCATGGGCACGGCATTCTCGTCTTCGCTCTTTGGTCTCGCCGGCTCGCTGATCCTTGGTTTTCTCGATCTGCAGACGAGCCAGGCCCAAAACGCCTTTTACACCGATCTTGAGGACTGGATGACCTCGATGACCGAGCTAGACCATCCCGTCTCCGCCATGCAGGCCAATGCTGCGGGGCCGGACATGCAGGCCATGATCGACCGCATCGGCACCACGATGCAGAACCAGAGCTCGTCACAAAATGCCATTCGCGCCATGGCCGAACTCGCCCGCGGCATCGATGGCCTCGTCAAGCATATCCGCACCGAGCAGGAGGATCTGCGCGCCTATATCACCGAGCAGAGCGCCACAAACAAGCGCCTGCGCGAGTTGATCGAAGCCATGCTCAATGAAGACAACAATGCCGGGCGCCGGGAATAGGCCATGGCATCGAGCCGCTCACGCCGCCGCGTCGAAGCCAATTACTGGCCGGGCTTTGTGGATGCCCTGTCGAGCCTTCTGCTCGTCATTATCTTCCTTCTCAGCCTCTTCATGCTTACCCAATTCTTTCTAGGCCAGGAGATCCAGGGGCGCGACACGGCCCTGTCGCGGCTCAACAGCCAGATCGCGGAGCTGACCGAACTACTCCAGCTCGAGCGGGCCAATTCGGACGACCTGACCGAACAACTGGCGAACCTGACGGCGACGCTTTCGAGCGCGGAAGCGGAAAATCAGAACCTTGCCGGACAATTGGCGGGCATTGGCTCCGGCCTTGGCGATCGCGACGCGACCATAGCCGGGCTCCAGGATGACCTGATCAGCGCCGAGCGGCTGTCGGACGAAGCCAATGCGCAGGTGGCTCTCCTCAACCAGCAGCTCGCCGCCCTGAGAACCCAGATCGCAGCGCTCGAAAGTGCTCTCGAAGCCTCTGAAGCGCGCGACAGCGAATCCCGCACCCAGATCGCCGATCTCGGGCGCCGGCTCAATCTTGCGCTTGCGCAACGGGTGCAGGATCTGGCGCGCTATCGCTCCGACTTCTTCGGTCGCTTGCGGGCAATCCTTGAGAACCGTGCCGATGTGCGCGTCGTTGGCGACCGCTTCGTCTTCCAGTCCGAAGTGCTGTTCGATCCGGGTCAGGCCGACATTGCAACAGAAGGCACGCCGCAGCTCGACGCTTTGGCCGACGCGATCCTCCAGCTCGAACAAGAGATTCCGCCCGATATCAATTGGGTCCTGCGCATCGACGGCCACACGGACGCAAGGCCGATCTCGAATGCCCGCTTCCCGTCCAATTGGGAGCTCTCGGCAGCCCGTGCCATTTCCGTAGCGCAGTATCTCGTTTCGCGCGGTGTCGCTCCGGCGCGGCTCGTTGCAGCTGGCTTTGGCGAATTCGCGCCGCTCGATCCCGGTCAGAGCGAAGAAGCCTATCGCCGCAACCGACGCATCGAGTTCAAACTGACCGAGGGGTGACCGGCCGCGCTGGATTGGGTGAGCCGCGTGAAGGCGGCTCACTTTCAAGCTAGATGCGCTCGAACAAGCCCGGGTAATCGACCACTACCCCATCTTCATCCACCTGAAGCACGGCCTCGAAGTCGGCCGATTGAAAGCGGAAGTGGGTACTGTCGAGCTGTGTGTAAATCTGCTCGTTGCGCTGCACCGCCATCGTGGTCACGTCGATCCAGACCATGGCAAATTTCTGCGATTGCCCGGGCTGCCAGTTGCCACGCCAGATCGGAAGCGAGTTGGTCATCGGGGTGGGCCAGATATCGACATCGGTGCAGCCGCGAAGACCGGCTATTGGCTCGGCTCGGTCATCCGACCAGCCTCCCCCGCCATCGCAGAAAAGCTCCAATGCCCTTCCATCCGCACGCTCGATTTTCAGCGTGCGCGCATGGCCGTTCTCATCGAGCCTGATGCGATAGAAAAGACCGAAGTCGGGTCCTACTACGGCGCCACGAATGCGCGTGTCGCGGCCATTGGCGATCACATGGCAATGTTCGATGCTCGAGAGGTCACGCCCCCGCCACCGGTAAGACCGATCAAGTATCACGCCTGCCTCCACGCTGTGCTGTCTTTGCAGCAAAAGCATGGGCGGAAGGCAAGCGATTTGCGCTCCGGAGCCTGGGCGGATCAGGCCGGCGGGTTTACCGCATCGCGAATGTCGCGGAAGACCGGGAGTGCCTGATCGAGCGTTGTTTCGTCCGCAACGCAAGAGATCGCAGTGCGCCCCTTTGCTGTCTCGACCATCGAAAGGACAAGCCGGACATTTTCGGCACCCTCTTGCCTCGGCACGGCAACGAATTCATGGCCGCTATAGCCGGCAAGCTCGAAAGCCGTGTCGTCCTCAAAGTCGAAAACTGAGCTCATGCTGTCCTTGGCCAACTGCAGCCATTCGGGCGAGGTGACCATGTCATTGATCTCGGTCTGGCTCAGGTCGGCGTTTTGCGGGGCTGGCGCAAAGCTGACCTGGCAGAGCCACTCCTCGCCCTCGAAATTTGCGGGGCTGCCGCTGGCGGAACGGACGCCGAAATTGGCGGTATAGGGTGCAGCTGGCGCGATGGCTTCGACAACGAAATTACCATCAAGAGCTACGCCAAGCCCGGTCGCCGCATCCTCAGCGGCATAGGTGGTCGAGCCAAGGGCGAGAGCGGCAAGGAAGGCACAAGGCAAAAGGCGCATGAAAATGGCTCCGTATAGCAACAGGGCCTCAACCTAAACTGCGCTTTGGCACGAGAATGTGACCGCAAGAAAAAAGCCCCGCCAGAGCGGGGCTTTTCCGATCAGAGGGTTTTGGCGAACGCCACGGCCGTATCGGCCATGCGGTTCGAAAAGCCCCATTCATTGTCGTACCAGGAAAGCACCGACACGAAATTGCCGTCCATGACCTTGGTCTGGTCGAGGGCCATGGTGGAGGAATGCGGATCGTGGTTGAAGTCGATGGAAACGTTGGGCTGTTCGGTGTAGCCGAGCACGCCCTTAAGTTCGCCATCGGCATACTTCTTCACGGCCGCATTGATTTCCTCGGCGGTCACATTGCGCTTGGCGATGAACTTGAAGTCGACGCAGGACACGTTCGGGGTCGGCACGCGGATCGAGACGCCGTCGAGCTTGCCCTTGAGTTCGGGCAGAACAAGGCCGATGGCCTTGGCTGCACCGGTCGAGGTCGGGATCTGCGAGAGCGCAGCCGCACGGCCGCGATAGAGATCCTTGTGCATGGTATCGAGCGTCGGCTGGTCACCGGTATAGGAGTGAATGGTCGTCATCATCCCCTTTTCGATGCCGAATTCCTTGTGCAGCACATAGGCGAGCGGCGCGAGGCAATTGGTGGTGCACGAGGCGTTCGAAATCACCACGTCGTCGGCAGTGAGCGAAGCATGGTTGATGCCATAGACGATGGTCTTGTCCGCGCCTTCGCCGGGAGCGGAAATGATCACCTTCTTGGCGCCGGCCTTGAGATGAGCCGAGGCTTTTTCCTTGGAGGTGAAGATGCCGGTGCATTCGAGCGCGATGTCGATGTTCATGGCGGCATGGGGCAGGTTTGCCGGGTCGCGCTCGGCGGTCACCTTGATCGGGCCGCGACCGACGTCGATGCTGTCGCCCGACACGGTAACCGTGTGCGGGAAACGGCCATGGACGCTGTCGAAGCGCAGAAGGTGCGCATTGGTTTCGACCGGGCCGAGATCGTTAATGGCAACGACTTCGATATCGGTGCGACCAGATTCGATGATGGCCCGCAGGATATTGCGGCCGATGCGGCCAAAACCATTGATGGCGACGCGAACTGCCATGATTTTACGCTCCAGGAAGGGAGGGGAAGAGAAAGGGAGGCGAGGCTCTCTTACACTTGGGCGGTGACGGCTTCAACAACGGCCTTGGCGGTAATGCCGAAGTGGGCATAGAGCGCGTCGATCGGGCCCGACGCGCCGAACGAATGCATGCCGACAAAGCGGCCCTTGTCGCCAAGAAGCTTGTTCCAGCTCATCTCGATACCGGCTTCGACGGCAACGCGCGCCTTGGCGGTGCCGAGAACTTCGGCCTTGTAGGCGTCGGACTGCTTGGCAAAGAGCTCCATGGACGGCACGGCAACGACGCGCGCCTTGATGCCCTTTTCGGTCAGTTCCTTCTGGGCCTCGACGGCGATGGCGACTTCCGAGCCCGTCGCAAAGATCACAGCATCCGCATCGGCCGGGCCGACCAGGGTATAGGCGCCCTTGGCCGATTTGTTTTCGGTCGAGTTTTCGGTGCGCAGCGCCGGCAGGTTCTGGCGCGATAGCGCCAGTATCGATGGAGCCTTCTCGCTCTTGAGCGCCAGTTCCCAGCACTCGGCGGTTTCGACCGCATCGGCAGGACGGAAAACGAGGAGGTTGGGAATGGCACGCAGGGCCGACAGGTGCTCGACCGGCTGGTGGGTCGGGCCGTCTTCGCCAAGACCGATGGAATCATGGGTCATGACATAGATGACGCGCTGTTCCATCAGGGCGGATAGACGAATGGCCGGGCGGGCATAGTCGGTAAAGACCATGAACGTGCCGCCATAGGGAATGAGGCCGCCATGAAGCGCCACACCATTCATGGCCGCGCCCATTTCATGCTCGCGAATGCCATACATCATGTAACGGCCAAGACGGTTGTCGGCCTGGAAGGGCAGCGTCTCGGGCGTGTTGGTCAGGTTCGAATGGGTCAGGTCGGCCGAACCGGCCAGAGTTTCGGGCAGCGCCTTGTTGATGACCTCGAGCGCCATCTGGCTCGACTTGCGGGTCGCGACCTTGGGCTTGTCGGCGACGAGCTTTTCCTTGTAGGCGGCAAAGGTCGCCTCGAATTCGGCCGGCAGCTTGCCGGCCATGCGGCGCTCGAATTCGGCCTTGTTGTCGGCCTTGGCGAGCCGCGCTTCCCATTCGCCGCGCACGTTTTGCGAGCGGGTGCCGGCTGCGCGCCAGGCATCGAGAATATGGGCGGGGATTTCGAAAGCGGGGTAGTCGATGGCAAGCGCCTGCTTGGCGCCGGCCAGCTCTTCGGCCCCGAGCGGGGCGCCGTGGACCTTTTCCGTGCCGGCCTTTTTGGGCGCGCCGAAGCCGATCGTGGTCTTGGCAGCGATCAGGGTCGGCTTGTCGGTGGAGGCCTTGGCGTCGTTGAGCGCTTTTTCGATCGCGTCCTGATCGTGGCCGTCGATCTCGATCGTGCTCCAGCCAACGGCCTTGAAGCGGGCGATCTGGTCGGTCGAGTCGGCGTTGGATACCTTGCCGTCGATGGTGATGTCGTTGTTGTCCCAGATGACGACCAGCTTGTTGAGCTTGAGGTGGCCGGCAAGCGAGATCGCTTCCTGGGAAATGCCCTCCATGAGGCAACCGTCGCCGGCAAGCACGAAGGTGTGGTGATCAACGATGTCGGAGCCGAACTCGGCTGCAAGCTTGGCTTCGGCCACGGCAAAGCCAACGGCATTTGCAAGACCCTGGCCGAGCGGGCCCGTGGTCGTTTCGATGCCGGTGGCATGGCCGAATTCGGGGTGGCCGGCGGTCTTGGAGCCGAGCTGGCGGAAGTTCTTGACCTCGTCGATGGTCATGTCGCCATAGCCGAGCAGGTAGAGCGAAGAATAAAGCAGCATCGAGCCATGGCCGGCCGAAAGGATAAAGCGGTCGCGATCGGCCCAATGGGGGTTCGCGGGATCGAACTTCATGACCTTCGTGAAGAGCACGGTTGCGATATCGGCGCAGCCCATGGGCAGGCCCGGATGGCCCGAATTGGCTTTTTCGACCGCATCCATGGCCAAGGACCGGATGGCATTGGCCAATTCATTCTGCTGGGCTGTGTTCGTCATCGCGCGGGCCGCTCTCTGGAAAGGGTGAGGAAGGCTGAAATCGGGGGAGAATGCTTGAGGAAAACGTCCTCCCAAAGGCGGGTTGAGCCATAACAGGTTCGTCCCTAGTGTCAATGTCACCCAAGGCCAGAGCCGTCCAGTCGCAGTGCGGTTTTGCGAGGGTTAGGACGGCCCGAGGTTGCATTGGGAGGAGGCTTGGGGCACGCTGATACAATTGAATCGAGTTTGTGCCGGAGTTGTTGCGGTCGATGAGTGACACACAGGGTAAGGACGGCCTTGCGGCAGCGACTGGCCGTTTTGATGCGGCCTTGGCTCGGCTCGACCAGAGCCTTGTCGAATTGACCAATCGTGTGCAGCGCATCAAGCGCATCGAAGTCGACACTCAGCGCCTCGTGCAGGAGCGGGCCCGGCTCGCTACGGAGCTCGACAAGACCTCAGCCCGCGCCAAGCGTCTCGACGATAGCGCCCACGACGTGTCGCGGCGCTTGGTCGTGGCCATGGAAACGGTGCGCGCAGTGCTGGCCAAGACGGAGTAACCAATGCCCGAGGTCAATGTCGAAATAAACGGCCGCAAATATCGCATGGCGTGTCAGGACGGCCAGCAGGGTCATCTGATCGCCCTGGCCGAGCGCTTCAACGCCCAGGTCGAGGAACTCAAGGGCGCCGTCGGTGAAATCGGCGACAATCGCCTGACCGTCATGGCCGGCATCGCCGTTCTCGACGAACTCGCCGAGGCCGAGCGCCGTATCGCAGCGCTGGAAGCCGAGGTGGAGACGCTGACTGCCGCCGGGCACCAGATTGCCGACGAACTGGAAGCGACTGAACAAGCGTTCGCCGGCAAGCTTGACCAAGCGGCCAAGGTTCTCAACTCCATCGCCGGTGTGCTGGACGAAACGGCGCCGCTGCAGAGCTAGTTTCTTTCCATGGGCATTTGGAAGGTGCCGCTACGCACCCCGTGGTTGGAGGCTTTTCTGACGAAAACCGCCTTACCACAGGGCTGCTGATGCAGTGTCGGCTTAGAACTTCGCCATCAATGGATCCGAGCCGATCCGTCCTTCGGCGCTATCGAGCCCATTGATTGCAGCTTTGTCCTCTTCGGTCAGTGCAAAGTCGAAGACATCGAAATTCTCCACGATACGGCTGGGTGTGACTGATTTTGGGATCACCACCAGACCCTCTTCGATATGCCAGCGGATGATTACCTGAGCCGCGCTCTTGCCATGGCGCTGTGCGATTCCGGCTATGGTGGGATCTTCCAGCATCTTTCCCTGCCCCAGGGGGCTCCAGCTCTCGGTGATGATCTTTTTAGGCTCGTAGCGGGCACGCAGTTGCCGCTGCTGGAACCTTGGATGAAGCTGAACCTGGTTGATCACCGGCAGCACGCCCGTTTCGGCCTCGAGCTTGTCGATATAGCTGCCTTCGAAGTTGGAAACGCCGATGGAGCGGGCCTTTCCTTCGTCCTTCAGGCGGATCAGCGCCTTCCATGTGTCGACAAACTTGCCGCGATAGGCGGAGGGCCAGTGGATCAAGTAGAGATCGACATAGTCGGTTCCAAGGCGCTCAAGGCTCTGGTCCATGGCGCGCAGCGTTTCGTCAAAACCCTGATCGTCGTTCCAGACCTTGGTGGTCAGGAAAATGTCCTCGCGACGAACGCCCGAGACCTTAATGCCTTCCCCAACGCCTTGCTCGTTCTGGTACACAGCTGCGGTATCGATGTGGCGATAGCCCGCCTTGAGCGCAGTCTCGACCGCTGTCACGGCCACATCGTCCGGCGTCTGCCAGACCCCGAGGCCGATCTGGGGAATAGTCCGGCCATCGTGAAAGCTCAAGTGTGGTTGCGTCGTCATTGGCTATGTCCATTGTTTGTGGAGAAAACCGGTCTGCCTCTCGCAAGGCGGTTCCGGGGACTTTCTTCCATACAAGATTAGTCTTTCGTCTGATAACCCAAGGTCTAATCGACGGGTTTTGGCGAAAGTCTAAGCTTGGGGCAAAGTTCCACCAATGCGAGCAAGGCATAAGCCATGACGAAATCTCTCAACGCCATCGCCCAGAAGCTGATGTCCCCGGGGCAGGGCATCCTTGCTGCCGACGAATCCGAAGGCACGATCGCAAAGCGCTTCGCCAAGATCAACCTGCCCAATTCGCTCGATTTGCGGCGTGACTATCGCGAGATGCTGTTCCGCTCGACCGAAGCCATGACCAAGTACATTTCCGGCGTCATCCTGACCGAAGAAACCCTTGAGCAATCAGCCGCCGATGGCACGACGTTCCGCGCCATTCTTGCCGATGCCGATTGCATTCCCGGCATCAAAGTCGATCGCGGCGCCTTCCCGATGCCGGGCGATAGCGGAGAAAAGATCACCGAGGGTCTCGATGGCCTGCGTCAGCGTCTGGTGCGCTATGCCGAGCTTGGTGCCGGCTTTGCCAAGTGGCGCGCCGTGATCACCATCAACGACGTTGCGCCCACCCGCAACAATATCCGCGCCAATGCCCATGCTCTGGCCCGCTATGCCATCCTTTGCCAGGAAGCTGGCATTGTTCCGATCGTCGAGCCCGAAGTTGTCGGCGATGGCGATCCGGGCAATCACTCGCTCGAACGCAGCGCGCAGGTCACCGGCGAAGTGCTCGAAAACGTGTTCAAGGAACTGCGCCTCGCCGGGGTTGATCTCTCGGGCATGCTGCTCAAGCCCAATATGGTGCTGCCCGGCGTCAATTCCCGTGATCGGCCCGGCGTCGAGGAGGTTGCCCGCCGCACCGTCGACGTGCTCAAGCAGCACGTCCCCGCTGCAGTGCCGGGAATTGCCTTCCTTTCGGGCGGGCAGACCGACGAGGAAGCCACGGCGCACCTCTCGGCCATGAACCAGATTGCCTATAAGCCCTGGCCGCTGACATTCTCCTATGGCCGCGCCCTGCAGAACGTGGCCCTGCGCACATGGGCCGGTCGCCGCGAAAACTTCCCGGCCGCGCAGGCCGCCTTCACCCATCGCGCCCACATGAACTCTCTTGCGGCCCTTGGCGAATGGTCCAACGAAGCCGACCGCGCTGCCGCCTGATCCCTGGTGCCTGTTTGCCCATGGCGTGCTCCCGGAAGGGAGCACGTTTTTCTTTGAAGGGCAAAGCGGCCCTCCGAGTTCAGGGCCAAGCTGGTCAACACTACTGATCCGCTTCCTTCCCCCTAAGGTGAGAGGGTCAGGGTGAGGGCAGCACAGAGGCTCGAGCCCTGGGTGGTTGCCGATCGCCCGGCGCTCCCCTCATTGCCACCCCTGTCGGCTTGCCCTAATGAAAAGCCCGTCCCTTTCTTGCCAAATTGACGGCCTAGGGACGCTTAGTCATTCCGGAATTTCCATGGCCCCTCAGCTCTATCTCATCACCCCTGCAGATCCCGATCCCAGCCAGTTTCCGCGCCGATTGATGAGCGTGCTGACAGGGCCGGACATCGCGGCGCTGCTTGTCCGGCGCGGTGAGCTGGGTGATGACGCATATGCGGAGCTTGCCGAGCGCCTCGTGCAGATCGGCCAGGCAGCGGGCGCCGCCGTACTGGTGGAGAACGATCCGGCCTTGGCACATACTCTCGGAGCCGACGGCGTTCACATTTCCGATGGCGGGATCAAGGCCCTTCGCGAGGCCATTGCCATGCTCAAGCCCGATGCCATCGTTGGCGCTGGCAACATCCGCTCGCGACACGATGCGATGAGTTTTGGCGAACTCGATATTGACTATGTGATGTTCGGCCCGCTCGGCGGCGCAGCGGACCCGCAGGCCGCCGAACTTGCGCAATGGTGGGCGGAAACTTTTGAAGTGCCGGCAGTTCACTCCGATCCCCAGGCCGAAGCAGGCCGTGGCGACACGACCGGAGCAGAGTTTCTTGCCTTGTCCGATTGCATCTGGCAGGGCGAGGATCCTTCAGAGGCGCTCAAGGCGTTCACCGCTGGGGCTGAGGCATGAACTGGCGCGCCTCACTTCTGGTTGTGCTTCTTACCGCGCCATCTTCGCTTGCCTTGGCGCAGGACACCGAAGCCGAGAGCATCAGCAACACCGTGTTCGGTGCTTCCGTACCAGTCGATCTGGCTTTCGGCGCATTTCAGCGCGGCTATTTCCTGACTGCTCTCGAACTCGCCCTGCCGCGGGCCGAAACCGGCGATGCCGCAGCGCAGACCCTGATTGCCGAACTCTATGCCAAGGGCCTCGGCGTTGCCCAAAATTCCGAGCGAGCCGCAGGCTGGTATAATCTTGCCGCGCGGAGCGGCGATGTGCTCGCAACGTTCGAGCTGGGCATGCTCTATCAGGACGGCGTGGGCGTCGAGCGTGACCGGAGACGCGCCGCCGAACTCTTCCGCGAGGCGGCGGGCAAGGGCTATATTCCCGCCAAGTATAATCTCGCCCTTCTTCATGTCGAAGGCATCTATGCCGAGCCGAGCCTGACACGCGCTGCAGCGCTGATGAAGGAAGCGGCTGAAGCGGAATTACCCGAAGCGCAATACGATTACGGGTCGATGCTGATCGAGGGAGCGGGCGTTGCGCCTGATCCGGTCGAGGGAGCCCGCTTCATTCGCCTCGCCGCGGAAGGAGAGTTGCTGGCTGCTCAAATCGACTATGCTACGCTTCTTTATCTGGGCCAGGGTGTCGAGAAAGATCTCGAAGGCGCAGTGCGCTGGTATCAGCGTGCTGCCGAAGGTGGCAATCCTGTAGCGCAGAACCGGTTGGCCAAACTGGTTGCGGTTGGTGAGGGCACGCCGCTCGATTTGGAAACTGCTGCCATGTGGCGCGCTCTCGCACGCCGCCAGGGACTGACCGATTCCGCGCTTGATCGTCTGCTTGTCTCGATCCCACCTGAGGCGCTGGCCCGGGCCGAAGAGCGCGCGCGTTTCTGGCCCGATAGTCCGCCCAGCCGCGAGAACTATGGCGGGATGCCCGCGCGAGGCGCTGAAATCATCGGCCCAACGCTTCCAGCGCCGACCGATCCGGAAAAC
The DNA here is from genome assembly GCF_900116545.1 of Devosia crocina. Classification (GTDB taxonomy): domain Bacteria; phylum Pseudomonadota; class Alphaproteobacteria; order Rhizobiales; family Devosiaceae; genus Devosia; species Devosia crocina. The sequence continues at coordinate 187,042 of NZ_FPCK01000001.1, forward strand.
GCGCCCAGCAGTGTCGTTGTGCCATCCGAGACGCCGTCCTCCGAAGATGTGGTGGCGCCTGTACCAGCTTCCGCCGGTGAGGCGCCCGCGCCCGAGGCCGAAGCGGCGCAAAACCCTTGAACCCACGCTATTTCTGGGGCAATAAGCGCCCCACACCTTTTAATTAAGCGGCGGGGCTATGCCCCTGGTGTCCATCGGCCTTGTTGCGGTGGTGCCCTGTACGCCGCTGAAACAAGCGAGCTGAAGCACGATGGCGCGTTCCGCCCTTCTCACCGTCATGGTCAATGCCGCCATCAAGGCTGGCAAGTCGCTGTCGCGCGACTTCAACGAAGTCGAAAACCTTCAGGTGTCCCGTAAGGGGCCGGCCGACTTCGTGTCCAAGGCAGATCTGCGGGCCGAACAGATCGTGTTCGATGAACTGCGCAAGGCTCGTCCCACCTATGCTTTTCTGATGGAAGAAGGCGGGGAAGTCGCAGGGACTGACGGCCAGCATACGTGGATCATCGATCCGCTCGATGGCACCACCAATTTCCTGCATGGCATTCCGCTTTTTGCGGTCGCTATCGCCCTGAAACGGGGCGATGATATCGTCGCCTCCGTCATCTACAATCCAGTAATGGACGAACTCTACACGGCTGAAAAGGGCGGTGGTGCCTGGCTCGCCGATCGCAAGCGCCTGCGCGTTGCCGAGCGCCGCCATCTGTCGGACGCGGTGATCTCGACCGGTATCAAAACCCAAGGCACCTCCAATGACGGGCTGCAGCTGCGCCAGCTGGTGCAGGTTAACCCGGCGGTCGCCGGCATCCGCCGCTCGGGCTCCATTTCGGTCGACATGGCCTGGCTCGCCGCCGGGCGCTTCGACGCCCTTTGGGAAGCGGGCCTCAAGCCCTGGGACGTTGCCCCCGGTCTCCTGATGGTTCGGGAAGCCGGTGGTCTTGTCTCTGACTATGCCGGGCAGGGTGGGTCGGTCTGGAATGGCCAGATCGTCGCCGGCAACGAAATCCTGCACGGCGCCCTGATGAAGACGCTCAAGGGCATTCAGTAATTCCCTCGGCGCCGCCTCCTTCACCTCTCCCCTCGGGGGAGGGGTCGAGCCGCAGGGTAGGGTGAGGCGTTCAGTGCCTCGGGACGCGTCAGTTGCGTTCACCGTCCCCGAACCCCTCATCCTAACCCTCTCCCCAAGGGGGAGGGGACAGCAATCAGTTTGACGCTCGATCTGGTTCCGCTCACCAGCCCAGTCCCCTCGCCCCTTTGGGGGAGGGGGTTAGGGTGAGGGGCATTTCTCCAAAACCCCCCCAAAACCAAAAATCCCCGCCACAAGGACGGGGATCTGTCAGTCACAAACCAGCGCTGCCTATTCGTCCGTGTCGGACTTGAGCGATTTGAGCTTGGCAAAAACCGAATCCGCATCGAACTCTTCGTTCTGCGGGCTCTTGCGCTCTTCGCCTTCAAAGCCGTCTTCGCCATAGCTTTCCTGCTGACGCGCTGCGGCGCGAGCGAGGGCTTCTTCTGCGGTCAGCAGCGTTGTACCTTCGGCCAATTCGATCGGACCGCCGGCATCCTTGGACGCGCGCTTGACCTCGAGGTCGAGTTCGATCTGGCTGCAAAGGCCCAGCGTCACCGGGTCCATCGCAGTTAGGTTAGCCGCATTCCAGTGCGTGTTCTCACGCACCGATTCGATGGTCGACTTCGTTGTCCCGACAAGGCGCATGATCTGCGCGTCCTTGAGTTCGGGGTGGTTGCGCACCAGCCATTTGATGGCATTGGGGCGCTCGTTGCGGCGCGAGATCGGCGTATAGCGCGGGCCCTTGCGTTTGACGGCGGCAACGCGAACCTTGGGGTCGGAGAGCTTGAGCCGATAGTTGGGATCTGCCTCGGCCTTCTCGATCTCTTCCTTGGTCAGCTGACCGTTCTGGATTGGATTGACGCCCATGATGCCGCTGGCAACATCACCATCGGCAATGCCTTGCACTTCCAGCGGGTGCAGGGTGCAAAAGGCTGCGATCTGGTCGAAGGACAAAGCGGTATTGTCCACGAGCCAAACGGCGGTCGCCTTGGGCATAAGAAGGGGCTGGGACATGGTAAATTTCTCCTGCTGGCGCGGCCGGTTTTCCTCCGGACCGCTCCGCCTCTTGGCCTAAAGCTGAGGGGGAACTGGCTTCAATATAGAGTTTCGGCCAGATTTCCGCAACGGATTAAGTCAACCTGCAGGTCTTTATTGTGACTCGCCCTGTTTGGCGGAAGCCAAGAGACCGAATGAGGTGAGCAAGGCAAACTTGCCCACATGCCCCCGCGCCTCCATCGCCGCATGCGCCGATGCTGCGTCTTCAAGCCGAAAGCATGTCACCTTGTGCTTGGTCCAACTAGCTGCCGAGAGAGCCGGCAGGAGGTCCCGGTCGATCCTGTCCGCTATGGCGGCCTTGATTTCCCCCGTTTGCGGCCGCAGCGTCGAGCCGGAAATGGTGATCGATTTCGCCATCATCAGCCGCAGTGGCACCGAAGCTGTTCCGCCATCAAGCGTCGAGACTTGAACGATATGCCCGTTGTGCGCCGAAGCTGCGACATTGACCGAGGCCATCTCGCCGCCGAGAAGGTCGACAACGCGATCGACGCCCCTGCCATGCGTCAGCGCTAAGACGCGGGTAGGGATGTCCTCGTGCCTGTCGAGGGTCGCAATAGCGCCGAGGCTACGGGCATAGTCCGCCTTTTCAGCGCTGGAAGTGATCCCGATCGCCTCCGCTCCGAGAAGCGAGGCGATCTGGATCGCCGCGCCCCCAATGCCCCCTGAGGCTCCGTGCACCAGCACGCTCATGCCCCGCTCGAGGCCAGCGCGCATCACGAGGGTCTGCGTTACCGTGAACCAGGTTTCAGGCAGGCTTGCCGCCTGGGCAAAACTCCAGCCTGAAGGGATCGGCAGCACCTGTCCTTCGGGCACAGCGACATATTCGGCATAGCCTCCACCATTGGTTAGTGCCATCACCGGCTCGCCACCGGCAAAGCGCGTACCATTGGCAGCTGGCACAGCGATCACCCCGGCTACTTCCAGCCCCAGAATGGGAGACGCGTCCGCGGGCGGATCGTAGTGTCCGCGCCGCTGGGCGAGGTCCGGGCCATTGACGCCCGCTGCTGCCACCTTGATCAGCACTTCGCCGGCCCGTGGAACCGGCAGGGGAAGATCGGCCAGCTCAAGCACGTCCGGTGCGCCCGGCGCGGAAATGATGATCGCCTGCATCCGAGAGGGCAAAGATGAGTTATCCATGAGTCCATGGTGGCGCAAACCGGCCTTGCCCGGCAAGGGGCGGAAACCCATCTTGTCTGCGATCAGTCAGGAGTACGAGCGATGGAAGACGAACAGCAGCGCCTCAAAGCCGCCCGCAGCCATGAGATCGGCATGGTCCTCGATACCCTGTCCGTTTCGGAGCTGGAGCACAGGATCGGGTTGCTCGAGGGTGAGATCAGGCGCCTGCGTGCAGCTATAGAAGCGCGCGGGGAAACGCTGCGAGCCGCTGAAGCAGCCTTCAAGATCTAGCAGAAGCATTAAGGTTAAGCAGCGGTAAACGTGGAGGGTTGCGCAGCCAGCAGCTAGTGTCAGCGGCTCTCGCCCAAAACGGCACTGGATTGCCAATGCTCTGGAACCTTTTGGTCTTTACTACCCTTGTCATGGCACTCGGGATCGCCGCGCTGGTCTATGCGCTGCGATTGGCCGGTGTTGAAGACGGCATACCCCTCAAGGCTCCTGTTTCCGACGCCCCGCTCGATCGCGCCTTTCGCGAAGAGCCCGTGCAAACATTTATGTGGCAGGTTCAGGTCGCCAGATACTGGAAGCCTCCGTTCCGTCGCCGCTGACCAAAGAGTGCAGGAGTGTGGAAATGAAACCGCAAATCGACAGGATCCTTGAAGGTGTCCGGCCAGCCGAACTGATCCAGCTTCAGGCGCTTGCAGAAGGCAAGTCAGGTTTCGGAGCCGGATCGCTGCAGCCTCTGGAAGACAAAGGCTGGGTCGAAACGGTCGCTGGTACGCCCCTCATCACGTTGACGGGTCGCACGCTTCTTGATGGCGTCAGCCGCCCAGGCCAGTAACTCCGGCGTGATCGCCAGCAGGGTTAAGAAATCGACTCCTGTTAACGCACAATTAAGAGCTTGAGATTAAGGTGTCATTATTCAGATCTTTCTGGATTTTTCAGAGTGGTTCTCCCTCTGTTTGACGCCTCCCTGTAAACTTCGAGAGCCGTGTTCCACGGCTCTTTTTCTTTTTCAGGGTTCCGGGTTCTGGCGTTATACGACTTCTTTAGGCTAGTTTGCCCTCAGGCATGACGCGAGCGGGGCGATCCCCTAGCATCACATCTTGAAGCGTCGACACTCTCGGCGCCAAAGCTGGAAAGAATCGTGGCGGATACGAACGAAACGAGCAATTCGGCCATAGCCCTTGGGCCCCGCATCGCGGCCTCCGGTGGCTTTGATCAGCTCTATCGTGAAGGCATGGGGCTGATCGAAGCGGTGGCTTCCTACCTCGATCAGGAAGGCAGGCATGAAAGCCGCCTCCTGCCGCGCGAAGCATCGTTTCTCTATGCGACCGAATCCATGCGCCTGACCACGCGCCTGATGCAGATCGCCTCATGGCTGTTGTTGCAGCGTGCCGTCAACGAAGGCGAAATCACGCGCGAGAGCGCCCGTGCCGAAAAGGAAAAGGTGCAGTTTTCAGCCACCCCTTCGGAGCGTGGTGGCCCTGGCTATGACCATTTGCCCCTGCAGTTGCGGGACTTCATCGATCAAGGCGACAAGCTCTTCGATCGCGTGACACAGCTCGACCAACTCGAACGCGGCAAACTTCCCGAAACCACCGCCCCTCAGGTCAACGGTATCGCCGACCAATTCTCCCGCCTACAGGCCGCGTTTCGGCGCTCTTGAGGAGAGAGGCGCCAAGCTGGGACAAGCTCGGCGCCCCACGACTCTGGCCTATGCGATCCAGATGCCGTTATCGATTTGGCTTGCAACCTGCGCCTGGTTCTCGTCGCTCTCGGAGAAGAAAGCCAGAAGGTCGCCGCGGTTGGTCTGATTCGAATCCAATCGCTCTACCCAGTAGTCGTAGCCGGGACCATCCGATCCGCGATCAAGCGTATGCTGGTAGAGAAGTTCAACAAACTCAGCGTTCGAGACTGTCGCTTCTGTTCCGAACGTGCGGATAAACTCAGGCGAGTGAATGAAGCTGTCGGCGATGGCGGCAAGATTGGTGTTGCCTGAGTCCAGGCGCCCAATCCAATATTCAAGCCCCTCGGCGTCCGGCATGCGATCGAAGGCTGCTTGGTAGAGCCGATAGGCCATACCCGCGTTTTCGCCAGCGCCGGTGTCAAGATAGAGCGTGCCCTCAAAGAAGTTCACGCGTTCAACATCCTTGAAATAGTAGAGGGTGTCGTCCTGCGCAAAGAGCACGGCGTCGTCACCTACCGCGAAGCTCATGCCTTCCGAGCTGCGCGCGAAGTCTGCCGTGTCGATGCCCCCCTTGCCATCGATATAGGTTGAAGACGTGGGCACGATGAAGTTGTCGTTGCCTGATGTTCCAACAAAGACATTATCGAAGCTGTCCGGGTCCACTTCCCCATCGGGGTCAAGATGATCGTCGGGGTCCAGTGCGCCGCCTGGGCTCAGCAGGCCCAGCACGCTGCCAAGAATGCCGCTGAGGTCGAGGATGCCGCCCTCGCCAAGGATGCCCGTCAGGTCGAGGAGCCCTGCCTCTCCCAGCAGGCCATCGAGCTGAAGGATGTTTGTTACACTCCCGAGAAGTCCCCCAGAGCCATCCAGCAGGTCAGTATCGATGATTCCACCATTGTTCGGCAGAACGATAAGTTCTTGACCGAGCAGATTAAGTTCGACAACTCCTTCCTCGGTAAGAAGGCCAAGATTGAGCAGGTCTGTTGCTCCGCTCCCGTCTTCTCCGCCAATACTCACAAGGTTTGCTACCAGATTGGTGACTGGACTCAACAATCCCGAATTGCTTGATCCCCCTCTTCCTCCAAGAACGTTGGTGAGCGTATCATTCAAGTTCAGCAAACCACCCAGAACAGCCATTGCTATCTCCTCTTGCAAGCTATGAGTTAGGCTAATGCGTACTCACCCCAATTGGATCATGGCTGCTTCGGGACAGTATTAATTGTTTTCTGTTCTTTTGATCTTGGTTTGTTTTCCATTTCATTTTGATTGTAGTCTTTGGTTGTAACTGCTTCCGATTGCTGCAGAATTCCCGCCGTCTGCTAGGATCAGCTCAAACAAAAAGCCCGGCACGATGGCCGGGCTTTTGCAGTGAAGAAGGATCGGTTTTAGATGCCGAGGCCCTTGAAGCGTTCCTTGAAGCGAGTCACGCGACCGCCACGGTCCATCAGCTGACCCGTGCCGCCAGTCCAGGCGGGATGAGTCTTGGGGTCGATGTCGAGCTGCAGCGTGTCGCCTTCTTTGCCGTAGGTCGAACGGGTCTGGTAGCTGGTGCCGTCGGTCATCACCACAGTGATGGTGTGGTAGTCGGGATGGATATCGGACTTCATAGCATGCGCCTCAAATCAAACGGGCGCCGTGGCGCCCGGAGAGCTGGAAACTTTACGTTGGCGCGCTTCTTACAGAAACGAGCCCGGTAAGGCAAGGGCAGGGGGGCGGCAATTTTACCCGTTTTCCGCCTGTTGCTCGCTGCCCGGCAGAAGCCTATATGCAACCGGCCCGCGCAGGGTCCGCTGCAATGGAGTACGGCGAAGCGATATGACCGATGAAGCCGTGCCCGCACAAGGCGCCAGCGAAAAAGCCGTTGCAGGTCTCAAGCTCCAGCCCAAGAAGCTCCAGCCATTGCGACGGCTCCTGCCCTTCATGCTGGCCTATCCTGTCCGCCTCTCGCTCACTGTCCTTTTTCTTCTTGTCTCCGCGGTCACTTCGCTCGCCATTCCCGCAATGCTGGGCGGGGTAATCGACCAGGGCTTCATCGAGCAGAACCTGGAAATGGTAGGACGCTATGGCGGGATCATCATCGCCATTGCCGCGGTCATGGCAGTTGCAAGCGGAGCGCGATTCTACTTCATCTCCGTCATTGGCGAGCGCGTCATCGCAGATCTGCGCCAAGCGGTGTTTTCCCATCTTCTGCGGCTCGATGCGCGTTATTTCGATACCAATCGCGTGGGCGAATTGACGAGCCGTCTTAATGGCGACGTTGCCATTATCCGCGGCGCGGTGGGGTCGAGCTTTTCGCTGTTTCTGCGCTCCATGGTCACCATCATCGGTGCGCTGATCATGATGGTGCTGACAAGTCCTGTTCTGACCTTCGCCGTCGCTATTGCCGTTCCGGCCATTCTTCTGCCGGTCGTGGCCTATTCTCGGCGCCTACGCGGCATGTCGCGCAAGACTCAGGATGCGCTGGCCGACCTCTCAGCAATGGCAACCGAAATGCTGGGCGCTACGCGCACGGTCAAGTCCTTTACTCAGGAAACAGTGCAAGCCAATCTCTACCAGGATCGGTCCGAGGCCAGTTATCGCGCCGAAGTGCGCCGGCTTGGAGCCCGCTCTATCCTCGTCTCGCTTGTCATTTTTCTTGGCACCTGCGCACTTGTCGGGCTTGTCTGGTGGGGCGCGCGCGCGGTTTTCGACGGTTCGGTCACTGCAGGACAGCTGGCCCAGTTCATGGTCTATGCACTCATGGCGTCGGGCGCGCTGACCAATGTGTCCGAGGTCCTTGGCACCCTGCAATCGGTTGCTGGCTCGACCGAACGCCTAACCGAAATCCTTGACACCAATGCTGCCATCGAAGACCCGGCCCGACCAGTTGCTCTTCCCGTACCGCCGCTTGGCACCGTCGAATTTGACAAAGTGAGCTTCAACTACGATCCCGCTGCGCCCGGTCTCGTGCTCGATCGGGTGAGCTTTGCCGTTGCCAAGGGCGAGACCGTGGCACTCGTCGGTCCTTCCGGTTCGGGAAAGTCGACGACGCTCTCTCTTCTGCAGCGCTTTTATGACATCACGGGCGGCGCCATCCGTGTGGATGGCGTCGACATCCGCGATGTGCGGCTCACCGATCTGCGAAAACGTTTTGCCTATGTTGAACAGGAGCCGACCATTTTCGCCGGCTCGATTGCCGACAATATCCGCTTCGGCAAACCAGATGCCTCGAATGACGAAGTGGAAGCAGCCGCTCGCGCGGCGCTGGTCCACGATTTTGTGCTGGATCTGCCAAAGGGCTACGACACGATCGTTGGGGAGCGTGGCGTAATGCTGTCGGGCGGACAAAAGCAGCGCCTGGCGATTGCCCGTGCCATTCTCAAGAACGCGCCCATCCTCTTGCTCGACGAGGCGACCTCGGCGCTCGATGCTCAGAGCGAACGGCTTGTGCAGCAGGCGCTCGAACACTTGATGGCGGGCCGGACCACGCTTGTGATCGCCCACCGCCTCGCCACTATCCGCGATGCCAACAATATCCTTGTGCTTGAAGGCGGCCAGATCATCGACCAGGGCACGCATGCCGAACTGGTGAGCAAAGGCGGCCGCTATGCGGAACTGGCCAAGCTCCAGTTCCGGGGCGACGAATAGGGCTGGGTCCTCACACGAATGCGTCAAACTGTTGTCAACCATTCTGCCTAACCCTGATGCTGGATAGCGCATCAGCGGAGGCGATTATGTTTGTTCTTACCCGGCGTTTTTACTCGATCCTGCCCCTCGCATGGCTCGCGGCAGGGCTCGTGGACAGCCTCGCACTGCTCATGCTGCCTTCGCTGATGCTGCTGGGCTGGCTCATCCGGCGCCATCTGCGCATCGTGGGGCTTGTTGGTGTCACGCCATGGGCAAGCGTGGGGTTTGCGCGCCATGTGACGGTTGAAGACCTTCTGCGCCTTGCCGGCTGGACTGCGCTGAGCCCTCTGCCGTTTCTTGCCGGTCTGCAGATACGGCAATTGCTCTTGCCAGGCTGACAGTTTTTTCGCACCAGCGCTTTCCCGATCAGCCCGCCTCTGCTAGGCCATGACGCACGTTTCGTGAGTTTTCGGAGCCCGGCCATGACCGCCCATTTCAAGACCCTTGATGAACTCGATCTCGACGGCAAGGTCGTGCTGCTGCGGGCCGATCTCAACGTGCCGGTGGCGGATGGCAAGGTGAGCGACGCAACGCGCATCGAGCGGCTTCTGCCCACCATGCGCGCTATCATGCGCCATGATGGCAAGGTCGTGCTGCTCAGCCATTTCGGCCGCCCCAAGGGCAAGGTCGATCCCGAATTCTCGCTCGAACAGGTCTGCTCCGCCGTGGCCGACGTTACCGGTCACCCGGTCGGTTTCGTTGCGACGGACTGGGAAGATGTAGGCGCCGCCCGGCAGGCGATCGAGGAGGCGCCTGCAGGCTCGATCCTGGTGCTTGAAAACACCCGCTTCCACCCGGGCGAAGAGGCCAACAATCCAGAGCTTGCGCAGCGCATGGCCAGTCTCGGCGATGTCTATGTGAACGACGCTTTCTCGGCCGCCCACCGCGCCCATGCCTCGACGGAAGGCGTAGCCCATCTTCTGCCCGCTGCTGCCGGACTTGCCATGCAGGCCGAACTCGAAGCGCTCGAGGCGGGTCTCGGTAAGCCAAAGAAGCCCGTTGTCGCCATCGTCGGCGGCGCCAAGGTGTCCTCCAAGATCGATCTTCTGGAAAACCTCGTGACCAAGGTCGATGGCCTCGTGATCGGCGGCGGCATGGCTAACACATTCCTTTTCGCCCAGGGCCATGGCGTCGGCAAGTCGCTCTGCGAAAAGGATCTCGCGGACACCGCACGCCGCATCATGGACAAGGCCGACAAGGCCAATTGCGCTATCATCCTGCCGGTCGACGCGGTCGTTTCCTGGCACTTCAAGGCCAATTCGCCGACGCGTCTCTACGGCGTCGACGCCATCGATCCCGATGGCATGATCCTCGATGTCGGCCCACAGTCGATCGAGCGCATCAACGGCGCCATCGACGATGCTCACACCATCATCTGGAATGGCCCGGTCGGCGCCTTCGAAATGGAGCCGTTCGATGCCGGTACCGTCGCCATCGCCAAGCACGTGGCCAAGCGAACCCATGACGGCCACCTGATTTCGGTTGCTGGAGGCGGGGACACCGTCAGCGCCCTCGCCCATGCCGGGGTCAAGGACGCTTTGACCTATGTGTCGACGGCTGGTGGCGCTTTCCTCGAATGGATGGAAGGCAAGCCGCTTCCGGGTGTCGAAGCTCTCAAGAAATAGGCGCTTGCAGCGCACACAAATCTGCCATCAGACATTTGCGCCCGGACAGGGAAGCGCCTATATCTCAATTGCTGCCCGGCGCGTGAGGACATTCATATCCCCGGGGCCTTAATCGATCCTAAGGGAGCTGTCCCTGACCGGGCCCGTGGGCTCGGACATACGGCGCCCACCTACGTGAGTAGGTTCCCGGGATCGACATTCCCACGGCCAGGGCGGCACTCTGATTATCGGGTCCGGAGACATATCGCGCATGGGGGAAGATGGAGCCGAGGTGCTCAAATCCGCCCTGCGCAAGCAAGCTCTTGCCCGCCGCGCCGGACTCGATCCCGACTTCCGCTTGGACGCGGCGCAGTCCGCTTCATTTCATTTCTTCGATAAGATCGCCTTTGGCCCCGAAGATGCAGTTGCCGGCTATTGGGCTATCCGGGACGAGATCGATTGCCAGCCGATCCTTGTGCGTCTGCTCGAATGCGGACAAACCGTCATTCTGCCGGTGGTGACCGATGCCGGCGCGCCCCTCGAGATGCGCGTCTGGGCGCCGGACGCCCCGCTCTATGAAGCAGGTTTTGGGACTCTCGCCCCTTCCGAGCTTGCCCCGCGGCGCGATCCCGATCTGATCCTCGTGCCGCTCGTCGGCTATGACAGCGCCGGCACGCGCCTTGGATACGGGGGCGGCTACTATGATCGCACCCTGGCGCATTTGCCGAGACGTCCCTTGCTGGTGGGCCTTGCCTACTCGGCCCAGCGTCTCGATCATATACCGCGCGAAGCTCACGATATGCCGCTCGACGCCGTGGTGACCGAGGAAGGCGTTCAGTTCTTTGGAGAGCGTTCTTGAGATTTCTGTTTCTGGGTGATGTCATGGGACGCGCCGGCCGCGATGCCATCAGCGAGCGCCTGCCGGGCCTAGTGTCCAACTATGGCTTTGATTTCGTTGTCATCAACGGCGAAAATGCCAGCCATGGCCGTGGCCTGACCGAGCCACACTTTCGCGCCTTGCGCGATGCCGGGGCCGACATTGTCACGCTGGGTGATCACGCCTTCGACCAGCGCGAAACGATCAGCTTCATCGAGCGTGAGCCGACACTGGTGCGGCCGCTCAATTATCCGCCCGGGACACCCGGCCGCGGCGCAATGATGGTCGAGGGGCGCAATGGTCATCGTGTTCTGGTGGTCAACGCGCTGGGCCGTGTCTTCATGCAGCCGGTCGATGATCCGTTCCGCGCCATCGAGGCGGCTCTGGCGGCGGCACCGCTGGGCGAAGTGGTCGATGCCGTGATCGTCGATTTCCACACCGAAGCGACCTCGGAAATTCAGGCCATGGGGCATTTCCTCGATGGCCGGGCTTCGCTCGTTGTGGGCACCCATACCCATATCCCGACCGCCGATCATCGGATCTTGCGAGGCGGTACCGCTTTCATGGCCGACGCTGGCATGTGCGGCGATTTTGATTCCATCATTGGCACGGAAACCGATGAGCCGCTTAATCGCTTCCTGACCGGCATCCCCAATGGGCGGTTCACGCCCGCCGAGGGCGAAGCGACGCTGTGCGGGGTTGCGGTCGAGACCGATCCCAAGACCGGACTTGCACGCAAGGTATTGCCGGTGCGCGTCGGCGGTTCGCTGGGCCAGGCTCTGCCTGAACTCTAGCCAAAAGAGCCTTCCATCTCACCTCCTCTGTCAGGTGTAGGACGAACTTGCCGTGGGCTCACCCTCGCTTCCGCACACGCGGTGCCTTCCAACCTCTTCTCGAACGGAAGGCCTGCCGGGGGTATCCGCCACCCTTCCATTTTCCGTTTCTGCCCCCTATAAGCCCTTCAAATTCAGACATTCCGAGGTTCCGAATGGCAGGCCATTCCCACGCCAAGAACATCATGCACCGCAAGGGCAAGTCGGACGCGATCCGCTCCAAGATCTTTTCCAAGCTCGCGCGCGAAATCACCGTGGCGGCCAAGATGGGGCAGCCAGATCCTGCCTTCAATCCGCGCCTGCGCCTTGCCATTGCCAATGCGCGTGCCCAGTCCATGCCCAAGGACAATATCGAGCGCGCCGTGAAGAAGGCCGCCGGTGGCGATGCAGAGAACTATGATGAAATCCGCTACGAAGGCTACGGCCCGGGCGGAGTTGCCGTTATCGTGGAAGCGCTAACCGACAATCGCAATCGCACCGCTTCCAATGTGCGCTCCTATTTCTCCAAGAATGGCGGCGCTCTGGGTGAAACCGGTTCGGTCGGCTTCATGTTCGATCGCGTCGGCGAGATCACCTATCCGGCAAGCGCGGGCTCGGAAGACAAGGTCATGGAAGCGGCGATCGAAGCCGGTGCCGACGATGTCGAGAGCGATGAAGACGGCCACTATATCTACACCGCCTTTGAAGCCATGGTCGACGTGGCTGCCGAGCTTGAAAAGGTACTTGGCGAAGCCGAGGGCGTGAAGGCCATTTGGCGCCCGCAGAACCAGACCCCGATCGATGCTGACAAGGGCGCAACCCTGATGAAGCTGATCGCGACGCTCGAAGAGGATGACGACGTCCAGAACGTCTATTCCAACTTCGATATGAGCGAGGAAGACGCCGCCAAGCTGGCCGGCTAAGGGCGCTACTCGCCGTCTGGACAAGCATCAGCCCCTCGGGTTTTGCCTGAGGGCCTCTGCCGCACAGCGGTGACGGCTCTGCGCTGTCCTAGGCCGATCGCCTGAACTGCACGGGCGGCTGATCCAGTGTATGCACAATCACGGCCTGGTTCCTGCCCGAATGCTTGGCGCCATAGAGCCGCTGGTCCGCGATGCGGAAGAGCTCGGCGAAATCGGTCTTGTCTGCGAACACCGCACCCCCGATGCTGACGGTCAGAGCATAAGGCTGGCCGCGCGGCGCAAATTGCGCCAGTTGCACGACACGTCTGATGCGCTCGGCAGCCAGTTCGGCACCGGACTGATCGATATGGGGCATGAACACGCCGAATTCCTCGCCACCCATGCGACCGATGAGGTCGCCTGGCTTGAGGACTGAGCGAATGGACCGCGCGAGAATAGTCAGGGCCTCGTCTCCACAATCGTGCCCGTAAAGGTCGTTGATGGCCTTGAAATTGTCCGCGTCGATTATCAGCAGCGCGCCCATGCTCACTGGGTGATCGTCAGCAAGAATGGTTTCGACGCGCGCCGTGAACGCACCGCGATTGAGACATGATGTAAGGCTATCGGTTCGCGCCACCAGCCCAAGCTTGCGATTGGTGATGGCAAGGCCACGCAGGCGCATCGACAAATAGAAGAACAGCGGAATGGCCAGCAGCAGCGGCAGGATCGTTGCCGAAATCAGCGCCCGTCGCAGCGCCTCGGCTCCAAGATCCGAGAACGTCAGCGCGTTCCAGACAAGCGATACGATGACGCAGGCGATGGGTCCGAACACGGTCCATTTCGCGACGCTGGACCAGCTTTGCAAAGATGCAACCGTGCGTGGAGATGTCATGTCGGCACCCTGATAAAGTTTGAAGCGGCGTAGTCGAGGTCGTTGGTATCAGCAGGCAGAGCGGCTAGGCGCTTGGCTCCACACTGTGAATGCAGAGAGACTGACGCTCTTTTCGCGCCTCAGCGTGTTGGACGCTGCAAGACTTCTTTTTCGCCGGCCGATCCAGGGCAGGTATCGGCTCGAACTTTGGGGATGCGGATTGTAGGAAATACGAAGCGATTGCCGCATAAGAGAGCGCAGCTGCGCCCGCTGTTGAAGCTGTCGTGCGAATAATCCAAAGCCACGTCTGCTTCGGTAGCGCGGTTGCTATACCGGTCATCGTGAATCATTGTCCCTGCGTCCCAGAAGCAAAGTAGAAGTACGAATGTGAATTCCGGGTTTCCCGGTTGGGTAAATTTTGACTTATCCTCCTGCTGTTGCTCGAAGTTTCTGTTTTGTTCACATTGTGCTTGGTAGCATGAGCCAAGCTGTTACAAGGTAGGCCATGAGCAAACCCGTTCGAATCATCGGCATCGATCCCGGGCTCCGCCGCTGCGGCTGGGGCATTGTCGATGCCAAGGATAATCGCCTGAGCTATGTCGCGGCGGGTACCGTCACCCCGCCGATCGATGGTCTTCTGGCCGATCGCCTGGCTGCGCTTGCAGCTGGTCTCAAGGACATCCTTGCCCAGTTTAATCCTGATGAAGCGGCGGTCGAAGAAACCTTCGTCAATTCGGGACCTCGCTCCGCGCTTATTCTTGGCCAGGCGCGTGGCGTTGCGCTGGTCACTCCGGCACAAGCTGGGCTTTATGTGGCCGAGTACGCTACGAACCTTGTTAAAAAATCCGTCGTGGGCACCGGCCACGCCGAAAAGAAGCAGGTGGAACTGATGGTGCGCACGCTGCTGCCCGCTGCCGATTTCAAGGGCGCGGACGCGGCCGACGCGCTGGCCGTGGCGATCTGCCATGCTCATCACCGCGTCTCGGCCAAGCGCATGGGAGCTCTTGTATGATCGGCAAGCTCAAGGGGCTCGTGGATAGCTTTGGCGACGACTGGGTGCTGATCGACTGCGGCGGCGTCTGCTATGAGGTGCACTGTTCCTCGCGCACGCTCCAGTCCCTGCCAAGGGTGGGCGAGGCAGCGGTGGTTTTTATCGAGACTATCCTCCGCGAGGATCTGATCCGGCTCTATGGCTTCGCCTCGGAGGCGGAAAAGTCCTGGTTTCTGCTGCTGACCACTGTCCAGGGCGTCGGCTCCCGCGTTGCGCTTGCCATTCTTTCGGTGCTGACGCCCTCCGAGCTTTCGAGCGCGGTTGCTCTTCAGGATAAAGCCATGGTCGGTCGCGCCAATGGCGTTGGGCCAAAACTGGCCGTGCGCATCGTCACCGAACTCAAGGGCAAGGTGCCGGCTATTGGTGCTGTCGACGCCGGCACGCTTGGCCTTCAAACCGCTCTGGGCGAAGGCGCCGCCACTTCCAACGTCGCTGATGCCGTCTCGGCGCTCACCAATCTCGGCTATTCCAGCGCCCAGGCGTCCGCTGCCCTCGCACGGGTGGTGGCGCGGGAAGGCGACGACACACCTACCGAGAAGCTGATCCGCCTTGGCTTGCGGGAGCTCAGCCAGTGACGTGCTTGTTCCGCAGTGAGCAAGTCGAATGCACGGTTGCCATTACCTTCGAGCGGAAGGCGCTGCGCCTGCCGCATATGACTGAATTCCGCGAGGCGCTCTTTTGACTTCCCTTACCTCTGCCTCCGCCGGCCGTGACGAAAGTCTCGATGTGTCGCTGCGGCCCTCGGGATTCACCGATTTCGTCGGCCAGGCCGATGCACGCGCCAATCTAGAAGTGTTCATCGAAGCGGCCAAGAAACGCGGCTCGGCGCTCGATCACGTGCTGTTTGTTGGCCCGCCCGGCCTTGGCAAGACAACCCTGGCACAGATCATCGCCAAGGAGCTCGGCGTCGGTTTCCGCGCCACCTCCGGCCCGGTCATCGCCAAGGCTGGCGATCTCGCTGCGCTCCTGACCAATCTCGAAGAGCGCGACGTTCTTTTCATCGATGAAATCCACCGGCTCAATCCTGCGATCGAGGAAGTGCTCTATCCCGCCATGGAGGATTTCCAGCTCGATCTCATCATCGGGGAGGGGCCTGCCGCGCGCTCTGTGCGCATCGACCTCGCCAAATTCACGCTTGTCGGTGCCACCACCCGGGCAGGGCTTTTGACCACACCCTTGCGCGATCGGTTCGGCATACCCGTGCGCCTCAATTTTTACACGCCGCAGGAACTGGTGAAGATCGTCACCCGCGGCGCCCGGCTCATGGGCACGCCCATGGCGCCTGACGGTGCTCTCGAGATCGCCCGCCGCTCCCGCGGCACGCCACGCATCGCCGGGCGCCTCCTGCGCCGTGTCATCGATTTCGCCATTGTCGAAGGCGCAGACGAGGTCGACGCGAGACTTGCGGATAAGGCGCTCTTGCGGCTCGATGTGGATGCGCGCGGGCTCGACCAGCTCGACCGCCGCTATCTCAACACCATCGCCGATTTCTACAATGGCGGCCCCGTCGGCATCGAAACCATTGCCGCCGCCCTGTCCGAGCCGCGCGACGCGATCGAGGAAATCGTCGAGCCCTATTTGCTGCAGCAAGGCTTTATCCAGCGCACCCCGCGTGGCCGCATGCTCACGGCCATTGCCTTTCAGCATCTGAACAAGGTCGTGCCGCAGGGCTTTGTGGGCTTGCAATCGAGCCTCTTCGAAGACGCGGAAGGCGAGGACTGAGCTCATGCGGCGGCTGGCGAAATCCGCCTTGCGGCGCAGCCTCGATGTTTTGGGCGCGCAATCCTTTATCCATCCCGATCAGGTCCGTATTGCCCGCTACACGCCGGCCATTCCAGCCTGGCCCGCCGCACTCTCCCTTCGCATCGTCATGCTCAGCGATTTCCACTTCGCCGAGCCCTGGGTGAACATGGAAGCGCTTGAGGGCATCGTGGCCAAGGCGAATGCTCTTGCGCCCGACATCGTCCTCCTTCTTGGCGATTTCGAAGAAGGCCCGCGCTTTAGCCGTCCGATCGCCGCGCGCGACTGGGCCGCCCGCCTCGCGCACTTGCAGGCGCCGTTAGGGACATTTGCTGTTTTGGGCAACCACGACTATCCCCGCCTTGGGCGCAATCCTGCGGCCGTTCCGCATCCGCCGGCGCTTGTCGCCCTGATCGAGGCTGGCGTGGACGTGCTCGTCAATCGCGCACGCCGGCTTTCCTGGCGCAACGCGGCATTCTGGCTTGCAGGGCTTGGTGACCAGATCGCCCAATTTCCCGATGGCCGCCGCCTTGCCGATCTCTCGGGCACCCTCGCCGCCGTTACCGACAATGCGCCAGTCATTCTCATGGCCCATGAGCCGGAGATCTTTCCAAGCGTTCCCCGCCGCGTGGCACTGACACTGTCCGGGCACCTTCATCGCGGGCAGATCCGCCTATTCGGCCATGCCCCCATCGTGCCCTCCGGCTTCGGACAGCGGTTCTTGCATGGGCACATCGTGGAGAACGGGCAGCATCTGGTGGTCGGGGCGGGTCTGGGCCATTCCGGTATCCCCTTGCGCTTCCAGGCCCCACCCGAACTTGTCGTTATCGAACTTGGAGAGACACGGTGACCGAGCGCCACGTCTTGAGTTTTCCCCACCCACAAGGACGCTTCAACTATCGCGTCGCCGCCGTAATCATCGCCGATGGCCATGTGTTGGTGTGCCGGGAAGATGACGACGCCTATTGCATGCTGCCGGGCGGGCGGGTGGAACTGGGCGAACACTCCCGCATCAGCCTTGCGCGCGAGGTCGAAGAGGAACTGGCGCTGCAGGCCGAAGTCGGGGCGATGATCGCCACCTCCGAAAGCTTTTACCGCCGCGACGACGAGGATTTTCACGAGCTCGGCTTTTTCTACGCTGTCACCTTGCCGGGGCACGGACCCGATGGCCGTTCACCCTGGCTCAAGCGGCGGGACGAAGGGCACGATCTCTCCTTCTTCTGGGTTCCGGTCGAGGGCACGGCCCTCGAAGACCTAAATCTCTTGCCGGCCTGGCTGCCTGCTTTTCTGCGTAATCTGCCCGAGCAGCAGATCCATCATGTTCATGACGAGCGCCGCTGATGGCTCAGCATCGGTTTCCTGTCCGCATCTATTACGAAGACACTGATTTTTCCGGCTTTGTTTACCATGCCGCCTATCTGAAGTTCTTCGAGCGCGGCCGAACCGAGTTTTTACGCGATCTCGGCATCCATCACCATGAGCTTGCCGAGCAAGGAATCGCCTTCGCCGTTCGGTCCATGGATCTCGATTTTGCCGGGGCGGCTCGTATCGACGATCTTTTGACTGTCACCACCGAGGTTGCTGAAACCGGCGGCGTCCGCCTGGTCCTCAACCAAACCATAAGGCGCGGCGATACGGTACTAACCAGCGCCCGTGTGACCATCGTCGCCATCAAGCTGACCGGCGGTCCCGCTCGTCTGCCGGCCGATCTCCGTCAGCGACTCGCGAGCGTAGGAACACGTGCAGCCTTGGATGATCTCCCGTCAAAGTGATCGGGTGGCAGGTTGCGGAATCGCTTTGTTAACCACTTGGTCACCATAATCGAGTCAAAGGAACGATTGCGTTGCGGCCGGTGCCGAAAGCCCCGGATTGCAAAGCATTTCTCTTAATTTTGACAGATTCCGCCCCCATCCGAGCAACATGGGGTCGGGCGCTTGGGCCGGGCCGAAAGGATCACTTCATGGAAGCCATGGATGCAGTAGGAGCAGCCGCTCCTCATGCCGACCTGTCCATCTGGGGGCTGTTCTGGATGGCCGACATCGTCGTCAAGACGGTGATGCTGGGTCTCTTGGCCGCCTCGGTATGGTGCTGGGCGATCATCGTGGACAAAACCATTGCCTACCGACGCATTGGCGCCGAGATGAACAATTTCGAGCGCACCTTCTGGTCCGGTCAGTCGCTTGAAGAGCTTTATAAGCAGCAGTCGGAAAAGACCTCCGGTGGCATGGGCGCGCTGTTTGTCGCTGCCATGAAGGAGTGGAAGCGCAGCCACGAGCAGAACGCAGCCAGCTTTGTCGGCATGCAGCAGCGCCTCGACAAGGTGCTCGACGTCGCCATCGCGCGTGAAAGCGAATTTCTTGAAAAGCGCCTGGGTTTTCTGGCAACCGTCGGTTCTGCTGGCCCCTTCATCGGTCTCTTCGGCACCGTTTGGGGCATCATGAATGCCTTCACCAACATCGCCGCCTCGTCCGATACCAATCTTGCCGTCGTGGCGGGTCCCATTGCCGAAGCGCTGTTTGCGACCGCCATCGGCCTTGTGGCCGCTATACCGGCAGTTATCGCCTACAACAAGCTCTCGGCCGATGCCGGAAAGATGATTGGCCGCCTCGAGGGCTTTGCCGACGAATTCTCGACCATCCTGTCCCGCCAGCTCGAAGCGCGGAGCCGCTGACATGGGCATGGGAGGCGTATCGGGTGGTGGAGGCGGGGGCGGACGCCGCGGCCGTCGCCGCAAGAGATCGGGCGTGATCAGCGAGATCAACATCACGCCCATGGTGGACGTCATGCTGGTGCTGCTGATCATCATGATGGTGGCGGCCCCGATGATGACGGCGGGCGTCAGCGTTGACCTGCCGCGCACCGCAGCTGGGGAGATGGCTAGCCAGACCCGGCCCATCACCGTGGCCGTCACGCCCGAAGGCGGGATCTTCGTTGAAGAGAACCCTGTTTCCGAAACGCAGCTTGTTACTGCAGTTGCCGAACTGGCGACTCCCGAGGATCGGATATTCCTGCGGGGCGACACCACGGCCAATTACGGCGCGGTGATGCGCGTCATGGGGCTGCTGTCGGCGGCAGGCTATTCCAAGATCGGGCTCGTCACCGAGCGCGAGCGATAGGCCGCGCCCATGCGTACAGGCGTCTCCGTTTCAGTTTCAGCCCATGTTCTGCTGATCGTGCTTGGTTTGATCAATCTTGGATCGACCGAGCCGCTGACGCCTGTCGTCGAATCCATCGCCGTCGATCTCGTGCCGATCGAAGAATATTCCAATATCCGGGCCGGTCAGCTCGACAGCACGGTTGTTGAAACCGATACGCCCTCGATCGTGGAAAGCGATCAGCCTGCCGAACTGGCTCAGCCGACCGGCAATACCGAGCAGGACCAGCCCACCCCGTCGCCCGCCGATGTGCCGACGCCTCAGCCGGTGACCGAAACGGCTCCCGCGCCCGAACCGGCGCCGCAGCCCGATCCTGTTCCCGAGCCCGAGCCCGAGCCGGAGCCGGAGCCGGAACCCGAGCCAGAACCAGAACCAGAACCAGAGCCGGTCCCCGAGCCGACGCCTGCACCCGAACCTGTTCCCGAGCCAGAGCCAACGCCGCAGCCTGTCGCGCCCGTGCCGCAAACGCGTCCTGAACCCACGACTGTGCCAGAGCCGACACCCGAGCCGGAACCAGAGCCAGAGCCGACGCCTGAACCCACTCCGGCACCGACACCTTCGCCGGCCCCAGAGCCGACGCCCGAGCCAACGCCGGAGCCCGAGACGCCACAGGTTGCTGCACCCACGCCAGCCTCGCGACCGTCCAACCTTGCCCAGCTGCGCGAGCAATTCGCCGCGGCCGAAGCCGAGCGTCGTCGCCGCGAGGAAGAGGAGCGCCGCCGTCAGGCTTCCGCTGCAGCTGCACAGAACCAGTCGCAGACGCCCGCGCCCCGGCCAAGCCCGCCTGGTCCCACTGCGCCCAACGCATCGCAAGCCGACGATATCGCCGCGCTGATCAACAATGCGCCGACCACAGGAGCCACGACGGGGCAGGGCGGCTCGCCCACGCTCGGAGATACCACCGGCACCTCCGCCCGCCTCAGCCAGTCGTCTATCGATGGGCTTGTGGCGCGAATCAAGAATTGCTGGAACCTGCTGCCAAGCGACTACAATTCGGGCATGAACGTGACCCTGCGCATGTCCATGAACCAGGATGGCAGCGTCAACGGCACGCCGCAGGTGGTGTCGGCCGACCAGACGCCGGCCGGCCAGGCGATCGCGCGCGCCGCGCAGCGTGCCGTCGTCCAGTGCGGACCCTATACCATGTTGTCCGCAGATGCTTTCAACGAGTGGCGTTCCATCGAAGTGGAACTCAGACCGTGACCTTGAATTTGCCCTCTTGCTGGCCAAAAACCGGCCAAACGGCGAAATTGGAGACAACCAAGACCATGACGCTTCTCACCCGTCGCTCTGCGCTCAAGCTCGGCCTCGCCGGTGGCGCGCTGCTGGCAACCTCTCCCATGGCCATGGCGCAGTTGCGCATCGTGGTCGAAGGCGCCAATTTCCAGCCGCTGCCGATCGCCATCCCCGATTTTGCATCCTCGGATCCGACTTTCGGGCGCGAGATCGCCGAGATCGTGCGCAACAATCTGCGCCGTTCCGGCCTTTTCCTGCCGCTCGATCCGGCCTCGCTGCCGATCCAGGTGGGCGATGTCAACGGCACGCCCGACTTCAACCAGTGGCGCACCGTCAATGTCGACGCGCTCGTCATGGGTTCGGTGGAGCGCGGGGGGCAGATCTCCTCTTCGGTCCGCGTCTGGGACACCCAGCAGGCCAGCCAGGTCGTCGGCCGGAGCTACAATACCGATCCTAATTCGGCCCGACGTATAGGCCATATCGTGTCCGACGCCATCTACGAACAGCTCGCCGGCGGCACGGGTTACTTCGATACGCGCGTCATCTATGTCGCTGAAAGCGGACCCAAGGCGAACCGCACGCGGCGCCTTGCGATCATGGATCAGGACGGCGCCAATATGCAGTACCTGACCGATGGCTCGTCTATGGCACTGACGCCGCGCTTTGCCCCTAATGGCGACCTTGTTACCTATATGAACTTCGCCGAAGGCAATCCGCAGGTCTATCTGCTGCAGCTGTCCTCGGGGCGTCAGCAGCGCCTTGCCAATGTCGGGGCCATGACCTTTGCGCCGCGCTTTTCGCCCGACGGCGGCACGGTCGCCTTCTCGGTCGAACAGTCCGGCGCCACCAATATCTATTCCGTCTCGACCGGCGGCGGCCAGCCCATGCAGCTCACCTCGGGTTCGGCCATCGATACCGGCCCATCCTACTCGCCCGATGGCAGCCGTATCGTCTTCGAAAGCGATCGCGGCGGTTCGCCCCAGATCTACCTCATGGGCTCGAGCGGCGGCAATCCTCAGCGCATCAGCTTCGGCCAGGGTTCCTATTCCACCCCCGTGTGGTCCCCCAAGGGCGATCTCATCGCCTTCACCCGCCAATCCGGTGGTCAGTTCCACATCGGCATCATGAACCCCGATGGCTCGGGCGAGCGCCTCCTTTATTCGAGCTACCACGCCGAAGGGCCTACCTGGGCGCCCAATGGCCGCGTCATCATGTTCTTCCAGGATCCGGGCGGCAATGACGGCCCGCGCCTGATGAGCGTCGATATCTGGGGCCGCAACCCGCTCACCGTCTCGACCGAGAGCTACGCCTCGGACCCTTCGTGGTCAGCGCTGCGGAGCTAGTTGATACCCCCACCTAGCCTCCCCCTCCAGAAGGGGGAGGAATCTGCGGTGGCTCACTGACATCAAGATTAACTCGATCCGTCCTTTCCCTTCTGGAGGGGGAGGCTAAGTGGGGGCGTTCTTCTTCTCACCCCACTCTGCTTAACCTTAACGTGATCGACCACCCTCCCTGTTGCGCTTCTGCAACGCCACGAAAAAGCCCGGTTTGCCGCCACATTCGCGCCGCGATAGGCAAAGATTAACCATCCGGACAAACCCGGTTTTAAGATTAAGCGCGGTAAATCCCGTGCTTAAGATTGTTGCCTTTCCTGGAGCTACCCGTGGCCATTCCCGCACCTCTTTCGACCGCGTTGCGCGCTGCTGCGATGCTGTTCTTCGTTGTTGTCATCGCAGCCTGTTCGCGCAGTTCCAACGATGCCGTTGGCCTGACCGGCGCGGGCAATCTCGGCCCCGGCGGCGGTGCTCCGGGCAGCCAACAGGAGTTCATCGTTACCGTCGGCGACCGTGTCTTTTTCGAAACCGATTCGAGCTCGCTGACCTCGGAAGCCATGGCGACCCTCGACAAGCAGGCCGCCTGGCTCAACCAGTACGGAAACTACCGTATCCTGATCGAAGGCCATGCGGACGAGCGCGGCACCCGCGAATACAACATCGCCCTCGGCGCCCGCCGCGCCAACGTTGTCGTCAACTACCTCGTCTCCAAGGGCGTCAACGGCCAGCGCATCACCAATCAGTCCTTCGGCAAGGAACGTCCGGTTGCCATCTGCAACGACATTTCCTGCTGGAGCCAGAACCGCCGCTCCGTCACCGTGGTGCAGTAAAACTCGGGCATTCCGAAAGGAGTGCACCGAAGTCCAGTTCAAAGAACTGGAGGCAAGGAGCGCCCGGCATCACGAAAGTGGGCCGGGCGTTTTGTTTTAGCCAAATTTGGCCTTTATCGGCTGGCCAATAGTACCCATCTTGGGGTGGCGTACACCCAAACGGAGACACGGCGTGAAGCTTGGACTGATCAACACAAAGGCGCGCGCCGGCTTGTGCGCCCTTGCCATGGGGCTGGGCCTTTATGCCCCGGCGACCCAGGCACAAACCCTGCCCGCCGAATTGAGCGGCCTTGCCTTCACCAACACCCAGCCTGACCGCATGCTGGTCGCCCAGGCCGACAGCGCTCAGCTGATGGTGCGCATTCAGCAGCTCGAGGAGCAGACGCGCTCGCTCAATGGCCAGATCGAAGGCCTGACGTTCCAGCTCACCCAGATGCAGGAAATCGTCAACCGCATGCAGGAAGACAACGAGTTCCGCTTCCAGCAGCTGGAAGGCGGTGCTGGGGGAAAAACTGAGGCGGTGACCCAACCCGGTGGCGTGACGCCGCCCGAGGCGTCGCCGCAGAACCAATCTCCCGTTCCCACCGGCGAAGACGCCGTGCCGATGACCGATATCCCCGAACAGGGCGTGCAGCCGCTGCCGGGCGAGATCGAGTTCGACCCCACCTTTGATGACCAGTCTGCCGCGCCCACCGACGAGATCGGTAATTCCGCCGATCCGCTCGTGGGCACCGGTCAAGCCGGGGGTATCGACCTCGTCACCGGCCAGCCGCTCGATCTGAGCTACAATCCGAGCAGCCGCGACACCGGCAATGCCGATGCCGACGCCCAGTTCGCCGCCGGCTATGAGGCCATGGTCGCCGGTGA
This sequence comes from Devosia crocina, assembly GCF_900116545.1. Taxonomy (GTDB): domain Bacteria; phylum Pseudomonadota; class Alphaproteobacteria; order Rhizobiales; family Devosiaceae; genus Devosia; species Devosia crocina. The sequence continues at coordinate 210,915 of NZ_FPCK01000001.1, forward strand.
CTACGCCTTTGCGAGCGACCAGTTCAGCCAGTTCGTCGAGCTCTATCCCAACAATCCTCAGATCACCGATGCTGCCAACTGGCTCGGTGAGGCGCTGATCTACGAATCCCAGTTCGATCGGGCCGCCGAAGTGCTGCTCGATGCCTGGCAGAAAGAGCCTGAGCATGCGCGGGCGCCCGATCTGCTCCTCAAGCTGGGTATGGCGCTCAACGGGGCGGGCGAGCGCGAAACGGCCTGCCGAACCTTTGGCGAGGTCGAGCGGCGCTACACGGCCGTTCCTCCTGCCTTTACCACCCGCCTCGGCGAAGAAAAGGCCAAGGCCCAATGTCCGCCAGCGTAACGCCGGATCTGGCCGATCCTTCGGCGCTGGCGGCGCTCTTCGCCCCGGTTGCGGGCGAGGGGGCGTTGGGGCTGGCCGTTTCCGGGGGACCAGATAGCCTCGCGCTCATGGTGCTTGCTGCGCGCTGGGCCAACGCTCTCGAAAACGCGCCGCGCCTTTTCGTTTATAGTCTTGATCATGGTTTTCGCCCCGAAGCAGCCGACGAAGTGGCCATGGTCGGTCGCGAGGCCGCCCGGCTCGGGCTTGAGTTTCGGCCTCTCTCCTGGCCCGGCGAGCGCCCCGAGACCGGGCTTCAGGAGGCGGCCCGCCAAGCGCGCTATCAACTGATCGGTGCCGCCATGATCATGGATGGCGCCAATGTGCTGCTGACCGCCCACCATCGCGCCGACCAGGCCGAAACCATCCTCATGCGTCTTGCCCATGGCAGTGGGCTCGATGGCCTCAAAGGCATAACGGCGCTGTCCGAAGTGGAAGGGGTGCGCATTTTCCGCCCCCTCCTCGATGCCGAGCCGTCTGCGCTTGCTGCGGTGGTCAAGGACGCCGGATTGGCTCCTGCGCATGATCCATCTAATGAGAGCGATGATTATGAGCGCGTGCGCTGGCGAAAACTTCTGCCTGCGCTCGCCCGCGAAGGGCTCGACAGTGCCGCTCTGTCGCGCTTTGCTGTTCGCATGGCCGAAGCGGACGAGGCGCTGGCCCAGCTCGCAAGCGCCGCTTTTTCCGAACTTGTGCGCTTTGACGGGTTCGGCGCCGCTTCGCTTTCCATTACCCCGCTCACCCAGCTAGGTCCCGCTGTCGGCCGCCGCGTTCTCAGCCGGATCCTCGCAGTTGTCGGCGGTCGCCAAAAACCGCGCGCCCTGGGCCAGGTTGAGCGCCTTTTCGAGCAGATCGCGAACCACACCCTGCCCAAGGGCACGACGCTCCTTGGAACAGTCATTCGCATCAAGGACGATTGCGTTGTTATCGCCCGCGAGCCGGGCCGGGCCTTGCCCGAAGGCATGATCTTGCCGCCCCAGGCTGCCCTTGTTTGGGACGATCGCTTCGAGATCACCAATGTTTCGGAACTAACTAATCTGACCGCTGCCGCCACCGACTTCTTCCCCCGTCACCGGCTCGAAGAAGTCTTGGGCTTCAAGGTCACCACCCCCGCCGAAGCCATCCGCACCGCCCCCATCGTCCGCGACGAATCCGGCGCCGTCCTGGCTCTCGGCGGATGGTCGTTCGACGAACGCATAAAGATCACGCTTTTGGTGGAGTGAGTGTCTCATTGTCTCAAGGGCGGCCTTCACGACCGCGCGCTTGGTTGCCCGCTCGCCCCTCACCCTAACCCTCTCCCCATAGGGGCGAGGGGACGCAGGAGGCGATGATCTCGTGACGGCTTGCGCACTGCGCGATCGCCCATCGTCCCCTCGCCCCTTCGGGGAGAGGGTCAGGGTGAGGGGCCTTCAGCGTACCTATTTCGCCCAAACCCTTAAAACCTTTCGCTATTCTCTATCGTCGCTAGGATAAAAAAGGAGGCGTGCCATCACTGGCCGATAAGCCTCGGAGTGAGTGTAAAGTTTGCACCTACCCCCGGAACCCCTCGACTCCATGCCTCGTTAACCTCGTCGCGACAATATGACTGGACGGCGACAGCGGAAGACCGCAGGTCTTGCCCTTGTAACGCCCTAATGAGGGACTTACATTCGCCAAAACGCTGTCGCGCTGCGCGCTGGCTCCTCCGGGACAGGATTAATGAACGGAAATTTCCGCAACTTTGCCATCTGGCTGGTTATTCTCTTTATGCTGATGGGCCTGTTCCAGGTCTTCCAATCGTCTACGCGGACCATGTCCGTGGGCGAGAAAAGTTACAGCCAGTTTGTTTCTGACATGGAAGCGGGCCGCATTTCGAGCGTCACGATCACCAATGATGTGGTCAATGGCGTGCTCAATGACGGAAGCCGTTTCGAAACCATTGTTCCTGCCGGTGCCGACGTTATATCGCGTCTCGAGGCCGAAAATGTCTCGATCACGGCTCGCGCGCCGGAATCGAGCCCGTTCTGGTCGATCCTTCTTTCCTCCTGGCTCCCGTTCATCGTCATCATCGGCGTCTGGTTCTTCTTCATCCGCCAGATGCAGGGTGGTGGGCGTGGCGGCGCCATGGGCTTTGGCAAGTCGCGCGCCAAGCTGCTGACGGAAACCCAGGGCAAGGTAACCTTCGAAGACGTCGCCGGCGTTGACGAAGCCAAGCAGGACCTCGAGGAGATCGTCGAATTCCTGCGCGACCCCGGCAAGTTCCAGCGCCTCGGTGGTCGTATCCCGCGCGGTGTGCTGCTGGTCGGCCCTCCGGGTACTGGTAAGACCCTTCTTGCCCGCTCTGTCGCCGGCGAAGCCAATGTGCCGTTCTTTACCATTTCGGGTTCCGACTTCGTTGAAATGTTTGTTGGCGTCGGCGCGTCCCGCGTCCGTGACATGTTCGAACAGGCGAAGAAGAATGCGCCTTGCATCATCTTCATCGACGAAATCGACGCCGTCGGCCGCCAGCGTGGCGCCGGTCTCGGTGGCGGTAATGACGAACGCGAACAGACCCTCAACCAGCTCCTCGTCGAGATGGACGGCTTTGAAGCCAATGAAGGCATCATCCTGATTGCGGCGACCAACCGTCCCGACGTTCTCGACCCCGCGCTGCTCCGTCCCGGCCGCTTCGACCGTCAGGTCGTCGTGCCGAACCCTGATGTTTCGGGCCGCGAAAAGGTGCTCAAGGTTCACGTCCGCAAGGTGCCGCTCGCTCCCGACGTGGATCTCAAGGTCCTGGCTCGTGGCACCCCCGGCTTCTCGGGCGCTGACCTAATGAACCTCGTCAACGAAGCGGCCCTGATGGCGGCGCGCAAGAACAAGCGCTTCGTCACCCATCAGGAGTTCGAAGACGCCAAGGACAAGATCATGATGGGCGCCGAGCGTCGCACCATGGCCATGACCGATGACGAAAAGAAGCTGACTGCCTATCACGAAGCTGGTCACGCCATCATCGCGCTCAAGGTTGCCGGCATCGATCCGATCCATAAAGCAACCATTATTCCGCGTGGCCGTGCGCTGGGCATGGTGATGACCCTGCCGGAAAACGACACCTATTCGTTCAGCCGCGAAAAGGCCCTTGCGCGCCTTACCATGCTCTTTGGTGGCCGTGAAGCCGAGATCATCAAGTTCGGCCCGGCCAAGGTGACTTCCGGCGCCTCGGGCGATATCCAGATGGCAACTTCGCTTGCCCGCTCGATGGTCATGGAATGGGGCATGAGCGAAAAGCTCGGCCGCGTGCGCTACAAGAGCAACGACCAGGAAGTCTTTCTTGGTCACTCGGTAACGCAGAGCCAGCACATGTCCGATGACACGGCACGCCTGATCGACCAGGAAGTGCGCAAGCTGATCGAAGACGGCGAAGCATCGGCCCGCGATATCCTCACAACCTATAACGACCAGTGGGAAGCCATCGCCCAGGCGCTGCTGGAATACGAAACGCTGACTGGCGACGAACTGCGCGCCCTCATGGATGGCAAGCAGCCCATGCGTCCCGACGACAGCGGTCCCACGACGCCAAAGGCGACCGGCGTGCCGACCGCCGGACGGGCGGGCAAGAAGCGTCCCGACGCTCCGCCGGAGCCCGGCATGGAGCCGCAACCGGAAAGTTAAGCATTTGGGGTCACCTTCGGGTGGCCCTTTTGCTGAGAGACTTCTCCGAACCACGCGGAAAGTGGTATCAAGCCCATAAGACCAGTTTGCGGGAGAGCGATTCATGGCGCGCAGATTCTTTGGCACGGACGGGATTCGTGGCCTTGCCAATGGCGACAAGCTGACGCCCGAATTGGCGATGAAGGTCGGCATGGCGGCCGGCACTAAATTCGTCCGTGGCGAACATCGCAACCGTGTTGTCATCGGCAAGGATACGCGCCGATCCGGCTACATGCTCGAAAGCGCCCTCGCGGCCGGGTTCACAGCCGTGGGCATGGACGTCTATTTCCTGGGCCCCATGCCCACCCCCGCCGTTGCCATGCTCACGCGTTCGCTGCGCGCCGACCTCGGGGTCATGATCTCTGCTTCCCACAATCCCTATGACGACAACGGTATCAAGTTCTTCCGGCCCGATGGCTATAAGCTCAGTGACGAAGTCGAAGCGGAGATCGAACGGCTGATTGAGGAAGACACGTCCAAGCTTCTGGCGCACGGCATGAATATCGGCCGTGCCCATCGCGACGAAGCGGCGAGCACCCGCTATATCGAATACGCCAAGCGCACCCTGCCGCGCGGCATCGATCTTTCGGGCCTCCGTGTCGTCATCGATTGCGCCAATGGCGCGGCCTACAAGGTTGCTCCGGTCGCGCTCTGGGAGCTTGGAGCCGAGGTGATCGCCATCGGCGACGAACCCAATGGCTATAATATCAACTACAAGGTCGGCTCCACCGCGCCGGAAGCTGTCTCGGCCAAGGTCAAGGAAGTGCGCGCCGATATCGGCATTGCGCTCGACGGCGACGCCGACCGCGTCATCATCGTCGACGAGAAGGGCAACGTGGTCGATGGCGACCAGTTCATGGCCGTGATCGCCCAGAGTTGGTTCGAACGGGAGATGCTCTTGGGCGGAGGCATCGTTGCCACGATCATGAGCAATCTCGGCCTTGAGCGCTATATCACCGGGCTCGGACTCACCCTCGAACGCACCCAGGTGGGCGATCGCTATGTGCTTGAAGCCATGCGCTTGAAGGGCTTCAATGTGGGCGGCGAGCAGTCCGGCCATATCATCCTCTCCGATTTCACCACCACCGGTGATGGTCTTGTCGCGGCCCTGCAGCTTCTGTCCGTGCTCAAGCAATATGACCGGCCGGTCTCCGAGATCTGCCATCGGTTCGAAAAAGTGCCGCAGCTCTTGCGCAACGTGCGCTTCCGGGCCGGCAAGCCGCTTGACGACAAGAGCGTCAAGCAGGCTATCCGCGATGCCGAGGAGAGCCTTGGCACCTCGGGTCGGCTCGTCGTGCGTGCCTCGGGTACTGAACCAGTGATCCGCGTCATGGGCGAGGCCGATGATGCGGGGCTGGTAGAAAGTGTCGTCTCGCAGGTAGAAGCGGCCATTTTGCAGGTGGCGTAAGCCGATTTTGGCGCGCAAAATCAGGGTTAATGGATACGGTTAAGCGGCAATTAAGACATTTGGTTCAAAGGTGTCATGAACGAACGCGTGTCGTGGCATTTTCAAGGACTGAACCCATGCGCAATCTTGTTGCTGCAGCCCTGCTGGTCGGTACAGCAGTCGCAGGCCCGGCCTTCGCCGCGGACCTCCCTTATTACCCGCCGGTGATCGAGATCCCGGATGTGAACTATGGCGTTTCCGGCGGTCTTTACCTGCGCGGCAGCGTTGCCGGTGGCGCCTGGTGGGCCCAGGATGGCCAGAACTGCGCATGCGTAGTCGAGTTCGACAAGGTGGGCTATGGCTATAGCCTTGGCGCCGGCTTCGGCTATGACAGCGGCCACGGCATCCGTGCCGACGTGACAATCGACTATCTCAGCTATGGCAATCTGCACACCGCCACCGGGCACGATGTCAATCTGCGCTCCGGCCTTGCTCTCGCCAATATCTATTACGACTTCAACCTCTCGGGTGACGGCTATGGTGCCGGAGGTCTCGGTGCGTATGTCGGCGCAGGTCTGGGCGTTGCCAAGAACCATTCGGAAGTCATGAGCGGCGGCACCCAGCAAGCCTGGGGCACCTCGCTCGAAGGCGCCGGCGCCGTCATGGCGGGTGTCAGCTACGACTTCGGCTCCTATGTCGCCGATGTCGGCTATCGCGGCATCTACATGAACAAGGTGATGAGCCAGCCTGAAAACCTGGCCAATGCCTACCTGATCAACAACAACTTCATCCACGAAGTGCGGACCTCGCTGCGTTATCGCTTCTGATTTCTCCCCGATCGTGAAAAGCTCGAACGGCGTCTCCCCGGAGGCGCCGTTTGCTTTAGGATCGGTTCGAGGAGGGGACGATGAAGGTTCTGATTATCGGCGCCGCCGGCATGGTGGGGCGCAAGCTGACTGGGGCTCTCTTGTCTCAGGGCCGCGTTGGCTCCAGGGACATCTCCCAGCTCACCCTCGCCGATGTGGTGCCCCCGGAGTTTGGAGCCGGCACAACGCCGGTCAACGCACAGTCGTTCGATCTGTCTGCCCCGGGCGCCGCGGCGCGCCTCGTCGGAGAGCGTCCCGACGTTATCTTCCATCTCGCAGCTATTGTTTCGGGCGAAGCGGAAGCCGATTTCGAAAAGGGCTATCGCATCAATCTCGATGGCACGCGGCATCTCCTTGAAGCCATTCGCCTCGAAAGCGCCACTGAGCCTTATTGTCCGCGCCTCGTTTTCACCTCGTCGATCGCGGTTTTCGGCGAGCCCCTGCCGGCCGACATACCCGATGAGTTCCCGCTGACCCCGCTGACGAGTTATGGCACGCAAAAGGCGATCGGCGAGCTTCTGCTGGCCGATTATTCCCGTCGGGGGTTCGTTGATGGCATCGGCATCCGGCTGCCAACCATCGTCGTGCGTCCCGGCAAACCCAACAAGGCCGCGTCCGGTTTCTTTTCCGGCATCATCCGCGAGCCGCTTGCGGGCATGGAGGCGGTTCTCCCCGTATCGACATCGGTACGCCACTGGTTCGCCAGCCCCCGCGCTGCAGTGAGCTTTTTGCTGCATGCGGCAACGCTCGATACGACGAGCCTTGGGCAGCGGCGTAGCCTTACAATGCCGGGACTTGCCGCGACGGTTGGCGACGAGATCGAGGCCCTGCGCCGCATGGCTGGCGATAAGGCAGCTGCTTTCATCCGTCATGAGCCAGATCCGGTCATCTCCAGAATCGTGGCTGGCTGGCCGCAGGGCTTTGTTGCCCGTCGCGCCGAGCAACTCGGCTTTGTGGCCGAAACCAGTTTCGACGAGATTATCCGCGCCCATATCGAGGATGAACTCGGCGGCAGCCTTGGCTGAATGCGTTGCAGGCTACACAAGGCGAACCTATAAGCCCCAGCATGAGTGAGAAAGCCCTGCGCCTGATTCCGGATTTCGACCTGACGGCCCGCAATACGCTGGCTCTGGCGGCGCAATCGCGCCTGGGCTATGTGCTCGAGGATACCGCGCAGCTACCCGCCCTTGTGGCAGAAGCAGGACGCCTTGGTCTGCCGCTACGGATCTTGGGCGGCGGCAGCAATGTGGTGCTTTCCCGGAACTACGAGGGGATTACCGCAATCATTGCAACGAGGGGCCGCAGCGTCCTCGCTGAAACGCGGGACCATGTCCTCATCGGGGCTGCGGCTGGCGAAACCTGGACCGAATTTGTCGCCTGGACGGTGCGCAACGGCTTTGGCGGGCTCGAAAATCTCGCCGGCATTCCCGGCACCGTCGGAGCCGCGCCGGTTCAGAATATCGGGGCCTATGGGGCCGAGATTGCCGATGTCTTCCATAATCTGACAGCCTTCGATCGCGAAACGGGAGAGATAATCATCTTCTCTGCGGACGAGTGTGCCTTTGCCTATCGCGATAGCATCTTCAAGCATCGGCCGGGGCGCTATGTAGTGCTGACGCTCCGCCTTGCGTTGCCGCGCCCCTGGCAACCCAATTTGCGCTTTGCGGGCCTTAGTGAACTGGCCAGCCTACCGGATCTGACCCCGGCCATGGTTATGGACCGTGTCGTGGCCATTCGTGCGTCCAAACTTCCCGATTGGCGCGTCACGCCCAATGCCGGATCTTTTTTCCAGAACCCGATCGTATCGGTCCAAGAGGCCGATGCAGTCAGCGCCCTTGTTCCGGAAGCGCCGCGTTTCGTTCAGGCTGATGGCCGGATCAAGCTCTCCGCCGGCTGGTTGATTGAACAGAGCGGGCTAAAAGGGTTCGCGCTGGGCAAGGCTGGAACCTCTGAGCGGCATGCGCTTGTGGTCGTAAACAGGGGCGGCGCTGCTGCTGAAGATATAGGGGCGATCGCGGCCCATATCAAAGCCCGTGTATTCGAACGTTTCGGCGTGCAACTGCATGAGGAGCCGGTTTTCTGCTGATCCGACCTTGGGGGAGTTGAGGCAGAGCCGCGGGGGAGCCATGGCGCAGACGGTCGAGCAGATCTTGAACGAAGCCGGGGCAGGGCGCTATCAGCGCCGGCTTCTCGGCATTTTCGGCCTTGTCTGGGCGGCCGATGCGATGCAGGTGCTGGCGGTTGGGTTCACCAGCGCGTCCATTGCCGACAGCTTCGGCATCACCGTGCCCGAAGCGCTTCAGATCGGAAGCGTCTTTTTCCTGGGCATGTTGATCGGCGCAAGCCTTTTCGGCCGGCTCGCCGATCGGTTCGGCCGCCGCAGGGTTCTGCTTATCACCGTTGCCTGCGATGCCGTGTTCGGCTTCCTCTCGGTGTTCGCGTCGGAGCTGTGGGTGCTGTTCCTTCTTCGATTTCTCACCGGTATTGCCGTGGGCGGCACCCTGCCGGTCGATTATGCGATGATGGCCGAGTTCCTGCCGGCCCGGAACCGCGGCCGCTGGCTGGTGATCCTCGAAGGCTTCTGGGCCGTCGGCACTGTTGCCATTGCCCTCGCCGCGTGGCTTGCCAGTCTCTATGTGCCCGCCGATGCCTGGCGCTGGATCTTCGCCTTCACGGCCGCTCCCGCACTGATCGGCATCTGGTTGCGCCTCTGGGTTCCCGAATCCCCGCTCTATCTTCTCCGTCAGGGCAAACAGGACCAGTTGCGCGGCGTCTTGAACTCGGTTCTCTCGGCCAATGGCAAGGCGCCGTTGCCGCAGGGCACAGTTATCGAGCAGCCTGAGCTTAAGGGTGAAGGCATCTTCTCGCCCACTTTGCGCCGCCGAACCCTTGCCATTCTCTCCGTGTGGTTCCTGGTTTCAATCTCTTACTACGGTATCTTCACCTGGCTGCCGGCGCGGCTGGCGCAGGAGGGGTTCGGCTATGTCCGGGGCTATGGCTTTCTCGTTGTCGTGGCGCTCGCCCAATTGCCGGGCTATGCGCTGGCCGCCTGGGGAGTCGAGGCGCTTGGCCGCAAGCCGACGCTGATCGGCTTTCTGTTCCTGAGCGCCCTTGGGTGCCTGCTTTTCCTCTTGGCCCGCGATCCCTATCTTGTAGGCGGCTCGATCCTTGTCATGAGCTTTGCTCTTCTTGGTACCTGGGGAGCGCTTTACGCTTTTACACCCGAACTTTATCCCACCGGCTCCCGCGCTACCGGCATGGGTGCAGCCGGGGCCGTTGCGCGGCTGGGCGGACTTCTCGCGCCATCGGTCATGGCCATCCTGATCGCCCAGGACTTCTACTGGGCCATAGCGCTGTTTGCCGGCTTCCTCCTCCTCGGCGCCTTGGCCGCCCGTTTCATCGATGCCGAAACCCGCTCGATGGCGCTGGGATAGATATCTTACGCTACTCTAGGTATCGCCCAGCGGAGCGCCTGGCAGGAGGAGATACGGTCCGTGCAGTGACCCCGCTCAACCTATAGCGCGGCAGTGAACAGTCTGGCGCGATAGACAAAAATTGCTGCTTCAGTGATCGCGAGATACCGATTTTATCTCAAGGGTGCGGGATTTAGTGCTCCGTACTTTGATCGTTCTGCCATTTTCTGGCCATCATTGGGGACGCGGCAGGTGCCGCGACGAAAGCAGGAGACCTTTATGAACAACTTCTCCAAACACGTGGCTGCGCTTGCTGCCACCGTTGCTGTCGCCGTGGTGCCAACCATGGTCATGGCGCAGGACGACAATCCGCTCGTGACCGTGGACTGGCTGGCTGAAAACTTGTCCGATCCCAATGTCCGCGTTTTTGAGGTCAGCGTCGACACCGGCGTTTATGAACGCGGCCACATTCCGGGGGCTGTGAATCTGGCCTGGCACACCGATCTTGTCGATACGGTTCGCCGCGACATCGTCTCGAGCGAAGGGTTGGAAGCCATCCTGCAGCAGGCAGGCGTCACCGAAGATACGACCGTGGTGCTCTACGGCGACAACAACAACTGGTTTGCCGCCTGGGGCGCCTGGGTATTCGACATCCACGGCATCCACGACGTGAAGCTGCTCGATGGCGGCCGCAAGCTTTGGGAAGCCGAAGGCCTGCCGCTCGATACCGCAACGCCGGAATATGCGGCCTCCACTATCGATCTTCCCGATGAAGCGGCCCCTCTGCGCGCCCGTCTCACCGATGTGCTCGATGTGGTTGAAGGTGGAGCTAATGTATCGCTGGTCGATATTCGCGGACCCAAGGAATTCTCCGGCGAAATCTTCGCCCCCGAAGGTGTGCAGGAACTGTCGGTGCGCGCTGGTCACATTCCTGGCGCGGTGAACTTCCCTTGGGGCGGCGCTGTCAACGAAAACGGCACCTTCAAGTCTGCTGAAGAACTCAAGGCCGCCTTTGCTGCTATTGGCATCGATGGCTCCAAGCCCATCATCACCTATTGCCGCATCGGCGAGCGCTCCAGCCACACCTGGTTCGTGCTCAACCGTATCCTGGGCTATGATGTGCGCAACTACGACGGCTCCTGGACCGAATATGGCAATGCTGTCGGCGTCCCGATCGAAAACCCGACCGGCACCGTCTGGGGCAGGATCTAGTTCTGGGCTCAACGTGAAGCTCCAAACAACTTCTCCTTGAGCTAGGGAGGAGCCGGACCCGAGGGCGTGGATCTATTCCTGTCTTCCACCGGCCTCCTCACAGCCTTCCGTGGGAGGCAAGGTGGGAAGCTTCGCGGCCCGAAAACAGGCAAGGACACAAGCAATTCAGCGGGCGCTCCGGCGCCCGTCTCACTCATTTCTGGGGAACCCGTTGACAGCACCAGCCATTCGCTTCGGCCTGCCGGCCATTATTCTTGTTGCGCTGTCATGGGGCGTTCTTAGCCTCAACACGCAAGGTGTCGCAGGCCGCCCGCTCGCCTTTTCCCTGCTACTTGGTGCAGCCTTCGGTGCAGTGCTCCAGCGCAGCCGCTTCTGCTTTTACTGCAACTTCCGCGACCTGATCGAACGCCGCGAGGCTTCGGGCGTCCTGGCCATCCTGGTCGCCCTCGCTGTCGGCGCCATCGGCTACACTGCCGTTTTCGGCGCCTGGTTGCCGACGCCGGCGACCGACAGGCTGCCGCCTACCGCCCATATTGGTCCGGTCAGCATCACCCTCGTCATCGCGGCCTTTGCTTTTGGCATCGGCATGGCCGTTTCGGGCTCCTGCCTTTCAGCTCATTTCTATCGTCTGGCTGAAGGGTCAGTGATCTCGCCGTTCGCCATCCTTGGTGCTGCTATTGGCTTCGGCATCGGTTTTCTGACCTGGAACCCCCTGTTTCTCACCATAACCAGCAATGCCTTCATTTTCTGGCTGCCTCATCATGTGGGTTATGACGGCGGCCTGTTGCTGACCCTGGCCGTGCTCGCTGGTCTGGCTGCCCTAACCCTTTGGTGGGCACGCGCGCCCAATCCCGCCGCGGCCGTACCGCTGTCCCTGCGAGAGGCGGTCGAGCGCATATTCATCGTTCGATGGCCCGCCGTGACTGCGGGTATCCTAATCGGGGCCATCTCGACCGTCGCCTACTTCCGCGTCGCACCCTTGGGGGTTACGGCCGAACTCGGCTCCATCGCCCGTACGCTCGGCACCGATTGGAACATCGTCCCCTCCTCGCTCTTCGGGCTTGATGGCCTTCGTGGCTGCGCCACCATCATCAAGGAAGCACTTCTCTCCAACAACGGACTCTTCGTCATCGGCCTCATCGCTGCCAGTTTCGTCACCTCGATCCTAGCTGGACAATTTCAGCCGCGCCGCATCACTGGCAAGGATGTCGTGCGCGGCCTTCTGGGCGGACTGCTGCTCGGATGGGGCGCCATGACGGCGCTCGGATGCACCGTCGGGGTACTGCTTTCGGGTATCCATGCCGGATCGCTTTCCGGCTGGATCTTTCTGGTGGCCATGTCAGTCGGCATCCTCGTTAGCTTGCAGGTCGCTCGCCTGTTTGCGCGTCGCCTCGTCTAAAAGCGCCATTCATGGAAATGGCGGCGAATCTGAACTGGGGCGCGGTTGCAAAACCACCCTTCCGCACCTGAGAATCAAGGGTCGAGCGGAATTAGTAGGCCTTCCGCCTGAAAGTTGAGAGCCGTGGTGGGCACGCTCCGTCAGCTCACCACGATGCGAAAGCCGTTGCCGCGCCAGAAGCCGTTCGGTTCGAGGCTGCCGCGGTAGGAGCAGCAGGCTTTCAGGCTTGTGCTCGAGAAACAGCCGCCGCGCAGCACGCGGCGGATCGCAGGGCCCGCATCGGGATCTTCACGGCCATCGTCGGCATAGGGATAGGTGAAGCTCGGCGTGGCCATGCCGTCTCCCCAGAGCGTTGTTGTCCATTCCCAGACTTGCCCGGCCATGTCGAGGCAGCCATAGGGCGATTGTCCACTCGGGAAAAGACCAACCGCGCAGGGGGCGTTGAACCCGCTCTCCTCAGAATTGGCGGCATCGCTGTTCCACCCCTTGCCCCAGGGATAGACGATGTCATCGCCGCCATCCTCCACGTCGCCGCGCGAGGCGCGCTCCCATTCGGGCTCGGTGGGAAGCCGCACGACCTGGTCGTCTCCGATGCGCTTTTCCTCGCGCCACCGCGCCGTCAGCCAGTCGCAATAAGCGCGCGCGTCGTGCCAGGTCAGATCGGTGGCCGGTACGTTGCGCAGCGCTGGGTCATGGGCGGCGGGCGATACCCACGTCCGTTCCGTGGCCGCGACGAAACGGGCGTATTGTCCGTTGGTGACCGGATAACGCCCGATACTGAACGTGTCGACCTGTACGTGATGCACCGGGGTGGAATTGGGATGTGTGGTAGAGCCCATTGTGAAGCGGCCACCGGGGATGAGGCAGAGCGCTTCAAGGTCACGCGGGTCGCCCCGAACCGAGAGGATCTGAGCGGCACGGTTGCGCTCTAACGCGGAGAGCCGCCCGCTTTCGATGAGATCTTGCAGGCGCTCCAGAACCGCGGTGTCATCGGGGATGAAGTCCGCAACCAGAAGGGCGCCGCGCAGGGCGGCATCGCTCGTGCCCGAGATCAGCAGGGGAGCAAGGGTTTCCGCACGCTGGGGCATGCGTCGCAGAAGGCTGGCAAGGCTCGGCGTCCAAAGGGCACTATCATCGAGGAATAGCCGCGCCACGCTGGCGTCGTCGCGTGAGCTCAGAAATTTTCCGGCCACGAGGCCGTCGATCGCACGATTGGCGGAGGCGCCGGTCGAGAGGGCCTGAAAGCCCGCTTCGGCCCGTTCGGGTTCATTGCGCAGCCAAATATCGATGATGTCCTCTGCCGTCTCCGCCGGTTCGCTCATGCTCGTCGCCAGCGCGAAAAGCGCAGGATTGCCTGCCGCCTCGGAAAGTGCGGCGGGCGCAGCAATGCCTTTGCTTTCAAGAAATGCTGCACGTTCGGTCTGTTCAAGCGGCTTCAGGGTGTGGATGGTGATGCCGGCGGGAAACTTCCAGCCCTTCACCACCGCGCCGTCGCCGAGCAGCACTACCGGGCGATCGTCAATCGCCTCGAAGAGAGGCGCAAGCTCGGTCTCGGCGATGCGGTCGAGACCGTCAAGGATCAGTGGCCCTTCTGCCGGAATATCGCGGCCCAGGGCGAGATCGACATAGGTGGCGGCGGTTTTGGCCGCCAGGTCCTTGGCAAAAGTGGTCTTGCCTGCACCCCGCTCGCCGAGCAGCAGCAGCCGGGGATACATGTCCACAGCTTCCTCAGCGGTGAAATAGACGGGCGGGATTGGCGCGGCCAATGGTTCGCGCAAGGAGCGCAGACCCTTGGCGGCCTTGTCTTCATGGGTGAAATTCACCCGCAGCGTGAAATGAGGCTCGATCATCGAAAGAGCTTGGCAATTTCGGGATTGTGGAAGCGCTGAATTTCGATGGCGTAACCGGCCGGATCCTCAAAAAAGAAGTGCTCGCAATAGTTGCCGCGCAGCATTTCCGAAAGATTGGCGACGCCGGCTGATTTCATGCGCGCGTGCCAGCCTTCCACATCCTGAGCCACGATGGTGAGCAGGACGGCGCTCTTTTCCTGATGCTTGAGATGGCCGCGATTCCCGTCCACTACGCCGAAATAACTGTTTGGCGCGATGCGATAGATGCGCGCGAGGCCCTGGTCCAGAACCAGCTCGAAGCCGAGCACTTCTTCATAAAAGGCCGTCACAGCGTGAATGTCGGGATAGTAGAAGAAGGTGATGGAATAGTCTTTGGTCATGTCGCTGCTCATTGGATCGTCAGGATCCCCTTGTGGTCGATGCCCAGTCCGCCTAGGCCGGCGCGGGCCGCAAAAATATCGGTGGGGTGGAAGAGGTAAAGCCAGGGTGGATTGGCGTTGAGGCGTCTGAGAGTGGCGCCATAGGCTCTTTCACGATCGTCGTCATGGACCGCGCGATTGGCCGCCGCGATGAGACTTTCGGTCTCCGGATCGTCAAAGCCCTGCCACCACACAGCCTGGTTGCGCGCAGAAATCTTATCGTCGAGGACGCGGAAGGTGCTTTGCGGCGAGGAATCGAAAATGGCCATGTCGCCCATCGCCTTGCGCCCGACCTGGCGGGCATAGTCGGGCCGATCCGTTTCGGTGTCGATCGTTACGCTCAGCCCGATTGCTTCAAGCGCTGCGGCGACGAACTGGCTGATGCGGGGGGCGCGTTCGGGCATGTAGAGCGGCGTGCGCAGGGTGATGGCGCTGGGCCCGCCTGCCGCGTCGAGGAGGCGCTTGGCCGCATCGGGGTCATAGGCGATTGGGGCTATGGGCTCTGCCATCCCGAGGTGAAAAGGACTGACAATGGTGGAGGCTTCAGCACCGAGGCCCTGGAAAATCTCCGCGATCAGGCTTTTCTTGTCGATGGCGTGATTGGCCGCGAGACGCGCTTGAGGCGCAGTGAACAGCCCGGTGCTGCAATTGAGGTAATACATCACCGAGAGCGTGTTGACTGCCTTGCCCCACTGGAACTGCGGATCGAACGTGACGGGCTCATCGAGACGCTCAAGATTAAGGGCAGCATCGATCTGCCCCGCCTTGAGCTTTGCATAACGCTCCTCGGCGCTCGGGACGCACTGGACCTCGATCGACCGCCCGCCCGCCACCGCGTCGAGGCGTGCGAATTGTCCCGGCGTGAACGCCGTAACGCGGTATGGTCCTGTGCCCAGCACGGCGCGACCCTGGCTGTCCTGCCGGCAGATGAAGAATTCCGAGAAGATATCGAGAATGTCGGCCAGCGGCTCTGGATTGTCGACCTCGATGACATCGCGGCTAGGCGCGCTAATCCTGGCCTGCGCCAGGTAGCGTGAATAGCTCCACTTCATGCCGAACATGTCGACGGAGTTCAGGATGCCTTCGATGAAGGCCATGACGTGATCGGCAGTGCAGTCGACGCCATCATGAAAGGTCGCGCCGGGCCGGATCGTGAAGCTCCAGTGCCGTCCGTCGGCGCTGTGCGACCAGTGCGAGAAAAGGGCCGGGGCAACGCGTCCGCCCGGCTGCCAGCGCAGCAATGGCTCGAAGACCAGGTTTTTCAGGGTCAGGATCGAGGTATCGTCCGTCACTCGATTGGCCGGAAGGAAGTCGAGCTTTTCAAGAGCGATCGTCAGCATCAGTCGATCTCGTTTCGCCGGCGCGGGTTGAACCAGTCGGCCAAGCTGTCTCCAATCAGATTGAAGCACAGGACGGTCAGAAGGATCGCCATGCCGGGCGACAGCGCGACCCATGGGCTTTCACGCATATATTGCAGGTTTGCCGAAACGTCGGCGCCCCATTCGGCCAGAGGTGGCTGCGCGCCGAGGCCAAGGAAGCCAAGACTAGCGGTTTGCAGAATGGCGCTGCCGAAGCTGAGCGAGGCCTGTACAAGGAGCGGGCCGAGGCCATTAGCGAACACATATCTCCAGAGAATGCGGCGCGTCGGCAAACCCAGTGAAACGGCGGCTTCGACATAGGGCTTGACGGAAATGGCAAGCGCCTGGCTGCGCGCAACGCGGGCAAACTGGGGCGCAAGCGTGATGGCGACGGCCAGCATGGCATTATTGAGGCTCGGACCGAAGGCGGCGGCGAGCGCGATGGCAAGCACCAGGGCGGGGAAGGAGAGCATGGCGTCGACGACCCGCATGATGATCATGTCGACCGCTCCGCCCGCAAAACCGGCCAGCGTGCCAAAGAGGACCCCGACGACAAAGGCGATGCTGACCACGCCCATGCCGATGGCAAGGGTGTAGCGCCCGCCATGCAGCACGCGTGTCATCACGTCCCGACCAAGGCTGTCGGTGCCCAGCCAGTGGGCCCAGCTTGGGCCCTGAAGCTTGTTGAGCACATCGAGCTTGGTCGGCCCGTAGGGGCTGATCATGGGGCCGAAAATGACGGCCAGAATGACGGCGACCAGCACAAGGCCGCCGGCGGTGGCAAGGCTGTTCTTGCGCAGAAAATGGACAAGTGCGGTCATTTCATCCTCTTGCGCACGCGCGGATCAAGCACCCCGTAAAGCAGGTCGACCAGCACGGAGGTCAGCATGAACAACAGGGAGAACACGAGGGTCGTACCCTGGATAACCGGATAATCCCGGTTCTTGATGGCTTCGAACATGAAGCGGCCGATCCCGGGCCAGGCAAAGATCGTCTCGGTGAGAATGGCGCCGCCGAGCATTTCGGCAAATTTGAGCCCCACCACGGTGATTGCCGGAAGGAGCGAGTTGCGCAATCCATGCTCGAGCACCACCTGCGCGCGCGTCAGGCCTTTGGCCCGGGCGGTGCGAATGAAGTCCTCGGACATCACTTCGAGCATGGTGTTGCGCACGAAGCGGCCAAGCGTTGCCGCCAAGAAGGCGGCGAGAACGGCCGTCGGCAGAACCAGGTAGCGGATAGCGCTCCAGACTATATCCCACTGCCCGGTGATGATGCCGTCGAGTATGACGAAGCCGGTGATGGGCTGCATGATGATATAGGGGCTGAGACGTCCCGAGACCGGCAGCCAGCCCAGATAGGTCGCAAAGATCAGCTGCAGGATCAGCGCCAGCAGAAAGGCGGGCATCGAGACGCCGACCAGCGAAAAAACGCGGGTAAAATGATCGAAAATCGAATTGGGTCGCGTCCCGGACAGGACGCCGATCGGTATGCCCACGAGGATGGCCACCAGCGTAGCGCAGATGGCGAGTTCGAGTGTCGCTGGCAGGCGAAGAAGAATCTCCTGCAAGACCGGTGCGCCGCTCTTGAGCGAAATGCCCATGTCGCCCTGCAGGAGACCCAGGAGGTAGTTGACGAACTGGAGGTAAAAGGGCTCGTCGAGACGCATCTGCGCGCGCAGCGCCGCGATCTGGGCGTCGGTAGCGCCGGGCCCGAGCAGCGTCACAGCCGGATCGCCGGGGATGAGGCGAACAAGAGAAAATACGATAACCAGGACCAGGATCAGGACCGGGATGAGCGCCAAAAGGCGGCGCAACAGAAAACTCGCCATGTCCGTTCTCCGACTTCATGAAACTCCGCCACGGCGCCGAGGGCAAGCGCCGTGGCAGTCGAGCAGGTTTGGCCTACTCTTTAGAAACGCCCCAATATTCATTGAGCGGGGGCGCGGTGTTGATCACGAGGCCATTGACGTTGGCGCGGGTGAAGACGATCAGCTTGGGGCTGAAGAGGTAGGCCCCGGGCACCTTGGCAGCGATCTTCTCCTGGATGTCGAAGTAGAGCTGCTTGCGTTCCTCCTGGTCGACTGTCTGCTGCGCCTCGAGGATCAGGGCGTCGAGTTCGGCGTCCTCGGGCATGCGGAAGGTCATGGCCGTGTCGGCAAGGCTCGACAGATAGCCGATGGTGATGTGGGCATCGGGGTCGTTGTACCAGGGCTGGCGGCCATCGAGGGCCACGTCGAACTGACCGGCGGTCTGCAGCGCACGATAGGCCGGGAACTCAGTCTGGGCGATGGTTGCATTGATCCCGATATCGGCCAGGTTCGCCTGGACAAAGGTGGCAACGGCACCCCAAAGCGGGCCTTGGAAGCTATAGAGTGTGAGATCGAGGCTCGACGGATCCACACCGGCTTCGGCCAGGAGCGAGCGCGCCATTTCCGGATCGTAAGTTGGAGCGAGTTCTTCCATCTTGGGGTTGAAGGCCCAGCTATTGGTGGTGAGCGGACCATAGACACGCTCTGCCGTGCCGCCGAACACGCCCTGCAGCAGGCCATCATAATCGATGGCATGGACGATGGCCTCACGCACCTTGATGTCGGCAACGGGGCTATCGGGGTTGTTGTTGTTGAATTCAAGCTGGCGAATGATCTGGCTGGGCGCCTCGATGATCGTCACGTCTGGATTGGCTTCAAGGGCCGCAACATCCTCGGCGGCAATGGCCGAGAGCTGGCCCTGCTGCTGAACGACGTCGACGCCTCCATTTTCGAGTTCAAGGCGACGCGTCGAGGCATCGGGTATCACGCGATAGATAATGCGTTCGAGTGTGGGGGCGCCGCGGAAATAGTCCGGATTGGCATCGAGCACGATGTTGGTATCGGCCTGATAGCTGGCGAACTTGAAGGGTCCGGTGCCGACCGGATTGGTCGCAAAGCCCTCGTCGCCAAATTGTTCGACAGCTGCGGGGCTGACAATGGCCGCCTGCGGTTGTGCTAGGATCGAGAGGAAAGCCGGATAGGGTTCGCTGAGCTTGATCTTGACTTCGGTCGGGGAAACCGCAGTGATCTCGGAGATCAGGCCGAACGTCGCCTCGACATAGGTGTTGATCGCCTTGGTGCGCTCGAGCGAGAACTTCACGGCCTCAGCGTTGAAGTCGGTGCCGTCATGGAATTTGATGCCTTCGCGCAGCTTGAAGTCAAATTCCGTACCGTCGGGCGAGACGGTCCAGCTGTCGACAAGGCGGCCTTCGAGCTGGGTAAAATCGGGTGCGGTCCATGCGACCAAGGTGTCGAAGACGTTCAGGATGACTTCGCTGCCGATGGGCTCCGCCTTGTTGGCTCCGGGCTCAAGGCCCACCGCATCGGAGGGCACGGCGACGATCAGGGTTTTCAGCGGATCTGTGCTCTGGGCATGGGCGCTGCCCAACATAAGCGGCAGGGCGATGGCCGCGCCTGCGAGGAGGTTGCGTAACTTCATCTGTGACCCTTTCGCGGTCAGGACTGTGGCGCCAGATCGATGTCATATCTAATCTGGTATACTACGAAATATCCTACGGGATTGACGCTGTAAAGCTGCGCTGCTGCAAATTTGTACGGAAGCAATTGTTGCACAAAATTTATGCGCAACGATGGTCTGAAGTCATGCCGTATTGGCGAAATTTAAGGCACACCTGACATTTTTTGCTACATTTGGCAGATGGGAGTCCTCAAATTTTTCTAGCCCGGCAATCCGCCTCTGGCGACGGGCCGCGTCGGATCGCTGGCCCATTGCGACCAGGACCCGACATAAAGTGCAGCATCGACGCCCAGGGCTGCCAATGCCAGCACGGTGTGAGCCGCCGACATTCCAGCCCCGCAATAGGCGCCCACTGGCTTGGTCCCGTCAGCGCCAACAGCCTGGTAGATACCAGCCAAGGCGTCCTGATCGGCAAAGGTGCCGTAGTCGGTAAGGTTATCAGGCGCGGGCGTGCTGATCGCCCCAGGAATGTGGCCGCGCGCGGGGGCGCCTGCCGGCGTTGGGCCGCCCACGTAATTGGGCCGGATACGCGCATCAAGCAAAACGCCATTCCGCGCCATCGCAGCAGTGGCCTCTGCGTCGAGTTCAGGCATGTGTCCGGGAGACAAGGCGATATCGCTCGCCTTGACCGCTTGATGTGCCGTTTCTATCGGCATGCCATCCTTGATCCAGGCCGGCATGCCGCCGTCGAGCACTCTCACATCGTTGAGCCCGGCCCAGCGCAGTACCCACCAGGCACGGGCCGCCACCATGCTGCGGTCGCTGTCATAAACCACCACGGTCGCCTCGGGTCTGAGACCCCAACGTTTCGCCTTGGCCTCGAGGACGTCGATGGCGGGCAGGGGGCGCGCTCCGCCTTCCGGGGAGGCGGGGGCCTGAAAGTCCTCATAGGCTTCCGTATCGATGGCGCCCGGAATGCGTCGATCGCGGATCGAGTCCGTGCCCGTATAGGGATTGACCGACTGCACGGCCAAAATGATGAGATCATCGCCCCGATCCATCATGGATTTGAGTTGCTTTGGCGTCAGCAGCACGCGGCTTCGTACGTCGTCGGTCATGGCTCCCCCCGGATCTCTTGGAATATTACGTAGCATATTACGTTGACATTTGTCACTCAGGACGTTGTGGTATGGCGTCCCTATCTAGGAATGTCGCCGTGTCCATCCTCTCTGTCCAACATCTCACCACGCAATTGCGCCGCCAGGGTCAATGGAACACCGTTGTCGACGATGTGAGTTTCGCTATCGGCGCCAATGAGACAGTGGCGGTTGTTGGCGAATCCGGTTCGGGCAAGAGCGTCACAGCGCTCTCGATCATGGGGTTGCTGCCCGAGAGGACCAGCAAGGTCTCCGGTCGCGTCCTGCTCGATGGCGCGGACCTACTGAGCTTTGACGAAAAGCAGATGCAGGCGCTGCGCGGCGAAAAGATCGGCATGATCTTTCAAGAGCCGATGACGAGCCTCAATCCTGTTCTGACTGTCGGTCGACAGATTGCCGAGACGCTGATTCGCCACCGCGGCCTGAGCCGCGCGCAAGCCAAAACCCAGACTATTCAATTGCTGGATCGGGTGCGCATTCCTGCCGCCGCGCGCCGGTTCAATGAGTTTCCCCATGAGCTTTCCGGCGGCATGCTGCAGCGCGTGATGATCGCCATGGCGCTCGCCTGCCGGCCCCGCCTGCTGATTGCTGACGAGCCGACCACCGCACTCGACGTCACTATCCAGGCGCAGATCCTCGATCTGATCAAGGAACTGCAGCGCGAAGAGAATATGGGTGTGCTGTTCATTACCCATGACATGGGTGTTGTGGCCGAGATTGCCGACCGCACCGTCGTGATGTTCCGCTCCAAGGCGCTCGAGAGCGGGCCAACCGAAGACATCTTCGAGAATTCGACACAAAACTATACGCGGGCCCTTCTCGCCGCCGTGCCCCAGCTGGGTTCGATGGCCGGCATGGCCCACCCCACCGCATTTCCGATCATCGACATCGCGACTGGCGCTACCGTGCCTGCCCGCGAAAGCAGCGATACTGTCATGCCTGGAAAGCCGGTGCTCAAGGTCGACAATCTCGTTACCCGCTTCGAAATTCGCTCCGGGCTGTTCGGCAAGATCATGGGCCGCGTGCATGCGGTAGAAAATGTCAGCTTTTCGCTCCAGCCGGGCGAGACGCTGGCTCTTGTGGGCGAATCGGGTTGCGGCAAATCCACGACAGGGCGCTCGGTGCTGCGGCTCGTGGAAGCGACCAGCGGATCCATTGAGGTGGCCGGCGAAGACGTGCGCGCCATGCCCAAGCGCCTGCTCGACGCAAAGCGGCGCACTATGCAGATGATCTTCCAGGATCCGTTCTCGAGCCTCAATCCGCGTATGCGCATCGGCGAGGCTATCGCCGAACCGCTCTTGAGCCATGGACTTGAAACGCCAGCCATGGCGCGCCACCGCGTCACCGAATTGCTTGAGCGTGTCGGTCTTGGTGCCGACATGGCGCAGCGCTTTCCTCACGAGTTTTCAGGTGGGCAGCGCCAGCGCGTCGCCATTGCCCGCGCCCTGGCGCTCAACCCCAACCTGATCGTCGCCGATGAGGCCGTGTCGGCGCTCGACGTTTCGGTCAAGGCGCAGGTGGTCAATCTGATGCTCGAGCTTCAGGAGCGGCTCAAGCTTGCTTATCTTTTCATTTCCCACGACATGGCCGTCGTCGAGCGCGTCAGCCATCGTGTGGCCGTCATGTATCTGGGCGAAATCGTCGAGATCGGGCCGCGCGCCGAGATCTTCGGCAATCCCCAGCATCCCTATACCAAAAAGCTCCTCGCCGCCGTGCCGATCGCCGATCCCAAGCGCCGGCACTTGCGCCGGGCAGTCGGCAATGACGAGATCCGCAGCCCAGTTCGCCCCGCCGACTTCATCCCGCCGACGCGCCAATATTTCGAGCCGACGCCGGGTCATGTCGTACAGGTGCCCGGAGCTGAGTGGGCGGCCTGAACTAGAACGAAATCCCGCTATGGGGCCTATCGAGCAGGGCGTGGATCAGACCCTGCCTTGTATTCTCGTTGTGCTCAACCATGGCAGCGCGTGCGGCTTCCGGGTCGCGCTGTCTGAGGACCGCAACAATTTTGTGGTGGTCATTACTGGTCTCTGGGTTCACGTCGCGCACCTGCGCGCCCATGTAGAAGAACCTGCCGCACTCTTCGAGATGGCTGACGACGAGGCTCAGCAGCCGCGGATTGCGCGAGGCCCGGGCAATGGCGGTGTGAAAATCCTCATTGGCGCGCACGAAGCTTTGCGTGCTCACATTTTCTCCCCGCACATAACTTGCATCGGCAAGGGCATCGAGCTGGGCGAGTTCGCTTTCGGTGAGGTTTACGGCAGCCAGGGCACCCGCTGTGCCTTCCAGCATGGCGCGCACGGCGAAGAGGTCATTCATGTCCTTGACCGTGACCGAAGTCACCCGATAGCCGCGGCGCGGAAAGGCTTCCACGAGCCCTTCGACGCCCAGGCGCCCAAGCGCCTCGCGCACCGGGGTCTTGCTCATGGCAAGATCATCGGCCAGCTCCAGCTCACTCATCTCGCTGCCCGGCGGCAGCTGTCCGGTGATGATGCGCTGGCGCAACTGCTGATAGGCCCGATCCGTCAGGGAGATTTTGGTTTTGGTCGAAAGGTCCATGGTGTCCAAAAGAGCTTTTTGGCCGTGCGCGTTTGGCATGCCGGAACATATGCCAGCAGAAAGATTGACTATCTAGGACGCACACAAGCCTTTTCCTGTGTCCAGCTGTAGTATATTACGTGGAATATTCAAGCGCAGGTGTGCCGTGCCATCGATTCTCGTTATCAATCCAAACAGCTCTCCTGCCGTCACGCGCTCCATGGAGAATTGCCTCGGCATCGTCCGTGAGCGGACCAGCTACGATATCTCCTGCATCGAGCTGCCAAAGTCGCCGCCGGGCATCGAGACCGACGAGCATGTCGGCATGGTCATCCCCCACATCGTTGAAAAAATCGGCGAAACCAACGCCGACGCCTATGTGCTGGCCTGCTTTTCCGATCCCGGCATAGCCCAGGTGCGGGCCAAAACCGGCAAGCCGGTCACCGGAATCGCCGAATCTGCCTATCTGGCGGCTCTGGGTCTTGGGAACAAATTCGGCATTGTTTCGCTGGGACCCTCCTCGATCGGTCGTCACAAGCGCTATCTCGATGCGCTCGGCCTTTCCGCGCGCCTCGCCGGGGATCGCTCCATCGACATGACCATTCCCCAGCTCATGGCCACCGATGTCGTCGAAACCGTTCTGCGTACCGGCACGAAGCTGCGCGACGAGGATGGTGCCGACGTGGTCATTCTGGGATGCGCCGGGCTCGGGTCCTACCGCACCGCGCTCGAGGATGCTCTCGGTCTCCCGGTCGTCGATCCGGTACAGGCGGGCGTCGCGCTGGCTGTCACCAATCTTGATCTCAATTATCGCACAAAGGCTCGTTGACCCATGGACCAGGTGATCCGAGGCACCGTCGTCACGCCCACCGGCTCCATCGAAAACGGCTGGCTGGCAATCAAGGGCAACAAGATTGCGGCGATCGGCGAAGGGCAGGCGCCAGACGCCGCTTCCGTGCATGACGCCGGCGCGGCCTACGTCATCCCGGGCGTCATTGATGGCCAGACCCATGCGGGCAGCTATGGTGGCCTGCCGGGCATCGGCTCGACCACGCGTTCGGCGGTTGCCGGCGGCATAACCACTATTGTCGACATGCCCTATGACAATCCGGCTCCGCTCAATACCCTTGAGCGGCTTGAGGACAAGAAGGCGGCCGTCGCCGCCCATGCCCATGCCAATGTGGCGCTCTATGGCACCGTCATGCCTGGACAGGATATGGGATCGGTGCAGCCGCTGATCGAGGCTGGCGTCGTAGCCTTCAAGATTTCCGGCTTTGAATCGAGCCCTACGCGTTTTCCCCGCATCGCCGCGGACCAGTTGCTGGATCTCTTCGAGGCTCTTGCTCCGACCGACGTACCGCTGGGCATCCACAATGAAGACCAGGAAATCGTTCGCAGCCGCATCGCCCGCGCCAAGGCGACAGGACAGAATGGCATCGAAGCCCATTCATCGAGCCGTCCGTTGGCGGCCGAACAGGCCTCCACTGCGCATTTCCTTGAACTTGGCGCGCTGTCCGGCGCCCACGCCCATATCGTGCACCTGACATCGGCCCGGGGCTTCCATCTCGTTGAAAACTATCGCCGCGATGGGTTCCGCGCAACAGGCGAACTCTGCGTTCACTATCTTTGGTTCGATCCCTCGGTCGATAATGCGCTGGGCGCGCGCATGAAGGTCAATCCGCCCATTCGTCCAGGTCAGATCGAGGCGCTCTGGGCCGATGTCGTGGCTGGGCGCGTTGCCTTTGTCAGTTCCGACCATTCGAGCTGGCCCATCGACAACAAGTTCACGCCGTCGATCTTCGATGCAGGCGCAGGCGTTCCTGGCCTCGAAACCCTGCTGCCCGCCTTCTATACCGGGGCAGCACAGCGCCAGCTCGATGCGCTGCGTCTCACGGTGGAACAGCTCGCCGAGCGGCCGGCAAAATTCTTCGGCCTCTGGCCCGAAAAAGGCGTGCTGCAGCCTGGCGCCGACGCCGATATCGCCATCCTCTCGCTCGAGCCGCAGGTTTGGGACGAGACCAAAGCCCATGACGAACTCAACTGGAGCCCGTTTCACGGCCGCCCGTTCGATTGCCGCGTGGCACGCACCTATGTTGGCGGCAAACTGGCCTGGGATGGCCAGGCTATCGTCAACCAGCCGGGCGATGGCAAATATGCGCCGCGCCTTGCTTCTCACTGGTTCAACTAGCAGGACTCTTCATGCCGCAGATCACGACCGAGACAAAGGGCGTCTTCGTCATTGCTGTTACACCGTTTACCGACACCATGGCGGTGGACACCGCCAGCGTCGATTCCATGGTGGATTTCTACTACGACAAGGGCGCCGACGGGCTGACCATTCTGGGCATGATGGGTGAAGCACCCAAGCTGACCCAGAGCGAAGCGCTCGACATCACCCGCCAGACGCTCATGCGCTCCGGCGACAAGCCGGTCGTTGTCGGCGTTTCGGCACCCGGTCTTGCCGCTATCGAGGAACTGACCAAGGCGGTCATGGACATGGGCGCCGCCGGCGTCATGGTCGCGCCGCCTGGCTCGCTCAAGACAGACGATCAGATCTTCACCTATTATCAGAACGTTGTGGACACAATCGGCACCGACGTTCCGGTGGTACTGCAGGATTTTCCGTTGGTGACGGGAATCCATATTTCGTCCTCGCTGCTCGGCCGCATTGTGGAAGCCATGCCGTCTATCGTCATGCTCAAGCATGAAGACTGGCCGGGTCTGGCCAAGATTTCCGATATCCGCAATGCCGAGGCCAAGGGCCGCCGTCGCCTGTCCGTGCTGTGCGGCAATGGTGGTGTATTCCTGCCAGAGGAAATGGAACGCGGCGCCGATGGCGCGATGACGGGATTTGCCTTTCCCGAAATGATGGTCGATGTCGTCCGCCTCGCCGGCAATGGCGAGATGGAGCGCGCGCAGGACATTTTCGACGCCTATCTGCCGCTGGTGCGTTATGAACAGCAGCCGGGGCTCGGCCTCGCCGTACGCAAGCATACTCTGGCGAAGCGCGGCGCCATTGCCAGCGCGACCCAGCGTCGTCCCGGCGCTATGCTGGCACCCAAGGCCATCGCAGAAGTCGAGCGCCTGATCGCGCGTCAAACCCGCAAGCTGGAGGCTCTTGCCTGATGGATTTCGGACTTAAGGGAAAACGTGCCCTCGTTCTGGGCGGGAGCCGCGGCCTCGGTGCCGCCATCACTCAGGCTCTGCGCGAGGAGGGCGTCACCGTCCTCGCCGCCTCTCGGAGTGGTGAATACAAGGTCGATCTGGCGGACCCCGCATCAGTCACGGCGCTCATCGAACGCGTCAAGGCCGGAGGCGGAGTCGATATTCTCGTCAACAATAGTGGTGGTCCCAAAGCCGGTCCGGCCCAGGGTCAGGCGAGCACTGACTGGCAGGCCGCGTTCAATGCGATGGCAGCTTCGCTCTATGCCATTACCGATGCCATGCTGCCCGGCATGATCGATCGCAAGTTCGGCCGCATTATCACGGTCGGCTCTTCGGGCGTCGAGGCGCCCATTGCGGGCCTCGCGCTCTCCAATGCCATTCGTGGCGCAGTTGCCGGCTGGTCAAAGACCCTCGCCGGAGAAGTCGCCAAGCATGGCATCACGGTCAACATGGTTCTGCCTGGCCGCATCGATACGGACCGCGTGCGCGAACTCGACGAGGGCAAGGCCGGCCGCACAGGCACCAGCGTCGAAGCCGTGCAGGAGGCTTCGCGCAATGAAATCCCCGCCGGTCGCTATGGGCGCCCTGAGGAGTTCGGTGCCGTCGTCGCTTTTCTCGCCAGCCAGCAGGCCAGTTACGTCACCGGCAGCATGCTGCGTATCGATGGCGGCATGATCAAGGGACTGTAAAAACGTGACCTATGATTTCGACACCCAGATCGACCGGCGCAATACCGGCAGCAACAAGTGGAGCAAATACCCCGCTGACGTGTTGCCAATGTGGGTGGCGGACATGGATTTTTCGGCCGCTCCGCCGATCGTTGCAGCGATCACCGAGCGGCTGCAGCATCCGGTTTTCGGCTATTGCTCGGCCAAGCCGGAACTGCGCGAGCAGATCGTCGCCGACATGCAGGCGAAATATGGCTGGACCATCTCGGCCGAGGACATCGTGTTCCTGCCCGGTGTCGAACCGGGCTTCAACATGGCTATCAAGGCGCTGCTGAAACCCGGCCAAACGCTGGCCATTCAAACACCCATCTATCGGCCGATCTTGATGGCACCGCGCCATTGGGAACTCTCGCAGGTCGATTTGCGCGTCGATCTGCCGGTGGCTGAACAAAGGTCCAGTCTGGCGCTGGCCGATGCAGTCCTGCTGTGCAATCCGCACAATCCCACAGGCAAGGTCTACCGTCGCGACGACCTGCTGGCTTTGGCCGAAGCGACTGGCGACAAGCCTATCATCTCCGACGAGATCCATTGCGAGCTGCTCTATGATGGGCGCCGCCATATCCCGATCGCCTCTCTCGATCCGTCAGTCGCGCAACGGACCATCACACTGATGTCGGCGGCCAAGACGTACAATATTCCCGGGCTCAAGGCCGGTTTCGCCATCGTGACCGACACGGCCCTGCGCGAGCATTTCAACGCCTCGCGCCTGGGCATGGTCGACAGCGTCAACATTCTGGGCCTCGAAGCCTCGCTTGCCGCCTTCCGCGATTGTGCCGATTGGCGAGACGATGCCGTGGCTTATCTTCAGGAAAATCGGGATTACTTGGCCAAGGCAGTGGCCGAACGCCTGCCGGGTGTCCGCATGGAGGCGCCGGAAGGCACTTATCTCGCCTGGCTCGATTGCAGCGCGCTGGGACTGGCCGATCCGCAGAGCTATTTCGTCGAACATGCCCGTGTCGCCTTCAGCGCCGGCAGTGATTTCGGTGCCCGATACAACCAGTTTGTCCGCCTCAATTTCGGCTGCACACGTCAGACCTTGGTAGAAGCAGTCGACCGTCTTGCCTCCACCCCAGCCTTCGCCGGAGGCCGGTGATGTGACCACTATCGCGCCCATTCCTTTCGCGGTGGATCTGACTGTCCGCCCCGAAATCGTGCCCTTCTTCGATACGGCCTCCAATACCATCAGCTATGTGGTGCGCGATCCGGCATCGCAGAGCTGTGCGGTAATCGATTCCGTGATGGATTTCGACTACGCTTCGGGTGGCCTCTCGCACGAAAGCGCCGATCGCATCATCGCCCATATTCGCGCCCAAGGTTGGCAGCTGGAATGGGTGATCGAAACTCATGTCCATGCCGATCACCTGTCGGCCGCGCCCTATATTCAGGAGCAGCTGGGTGGGCGACTGGGCATTGGTGACCAGATCCGCACGGTGCAGGATACTTTCGGCAAGGTCTTCAACGAACGCACGCGGTTCGAGCGCGACGGTTCGCAGTTCGACCGGCTTTTTGCCGATGGCGACAGCTATTCCATAGGCACCATGACCGTGCACACGCTCTTTACGCCCGGGCACACACCGGCGGACATGGTCCACGTTATCGGCGACGCGGCCTTTGTCGGCGATACGCTTTTCATGCCCGACGGCGGTTCGGCCCGCGCCGACTTTCCCGGCGGCGATGCGCGAACGCTCTATCGCTCCATTAGGCGCGTGCTGAGCCTGCCGGCAGAAACCCGGCTCTTCATGTGTCACGATTACGGCCCTAATGGCCGCGATATCGCCTGGGAAACCACAGTCGCCGAGCAATCTGCCGAAAATATCCATGTCGGCGGCGGCGTGGACGAGGATACATTCGTTGCGATGCGCGAGCAGCGCGACAGCACGCTGGCCATGCCGCGCCTCATCATCCCCTCGCTGCAGGTCAATATGCGTGGCGGACGCTTGCCCGAACCCGATGACGACGGCAGGGTCTTTCTCAGGGTACCGGTCAACGGCCTTTAACCGGGATGTTTCTTGAACCTTTTCAGTATGTTCTAGGCGCCGTTTCCGGCGGCCTCGTCGGCTTTACGCTGGGGCTATTTGGGGGCGGGGGCTCGATCCTTGCCGTGCCGCTGATGGTTTATCTGGTTGGCGTCCCGCTGCCGCATGTCGCAATCGGCACCAGCGCCTTTGCCGTGGCTGCAAATGCTGCGGGTAACCTTCTGATCCATGCCCGCAAGGGCAATGTGCTCTGGCGCTGCGCCTTTATGTATGCGGGCGCCGGCGTGCTCGGCGCGCTGATCGGTTCGATCCTGGGAAAGGCCGTTCCTGGGCAGCATCTGCTGCTGCTGTTTTCGCTTCTGATGGCCGCCATTGGCGTGAACATGCTGCGCCGGGGAGCCGGCCAGGGCACCGCCGGGGCCAGTTGCAACCGCGAAAAGGCTCCCCGGGTTCTGGCCTATGGTGGCGCTACGGGTGTGCTGTCGGGCTTTTTCGGCATCGGCGGCGGCTTTCTGATCGTGCCGGGACTTGTAGCGTCCACCGGCATGCCGATCCTGAATGCCATAGGCTCCTCGCTTTTTGCCGTGATGGCATTCGGGCTCACCACGGCGCTGAGCTACGCGTTCTCGGGATTGGTGGATTGGCCGCTGGCGGCCGTCTTTATCGCCGGAGGCGCCTTGGGCGGCCTAGCCGGTGCTCGTATCGCCGCAGCGCTTGCGATGCGCCAGCGAGCGCTGACGGTCACGTTTGGCTTCATGGTCATAGTGGTTGCCGGATACATGGCACTCAAGTCCTTGAGCGCAGTGTAATTGGCGCTATAATCTTTCGGGCTGCGCTCCACGCCTTGATGATCAGGGGTAGTCCCCGCATGCCACCCGCCCGCAACTGAGTGATCCATCAGGTCTAGCCCCGAGAGATCGATGATCTCTAGGCCGACTTGGGCGATGTCGCCGATACCCAGACGCTTGCGCGCTTGAGCGCACTGCGTGAGAAATTACCGCTGATGCCGCCGGAGGGCTTGCCGTCCACCTTCCACCTGCCCGATGATCGCGATCAACGGGAGCAATCGATGACAATGCATTTCCTGCCTCTGCAACGCCGTCTGGTCGCTTTCCTCTTTCCTTTGATCGTTGTGGCCATAGCCGCGCTGACAACCCCGGCTTTTATCGAGGCTGGCTTACACTGGTGGCCGCTGTTCATCTTCGGTGCTCCAGTTCTGCTCGCCTTGCTGATCTGCTTTGAATACTGGAGCGCTGCGATCGG
Source organism: Devosia crocina (assembly GCF_900116545.1). Taxonomy (GTDB): domain Bacteria; phylum Pseudomonadota; class Alphaproteobacteria; order Rhizobiales; family Devosiaceae; genus Devosia; species Devosia crocina. Next base: position 241,137 of record NZ_FPCK01000001.1, read on the forward strand.
CTTCGACGCAGAGAAGCTGCACTATCGCAGCGTCGGCTATCAGCTGACGGCGCCCTGGCACAGGCTGTCGGAAAGGCTGATTGATGGCAAAATGTCGCTTTACGTCAGCGAGTGCGAGCCACGCTATCATTGGTGGTTGTGGATCATGCAGGCCGTGCTGGGCCCAATTATGCCGCGTCGCTCGCGCTACGCCCATGGCTTGATGGCCATGATCCCGCTCCACTGGTTCGCCTCATCGCCCGACGATGCGGTGATGCTCGGAATCCGGACCCGGCTGGCAGAAAGTGACATCACCAAGAGAAGGTTGGATTGACTGGCTCGGCTTTGTTCGCTTCCGGTGTCGGCGCCCGCTCTGAGAGCGTCTGCTACGCGTTCTCGAGGGTAGACAAGCCGCATTACATAAGGGCTTTATTGGCTAAGACGGGATTGCGAGGTCGTGTCCTAGAATCTACGTGTGCGGCTACCCAAAACCTTGCAATGGCGCGCCGTGAGACCTCCAGAATACGGGTGTCGTTGGACCTACAGTCCTGGAAAGCAGCGACCCCGATATCTGAAATGGGCTAAGCCGCCGAAATAGCCGGCTTTTTTGTCTTTAGACGCGGAACAAGGTACGTGAAAGATCAGCGTCACCCCGGACTATGCCTTCTACCGACTTTGGCGGTCTACCATCCCGAATGGACAGGCCGAGTTTATTACTATGCCGCTGAACGCGTCGTATGATTGAACGTCCGCTCTAGACCCAAGGCTGTCGTCTAATCGCTCTGCATAATGCAAGTCCTTTCTAGCAGGCCAATCTGTCGTTTGCCGGAAACACAGTGGCCTTCGCGGTCGACATAAGTCGCCGCATGATGAGGCTTCGCAGGATGAAGCTTCCAATGTGTGAGACGCACTCGACCGGCCTTATGGTGGCTCGAGAGTGCAACAGCTTCAGCGGAATGGTTCGCTCACGTCCCGGCAGGAACACCTCGATGCACTTTTGAGCGCGGCAAGCTTAGTTGTTTCGATGTCGGTGTGCGCAATAGCGGACATTTCGGTGTAGCCCAGCAACGAATTTTGGGACGCATCGCAGATTCCGTGGGGCCGGATCAACCAGAGCGCTGCTAAGCCTGCATAGCACCGCTGATTAAGTAGTGTCGGTCAATCCCGCTAGCCCGTACTCTGGGCACGGTCGCTTGGCGGCAAGCTGGCTCGCTCTAGCATGATGGGTCTTGACGACTTGGCTGGCAATCGAGAGTGCACGGCTGCGGAGCCAGTAAAGGCACACGTCTCGGATGGCCATGTCGTCGTCGATGCTGCGCACGGCAGATGTTCAGGTCCGCTTAGCTAAAGTTCGGGAAGACTGAACTCGCGAATCAGGATTTGGGCGCTACGGGTTTTTCTGGATTCGGCCGGTTGCGGGACGAGCGTGAACCTTGGGTGACGAGGCCAGATCTAACGCGTGTGGTGCGATAAAGAGTCCTTTGAGGCTGCACTTTCCGCGGGCAGATGTGGCCGAGCGAGTGGATGATGCCGATCCCAGCATAGACCAGCGGGAGACTGCCTGCAGGCCGAGATCAGCTTCTGGCGCAGCGGGCTGACAGAGTTGTTGGGAAGGATTGTGGTCATCGTCGGGCTCCTGAGTTGATGGAACCAAATGGAACGCCTGAACCCCGCTATCCTCAATCGAACCGGGAAGACCAGTTCCTCGTCGGTGTTCCACCGCATGCCCTCCCGCGCCAGCGGGTTCGTTCTCCCACACCGAAGCCGCAGTGCGCCACCCACGAACCAGCGGCAGACATTACGTTGGAAGCTTTCAAAAGCGGCGGCCAAGCTGCATAATGTCTCACACGATTGAGGAGGCTGGCGATGACCACTGGCCGAGGTTGTCCAGGGGGATTGCGGCACCATGGTAAACGAACCGGTCAAGGGACCAGCCTCTTACTTCCCATCCATTGAAAAGAAATATGGCCGCCCAATTGCCGAGTGGCAGGAGCTGGTACGCCGGAAAATGCCTGCGAAGCACATGGAGCTGGTCGCCATGCTTAAGAACGATCATGGCTTGGGTCATGGTCACGCCAACGCGATCGTTGCTCACGTTCTGGCTGCGGCCAGGCGCTGAACGTCCATCCACGTAAGCGCAAAAGCAAAATCCTCGGACCTGTGAAAGGTCCGGGATTTCGATGTTTCGAACCTTATGCGCGGTCGGCGATGTGGCTTGCCAGATAATCTGCGTCATGCCACACGCCCCAGATGAATGGGGAGGCGCGGCGGCTGAGCCAGGCAAGACCCAGGAAATAGAGGCCCGGTACCTTGGTGACGCCCTTGTCGTGGTCGGGACGGCCCTTCTCGTCGAAGGCGTCGAGCTTGAGCCAGCTGAAGTCGAGCGCATAGCCGGTGGCCCACACGATGCTGGTCACACCGGCTTCAGCCAGGTCCAATTCGCGGATGGGGTTGGTGACGCAGTCCGGGTCCGCGCCGATGATGCGGGCTTCCGGCTCTTCTGGGAGGTCGAGGCCATTGGCCGTGACATAGGCGTCGGCTTCGTCCAGTACCGAGAGATAGTTCGCATCGCCCTTGGCTAGGTTGTCGACGAGGTCGCCATCAACCTTGAGCACGCCGTTTTCATAGGCGCCGGTCTTGCCCAGGAGCACCATGCCGCGCGCCGCAAATTCGCGGAAATTGACGGTGTGACCACCGCGCGCGCCGCTGACCGAGATGGTCACATGCTCCATGCCCGGTTCGCGCGTGCGCGCATCCCAGTGGCCGAGTACGCCCAACCACCAGCAGAAGTCCTTGCCGCGGTAGCGGCGCGGCGGGCGCTCATGCGGGCCGACGGCGAGATAAACCTTCTTGCCCGAGCGCAGCAATTCGTCGGCGATCTGCGCGCCGGACGAACCGGCACCCACAACCAGCACCGCCCCCTCAGGCAATTGCTGTGGATTGCGATAGTGGTTGGAGTGGATCTGCTGGATACCGGCGCTTTCCGGCACGACTGCAGGGATGATCGGCCGCTGGAAGGGGCCCGTGGCGGCCACGACATTTTTGGCCTCGATCACGCCTTCGGAGGTTTCGACCCGGAAGCCGCCGTCGGCCTTGGACTCAACTGATTTCACCTCGACACCGCAGCGGATCGGGGAGTTGATCTGCTTGGCATAGGCTTCGAAATATGCGGCGATGCGCTCCTTGGGCGCAAAACCCTCGTCTTCAAGGTCGTCGAACTTCATGTTGGGGAAGCGATCATGCCAGGCGGGGCCATTGGCAACCAGGCTATCCCAGCGGGCCGTGCGCCAGCTTTCGGCAATTCGGTTCTTTTCGAGCACGATATGGCTGATGCCGCGCTGGCCCAGATGCTCGCTCATGGCCAGACCTGCCTGGCCCCCGCCGACGACGAGCGTATCTACCGTTTCAACTGACATCGATATTCTTCTTTCCAAGAACAGGTCGTGAGGCGCCGCGCGCCAGATTTCATCGAAGCTTTAGGAGAGGGGTGGGGGGCGGGAAAATTAAGATTTCTCGCAGCGCTGATTAGGCTACCCCTAAACCGGAATGTAGAAATTGCCATGCATGTTCATGCACTTACGCGAATTGTCGTAAGTTCTCAGTCCGCCCGGTGGCGGTCATGCGGCGCTGGACACGGCAGGAGAAGTAGGGCTCCGCTCCTGCCGCACTGTGAACGGCTTGCCTTATTCGTCGCCGGGCACACCGTAACTGGGGGCCACGGACGGATTCTCTGCCCGTTGCACATAGGCCTGGGCCTGTGGGGCGTAGACTGCCCAGGCCGCACGCAGCGCTTCAATCGGCCGTTCGCACCAGTCGAGGCGCAGATCGACCAGGGGCCAGCTCAGGCGGTCGGCAACCTTGAGGCCGGCCGAATAGACGGGGCCGGCTTCGCCGCCAGCGGCCAGTCCGGCCTCCAGCGCCTGCATCAGCCGCTCGGCCAGATCGCCCTCGCTGCGCTCAAAACTATCGACCATGGCCTGCGGCACGCTATCGTTGGCGAGGAGATTGCCGCCGGCAGCGCAGTTACTGCCGGCTGCGGTTCCCCAGGTGCCAAGCACATGACGGCCTGAATGCAGCGCGGTGCGGCCCTGGACGTCGATCACCATCAGCTGGCGATAGTCGATATGGTCGCGGCCGGCCGTGACCAGCGCCAGGGCCTCGGTCGCCGAAAACCCCTTTTCCAGCGCGTCGAGCAATAGCGGACCCAGCGCCGGATCAGTGACGTTCTGGCTGGCCACGGCGCCGACGCCGGGCCGCACATGGGCGCATCGTGCGGCCACAGCAGGCGAGGACGACGACACGACCATGCCAAATTGTCCGGTCTTTGCGCAGCGGCCGATCAGGGAGAAGGTCATCTTACTCGGGGATCACGGCAGTGGCGTCGATCTCGACCAGCCAGTCAGGGCGGGCCAGGGCGGTGACGACGAGGCCGGTCGAGACCGGGTAAACGCCTTTGATATATTCGCCCATGGTGCGGTAAACGGCTTCGCGGTGGCGCACATCGGTGATGTAGACCACCACCTTGCAGACATGCTCCATCTGGCCACCGCATTCTTCCACGAGCTGCTTGATGTTCTGCATCACCTTGTGGGTCTGCTCGACAGGGTCATGGCTCTCGATGTTCTTGCCGCCATCGAGTTCCTGCGGGCACTGGCCGCGCAGGAAGATCGTGGCGCCACGGGCGACCACGGCCTGACAGAGGTCGTTGTCGAGGTTCTGCTCGGGATAGGTCTCTTTGGTATTGAACTTGCGGTGGCGGTAGTGAGCCATGGAACTGTCCTTGAGGGCGCCGGCCCCAAGGCCGCGCCAAATGCACATCGGCGGCACTATCGCCGAGGTGCAGAGGGGCGCATATCAAGGATTGCCTCAGCCCGAATTAGCCTCCGCCTAACCTTAGCCTTGCATAGGCAGTTGCGAATTCGCTTTCGCGTGCCGTGCTGCTAGGTCGGGCCTATTGCCGGGAGCCCCATCGCCATGCGCACGCTCGATATTCTAGATCGCCTGATCGCCTTTCCTACGGTCAGCCGCAGCTCCAATCGTGAGTTGATCTCTTTTGTCGGCCAGCTGTTCACCGACGCAGGCATCACTTGGGAGCTCGCCGAAAGCGTTGATGGCACGAGGGCCAATCTCTATGCCACCATCGGCCCCCTGGATCGCGGCGGCGTCATGTTGTCCGGCCACACCGACGTCGTGCCGGTCACCGGACAAGCGTGGTCGCGTGATCCTTTCACGCTCCATATCGAAGATGGCCTCTGCTACGGCCGCGGCACAGCCGATATGAAGGGCTTCGTTGCGGCCGTGATTTCTGCTGCCCGCGCCGCTGCGGGACGCGATCTCAAGTCCCCTCTGCATCTGGCCTTTTCCTATGACGAGGAAATCGGCTGCGTCGGCGTGCGCCGCCTGATCGACATACTGGCGCCGCGCGCCGTCAGGCCGGCCATGGCCATCATCGGCGAGCCCACAGGCATGCGTATCGCGACGGGCCACAAGGGCAAGGTGGCTTTGCAGGCCAGCTGCCACGGCCACGCTGGCCATTCAGCCCTGGCGCCAAAAGCGCTCAACGCCCTGCATATGGGCGCCGACTTCATCAACGTGCTGCGTCACGAGCAGGATCATCTTGCCGAAAAGGGCGCGCAGGATCATGACTATGACGTGCCCTACAGCACTATTCATGCCGGCGTGATGCGCGGGGGCGAGGCGCTCAACATCGTGCCTGATCGCTGCCAAATCGATTTCGAGATCAGAAACCTCGCCGAGGATGATTCCCGGGCTATTCTGGCGCGCATTGAAAAGGGCGCGGAAAACATCGTGGCGCCCCTGCGCCGGCAATTTCCCACAGCCAATATCGCCATCGAAGAGGTCAACGCCTATCCCGGCCTCAATACGCCCGATCACGCCGAGATCGTGGCGCTGGTGCGCTCGATTACAGATGCTGGTGCTGACAGCTTCAAGGTTGCCTTCGGCACAGAGGCGGGGCTTTTCGACGCGCTCCTTGGCGTGCCCGCGGTTATCTGCGGTCCAGGTTTCATGGACCAGGGGCACAAGCCTGACGAGTTCATCGCGCTGGAACAGCTCAACGCCTGCGACGCCATGCTTGCGCGGCTGATCGACAGGCTGGAAGTCGGTCTCTAAGCCAAATCCAGCCCCCAGAATGACTTAGCGCCATGCTGCCCTGCGGCATCAAATCCCGCTCTCCCTCAGCAAGCCATGCTAGAAAGGCCCTGGCGGCGCTGCGGGCAAGCGCGCCTTAGTCCGAGCCAAATTTAGGTTCGGAAATTCTGAACTCACGAAACGAGAAACACTAATTCTCATCTCGTGGCGCCCGTGGATATACCGAAAAATAGGCAAGGCTCGAACTGTGCGTAGCAAACGTGCGAACTTCGTTGGGCCGAGTGACGAGGACGTTTAATGCAGGCAAATCCCGATCTGATCGCCGGCGAGTTTGATACGCTGATCGCTTCCATGACCGTGGAAGAAAAGGTCGCCCTCGTTTCTGGCCGCCACATGTGGAAGACCGCCGAGATCGCGCGCCTGGGCATCCCGTCCATCATCATGACCGACGGCACCTATGGTGTGCGCTACTCCATCGACCAGATCGATGGCGACCAGCCAGGTGGTCAGGATTTCGCTGCCTTTCTCTCTGTGGTCAACCAGAAGGCCAACGGTGTTCAGGTCGCCTTCGGCGCCATCAATTCCGCCACCTGCTTCCCCAATGGCTCAAGCGTCGCCTGTTCGTGGGATGTCGGTTTGATGCATGAAATGGGCGCCGCTCTGGGTAAGGAGTGCCAGGAGCTTGGCGTCGGTCTGCTGCTGGGGCCGGGCATCAATATCCGCCGCACCCCTCTGGGCGGCCGCTCCTATGAATATTACTCCGAGGATCCGCTGCTGACCGGCGACCTCGCTGCCGGTCTGATCAATGGCCTGCAGGGGCAGGGTGTGGGCGCCTCGCTCAAGCATTTTGCCTGCAACAATTCCGAGATCGAACGCACCAGCATGGACAGCCTGGTAGAAGAACGCGCGCTGCGCGAAATCTACCTGCGCGGTTTCGAGCGTGCCATCGGCCAGTCTAATCCCTGGACGGTGATGACCTCCTACAATGTACTCAACGGCGTTCAGGCTGCGGAAAACCCGTGGCTGCTGGGCGACGTGCTGCGCGATGACTGGGGCTATGATGGCCTGGTTGTTTCCGACTGGCACGGGATCAAGGATCGTCCTGCCTCGCTCAACGCCGGCAATGATCTCGATATGCCCGAGAGCGGCAAGCGCAAGCAGGACCTCATCACAGCCATCGAAGCAGGCACGGTATCGGCCGAAACCCTTGATCTTTCGGTTCGTCGCGTGCTCGAGCTCGTACGCAAGGCGCTGATCAATTCGCGCAAGGGCGAAAAATTCGACCGTGCGACCCACCACGCCCTGGCGCGTCGCATCGCCGGCGAGTCCATCGTGCTGCTCAAGAACGACGGCGTTCTGCCGCTCGATCCCAATGCCAGCCTCAAGATTGCCGTCATTGGCGGTGGCGCCGAGGAACCCGTCATCCAGGGTTCCGGCTGCGCCACGACGCTGCCCACCCAGGTCGATGCGCCGCTGGCCGAGATCCGCAAGCTCGCGGGCGTCAATCTCGACATCCGCGCCTATCAGGGATTTAGCGAGGACCTGTCTCTCGCCGCCGACCTGGCAGACGAGGCCGTCGAGGCGGCCAAGAGCGCCGATATCGTCCTGATCTTTGGCACCACCGAAGTGGGCTATGATGGTGAAGGCTCGGATCGCCGCAACCTTTCGCTGGCGCCCGGACAGGATGGCCTGATCGCGGAGATCGCCAGGCTCAACCCGCGCACTGTGGTCGTGCTGTCCAACCCCGATGCCATCACCATGCCCTGGCTGGACGATGTCGCCGCCGTGGTCGAAACCTTCTTTTCGGGGCAGGGCATGGGCGGTGGTGTCGCCGATGTGCTGTTCGGCGCCGTCAATCCGTCGGGCAAGCTGACCGTGACCTTCCCCAGAAAGCTGGGTGACGTGCCTGGCTTCCTCTCCTATCCCGGCGAGAACCGCCGCCACATCTATGGCGAAGGCATCTTCGTCGGCTATCGCGGCTACGACGCCCGCGAAACCGAGCCGCTGTTCCCCTTCGGCTTCGGCCTGAGCTACACAGACTTCACCTATTCCGACATCGCACTCGACAAGACCGAGCTGCGTTCCGGCGACAGCGTGACGGTCAGCTTCACGCTCACCAACACCGGTGCCCGCGCCGGCAAGGAAGTGGCGCAGCTTTATGTCGAACGCTCCGGCCAGCGCCATGCGACGCCGCCGCGCGAGCTCAAGGGTTTTGCCAAGGTCGCCCTTGCCGCGGGCGAGAGCCAGCGCGTTACTATCACCGTGCCGGTCGACGATCTGCGCGTCTATGACACCAGCCTTGGCTGCTGGGTGCTCGACAATGGCGCCATCGCGCTCAAGGTCGGTGCATCCTCGCGTGATCTGGCGCTCTCGGCCGAAGCCAATTGTGTTGCAGCCGAAGGGCGTTACCGTCCGATCCTGCGTGATACCCAGCCCATCTTCATGCTGAACAATCCCCCGGCACGCCGCGTCTTCCGGCAGTTCCTCGAAGCGCGGCTCAATGTCAGCGAGCGTGAAGCCGAGGGCATGCTGGAGCACTGCACCAATTCATTCATCGGCTTGTTCACCACCTTCGAGCGCCGCTTCCGCATCCAGTTTTCGGAAGACGACATCGAGCGTGTGCTGGCCGATATCGAGCAGGCCGTTGCCGAGGATGCCCGCGTCCAGGCCTGACTGCTCACCCCAAGTTTCGGTCTGGCGATGCGCAGCGTCAGACCGGAAAAGCGGTCCTCCTGCGGGCCGCTTGTCTGACTGATTAGAAATGCTTCACAACAAGTTCCTTGGAGGGAACGGATGACAAATTTCAAGATGAACCGCCGCACGCTGCTGAAGTCCGGCGCTGCCGGTGCAATGGTGCTCGCTGCGCCCGCCATTCTGACGCGCCAGGCCTTTGCCGCTGACTCGCTGACCATCGGCGACACCGGTGGCCCCTATGCCGAAGCCTTCCGCCTGGCCTTCTACGACCCCTTCGAGGCCGAGACCGGCATCCGCATCAACAATATCGTCCTGAGCCCTGATCCGGTGCCGCAGTACCAGATGCTGGTCGACACCAACTATTTCCTGATGGACGTCAGCGTCATGACGCCCGAGCATATCGATCGCCTCAACCGCGAAGGCGACTATTTCGAGCCGCTGAACTTGCCCAACGTCAACTCGGACGACTTCGTCCAGGGTGCGATCACCGATAAGTTCGCCGCCGTCTATATGTTCGCCATCTCCATGGGCTATCGCGCCGACACCCTGGGCGACAACGCGCCCGAGTCGTGGGCCGATTTCTGGAACACTACCCAGTTCCCCGGCCGTCGCAGCCTTTATCGCAGCCCGATCACCACCATGGAAATCGCGCTGCTTGCCGATGGCGTTGCCATTGACGATCTCTACCCGCTCGACATCGACCGCGCCTTCGCCAGCCTCGACAAGATCAAGAACGAAATCGCCGTGTGGTGGACCTCCGGTGCTCAGAGCACCCAGATCCTGCAGAACGGCGAAGTCGACATGCTCAACATCTGGAACACCCGTGCTCAGACCGTCATCGATGACGGTGCTCCGGCCGCGATCTCCTGGGTTGAAGGTCACTACAACCTCGGCGGCTGGACCATCCCCAAGGGCTCGCCCAAGGCTGACATGGCCCGCAGGTTCATCGAGTTCACCCTCGATCCGGAACGTCAGGCCAAGTACACGGAAATTCTCGCCGTGTCCCCGACCCACCTCAAGGGCTATGACTTCGTTCCCGAAGACAAGCGCGGCAACCTGCCGACCGCTCCGGGCCACATCGAAAAGCTCCGCCCGCTCGACAACGCCTATTGGGGTGAAAACCTCAGCGCCGTCACCGAGCGTTTCGAAGCCTGGCTGCTGAGCTAAATCGCGTCTCTCCCCGGACCGGGCGCGGCTCTTCGCGCCCGGTTTGCTTTCAAGGAATTCCGATGTCCAATACGACTTCGACTCTGCCAGCCGGCCAGGCGACAGCGCCCCGGGACAAGCGGCGTTTCTCCATCGACTCCATCGCCCTTGCCGCGCCCGGCGGGCTGTTCCTCATCGTCCTGCTCGCCATCCCGACCCTGTCGCTGATTGGCTTGAGCTTCCAGGGTATGGACGGCGCCTTCTCGCTCTCAATCTATGAGCAGATGTTCGGCGCCAAGATCTATATCGACGTCCTCGTTAACACATTCTCCATCGCCTTCCAGGCGACCGTGCTCTGCCTCGTTTTCGGATATCCGGTGGCCTATTGGCTGTCGCGCCTTGAAAACCGGCCGCGCCGCTTTGCCATGTGGTTCGTGCTGCTGCCGTTCTGGACCGGCGCTCTTCTCAAGAATTTTTCTTGGATCGTGCTGCTGGCCCGCAATGGCATTGCCAATTCCGTGCTCCAGTCCATGGGCATGGAAGCCCCGGCCGATCTGCTCTATCAGCGCACCACCGTCATCTTCGCCGTTGCCCATACCATGATGCCGCTGGCCATCATGACCATGCTGCCCTCCATGCTGGCCGTTGACCGCACGCTGGTGCCGGCCTCGCGCACGCTCGGCTCCAAGCCGATGCAGTCCTTCTGGCGTGTGTTTTTCCCGCTTTCCATGCCGGGTGCCACCGCTGCCGGGCTCCTGGTCTTCGTCAGCGCCATTGGCTTCTTCATCACCCCGCAATTGCTGGGTGGACCGCGTGACACCGTGATCGGGCAATTGCTGATCCAGCAGGTGACGCAGATGCTCAACTGGCGCCTCGCCGGGGCCATTGCCACCATGCTGTTGGCCGTGACGCTGATCTTTGTGCTGCTTTACGATCGCGTCTTCGGTATTTCCTCGGTTACCGGAGGCGCCTCGGCAAAACTCTCCTCCGGTCCAGTACGCGACTTCGGCCACCGGGTGCTCAACCTCATCGCCATGATCGCCACTGCCATCTCGGAAGCCTTTGCCAAGGTTCTCGGCGGCTATCGTTTCGGCTGGCTGCTGCCCACCGTCGCCATCATCACCGTTCTGGTGCTGCTCATCCCGGTGGTTGCCTTCATCCCTATGGCCTTCGGGGAGTCGAGCTTCCTTGAATTCCCGCCACGCGGGCTGTCGTTCCGCTGGATGGAAACCTACCTGACCTCGCCGGTCTGGACCGACGCCACGTTGCGCTCCTTCTACATCGCGCTGGCCTGCGCCGTGCTCACAGCCTTCATCGCCGGTCTGGGCGGCTACGGCGTGGCGCGCAGCAATGGCAAGTTGGGCAGCATCGCCTTCATGGGCTTCATGCTGCCCATGATCGTGCCTAACATCGTCATCGCCGTGTCTCTGGCCTATTTCTTCGCCAATATCGGCCTGCTCGCCACCGACATCGGCATCATTTTGGGCCACACGGTCGTGTCGCTGCCCGTGGTGTTCATAATCGTCCTGACGACCTTCAAGGCGCATGACTGGCGGCTTGATCAGGCGGCTGCCACTCTTGGGGCCAACCGCTTCCAGGTGCTCCGCCACATCACCCTGCCGATGTGCCAGGGTGGTCTCATCGCCGGCTTCCTCTTCGGGTTCCTGCATTCCTTCGACGAGCTGACCATCGCCATGTTCGTTGGTGGCGGCCTGCGCCAGACCCTGCCCAAGCAGATGTGGGACGACGTCATCCTGTCGGTCAGCCCCACCCTGGCTGCGGCCTCGCTGGTCGTCCTCCTCGTCGTCACCGTCCTTTTCGTCCTCGCCGAAGTGGCGCGCCCGCGCGCCTGACCGAGAGAGCAAACATCAGATGTCCAACATGTCCAACCCAACCACCAAGCTCTCCATCCGGGGGCTCAGCAAGACCTACAACAAGACCGTGGCGCTGCAGCCTGTCGATCTTGAGGTCAAGACCGGCGAACTGCTGACCCTGCTCGGGCCGTCCGGCTCCGGCAAGACCACGTTGCTGCAATTGATCAGCGGTCTCGTCGATGTCACCACCGGCAACCTCGTCATCGATGGTGTCGACCAGACGGACGCCCCGGTGCATCAGCGCGACATCGGCGTGGTGTTCCAGAGCTATGCGCTCTTTCCCCACCTGACCGTGCGCGAGAACATCGCCTTTCCGCTGCAGATGCGGAAGGTGCCGGCCGACGAGATCAAGACCCGCGTCGACGACGCATTGGCCATGGTCGGCCTGGCCCATGCCGGCGACCGTTCGCCGCGTGCGCTCTCGGGCGGTCAGCAGCAACGTGTCGCCCTGGCCCGTTGCCTCGTCTATCGTCCCAGCGTCATCCTCATGGACGAACCGCTCGGCGCGCTCGACCGCAAGCTGCGCGAAGTCATGCAGGACGAGATCAAGCGCATTCACCGCGAGACCGGCGCGACCATCATCTTTGTCACCCATGATCAGGAAGAAGCCCTGGCGCTTTCCGATCGCATCTGCCTGATGAACAACGGCCAGATCGAACAGGTGGGTACGCCGCGGGAAATGTACGAAGCGCCGCAATCAGTCTTTGTCGCCGACTTCATCGGCGTCTCCAACATCTTTTCGGGCACTGTAGAAAACGGCCAGCTCAGGACCGATGCCGGCCTGCTGCCGCTCTCCGCCGATGCGCCGGCCGAGACCTGCGCTGTCATGATCCGCCCCGAAGATGTGATCCTTAACGGCACCGCCAGCTGGGCTCTCAAGGGTACGGTCGTGGAAAGCACCTATGCCGGTTCGGAGACCCGCGTGACCATCGCGCTTGACGGCGACAAGTCGCTGATAGTGCGCCGCCCGGCCAAGTCCGAGGATATGGCGCGCGGTCTCGCCGTGACTGTCAGCTGGGATCAGGCCCACGCCCGCTACCTGACCAAATAAGTCATCCCAGTCCGCCGGGACGCATCCCGGCGGATTTTCTTGTCCAGACCAATCGGGATCAGCACTTGACTAACGGCCGTCGGAGAGACACCAAAAAGGGCAATGCGTGGTCTGGACCGATGCCCCTACGATTCACCCTGAGGCAGCTCGAGTATTTTGTTGCGGTCGGCGAGGCCGGCAGCATTGCCAAGGCGGCCGAGCAGGTCAATGTCTCGCCACCCTCCATCTCCGCCTCCATCGCCCAGCTCGAGGCCGAATTCGGCATCCAGCTTTTTGTGCGCCGCCATTCCCATGGCCTGTCACTGACGGCCGGGGGCAGATTGTTCTTCAAGGAAGCGGCCAAGCTTCTCGCCGACGCCGATGCCCTGCACGACATTGCCGGCGACATCGCCAATGTGGTGCGTGGGCCGCTGGCGATCGGCTGTCTTCTGACCTTCGCGCAGATCGTCATGCCCTCGCTGCGCCGCAGCTTCGAGGATGCCTATCCCGACGTGCGTATCCGCCAGCACGAGATCAACCAGGGTCAACTGCTCGACATGCTGCACCAGGGTGAGATCGACCTGGCGCTGACCTATGATCTCGAACTCTCTCAGGATGTCGATTTCGAGCCGCTGATGCAGCTGCCGGCCTATGTCATGCTGCCCGAGGGCCATGTGCTTGCCGGTCGCGACAAGGTGACGCCAGAGGAACTGGTGGACGAACAGATGGTTCTGCTCGATCTGCCCTATAGTCGCGAATATTTCCTTTCGGCCTTCGGCCAGAAGGGGCTTCGTCCACGCATTGCCGAGCGCACCGGCGATATCGCCGTTATGAGGTCCATGGTCGCCAACGGCTTTGGCTACGGCATTGCCAATATGCGGCCACTCAACTCCGCGTCCCCCGATGGCAAGCCGCTCAGTTTCGTGCGCCTCGACGGCCTCCGGCCCCTCGCCATGGGGGTTGCCCTGCCACATTCTGATCACCGCACACACACAGTGACCGAATTCATCGAGCACGCCCGCCGATATCTGGTTGAGCAGACGGTGTTCCGCAGTTCGATCTCGCCCTGACCCAGCCGTACAATATCTGCCAGACAAGTTTGCTAACGTGAGTTTGCGAGAGTTACGGGACGCAGAGCTACACGGCTTGGTGGTATACACTGGCTACCAGAGTGGAGCTTGATGTGATCACGGCTATGACACCGCGGTTCCTGTGCAACCCCGAGGTGCGTGATGGATGCGAGCCAGCCAACTCATCGGCGGCGTTTCTGCTTTCTGCGAACGTCAACCGACATCCGCAGTCAGCTTCCCTGAAGAATTTCGGCTGCCGATAGGCGCCCAAAAGTTCGGGTAGGCTTAATGAGTTGGAGTTGCAGCTGCGTAACAAGACGCCGAAGCGGCGGGTGGAGGCCAAACTTAGGCAGGACCGAACTGATGCGACCCACTCCAACCAGCTCTGGGCCATGGACTTCGTGCATGACAAACTGGCCACCGGTCGAAAACTGCGCATCCTAACCATCGTCGATACCCACTCCCGCTATGCGCGGGCGACAGATCCGCGATTCAGCTATCGCGGTGAAGAGGTCATGCAGGCGCCCGAACGGGTCTGCGGGGAAGTGGGCTATCCGAAGATGATCCGGATGGACAAAGGCGCCGAGTTCATCTCCCGCGACCTCGATCTCTGGGCCTATCAGCGGGATGTGATCTTGGACTTCTCCCGGCCCGGTAAGCGCACCGACAATGGGTATATCGAGTCGTTCAAGGGCAAGTTCCGGGCCGAGTGTTGAACCAGCACTGGTTTCTGAGCCTTACCGACGCCGGCCAGAAAATGGAGGAATGGCGTCGAGACTACAACAAGGTCCGGCCCCACAGCGCCATCGGCACCAAACCACCGATATTGCTCATACCTTCAAGCGTGTAGATGACCTCTGCCCCCCCCATCCATCATGCCCTCAGTGACTACAATATTTTCGTCGACAATCATGTGGCCATTTCACACCCATCATTTAAGATTCGTAGTTAGCGGTCACCCAAGTGCCGGTGGGTTTGCGTCGCATCACCCGAAAAATGGTCGTGAGGCTACGCAGCGAAATCCGTCGTTGAGATAGGGTCGGATTCTCCCTGACCAGTCTTTCCGCATGCCTTCGGCAAGAAGGTGGGATACCGAATTGCTAATGGTGGGACCTACAACGACGGCAATCTACCAGCCCGGCATTGACGCGCGTCCGCCTTGGGAGTATTTCCAGCCTCAGGACATCTCGCCCTAACGCGAGACGCATAGGCCTGGGAGGGCCGCTGAAGAATGGCTGATACGCCCCAAACCGCACCGGCGGTAAAACCGGCTAACCCCAATTTTTCGTCGGGCCCTTGTGCCAAGCGTCCTGGCTGGACGATCGAAGCGCTCAGCGGCGCTCTCACCGGCCGCTCGCATCGCGCCAAGCCTGCCAAGGCACGCATCCAGCAGGCGATCGACCTGACCCGCGAACTCCTCGAAGTTCCTGCAGATTACCGCATCGGCATTGTGCCTGCCTCCGATACCGGAGCGGTTGAAATGTTTCTCTGGAGCGCGCTCGGCGCCCGCGGGGTCGACATGCTGGCCTGGGAATCGTTCGGCGCTGGCTGGGTCACCGACGTGCAAAAGCAGCTCAAGCTCCCCGACGTCCGCGTTCTCGACGCCCCCTATGGCCAATTGCCGGACCTGAGCCAGGTCGACTTCGGTCGCGACGTCGTTTTCACCTGGAATGGCACCACCTCGGGCGTTCGCGTTCCCAATGCGGACTGGATCCCGGCAGACCGCCAGGGCCTGACCATTTGCGATGCGACCTCGGCCGCCTTTGCGCAAAACCTCGATTTCGCCAAGCTCGATGTTGTGACCTTCTCCTGGCAGAAGTCACTCGGCGGGGAAGCTGCGCACGGCGTTCTGATCCTGTCGCCGCGTGCAGTCGAACGGCTCGAGAGCTTCAAGCCCGATCGTCCGCTGCCCAAGATTTTCCGTCTGACCAAGGGCGGCAAGCTGATCGAGGGCATCTTCAAGGCCGAGACCATCAATACCGTTTCGATGATCTGCATCGAAGACGCGGTCGATGCCATGCAATGGGGTGTCGAGATCGGTGGGCTGACCGCCATGCAGGCGCGCGCCGATGCCAATTATAAGGTGCTGGCCGATTGGGTTGCAAAGAGCGACTGGGTGGATTTCCTCGCCCAGAACGAAGCCGAGCGGTCCAACACATCGGTCTGCCTCGTCATCTCCGATCCGGCCGTTGCCGCGCTCGATGCCGATGCGCAAGCGGCCTTTGCCAAGGCGATTGTGTCGCGCCTCGACAAGGAAGGCGTCGCCTATGACATCGGCCATTATCGCGACGCGCCATCGGGCCTGCGCATCTGGGCCGGCTCGACTGTCGAAGCCTCTGATCTTGCCGCGCTGACGCCCTGGCTCGACTGGGCCTTCGCCCAGGAAAAAGCCGCGCTCAAGGCTGCTGCTTAAGACGTAAACACCCCCACCAAACCTCCCCCTCCAGAAGGGGGAAGGGCAGATCGAGTTTGTTTAAATATCAAAGCGCACTCGGAGCCATCCCTCCCCCTTTTGCAGGGGGAGGCTAGGTGGGGGTTCTCACGATACACTCGAATTCCAGGGACCATCCCAAAATGCCAAAAGTTCTCGTTTCCGATAAGCTTTCGCCTACTGCCGTTCAGATCTTCAAGGACAACGGCGTCGAAGTCGACTACCTGCCCGATCTCGGCAAGGACAAGGACAAGTTCTTCGAGGCCATTGGCCAGTATGATGGCCTTGCCATCCGCTCGGCTTCCAAGGTGACCGAAAAGATCATCGCTGCCGCGACCAATCTCAAGGTCATCGGCCGGGCCGGCATCGGTGTCGACAATGTCGATATTCCTGCCGCGACCAAGAAGGGCATCATCGTGATGAACACGCCCTTTGGCAAT
This sequence comes from Devosia crocina, assembly GCF_900116545.1. Classification (GTDB taxonomy): domain Bacteria; phylum Pseudomonadota; class Alphaproteobacteria; order Rhizobiales; family Devosiaceae; genus Devosia; species Devosia crocina. The sequence goes on from NZ_FPCK01000001.1 coordinate 257,912, forward strand.
TCGATCACGACGGCCGAGCATGCCATCGCCATGATGTTTGCGCTGGCTCGTCAGCTGCCGGAGGCCGACGCTTCGACCCGCGCCAGCAAGTGGGAAAAGAACCGCTTCATGGGTGTCGAGGTTACCAACAAGACGCTGGGCCTGATCGGGGCTGGTAATATCGGCTCGATCGTTGCCGATCGTGCGCTTGGTCTCAAGATGAAGGTCGTAGCCTTCGATCCGTTCCTAACGCCGGAACGCGCCCAGACCATGGGTGTCGAAAAGGTCGAGCTCGATGACCTCCTCGCGCGCGCCGATTTCATCACGCTTCATACCCCGCTGATCGATGCAACGCGCAACATCCTCAACGCCGAAACCCTGGCCAAGACCAAGAAGGGCGTTCGCATCATCAACTGCGCGCGCGGTGGCCTGATCGACGAAGAGGCCCTCTACAACGCACTCAAATCCGGCCAGGTCGCGGGCGCTGCCCTCGACGTGTTCCTGGTCGAGCCGGCGGAAAACAATCCGCTCTTTGACCTGCCCAACGTCATCTGCACGCCGCACCTTGGCGCTTCGACCACCGAGGCCCAGGAAAACGTCGCGCTCCAGGTCGCCGAACAGATTTCGGCTTACCTGATGACCGGCGAGATCACCAATGCGCTGAACTTCCCCTCGATTTCGGCCGAAGAAGCCCCGATCATCACGCCGTGGGTGAAGCTTGCCGAAGCGCTCGGGTCATTTGCCGGTCAGTTGACCGAAACCGGCATCAAGGACATCCAGATCGAGTTTGAAGGCACCCCCGCCGGTCTCAATACCCGTCCAATGGTTGCAGCCGCAATCAATGGCGTGCTCAAGCCTTCGCTTGGTGACATCAACATGGTTTCGGCCCCGCAGATCGCCAAGGATCGCGGGATCACCGTCGAGACCACGACCCGCGACCAGCAGGGCGCCTATGAAGGCTATATCCGCTTGACCATCACCACCGAGCGCCAGACCCGGGCCGTTGCCGGCACGATCTTTGCCAATGGCAAGTCGCGCATCATCCAGGTCAAGGACATCAACATGGAAGCCGAACTCAGCCCGTCCATGCTCTATGTCACCAACGAGGACAAGCCGGGCCATATCGGACGCCTCGGCACATTGCTTGGCACGCTCGGCATCAATATCGCTAACTTCAACCTCGGCCGCGCCGATGTCGGCGGCGATGCGATCGCGCTCGTTTCCATCGATGGTACGCTGACCGACGAACAGCTGGCGGAAATCGCAGCACTCGAAGGCGTCAAGCAGGCCAAGGCCATTCGGTTCTGATCAATCAGATCAACAAGACGTTCGACCCCGCCGATCTCCTCGGCGGGGTTATTTATTTGGCCTTTCGCCGGGCGGCCCACTCCGCCAGCACGATCCCGGACACAATGATCGCTGCCGCGATGAAATGATAAGCCTCAAGGCTTTCCCCAAGGATTATGACCGAGCCCAACGTCCCGAATACCGGAATGAGGTTGTGGCTCGGCGCGGCGCGGTTGGCGCCGACCAGTTCCACGCCGCGTGCGTAAGCGACCTGGCTGAACATGGACGGGAAAATCGCGACATAGGCGATCACAATCCAGACGGTGGGAGACATGTCGGCAAGGCTCGACACCGTCCCCAATCCACCGCCGAACAGCGCCAGCATAACGATGGCGGCGGTCGCGGCCCCGAAGAACGACACGGCCATGAACGAGAACATGTGCACCTTGGGGCGGAAGCGCAGCGCCAGGGTATAGCTGGTGTAGGCCAGACAGGCGAGGATGACGAAACCGTCGCCCAGGTTCACGTCCATGCGCATGAGACGCAACGGATCGCCATGGGTAGCGGTCAGGATGACGCCAAAGATCGCGAGCAGCACGCCTACGATCTGGATCGGGGTCGCGCGCACCTTGAAGAACAAAAAATTCGCACCCAGAATCAGCATGGGTAGCGAAGCCTGTTCGATCGCCGAATTGACCGCTGTGGTCATGGTCAGGCCGATATAAAGAAAGGCGTTGAAGAACGCATAGCCGACGATGCCGAACGCCATCAGCACGGGCCAGGTGCGGCGCACCTCGCGCCAATCCCGGCGCAGATGCGGATAGGAAAAAGGCAGGATGAACGCCGTTGCCAGCACGCATCGGCAGGCTAGGAGCAGGAAGGGGTTGATTTCCCCCACGACCAGCTTGGCCGCCACCACATTGCCACCCCAGAAAAGCGGCGCCAGAACCAGTAAAAGATAGGGTTGATCCAGAATTCCGGCGGTTATGCCGCGCTTTTCGGTCGGATGCGGCTTTGTCATCTTGGTCAGGGTGATGTAAGGACAATCGGACTTAGCAGTTATTCGGTCGCAATCAAACCCATAGGGGCGGCCGGAGGACTTAAGGTCCGTGACTGGGGTAGGTGTTGCCACCCGCCGGCTCGATCTCTTCGCGCCGGCTTTTGGCGCGCTTTGATTTGAGGAAGACTGGACTATGGCGAATGTGGTTGTCGTCGGCTCGCAGTGGGGCGACGAGGGCAAGGGCAAGATCGTGGATTGGCTTTCGGAGCGCGCCGACGTTGTCGTGCGCTTCCATGGCGGTCACAATGCCGGCCATACGCTGGTGATCGACGGGGTGAGCTACAAGCTCGCGCTGCTGCCGTCGGGCCTCGTCCAGGGCAAGCTCTCGGTCATCGGCAACGGTGTCGTGGTCGATCCGCACCATTTCGTTCAGGAAATGGAAAAGCTGCGCGGGCAGGGCGTCAAGATCACGCCCGAAATCCTGCGTATCGCCGACAATGCCCCCCTGATCCTGTCGCTCCATCGCGAGCTTGATGGCATTCGCGAAGACGCCAATTCCGGCCTCAAGATCGGCACCACCCGCCGTGGCATTGGCCCCGCCTATGAAGACAAGGTCGGCCGCCGCGCAATCCGGCTTATCGATCTATCCGAGCCCGATACGCTCATGCCCAAGATCGAGCGCTTGCTGGCGCATCACAACGCGCTGCGCCGCGGCATCGGTCTTGCCGAGATTGAAGCCAACACGATTTATGAAGAGCTGACCTCCATCGCGGGTGAAATCCTGCCCTTCATGGACCAGGTCTGGCGCGTATTGGACGACAAGCGCCGCGAAGGCGCGCGGATCCTCTTTGAAGGGGCCCAGGGCGCCCTTCTCGACAACGATCACGGCACCTATCCCTTTGTGACTTCCTCCAATACCGTCGCCGGCCAGGCTGCCGCCGGTTCGGGCCTCGGGCCAACCGCGATCGGTTATGTGCTGGGTATCACCAAGGCCTATACGACCCGCGTCGGCGAGGGGCCATTTCCCTGCGAACTCGACGACGAAATCGGCAATCACCTCGCAACGGTCGGCCGCGAAGTCGGCGTCAATACGGGCCGCCCGCGCCGCTGCGGCTGGTTCGACGCCGTTCTCGTGCGCCAGACTGTCAAGACCTCGGGAATTACCGGCATTGCCTTGACCAAGCTCGACGTGCTCGACGGGCTCAAGGAGATCAAGGTCTGCGTCGGCTATGAGCTTGATGGATCACGCATTGATTATTTGCCCGCCTCAATGGGGGCACAAGCGCGCGTTAAGCCAATCTATGAGACCCTCGAGGGCTGGTCGGAAACCACTGCCGGAGCGCGCAGCTGGGCCGAATTGCCGGCGCAGGCCGTCAAATATGTGCGCTATATCGAAGAGCTGATCGGAGCACCTGTGGCCCTGTTGTCCACCAGTCCCGAGCGTGCCGACACGATCCTTGTGGTTGACCCGTTTCAAGACTGATAAATTTTGTTAAAACACGTCGCTGCAATTGTGAGTACCCAGTAGCCAATGGCGGATTACAAGGAGCTGTTGCGCCGAGCGATCTCGGCGCTGCCGGAGAACAACGGAGCTGCGCGACGCGCGGTTTACGAAAAGGCGCGTTCGGCTCTGGTCGGGCAGCTTCGGGCTATCCAGCCCCCGCTGCCCGCCCGCGAGATCACGCAACATCGCCTGCAGCTCGAAGATTGCATCCGCCAGGTCGAACAGGAAGCAAGCGAAGCCGTCATCAATCTGGGACGCGATAGCCTGTTTTCCGGACGCTCCGCGCCGAGCACCCCAGCAGAAAGCGTGGAGCCGAAGCCTCAGGCGCCAGAACCTGAAGCTCCGGTGCCGCCGCCGGCTGCCCCTGTAGCTGCCCCGGCCGAAGCGCCGGAAGCCGAAGAGGACGTCGAGCCCGAGCCGCAGCCGTCGCCTTTGGCTAAGCCTATTGCTGCGCCTCCTCCCCCCGCCAATCCGCTCTCGATCGAAGAGATCATTTCCGAAGCGGCGACCACGAGAGGGGTCAAGGTCGAACGCGTGGATGCTGCCGAGCCACGCCGTCCCAACGAGGCCGATGGGGATTCGGACGAGTTCGTGCCGCCCGCCGAGCCGGTGCCGCTCAAGCGCCCGAGTCTCCAGCCAAGACGCGACAGCAATTTCGGTATTTCCGGCGCCGCCAGCCCCGCCTATTCCGGCACCCCGATCATCACGCGGGTCGAGCCGGCAATCGGCGCAACTGCCCTGGCGCGGCAGCCCGAGAACGAGGTTCAGCTCGATCCGGTGGAGCCGCCTGTGGAAGCGGCTTTGTCAAGCGTGCGCGAGGTCGAGGTCGACAATGACGAGGCCCGGGAAGCCGAGGGCTTCATTGAACGGGCCATCGAAACGCTTGACCGGGAAGCACGTGGCGAAACCACCGAGACGCTGCCGGAAAGCAAGCCTTTCCCCGCCGGCGTCATTCCCCCTGAGGCCGAGGACAATTCCGATCCTGCCGCCTTCGACACTGCCGATGGCGAGCGCCGATCCGGCGCAGGTATGACCATCTTCCTGATCGTCTTTGCGCTGCTTCTGGCCGGCGCCGGCGGCGCCGGCTTCTGGGCATGGCGAGAAGGCTATGTCGATCTCGACCAGATGTTCGGCCAGGCTGATGTGCCGGCCGTCACACAGACCGCCGACACGCCGGTTTCTTCTCCGCAGCCCGACAATCCCGCTGATCCTGATTCGACCGGACCGGGGAACACCGCCACGACTGGTACGACCGAGCCGACAACCGCAATCGAAGGTATCGATCTCGACGATCGTCTGGAGCCGACACCCGAAGCGGTGACCCCTTCGGGCAACGGGCCGGTTCTGCCGTCGCTCAATGGTGGCGAGCCCAAGACCGAGGAGCGTCTTTCCGGCGCCGAAACGAGCATCGCTGCAGTCAACGATCCCGCCAATAGCGTCGATCCCGATGTTTTGGCCGGCAGCCAGTCCCTGCTTCTGGAAGCCTCCGCCGATGGACGCACCGGCGCTGTTCCTTTCTCGGGAACGGTGGAATGGACCCGGGGTGAGGACGAGCTCGGCCTGCCCACCCTTGTGGGTGAAGCCAGCATCCCCGCGCGCAACCTCAATGTTCAGCTCACCATCCGCAAGAATGGCGACCCCAGCCTTCCGGCCAGCCATCTGGTGGAAGTCAGCTTCGATGTGAACGACACCTTTGTCGGCGGCTCGATCTCCAGTCTACCGGGCATTCTTCTCAAGAACGAAGAGCTGGTTCCTGGCGAACCGCTCGCCGGCGCCTCGGCGCGGGTTCTGGGTAACAGCTTCCTGTTCGCCTTGAGCGCGTCCCCTGATCAGCAGGCCTCCAATGTCCGGTTGCTTGAATCGCGTCGCTGGCTCGATCTTGCCATCGTTTACGGAACAGGTCGCAACGCCATCCTGACCCTTGAAAAGGATCAGGAAGCGCAGGGCCTGTTCTCCGAAGTCTTCACGGCCTGGGCCGAATAGAGAAGGCTAGCCCGCCTCCTCCAACGTGCCTCCCGCCAGAAGGTAACGCCGCTCCGCAAGGGCGGCGACATCGTCTGCATGGTGGCTGACCAGCACCGTGTGCCAGCCCTGCCTGCGCGTCAGTTCCAGCACCAGTGCGCGGATCGCGTGTCGCGTCTCGTCGTCGAGCGCGGAAAACGGTTCATCAAGAAGCAGCACCGGCCGGTCGCGCAAAAGCGTCCGCGCAAGGGCAACCCGCTGCTTTTGCCCGCCGGACAGGGTCGAAGCGACCTGATCGACATTGGCGGAAAGTCCCACCTGGTCCAGCACCGCGCCGACCATGCTCCGTCCCTCGGCCTTTGCCGTCCTCTTGGGCAAGCCGAGCGCAACATTGTCGGCTGCACTCAGGTGGTCAAAAAGATTATCCGATTGCAGCAGCAGCGAGACCGGTCGCCGCTCGGGCGGCAAAGCCAGCAGATCCTCTCCGTCAAGCGTGAGCGAGCCGCTTTGAGGCCGAAGGAACCCAGCCAGGAGATCGAGCAGGGTCGATTTCCCCGAGCCGCTGGCGCCCGAAATGGCCGTGACCGCGCCTTTATTCGCGGTGAAGCTGAAACGGTATTCGCCCGTCGCGCCGGGATAGGCAAAGTGCAGGCGATCAGCGGTAAGCATGGGATAGTCTTTCGAAAAGGCGCGGCAGGCCCACAAAGGCGATAATTGTGCCGATCAGCAGGATGGCTGCGATGACGGCCGCGTCGTTGCTGCGATAGGCACCCAGGGCGCGGAACATCATCAGCGGCAGCGTCTGAAAATCCTGCGTGCCGAAAAGGGCGATGACGCCGAGGTCCCCAAGCGAAAAGCAGAAGGCGAGCGCAAGCATCAGGCCGATATCGCGCCCGAGCAGGGGATATTCCACGCGCCAGAATTGCTGCCAGCCGGAAATGCCCAGCGAGCGCACGAGCTTGCCACGGGTTCGTGCAATTGCATCGAGCGGTGGCCCCAGCGTTGCCACTGCAAATGGCAGCGACAGGAGGCTGTTGGCCAGAATAACCACATAGGGTGCAGCAGTGTCGGTCCTGACGCCCAGAGAACGCACGAGCAGAAAAAAGCCGAGCGACAGCACGACGGCAGGCACGGCCAGATAGGCATAACCTGGCGTTCCAAGCAGCGTGCGCGATGCCCGGCTCCCTGTGGCAGCCCGGCCCAGCCCCAGCGCCAGCGCCAGGAACAGGGTGAGAAGCGCAGAAGCGGCGCCGATACCAATGCTGGTCCATAGAGCTGCCCAGAAGCTGGGATTGCCAAAAATGCGGCCGAGCCCACCGGCCATGCCATCGAACAGGACGGACAACAGCGGCAGCACGAAACCAATCGTCGCGACGGCCAGAACCGAAGCCTGAAGAAACCGCGCAAGGGCGCCATCGCGCCATTGAGGTTCTGCCGAGCGCGCATAGGGCGCCACCACTGTTGCCCCAGAAGAGGCAAGCACGATCACCAGCGCGCAGATCCCGATCTGGGTGAGCGCCAGCCGTACGGCCCCCACGAGGTCGAAGTCGAGCCGCACGGCCGAGTAGATGGCGACCTCAAGCGTCTGATTGGCAGGTCCGCCACCGAGCAACAGGACGATGGGGAAACTGGTGAAAGCGAGAAGAAAGATGATTGCTCCAAGCCCCGGCAGGCTCAAGCTCATGGCCGGCCAATCGATCAAGGCAAAGCGCTGTGTGGCCGAAAGCCCAAGCGACTGACCCACCTTGAGCCGTGCCGGAGCGATCGCATCGAGCCGGGCCAGCAAGATGCGGGCAGCGAAGGCACCATCGAGGATGACATGGGCCAGCAGGATGCCCGGCAAGCCGAAGATCGATCCACTAACCGAAATTCCAAACAGGGCTTCGCTCGCCTGGTTGATCCAGCCATTGCGTCCCCAGATCGAGAGCAGCCCAAAGGCGACCACCATGCCGGGGGTAACAATGGCAGCGGCAAAAAGCCCGACAAGGAGATCACGGCCCCAAAAGCGCAGGCGATTGAGCGCCCAGGCGAGCGCCATGCCGACCAGCAGCGACAGCACCGTCGTCAGGCCGGCCTGTATGCTGGTCATGCGCAGGAGATGGGGAATATCGACCCGCGAACTGCCGCCAGCATCGGTGGCGGCGGCAAGAATGGACCAGAGAACGGCAGCGATGAGGCCGGCAATGGCAAGCGCAAGGGTCGCGGAAACGCCGATGCGAAGAGGGCGGCGTGGCAGGGTCAGCATCTGACACCCCCCACCCAACCTCCCCCTGTCCGGGGAAGGAGTAGGCGCCTCTGTTTGGCTCGGTCTCCTATGAGAGACCGAGCCATCCCACCCCCTAGGAGGGGCAGGCTTGGTAGGCGAAGCTTTTGCACTACTGCACCGCGGCCAGCATCTCGTCGATCCACGCCGATGAATTGGCTTGGATTTCCTCATCGCTCAGCGTCAATGTTTTTTGCGGCTGCGGCAGGCCGGCAAAGGCTGGGTCAAGTTCGGCTCCAAGATCGACCACTGGGAACATCCAGTTAGTCGTGGGGATGATCTTTTGTCCTTCGGGCGAGGCGAACCAGGCAAGAAACTGCTGGGCCAGCTCCTGCTGGTCGGAGGACTTGAGAATGCCGGCTACCTCGATCTGCGGATAGTGCCCCTCCTCGAAGAGCGCCGCCTTGATCGTATCGTCACCCTCGTCGATGATGTGATAAGCGGGCGAGGTGGTATAGGAAAGCACCATATCCGCTTCCCCATCGAGAAAGAGCGCATAGCTTTCGCTCCAGTCCCGTGTCACCGTCAGGATATGCGGCTTCAGCCCTTCCCAGATTTCCCCGGCGCGATCGCCATAGGCAGCCTTGATCCAGAGAACGAGGCCAAAGCCGGGCGTTGCCGAACGCGGGTCCTGCACCACGATCTTGACGTCGTCGGGCAGGGCGATCAGCTCTTCGAAGCTCCTGGGCGGCGTCGCGGTCTTGTCCGTGTCATACATGAAGGCGAAGTGCGAATAGTCGAACGGCACGAACTGGCTGTCCGTCCAAGCCTCGGGCAGCGTCAGCCCCTCGAGCGAAAGACCGTGATCGGCAAAAAGACCGGTGGCCCGAGCCTCGCCCGCAATGGCGGTATCAAGGCCTACGATCAGGTCTGCGTCGGTGGTGTCGCCTTCAAGCTGGACCCGCCGCAGCGTGCCGATCGAGGAGTCCGCTGCCACCCAGTTGAGCGTGCAGTTGCAGATGGGCTCGAAGGCGGCCGAAAGCTGCGGGCCGGGGCCCCATTCGGCGGCGAAGCCATCATATGTGTAAATGGTGAGGGTGGGCGTATCCTGCGCGAGGGCAGGGACGGCAGACAATCCAACGAGGACCGCAAGCGCACTGGACAGGGACTTGACCACAAGGTCTTCCTTCAACGGTTGCGGCCATGTGTGAAGGGGCAGTCAATGGCGAGGACGCATCGAGACGCTCTTGCCATCTCGAACTTCCTCCGCCAGCATGACCTGGTTCAGGTTCAATGGGTAACTCTCAGCTCCGGCACAGACCGGAACACCCCAGCGAGACGACCCGGACCTTATTGAGAGAAATGTGACAGTGCAAGCGTCTTCGGAAAGCGGTGGCAGCGACCTGCCGCTGGTCTTTGATCGGCCTCTGGCCATAGTGGGGGGAGGGGTGGTCGAAACCGAACTGCTGCAGGATCTCGCCCAGCGGGGCCTTGCCCTCGTTGCAGCCGATGGTGGGGCAGACGCAGTAGCCCGGGCCGGGCTGGTGCCTGAGGCTATCCTGGGGGATCTCGATTCGCTCACCGATCGCGCCGGTTGGGAAGAGCGGACACGCGTCATCCACATCCCCGAACAGATCACCACCGATTTCCAGAAGGCGCTTTATTCAACCAGCGCCGCGGTGACCCTTGCCCTGGGCATGACGGGCAAGCGCCTCGATCACACGCTCGCTGCCCTGAGCGCCGTGCTGCAATATGCGCCGAGCCGCCGCATTCTGCTGGTTGACGAGGTCGATGTCGCGCTGGCCGTGACCGGCTGCATCGCTTTCGAGGCCATGCCGGGGGAAAGAGTATCCATTCACCCGCTTCTGCCCATCCGCTTTCGCCGCTCAAGCGGGCTCCTTTATCCTATGGACGACCTGCTGCTGGAGCCGGGCGGGTTGATCGGCACGTCCAACCAGGCGACGGGCGAAGAGATTGTCGTCGAACCCGAGGACGACACGCCCTGGCTCCTGATCCTTGGCCGGGAGCGGCTATGGGACCTCGTTGACGCCACGTAAGAGGCGCGGCACGAACAGCAGTTGACGCGCCAGCTTGAGGCAGAGACACTGTCTCATCCTTTTTCCTTTGTCGGACGTCCTATGCCTATCCTCAACCGCATTGCCGAATTTCATGATGAGATTACCGCCTGGAGGCGGGATCTGCATCAGCATCCGGAAGTGCTGTTCGATGTGCACCGGACGGCGGGGGTCGTCGCCGAAAAGCTGCGCGCCTTTGGCGTCGACGAGGTGGTCACCGGGCTCGGACGCACCGGTGTTGTCGGCATCATCAACGGCAAGAGCAACAGAAGCGGCAAGACCATTGGCCTCCGCGCCGATATGGATGCGCTCACCGTGACCGAAAAGACCGGCGCGGCCTATGCGTCTTCCATCCTCGGGAAGATGCATGCCTGTGGTCATGACGGGCACACCGCCATGCTGCTCGGCGCTGCCAGATATCTAGCCGAAACGCGCAATTTCGATGGACGCGTGGCGCTGATCTTCCAGCCCGCCGAAGAGGGTGGCGGTGGCGGCAAAGTGATGCTCGACGATGGCCTCGTGGAAAAATTCGACATCTCCGAATTCTACGGCATGCACAACTGGCCCGGCATGCCGCTGGGGCATTTCGGCATTCGCGTGGGCGGCATCATGGCGGCGACAGACCGGTTCTACATCACCATTACCGGTCAGGGCGGCCATGCCGCTCGCCCGCAGCAGACCGTTGATCCGATCATCGTTGCAACGCAGATGGTCACCGCGCTGCAGACCATCGTATCGCGCAATCTCGACCCGCTGGACAATGCGGTGCTCAGCGTTACCATGATCGAGGCAGGCGAGGCCGACAACGTCATCTCCCAGACCGCCAAAATCACCGGCACGGTTCGCACACTCGATGGAAAGGTGCAGGATTTCATCGAACAGCGGCTCAACGAGATCGTGCCGCAATTTGCCCAAAGCTTTGGCGCCAGCGCTACCATCCGTTATGCCCGCGGATATCCGGTGACGGTCAATTCGGAGGCGGAAACCCAGTTTGCTGCCGATGTCGCGACCGAGATCGTGGGTGCCGATCGGGTGGATCGGGATACGGCCCCTTCAATGGGCGGCGAAGATTTCTCATTCATGCTCAATGCGCGGCCGGGCGCCTATATCTTTCTCGGCAACGGGGCGTCATCGGAGCTGCATACCGATACCTACGACTTCAACGACGAGGCAATCCCGGTGGGCGCCAGCTACTGGGTCCGTCTGGCCGAGAAAAAGCTCGCTGCCGGTTGATTCCCCGCCAAAACAAAACCCCCGCACACCGGCTGGCATGCGGGGGTTGATAGAGCAGGCGATCCCGCCTAATGCGCGTGTGCGGCTTCCTTAACTGCTTCCTGCACCTTCTCGAAGGCACGGACCTCGATCTGGCGAATGCGTTCGCGGCTCACCTCATATTGCTGAGCCAATTCCTCGAGCGTTGCCGGATTGTCCTGCAGGCGGCGAGCCTGGAAGATGGCGCGCTCGCGTTCATTGAGCACATCCATGGCCTGGTTGAGCATGCCCATGCGCTCGTCGAACTCCTGGGTTTCGCCCAGGCTCGTTTCCTGGTCCGGCGTGTCATCGACCAGCCAGTCCTGCCATTCTGACGATCCCTCATCCGCCCGCATGGGCGAATTAAGCGAGGCGTCGCCCGAAAGCCGCGAGTTCATCTGCACAACGTCTTCTTCGGTCACCTTGAGCGTGGTGGCGATTTGCTTGATCTGGTCGGGATGAAGGCTCCCATCCTCGAGCGCGGCGATCTGCCCCTTCACCTTCCGCAGGTTGAAGAACAGGCGCTTCTGCGCAGCGGTGGTGCCGATTTTCACAAGGCTCCACGAGCGCAGCACATATTCCTGAATGGCCGCACGGATCCACCACATGGCGTAGGTTGCAAGACGGAAACCCTTTTCCGGCTCGAACCGCTTGACCGCGTGCATGAGCCCGACATTGCCTTCCGAGATCACTTCGGAAATCGGCAGGCCATAGCCGCGATATCCCATGGCGATCTTGGCAACGAGCCGCAGGTGGCTGGTGATCAGCTTCTGGGCAGCACCAGGGTCGGCGTGCTCCTTGTAGCGCTTGGCCAGCATATATTCTTCATCGGGTTCCAGCATGGGAAACCGGCGGATTTCTTGCAGATAACGGGAAAGGCCACCCTCCGAAGAGAGAATGGGCAAATTGGTCTGGGCCATAGTCGCACCCCCTTTCTTATCCCCCGCATGGCGCGGGCGGAACTGCCTCCTCCTGTCCACACGGCACAGGCAGAGGCGCACCGCATATATAGGCGGCAGTTTGGCGAATTTAAGAGGCAGGAACCCAACCAAACGTTACAAATTGGAAAGGGTTCCGACCAGTTTTCAACTGTCACAAGCAATACGCGCCACGCCATCATCCGGTTCAATCAAGGACCGGTGAACAACCCGTGCTAACGCGCAAAAGCCTTGTCAAAGGGGGCGAGCGCATCTTCGAGCGCCTGCAGATCGGCTGGCAGATCGGCCTCAAACATCATCTCTTCGCCGCTCGAGGGATGCTCGAAGCCAAGCTCGGCGGCGTGGAGGGCCTGGCGTCCAAGTCCGCGCACCGCCGCGCCCAGTTCGGCGGGCAATCGATTGACCTTGGTGGCAAAGCCCGAGGCATAGACCTGATCGGCGACGAGCGGGTGGCCGATATGGGCCATGTGCACGCGAATCTGGTGGGTGCGCCCGGTTTCGAGCTGACACTGGATGCGGGTAATGTCCCAGCCATCCTCGCCATAGCGAGCTTCCACCGCATAATGGGTGATGGCTTCGCGCCCATCTTTGCGCACGGCCTGTTTCAGGCGGTTGCCGGGATCGCGGCCGAGCGGAGCGTCCACGGTGCCTGCCGCGCTTTGCGTCGTGCCCCAGGCAAAGGCGGTATAGGAACGGTGAAGTGGTCCGGTGCGACCATGATCGGCGAATTGTTCGGACAGGTGCCGATGCGCCTTTTCGGTTTTGGCGGCCACCATCACCCCTGATGTATCGCGATCGAGCCGGTGCACGATACCAGGTCGCTTGACCCCGCCGATCCCCTTCAGGCTGTCGCCGCAATGAAAGATCAGCGCATTGACCAGCGTGCCATTGGGCGAGCCCGGGGCAGGGTGCACCACCATGCCCACAGGCTTGTTGATCACGATCAGGTCGTCGTCCTCATAAAGGATGTCGAGCGGGATATCTTCCGCCTCCGGCTCGGGATCTTCGGGGGGTGGGGCGAGAAGGACGATTGTCTCGCCGGTCTTGAGCCGGTATTTGGGTTCACTGACGGTCTTGCCGTCGATGGAGACGGCGCCGCCCAGGATCAGATCCTTGATGCGGTTGCGGCTGAGCACATCATGTGCTTTGGCGAGCATGGCATCGAGCCTGCCGCCGGCTGTGGTTTCATCGACAGCAAGCTCGATCGGCTCGCCCTCGAATTCGAAATCGGTATCGTCCGCCATGAGTGATCCTGACAAGTCCGGCAATATGCCTCCACAAGACGAGAGGGAACTCTCGCCCGAGGCCGCTGCCGCTATTGGAAAGGCACGCCGCTCGGCGGGCTTCGCCATGGGCATCATGTTGCTCGGCTTTATGGCGGTTGGATTAGCGATTGTCTATCGCGTCATGCGCGACGCGCCGCCACCGACCATCGCGGCTGAAGTCGTCATTCCGCCGGGCGCCGATGTTGTTTCGGCGCTCAGCGTTGATGGCACCATTCAGGTGACCTATCGCGCCGGCGGCGCCATTCTGCTCTCGGTCTTTGATGCGGGAACGGGCGAATTGCGCCAGACCAGCGAGATCGCGGTTCGTTAATGCCCCCTCATCCGGTGCTGCGCCTTAAGCGCCAGACGGGTGAGGAGCCTTCGCTTAGCGCCCCTGAATTTCTCGCAGCGCCTGCAGCCGGTCCGACACCGAACCGCGGCGCTCCCCATCGGGCTCGAGCGTGCCCAGCGATTCCCCGTCATCGGCAAAGCGCTGCACGCGCTCGAAAAGGCTCTCCTCGACCGTGTCGGCGAGCGGCCTGTCGTGATCGACGGCGTAAACCAGCCGGCTGACGCTGGCCGCGATATCGTTGAGCTTTTCGCGCAAGTGCGCTTCCTCGAACCGCTCGCTTTCCCAATCGGCCATGATCCCGGCCTCGACATCGCTCACCTTGCCACGCAGCCGTTCCAATTCGTCTTCGAGATTGAGCTTGTCGGCCAGCAATTGCTCGGCCCGCCCTTCGGAGGCGGCCACAGCTTCGCTTGATTGGGCGAGAATGGCGTTGAGCCGGTTTTCCGCGCTCGCAATCCGGGCCTCTGCCGCAACCAGCGCCTCTGCGTCCGCCTGCTCGCGGGCATCGCGCCGCGAGAGAGCGTCGCGCATCTGGGCAATGGCGGCCGTGGTTTCGGCCGAGCGGCGATCGGTCTTTTCGAGCTGCTCGATCAGGCTGCGCGTCTGCTGCTCGAGAAAATTGGCGCGCTTGCGCTCTATGGCAAGGGCGGTGGTCAGCCGGTCGATATCGGCGTCGTAGTCGCCGGAGAGATCGAGTTCGTTCCCAGTCGCCTCGGGCAGGCTGCCGCGCAGACTTATCCGGAGCTTTTCGATCTCGCCCTGGCGCTGCTCGACGTCGCGCTCACGCATCCTCAGGCGCTGGGCAAGATCGGTGCCTTCTTTTTCCAGTTCGAGCAGGCGCGCGCGCAGCTCCACCTGCCGCGCTTCGAGTTCGGCAACGATCGCCACATGCTGTTCGCGCTCGGCCTTGAGCGCGCCGAGGTCGGCCCGCTTCTGGTTGGCATCGCTCAACTGCTCGGCCAGCTTCTTGCGCAAGGCCTCGACATTCATTTCCAGACGGCGCGTCGAGAGGGCGAATTCGGCCCGCAACTGGTCCTTGTCGGCTCGGAATTCTGCAAGGGTAATCGGCGTTGCCGCCTCGATGCGGCGCTTGGTCAGGCGCACGGCCCGTTTCCACACTGCGGGCATGATGATGAGCGCAACCAGACCGGCCACCATCAGGCCAAGCGCAAAGTACATCACGTTTTCGATCAGCATCATATTCTCCGGCCGCGGTCCAGCCGTGGTGCAAGACCGGTTCACCCGACTCGCATTTAGTCCGCCGAGGTGCGCTCTGGCCATCTTTGCCAGTGATTAACCCTAACGGCTTTGCGGCACCGCGTCACGAAAAAGCCGGGCCAAACGACCCGGCTTCCCTGGCTGCCGCAGCGGCTCCGTTCAGAACGGGTTCCAGGTCGGCTGATTGGTGAAATTGAGGTAGCCCACATTGATCCCCAGGCGCGCGCCGACGCCGGAGCGGATCGGCACGACCACCACATTGCCGCGCTTGGTCACGGTCATGCCCAGCCCGCCCAGCACATAGGCCGAACCGTCGATGCCGGGATAGCGGCCGAGAATTTCAGGCACGGTGTTGAGATTATAGACCAGCATCATGACCTTGGAGCCGTCTCCGCCCACATCGAACCCGATGCTCGGGCCTTGCCAGAACAGCTGATACTCGCCGGCATTGCGCGTATAGAGCGTGCCTTCACCGTATTTGGCACCCACGATCAGCGCGCCACCGGCTTCCTCGCCCAGGACATAGCCATTGGGCAGACCGAACTGGCTGATCGCGCGCTCGACAAGCGAGGCCAGACCCTGCGCCGCGGAGCCAAAGAACTGCTGGCCGTTTTCGACCAGCTCCTGGCCCGAATAGGTGTCGCTGAGCGAACCCTGCGCCATGGCAGGGGCGGAAAAGGACAGCAAGAGTGCGACGATCATCGCACCGACAGTGTGGAGGGGTTTCAACATCGATCCATCTCCCATGGCAGTTCGGCGTGGTTACGAAGACATTAAGGTCTTTGCGGCAAATTTGCCGTCGACGCTGTGCCGTTCTTTGAGACAGATCATGAAGCAAACCTCTAAACAAATCTTAACCATGATCGCCTTGGTGTTGCCGCTTTTCCTCCTGCCGCACGCCACATTCGCCCAGTCCGTCAACAGTTACATCACCGCCGACCCCTTGACCGGCTTTGCCATCGGCGGGATGGACCCCGTCTCGTATTTCACCGAACCCGCTCCTCTCTCGGGCAGGCCGGAATATGAATATGACTGGATGGGCGCTCCCTGGCTCTTTGCCAGCGCCGCCAATCTCGAGATCTTCAAGCGCAATCCGGACATCTATGCGCCCCAATATGGTGGCCATGGTGCGATGAGCATGGCGCGCGGCTTCGTCTCGGATTCCGATCCGCGTTTTTATGCGGTGTTCAAGGATCGGCTGTTTCTCTTTTACTCGGCCGCCAATCGCGAGGCGTTCCTGCTGGCGCCCGATGCAGCGGCCCGGCAGGGCGCCGAACATTGGCCCACCCTGTCCAAAACCCTGTCCACACAGTAGTCCTCGGCGCCCTGCGCCTCTATCTTTCCCAACTGATTCCGCCCACTGCGGCCCATGGAGACACCACGATGACCGACATTATCGAGCTCAAGGCAACCGATCTCGCCGCCATGCTCTGTTCGCGGGTTTGCCATGACCTGATCAATCCCATCGGCGCCATCGGCAATGGTCTGGAAGTGCTGGCCGACCCGGCCCAGTCGGAAATGGCCGAGGGGGCGCGCGACCTGATCGCCAGCGCCGCCAAGCAGAGCCGGGCCAAGCTGGAATTCGCACGGCTTGCCTATGGCGCCTCCTCCACCTCCGGCACCGATATCGACACGCGCGAATGCGAGCGCGTTGCGCGCATCCTTTTCGAGATCGAAAAGGCCGACCTTGATTGGCAGGTGCCGCTCATTCTCCTGCCCAAGCACAAGGCCAAGCTGTTCATGAACATGCTGCTGATTGCCGCCGGTTCGGTGCCGCGCGGGGGCCTTGTCACGGCCAAGATCAGCGGTCCGGCAGGCGAGGAAAAGTTCGAGTTCACCTCCAAGAGTGATCCGGAAAAGCGCCAGAAGACCCTGGTTCCCTCCGGCTCTGCCGGTCTTCTTTCGGGCATGCCCGAAGAAGGGTCGGTCGATGCGCGCGGCATTCAGCCCTTTTATACCGGCCTTCTTGCCCGCATGACGGATATGGAGGTTTCCATAGGACTTGAGAACGACATGTTCTTTTTCAACGCCACGCCGAAGCCTGCACTCGCATCGGAGCCGGCCGACGCTGAGCCGGCAGAAGCTGTTCCGGCCAGCGAATAGTTTGCAATTCGATAACCATTCCCAAACCACTTGCCGCGCATAGTTGGCGCTAAAGCGTCGCCGCCTGGAGTTCGTCCGTGCCAACCTGTCTCATCGTCGACGATTCCAGCGTGGTGCGCAAAGTGGCCCGCCGCATCCTCGAAGACCTCGACTATGTGGTCGAGGAGGCCGAGGACGGGCAGGAAGCCTTTGAGAAGTGTCGGGACAACATGCCCGACACGATCCTGCTCGATTGGAACATGCCGATCATGGGAGGACTCGACTTTCTCAAGCACCTGCGCGCCTTTATCGGCGGCGAGAAGCCCTATATCGTTTATTGCACGGTTGAAAACGACATCGGCCAGATCGCCCTTGCGCGCAAGGCCGGCGCCAACGACTACATGATGAAGCCCTTCGACCGCCTCATCCTCGAAGCCAAGTTCGACCCCGATCGGCTGGCCGAGGCGAGCTGAGCCTTTTGCGCTCGCGCCTCACCCCCCGATTTTGTTTCGCGATTTCAGGTTACACTCTCCCCGGCGGCGCGAGGCGACTAGGCCGGTGGCTGCAAACAGAATAGGCCCCAAACTCGATCCAATCCCTCGCCCGTTTGGGGAGAGGGTGAGGGGTTCAGCCTCATCCGGTCTCTGGTCCGGCCCTTAGGGCCACCATCTTCCTCAGGCGCGAAGGGAAGTCGGGATCAGATCTTCCTTGTTCACCCCGCCACTTCCTCCGCCCGTCCCAGCAAATAGGCTCGTTCCCGCGCGTTCCGTGTCAGTTCCGCGGCCCGTCTAAACTCGATATTGGCCTCCGCGTGACGTTCGACCTTGCGCAGCAGGTCACCGCGTACGCCATGGAGCAGGTGGTAGTTTTCGAGCGCGCCGCTCTGGCGGATGGCATCGACAAGAACCAGAGCTGCCTCAGGACCCGCAGCCATCGATACCGCGACCGCACGGTTAAGCTCGACGACGGGCGAAGGCATGATCCGGGCAAGCACCGCATAAAGCGCGGTGATCTCGCCCCAGTCGGTCTCTTCCGCATTCCGGGCGCGCGCATGGCAGGCAGCGATTGCGGCCTGGAGAGCATAGGGCCCCTGTTGTCCACCCAACGCATTGACTCGATCGAGCCCAGCAAGTCCCCGCCGGATCATCAGCTGGTCCCAAAGGGCGCGGTTCTGGTCCGGCAGAAGGATCGGCTCGCCCTCGACATCGGTGCGGGCATGAACGCGCGAATGCTGCAACTCCATCAGCGCTAACAGCCCGTGCACCTCTGGCTCGTCCGGCATCAAACCTGCCAGGATGCGGCCCATACGCATTGCCTCTTCGCACAGTTGCGGCCGCATCCAGTCCTCGCCGGCCGTTGCCGAATAACCCTCGTTGAAGATCAGGTAAAGGACGCCCAGTACGGAAACGAGACGCTCGGTCCGCTCCTTGCCGCGCGGTATTTCGAAGGGCACCCCGGCATCGGCGATGGCGCGCTTGGCCCGTACGATGCGCTGGCCGATCGTGGTGTCATTGGCAAGAAACGCCCGCGCGATCTCTTCGGTGCTGAGCCCCCCGATCAGCCGCAAGGTCAGCGCCACGCGGCTCTCGGCCGGCAGGATCGGATGACACGAGGTAAAGATCAGTCGCAGCAGGTCGTCCCCCACATCATCGTCCATGTGTTCGATCAGGGCCGTTTCGGCATCGGGCACGGCGTCCTCCATGGTCCGTCCGACCTCTTCGAGCTTGCCCGTCGCCATTTTCCGGTGCCGGAAATAGTCGATCGCCTTGCGCTTGCCCGCTTGCATCAGCCAGGCGCCCGGATTGCGCGGTACGCCGGTTTCCGGCCAATGCTTGAGCGCTGCGACAAGCGCATCCTGCGCCAGTTCCTCGGCCAGCGAGATGTCGCGCACGAGCCTGGTGAGGCCGGCGATGAGCCTTGCCTGTTCGAGGCGCCAAACCGTTGTGATCGCTTTTTCCGTTTCACTGCGTCTGCTCATCGTGTCCTCCGGCTCGACCCTGGCAGGTTGCCAAGCCAACGCGCCAAAGAAAAGGCCGGCATCACAGTGCCGGCCTCACTAGGCATGGGATTGTTTACGGGTTGGTCAGGGCAGGGCGGGTCATGGTCGATCTCAGCAGGGGATCCTTCCTCCCTCTAGACGGTCCATTACCCTTCGCTTCAACACGCCATCATCGTCCGCTCTAGCCGCGGTTGAATTCGATTCCGCCAAGCGGACAGCCTTCAGCCTCTTCGATGGTGAAGCCACCGTTGTCGTTGGCAGCGATCGGACACGTCATCGGAAAGCTCGCGCCGCGAATGGCGCCCGTGCCATCGTTGAACACAAGTTCGGTTTCGCTGCGGCTATAGGTGCCGGTTACGCTGCGGCCAGCATTTTCCATTTCGAAACGGCCATCGCCATTGAGCAACAGGCTGATGCCACTCGTTGCGGTAAACCGCTCGGTCGCCGGGGCGCTGCGCGCATCGGCAATGCTGGTTTCAAGCGTTTCGAGCTCGGCGCTGCGCTGGGCAAGCGTCCGGGTCAGCTCTGTCACCTGCGGCTGCAGTTCGTTGCGGCGGTTCTCGTAGTCGGCCACTTCGGTTTCCACCTGGGCGCGGCGCTCTTCGAGCGTGCGGACCTGTTCTTCGAGCGTTGCCGTCTGGGTACCCATCTCTTCCTGGCGCGCGCTCTGGGTCGCCAGATCCTGCTGCACCGTGGTCAGTTCCGAGCGGGCCGTCTGCAGCTGCTCCTGCGTTTGTGCAAGACTTGCCGTTGCCGTGGCGGCTTCTTCGGCAAGTTTGGCGAGAGCGGCGGTGGTGGTCTGTTCCTGCCCGCGCGCATCGGCAAGACGGCTGCCGACATCGTTGAGCTGTTCGGTTGAGGTGGCGATCTCGGCCTCCAGCGCATCGCGCTCTTGGCTAAGCTGGTTGTGCTGGGTCTGTGTTTCGGCCAGGGTCTCTTCGATATCAGCCAGTTCGGTGCGGCGCGCTTCGATATTGGCGGCCAATGCTGTCAGCTCCTGATCGCGCGCGCCGAGATCGGTTTGCATGCTTTCAAGATTTTCGGTGATGGCCGCGAGCTCTTCCTGCTTGGCGGTGATCTGCCGCTGCGTGTCCGCAAGGGTTGCGGTTGCTGCTTCCCGCTCGGCCAGCTGGTTACGCGCCGTGTCGCGTTCCGTGGTCAGCAGCGCCACCTGGTTCTGCGCTTCGCCCACCTGGCCTGATGCATTGATCCACATGGCGAGGAAAGCCAGCCACCCGGCGATGGCGACGGCAAGGATCGTGAGGAAGATGGGCTCACGCAGGCGCTGCGACATGGTCATGGCTTACCCCCATTTGGACACTCTGGCCTAACGCGCGTCTCGGACACGCGTTCCGATTGTGGCTTTTTGGTGTGACAGGGGCATAAACGAAAAGCCCCGCGCCAGAGGCACGGGGCTTTTCAGAAGGGGAGGCGAAAGCGTCAGGCGACGTTTTCGTTATAGACATCGGCCTCGTCCGGCTCGCGCAGCACATAGCCGCGGCCCCAGACGGTTTCGATATAATTCTTGCCGCCGGTCGCAACCGAAAGCTTCTTGCGCAGCTTGCAGATGAAGACGTCGATGATCTTCAGTTCCGGCTCGTCCATGCCACCATAGAGGTGGTTGAGGAACATTTCCTTGGTCAAGGTTGTACCCTTGCGGAGCGAAAGCAACTCCAGCATCTGGTATTCCTTGCCCGTCAGGTGCACGCGCTGGCTCTGCACTTCAACAGTCTTGGTGTCGAGGTTCACCATCAGATCGCCCGTCGAGATAACCGACTGGGCATGGCCCTTGGAGCGACGAACGATGGCGTGGATGCGGGCCACGAGCTCGTCCTTGTGGAAGGGCTTGGTCATGTAGTCGTCGGCGCCAAAGCCGAGACCGCGCACCTTGTCCTCGATACCGGCGAGGCCGGACAGGATCAGGATGGGCGTCTGCACCTTGGCGACGCGCAGCGTCCGCAGAACCTCGTAGCCGCTCATGTCGGGCAGGTTCAGATCGAGCAGAATGATGTCGTAATCGTAGAGCTTGCCGAGATCCACGCCTTCCTCACCGAGATCGGTGGTGTAGACGTTGAAGCTCTCGGACTTGAGCATCAGTTCGATGCTTTGCGCCGTGGCGCTATCGTCCTCGATGAGGAGTACCCGCATTATATTCCCCTTGTCATTCGTTCCTGCTGGAACCCGCGTGGTGGATGACAAGCCAGCCCACCGCGCTCCAACCCTACTGGATATGACTGAAGCCTAAGCCCAAATAGTTAACAAAGTTTAATTCGGTTCGGCAATACGCAAACAGCCACATAACGAATTAAGTTTAACTTGTTGAAATTGCTCATCAAAATTAATGAAAATTTCTTAAGGTATCACATTAAGAAAGCGTTTTATGGGACTCTTTCGACTCGGACAAACGGCTATCGTGTCGAGGTTTTCAGGACACGAAGCAGCTAGAGGTCTCGCGGTCCAATCGCATAGGGAATAGCGATATTGGGTTAACAATCGGTTATCGTCCGATTCGCTGCCGGCGCGATTCGAAGCGGGTCGGAAACCATTCCCGTTAACGAGAGGACCGACGCTGTTAACATGAAGGCGCTGATCTCGGCCATCGATGCCATCGACGATATCGAAGTGTTCGGTCGCGTCAAATCCGTCCAGGGGCTTCTGATCGAAGTCGTGGGCCCCGTGCGGGAATTGCGCGTGGGCGGACGCGTGGTCATCGAAACCAGCGACGGCAACGAACTTGGAGCCGAGATCATCGGTTTTCGCGATGGCCACGCGCTTTGTCTGCCCTTTGGAGAACTGAGTGGCGTGCGCATGGGCTGCAAGGCCGTGTTCCGGCGCCATGACGGCTCGGTCAATCCCTCTTCGGCTTGGCTCGGTCGCGTTATCAACGCCATGGGCGAGCCCATCGACGGGCTGGGACCCTTGGCCAAGGGGCCGCGGGCCTATCCTCTGCGCCAGTCTCCGCTTGCCGCCCATGATCGCGTGCGCGTCGGCGAACCGCTTGATCTGGGCGTCCGCACGCTCAACACCTTCACCACGCTTTGCGAAGGCCAGCGCATGGGCATCTTTGCCGGCTCGGGCGTCGGCAAGTCCGTGTTGATGTCCATGCTCGCGCGCAACACCAATGTCGACGTCTCGGTCATCGGGCTGATCGGCGAGCGCGGCCGCGAGGTTCACGAGTTCATCGGGGAATATCTGGGCGAGGAAGGGCTGGCGCGGGCCGTGGTCGTCGTTGCAACATCCGACGAAGCCGCGCTCATGCGCCGGCAGGCCGCCTATATGTCCCTCGCACTGTCGGAATATTTCCGCGACGAAGGCCGGCGTGTCCTTTGCATGATGGATTCGCTCACCCGCTTTGCCATGGCCCAGCGCGAAATCGGGCTTTCGATCGGCGAGCCACCGACGGCCAAGGGCTATCCGCCCACGGTTTTCACCGAATTGCCGCGTCTTCTCGAACGCGCGGGGCCTGGAACGCCTTTGACCGGATCCATTACCGGACTATTTACCGTTTTGGTGGAAGGTGATGATCACAACGAACCCATTGCCGATGCCGTGCGCGGCATTCTCGATGGGCATATCGTGATGGAGCGCGGTATTGCCGAGCGGGGTCGCTACCCGGCGGTGAACGTACTCCGGTCCATCTCCCGCACCATGCCAGGGTGCGTACCAGGCGAGGTTCGTCCGGTATTGGCAAGGGCGCGGGAGCTCATGTCCATATTTTCGGACATGGAGGAACTGATCCGGCTGGGGGCATACCGCAAAGGGTCAGATCCGAATGTGGACCGCGCTATCGCCATAAACCCGCGGCTGGAGGCCTTTCTCAACCAGCAGCGGGAGGAAACGTCGACGATCGCGGAGGGCTATCAGCGCCTTGCCGAAATCATTGCCGAGGCCGATGCGCAGGTCTGAGGAGAGGTGTTTGCTCTTCTGGAACTGACTTGATGTGTAAGGAGTACAGGTCTTGAAATCGCGCAGTGAGAGCCTCATTCGGCTCAAGAAGTTCAATGTCGACGAAAAGCGCCGGCAGGTCATGCAGATCGAAATGATGGTCGCGGACTTCGAGCGCATGGCAAGCGAACTCGATCAGCAGATCGAGATCGAGCAGACCAAGACCGGCATTTCCGATGTCGCACACTTTGCCTATTCAACATTCGCCAAGGCGGCCATGCAGCGCCGCGACAATCTCCTTGCCTCTGCCAATGATATGCGCAGCAAGCTTGAATCCGCTCAGGACCAACTTGCCGAAGCACTCGAAGACCTCAAGAAGGTCGAGCTCCTCGATCAGCGCGAGCACGATCGCGAGCGTCAGGAACAGAACAAACTCGAGCAGGAAGCCTTCGACGAGGTTGCCCGGCTGCGCTCCCGTCGCCTCTGACCCAATTGGTGGATCACCCATGCGAAAAAGCCGGCCCGAGGGCCGGCTTTCTCTTTTCAGCACTTGGCTGAAATGTCAGCTTACATGTTGTTGATGCGCTGGCCAGCCGGGTCAGCCGTATAGGCTTCTTCGTTGTACTCGGGAGCGGCTTCGAGCTGCTCACGGGTGAAGTCGGTGTAAAGGACAATGTCGCCGGCTTCGTTCGAGGCAAACTCGATATTGTCAAAGCCGATGGCAACGCGCTTCTGGCCGATGCCGAGGAAGCCGCCGAAATCAACCAGCATGGCTTCGAGCTGACCGGACTGGTCAAGGAGAATGTCGCCGACTTCAGCGATGTCGTCGCCGTTCGGGCCAATCACGGTGGCGCCGGTCAGGTTGTCCGCGGTGAGGGCGTCACGTTCGACAGTGTTATAGCCTTCACGCGGCATGGCTGCACCGGTGCCCATGGCAGTGCCGTCAGCAGCCGGAGTTGCGGCTGGAGCCATAGCACCATCGGCGGGAGCCATTGCGCCGTCAGCCGGAGCCATGGCCGGATCGGTTGCAACGCCTGGAGTTGCCGGGGTGGTCATGGCCGGGTCATTTGCCATTGCAGCGGTGTCATTTTCCCAGACGAAGTCGGGGGCAGCTTCAAGTGCTTCTGCGGTGGTCGGCAGGACCCAGCGTTCGGTCTGGTCGGTAGCGATGGTGTGCTCGAGCGAACCGAAGTCGACAGCAACGTTCTTTTCGCCGATGCCGAGGAAGCCGCCGACGCCGATCACCACAGCCTGGATTTCACCATCGGTGGAGATCACGAGGTCGTTGACGGTACCGATTTCTTCAGCGTCGTCGCCGGTGCTGCTATAGACGGGGGTGCCCATGAGCTCGGAGGCAATGGCATCGCCTTCACCAGCGGTGTAGCCTGCCGACATGTCCCAGGGCTCGCCCATGGCGCCAGCGCCTGTGGTGGTCGTGGTTGCGTCGGTGCCAGGAGTCACGTCCGTGGCAGTGCCGGCAGCCGGTGCAGTCGTGGTGGTGGCAGGCGTTTCAGGCGTAGCCGGAGCGGTCTGAGCGATAGCGCCAGTGCTGAGGACCAAGGCAATAGCAGAGCTGGTCAGAAGTGTGCGGATCATTGTAGACTCCAATTGTTCATCTTGTCGGTGAACAGGGTTGCGCGGCGCAAAACTTGCCGGTGGAGCGTCGCGTTTCCCGTTGTGTCCAGACAACGTGCCCAATCACGGAGCGTTCCGTCCAAAGTTTCGCCATTTTTTCGGAACCATTGAAAAGGCCGGCTCCCGCAAAGCGGTGCCGGCCCTTTCCGCCTCCCTGGCGGTTGGTCGCGTCCTGCGAATGAAGGCAAGAATTCGCGTTCTTGCCTAGCGCACCACACACTGGTTGCCGCCCGGCAGGACGCGCTCTTTGAGCGACAAGTCAAACATAGCGCACAATTTAAGGCAGGAGTCCCGAGCCCAGGTTAATGCGTTAAATTTGACTTAATCCTGTAAGGTTGCGCTGTCCTTGTCATAGGTGCGCATGGCCCTGTGCGGCATTCCGCCATCGGTGAATTCGGGACCGAAGGCGACAAAGCCCAGCTTCTCGTAGAGCCCGAGCTTGTCCGATTGCGCGGTGAGGAAGAACCGATCTTCGCCCTTGGCTCTGGCGTCGGCCATCGCCTGATCCATTAGCCTCCGGGCAACCCCGCGTCCGCGAAAAGCCTGACGCACGGCAACCCGGCCGATCTTGATGTGCTCTTCAAGCGCAATCACCCGCAGCGTGCCGACCACCTCGCCGTCCGCCACAGCCACATAGTGGGTCGCGGTCATGTCGTAGCTGTCGTGCTCTTCTTCTTCGGGCACCTTCTGCTCCCAGACGAAGACCTCACGGCGCAGGGCAAAGGCGGCATTGCACAGGGTGGAAAAGACGGGCACGGGGAGAACGGTGATCTCGGACATGGGCTGGGTTTAACAGGCGCGGTGACGGCGGCCAAGGCCTCGCCCTCTCACCTCTCCCGAAGCGAGAGGTGCCGCCCCACAACATATGGCGAGAGGGGCTTTACCGATCAACCATCGAGCTTTGTCAGCTGCTCCAGCCCCGGTGCCTGGTGCACCAGCCCGTTGATGAAGCTCAGCTTCTCGATCACCGCTGGCGTCAGCACAAAGGGATAGGCATCCGTCTGGCCCATGGCGCGGTTGAGATTGTTGAGCAAGAGCGCGAGCGGCACCCAATTGTCCACGATCTCGCTCATGTCCGGCGCCATATAGGGATCGAAGCGAACCGGGGGCAGTGCCAGGCTTTCGTCGCCAGTGCGGGGCTTGGCGCGCACGCCGAAGGCTGCCGCCATTTCCACCGTGTCGACGATGTGCAGATAATGGGCAAACGTTTCGGCGAAATCCTCCCAGGGGTGGGCGGTGGAATAGGCGCTGATATGGGTCTGCGGCCATCCGGCCGGTGCGCCATTGGCATAGTAGGTCTTGAGCGCTTCGCCATAGTCGGCGCGCTCGTCGCCGAAGACTTCGCGAAACTGGGCCTCGGGTGCCTTTCCGGTGACAAGCAGATCCCAATAGTGGTGCCCTATCTCATGCCGGAAGTGGCCGAGAAGGGTCCGGTAGGGCTCACCCATCTGCGTCCTTCGGCGCTCGCGCTCGGCGTCATCTGCCTCTGCCAGCGAAATGGTGATGATCCCGCTCTCATGCCCGGTCATGACGCGCGGCGCATTCTCGTTGTCGGCCAGGAAACGGAAGGCGAGGCCATGTTCTGGATTGTCGGCCCGGGTTTCGAGCGGCAGTCCGAGCCGGATCAGCGAATAAAAGAGGCGCTTCTTGGCCCGCTCGATCACCTGCCAGCGATGAAGATTGTCGGCGATCTCAAGATCGGGAATGGTTTCGTTGTGCTGGCAGGCAAGGCAAAAGGCGGGTCCATCCGGCGCTGCCGGTACGAGCCAGTTGCACGCGCCGTGCCTTGAATTGTCGCAATAGACATAGGTTAGTCCGGGATAGGCCGGAGCGCTCCAGCCGCCTTCGGTTTCATCGAGCGAAACCATGGCGCTTTGCTGGGGCAGATAGCCCAGGGCGTGGCCACAATGTTCACAGACAGAATTTTCGAAATAGACGGTATTGCCGCAATGGTCGCAGACAAAAAGCTGCATCGGGTTCCCCGGGGTCAGGCCACGGAAAGCACAATGCGGGCCCGGGCGGCGCGTTCCCCGCGGACGAGAGGGAACAGCAGAGAAACTCAGCCCTTTTACCATATCGTTGTGCGCCCCTGATAGCGTCAGAAGCGCAACTGCCGGACCAGATCTGCGTTCTGTCCAGATGGGAAGAGGAGAGAGACCATGCATCCCGAAGACGAAATGATCCGCGAGCGTGCCTATCAGCTTTGGATCGATGCCGGCCAGCCCGATGGCCGCGAACAGGAATTCTGGTACCAGGCCGAGCGTGAACTGGCCGAGGAAGACGAGGTGGACACTTCGCGGGAAGCCGAGGCCATCGGGCTGCCGCCCATCGTGCCGGGCGGGCTTGCCTAAGCTTGCTGCCAAAAAACCCAAGGGCGGAGCCGCAGCTCCGCCCTTTTTGTTTCCTCCGGCCTAGATGCTGCCGACGGTTTTGAGCCGCACGCGCGGATGCACCTCGTTCTGGCTCATCACCACTGTCTGGGGCCGGAAGCGCTCGATGATGGCGCGGACATGGGGGCGGATCGAGGGCGAGGTGATCATCACCGGCAGTTCGCCCTGCTGGGCCGCCCGTTCGAAACTCTGGCCCACGGCAGCGATGAATTGCTGCAGGCGGCTCGGGGCCATGGCCAGGTGCCGGTTTTCGCCCTCGCCCACCATAGCCTCGGCAAAGTCGCGTTCCCACTGGGCGGAAAGGGTGAGGAGCGGCAGGTTGCCGTCCTGGCCCAGATTGGCCGCGCAGATCTGACGGGCAAGGCGCGAGCGCACATGTTCGGTGATCGACTGGATCGAGCGGCCTGGCCCCGCGACTTCGGCGATGCCTTCGAGGATGGTCGAGAGGTCGCGGATCGAGATGCGTTCGGTGAGGAGGGCCTGCAGGATACGCTGCACGCCCGAAACCGAAATCTGGCTCGGGATGATGTCTTCGACGAGCTTCTGCTGATCCTTGGGCAGGCCCGAGAGCAGGCTCTGCACATTGGCATAGCTCAGGAGCTCGGCGACATTGGCTTTGAGGACTTCGGTCAGGTGCGTCGAGATCACCGTCGAGGGGTCAATGATCGAGAGCCCACGCAGCTCGGCTTCATCGCGCAGCGCCGGATCGATCCATGTGGCGGGCAGGCCGAAGGTGGGCTCGGTCGTTTGGTGACCCGGCAGGTCGATCGGATTGCCATAGGGATCCATGACCATCAGGAGATTGGCATAGATCTGGCCGTGTGCGGATTCGACTTCCTTGATGCGCACCTTATAGTCGTTGGGCTCGAGCTGCATGTTGTCGAGAATGCGCACCGGCGGCATGACAAAGCCCAGTTCGAGTGCGAGCTGGCGGCGTAGCGCCTTGATCTGTTCGGTCAGCCGGTCGACGCCGCTTTCGTCTTCCTTGACGAGGCCGAGCAGCCCATAGCCGAGTTCGAGCTTGAGATCGTCGATCTTGAGGCTTTCGCTGATCGGGGGCTCACCGGCCGGCGCCGCGCCCGGAGCGCCTGGAGCACCGGCCGCCTTGCTGGCTGCATCGGCAACGCTTTTGGCGCGCTCGGCGACTTCGCGGGCCGCCTTGAGCTTGGAGGCGCGGTATGCGGCATAGCCGACGCCTGCGGAAAGCGCCATGAAGGGGATGAGCGGCATGCCGGGCAACAGCGCCAGCGCGGCCATGACAGCCGAAGCCATGCCGAGCGCCTTGGGATAGCCGCCGAACTGGGTGGTCAACGCCTTGTCGGCAGCGCCGGACACGCCGGATTTGGATACCAGGATACCGGCTGCGGTCGAAACGATCAGCGCCGGGATCTGGGAAACAAGGCCATCGCCGATGGTAAGCAGGGTATAGACATTGCCCGCTTCCTGGATCGAAAGGCCCTCCTGCATCATGCCGATGGCGATACCGGCTGAGACGTTGATGAAGGTGATGATGAGCCCGGCAATGGCATCGCCGCGCACGAACTTGGACGCACCGTCCATGTTACCGAAAAAGGCGCTTTCGCCTTCGAGTTCAGCGCGCCGCTTCTTGGCGGTGTCCTCGTCGATCAGGCCCGCGGAAAGGTCGGCGTCGATAGCCATCTGCTTGCCGGGCATGGCATCGAGGCTGAAGCGCGCGGCGACTTCGGCGATACGGCCCGAACCCTTGGTGATGACGATGAAATTGACGATCACGAGGATGATGAAGATCACGATCCCGATCACGAAATTGCCGCGGGTCACGAAATTGCCGAAGGCTTCGATGACGTGGCCGGCCGCGTGAGTGCCGTTGTGTCCCTCCGACAGAATAAGACGTGTGGTCGCCAGGTTCATGCCCAGGCGCAGCATGGTAGCAATCAGCAACACGGTCGGGAAGGACGAGAATTCAAGCGGCTTCTGGATGAAAAGCGCGGTCATCAGGATCATGACCGAGAACACGATCGAGATCGCCAGCAGCGCATCGACCATGATCGCCGGCAGCGGCACGATCAGAATGACGATCAGAGCCATCACGCCCGTAGCGAGCGCGATATCGCCCGAGCGCAGCATGTCGATCACCGCCTTGGGTGTCGGGAACTGGAAGCGGGCGCTCGAGGGAACGTCGGTCATGATGTCATTCTACCGGAGTGAAAACGAAAAACGGGCGTGGTGCCGAGCACCGCGCCCCAGCGCAGAAATCAGGCTACATGCCGCCGCTCGCCGGGATCGGGAACGTTCAGCCCCTCGTCGGCATATTGATTGAGCTTGTTGCGCAGCGTGCGGATGGAGATGCCCAGAATATTGGCGGCGTGGGTCCGGTTGCCCCAGGTATGGTCGAGCGTGTCGAGGATCAGGTCGCGCTCCACATCGGCTACCGTCCGCCCAACCAGGGCGCGCGACATGGCTTCGGCGGTTTCGGCCAGATGCTGTGCCGGAGAGTGATTGCGCACCGCCTCGTTCAGCCCCATGCCATCGGGCAGGACGATCGCCTCGGCCCCGATCATGGTGCCGGTGGCAAGCAGGACCGCACGGTGCAACGTGTTTTCGAGTTCCCGCACATTGCCCGGCCAGGGCGCCTGGAGGAGCGCCGCGCGCGCGTCTTCAGAGAGTTCGCGCTTGGGGAGGCCATTAGCCTTGGCATATTTGGCGACGAAATGGTCGGCGAGGGCCACGATGTCGCCCGGACGCTCGCGCAGGGCCGGAAGCTTAAGGTTGACGACGTTGAGGCGGAACAGCAGGTCCTCGCGGAAGCTGCCTTCGCGCACCGCTTCGGTCAGGTTCCGGTTCGAGGTCGCCAGGATGCGGATATCGACCGGCACCGGCTTGGTGCCGCCGACGCGGTCGATAACGCGTTCCTGGATGGCGCGAAGCAGCTTGGCCTGAAGGCGCACGTCCATTTCCGAGATTTCATCGAGCAACAACGTTCCGCCCGAGGCTTCCTCGAACTTGCCGACGCGGCGCGCGATGGCGCCGGTAAAGGCGCCCTTCTCGTGTCCGAAAAGTTCGGATTCGAGCAGCGCTTCCGGAATCGCAGCGCAGTTGACGGAGATGAAGGGCTTTGCGGCGCGCTTGGAGCGGGAATGCACGAAGCGGGCGATCACTTCCTTGCCGGTGCCGCTTTCGCCCGTGATCAGGATCGAGGCTTCGGACCCGGCAACCTGCTCGGCCATCCTGACCACGCGCTGCATGGCCGGATCGCGGAACAGGAAGTCCTCGCTGTCGCGCGACACGGCCTGGATCACGGCGGCAATCAGCGTCGCATCAGGGGGCAGGGGGATGTATTCCTTGGCGCCGGCGCGAATGGCATTCACCGCTGCGGCAGCATTGGTCTCGACCCCGCAGGCCACCACCGGAATGGCGATCCGCTCCGCTTCAAGCGCGGAAATCAGCCCGGCAATGTCCATCATCACGTCGACCAGCAAAAGATCGGCGCCGCGCCCGGTGCGCAGGGCGGCCAGCGCGATTTCGATGCCCGGGGCGTGCGCAACCTTGGCGCCGCCATCCATGGCCATTTTGGTGGCCTGGCTGAGTTGACCTTCGAGGGCTCCGACGATGAGGAGGCGCATGTGGGACACTCCCGCTTTCTTGTGGTTATTGTGGCTTGATGATCTCGGTCATGGTGACGCCGAGCCGGTTTTCGACCAGCACGATTTCACCACGGGCAACGAGGCGGTCATTGACATAGATTTCCACCGCTTCGCCCACCTGCCGGTCGAGTTCGACTACGGTGCCGGTGTCGAGCTTCAAGAGGTGGGAAACCGGCATCTTGGTGCGTCCCAGAACCACCGAAACGCGCACTGGCACGTCGAACACCGCCTCGAGGTCGGCGGCGGTGCGCTCGACATAGGGGTCTTCGCGTTCTTCGCGCGGCGGCGCATCCATCGCGTTAAGACCGAGTTCGGCGTCGGTCGGCTGTTCGGTTTCCCCTTCGGTCGGGTTCATTCACCGCTCTCCTTGGCATGCTCTTGGCCGACCGGGCCGGCAAGGGCGGCCAGGTAATCGGCAATGGTTTGATCGATATCGGCGCCCAGCGCCTCGGAATCGCGCACGAGCCCGCCGTCGACCCATTCGAGCCGGCCGTCGCCGAGCCGGAGATCGGGTTCACCCATGACGACCAGCCGCCCAGCAAAACCGGAGGTGGCGATCTGGGCGGTGGCGATGTCGCGAATCTGGTCGGCCAGGTCCGGATGGCAGCGGATCACCAGATGCGGCACGCCCGACAGGCTGGGCATGCATTCGGCGATCAGGGCTTCAAGTTCGGCGGTCGGCCGGCTCTCGATCAGGTGTCCCGCAAGCTTGCGGCCGACCGAAAGGGCAAGGGCGATCGCTTCGCGCTGTCCGTCGAGCCGCGCCTCATCGAGTGCGGCTGTCATGCTCGCGGCATGGGCGGCAAGCGTGCCGGCGGCTGCGGCAACGGTCTGGGCCGCAAGCGAAGTGGCATTGCCTTCCCCCGCGATCAGCCCATCGGCAAAGCCTTCCTCGCGCGCTTCCTGCACGAGGCGGGCGACCACTTCTTCGGGAATGCCGGCCGGCTCGGGCGGCAGGTCCGCCACGACGGGCCGTGGTTCCTCCGCCGCTTTGGCAAGGTCCAGGTCGAATGTGAAGCGAGCAAGGGCGGCCATGGCGTCAGGCGATCATCTGCTCGTCGCCCTTGGACTTGACGATCAGGATTTCTCCCTTCGCAGCCATGTCCTTGGCAGTGGAAACCATGCGGCTCTGGGCTTCGTCGACGTCCTTGAGACGCACCGGGCCCATGGCGGCCATGTCGTCGGCCATGAGCTTGGCGGCGCGGGTCGACATGTTCTTGAGGAAGAAGTCCTTGACCTCCTCGTTGGCACCCTTGAGGCAGAGCGCCAGTTCGCGCTTGTCGACCCTGGAGAGCAGGGTCTGGATCGCCGACATGTCGAGCTTGGTCAGGTCTTCGAAGGTGAACATAAGCGACTTGATGCGCTCGGCGTCTTCGCGGCTCTTTTCCTCGAGATTGGTGATGAAGCGCGCTTCGGTCTGGCGATCGAAGGTGTTGAAGATTTCCGCCATCAGTTCGTGGCTGTCGCGCCGCTTGGAGGTGTTGAGCGTCGAGATGAATTCGGTGCGCAGCGTCTGCTCGATCTTTTCGAGGATGTCCTTTTGCACCACGTCGAGCCCGAGCATGCGCTGCACCACTTCCATGGCGAGTTCCTCGGGCAGCGAGGCCAGGACTTCGGAGGCGTGGTCCGGCGCGATCTTGGAAAGGATCACCGCGACGGTCTGGGGGTATTCGTTCTTGAGATAAGCGGCGAGCACGTCAGCCTGCACATTGGAGAGCTTTTCCCACATGTTGCGTCCGGCCGGACCGCGGATCTCTTCCATGATCGCGTCGACCCGGTCCTGCGGCAAAAACGAGAGAAGCAGGCGCTCGGTTGAATCGGTATTGCCGGCCACGCTGCCATTGGACGCGATCGAGGTGACGAATTCGGCCATCAGTTCGTCGAGCATGGCCGGGGTGATCGGACCGAGCTTGACCATGGCACGCGAGAGCGTCTTGATCTCGTGCTCGTCCATCTCTTCGAAGATCGGCTTGCCATAGTCCGGGCCGAGCGCCAGCATCAGAGCGGCCGCCTTTTCGTCGCCGGCCAGCGCACGATAGTTGGAAGCGCCGCCGATCTTAAGCTGGCTGCCGAGGCGCGGCGGCGCGTCGTTGACGATCGGGGCTTCGACGGCTTGGGAAACGAGGGCCATGGTCTATTACGCCGCGTTGGTGAGCCAGCCGCGCACGATCAGTGCGGCCTGCTTTGGATTTTCTTCGACAAGGGTGCCCACGGACTTGAGCTGCTGAAGCTGCTGCTCGCCGAGGGCCTTGGCATCTTCCACCCAGTTGCTCTGGGCGATGGCGGCGGCCTGGGCGGCCGCTTCCGGGGTCATGGGCTGACCGTCATTGCCCATCATCACTACATTACCCTCGGCATCAAGGGTCTGGCTCGAACCGAACTCGACCGTTGCGGGCAGGGCGAGCGTCTCGGCCTCGGGGCTCATCACCTTCTTGAGGAGCGGGCGCAAGACGAAGAAGAGGAGCGCCAGCGCGATCAGCAGGGTGACGGCCATCTCGGCGCCGTTCATCAGGTCGTCGCGGGTAAAGTCCAGCAGGCCCGCATCCGCACCCGTGCCGGCCGGGGTCAGTTCCGGACGCTCGGCAAACTGCATGTTGACCACGTCCACGGAGTCGCCGCGCTCGGCCGAATAGCCCACCGCCGAGCGGACAAGGGTCAGGATCTGGCTGATCTCGTCGGCCGAGCGGGGCGCATAGGTGAAGTTGCCCGCGCCGTCATCGGTATAGGTGCCGTCGACCACCACGGCCACGGACAGGCGCTTGAGGGCGCCGGCCTCGGTCACGGCCGTTTCGGTTTTCTTGCTGATTTCGTAGTTGACGACTTCCTCGGCCGAATTGCCCTGTTCGTTCGAGCCATTGGCCGCGCCATCGCCCGAGGCGCCGGGCAGTTCGTTGGCGACAGTCACCTGACCGGCGGCTGCGCCGGACTGGTTCTGGGCTTCGCGGGTCTGGGTCGAGCGGACGACCTGGCCTTCGGGGTCGAAGGTTTCGTTGGTAACGGTTGAGCGGTTGAAGTCGAGTTCGGCGGCAACCTCGACGCGCGCCCGTCCGGCACCCACCACATTGGCGAGCATATCCTCGACTCGGGTGCGCAGGCGGTTTTCATAGCTTAGAATGCGTTCTTCGGTCTGGCCGGCCATGGCGCCCACGCCTTCGGCTTCCGTGCCCGAAGCGAGCAGGTTGCCCGCATCGTCCACGATCGAGACGCGCTGGGGCGAAAGGCCTTCGATGGCCGATGCGACCAGATGCTGGATGGCGCGGATCTCGCCATTCGAAAGCGCACCACGCACCGAAAGCACGATGGAGGCGGAAGGATCCTTGCGCTCGCGGCGGAACAGTTCACGCTCGGGCAGCACAAGGTGAACGCGCGCCCCCTTGATGCGGGCCAGCGAGGAAATGGTGCGCGCCAGTTCTCCTTCGAGCGCGCGAACATTGTTGATGTTCTGCACAAAGCTCGTGGCGCCCAGGGTCGATTGCTGGTCGAAGATCTCGTAGCCGACCTGGCCGCGCGTCGGTAGGCCTTCGCCGGCCAGGTTCATGCGCAGCGTGGTGATCTGGTCGCGGGGCACAAGAATGGTGTCGCCATCCCCACGCAGCTGAAACGGCACATTGGCGCTTTCGAGCTCGGAGATGATGGCGGAGGAATCTTCGAGGCTGAGGCCGCTATAGAGCGGCGACATGTTCGGGGTCTGGGCGCGCGCGACCAGAAAGGCGAAAAAGCCCATGATCAGTACGGCAACCACGGCCATGGCCGCCAGCCGGGCCATGCCGATGCGGTTGATGAGAGTTTGTAGACTGTCCACGCTGCCACTCGATGTTCGACAAGCGCAGTCGTCGGAGCCTCCGTCGACTGCTGGGCAAAAATTACCCATCGGATGGTAAACAATGTCTTAACCACTCGCCCAATTCAGGCAAATCAGGCAGAAATTGCCGGGTATAAACGGCAAGGCAAGGGGTGCGTGAATGATGCGAGTGCTGGGGCGGATAACGTCGATCAATGTACGTAAGGTCTTGTGGGCGCTTGATGAACTCGGCGAGAGCTACGAGCGCGAAGACTGGGGCATGCCCCTGCGCAACCCGCACGAGCCCGAATTCCTGGCGCTGAACCCCAATGCGCAGGTGCCGGTGGTGATCGAAGAGGATGGCCCCACGCTCTGGGAGAGCAATGCAATCCTGATCTACCTTGCCCAGACCCGCAAGGCGCTGCTGCCGCTCGAGCCGCATGCGCTTGGCCAGAGCCTGCAATGGTTGATCTGGCAGGCAACCGAGCTGAACCCACCTTGGATGTATGCCGTTCATGCTTTGGCGCGCAAAACGCCGGGCTATGACGACCAGGCCAAAATTGCCGAATCAATCGCCGGCTGGACCCGGCGCATGGCCATTCTCGAAGGCGAACTGGCCCAGGGCAGGCCTTTCATTGCCGGAGAAAGCTTTTCCATTGCCGACATCGCGCTGGCCCTTTCGGTGCACCGCTGGTTCATTACGCCCTTTGCCGATAAGGCCGATCTGCCCAGCGTGGCTGCCTATTACGACCGCATGAGGGCGCGCGAAGCAGGCGCACGGTGGATGCCGGACGACACCGTTTAAAAGCCGCCGAGCAGGTGAGGGCACCTCAACAAATCTTAGAGGTCTGTCTCTCTCCCAGAGAAGAGCTGGAGTGCCATCGGCACTTTGCGCAGCACTCTTCTTGGTCTGGTCGGGTGCATCAAGCCAAAACACAGAAAACCCCCGTGGCCGTAAAGCCCCGGGGGAAAACTGCAACGCTTTGCCTCAATTCAGCCTTCGCGGTAGTGCTGAATCCAGGTGGTCCGCAGGCCGGCTAGACCATGCTTGTCTATGGCAGCCTGCCAGTTCAGGAATTCATCGACACTGAGTGTGTAGCGCTCGCAGGCCTCTTCGAGGCTCAGCAGGCCACCACGCACTGCGGCGACGACTTCCGCCTTGCGGCGGATCACCCAGCGGCGGGTATTGGCGGGAGGCAGATCCGCAATGGTGAGCGGGCTGCCGTCCGGACCGATAACGTACTTTACGCGAGGACGCATCTGTACGGTCATTTTACTCTCTACTCAACCTGACCATATAGCTTGAGAGTAGAGCGGTGCCCTTAAGATACCCCTAAGGGGAAACTTACAACCGGTTAAGAATGCGATGGAAATTCAATCAATTGAGTAGCGCCAAGACTCTGTCGGTTGCCTGGCGCTGTTAAGCGTTGCTGTCAGCACTTGCCGCGCGCCTTGCCGCTCACTAGAGCATGGCCCCATGAAGCCGCACCATCGCATCTATTTCCTGCAGTTCAGTTTCGCCCTCACCATGGGGGGGCTCCTCTCACGCCTGCCGGATCTGCAAACCAAGTTCGGACTTACCGAGGGGCAGGTGGGTCTGCTGCTGATCACCATGTCCTTTGGCGTGCTGTGCGGGCTTACGGTCAGTGGCGGCATCGTCCAGCGGCTCGGGGCGCGCCTTTCCACCATGATTGCCGTCTTCGGCGCCTCGGCGCTTTATGCCCTCGTGCCATGGATGCCGTCGGCGCCCCTTGCCGCGCCATTTCTGTTTTGCGCGGGCATTCTTGCCGGCTCGCTCGAGATCACGGCCAATGTCGAGGCGGACCGCCACGAGGCCGCTCTTGGCCGCCGCATTATGAGCCGGGTCCATGGCATGTGGAGCCTCGGTTTTTTTGTGACGGCATTGATCGCCGCCATTGTGCGGCAGCTGCAGATCTCGGTCGAGCTGCACATGCTGGCAACGTTCCTCGTTGTGCTTGCGAGCGGCTGGATCGTCTTTTCACCCATGCAGAATGCGCCGCGCCGTCCGGAAGACCACGGCGCCGAAGCCCCGCACTTTGCTTTCCCCACCGTCGGCTTATTGCCGCTGTGCCTGCTCGGCGCGGCCCCGCTCTTTGTGGAAGGGGCCGGAGTCGATTGGTCGGCCATCTATATGCGCGATGTCTTTGCCGTCGAGCCCTTTGTCGGCGGCCTCAGCGTGACGCTGTTTTCCCTTGCGATCGCCATCGGACGGCTCAGCATGGATCGGGTGGTGGAAATCTTCAGCCCGCGCCGCGTCGCCCGCGTTCTCTTGGTCCTTGCCGTTTTCGGGCTCGTGCTGGTGGCGAGTGCCGTCCATCCCGCCATGGCGCTTGCCGGCTTCGTGCTGGCCGGGATCGGCTGCTCGTCGATCTATCCGCTCGCCATCTCGGCCGCCGCCCGCCGCACCGATCGCCCACCCTCGGTCAATGTCGCCGCGCTCAGCCAGATGACCTTTGTGGTCTTCTTCGCCGGCCCACCGCTTTTGGGCTTCATCGCCGAGCACTTCGGCATTCGCCTGTCCTATTCGGTGGTCGTGCCCGTGCTGATCGCAGCCTTCTTCACAACGAGCCGACTGGCGGGACGGACAGAGGCATAGCTATCTGGCGTCCCTCAACGGGATTTGCAAAGGCGGATCCAGTGATCGACCCGCCACTTGCTCCGCCTCGACAAGAAGAACAGGTCGGCGATCACCTCCTGTTCCTCTCCCTCTCAAGGTAAGGGGGCTCAGGCTTCAGGCAGCCGCACTTCCGAAATGTCGCTCAGCGGCACCCGTGCATTGCCCACCGTGACCATGGGCTGGCCGCTCGAGAAGTCGATCGCGGTCACCTTGCCCACAGCCGAGGTCGTGACCTTGATCGTCTGGCCCGAAAGGTTCGTGCCCGAAATCGAAATCGAGTACATGCCATCAGGCTGCGGCA
Source organism: Devosia crocina (assembly GCF_900116545.1). GTDB lineage: Bacteria > Pseudomonadota > Alphaproteobacteria > Rhizobiales > Devosiaceae > Devosia > Devosia crocina. The sequence continues at coordinate 295,280 of NZ_FPCK01000001.1, forward strand.
TCCCATTGGTGCCGATGCCATCCCAGGCAAAGGTGCCGGCGCCTGCCGGCAGGGATCCAGTGGTCGAATAGACCACGTCGCCATTGGCATTCTTGATGTTGATATTGGCATTGGCGACATTGGCCTCGGCATTGTAGCCCCAGAGGGCGCCGCTGCCCTCAAGCTTCGTGGTCTGTCCCGAAACGGTCACCTGCTTGCCAATATAGCCCACCGCATCGGTGCGTCCGGCATTCTGGGTGGTCGAGAGCAGGCTCTCGAGGAACTCGTTGGTCTTAAGCTGTTGTTCGACGCCGGTGAACTGCACCAGCTGGGCGGTGAACTGGTTGGTGTCGAGCGGATCGAGCGGGTTCTGGTTCTTGAGCTGGGTGGTCAGGATCGACAGAAACGTATCGAAATTCTGCGCAATCGTGGTGCGCGAGCCCGACAGAGCTCCGTTGCCGGGGCCGGAAGATGCGGAAATGCCATCGACCATGTCGAAACTCCTATGCGATGATATTGAGGCCGCTGGCAGAAAGATTGCCGCGGTAAAGGGTAACGGCCGGAACGGCAGCTTCGACGTCTTCGCCACTGTCCTCGGCACCGGTATGCGTGTCACGGCCCGAGCGCTCGTTCTGGTCACCGGCAAAGGGGTTCTGCTTGAGCGAGAATTCGAGATTGGTCTTGGCGCCGTCAAGCCCGGCCTGTTGCAGGGCGCGTTCCAGCGCCCGCTGATCGCGCTGCATCAGATCCAGCGTTTCCGCCTTCTCCACTGTCAGCTTGGCATGAACCTGGCCATTGCTGTCGATGTCGAGCTTGACATCGATCCGCCCCAGCTCCGGCGGATCGAGCCGGATCTGGAAGCGTGAATTGCCGTCCTGCACCTGGCGCGAGAGTTCAAAGGCGATCTGGGGCAGATTGAGCTGTTGCTGGCTGGTCTGGTAGCCGCTTTGCACGACGCGTGGTGCCGCGCTTGCATCGAGCTTGGGCGCCGTGGCATCGGCTTGGCCAGGAGTGGTGGCAGTGAGGTTAAGTGCGTCGTCCACACCTGCATTCGGCCTGGCGGCTTGGCTCTGGTTGTCAGCTTTCTTGGCCGCACCCTGAACTGGCTCGGCAGCATCGCCGCCTGCAAAGACCCGCTGACTGTCCCCCAGCTTTTCGGTGGGCTTGAGTTCAGGTGTGCTCGTCTTCTTTTCGTCGTCGGAGGACGTGTTCCTGAGCGCATCGGCAGCGGTCTTGCCGGCCAGAACTGGCTCGGTGAGCTTGAGCTGCGCTTGTGCCAGTTCCGGCTCTGACGGCAAGGCTTGCGCCAGTTTACCGAGGCCGTCCATGAGCTTGTTGATGCTGGCTTCGACATCCGGGCCAAGCTTACCTTCCCCGCCCAGCAGCGCGGTAAGGCGGTTCATCAGGTCAGGCTGGCCGCCTTCGGCCGCCATTCCCTTGGCGAAATCGCCCAGCTGTTGCATCAGCGTCTTGAGATCGATGCCAAGCAGTTGCGACAGATCCTGCAGCGCCCCGTCGATATCCTCGAGCGCCTTGGCATCGAGCGCGATCTGTTCGGCGCCTTCGCCTAGGCCCGTGCTTTGCGGCTGAAGGCCAAGAGTGGCGAGTGCTGCAAGCAGTGCCTCAAGCGGTGAAGCTGTGCGCGTCTTCTTCTCGCCATCCTCCTTTTCCCTCGCTGCAGCCACCTTGCCGTTCCCGGCATTGGCCTTGTCGGCTGGCGCATCCGTGCGGCCGCCCGATTGCCTGCGCTCGCCGGTTGCGGCATTTGCCTGTGTGTCAGCCCGGCCGCGTGGGGTTGCCAGTGGGGTATCGAGCATGTCGGCGAAGCGCTCCTTGTCCGCAGGAGCAGCCTTTGGGGCTGCCGGCTGGGCAGGCTTGGTGCCGCCCACTGCGGAAAACAGGAGATTTGCGAGATTGGAAGCCATGGCCGCGTTTCTCAGGACAAGAGTAATTTGCCTCTCCTAAGCAAGCGCCTTGCCAATCGGGAAACTTGCACCATTCCAATAGTTTGGCTGGCAAGTCCCACTATCCCTTTGGGGCAGAAACGGCACCATCGGCGCTGCACCGGGCAAATCCTGCCGGGTCCGGGAATTGCCAGCCGCTTCTATCGGGCGTATGAGGCATCACACTTGTCCGTTGGCCCTTGACCCCATCCGGATTGGAAAGACATGTTGAATTCGCTTGATATCTCCAAGCGTCCCGAGGACACGCGCGTTGTTGTCGCCATGTCCGGGGGCGTCGACTCTTCCGTCGTTGCCGGCCTTCTCGCTCGTGAGGGTTATGAAGTCATCGGCGTTACCCTGCAGCTTTACGATCATGGCGAGGCCACCCATCGCAAGGGCGCCTGCTGTGCCGGCCAGGACATCCACGATGCCCGCCGCGTCGCCGCCAAGCTCGGCATTCCGCACTACGTGCTCGACTATGAAGAGCGCTTCAAGAACGCCGTCATGGAGCCCTTCGCCAATGCCTATCAGCAGGGCGAGACCCCGGTTCCCTGCATTGCCTGCAATCAGTCGGTAAAATTCGTCGATCTGCTTGCTGTCGCGAAGGATCTGGTTGCCGATGTGCTGGCCACCGGGCACTATGTGCAGTCGCGCCTCGGCGAGAACGGCCGTCGCCAGCTTTTCCGGCCGGTCGACAGCGATCGTGATCAAACCTATTTCCTGTTTGCCACCACCCAGGAGCAGCTCGACTTCCTGCGGTTCCCGCTGGGCGGCATGAGCAAGCCGGCGGTGCGCGAGCTTGCCCGCGAGTTCGGCCTCGAGATCGCCGAAAAGCACGATTCGCAGGACATCTGCTTTGTGCCTCAGGGCAAATATGCCGATATCATCCGCAAGATGCATCCCGAGGCGCTGGCCCAGGGCGAGATCGTCCATATGGATGGCCGCGTGCTCGGCACCCATGAGGGCATCGTCCATTATACAATCGGCCAACGGAAGGGCCTCGGCGTTGCCGCCGGCGAACCGCTCTACGTGGTCAAACTCGATCATCGCAGCGGCCGGGTAATCGTCGGTCCGCGCGAGGCGCTCAAGACCCATACGGTGCGCCTGCGCGACGTTAACTGGCTCGGCAGCCTCCCGCTTGCCGAGACCAGCGCCGGCAATGGTGCCCCGGTCGAGGTCAAGGTGCGCTCGACCCGCGGCCCACAGCCCGCCGTCATCCAGATGCAGGGCGGGGAGGTCTTCGTCACCCTCGTAACGGGCGAATACGGCATCTCCCCCGGCCAAGCCTGCGTCTTTTACGCCGACGACAGCCAAACCTCCGAAGTCCTCGGCGGCGGGTTTATCGCCGAGGCGGTCCCCCAGGCGCTGGTGGCCTGAACTTTAATTGAGAACACCCCCACCTAACCTCCCCCTCGAGAAGGGGGAGTGATTGGCCTGTGGCTCACGAGCTTTCGGCAAAAAACCGACCGGCTCCTCCCCCTTCTGAAGGGGGAGGTTGGGTGGGGGTGCCTTTAGGGTGCCCCTCAGTTCCCCTGCACCTGCTCCGCCGTCGGCTCTTTTGCCGCGTTCGAGGCGTCACGCAGCGCCTGGTAAGAACCGAGCCCCCCAAGCATCATCGACACGGTGATGACGAGCACCACGGCCCCCATGGCGAGCAGGAAGATGCGGGTGCGGTTGAGCTTGAAAGGACTCTCTTGCGTCTCGGGCATGGGGCTTCCCAAAAATCATTCTCGAAAAAATCGACGCGGCCACCAAAGGAGCGGGACCGCGACGGCGTCATAAGGCTAAACTACAGCCAAAGAGGCTCCCTGTGCAGGCAAACCTGGTGGGACTGACTGCCGCATCCATTCCCGATCCGCCGGTGACCTTTACCGAGGCCCTGGTGCGGCGTGCCCAGAATGGCGACGGCGAGGCTTTTGCCGAATTGATCGAAGAGCAATATGATCGCATCTATCGCACGGCCTGGCGTTGGTGCGGTAATGGTCATGATGCCGAGGATATCGCCCAGGATGTCTGCGTGCGTATCGGCCAGGCCATTCATGGCTTTGATGGACGGAGCGCTTTTTCCAGCTGGGTTTATCGCATCACCCTCAACATGGTGCGCGACTGGCAGCGCGCCGGCCAGCGCCGCAGCGCCCACGCCGATGCCTATGCTGAGATCGTGCCGACCGCTGAAGCGCCGGCTCAGGAAGATGCCGCGACCGGCAGCCAGCTCTGGTCAGCGGTCCGCAGCCTCCCCGACAAGCAGCGTGATGCGGTGCTTCTGGTTTATGCCGAAGGGCTCTCCCATGCCGAAGCGGCCGCGATCATGGGCATCAAGGAGCCGACAGTTTCATTTCATGTTCACGAGGCCCGCAAGACCTTGAGGGGGCTGCTATGACCGATCACCGCCCAGATCCCTTCCAGTCTCTTGGCCAGACGCCGCCGCCGCCGCGCCCGGATGCGCGCCTCAAGGCGCTCGCCGCCGCGCGCGAAGCCTTTGCCGAGGCGGACGCGAAAAAAACCGAAACCGCAGCCAAAGGAAGTTTTGGAGGTCGTCGTCTCACGTCCATCATCTCGAAACTGAAAGGGTTTTCGATCATGGACATGCGCATCCCCGTCGGCACCGCCGCCATCGCCCTTCTCGTTCTGCCGCTCGGCTACCAGCTCTATTCGACCACCGCGATGACCTCGGTGCCCCCGACGGCTGAAACCCGCTCTCGTCAGGTCGAGCAAGCGCCGCTGGTAGAGCCGGCACCAATGGCCGAGAGCGGCGCAGCGCTCAAGCAGCCCGCGCCTCCGCCATCACCAATGCCCGCTCCGGCGCTGTCCGACCAGGTCGCCATGCCCTCCGCACCGGCTGGCGGCATGCTGACGCGCCAATCCATGGCGGAACTGGCGCCCCCGACGAGCTATGATCTGGAATCAAACCTGGCGCCCGAGCCGAGCGGAGACGAATTCACCAGTTTCGAGGAGCAACGCCTCAAAATTGCCGCCGAGGAACCGGTTTCGACCTTTTCGATCGATGTCGACACGGCCAGCTATTCCTATGTTCGGCGCATGCTGGTCGATGGCTACGTGCCCGAGCGCAACGCGGTCCGCATCGAAGAGCTGATCAACTATTTCCCCTATGATTACCCGGCGGCCCCCAGCGCTGCCGTGCCGTTCGAACCGACGCTCAACATCTTCCCCACGCCCTGGAACGAGGCGACGCAGATCCTTTCCATCGGCATTGCCGGTTACGTGCCGCCTGCCGAAGAGATTGCGCCGAGCAATCTGGTGTTTTTGATCGATTCCTCCGGCTCTATGGAGTCGCACGACAAGCTGCCGCTTCTCAAACGCTCCTTTGCCCTGTTGCTCGATCAACTCTCGGACGACGACACCATTTCGATCGTCGCCTATGCCGGCTCGGCCGGCATCGTGCTCGAGCCGACTGCAGCAAGCGAAAGGGCAAAAATCCTCGCCGCGCTCGATCAGCTTTCGGCAGGCGGCAGCACGGCGGGCGCAGACGGGATCGAACTCGCCTATCGCCTGGCCGAGGAAAACCGAGCAGCCGGCACCAACCGCATCCTTCTTGCCACCGATGGCGATTTCAATGTCGGGATCGACGATCCCGAGGCGCTCAAGGACTTCATCGCCGGCAAGCGCCAGTCCGGCATCAGCCTCTCCGTGCTTGGCTTCGGCCAGGGCAATCTCGACGATGCGACCATGCAGTCCCTGGCCCAGAACGGGAATGGCAATGCCAGCTATATCGCCAATTTTTCCGAAGCGCGCAAAGTGCTGGTCGAGGAAGTCGGCGGCACGCTCCACACCATCGCCCAGGACGTCAAGATCCAGGTCGAGTTCAATCCGGCCGTGGTCTCGGAATATCGTCTGATCGGCTACGAGACGCGCCATCTAAACCGAGAGGATTTCAACAATGATGCGGTGGATGCCGGCGATGTCGGAGCCGGGCACACAGTCACCGCGCTTTACGAAATCACTCCGGTCGGCTCAGGCCAGGTCGATCCCTTGCGCTATGGCACAGCAGAGGCAAACTCGGGCGATGGGGACGAAATCGCCTTTCTCAAGATGCGCTACAAGCTGCCGGGGGAAAGCGTCAGCCAGTTGATCGAGCAACCGGTGACGGCCGATATCAGCCATGACGACATCGCCCTTGCCGGTCCCGATGCCCAGTTCGCCGCAGCCGTCGCCGCCTTCGGCCAAAAGCTCAAGGGCAGCGTTTATGGCTCGACCATGTCCTGGGACGAGATCCGCGCCCTGGCCCAGGCGGGCAGGGGTGAAGACCAAGGCGGCTACCGCGCCGAATTCATCCGCCTCGTCGACCACGCGGCAATGCTCAAGCGGGATGGGGAATAACCCCCTCACCCGTCTCGGGCTTCGCCCGATCCACCCTCTCCCCAAGCGGGAGAGGAATGGTGGCCCCCTCTTGTTCTTCTCCCTCTTGGGGAGAAGGTGGCGCGCAGCGCCGGATGAGGGGGAAACGTTAAACCAGCGGCTTCAGCCCGCGCTCGATCGCTTCGCGCTGATCCTCGAGGAACGGCGGCAGCGATAGCCGTTCGCCGAGGCTCTCCAGCGGCTCGTCCGCGGCAAAGCCGGGCACGTCCGTCGCGATCTCGAACAAGACGCCATTGGGCTCCCGGAAATAGAGCGAGGTGAAGTAGAACCGCTCGACTTCCCCCGATGAGCGAATGCCAAAGCCGTTCACGTGGCTGATCCATTCGCGCAAGCTGTCCTGATCCGGGGTGCGGAAGGCGACGTGGTGCACCCCGCCGGCGCCGGGCCGGGCGCGCGGAAGGCTCGGATCGACCGAAACATGCAGTTCGGCCGCCGGTCCGCCCGGACCCATTTCATAAACGAACACCTCGCTGTTGCGCTCGCGCGCCGCATAGTGGCGCACCTGGCGCATATTCATCACGCGCGTCAGCATGGCGTCGGTTGGCTCGAGCTTGGGCACCGAAAGCGTGATCGGACCGAGCCCGATGATCTGCTTGTCTTTCGGTACGGGCGACTTGGCCCAGGGAATGACCTTGTTGGCTCCATCAACCACGAGACGGAAGCGCTGGCCCTCGAAATCCTCGAAATCCATCGAGACATGGCCAAAGCGTTCCTTGATGCCGCTTGTCCAGACCTGATTGGCCTCGAGGTGCTCCTTCCACCAAAGGAGCGTTTCCTCGCTGTCGACGCGCAGGCCCGTGCGGCTGGCCGTGTGGTTGCCGCGCTGCTCGCGCAGGGTGGGGAAATCGAAAAAGGTCAGGTCCGCGCCGGGCGAAGCGACGCCATCGCCATAAAAAAGATGATAGGCGGTGGTGTCATCCTGGTTCACCGTCTTCTTGATGAGCCGCATGCCCAGCGCCTGGGTATAGAATTTGAGATTGCGCGGCGCGTCGGCGGTCACGGCCGTCAGATGGTGGATGCCGCCAAGTTCCAGGGTCATGTCAGGTCTCCCGATGTCTGCGGCACTGCCGCGATGCTGAGGAGAATGTAGGGGCACATGAGGCGCAACGATAGCGGCACGCCAGCGACGCATTGGTGCCGATTGTTGAACGGTCAGAAACAAATGGCCGCATCCTTCGATGCGGCCATTCGACGATTTGGGTGATCGCGCCTTAGAACTCGACGGAGGCCGAGACCTTGAAAGTGCGGGGTGCGCCGGCAGCAAGGAAGCCGCGAGCGGACGAAGCCCAATAGCTCTGGTCGAAGACGTTTTCGATCGCCGCCTTGAACTCGACCGGCTTGCCATGCGGGCCTTCGGTCTTGTAGCCGACGCCGACGTCGAACCGGGTCCAGTCCTCGATCTTCTGGGTATTGGCCTGATCGTAATAGGTCGAGCCGCCATAGATCATTCGGCCGTTGACGCTGAGGCCTTCGGTGATGAAGGGCAGGTCGTATTCGCCATAAAGGCTGAGGGCGACCTGCGGCACGCCGGGAACCAGATTGCCATCGAAGGTGCCATTCGCGGTCGAAGCAAGGCGGGCATCCATCAGGGTCAAGCCACCCAGAAGACGGAGGCCCTCCATCGGTTCACCCGAAGCGGTCAGCTCGATGCCGCGATTGACCTGGAGGCCGTTGAGCCCGAAGGCCCCGCCGGGAATGGTATAGCCGTTGGGCTGCTCGATCTCGAAGAGCGCTGCCGTCAGCAGCACGGCGCCGGTGTCATATTTGAAACCGATTTCGCGCTGGGTGTTGACGAGCGGGGCAAAGATTTCACCGCTATTGGTTGCCGCTGCCGGAGCGATCGGGCCTTCGGTCAGCGCCTCGACATAGTTGCCATAGACAGTGAAGGCATCGGTGACGTTGAAGGCCGCCGCGACGGCCGGGCTGAAGCGCCCATCTTCATAGAAGTAGTTCTGGACGCCGAGCGGCCCGCGATCGGGGCGGGTGTTGAAGCTTTCCGAGGTCATCGCCTGATAGCGCCCACCAAGTGTGAGGTGGAAGCGATCGTCGAAAAAGCTCATCGTGTCGCTGACAGCAAAGCTGGTGGACAGCAGGCTCGCAAAGAGCGGCAGATCGTCCGAGGTCGGCAGGCTTGCGATGTCGACCGAACCATTGGGCAGGAATACGGGGTTGTAGATATTGTTCAGATACGTTCCGGGCAGCCGAACCGAACCGGGCGCAAAGCCGCCGCGATAGTTCTCGTTGAGCGAACGAGACAGCGAGACGCTCAGCTGATGGCGGACCGGGCCGGTGTCGAACTGGCTGCGCACGCCGATCTCGCCCGAAAAGCCCTGGATCTGCTGGGGCTGGATGGCAAGGGTCGATTCAGCGGTGCCATCGGGGTTGATGATGCGGTGCGAGGAGGACAGGAAGTCCTCGCGATACCGGCTCATGCCGCCGGCCGCGTAAATCGTGGTCGTGGGCAGGATGTCGAATTCCACCCGGCTCGCGATCATGTTGTGGTGGCTGTCGTGATATTCGAACGGGCTCGAAAGATTGATTTTCCCGTTGGGCGCGCCGGGAATTTCGATCCCGGGAGCGGCCGCGTTGAACAGCGAGGTCGGTGCATCGATGTTCTGGGTCGAGTGATTGAGATCGAGCGAAGCGCGCAGGCGTTCACCGCGATAGTCAAGCCCGAGCGCCAGGACGCCGAGTTCGGCCGTGTTGTGGTCGTAAGCAGTGTCGCCATTGCGATAGGAGCCGTTGAAACGGATGCCCCACTCGTTCTGCTCGCCAAAGCGGCGCCCGAAATCGAGATGCGTGCCGAACTGGGAATCACTGTTATAGCCGACCGTGACCCTGGTCAGTGGCTCGTCGGTGCCGCGCTTGGGGATCAGGTTGATGGTGCCGCCGATGCGGCCGACACCGCCGTTGACCAGCGCCGATGGGCCTTTGAGGATTTCGACCCGCTCGATGCCTTCAAGGAAGCTACGGCGCGGATTGACGAGATAGAAGAGCCCGTCATAGCCGGTGTCGAGATTGGTGACCGAGAAGCCGCGAATGAAGAAGGCATCGCGCTCGCTGAACGGGGAGGCGTCGTTGCGCACGGAGGGGTCGTTGAGCACAACGTCGCCGATAGTCCGCGCCTGCTGCGCCTCGATCAAATCCTGCGTATAGCCGGTGACCGAAAAGGGGGTGTCGATAACAGGACGATTGCCCAATGCGCCAAGCGTCGTGCCCGTGGCGATCTGACCGCCGCTATAGGCAACCGGCAGTTCGCCGACCGTACCGGTGCCCGCGCCGACCGTTGCGCCGCGCTGGATGACGAGACGATCCAGCTGCGTTGCGCCCGCTGGCAAGGCGTCGGTCTGCTGTGCGCTGGCCGCAGCCGTCAGCAAGACAAATAGCGACACACCGGCCCAAACCGAACGCTGTCCTCTCCATCGTGGAATTGACATTCTGGAACCCCCAAATGAACAATCTAACTTTCGCCACATCTCAAACTTGACATTAGGAGTCAAGTCTTGTTGAACCCGTTTCGACACCCCAGGCCATTGTCCGGCTTGGCAAATTTTGAGCGGGAGCTTAACCGATGCCTCTTCGTCACACTTGTGCAGTTCTGGCAGGCCTGGCGATCGGTTCGATAGCGGCGACAGCGGTCATGGCGCAATCGGCTGGGTCCGACCTCGACCACATGCTCAGCCAGAGCCATCAGGTGGCGCTCGATTCCGCCTCCGGCTCCGCTCCCCTCGGCCAGGCGCTCCAGATCGCCCAGGCTGTCACGGCCGCAGCGCCGAGCCTGCCCAATGGCGCGTCCTCGATCACCGAGATCTTTGGCGACTGGACGGTCAATTGCGCTGTGCGTGGCACCGAAAAAGCCTGTGCGGCAAGCCAGGTGCAGGGCGATAGCCAGACCGGCCAGCAGGTCTTTGCCGTGGAACTGCAAACGCGGGAGGATGGCGGTGTCGGCGGCGTCATGATCCTGCCCTTCGGCCTCGATGTGCGTGCGCCGGTCAGCTTCATGCTGGATGATGTGGCTTGGGGGTCGGGGGCTGCATTCACCACATGCATGCCCGGCGGCTGCATCGTGCCTGTTGCCTTTCCGGCGAGTGAGCTGGATGCGCTGCGGAAAGGCACGGCGTTGACCGTCACTGCCAACAGCATTTCGACGAGCGCCGATGCGCCCCAGTTCACCGTTTCTCTCGCCGGTTTCACGGCAGCCACCAACCGGGTGACGGAACTCAGCCGATAGCGGGCACGCTGTTCTCCTCGCCACTCCTGCACTATAGTGGGGCAATCGGTAGCGGGAACCCGGGCATGAAAACGGACAGCAATCACCGTATTTTCGGCATGACCGTGGCCAGCGTCTATCCCGCTTACCTCGCCAAGGCTGAACGCAAGGGCCGCAGCAAGGAGGAGGTCGACACGATCTTCCGCTGGCTCACCGGCCACACCGCCGAATCCCTCCGGGAGGAACTCGACAGGGGAACCACCTTCCGCGATTTCTTTAGCCGCGCTCCCGCCATGAACCCGGCGCGCACCCGGATCACCGGCGTCATCTGCGGCGTCCGCGTCGAAGATATCGAGGATGCCAACATGCGCGAGATCCGCTACCTCGACAAACTCGTCGACGAACTCGCCAAGGGCAAAGCCCTCGAAAAAATCCTCCGCCACTGAAGCGCTCTACCGCCTCTATTCTTCTCCCTCTCGGGGAGAAGGTGGCGCGCAGCGCCGGATGAGGGGCCTTGGTGCAAGCACAAGCATCCCCCTCACCAATCCGGCTGCGCCGGGCCACCTCTCCCCGAGAGGGAGAGGAACAAGAAAGATCATCCACACCTCACACGCCCACCATCTCACCTCTCCCTCTAGGGGAGAGGTCGGCCCAAAGGGCCGGGTGAGGGGGCTTGCGACCAAACCAGTATTCCCTCTCCCATCACGTTTCATCGAGACATGTCTTTTTCACATGCACCAGCCGCGCATTCCCCTTATGTAATCAGAACAAAGGATGAACGCATGGTTGCCCTCTCACTCACGCGAAAGCTTGCCGTTCTCGCCGATGCGGCAAAATACGATGCGTCCTGCGCCTCGAGCGGATCGGAAAAGCGCGACAGCACCACAACCGGCGGCATTGGCTCGACCGAAGGCAGCGGCATCTGCCATTCCTATGCGCCCGATGGCCGTTGTATCTCGCTGCTCAAGCTGCTGCTGACCAATTTCTGCATCTATGATTGCGCCTATTGCATCAATCGCTCGTCCTCCAATGTCGAGCGGGCGCGCTTCAGCGTTGAAGAGGTCGTCCAGCTCACCCTCGATTTTTACAAGCGCAACTATATCGAGGGCCTGTTTCTTTCCTCGGGCATCATCCGCACGCCCGATTATACGATGGAGCAGATGGTCCGGGTTGCCCGGACCTTGCGCGAAACCCATCTTTTCGCCGGTTACATCCATCTCAAGATCATCCCCAATGCGGCGCCCGAATTGCTGGCGGAGGCCGGCCGCTGGGCCGATCGCCTCTCCACCAATATCGAGCTGCCGACCGATACCGCGCTCGAGCAGTTCGCGCCGGAAAAGCGACCCTCCGAAATTCGCACCGCCATGGCGCGCCTGCGCGGCAAGCTTGATGAAACGGTGGAAGACAAGAAGCCGAGCAAGGCCAAGCCGCCCAAGTTCGCTCCGGCCGGTCAATCGACGCAGATGATCGTGGGCGCGGACAAGGCCGATGATGCCGCCATCCTGACGCGCGCCGCCGGCCTTTATTCCGGATACAGGCTCAAGCGCGTCTACTATTCCGCATTTTCGCCCATTCCCGATGCATCCGCGCGCCTGCCGCTCGCGCCCCCGCCGCTGATGCGCGAACACCGGCTTTACCAGGCTGATTGGCTCATCCGCTTTTATGGCTTCGACGTCCCCGAAATCGTTTCGGGAGGAGAGGCTGGGCACCTTGATCTCGCCGTCGATCCCAAGCTGGCCTGGGCGCTCAAGAGCCGGCAAAGTTTCCCGGTCGATGTCAATCGCGCCGATCGCGAATTGCTGCTGCGCGTGCCGGGACTTGGCGTGCGGGCCGTCGATCGCGTGATCTCGACCCGGCGGCACCATCGCCTGACCCTTGCCGATGTTGCCCGGCTCACTGCGTCGATCGACAAGGTCCGTCCCTTCATCGCCGCCGCCGATTGGTCGCCAGGTGCCATGACCGACGATGCGCGCCTGCGCCAAAGGCTCACGCCCAAGCCCAGTCAGCTTGAGCTGTTCTGATGCTTTCGGTGCGGCTCGAAAAGTTCAACGATTTTGGCGAATGGCGCAACAAGGCGCGCCAGCTCCTTGCCGCTGGCATGAACCCCTCGCAGGTCGTCTGGCGGGTTGGCGCAGAAGACAGCGGGCTCTTCGAAGCGGGTGATGACATGCTGCCCCAGCCGGACGGTCCGATCGGGTCCGTTCCCAGTCAGTTCATCGACCTTGCGCGCGACGTCATTCAGCATGCCGACCCCGAACGCTTCGCCATTCTTTATCGCATGCTCTGGCGACTGCAGAGCGAACCGCACATCCTGCAGAATGCAGCGGATAGTGTTCACCAGATGCTAGCAAAGATGGCCTCTGCAGTGCACCGCGACACCCATAAAATGCGGGCATTCGTGCGGTTCCGGTCCATCATTGTCGAGGGTGAGGAGCGCTATATCGCCTGGTTCGAGCCCGACCACTATATCCTCGAGGCCAATGCGCCCTTTTTTACCCGCCGCTTCTCGGGCATGCATTGGGCCATCATCACCCCCTATGCAAGTGCTTTCTGGGACAAGGATAATCTGCGTTTCGGCCCCGGCGGATCGAAAAAGGATATCCCCGCCGAAGGGGCAGTAGAGGATGATTGGCGCATCTATTATGGCGCCATCTTCAATCCCGCGCGTCTCAAGGTTTCCATGATGAAATCGGAGATGCCGGTCAAATACTGGCGCAACCTGCCTGAAGCCGAGCGCATTGCACCTCTTATCCGCAATGCCCGGCAGATGGAGCAAGACATGATCGCCCGCGCCACGACCCAGCCGCCTGCGCGGCACCTTCGGCAAAAAGCGCGCGAAGTCGAGGCGCCGGAAAAAACCGAACAATTTCAGACGCTTCACGACGTCTCTGAGGCGGTGGACGCCTGCCGCCGCTGCCCTCTTTACGAGCATGCCACGCAAGCCGTCTTCGGCGAAGGTCCGCCTCAGGCCCAGGTCATGTTTGTCGGCGAACAGCCCGGCGATCAGGAGGATCTCCAAGGCCGCCCCTTCATTGGGCCTGCTGGGCAAGTCTTTGACGATGCAATCAAGAATGCCGGAATTGATCGCTCCCGGCTTTATGTCACCAATGCCGTCAAGCACTTCAAGTTTGTTCCGCGCGGCAAGCGGCGCATTCACCAGAAACCCAACACCGGCGAAATCCAGGCCTGCCGCTTCTGGCTTGATCTTGAACGGGAGTTCGTCAAACCCAAAATCGTCGTTGCCCTGGGTGCGACCGCCGCTCAAGCTCTTGTGGGGAAAGCGGTTTCTATATCTAGCACGCGGGGCAGGGCGATCGATCTAGAGGATGGTGCGGTGCTCATCGTCACCAATCATCCCTCCTATCTCCTCCGCATCCCAGATCCTGAAACCAAGGCACGCGAGCGCGAAAAATTCGACGCGGACCTGATGCTGATCAAGTCGATGATGCAGACGCTGGAAAAATAAGTTCTCCCCGGCACCACCGCTTGACAGACCCGCCCCCACAACCTTAGTAAGGCGCCATCGGCCACAGGCCGGCCCTTTGGGGCGGAGTAGCTCAGTTGGTTAGAGCAGCGGAATCATAATCCGTGTGTCGGGGGTTCAAATCCCTCCTCCGCTACCATTCAAACCCTCGGGGAACCGGGGGTTTTGCTTTTTGGGATCAGTGTGCGTTTTCGACTGGGACGCTCTTGGGACGCCGCTAGCGTATCCATCTGTCTCTGGTTACCTCTCCTGTGGATAAACTTGGGGAGGCCAGATACTCGCCGCATGCACCGTCCTCGGCGCCGCCGGCGAGCACTTCGTTTTGTCGTTCCTGCTTCGCCACGGCTTCATTGCCGCCCTGGCGCCGGTCGGCGTGCCTAACTGCGATATAGTGGTGACCAACGACAACGGCGACCGCCATCGCGCCATCCAAGTGAAAACCGGTGTTGAGAAAGGTAGCGGCGGCGGCTGGCAAATGAACGAGAAGCGTGAGGGGAAGTGAAATCGGAAGGGGCTGGGCCGACCCGCTTACCGCAAACTGTCAAATTTGCTCCCGATCGGTCCATGTGGGTTTCGGCGTAAAATGGCGATCGACCGAGCCTCTGCGGTGTTCCGCCGCGGCAGGAAGGTGACCGCGTGCTTAACATGAGCAAATGGCGCTCCTTCGATACCGCGATTTCTGCGTACCTGCGAAGAAGTCCACTTTTTGTTTCTGGATCGGGAGCGAACTGTGGTGCCCACCATCATGCTGCTGGTGCCTGAAGGACTCTAGACCACGAGGTAGTGCCCGCCGGTTCCCGTTGATCGTCGCCTTCTGCGATCTCTCTCAGTGCACAGAGCAGGGCTCGTCTAAGAATTGAGATCTTGGCTAAACATCTCATCGCGCAGCTAGATATAAGCGAAAATGTCTCACCATCTTTGTCCCCTGGAGCGTTTATGAACTCACTTAATGGCTTTGGATTTGTCGCAATTTGGAATGGAATCGCGCCGGCTTACGAGGCGGATTTTAAAGAATGGCATGAGCAAGAGCACATGCCTGAACGACTGGCTATTCCTGGCTTCGAGGTAGGTATGCGCTGGCGCGCAGAACTTTCGCAGAGTGACTACTTCACACTATACCTGCTCGAAAGCCCCTCCGTTGCCTCGTCCGCGGCGTATGTGGAAAGACTAAACGCGCCTACTTCGTGGACGCGCAGAGTTACAGCGAGATTTACCGGAAACGCCCGCTGTGTTGGGCAGATCGTGTGGAGTTCCGGGGAACCATCATCCTCACGGATCGTCGCGGTCCAAATCAACAACGAGATTGTAGAGACAGGCTTAAAAGAGCACTGCGAACGGATCATGGCCATACCAGGAGTGATCGGGTGCCACTACGGACGATCAGATACTGTCACCACAGCAATCTCCACAGTTGAGCGGCAGGGCCGCACGGTGTCGGAGCCAGCGGGCATGGTTGTCATAGCGCTTGATGGAGATGAAGTTTCCGGCTTGGACAGCGAACATCTCACCGCCGCCTTGCCAAGCCAACTCGCCCGCGAGGCTGTCTTTTTTCACCGGGAGTTGGTTATGCCGCGCGCTCTTAGTTGAACGACATCCCTTCACAATGCCTAATCTTCGTCCAACAACATAAGCTCTACGCCCAATTTTTGGGCACAGCAGAACATCTTGTCTATTTTTTGAGAAACTTGGCTTGACACTATGCCCCTGAGAGAGGTTTTCTCGCCATGATAATTCGAAAGGGGAACTCATGAACCGTCATGGTTTGATTATTACCGCAGCTCTGTGTGCTGTGATTGCAGGTGCGCTGCCCGCTGCAGCGCAGCAGTTTACGGCCCGTATCGGCCATTTGGAGTCCGAGCAGCAGCCGCGCCACAAGGGCTTGGTCATGGTCGCTGACCTCGTTAACGAACGCACTGATGGCAATGTGAAGTTCGAGCTCTTCCCGGCCGGTCAGCTTGGGCAGGCCCGTGAGATGAACGAGGGCACCCAACTCGGACTCATTGAAGGCACCGTGTCCCCGGCCGCCTTCCTGGCCGGTTTCAACCCGGCGGTTTCCATCCTCGACGTCCCCTTCCTCTATCCTGCCGATCGCGCTCAGTCGGACGAGATCCGTTCCGGTGCCTTTGGCGATGCAGTGCTGGCGAGCTTTGCGCCGCTCGGCCTCAAGGCCATCACCATCTGGCCCAATGGCCGCAAGTCGATGACCTCCAACGAAGAGATTGCAGCGCTGGAAAACTTCTCCGGCCAAAGCTTCCGCGTCATGGACAGCCAAGTGCTGATCGAGCAGTTCAACGCGGTGGGCGCGTCCGCAATCGCTCTGCCGTTCGGCGAACTCTACACTGCTCTGCAGACCGGCGTGGTCGACGGCCAGGAAAATGCCCTCGATACCATTGCCACCATGAAGTACCAGGAAGTGCAGGATTATCTGCTGATTTCCGAGCACGGCGCCAATGAAGACATCGTTATGTTCAACCAGGCGTGGTGGGATTCGCTGCCGCCAGAATATCAGGCGGTCATCGAAGACGCATTTGACGAAGTCCGCCCGCAGGTGGAGGAACTCAAGGAAGCCGCCCAGGCCACGGCGCTTGAAGCCATCCGGGCCAGCGACATCACCATTAACGAGCTCGACGAGGCTCAGCGCGCCGCATTCCGCGAAGCCATGTATGGCCCCTCGCGCGACGCCTACCTCGCCAATGCCGGTGACGCCGGCCAGGGCATCGTCGACGCCTACGAAACCGCCTACGACGCCGTCGTTGGCCAGTAAACGTTCGCCACATAGCGCGCCGTAAGCACCACTCGGGCGCCGGGGTCTTCATGCTCCGGCGCCCTGTTCGTATCACTGCAATGGGGGATTGGGTCGATGGCCACAAATCCAGATAGCGGCCTCGCCAAGGCCCTGGGGCTTCTGGCCTCGTTTGAGCGGATCGCATTGGCGATCCTGATGCTGGCCATGGTCGGGCTGACCGTCATGGGCGTCGCCGTCCGCGAGATCGTCCCCGCCTATGCCCGCAACGTCTCATGGGTCGACGAAGGCGCCCGCTACATCATGGTGTGGATGGTCTTCCTTTCCCTCGGCCTAGCCCTCGCCGAAGGCCGCCAGATCGCCATGACCAGCTTTCTCGAGAAGATGAGCCCGAAGGTCCAGCTCTGGGTCGGCCGTTTCATCGATCTCTCCGGGCTGGCGCTTTCGCTCTATATCGCCTGGTACGGCTTCGAAATGGCACAAAACGTGGCGCGCACCGGCCAGTTCAGCCCGACGCTGCGCATCCCAGCCGCCATCATCTATTACGCCCTTCCCGCCGGTTTCCTGCTGCTCGCGCTCCGCTATGGGCTGAGCCTGTTCGGCCTTATCGATCGTCGCGCCAATGCCGGAGCCGCTCACTAAATGATCATCGCAGCCATCGTACTGGGCTCCCTGGCCTTCCTGTTCCTCGGTTTCGAAATGCTGATCGTGCTCGGCATTCCGGGCATCCTGACCAAGGAATTCTTCTATTCCACCATTCCCAACATCATCTATGGCCAGCGCATCGTGGGGGGCATCAACCACTCGACGCTGCTCGCCATTCCATTCTTCATCTTCGCCGCCGAGATTATGTCGAAGGGCTCGATCGCCCGCTACCTGACGCAAATGGTCGGCGCGTTTCTGGGCCATCGCCGTGGTGGCATGGGCCTGACGACGGTGGCCACCGCTGCCGCCTTCGGCTCTGTTTCGGGCTCGGCCCCTGCCACGGTCGCGGCACTGGGCGGCATCGTTTATCCCGAGCTCAAGCGCCAGGGCTATTCGGACAAGTTCTCGCTCGGCCTCATCGTATCCTCGGCTGAAGTGGCGCTATTGATCCCGCCCTCGATCACGCTGATCATCTATGCCTGGCTCACCGGCACGTCGGTGGCGTCGCTGTTTGCTGCGGGCCTTGTGGTCGGCGTCTTCCTTTCGGCGGTGTTCTGCCTTTACGTGCTGTTCTACGCCTTCCGTAACGACATCAAGGGCGATCCCCGCATGCCCTGGCGCGAGCGCGCCAAGGTCATGCAGCGCGGCCTCTGGGCTCTGGGCTTGCCTGTGGTCATGCTGGGGGGCATCTATACGGGCGTTTTCACTCCCACCGAAGCGGCGGCCGTCAGCGTTGTCTATGCGCTCCTGGTGGAAATGGTGGTTTATCGCCATATGGGCGTCCGCGACGTCGTTCGGGTCGCGACCGGCGCTGCCATTACCACCGGCACCATCTTTGTGCTGCTCGCCATGGGCTCGATCGTTGCCTATTTCATCACCCTGGCGCAATTGCCAACGCTGGTGATCGACTTCCTCGCCGCCATCGACGCCAACTGGGTGGTATTCCTCCTGATCGTGAACCTGCTGTTCCTTGTGGCCGGCATGTTCATCGATCCCAACTCCACCATGCTGATCCTGGTGCCGGCGCTTTATCCGGTGGCCGTCAGCTTCGGCATCGATCCGGTGCACTTCGGCATCATCGTGACGCTCAACACCTGTATCGGCATGATCACGCCGCCCTTTGGGCTCGACATCTTCGTGGCGGCCTCAACGTTGGGTGAATCCGTCGTCAAGATCATCAGAGGCATCACGCCATTCATCATCGTGAACCTCATCGCTCTCGTGATCATCAGCTATCTGCCGGATATCTCGATGTTCCTGCCGCGCTTGCTGGCCCCTTAAGAGCCGCACAGTAGGCAACAAAAAGGGCCGTCCCCGGACGGCCCTTTTTTTGACGGCAGCCTTTTTGGCGCGCCTGCATCGAGCCCAACCGCAAAACAAAACCCTCCCGCAAAGGGGAGGGTCTGCAAGCACGATTGCTGTCGAGAGCTGCTCCTCAGAAGCCGATCAGGCCGTTGCCGGCGCGAATTCCGAGATGCCGCCATGAGCGGCCGACCAGGTTGCTGGGTCTTTGAGGAAGCTTTCCACTTCGTTCAGCGTGCGCTCGTCAAAGTGTCCTGCTTCCTTGGCGGCATCGAGGATATCCCACCAAGTGGCCAGGTAGTGTAGCTCGACACCGAGTTCCTTCATCAGCTCGTGGCTCTTGGGGAAGATGTCGTAATAGAACACGACAAAGCAGTGGTCGACCTTGGCGCCGGCCTTGCGCAGCGCATCGGCGAACATGACCTTGGAGCGGCCATCGGTGGCCAGGTCTTCCACCAGCAGCGTGCGGGCCCCGGTCACCACTTCGCCTTCGATCTGCGCATTGCGGCCAAAGCCCTTGGCTTTCTTGCGGACATACTGCATCGGCAGCATCAGCTTGTCGGAAATCCAGGCGGCAAAGGGAATGCCGGCGGTTTCGCCGCCGGTAATGACGTCGATCGACTCGTAGCCGATCTCGGTCGCGATCGTGTGAGCGGCCAGGTCCATCAGCTTGGAACGCAGACGCGGATAGGAGATCAGCTTGCGGCAATCGACATAGACTGGGCTCGCCCAGCCTGAGGTGAAGACAAAGGGATGATCAGCGTTGAAATGGATCGCATTGATCTCGAGCATCATCCGGGCGGTCTGTCGGGCGATGGCTTTTTTGTCGTCGCTGAGGCGGATCGTGCTCATGAGTGTTCCTTCATCTCTTTGTCATGCGGTCGCGCGAAATCGCGGCCGCCGGAAGGAAGTCCAGCGCCGCCCGGTGCGGTCAATGTCGTGTGCAACCGGTTCGCTATAACCCTGCGTTCAGCGCCCAGTCAACTCGCTCGCCCGCAAACAGCGGGACAATCTCGCGGTCTTCAACGGAAACGCTGGCAGGTACGGTCCACGGCCGTTCTTCGTAGGTGACGCGCGTTTCCGATGGCGCAAAGCCGTAAAAGGCCGGGCCATTAAGGGAAGCGAAAGCCTCGAACCGGTCGAGCGCGTCTTCTTCGGCAAACACCTGGAGATAGGCCTCAATGGCAACAGGCGCTGAGAAGACCCCAGCGCAGCCGCAGGCATTTTCCTTGAGGTGCTTGAAATGCGGCGCCGTGTCGGTGCCCAGGAAATAGTTGGGTAGGCCGCTGGTTGCCGCCTTGCGCAGCGCCAGCTGGTGGGTCCGGCGCTTCAGGATCGGCAGACAGTAATAGTGCGGACGGATGCCGCCCTCGAACAGCACGTTGCGATTATAGAGCAGATGCTGCGGCGTGATCGTCGCCGCCAGCCGGTCGCCCTGGCTTGCAGCAAACTGCGCGCCCTGTTCGGTGGTGATGTGCTCCATCACCACCTTGAGGGTAGGGTGCCGGCCGAGAAGCGGCGCCAGGATGTCGTCGATGAACCGGGCTTCGCGGTCGAAGATGTCGACCTCCGGATGCACCAATTCGCCATGCGTCAGCAGCGGCATGCCAGCCTCGGCCATGGCCGCGAACACCGGGTCGAGGCGCTCGACCGAGGTCACGCCATGCGCCGAATTGGTGGTGGCATGGGCTGGATAGAGCTTAGCCGCGGCAAAGATACCGTCGCGCTTGCCGGCGATCAGGTCGGCCGCATCCGTGCTGTCGGTCAGATAGCAGGTCATCATCGGCGTGAAATCCACACCGTGCGGCACAGCTGCGAGGACGCGATCCCGATAGTCCTTCGCCATTTGCGCAGTGGTCACCGGGGGAACGAGATTGGGCATGACGATGGCCCGCTCGAACTGGCGCGCGGTATGCGGCACGACCGATTGCAGCACCGCGCCGTCGCGGAAATGGACATGGAGATCCACCGGTTTACGCAGGGTGATCGATCGCATAGCGGCCTCGTACGGAATCAGTTGCTGGCAGTCACGGCCTTATACAGCACATCTGTGCCCCTGATGAGGTCGGGGACCTCCATGGCCTCGTGCGGATTGTGCGAGCCATTGGCATTGCGCACGAAGACCATGCCCGAGGGCACGCCAGCATTGGCGAACACCGCCGCGTCGTGCCCGGCACCCGAGGGCAGGGTTTGCGGATCGAGTCCACAGTCCGCGGCAGCCTTGGACAGCATGTCGATGATCTTGCCATCCATGCGCGCCGGTTCGGTATAAACGCGGTCGTCAAATTCGAACACGACGCCGCGCTGCTGCCCCACGGCCCGGCATTCGGAGCGGAACAGTTCGTAAAAGCCTTCCAGCGTGTCGTGGCTCTGGCTGCGCACCTCGAACGAGAACATTACCTCCCCCGGAATACGGCTCAAGGCATGTTCGTCCGGATCGGTGCCCACAATACCGGTCGTGACCACAAGATCGAGCCCGCGCTCCAGAAGCACCCGCCAGTGTTCGTCAAGCCGCCCGATCAGATCGGCAAAGGCGAACACGGCGTCCTTGCGCAACCAGCGGGGAATGGCGCCCGAATGGCCAGCCTCGCCGCGACAGACGACCCGGCGATGCCGCAGATTGCCGCGAATGCCCGACACCACGGCAGCGGGCAGCTTCCGGTCGATCATGACCGGACCCTGCTCGATATGGAGCTCCAGGTAGCTTGTGGCCTTGCCCTTGTCGAACAGTGTCCGGGCTTCGCGCACCGGCGCGATGTCGATGCCAGTCGCGGTCATCGCCTCGGCCAGGGTGCGGCCGACGCCGCGCGACTTGGCGGCCAGGTCCTTGGCATCGATCATGCCGAAAAGGGCGCGCGAACCGATATTTGCGCGCCCGAAAAATGCGCTCTCCTCGCCCCGCAGCATCAACACCCGAACCGGGGTCGTCAGCGCACGACCAGACTTTTGCAGCCGGATCAGGCAGATAAGGCCCGCCACAATGCCTGCGGCGCCGTCGTAATTGCCGCCCTGCGGCACCGAGTCCGCATGCGAGCCGATATAATGGGCTGGACGCGTACCGTCGTCGTCATCCATCCGCACGACGAGATTGCCCACCGGATCTGTGTCGATCGCAAAGCCATGAGCGACGGCCAGATCGGAAAAAATGCGCAGCGCGGCATCTTCCTGAGGCGAGTAGCATTCGCGGGTAATGCCGATGCCATCGCCGGTCTGCCGTGCCAGTTCGGCAAAGATCGCTTCGGCCAGCGCCTCGTCCGTATCGAAAGTAGTCCAGTCGATAACAGGCTGGCTCGCCGCGTTCATTGCGCCGCCTCCATCACATCGGGGATCAGCATTTCGGCGTTGAGCGCGGCCTGCAGGTCGGTCACGCGATTAAAGCCCTTGCGGCGGCAATATTCGGTAAGACCGGCAATCACTTCGTTCATGGCGTTGGGGCGGGTAAAGGTGGCGGTGCCGACCTGAACCGCCGCAGCACCGGCCAGCAGGTATTCGACCGCATCATTGGCGGTGGCGATACCGCCGCAGCCGATCACCGGGATGTTGACCGCCCGCGCGCATTGATAGGTCATGCGCAGCGCGATCGGCTTGAAGGCAGGGCCCGACAGCCCGCCCATGACATTGCCCAGAGTCGGGCGCATGGTCTCGATGTCGATGGACATTGCGAGGATAGTGTTAGCCACCACCACCGCATCGGCTCCGGCCTTTTCCGCGGCACGCGCCACTGCGGCAATGTCGCCCGTGTTCGGGGTGAGCTTGGCCCAAAGCGGCAGGTCCGTGACCTCTCGCATGGCCGAAACCGCCTGCTCGGTCGTGCCCGGTCGCATGGCAAAGGCCTTGCCGTCTTCCTCGATATTGGGACAGGAAATATTGGCTTCGATGCCGGCAATGCCAGGCACATTGAGCCGCGCCGCAGCACGGGCGAACGCGTCCACCGTCGGGGCCGAAATGGAGACGATCAGGGGCGCGGTAAACTGCCGGTAAAACGGCAGCGTATGCTCGAGAAAATAGGTGATCCCCTTGGAGGGAATGCCGATCGAGTTCAGCATGCCATTGCTGACCTCGGCGACACGGGGTGTCAGATTGCCGCCCCGCAGTTCCTCGGTAATGGTCTTGGTCACCAGCGCGCCGATGCCATTGAGGTCGATGACCCTCGCCAGCCCTTCGGCAAATGTACCGGACGCCGGCATGACCGGATTGGCCAGAATGAGACCGCGTCCGAGATCGACCGACAAATCTACCATGACGTCGCCTCCGCCAGTGGAAAGACCGGTCCATCCCAGCAGACGCGCTTGGACACCGTCTCGCCGTCCACGTCGAAATTGCGCACGCAGCAAAAGCACATGCCCAGGCCACAGGCCATCTGCTGCTCCATGGCGACCTCGCCATAGATGCCGAGCTCTCCAGCCAGCCGCTTCATTAGCAGCATCAGCCGGTTGGACCCGCAGGTATAAAATCCATCGGCGCGCCCTTGGGCATGAAGGCGTCGCAGGATCGCCTCGACATTAGCCAGGTCGCTGGTGCCGTCGCTGTCGAGCACGATTTCCACCGCCGCGCCGGTCGCCTCGAAACGGTCCACCGACAGCACCTGCTCGGGCCCACGCGCACTCATCACAGCGGTTACGGCGACGCCACGACGATGTGCCATTTCGGCCAGCGGTGCCAACGTCGCAAGGCCAACGCCGCGGCCCATGATCACAATCGAACGCACATGCTCGGGCAAGGTAAAGCCCACACCCAAGGGGCCCAGAATGCGAACCGTCTGCCCGTCCAGCAACGTCGCAAGGCCCCGCGTGCCCGCACCCGCCACCTTGTAGAGGAACTCGACCTGGCCGGTTTCCGCATCGGCTGCGTAAGTGCTCATCGGCCGTCGAAAGAACGGCTTGTCCTCGCCTACGACTGGACACTCGATGTTGAAGAACTGCCCCGCTTCGGCGCTCGCCGCCAGGCCGGGCGCATCGAGCACGATGAGCTTATACTCGGCGTTCACCCACTCATTGCGCAGAACGCGCGCCGACGTATCGGCGGCAAGAGCGGAGAAAGGATCAACGGGCGGCGTGACCGCAGAATTTTCAGGCTGTCTCATTTTTTAGACACTGCTGGAAATCGCGCCAATTGTCAATTCGGCGGCCGAGAGGCTCGCACTGTGCTAACGAATTGGCTCGATGCGTGAAACCGCATCGGCGCGCGCAATGATCCGGCGCAGTATAGCGGCGCCATCAGAACCCTTTTTAGCAATCGTCCATTGGGCGTCGAGCGTTTCGGTGAAATGGCGCACCGCCTCTGGCGCCGTGGTCACGATGGCGATGCCCGATGAGACATTGGGCTGGTCACCCAACCGGTAGGGCGACAGGGTCACCGCGGAATCGTCTTCTCTTTCATATATTTGGAAGGTCTGGCTGGGCGGCTGTCCGTCGACGATGCCGATCTGGGTGCCGATCGGCTGCTTTTCGAGGGTTTCGATCAGCCGCTCGATTTCGAATCGCGCGGCAGCCCGGCGTTCAGCCTGCACTGCGGTCGGCAGGTCCAGGCGCCCCACCATGCCAAGCATCAGAAATCGCTCGATATCCTGGCTTCCGACAATTGAAACGATTGGCACCCGCCGTCGTCCGGCACTGCGCCGCCGTTCGTCCAGCAGCTCCAGGATCCGGTCGATCAACACCAGCGCAGGCCCACCCTTTTGCTGATCCTCGGGCATCGCCTCGACCAGCATCATACGCAAATATGTCATGTATTCGGGTGACAATAGTAGCGTCGATACCGGGGAGAAATTCCCCAAAAGCTGGATCGACTTCTCCTCCAACTGCCGCATGCGCTCGAAGAACGACAGAGCGTTGCTGTAATACTCTACTCCGACTCCCAGCAGGGAGGGTAGGGAAACGTCCAGAAACTTCGCAATCGACTCCAAAATCTGGATCTTGACGATCTCCCCCTTCTCCAGCCGATACACGGCTGCGCGGGAAATTCCCAGATGCGCCGCAATATCGTCAGCACTGAGTTCGCGGCCGATCCGATGCGCCCGCAGTCGCCGCCCTATTTCCTCGAACTGGATCGGCATGCTCTCCCTTTCCCTCTCGTCTCACTTTTGATATACACGCCCGCTTCCAGCGTCCAGAGCGCCATTCCCGGGAGACTTAGCGTGAACGATCTATACGAGTGGCTTGAACAACAGAACGGCGGCATTCGGACCTACGCGGAGTTCCATCAGATGGCCTACGAAATGGCGCGCGAGAACCCTGATCAAGCGGCCATCCTTGCTCTGGTCGGTGGAGTGGCCGCGCGTTTCGCTGCTCGCTTCAGGGGCGAGCCATTCTCGGTCGATCAGGCAAGCTCTGCGATCCAAGAGTTCAAAGAGGTCCTGCAAAGGGCAAAAGTGGCGATAAGTGGCTCAGAGGGCGAAAGGCTGAATTTCGCCAACTCCATAGCGACATTCGACTTGCTCGCAGTGAAGATGCATTGATTTGGTGCCGCGCAGGCTTTTCTGAGTGCCGTTCCACCCGGTAGCGCCGTGTTCATGCTACCGTGTGGCTCGACAATGTTGCATCCAGCGGCGCGAGTGCCTCTAGTAAGCAATCTAACTGCAGCAGCGAACCATCAGGCCTCTCGGTTTGATGCCGCCATGCGCTTGCGCTAATTCTCCCAAGCAGGAAGCACCAATGGATTGCGACATGTTTCGCGCCACCCCGGCCCGCTAGGTGCGCCGTGTTGGCCTCAGTTATCGCGAGCCGCCACCACGATTTTTTGCGGGACCTAGTAAACGTAGTGAGCTGCCAGCATTATCGACGCTGCAGAGCGTCCGAAATGTCACCCGCGAGTTTCAGAAGTGGTCGCGCGAGCTTGGTGACTCCGTCAGCGCGCAGGCTGGGCACAAGGATAGCGATGCTGGCCGAGCAACTGCCATCGGCCTCTTTCAATGGCGCCGCGATGCCGTGTACACCCTGCTGCAACTCGTCATGCGAGATCGCGAAGCCATCGACACGGATTTTCGCAATGCGACTCCGTGCTTCATTCGCATCCAAGCTCTTCTTCAAAACGCGTGAGATCGTCTTCTCGTCCTGAAACGCAAGGATCGACCAGCCGCTTGCACCGATGAAAAGCGGATGTCGTGAGCCGGGCTGGTGCTGAACGCGGACAAGATGCTTGGCGCCGATGGCTTGTTCCACCACAACCGCCTCATCCTTTTCCATGCAGTGCAGCACCACCGTTTCGGACACCTGATCGGCAAGGCGGTCCATCATCGGCTTGGCAAGAACCGAAATGTCCTCTTCGGCAGAATGACCAAGTCTTATAGCGGCGGTGCCAAGGACATAGCCCTCGGTTGTGCGGCGGATGTAATTGCGCTGGGCCAAGGTGTTGAGTAGGCGCAGCGCCACAGTCCGGTTGAGGTCGCAATTGCGCGCCACTTCGGCGGCCGATGCCGGCCCGGCATCGGCGATGTTTTCCAACACGATCAGCATCTGGTCCGCAGTTTGGGAGATTTCAGGCACTGTGACGCGGTTCCCCAGCATAAGTTAAGTCTATTCCGCCGAGGCAGATGTATTTGATATCCAGATAGTCTTCGAGCCCGTATTTTGATCCTTCACGGCCAAAGCCCGATTGCTTCACACCGCCGAATGGAGCGACTTCGGTGGAGATCAGTCCGGTATTGACGCCCACCATGCCGCATTCGAGGGCTTCGGCCACTTGCCAGATGCGTGACATGGACGCGGCGTAGAAATATGCGGCGAGTCCGAATTCGGTGTCATTGGCCTGGGCGATGACGTCTTCCACATCCTTGAAGCGGAAGAGGGGGGCGAGGGGGCCGAATGTTTCTTCTTTTGCCACCAACATCGATGCGGTGACGCCGGTGAGAACGGTAGGCTTATAGAAGTTGCCGCCGTTCTCGTGGGCAGCACCACCAACGGCGATGGCAGCCCCTTTTCCGACGGCGTCGGCGACGTGTTCCTCGACTTTTGCCAGCGCCTTATCGTCGACGAGCGGGCCGATAGCAACGCCGTCCGTAAAACCGTCGGCGACTTTGAGGGCTGCGACGCGGCGGCTGAGTTTTTGGGCAAAGGCGTCATGGACACCGTCCTGCACATAAAGCCGGTTGGCGCAGACGCAGGTTTGGCCGGCATTGCGGAACTTGGAGACTATAGCGCCTTCGACTGCCGCGTCGAGGTCGGCATCGTCGAAGACGATGAAGGGGGCATTGCCGCCAAGTTCAAGCGAAAGCTTCATGATCTTGGGCGCGGCTTGCGCCATCAGGGCACGGCCGACTTCGGTTGAGCCGGTGAAGGTCAGTTTTCTGACAGTAGGGTTTTCAGTGATTTCGGCGCCAAAGTCGCGGCTCCTGCGCGTGGTGATGACGCTGAAGAGGCCAGCCGGGAGTCCGGCGCGCTCGGCGAGAATGGCGAGGGCGATGCTCGAGAGCGGCGTCTGCGCGGCGGGTTTCAGGACAATGGCGCAGCCGGCGGCGAGGGCGGGTGCGACTTTCCGGGCGACCATGGCATTGGGGAAGTTCCATGGGGTGATGGCTGCGACGACGCCAACCGGCTGCTTGATGACGACGATGCGCTTGTCTTCCTGGTGGCCGGGGATGACATCGCCATAGATCCGCTTCGCTTCCTCTGCAAACCATTCGATATAGCCCGCGCCATAGAGAACTTCAGACTTCGCTTCTGCCAATGGCTTTCCCATCTCTGTAGTGAGAATGGTGGCGAGGTCGTCGGCATTGGCAATGGTGAGGTCGTGCCATTGTCGCAGGATTGCTGCGCGCTGCTTGCCCGTTTTCCTGGACCAGTCACGTTGGGCAAGGCGAGCTGCCTCGATTGCTGCACGCGCTTCGTCGCGCGACAGGTCCGGCAACGATGCCAGAACATCGCCATTGGCGGGATTGGTGACTTCAAACCGTTCGCCAGACATTGCGTCAGCGCACCAGGTGCCTCCGACAAACCCGGCCTCAACCAGAAGCGAGGGATCGGATAGACGAGACGACAGGGCGTTGGAAATGGCCATGAACGAAATCCGGGTTTGTCAGGCGACGATGGAGACGGTCTTTTCGACCGTATTGGCGAGAAGGCCTGAACGGCCGAGCTCTTCGCCAAGGCCACTGGTTTTGACTCCGAGCCAAGGCAGGGACGGGTGGGGTGGGCCCCAGGCATTGACCCAGACCGAACCGGCCTTGAGCTTTTGCACATAGGCATTTGCTGCCGCGAGGTCCTGCGTCCAAACCACCGAAGTCAGGCCATAGTCAGTGGCATTGGCGAGGCGCAGGGCTTCTTCGTCGGTATCGAAGGTGATGATCGTGCCGACAGGACCGAAAATCTCTTCACGGGCAATGGCCAGGTCATTGTGACCACCAAAGAGGGTTGGGGCGAAAAAATAGCCGGGGGCATCAAGACGACTGCCCCCGGTGAGCAGCTTGCCGCCTTCTGAAAGACCTTTTTGGACGTATCCCGCGACGCGCTCCAGTTGCTTGGCGCTGACGAGGGCTCCCATCTGCGTTGTGGGGTCGAAGGGGTCTCCGACCTTGATGGATCGGGCGGCGGCAACGAGGCGCTCGGTGAGGTCTTCGGCAATGCTGCGGTGAACAAGCAGGCGGCTGCCCGAAGCGCAGGTTTGGCCCTGATTGGCGAAGAAGGAGATCGGGGCGCCTGAGGCGACGAGGTCAAGATCGGCATCGGCGCGCACGATCTGAGGTGATTTTCCGCCGAGTTCGAGGGCGACCTTGGTGAGGGACTGGCCGGCGATGGAGGCGATGTGACGGCCGACGCCGGGGCTACCGGTGAAGGAAATCTTATCAACGCCTGAATGGCGGATGAGGGCTTCGCCGGCGACCGCGCCAATGCCGGTCACGAGATTGACGGTGCCAGGGGGAAAACCTGCTTCCTCGATGAGCTGCACCAATCGGACTGTGCTGAGAGAGGCGTCTTCGGCCGGCTTGATCACGACAGTGTTGCCGGCAGCCAGCGCGGTTGCCAACTTCCACGAGGCGATCATTGTGGGAGCATTCCAGGGCGTGATCGCGGCGACGACGCCGATCGGGTGTCGGAGCGTATAGGAATGGCGGGGGCGTCCAGCGAAGTCTGGAAGGGCAAATGTTTGCCCGGTCAGCTTGTCGGCCCAGCCCGCGAAATGGCGAAAAGTGCTGGCGGCGAGGGGGACTTCGAACTCGTAGGGTTCAAAATAGGGGCGGCCGATATCGGTCGCTTCAAGGAAGGCGAGGTTTTCGCGATTGGCTTCGATGAGGTCGGCGAGGCGCCAGAGGAGGCGACCGCGATCTTCGCCCGAGAGGCGGGACCATTCGCCAGTTTCGAACTGTTCCCTGGCGGCGCGCACGGCGGCGTCGATATCGCTCGCGCTGGCCGCGGCGATTGTTCCCAACACCTGTTCGGTGCTGGGATTGATCACGGGCAGACTTGCCCCCTTTTCGGCAGGGCGCCATTGACCGGCAATGAAGAGGTGTCCGGGAGGAAGGCGCCGGGCGGAGTCACTCAGGTCGGTCATGGTCTTGCTCTAGGCTTACTTGTTCTGGAAGGCGGCCGAATAATCTGTGGTGTTGACCAGCGTACCGGTGGCGCCGACGATGATCTGGCTGATCTCGCGCTTTTCCGGGTCCCAGCCAACGAGGCGCCCGGCCGAGCGTGGCTTGCCGGTGAGATCAATTACCAAGGCGCCGTTGAACGGCGTGCCGCGGTCGGACCAAGTGAACAGATAGAGGTTATCCTCGATCTTGCGAACCGAGGTCGGTTCAACAGCGCCCATGCCACCCTCGGGTCCGGTGATCCCGTGCCAGCAATAAAGTTCGGGCTCGATATAGATGTGCTCGAAGAAATGGGTTGGACCGTAAGACCAGTGGATGCGCTTGCCAACCAGTTCGGCGGTCTTGGGGAAGGGGCGGGCGAGCGGCGCGCCGATGCCGGCTTCGAGGATGATCGAGCGTTCGGCGATGGTTGAGGTGCCCCCGATCATGACGGAATGTACGACGAGGACGCGCTTTTGCGCGAGATCGACGATCATCAGATCGTTGGAGACGCTTTCGGTGTGATTGATGGTGGCGGCAAGGAGGCCGTGGCCAACTTCGATAGCTTCGTAAGCGGCTTCGCCAATGGGATAGGCGACATTGGCAGAGGGGTTTGAAGTCCAGCGCACGCGCTTCTCGTCAAAGGTATAAGACACGGGTGTCCGGCCTTCGAAGTGCAGCTCTAGTGTCTGGCCGACAAGGGTCAGCGTGGCGTCGGGGCGCAGGGCATCGTGCCCGGGAAACAGCTTGTCGGGCGTGACAGTGTCGACGCGCTTGTAGTTTTCAGCAATCTGGCTCACGGCGTTTAGCCCTTCTGCGGTTCGGATTGGGTTTTGTCGGCGTTCCACTCAGCAAGCACCTCTTGTGCGATGCGAAAGGCCTCGACGCCGGCAGGAATGCCGGAATAGATCGACAGGTGAATCAGCGTATCGCGGATTTCATCTGTGGTAACGCCATTGCGAAGGGCGCCTCGCACATGGAGGGAAAACTCGGCGCTACGGCCCAGAGTGCCGATGATGGCGAGATTAAGAAGGCTACGGTCGCGCTTGGTGAGCGCGTCTCGTCCCCAACTTCCGCCCCAGCAGAACTCGGTTACGAGATCCTGAAAATCCTTGCCAAAGTCGCCGGCCTTGTCATAGGCGCGCTGCACATATTCGGCGCCCACCACATCCTTCCGGATCTGCAGCCCACGTTCGTACTGCTCGGTTTTGCTCATGCGTCTGCCTCGTTGATAACGGGATTGGTCAACGTGCCGAGCCCTTCGACTTCAACAGAGATGATATCGCCGGAGCGTAGGAAGCGCGGTGGGGTGCGGGTGAAGCCAACACCGGCCGGCGTGCCCATGGGTATGACATCACCGGGTTCGAGCTCGATGAACTCGGAGAGGTGTTCGATGATTGCCGGGATATCGAAGAGCATTTCCTCGGTATTGCCGTCCTGGACGATTTCGCCGTTAAGGCGGGTCTTGATGTCGAGGTTGTGCGGATCGGCGACCTCGTCGGTGAGCACGAGATAGGGACCAAACGGACCTGAGCGCGAGAAATTCTTGCCAGCGGTATATTGGGTAATGCGGAACTGGTAGTCGCGCACCGTCACGTCGTTGAAGATGGAATAGCCAGCGACGTAATCCATTGCATCGGCACGGCGGACATGGCGTCCAGCCTTGCCAATGATGACGGCGAGTTCGCCTTCCCAGTCGAGCTGTTCCGACACTGTCGGAACGACGACGTTCCCACCCTGCTCGACAAGCGTTTTAGCAAATCGCGAGAAGATGATCGGGATTTCCGAGATCGGCCGACCGGCTTCGGCAGCGTGTTTTCCGTAATTGCGGCCGACGCAGAGGATTTTGGGCGGCTTCTGGATGGGTGGCAACACCTGCACATCGGCTTCGGCGACAAGCAGGCCAGCCTTGCGGGCGGCGTCATCACCAAGGGCCTTGATTGACGCGGTAAGCGCTCTGAGTTGTTCGCAGGCTTCATCCCCGGCTTCGAGAAAGGCAAGGCTGTCTTTGGTCCAACCAGTGTTTTCAAACCTCTGATGGTCGGCAGCGAGGGCGAGGTCGAGGATCATGCCATCCCTGACGCTGCCAAGCCTTGCGCCGTTTCCTGTCGAGTAGGTTACGAGCCTGGTCATGCATTCAATCTCCCAAGTTAGCCCGATTATCGGACTTAAAAAAACCGATATGCGAATTTGATATGGCTATAATTTCTTCCCGTCAACACAAAATGCTGTTTGTGGGGCGCAGGCTCGGGGAGGTTGTAAGTCTCTGTTGTAGAAAGCGAAAATGTCTGCCGTTATGCCGCGATGCGACTTTGGTCTAGCCATCTTGACGAAATGCAAAACTCGAAATAGCGTCGAATAACGGATTAACTAAGTCCGATAATCGGATCAGGGGAAAGAGATGACCTTACGAGTCAACCGGGTCGGCCATGTGGGTATCGCGGTGCGCGATATGGAGCGCACGGTAAAGTTTTATACCGAGGTCCTCGGCATGCGCCTGACCGAGCATTTCGAATATGGCGAGGACGAAGTCGGCCACGGCGTGGCGGTGCTCGCTGGATCTTTCGTCCGCAGCGACTCCAATCACCATTGTTTGTCGATCTTCACCTTGCGCAATGCGGTTGAGCCGCCAAAGGAGCACGCATTCGGCCTGCATCACATCGCCTTCGAGATGAATAGCTCGAGCGACCTGCTGGCCCTCTACAAGCGCTTTGAAGAGCAAGGGCATCCAATCGTTAATGCTCGCAAGGGCGGTCCGGGTAACCAGCCGCGCTTCTATGGTCGCGACCCCGATGGCAATCTGCTCGAATTCTACTGGAGCATCGACCAGATCGGCTGGGATGGCATCGCTCGCCCCTATCCGCCCATCGAAGAAATCGAGCTTGAAACCTTTGATTTCGAGGCGTTTGAGAATGAGCGTGAAGCCGCGGCCAAGCGAGCGCGCTCCTGACGGGGTCCCGTCACCAACGACCAAGGGTGAGATATGTCGATGACACGTGAGCAGACCCCGATCGTTCGTTTCCGGGGCGTCACCAAGACATACAATAACTTCACGGCAGTGCAGAGCCTCGACCTCGACATTGCCAGAGGCGAGTTTCTCACCCTGCTCGGCCCATCGGGGTCGGGCAAGACCACGACGCTGATGTTGTTGACCGGCTTTGAGACGGCCAGCAGCGGCACTATCGAGATCGACGGCAAGCGCATCGAGAGCCTGCCGGCGCATAAGCGTGAAATTGGCGTGGTGTTTCAGAACTACGCGCTCTTCCCGCATATGTCAGCGGCTGAAAATATTGCTTACCCCTTAAGGGTTCGCGGTATGGGGCGGGCCGAGGTTGAGGCGGAGGTTGCGCGCGTTCTGGCGACGGTTGATCTGGCGGATAAGGGGCATCGCAGGCCCGGTCAGCTTTCCGGGGGTCAGCAGCAACGTGTAGCTTTGGCGCGGGCCATGGTGTTCAAGCCGCGGCTTATCGTGCTCGATGAACCGCTTGGGGCCCTCGACAAGAACCTGCGCGAACAGATGCAGGAAGAGTTGCGGGCGCTGCACCGGCAGATTGGGATCACCATGGTGTTCGTCACCCATGACCAATCGGAGGCGCTAACCCTCTCGGATCGGATTGCAGTCTTCAACAAGGGGCGCATCGAACAGCTCGATACACCTGAGGGGCTTTATCGCGATCCTTGCACGACTTTTGTTGCCGGCTTTATCGGCGAGAACAATCTTGTGCCGGGGCGGATCGAAGCGGTTGGCAGTGTGAGCGCCAGCATCCGTCTCGATAATGGACGCCTCGTCGAGGCGGATGCGCCCAATAGACCGCTAATTGGCGAAAGGGCCTTTCTGGCGCTTCGACCGGAGCGGATCGCTTTCGCCGAGGTGGGAGATGCCTCTGCCATCCCGGCCAAGGTCAAGCAATGCACCTATCTCGGCGATTGCTATCGCCTCGATGTGGAGGCCGAGGGAATTGGCCTCCTCAAACTTAAACTTTCGGGCACCATTCCGACGCCGCCGGTGCCGGGGAACATGGTGCAGGTGAAATTTTCAGACAGGGAATGCCGCATCCTCGCGGATCGGTAACAGGACCATGCGTCCCGCTCTTAGGGAGAGCGTTTCAAGGGAGACTATCATGATGAAACACACAGTGGTCGCCGTAGCAGCCTTGCTGGCCGCCATCGCACCGGCAGCAGCCCGCGATCTGACGGTCGTGTCCTGGGGAGGGGTTTTCCAAGACGCGCAGCGCGAGGTCTATTTCGACCCGTTTCGCGAGGAAACCGGTATTCCGCTTGCCGAAGACAGCTGGGATGGCGGCATCGGTGTTCTTCGCACCAAGATCGAGGCAGGCGACGCCAACAACTGGGACGTCGTTGAGGTCGAAGCCGAGGAAGAAGCGCTAGGGTGCGAGGAGGGCCTCTTTGAAGTCATCGACCCTGCTCTCGTGGGCGGCGTCGATCAATACATCGAAGGTAGCGTCACCGAATGCGGCGTTCCCGCAAATATCGCGGCCATCGTCGCAGCCTATGACGGGGCCGTGTTCCCGGAAGGGCCGCAGAGCTGGGCTGATGTCTTCGATACTGCCAAATATCCAGGCAAGCGTGCGTTCCGCAGTGGCCCGAAGATGAACCTCGAGTTTGCGCTGATGGCCGATGGTGTGGCGCCTGCCGATGTCTACACAGTGCTTTCAACGCCGGAAGGTGTTGACCGCGCCTTTGCCAAGCTTGATTCCATAAAGGATGACATCGTCTGGTGGACGTCGGGCAATCAGCCGATGCAGCTCCTCGGTTCTGGCGAAGTTGCTTTCACCACCACTTATAATGGACGCGTCGCTGCCGCCAATCTCGAGAACAGCCGCGATTTCCGGATCATGTGGGAGGGCGGTGCTCTCAATGTCGATAGCTGGGTGATCCTGCGCGGCTCGCCCAACAAGGACAATGCCATCAAGCTGCTCGACTTTCTCGGACGGGCTGATCGTCAGGTCGAATGGCCGAGCAAGCTTGGCTATGGCGTCGGCAATGTCGAGGCTCAAGCGCAGTTGCCTGCCGAGCTTGCCGAAACCCTGCCAACATCACCGGAACACCTTGAAGCAGGCATCAAGATCGACGCCAACTTCTGGATCCGCAATATCGACGCGTTGAACGAGCGCTTCGCCTCCTGGTCGAGCCAGTAGCCTGCATGGCGGTGGCCGGAGAAAGGCCGCCGCCTTGCCTAATTTGCGATGAGGTTTCGCCATGACCATCGACAGTGCCGCGATGCGCTCTAACATTGTCGGACTAGCCCTGATCGCGCCGCTGGTCATCTTTTTGGCTTTCACCTTTCTCGTGCCGCTCGGCCGCATGCTGGTTCTGTCGGTCAGTGACACGGAATTGGCGGCGATCATGCCCCGGAGTGTCATTGCGCTGGCTTCCTGGGACGGCGAAACCTTGCCGGACGAAGAGGCGTTTGCGGCGGTTGCCGCCGATCTTGCCGCAGCCCGCGAGGATCGTACGGCAGGGACCGCGGCGCGACGACTGGGCTACGCCTCGGCCGAATGGCGTACGGTACTGTCCTCGACGGCCCGCAGCCTCCCCGATGATGCAAGCTCCATAACCAATTGGCAGGACACTCTTGTGTCGATCGAGCCGGCCTGGGGGCAGGCGAAGATTTGGCATGCCCTTGCCGAAGCGCGTGGCCCCTTCACCGACATCCATGTGCTGACCGCACTTGGTATGGACGGCGGGCCAGATAGCGGCCTCTACGTCAATGTGCTCGTGCGCACCTTTGTCATCGCCATCTCAGCAACGGCCATCTGCCTGCTTCTCGCGATGCCTGCAGCCTATTTGCTCTCCTCAGTGAGCGGTCCTTTGGCCGGACTTCTGATGCTGACCCTCCTGCTGCCGCTCTGGACCTCGGTGCTGGTGCGCTCGACCTCGTGGCTGGTCATTCTGCAGAAAAACGGCATTCTCAATCAGATCTTGATGGCCCTGCGCATCACCAACGCGCCACTGGACCTGATCTACAATCGCACCGGGGTGCTTATCGCGCTGACCCATGTGCTGCTGCCCTATGCCGTCTTGCCGCTTTATGCGGCGATGAAGTCGCTGCCGAAGTCGCAAATGCAGGCGTCACGGTCCTTGGGAGGCGGGCCGCTCAGTGGCTTTTTCCGGGTTTATCTGCCGCAAGTCCTGCCCGGGCTCTCGGCCGGTGGGCTGATGGTCTTCATCCTGGCGCTTGGCTACTACATCACTCCACTACTGCTCGGGGGGCAGGGCGATCAGATGCTGCCTTTCTACATCGCCTACAATACGCTCCAGGCCTTGAACTGGGGTCTCGCCGCGTCGCTGGCAGGTGGACTGCTGATCGTTACCGTCATCCTTTATCTGCTCTATGTGCGCCTCGTCGGCGTCGAACGGGTGAGAGTCTAGCCATGTTCGACAGCATGAAGTTCTGGACGGTTCTTACCCGCCTCGCTGGAATTCTGGTGCTGCTGTTTCTGCTGCTGCCTCTATTCGCCATCATACCCCTGGCGTTCAATGCGGGGTCGATCGTGTCCTATCCGATGACCGGTTTGTCCACGCGATGGTTTGAGGCGGTGGTTTCGACGCCTCGCTGGCTCAATTCTATCGGCAATTCGATGATTGTCGCTGCCGCAACGGTCGCACTCTCGGTTCCACTTGGCACAGCCGCTGCCTTAGGTCTCGACCGTCTGCACTTTGCTGGTAAATCGGTGGTCATGGCGATCCTGATCTCACCGATGATTGTTCCGGTCATCATCACGGCAGTGGGGGTCTATTTCTTCTTCGCTCCCATGGGCTTGGCAAACTCTCTTCTTGGGCTGATCCTCGCACATAGCGCCATTGCAGTTCCCTATGTCCTTGTCTCGGTGAACGCTGTAGCAAGCCAGCGCGATCGTAGGCTCGAGCGGGCAGGGAGCAGCTTGGGGGCAACTCCCTTTGTCGTCTTCCGGACCATCACCATGCCGCTCATTCTTCCGGGCATCGTATCAGGCGCCATCTTCGCCTTTGCCGCATCATTCGATGAGGTCGTTATCGCCATGATGATCACTGGTCCGGATCAGAAGACGCTGCCACGGGAGTTGCTTAGCGGCACCCGCGAAAATCTGGATCCGAGCGTTCTGGCTGTCGCCACCATCATAATCGCAATTTCAGCCGGCCTGCTTGTTGCCCTTAATCTCGTCGGTGCAAAGAGAAAGGTCGCTGGCTAGTGCCCGTAGTTGCGATCGGAAATCATGGCAGCAAATCCTTCACTTCTCAAAGGGTCGCCGCCGAATACGACAGGGAAAGACAAGGCGAGTTGCGCCGCAGATCGGGCAAGGATCTCAATCCTTGCCCGTAGCTTGCAGGACGTCTGACTAGAACATGGTGTTCGCATTTGCCGCTTGAGCGGGAACATCCTGGATGACGTCCCAATGCTCAACGATGACGCCATCTTCGAGCCGGAAAATATCGATCACGGCTTGCCCTTGATCCTCAGGACCATTGGTCGAGTGAACGTGGAGCCAAACAAGGTCACCTTCGACGGCGCTGCGCACGATCTGGGCACGGGACTCGGGGTTTTCGGCGAAGAAGCCCGTGAAATACGACACGAATGGCTCCTTTCCATCCGGCACCTCGGGATTGTGCTGGATGTAATCTTCCGCGATCACTTCGCTTGCGCCGGTCGTATCGTGGTCGTTGAAGAAGCTGTCGTAGAAATCGACCACAATGGTACGATTTACCTCTTCAGCGCCAAGGTCGCGCTGAATGTCTTGGCCGAAAGCAGAGCCTACCGAAATGGCCGTCGCGATTGCGCTGAAGACCAGCATGGATCTGATGAACGACATTTGCATGTTCCCTTTCCGCGCTAGCGCTCAGTAACCCACGGTGAAGCGTTCACGCGTGTGCTTAGGGTTCTCCAACTCATCGACCAGCGCAATCGCGTAGTCTTCGAACGAGATGCTCGAGCCATTCTCGTTGGACAAGAGTGTATCCTTGCCTAAACGGAACTGGCCGGTGCGCTCGCCTGGGACGAATTCAGCCGATGGGGAGAGGAAGGTCCAGTCCAGATCATCGGTCGACTTGAGAGCGTCGAGGAACTTGGCACCGCCAAGAGCTTCACCCTTATACTCTTCAGGGAACCCAGGCTGATCGACGACGCGCTGACCGGGAGCAACTTCCAGGCTGCCTGCGCCACCAACAACGAGGTAGCGTTTCACACCCGACTTGCGAACGGCATCGATCAGGCTCTGAGCGTCGCTCGACACAAACATGACCGAACTGATGACCGCGTCGTGTCCTGCCAGCAGTTCTGCAAATTTTTCGGTGTCGTAAAGATCGCCCGACACGGAAGTGACGTTGGGCAATGCTTCGATCTTGTCTGCGTTCCGCGCAATCGCGGTAACGATGTGGCCTCGATCCGAAAGCTCCTTGAGGATGCGCGAACCGGCATTCCCTGAAGCGCCAATGAGAACAATCTTCGACATAACACAAATTCCTTGGTATGATTTCTAGACTTGGTCTGGAATTCATACCGTGAACCGCTTTCC
The DNA here is from genome assembly GCF_900116545.1 of Devosia crocina. GTDB lineage: Bacteria > Pseudomonadota > Alphaproteobacteria > Rhizobiales > Devosiaceae > Devosia > Devosia crocina. The sequence goes on from NZ_FPCK01000001.1 coordinate 332,977, forward strand.
TGAAGTTCACAAGAAGTCACATTTTGCAGACCTGGTCAGGCCGGACTGACCTTGCATCTAGGAGGCGGAACTCGTGGTTGCCGATATCGAATTCGAACAGCCTTGTCCCATCCGCGACGTGCTCGACAGGATAGGCGACCAGTGGAGCCTGCTCGTTCTGGAAGCACTTGATGGCCGCACCTTGCGCTTCAACGAGCTCATGCGAGCGGTTGGCGATATCTCTAAACAGATGCTGTCTACGACGGTCCGGCGCCTTGAGCAGGACGGCTTTATCGCAAGGGTGCTCTATCCAGAGGTGCCCCCGCGGGTTGAATATTCACTCACACCGCTTGGATCGTCTTTTCTGTTGCCGTTGAAAACCCTGATCAGCTGGGCGGATACCAATCACCGCGCTGTCGTCGAGGCTCGGAAGCGCTACTCCACGCGATAGCGGCGGCACTGTTCATTCTTCAGGAAACCACCGTTCAGCAAAAGCTGGTTGAGTTTCCGACTGGGCAGTCGCATATGAGCCCTCGTTGAAGCAAAGCCGATCCGCAAATCGGCCGCGCACTGTTCGAGGAAGCTGAGATGGCTATTTCCAGACGCAATGTTCTTATCGGTGGTGCCAGCGCTATTGGTGGTGCCTTGGTCGGCGGCGCGGCCGGAGCCTATTTCGGATCAACACCGGGATGGCGGATGCCCTCGCATGTCCCAATGGCTGAGCCGGTGCAAACCGTGCGTGAGCTTCCTTCACAGGCCGACGTGGTCGTGATCGGGGGCGGCATTGCCGGTATCTCAACGGCTCTCTTCCTCAACGAACGTGGCCTCAGCACCGTCGTTCTTGAGAAGGGCGTGGTGGCGGGCGAGCAGTCCAGCCGGGCTTTTGGATGGATTTATTCCAATGGCTGGGATCTGGGCAAGCTGGAGCTGACCAATCGATCCAAAACTATCTGGCAAGGCTTTGCAGAGCGCTTTGGCGAAGACATCGGTTTTCGCCAATCCGGCAATTTCTCGCTACTGGCAACGGACGATGACGTTCAAGGCAGTGCCGAGTGGCTCCGGAACGCTCTTGAGGTTCAGCCGCAGATGGACGCCCGCATCGTAACCGGCTCTGAACTCGACGCGCTCATCCCCGGCGCTTCAGAGAGCTATACCGCAGCCCTTTACCAGGCCAGCGACGGCACCGCGGAACCCACATGGTCCGTTTCGCGCATTGCCCGGGGTGCCATTCGAGAAGGCGTTCGCATCGTGGCCCCCGTTGCCGCCCGGACCATCGAACGCGAAGCGGGTCGAGTAGCAGGCGTCCATACCGAGGCGGGGTATATTCGCGCCAAGGCTGTGGTCATCGCAGGGGGAGCCTGGTCATCGCTCTTTGCAGGCAATGCTGGGGTCAAGCTTGCGCAGTTGGCCATCAACTCGTCGATGCAGCGCATCAGTCGGGTTGCGGGCGCTCTGCCCGGTGCCGGCTATGGTCCCGACTTTGCCTGGCGCATGATGGCCAATGGCGAAACGGCGGTAGGCGTTTCGAGCAATGTGTCGCCCATCACGCGGGATAGCTTCCGTTACCTTTTCGACTTCATGCCAGCGCTCGAGCACTCAGGTGGTCTGATCAAGGTCCGACCATCAAGCGACTTCTTTGCGTCCCTTCATATTCCGTCGCACTGGTCTGCGGATGAAGTCTCGCCTTTCGAACACGTGCGGATGTTGTCAGCCAATGTGGACACCGCCGAGACCGGTCTTGCGCTCGCCAATCTGCGTCGCGCTTACCCGCAGTATGATCAAGCCACCGTGCTTGAAACCTGGGCGGGGATGATCGATGCCACTCCGGATTCGACCCAGTACATCGGCGAAGTGCCCGATGTTCCGGGGCTCTTCGTGATCACTGGATTTTCGGGCAATGGCCTCACCACCGCACCCGCCTCCGGTGAGCTTGTCGCTCAGATGATCGCGGGTGAAACCACTATCGTGGACCCGGCCATCTACAGGCTGAACCGCTTTAGCGACGGATCGGAATACGTGTTCCGGCACTAATTCTCAGCTCGAGGAAATGTCATGCCACGCCCCAGAGAGATTGATCGCAACCGCATTCTTGATGCTGCTGAAGCTGTGATGGTGGAAAGTGGAGGGCGCGGTTTCACGCTCGATGCAGTGGCCGAGCGCGCAGGTATAAGCAAGGGTGGCTTGGTTTACAGCTACGCTTCGAAAGAGATGCTGATTGCTGCGGCTCTCGAGCGAGAACTGCAACGCTTTTTGAAGGACTGGGGGGCGTTGGCGGACCTGACCGATGGCTCACCGGAGGCGGTTCTTGGCGCCTATGTGACCGAAATCCTGACCCAGGATGCAGATCATCTGCGCACCGCATCCCTGCTGATGACCGCTCTTTCCTATGCCCCCGATGTATCAGCGCCTGGCCGTGATTTTTACCGCGCGATCTTCAGGCACTTCGATGACACGACGGCACGCGGCCGCGACATCAGGCAAGCTATCCTGGCGATCGAGGGGCTGTTCCTGCTGCAAGGACTTGGCCTTGTGCCTGCGGATCACGACGAGTGGCATTCGGTGGTTGAACATGCTTTGGCAACCCTGCAGCGGCCCGCTTAACCACTTCTCCAACGCCTGACACTCACAGGATCGCGTATCATGAAAAGCTCGACCGCCTATGTCCAAACGGCAAACGCCAGTCGCTATCTTCAGCAATTGTGCAAGCACTGGAGCCACCGGTTCACCGTTGATTTCACGCCTGAAGAGGGCAGCATTGATTTTGGCGATGGCGAGGGCACGGTCGAACTTGCCGCCAGCCGGACACAACTGCGCGTTCAGGTTTCGATCGAAGATAGCGGCGATCTGCCAGGATTGGAGCGAGTTGTCGCCGAGCATCTGGCCCGCTTTGGCTTTCGCGAGGAGCTAATCTTCGATTGGCAGCCGGGCTGATCCTGTCAGCACTTCACACTCAATACCGCTTCTCAAACATGGGCCGAAACAGCCTGTGAGGTAAACTTCATGACTACTCCAATCCGGAACCCGTCAGTCTTTTCCGGCGTGGCCGTTGCCTTGGGTCTCATTACCCTGCTCGGCCCGGCATCCATCGACATGTATCTGCCTTCCATGCCCGCAATGGCTGGAGAACTGCAGACTGACTACTCTACCGTACAGATTACCTTAACCGTGTTCCTTCTGGCCCTGGGCGGAGGGCAACTGATCTTTGGGCCGCTCATCGACGCTTTGGGACGGCGCCGGCCGCTGCTTTTTGCCGTCGTCACCTTTGTCTGCGCTTCGCTGTGGTCGGCTCTGGCTCAGTCGGTTGAGATCCTTATCGTGGCCCGGCTCGTTCAGGGCCTAGCCGCGTCACTCGCAGTCGTGACGGCCATGAGCAGCGTACGCGACGTTGCTGAAGGTGTGCGCGCAACGCAGCTATTTGCGCTTCTGATGACCATACAGGGACTCGGCCCGGTTCTTGCGCCTGCTGCCGGAGGGCTTATCGGGTCTGCGTTTGGCTGGCGTACCGTTTTCCTCGTATTGGGCGGGTTGGGCATTGTGGTTCTTCTCAGCAGCATAGTCCTGCTACCCGAATCCTTGCCTATCGCCAAACGTGCGCCGTTGCGGTTCAAAGAAATTGGCAAAACATATGGGGAGATTGTCACAGACAAGCGGTTCCTCTTGCCTGCCATGTCTCTGGCCGGTGCCTTTATCTTCCTCTTTGCCTACATTGGCGGTTCGTCGTTCGCTTACCAGGAGCTCTATGGCATCTCGTCCACCAGTTTCGGTCTGGTGTTCGGCGGAACGGGCCTCGCCGTGCTCTTCGGCGCCATGGCGAGCGCCAAGCTCGCCGCACGAGTCTCGGTAGAAAAGCTGGCCGCGGCGGGTGCATCGGCGATACTGTTTGGTGCGTTGATCGCACTGGTATCCGCATCCGCCCCGGTCGGACTCTACGGCATCGTGCCCGGCATGTTCATCGCGCTCGGTGGCTTGGGGATCGCTGAAACGACGCTCATGTCCATTGCGCTCTCCACCCGCAACACAGCCCTTGGCGCCAGTGCTGCAGTGCTGGGCGCTGGTCCAATGATCTTGGGGGCAGCCGCCACTCCAATCTCAGCATTTCTGGTCGAGCAAGGTGCCATCTTCTGGACGGCTCTTTTATTTGGCATAGCCCTCGTCACCGTTCTCCTGACGCTGGCCAGCGCCCGCATGATCCGCCAGGCTGGTGTCGTCGTTGCGGTTGGGCATTAGGGTGAATGCGGAAGCAAAGCGGCACCTTCCGCATCTCCCGGCATCCATCTTTTTGGCAGAGCAGCACGAGCTCTGTGCTGCCGTTCTCGGAAAGGTATAGCTGATCTACATCCAACGTAGGATTTCTACTGTCTTTCTTTCATGAACGGGCAATCCGTCAATGAAGGGATGGTTCATGCGCGGCAGATCTTTAGAACTAGCCCTCGGGCAAGGCACATCTCAAGACCAAGAGCTACTATCGAGGAGCTCCATTCTACCTGGTAGCAGTCTCCCCACCCCGCAATATTTCCGATCAAGAGCTCTCCCAAGGAGACTATCATGCTAACCCGCCGCTCACTTCTTGCAGGATCAGCCGCAACATTCGCTGCCGGACTGGCTGTGACTGGCCACGCCAAAGGTGGCCCAAGCGCTGGCGTCACCTCGGCTGGGGCACCGCTTAGAATCGGAAAAGTCGCTTTGAACGTGCGCGACCTCGACACGATGAGCGCCTTTTATCAGCAGGTTGTCGGGCTCATTCAGATTGAAAGCGCCGGGCAAACCGTTCTCCTTGGGGTGGATGGCGCAGTGCTGCTCGAACTGCGGGGGAACGCCGATCTGCGTTTTGCAAGTCCTTTAGACGCTGGCCTATTCCATACAGCCTTCCTTCTCCCTACACGCGCAGACCTCGGAAGCTGGCTGCTGAATGCGGTCAGGCTGGGTGTGCCGATACAGGGGGCGTCAGACCATATGGTTAGTGAGGCCATCTATCTGGCCGATCCTGAAGGAAATGGGATTGAGATCTATTGGGATCGTCCGAGCCAAGATTGGACCTGGCGCGATGGCATGGTCGAGATGTCAACGCTGGGCTTGGATGTGCAAAGCCTTGCCGAGGTCGCGCGGATGAACATCTGGAACGGGCTGCCGAGCGGTTCCTCTATTGGCCATGTTCACCTGCAGGTCGGAGACATTCTGGCAGCACAGGCTTTCTACTCAGAGCTGCTTGGCATGGACATCGTTCACCGCGTTAGTGGGGCAAGTTTCTACTCAAGCGGGGGTTATCACCACCATATTGCGACTAATGTCTGGAATAGCATTGGTGCTAGCACTCGGACCGAAGGAACGACCGGCCTAGCGTCTTTCGAGCTGATCGCGAACAACCCCACGCTTTACAATGACGTGTTTGCCAGGCTGAACACCTTCGCTACCCACTCACATGAAGATCGGGTTGAGGTGGAAGATCCTTGGGGCACTACCGTGATCCTCCGATCAGCATGAGCTACCAGCCTGTCGGCAAGTGACACCATCTCGGATGTTCGAGCAGCGCAACCTCCGCTCCATAACTCGCGGTTTTGATTGCTCGTATCTTTGTGGTGGCACGATTGTACGAGAATGTGCCCACTCTTCCCTCGCCTGGTTGCGACACTTCCTCACTGGACATAAGCGGAACGAAATCAGAATGTGCAGTTGAGCCTTGCTACTTACCTACAAAACCAGCGAAAGCGTCAGGGTCGATGAACCAACAAGAGGACGATCGGATCGCGGAGGAAATCCGCAGTTCGATCAGCGGACCGGATCCGTTCGCCGCCGCCGTGCGGTCAACGCGCATGCCCATGGTCATAGCCGACGCACGCTTGCCCGACGCGCCGATCGTGTTTGTCAACGACGCCTTCCTCAAGCTCACAGGGTACGAGCGTTCAGAGATACTCGGGCGGAACTGCCGGTTTCTTCAAGGCAAGGGGACGAACAGTCATGATGTGGCAAAGGTCCGCGAAGCCATCGCGACAGCGACCCCGATCGAGATCGATCTGCTCAACTACAAGAAGGACGGCACCCACTTCTGGAACCGCCTCTTCATCAAGCCCGTGTTCCACGAAGGCGAACTAACCTACTTCTTCGCGTCGCAGTACGACGCCACGATGGAACGCGAGCGCTTGGTGCAATTGCAGCGCGACCGCGACGAACTAGAGGCCGAGGTGGCAAAAAACTCTGCCGCCTTGCGCGCCAGCGAGGAGCGTCTCCGATTCGCGCTCGAGGCAGGCCGCCTCGGCGTCTGGACGATCGATCTGACTACCGGTGAACTCACCGCCTCGGATATCTGCAAGTCCATCTGTGGCCGGGCTCCGACCGACTCCCTGACGCTTGAGGAGCTGCGGGCGTCGATCCATCCGGACGACCGGTCGCTCCAGGTGGAGGCGATCGACGAAGCCATAGCCAACAGATCGCTTCTCGATGCCGAGTATCGGCTGACGACCCCCGCGGGCGAAGAGCGCTGGGTGCAGATCCGTGGCCAGGCGCACTATGATGCCGATGGAAAGCCGCTCACCATCACCGGCACCACCCAAGACGTGACCGGTCGCCGGGTCGCCCAGGGACATCGCGCTTTGCTCGCGCGGGAGATGAGCCACCGGGTCAAGAACACCTTGGCCTCGCTCCATTCCGTCATTGCTCAAACGCTTCGGCGTTCGTCGTCACTCGAGGAAGCCGGTAAGACCATCTCGGCCCGCATATATGCGATGGCTGCAGCCAACGATCTGCTGATCACCGAAAACTTCGGCAGCGCGGGTATGCGGGACCTGATCCTTCGGACGCTGGCGCCATTCGGTGTCGATGACGGCCAGCGCTTCCGCCTCGCCGGTCCGGACGTGCGGCTGCCGCCCCAGGTCGTTGTCGCCTATGCACTCGCGCTGCATGAACTCGCTACCAATGCGAGTAAGTATGGCGCGCTGTCCAATGCGAATGGGCAGGTGACCATGGATTGGACAGTCGAGGAAGGTAGCTTGCTCAAGCTTGTCTGGGAGGAAAGCGGCGGCCCATCCGTCGTGCCGCCGGAGAAGACCAGTTTCGGGACACAGCTGATCCAACGCGTCCTTTCCACCGAGCTCGGCGGCAAGGCGACGATGGATTACCGACCAGCCGGTGTGGTGTTCACGGCGATCGCGCCGCTAGGGGACGCGCGCACCGAGGTGTCAGCGTGAAGCCGCGCGCTTCTTGAGGGGCTCCGGCTTCTGCCCGTCAGGCAGCAGTTCCTGAAGCCTGTCATAGACCACGTCTGCGCTGAATGGCTTCCGGACGAACACGGCGTTTGGCGGAAGTTCCCCGTCCTCAGGCGACATGACGACGCCTGACGCTATCAGGATGCGAATATCCGGCCAAAGCCTGGAACACTCCTGCGCCAAGTCGAAACCGTTCAACTCGCCGGGGGGCATCTGGACGTCGGTGAACAGGAGCTGGATGCTCTCCCCAGCTTCCTTGAGGATCGCTACAGCTTGGTCGTAGCCGGCGGCCTCGTACACCCTGAAGCCCGCATCTGTGAGGATATCTGCTGCGTCCATGCGTATGATCGCATCATCGTCCGCGACAAGGGCGAAGGGCGTGAAGTCGTCGGACATAGAGGGGTTGCTCCAATTGGCGGTCTTCCCGAACGCGTCAGGCGGCCACTTCGATGCTTTCTGTCCAAACTTTACCTACCGAATTCGTCATAGTGGTGAGGGCTGCCGACCATTGCAAATGCTCGACGAGCGACACGGCCATAACCAACAGCTGGAATAGGGCGTACTGTTGCGGCTTCCGGACAGACTCTACGCGTCAATGGCCTGGCTGAATTCTCCCACGCTCTTTGCCATGCTGTAGCTCGTATCGCCGGTCACGATAGCACCAAGAAGCGGCGCAGCAATGCCGGCCTTGCGCAAAGCCAAGGCGTCTCGCGGCGTTAATTGCAACTGGCTTGGCACGATGACAGGCACATCAACCGCAGAAACGATTTCGGCATATCGACGCAGATCCTCCTCTCCCATAGCCGTCCGATACCGCTCGAAAGGCATGATGGAAGCTTCGATGATGCAGCCTGGGATGGCAGCGATTTTCACCACATCTTCGGGCGTACTGGTCGCGGCCAAGGCAGGCATGGGTCGGAGCTTTGACTGCAAGAGATGCGGCTGCAGGTGGTCGACGTAGACGTTGAACCCTTCAAAGCCCAGTTCATGAAGGGCAACCATCTCCTCTGCAGTCGGCACAGTTTCCTGGCCAGCCATGACGAGGAGCGGGCACCCGAGTTTGGCCAATTCCTCGAAGAATGGGCGTTCTTCGGCAAAGGAGCCGAAGATCGTGCCGGTGGCGCGATGATAGGCGTTGAGGTGGGTTTTTATCGCATAGGCGCCATTGTCGAGCGCGGCTTTGGCGAGGTCGAGATCGTGCCGGGCCAGCGAGACGATGATCGGGAAACTGCCGTCGGTGAGTTTTTGATAAAGCGGGGTCGTTGCGTACATCAGTTGATCCTCTGGCCGTTCGCGGCATCGAAAAGATGGATGGCAGCAAGGTCGGGCAGGATGCGGATGGTTTCGCCGGGGCGTGCGGCGACGCGTTCGCGGAAGACGCCGGTGACGACGTGTTCGCCGAGGGTCATGGTGACCTGGGTTTCCGAGCCCATCGGTTCGACCAGCGAAACAGTGGCCGGGAGGCCGTCAGGCGAAATTTGGAAATGCTCAGGGCGGATGCCGTAGCTGGCTGGGCCAGTTGCAGTGATGCCAGCAGGCAGGGGCAGGGTAACGCCGGCCGCCTTGAATTGATTGCCTTCAAGCGTGCCGCCGAGAATGTTCATGGCCGGTGAGCCGATGAAACCGGCGACAAAAAGATTGGCAGGGCGATCATAAAGGTCGAGCGGCGCGCCGACCTGTTCGACCCTGCCTGCATTCATCACGACGATCCGGTCGGCCATGGTCATGGCTTCGATCTGGTCATGCGTTACATAGACGGTGGTGACGCCGAGGCGCTGGTGAAGGCCCTTGATTTCGCCGCGCATGACAACGCGCAGCTTGGCATCTAGATTGCTCAGTGGTTCGTCGAACAGAAAAACCTGCGGGTTGCGCACAATGGCGCGGCCCATGGCGACGCGCTGGCGCTGACCGCCCGAGAGCTGGCGCGGGTAGCGATCCAGAAGATGGGAAAGGTCGAGAATATCGGCGGCCCATTTGACGCGCTCGGCGATTTCGGACTTCGACCCGCCCCGGTGCTCGAGCGAAAAGCCCATATTGGTGGCGACGGTCATATGGGGATAGAGCGCATAGTTCTGGAACACCATGGCGATGTCCCGGTCCTTGGGCTCGAGGTCGTTGACGACGCGATCACCGATGCGGATGTCGCCATTGGTGATGGTTTCAAGGCCCGCGATCATGCGGAGGAGGGTCGACTTTCCGCAACCCGAGGGGCCGACGAGAACGATGAACTCGCCATCGGCGATATCGACGTCGATGCCATGCAGGATCTGGACTTCGCCATAGGCTTTTCTGACGGACTGGAGCGAAACGGGGGCCATGGATCAGCCTTTCAGACCGGTATGGGCGAGACCTTCGACGAATTGCTTCTGCGCAACGATGAAGACCAGGAGAACGGGGATTGCGGTCATGGTGGCCGCAGCAAGCTGGATGTTCCACATGGCACCGCCATAAGCGTCGGTGAACTGGGTGAGCGCCTGGGGCAGGGTGAACATGTGGGTCGAAGAAAGGAACACGATGGGCTCGAGGTAAAGATTCCACGAGTGAAGGAAAGTGAAGATCGCAACGGCGCCGAGCGCAGGCTTGGCGAGGGGCAGGGCGATGGTCCAGAAAATCTTGAACCGGCCAAGGCCATCGACGCGCGCCGCCTCTTCGAGCTCGCCGGGCAGGGCGATGAAGAACTGGCGCATGACGAAGGTCGCAAAGACCGAGGGCGCGCCAAAGATCGGCACAAGGATCAGCGGCCAGTGCGTATTGATCATGCCCCAGCCGAGGAACATCTGGAACAGCGGCACGATGGTGACCTCGGACGGGATCAGAAGGCCCAGCAAGACGATCATGAAGATGGCATTGCTGAACGGGAACTTAATCCGCGCAAAGGCATAGCCGGCCATGGAGGAGACGACCATGGTGCCTGCCGTGACGATGGCGGCGATATAGGCCGAATTCCAATATTGCTGCGCAAAGGGCTGCAATTCGAAGACGCGGCTATAGGTCGAAAAGTCGAAGCGGCGCGGCCAGAGATCGGGCGGGAAGGCGAAGATGTCGCTGATCGGTTTGACCGACGAGGTGATCATCCACCAGGTGGGAAAGACGAACGGAATGAGCAGCACGCACATCAACCCATAAAGGGCGACGCGCAGCCGGGGGGACAGGTCAGTTCTCATAGAAGACGATCCGCTTGCGCATCTGCCACTGGATGAAGGTGAGCACCGCGACGATCAGGAAAAGAAGGATGGAGAGCGTCGAGCCATAGCCGAAGAAATTGAACTGGAAGGCCTGTTGATAGAGGTAATAGACCAATACGGTGGTCGAGACGCCGGGTCCGCCCTTGGTCAGGATGGCGATCTGCGCAAAGACCTGCAGCGAGCCGACGATGGTGATGATCGAGGTAAGGAGGATCGTCGGCGAGATCATCGGCAGGGTGATGCGGCGGAATTGCTTGAAGGGGCTCGCGCCGTCGACACGTGCAGCCTCGTAGAGTTCCTTGGGCACGCCCTGAAGGGCGGCGAGGAACAGGATCATGTTGAGCCCGACATTCTTGAACACCTGCACGACGACGACCGAAATCATCGCGGTGGTCGGGGTGCGCAGCCAGTTGGGGCCCTCAATGCCGAAGACGGCGAGGATGCCGTTGATGCCGCCATTGGCCTGCAGCAGAAAACTCCAGACGATGGTCCAGGCAACGAGCGAGACGACGACGGGCGAGAAGAACAACGTCCGGAAAACGACGATGCCCTTGAGTTTTTGGTCGAGCAGCACGGCCAGCAAAAGAGCAAGGCTGAGGTTTAGCACCACCAGCCCCGCAGAGAAAATCGCCGACGCCAGGAGAACAGGCGGCAGGTTCGGATCGCGCAGCAGCATCTGGTAATTGGCATCACCGACAAAGGTGAAGGTGTTCGCCAAAACGTTCCATTCGTGCATGGAATAGTAGAATACGAGCCCGAGCGGGATCAGCACGAAAGTGATGATGCCAAGAAGCTGTGGCGCGATGAAAAGGTACCCGGCAGCCGCATCCTTGCGGGCGATGGTCCAGAAGGGGCGCTTTTGATTGGCGGCGCTGTGATCGGTCATTTCGCCTCAGTGGTCGAAAAACTCCCCGGCACGCTGCCGGGGAGGGAGCTTTGAGCTTAGCGGGCAAGCAGCGGATTGATGCTGGTGCAGACGTTGCCGAGGACGCTGGCAACATCGGCATCAGCGACCCAGAGGGCGTCGAGCGAGGCGCGTACGGTCTGCTGGATCTGGGCGAAGTTCGCGCGACCAGCGATCACCTGGCCATTAGCAATGCCGTTGACCACTACGTCTTCGATCTGCTCAGGCGAGAGCAGCGGATTGGTCGCCGAAAGCGTCTCGGTGTTGAGAAGGCCTGCGCGGGCCGGCGGGAAGAAGGACGCCAGCTTTTCGCTGTTTTCCGGATTGGTCATATAGGCCAAAAATTCGACAGCCACATCGGTGTTGGGGCGGTTGGCAAAGGCGCCGACGCCGGCCTGGCCGACAACGGAATAGGATCCGGCTGGGCCTTCGGGCAGGGGCACCAGATCCCAGTCGAAGCCATCTTCGGGAAGCAGTGAGGCGCGCGAAATCTGCGTCACCGTCATGGCCGCGTCGCCAGCGAAAAAGTCGACATTTTCGCCCGGTCCCGGCATCGAGCCATCGACGAAGACCGCATTGTGAAAGGCGGTCAGGGCGTCGATCATGGGCTGTTCGGCAAAGGTGCAGGTCTTGCCATCGGCGCTCCAGCTATCGGCGCCCCAGCCACGCCAGAACGCAGTCAGGTTCTGCCAGTTCTGGAAGTTGAAGTCGCGGATGACGATGCCGTCCTTGCCGGCATCGGCGACCGCCTTGGCGCTGGCCAAGGCATTGTCCCAGGTCCATTCGCCGGCCGCGATCAGCTCGGCAGGCGTCTGGGCGCCGGCCTCGGTGATGAGGTCGTTGTTGACGAACATCGCGAAGGGCGAGGTCGAGAATGGATAGGCGTAAAGCTGGCCATCCCGGGTCCAGAGGGCAGTCGCCGATTCCGTCACATCGTCGAGCGCATAGCCTTCGGTCGCGCCGAATGCTTCAGTCAGGGGCGCAAGGGCACCGGAGCTGACGAAGTCGACCGCGCTGGTTTCGAAAATCCAGGCAAGGTCAGGCGCATTGCCGCCGGCGATCTGAGTGGTCAGCGTCGTGGTGTAATTATCGAAGGGCAGGGGCTCGAACGTGACCGAGACGTTCGGGTGCGTTTCCTTGAACCCTTCGGCGATCTCGTTGAAGAGCGCCAGGTGCGCCTCGTTGGCGCTCCAGATGGTCATGCGCAGATTGACCGCATCCTGGGCCCAGGAGACTCCGCCCCAGGCGAGGGGCAGGAGAATGCCGGCTGTGGCCGCCGTGGCTTTGAGCATCGAAAGTCTGGTCATCGTTTCCTCCGTTGATGAGCCGATCAGTAGCCGCGCACGTCTGGCCAGCGGATCTCGACGCCGGCGCGGTAGAGCTGAGCCTGAAAATCTTCGAGTTTGGTGTCGTCGGCCTGCACCTGGTGCGGGGTCAGGCCATTGTTGAGGCAGTGCGCCGCGAGCATGCCGGCAACCTCGCCCACGTTCCATTCAACCGGATGGAGGCGATAGCAACCATTGGTGATATGGGTGGTGCCGAGATTTTTGCCCGCCGGCAGCAGGTTCTTGACGCGGCGCGGCAGAAGCGCGCCGAGCGGGATTTCAAAGGGCGCGGATTCCACATCGACATAGTTGTCGCCACCGGTCGAGGGGTGGAGGTCGATGCGATACATGCCGATGCCGACGCTGTCGCGATAGCTCTTTGAAAGATTATTGCCGTGGACGGTCATTGACACATCCTGCTCGACGATGCGCGTGACGGGCAGAATGCGGCGGCTTTCGCGGATATAGGGCGCCATGGCAAGGCCGTGGTCGGTGCCGGTGACGTCGCCGCGGAGGCGCAGGCCGGGGAAACCCTGGCCGCCATCGAGACGTGGCGCTTCGGTTTGCAGCCAATAAAAGACCGAGTAGGAGAGATCGGCGGCAGCCTTGAGGTGCTTTGCCTTCTCCTCTTCGGAAACGTCGATGATGGTCGATTCCATGTAGTCGATCATCGGCCAGTTCACGAGGCAGATGTCGGACTGATAGGCGCCGGGCTGGAAATTGCGGCGTGCGGCGATGCGGCGGAAGGTCCAGAGATTGCCGTCGCCGGCATTGCGGCGCTGGTCGGCATCGACCAGGAGCGGATCATCATCGGGATTTGGGGTAAAGGAGCGTTCGGTGATTTCGAGCGTGCGCGGATGCGGCGCCTTGAAGCCGAGCAGCGGTCCGCCCCAGAATTCAGGCTGATACTTGCGCCAGAAATCGTAGTTTTCCGGCTTGTCGATGGTCTGGTCGCCATCGACGTGATCGATGGCAAAGCAGACGGACACGGCCTGCACATTGTCGGGCTGGGCGTGATCGGGAGCGCTCGGCTCGCCGGTATCGGATTGCGCCTCAAAACCTTTGGCGTATTCGGTGCCGGTCATCGGCAGGAGATCGCCGAGTTCGGTCGCATCGATCACATAGGGTGCCGAGCAGACGATTTCGTGGCCACTATCGCGATGGCGGAGGGTGATCGCGCGGACCGTGTCGCCGTCGACATCGGCAGCAACGGGGCGATAGGGCTGCAGCACGGTGAGCTTGCCGCCGCCGCGCCAGGGCGCGAGCATGGCTTCAAGAACGGCAAGACCGACGCGCGGCTCAGCGCACAAGCGGCTGACCCAGCCGGCGCCGGGATTGAGATCGCCCCAGGCGCGGCTCTCCGCGGTCAGGGGATAATTGTCGCGATAGTATTGGCGGATGCCACGGCGCAGTTGCTGATAGGAGCGGGTGACGCCGAATTGCTCGACCCAGGAGTGCTCGTCGGGCGGCACGGCCTGGCTCGTCAATTGTCCGCCGATCCAGTCGAATTCCTCGCTCATGATGACGGTGCGGCCCGAGCGCAAGGCGCCGAGGGCTGCAGCGACGCCACCGAGCCCGCCACCAACGATGAGAATGTCTGCGTGAAGCTCTTTGGTCATGTGTTCCGAATGTGTTTGGTAGAAACAGGGCCGAGGGTGTCGCCCTCGACGATGGCGCAATCGAGCAGAACCTGCTCAACCGGGGCGTCATTCTCCACGCGCCGCACCAGCATTTGGGTGGCGGCGCGGCCCATGGCCTCGCGGGGAATGGAGAAGGACGTAAAGCGGCGGCCGTGTTCTTCGGCGCGGATGTGGTTGCCAAGAACGACGATGGAGAGGTCGGCAGGAACGCTGATGCCGCGATGGCGGGCAACGGCGTCGACGGCGATGGCGTCGGCCAATTCGGTGAAGAAGACGCAGGTCGCTCCTGCTGCAAGCAGCGCATCGAGCGTTTCGCCCGGGGGTTGCGCCACGGCAAATTGGGTATGGACGAGGTCTGCGCCACCGAGTGCCGGCTCAAAGCCGATCCAGCGATCGAGGGTCGATTCCGCCCCCTCGTTGAGGCCCACATAGGCGATGCGTTGGTGGCCCAGAGCCTTGGCGCGATCAACGAGCGCTGTCGTCGCGGCAACGTAGCCGCCCCCGACATAGGGCACGGGACCGCCTGCATCGTCGCGGCGGCCAACAGCGACGAATGGGAAGTCGCCGGCAACCAGCCGGGTCAACTCGTCCCGATCGAACTGACGTCCGAGAATGATGCAGCCATCGGCAAGCCTGAGGCGAACATTGTCGCCAAAGATACGCCGCTTGACGCCCGCGCCGGTCAACAGCAGCAGGTCGTAGCCCAGTTCCTGCGCCGCTTCCTCGATGCCGAGGAGAAATGGCGTGAAAAAATCGGCCTGGGCGGAAGGAAATGCCGGCTCATAGGTGAATACACCCAGAATCCGGTTGAGGCCCTTGACCATGCGGCGTGCCACGGGATCGGCGACATAACCGGTTTCGCGAATAACTTTTTGTACGCGTTCGCGTGTCTCGGGTGGAATACGGTTGGCATTCTCAGGCGAACCGTTCAGCACGAAAGACACGGTTGCCTGGCTCACGCCGGCAAGCCTTGCAATGTCCTTCTGTGTCAGTCGCCGCGTCACCATGCCGTTCCCACAATCTGCTAATGCGTATCAGCGCTAATACGCATTACCGCAATGGTATGGCGTCCACAAGCTGTTTTCATCGATCATGTTCGGTAACCTGACGACCTAGATACGATGTTCTCTGCCGGGCCGCGTGGCTCGCTCCTCAACCTGCTGAACAGGCCAAGGCATGTGCCCTTAATCGGTTGAAGCCACACGAAGGCACGCAGTGTTGCTCTGAATGCGGTTCTGACCTCCAACGGTACTCTTGCGAAAAGTCATCATACTTGATATGACTGTGCTAATACGTATTACTAGCGTAGAAGAACATCTGAGCTTCCGAACCGGAAGCCGGGAGGAGAGCATTATGACGAGATTTTCGCGTATTCTTATAACCGGTGCCGCGCTTGCTACGTTGATCATGGCAGCACCTGCCATGGCTGCCACGCCAGATGATCAACTCATCATTGGAACGTCCTTGGCGCAGGTACTCTCCCTCGATCCGCAGCAAGCAACCGAGGTGAAGGCGCAGGAAATCCTGGCCAACACTTATGATCGGCTCGTCCACTTCACCGGAACCTCGGGAACCGATGGCAGCACGATCAAGCCGCAGCTAGCCGAAAGCTGGGAGATCGATGCTACAGGGATCACTTTTTTGCTGCGCGATGCGGAGTTTGCATCAGGCAATCCCGTAACTTCAGATGATGTGGTGTTCTCGCTTGTGCGCCTGCTGAAGCTGGAACTGTCGTCTGCTTCGAGCTTGAAAACTTTCGGCTACAATGCTGACAACATCGAGAGCATGGTTTCAGCCTTAGACAGCAAGACTGTGCGCATCGAGCTGACCGACGACATCACTGCAGAATCCCTGCTGTATCGTCTGGCCGGAGGCTTTGCCAGCATCGTCGACAGCGTTGAGGTGCAAAAGCACGTCAGCAATGGCGACTATGGCAATGAATGGCTGCGCACCAACACGGCAGGATCAGGCCCATATGTCCTCCGGCGCTGGGCGCCTAACGAGATCGTCATGCTTGAGGCCAACGAGCAGTTCTGGGGTGGCCCGACAGCGATGCGTCGCGTGATCTTTCGTCACACGCCTGAAAGCCAGGCTGCACGACTGATGCTGGAGCGCGGCGACATCGATATCGCAAATGCACTTACCGCGGCCGACGTCGCGAATTTCGCCAACAAAGACGGGTTCGAGATCGACCGGGTCAAGACCGGCGGCTTCTATATGCTCGCCATGAACGCCGGCAAGGAACCCCTGGACAACCCGCTGGTCCGTGAAGCGATCGCTCATGGCATCGATTACCAGGGTATCGCTCAAACGATCCTCGGCCCCTATGGCCGGGCGCGCAATGTGCCGGTGCCCGAAGACATTGAAGGCGCCATCGCCAATCCGGATTGGTCGCTCCAACCGGAAAAGGCTCGTCAGCTGCTTGCCGAGGCTGGTTACCCCGAAGGTTTTTCACTCACCCTCAAAACTATTTCTGAGACCCCGCGCGTCGACATGGCGACTGCAATCCAGGCCAATCTCGCCGAGATCGGCATTACCGTGCGCATCCAGCAGGGCAACGGCTCCGATATCATCGCGTCACATCGTGCCCGTGACTTTGAGCTGCTCATTCCCCAGACCTCGTCTGGCGAGCCCACAGCCTTGGGTTCGATCGACAGCTTCACGAACAATCCTGATAATTCGCTCGAGGCCAACAACGCAGGCAACAATGTCTGGCGATCCGCTTGGGACATTCCGGAACTACACGAGTTGCGAGGTGCTGCTAACCGCGAGCGCGACGTGGCCAAGCGGCTCGATATGGTCAGGCTGCTGCAAGAAATGTTCATCGAGCAGAAGCCGGCCGTATTGCCGATGTTCGAGCGTTTCGAGCCCATCGTCGTCAATGCGAAGGTGCAAGGTTACAGTGGTCACCCGCGCTCGCTAACGCGCCTCGACGGTGTCACAAAGTCGGATGTGGATTGATCCGTCGCTTGAAGGAGGGAAGGCCGTTCCGTCGGCCTTCCCTCCAGATCATGTCGATGCCGACTCTGAGCTTATCGTGTCGGCTCAGCGATAATTTGCATTGAGAAGCCAGAGCAGCAGAGCTGCTTCAGCATAGCGTTGAGCCAGGGCGCCCGAATGGCTCACGCATATAGACCGGTTGCGCAAAACATCTACTGGGCGGGTCCGACCCGCTCCTCATGACTGAAGATTTTTTTTGCGCCACGCTTGATCGCTTGTGTCTTCGGATCGCCCTGCTGACCAGCTGCAACAGGGAAGGCGGCTTTTCCTTGGGTTTACACAGTGTTCGATCAGGACCAACATGCCTCCGTCGATGGAGGGAAACATGAAACTGCTCAACTCTATGAACAAGATGCTTGCTGCGTGCGTCGTTCTACCAGCGGCGGCGCTGGCGCAGGATGCACCGCATCAGCCGGAAGACACCACGGCGATCATCGAAAAGGAAACCGTTCGCGCAGAGGACTTTATGGTGGCTTCGGCTCATCCGCTGGCAACCCAGGCCGGCTATGATGTGCTGGCCGCAGGCGGGACGGCTGCAGATGCTGCCGTCGCCGTGCAGACGATGCTGGGCCTTGTGGAGCCACAAAGTTCCGGCCTCGGTGGTGGCGCCTTCGTGCTCTATTTCGACAAGGAAAGCGGTGAGATCACCACCTACGATGCCCGTGAAAAGGCGCCGCTGGCGGCGGACGGCACCTACTTCCTCGATGGAAACGGCGAACCCATGGAGTTCATGGATGCGGTGATCGGCGGCCGCTCTGCCGGCGTGCCGGGAACGCCGAAACTGCTTGAAAAACTGCATGCCGATCACGGCAGCACGGACTGGGCGGCGCTGCTCGAGCCAGCCATCGAAACAGCGGAAGAGGGGTTCCAGGTTTCCCAGCGTATGGCAGCCTCGGTGGCGGACGCAGAAGGGCTCGACCGGTTTGTGGAAACGGCTGAATACTTCCTGCCCGGAGGAGAGCCCATCGCAGAGGGCAGCCTGCTCAGGAATCCAGCCTATGCCGAGACCCTGAAGCTTTTTGCGGAGCAGGGATCAGCGCCGTTCTATACCGGTGAAATCGCCCAGGACATCGTGGCGGCGCTTAACACCAATATCAATCCCGGTATGCTGACCATGGAGGATTTCGCGGCCTACGAGGTGGCGATGCGCGAACCGGTCTGCACCGATTATCGCGGATTCGATGTTTGCGGCATGGCGCCGCCCAGCTCCGGCGGCCTCACCGTTGGACAGATCCTCAACCTGCTCGAGCCCTTCGACCTGCGAACGATGGGGGATGGTGTCGAGGCGCGGCATCTTTTCACCCAGGCTTCGCGCCTGGCATTTGCCGATCGAGGGCTCTACATGGCCGACAGCGACTTCGTCGACGTGCCCCAAGGCCTTCTGGACGAGGAATATCTTGCCGAGCGCTCGGCGCTGATCGATCCGGAGCGGGACATGGGAACGGCGACGGCCGGTACGCCGCCAGGAAATGATGTTGCCTGGCTTTCTCCCGATACCGATCGACCCAAGCATGGAACCTCGCACTTCGTGATCGTCGACAGCGCCGGAAACATGATCTCGGCAACGACCACTATCGAAAGCGGCTTCGGCAATCGCGTCATGACCCGGGGCTTTCTCCTCAACAACGAGCTCACGGACTTTTCCTTCACCGCAGAAGCCGATGGCGCGCCGGTGGCGAACCGGGTCGAACCGGGCAAGCGCCCACGCTCGTCCATGGCGCCCACCATCGTGTTGCAGGATGGAGCACCTGTGCTGCTTACCGGTAGTCCGGGCGGCGCCAACATCATCGACTACACGGCTCTGTCCATCATTGCCTTGTTGGATTGGGACATGGACCCACAGGCGGCTATCGATCTTCCGCACGTCATCAATCTCAATGGCGGGACCCGCGTCGAAGAAGGCGAGGGGGCCGAAGCCATGAGCGAGGGCCTTTCGGCTCTGGGCCATGACGTGACGATTGCCAACCTCAACTCCGGCCTTCACGTCATTCAGATCACGGATGATGGCCTCAGGGGCGCAGCCGACAAGCGTCGAGAAGGGATCGTGCTCGGCAACTAAAGCACCGAGCGATAGCAATGGGTGCCGGCCGCTGACGGATCAGCGGCCGGCGAAGTTATCACCTGAAACGTCCTCTTATCCGGGCAGATGCAGCAGCGTTACAAACGAAAGAAGGCAAGCCGCCGCTGATGTGCACGCCTTCGGCGAATAACGGCCGTCTTGTGTTAGCCAGATGCTAGCGAAACAACGTCACGTTTGCCTCCCAAGAGACGCGTTCATGTCGAAATTGGTTGGGGTGGAGGACCCCGCGGCTTCTATGCCGAGAGCAGGTGGCGATGGAGAGCGTGCAGCAGGCTCTTGCCATATAGGCCGGCGGCACGCGCGATCGGGGCCACGCTGGACAGTGGCCTCGGTTTGCGAGCGGCAGTTTCGAGTATGCTCATGGCTTTGGTCGTTGCGCAGTCAAGGCTGAACTTCTGTTCGACGAGTTGGCGACCGAACTTGCCCAAAGTGGCACGGCGGTGCGGGCTGGCAACCAGATCGCTCAAAATCAGCTGCAGGTCGCCGGTGCCTTTTCCGCCATCGCCGTAAAACCCTTGCCACAAAAATGCATCGGCAGAACAATGGTCTAGAAGCTTCCAGAACCCGTTGGCGCCCTGCACCACGAGTGGCTTGGCGAAGGCGAGGCCACGCAGCGCAGAACTGCCCATACCGAGCACAATGTCGCTGGCTTCATAAGCGGGGCGGGGGTCGTTCATGGCGCCGGTAACGAGCACGAGCTCGCGTCCGGCCCGCCTGTTGATCGCGCCGGCCTTGGCCTGCACCGCTTCAAGACCTTGTCCGCCGCCAACCACGAGAAAGCGGCATGGAGGGACATCGGCAAGCCCACTGACAGCGTCGATGGCTTGAAGAACGCCTTCCAGCTTTTGCAGGTCGGTGGTCATTCGGCACACCACGGAAATAACGACCTCCTCCCGCGCGAACGACCAGCGCGCCCGGGCGGCTGCGACGTCTCCTGGGCGGTTGAGATCAAGATCCACCGGCGGCTCGATGACCTCGACTTGCTTGCGCCCCTTGAGGCGCATGTCGCTCGCGATCTCCGCCGTTCCCACGATAAGCGGCAGATGCCGCGGGATGTAGCCGGGCACGCCCATCGAGAGAACGGTGACGACGAGCGGAACGCCCCTGAGAAGATGAGGCACGAAACTGGCCTCGAGGGCTGGCCGCCACTCATAGGCGTGGATCACGTCAATGTTCAGCCGCTGCACGAGATCAAGCAGCTGAAAAGCCGTGCGCAAAGACACTTCATCGCTGTCCGAGGCGGTGCGAACGTAGTCCAGTCCCAGTTGCTTGATCATGGGAACGAGCGGCCCGTCCGGGGCAACGATGGTGACGGCATGACCGCGATCCCGTATGCGAGCGGCGATTTCCAGCGCGTTTATCTGGCTTCCGCCCACGACCATCTGATGAGGATAAACGAGGATGTTCATCCCTAGAACACTCCGCTCCGGTGCCAGCGTCGCCATTTCAGGGTATCGCTCAACCGGCGCATGATGCGCTCGAGCAAGATAGCTGGATCGCGCGCCAGACTTTGCGGATCCCTTGAAAATCTCCGCATTAAGGCCCGCCATTCGGGCAATTCCGTCAGATCGCTCCCCGTCTGGTTGGCAACCTCAAGAAAGCGTTGCATCTGCGGCGAGTTAGCCTGCCCGTGGTCGAGGCAATGGATGGCGGACTGCAAGGCGCTGCGCGCGATCGCAGTCATAGCGACTGCTCTTAACTTCGCGACACGAGGGTTTCCGCCCGCGACCCCGCGGAACAAGGTCTCGAAAGCAAGATGCCGCTCTACGAGGTCCCGATAACCATCCACCTTCCGAGCCGAAAGCGACGCGCTATGTTCCCGGTGCCAGGCCTGATCCACGCCGTGGATATAGGCGACATCCGAAAAGGCTGCGATTCTGAGCCACATCTCCATGTCGTGGGTGTGTGCCAATGGTTGCTGGCCGCCCACCCGTTCTACAACAGACATGCGCATCACGGCTTCAGGCGAGGTGATCACGTTGTAGCCCGAGCGGCAGCGGTCTCCGAGCCATTCGAGCCCCGGCCAGACCGTCCAGGCCGTGACCTTGCTGCGTGCACAGGGCAATCGATCCGCGGTGAAATGCAGGGGATGGCCGTAGATAAGGCCAACGCTGGGCAACTGTCTCGCCACTGTCACGGCCCGCGCGAGAGAGCCGGGGGTCAGGAGGTCGTCGGCGTCCAAACGAACCAGGAATTCGCCTCTGGCATGTTCAAGTCCCCGGTTGAAAGTGGAGACGGGGCCGGAGTTCTTGTCGTTACGGATCAGTTTTACGCGATCATTGCTTGCGGCAAGACGCGCGGCAACCTCTGCGCTGTCATCGGTCGAAGCGTCATCGACTATGACGAGATCGACACGCACCCCCTCTTGATCGAGTGCACTTCTGACACAAGCCGAAAGATATCGGCCGTAATTATAGCAAGGGATGACGACGGTCACCCTGGCTTCTGCGGCACCATTGCGGTGTAGAGGCGGGTGCCGCCATAACGTTTGTTTCCTTATGGAGTGAGGACTCAACATAGTGGCTCGAGCTCCCGCGTTCTGGCCTGCAGCAGGCCGCCATAGATGCGGAGGACATCTTTGGTTTCCCGGGCGCTGGTGTAGTTCGTTCTGATGAACTCCGCAGACCTCTGGGCTCGTGTGCTCAGCCAGGCTTCGTCCTCGGCGGATGAGCGGACCGCATTCTCGATCTCCTGAGCAAAACCGAGCACATCTCCCGTTGGAACCGGAGCGCTGAAGGCGGGATCGAAGAATTCCCGGCCGCCACAGCCATGATAGCCGATAACAAAGTTGCCGCAGGCCATGGCTTCGGCAGCGGGCAGCCCAAAGCCTTCTTGATAGGTGAAGGCAAGAAAAATCCGGCTGCTGCGCAGCTCTGCTGCGACCTCACGGTGGGTGAGATTGTCCAGCGCCACGATATTCCAATCCTTCAGGATGTCCCGGCCGTTCAGTAGCCCGAGAACCTGATGAATGTCGTTCCCGGCGCGGCGCGGCATAAAGGTGAGCTTGCGCGCCCTTGAGCCCTGCGGACAAAAAAATAGCTCTTCGTCGATGCTGAGATGGATGCGATCCACACGAAGCGAGGGGAAGGCTTGGGACATCATCTCTGCACTGTAGGACGACACAGTGACGATCCCCGCCAGAAAGCGATTTTGCTTCATGTAGCGCGACACGGCGCCGTCGCGCTGCCAGGTGAGATGAGCGTTTTGATTGAAAATGACATGTCGGATGCCTGGCGCGATCCGCCCCAGGAGATCGCCATCGGTTTCGGGCAGAACCAGCAGATCCTCTTCGCTCATCTGGCATTGAGACACATCGAGGATGCGGGTGTTATGATCGAACCAGGTGCAGCGAAAGCCCGGGCGCTGGTGCACCACTGCAGCGGGGATGCCGGCGGCATTCAGAAGATCGACATGTCTGTAGATCACCCGGACGCCGCCTGAAGGCGGCTCATAGTCCGGCGTCAGGAAATAGACGCCGGCTGGCCTCCCTTTGCCGCGCTTCAATTTCGGGATCGAGACCTGTTGGCGCCGATAGCGTTTGGCGCCTGCCTTGAATTTGATGAGAGCGGAACTGGCCAGCAGGCGGGCAGAGTTGAGGCTGTTTTCGATCATGACCATCACTCGACCGGCAGGACTTGAGAGGTATTTGGCCGACCCATGGCTCACACCGCGTGACGGCGGAGGAGGGTGAGTTGTCTGAGTTTGCGCAGGACACGTCGTGGGTTCGACAGGATGTCCAGAGCGCGCTTGGCGGGGTCGCGCCAATCGCCGTAGCGGTTGATCGGAAAGATCAGAAGGTCGGGCCAGGCGCGGTGGATTGCGTCTTCAAAAGCGGTACCTTCACGTCGCATTTGCGCGGGGACGGCCAGCATGGCTTCGAAGTTAGCCCGCGAAATCATGGGATGTAGCTCCCCGCGCACTGGATTGGCATAGGCGTCAGCGAAGGCCCAACTGCTCATGCGCAGTTCGAGATAAGCAAGGTCGAGGAGAAAAAGCGTATCGAAATGGGCGATAGGTGCGAGCCAGGCCGCGACGGCATCCAGAAGTGCAGGTTCGCGCGGCAGCTTGAGGCGGTCGATGATATTTGCAGCGTCGAGCAGCGTTTCAGGTGCGGCGTTGAGCCACAAGAACCCGCGGCCGATTTCGCCGCCCAAGCCTCCGATAAAGAAGCTCTCCGCCAGAGGCTGGACGCTGGGATGCATGGTCATATTGGCGCCGCCGACGCAATGGCCCGCCCGGATCTGCCAGGCCTCGGCCTGCTGACGGCTGGCGCGGCGAAACGGCAAAAGCAGATGCCGCAGGTTGAAGCGCCCAGCCAGGGCACGCGCTCCTGCAACATCGAGAGCCGCGCCAGGGGCGGCAACCGTGACAAAGTCTATGTCCTGCGCAAGGGGGCGGAGCGCTGAAAGGACGAAGCGCGAATCCGTGCCCGCCGTAAGCGCCACATGCGCATCAGCGCCATCTCGCAGAATTTCGACCGTCTCACGGATGCGCGCCAGCATGGCGTCGAAGAGCGGAGCCGGGTCGGCGGAGGGTGCGACTGGCGCCCTGGGCCAGTGACGCACCGGCTCAAAGCTGGCGAGGTCGAGATAATGATTGCAGATCAGCCGGAAGAGACCATGGTGGGCCGTCAGCCCGCAGGCGAACCAGCCTGCGTGAGTGACGTCAAGCTGGCGGTGCTGATCCAGCTTGAGCCTTGCATAGTAGTCTGGCTCGTCCATCAGGGTCATGGCCGTAGCGCCAGCCAGCCTGGTGGCAGGATCATAGACGAGGGATTTACTCCCGTCGGGATCGAGATAGATCCGCTGCAGTCCATCGAGGTCGAGAACGAAGATGTAGCTGCCTGCTAGCCGGTAGATCTCTGCTTCGATGGCGGTATCGACGCTTTCGGCCGTGATTGTCGTGCTTAGGGTTAGCCTTTTGGGAAGCTCGTGACGGTCGAGGTCTATCGGGGTGCCGAGAAGCGCGCCGATCAGCCGGTCCGAGCCGTCCCGAACGGGGATGATCGGCACCTGCCCGAACGTGTCCACAGCAAGTGCAGTAAGCCTGTGGCGCTGGGCGCCCGGAGAAATGGGATCGCTCGCCGGTACAATCAGGAACTGACCATCTTTGGTAGGCCATTTGGACATTTTTCGTTCACCTGGGCGGTATCCGGTCACGCGATACATCAGGCCTAGCACCGATGATCCCGCCGCAAAGCCGACCGAAGGAGCTATGGTTCGCCCAACGCCGCGCGCTTTATCCTTTTGTGACGCGGAGCCAATCCAGCATCCGCCAGTCACGTGGATCGCCAATGACCGCCAGCGCTACATCCCTGGAGGACCGTGAGTGGTCGCGCTCACTGGGCCGCCTGTCCCGGAGCTCGGTTGGCGAGAAGCGCTGGCCACCCGTGCCGGTTGCAGTCCTGCTGATAGCGCTCGTCTCACCTTGGGTGTTCTCAATCGGAAGCCTTGCGATATCACCCTATAGGCTCGTGCTTCTTGCGCTTTTGGTTCCGTGCCTTGTGCGCTGGATGACAGGAAAAGCAGGCAAGATCCGGCTTGCTGATATCCTGCTGCTGCTGTTCTGCATCTGGTCGATCATCGCCCTCATCGCAGTCCATGGGTTAGAGACCGGTCTTGAATCTGGCGGCATGCTTCTTGTTGAAAGCATGGGTGGCTACCTTGTGGCGCGCTGCTATATCCGAAGTGCCGAACATTTCCGGGCAACAGCGAAACTGCTTTTTCTTCTCGTCCTGCTGCTGTTGCCCTTTGCCATTGCCGAGGCGGTGACTGGGCAAAGGTGGTTGCTGAAGCTCTTTCGCGCTTTTGCTCCCACCATAGCCGAGGGGCAGACCGATCCACGCTGGGGCCTCACGCGTGTGCAGGGGCCGCTCGAGCACCCGATCCTCTTTGGCGTGTTCTGCGGGGCGCCGCTCGCCATGATAGCGCTGGTTTATCGGGGCAAGCTCGGCGTCATGCAGCGGTATAGCATGGCGGGCCTGGTGGCGCTCACGGCCATGTTGTCACTCTCCTCGGGGCCAATCGTTGCCATGCTGGTACAGATAGGGTTGCTCGTCTGGAACGGTCTTCTGCGCAATGTTGCCTCGCGCTGGCGTATCCTCTGGGTGCTAACGGCCGTGGGTTATCTGGCGCTCGAGATACCAACGAGCCAGACAGTGCCGATGATTTTGACGCGGTTTGCCTTCGATCAGTGGACAGCGTTCTATCGCTTGCTGATCTTTGATTATGGTTGGCAATCGGTGATGGCACATCCGTTCTTCGGCACGGGATTCAACGACTGGTTGCATCCAAGCTGGATGAGCTCGAGCATCGACATGTTGTGGCTGGTGCCGGCGGTTCGCCATGGCCTGCCGGCCTTTATTCTCTATATGGGGGCGTTCTTTGCAGCAGCGCATGCCGTCGGCTTTCAGCCTGGCCTTGATGGCAGGCAAACCGATTGCCGCACTGCCTACATGATCTTTTTGACCGCATTGTTTCTGGCCGGATGGACCGTTCACTTCTGGAACGCCACCTATGTCCTGTTCATGTTTCTGGTGGGCAGCGGCTTGTGGCTTTGCGACGCAACGGCGGAAGCCGAGCCTAAGCCGTCCGGACTGCGCGGGCGTCCGCCTTCAGGCCAACTTCGCCGGCCAGCCCCCCGGCACGCGCAGAGAACCAGGCGATCTCCATCATGAAAATCCTTGTTATTGCCCCGGCTTGCGATGGTACCGATGTCGGGGAATCCTGGGTCGCGCATCAGTGGGTGGCCGGGCTCAGCCGATCGCATGAGGTGACGCTGCTGACCTCGCGCAAACGAAACCGGCCGAGCGCTGTCGGGCAGCTGGAGAATGTACGAATCCGCGAATGGATCGAGCCGCCGCTCCTGGGACGGGCAGAACGGCTCAACAGCATGCTCGCGCCGGGCTATGTGCTCTTCTATGTCGGCGCCAGGCGCTGGATCAGGAACGCGCTGAGACGCGGCGAGCAGTTCGATGTGGCCTTCCAGCCCGTTCCGGTGGCTATGCGCTATCCCTCGCCTGCTGCAGGTCTGGGGGTGCCGCTGGTGGTCGGCCCGGTCGGCGGGGGGCTGAAGTCGCCGGCGGCCTTTGCCCAACAAGAGGGAACCGATCCTTGGTTCGTACGACTGCGCGGGCTGGATGAAGCAAGGCTGCGTTTCGATGGCCTGCTGCGCCGG
Source organism: Devosia crocina (assembly GCF_900116545.1). Taxonomy (GTDB): domain Bacteria; phylum Pseudomonadota; class Alphaproteobacteria; order Rhizobiales; family Devosiaceae; genus Devosia; species Devosia crocina. The sequence continues at coordinate 359,465 of NZ_FPCK01000001.1, forward strand.
ACTTATGAAAGCGCGGATTGCGTGCTCGGCATCGCGCCCTATGTGAGCGAAAAGCTGCGCGATCTCACCATCAAGCGGCTCGAAATCATGAGTGAGACTGCGATCCTCAGCGTACCGGCGCCTGTGACGCGTCCAGATCGGGAGCAGACCGTCAGGGCGTTGTTCGTCGGCCGGCTCGTTCGCACCAAGGGAGCGCGTGAGGCGATCCGCGCACTTGCGCTCTGTGCGGACCTGCCGCTCGAACTCGATATCGTCGGGGCAGGACCGGACGGGGAGGCATGCACCGAGCTCGCCCGAAACGCAGGCGTTCTCGATCGCGTCAGGTTTCACGGTGCGCAGCCCAGGGATTCAGTGAGCCGCTTCTACCGAAATGCGGATATTTTCGTGTTCCCAAGTTACCGTGAGCCGGGCGGCAATGTGACCCTCGAAGCCATGAGTTACGGCTTGCCGGTGATCGTGTGCGATCGGGGTGGGCCGGGCAATGCGGTGAGTGCTTCTGCAGGTTTCCGCCTGCCTGTCACGACACCTGACGCCCTCGCCAATGATGTTGCGGACGCCATGCGGCAAATGGTCCTTGATCCTGCACTGCGCCGCCGCTGTGGTGAGGAGGGCTATGCCCATGTGCAGCGCACGGCACTCTGGGATCATCGTCTGGCACGTATGGAAACGATCTTTGCCGATCTTGTGGCGGCGCGCTGAGGCTGCAGCACCCCATTATTCCTGATTGTGGTCTACATCGCCGACGCTTGCGCGATTGTTGGCGCGCGCCACTCCTCGCCGGCAGCAGAAGCGGTGGGCCGGAAGATGCCGCTGCGCCCGGCTAGCAGCACAGCTTCGGTGCGGTTCCTGGCGCCGAGTTTGCGCATGATTTCCCGAACATGAACCTTGACCGTTGACTCCTGCATCGAAAGATCACGGGCGATGTGCTTGTTCGAGCTTCCCAGAAGCAGGCGCTGAAGCACTTCGGACTGCCGTGGTGTCAGGCCGCCGCTCTCGCTGCGCTCAACCGCGACCGGGTGATCCGGCTCCCAGGCCTTGAGGAGAGCATCTCTCGGGAAATAGGTACCCCCGTTGATAACGAGCGCAAAGGCATGCAGGGCCACCTGCGGATCTATGCTGCTGTTGATGAAGGCGTTGAGGCCCATGCGTGCCGCAGCTATCGCCTCTTCTGGCTCCTGCCGGTCGGAAAGAGCAAGGGAGGGCACACCGGGAAAGGCCAATCGAACCTGCTCCCCCCAATCAGCGGCCTGTTTAGACTTAAGGGAAATCCCGCCTACACTGAAGATGACGAAAATAGGTCTTACACCGTGCTGTAAGCCAAAAGTAAGTTTTTCCGGGCTCAGGGACACAACCGAAGCGTTGAAGGGAGCCGCCCAGGGTGTGAGCAAAGCGGCGATACCCGCTCTACGCATTTCGAGGACATCTACGACGACCACGCAGAATTTCGCCCGGATTGGCATAACTATGTCCCCAGCTTTCGCAAGTCTTAACTCATGTTGGTTAAGACTCTCGTAGTAGTTAATTCTTTGTAAATAGGAACATATTTAGATCGTCGTGCCAATATCGATGATGGATTAGATAGTTTGGGTGATCCAAAGCATCCGGTCTAAGCAAGGTATAATCCGCGGCTTACACTAGTGCCGCTGGATATGGGTCGCAACGATTGCTGCTACAGCGCCTCGGTCGTGAACATTGAGGATGCGGAACAGCGCATTGATGTGTGTTTTGACCGTGCCTTCCGAAAGATGAAGTTTCTGGGCTATGCCCTTGTTGCTTTCCCCCTGTGCAATCAACATCATGACTTCATGCTGGCGAGCAGTTAGGTGATTGATGGTAGCTTGATTGATGTGGGGTTGTTCGATTTGATCTTCTGATGGATCGACGAAATCGTCTTGCCGAAGGTTTGATATTGTGGGTGGAACATAGATCTGGCCTGAGGCGATGCTTGAAAGGGCCAGAACCGTTTCCGCAACCGATAATGAGCGCGGGATATAACCATGCGCACCAACAGATAACGCATGGAGAACATCTTCACGATGTTGAGATTGACCGCTCACCGCAATGCGCAGCTCGGGATGACTGATGCGCAGGCTACTGACGCTTGCAAAACCATCCATGTCGGTGAGCTGCAGATCAAAGACGGCCAGAGTGAAGGCGGCACCGCTGATGAGGTGCCGGGTCGCTTCGGCGAAAAGCGTGGTCGTCAGAACCTTGGCAAATCCCACCTTATGCTCGAGCAGGTTGGCAAGAGACTGGCCGAACACTTCTTGACTGTCTGCAACTAGAGCCTTCGATCTTAGTTGCCGCATGTTGGCACCTACGGAATCCCCCCGTTCGCTCTGCAACGAAACTGGCCTCTAAGACGAGGATAACTCGAAATTACGATCGAGAGATGTAGAATATGCAGGCTTAGTTACTAATTTGATCGAAACTTTTTTGAGCGGGCAATGCGGAAAGGCCGAACGATCCGCGTCCGTCGTCCTTTCGATGCAGAGAATTGTTCTCGAGGCCCAAGCGGGTACCCTGATAACGATGGGCGCGGATCGGCTCCCACCACCAATCATTGTGCAGATACCAATCAACCGTATTCTCGATGCCGGATCGGAGGGAGTGGCGGGGCGCCCAGCCAAGCTCGTTCCTGATCTTGGTTGTATCTAGCCCATAGCGGCGGTCGTGGCCGGGACGGTCCGGGACGAAGGTGATAAGCGAGCGGTAGCTTTTGCCCCATGGGAGCGGCCGCTTCTGATCGAGGATGTCGCAGATCATCTCCACGAGATCGAGATTGGTGCACTCGGCTTGCCCACCGATATTGTAGCTCGTCCCCAATCGTCCCTCTTTCGCAACGATAGCCAGGGCGCGCGCGTGGTCTTCCACATGAAGCCAATCGCGTACATTGCGGCCGGTGCCGTAGATCGGGATGGCTGAGCCCTGCAAGGCATTGAGAATGGTTAGGGGGATCAGCTTCTCGGGAAACTGAAAGGGCCCGTGATTGTTCGAGCAATTGGTCAGTACCACCGGCAGACCATAGGTTCTGTGCCAGGCACGAACCAGATGATCGGCCGCAGCTTTGGACGCAGAATAGGGCGAGGAGGGTGCATAGGGCGACTGTTCGGTAAAGCAGGGGTCGGAGGCATCAAGATCGCCGAACACTTCATCTGTCGAGACATGGTGAAAGCGGAACGCGAGCTGTTCGGCATGCGGCAGCGAGCGCTGATAGGCCAGGGCCGCTTCAAGCAGAACGAGCGTGCCGACGACATTGGTGTCGACCACCACGGCAGGACTATCGATCGAGCGGTCGACATGGGTTTCGGCGGCAAGGTGAATGACGATGCCGATCTTTTCCTCTGCCAGCAGGGCGCTCACAAGTTGCCGGTCCCGAATGTCTCCACGGACAAAGCGGAAATTGGGCTGGCTGCAGATCTGACGCAGGCTCCCCATCGAACCGGCATAGGTCAGCTTGTCGAGAACCACGACCCGGTCCTGACTATTGCGGGCAAGCAGGCGGCAGAGCGCCGAGCCGATGAAGCCGGCGCCGCCGGTGACAAGGAAGTTCATCGCGGTCCTCGTTCTAGTGGAGGTGAGCTGCACTGGCGGCCGGCATCTCGGCCACCCGCCGGCGCAGATAGGAGGCGTAATCGGTCTTGCCGAGTTGGGCTGCGCGGGCGAGCAGGGTTTCTGCCGTTACCCAGCCCATTTCCAGACCGATCTCTTCTGGACAGGCAATCTGTACGCCCTGACGCTTCTCAACCGTCCGGACAAAGGACGAGGCGTCGTGCAGGCTTTCCGTCGTGCCAGTGTCGAGCCAGGCATAACCGCGGCCCAGCTGGTAGACCTGAAGCAATCCACGATTGAGGTAGGCATTGTTGACGTCGGTAATCTCAAGCTCGCCACGCGCCGACGGCTGGATGTCTGCAGCAATCTCAACCACATCGTTGTCGTAAAAATAGAGACCAGTTACCGCCCAGTCCGACTGCGGCAGCTTGGGCTTCTCTTCGATCAGGCGAGCCTTGCCGTTGCATGGGTCGAATGTGACGACGCCATAGCGCTCGGGATCTTCGACGCGATAGGCGAACACGGCCGCGCCTTCCTTTTGCGCGGCGGCCGTGCGGGTCAGTTCGGACAGACCCTCGCCGAAGAAGATGTTGTCGCCCAATATCATCGCGACAGGATCGTTGCCGATAAACGACCGCCCGATAATGAACGCCTGCGCCAGACCCTGTGGCTCCGGCTGCTCGGCATAGGAGAAGGCCACACCGAATTGATCACCACTACCCAGCAGTGCCTGAAAGGCGGGGAGATCACGCGGAGTCGAGATGACGAGAATCTCACGGATGCCCGCCCGCATCAGAACGCTCAGCGGATAGTAGAGCATCGGTTTGTCGTAGATGGGCAGCATCTGCTTGGAAACGGCAAGGGTGAGCGGATAAAGCCTTGTTCCGGTGCCCCCTGCCAGAATAATGCCCTTCATGTCCCTGTCTCGCTTCAGATTGTTTCAGTAGCCAAACCGCTCGGTGAGATAGCGGCACTTGTTGAGGACGATGCCCGCAAGCTTGTCGGCCGCGGAAAGGTCGCGCTCGCACATATCGAGTTCGCTCATGGTGGTTTCGCCCGCTGCCGCAACCAGCAGCATTGCATCGAGGCCGGGCAGCACAGCCAGTGCGTCATCGCAAGCGAGCATGGGTGGCAGGTCGTAGAGCAACAGGTCCAGCCCCAGCATTTCCCGCATTCGCTCGATGACCGGCCCGGGCACACATTCCATGATCAGCTCGGCTGGTTCCTGAACAGGCCCCGCATTGGTGCCGATGACGAGATTGTTGCGATAGCGGATCAGGCCCTGCGCCAGGCTGCGCTGGCCGCGCAGAAACGCTTCCATGTCATGTGATTGCTCGCAATTGAGCACGCGCGCGATCTTTGGCCGGCGCAGGTCCAGATCGAGGAGCCCAACCCGGAAATCGGCCTGCCAGGCGAAGCTGAACGCCAGATTGAGCGCCAGGGTGGTTTTGCCCGAGCCGCCGCGCGGCGACGTTATTCCAAGCGTTTTCCAGCCATTCTGCCGGATCTTGTTCATCAGCTTCGTACGCAGCACGTCTATTTCAAGGTGGGTGTCATGCGAGCGGGTCGCTGCAATGATGCGATGGCCGGCAAGCCGCCACGTGCTGGTCTTGATCTCGGGAATCTCGGTCCAGCGTTCACGAAGCTGCAGGGTGGGATGCGTCTGGAATGATGCAATTGCGACCGGCTCCTCGGGCAAATGACCGGCAGGGTCTGCAGGCTCGAACGCAGATGCGGGTGACATGCTTTGCAGGGTCATGATTGAACCGTCGGCAAGGGGCGAAGGTGCGGCAGCTTGAGCCGGAGCGGGGGCCGCACCGGGATGTTGGGGATAGAGGCGATGACCTCAATGCCGAATGCCTTTTCGATATCGGCGGCCCGGCGCACCCTGCGGTTGAGAAGTTCAGGGATCGCGGCGCTCGCCAAGGCGCCGACAAGCGCTGCCGCTGCTACCCCCAGAGCCAGCAAGAAGCGTCTCGGTCCGCTCGGCCGCTGGGGAACACGTGCTGCTTCCATCAGGACCAGCCTTTCTCCCTTGAGCTCGCTTTCGATCTGCTCGCCCGTCGCGGCATCGGCCAGGCGGGTTGCCGCGGTGGTATAAAGGGTGCGGGCGTCATCATATTCGCGCTCGATGGCACTCAGGGCTGCCTCGTTCGCCGGTGTCGCAGCGATCGAGGTGGAGAGATCTTCGTCATGGCGCTGCAGACTCTCGCGTTCCTGAGCAATGGCGTCGAGCCGGGCGTCCATTTCAGCCAACTGCATGTCCTCTGGTCTGGGCTCAGTGCGATCGTCCGATGCCTTGGCAGCGGTTTCGAGTTCACTTTGCGCTGCGGCAATCTGGGCCTTCAGGGATTGGATCGTCTGGCTGTCTTCGGAAAAGATCGTGCGCTGGCTGGCAAGGGCCTGCCGCAGATCGCGCAACTGGCTTTGTTCGGGTGGCAGATTAACCCCAGGACCAAGTGCCCCGGCGCGCTGGAGAGCCAGGTAATTCGATCGCCGGCTTTGTAGCGCGCTTTGCTCGCGCTCGAGCACCAGGAGCCGGTCACGCAGATTAATCTGCAGCAGCCTGCGGAATTCGAGCGTATCGGGCAGGGCTTGCAGGTGCTCGGTCTTATAGGCCTGCAGGCGACCCTCGATGGCCGCAAGATCCGCGCGCCTCTTGGCCACTTCGTCCTGGAAGAAAGAAACAGGGACGCTGGCGCGTGTGGCTCGCTCGTCGAGGTCGCGGTTCAGAATGGTCTCGATCAAGTCATTGGCAACGGCGGCTGCCAATGCAGGCTCAGAGGCTGAGAACGACACCGAAAAGCCAAGCGCTCCCTCATTGCCGCCAAAGAATACCGGGCTCAATGAGATCTGGTTGCGCATGTCAGAAACAATCTTGTCGGTCGAAACGACCCCTGAATGCGGCACCAGATCGTGACGCCCTGCAAGGTCCAAGAGCGCATCATAGGTGAGCAATTCCTGCTGCAGCACCTGCAGGCGCGCCAGCGTGCCATCGCCATTGCCTGAGGGGAGAAGCGATGCGGAGATTTCGGGAGACTTCACGAGAATAGTGCCGGCGGATTCATAAACCGGCGGCAGGGTGAAGACGTAGTAAAGGCCCGCAGCGCTGATCAGGGCGCCCACTGCTGTCATCAGGGGGAGCCGCCTGACGAAGAGGTAGGAGTAAAAGCGCAGGTCATCATGCGTCATGGTGGTACTCCAGACCGGCGGCCGAAAGTTGGTCGGCGCCATGGCGTCATGCCACTAAAGCTCAGCGCGCCCTGCACAGACATAGCCAGCTTGGGCTAGTTCTGCGTCCGGTGCGAGCATGGTCTAGTGCCACAGCAAGTGGAGGGCGCCAGAACCATGTCCGGTGTGCATATTTCCGTTTCCAAGTTTGTCTCGACACGGCATCGTCGCCGTCGCGCCGCACTTCTGGCAGCTATCGCGATGATCCTTCCTGCGCCCTTGGATGCGGTGCATGCGGCAGATCTCTGGCCGCAAACCAGGATCAGCCTCAAGGTCATCCAGTGGATACCGCTCAAGGGCATCTACGAGCAGTGGGAGGCCATCAGTGGCGATTATGTGATCGGGAGCGACGGCAGCCTGACGCTGCCTGTGATCGGTACGATTTCCACCAGCGGGAAGGATAGCGAAGAGATCGCAAGCGAGATCGCGCTTTCGTTGAGGGAACAACTGGGTCTTGTGAAAGCGCCGGATACAAGTGTCGACGTCGTCGATTACCCGCAGATCTATGTCGTGGGTGACGTGAGCGGACCAGGCTCATTCGATTATCGGCCCGGCATGACGGTGCTTCAGGCGCTGGCCCTCGGAGGCGGACAGCGCCGGGAGCAGATCACCGAAACAAGCGCTGAGCGGGTCAAGCTCGCAACCGAATTGCGCATGCTCGAGGACGGCCTCCTGCGCAGCCGGGTGCGCCTCGCGCGCCTCAAGGCCGAGGCGTCTGGCGAAGATGCGATCAGCTTTCCGCCCGGAACCGGGAACCAGCTCAATGCCGAGCTTGCCCGAAGCGCCATGGCCGACGAAGCAGCTATCTTTGCGGCCCGCAAGCGGGAACTCGCCCGCCAGTTGGAGGCGCTCGATGAACTCGGGGTCCTCCTAAACGAGGAGATCGCGACGACCAAAGCCCGGCTCGAGGATGTCGAGAAGATGATCGCGACGGCCACCGAGGATCTGCGCGGGATTCAGGCGCTGGTTGAAAAGGGATTGTCGACCTCGGCCCGCCGTTCCGAACTCGAGCGGCAGATCGCCGATATGCGCTTTGAACAATTGACGCAGACAACGGCTATCCTTCGCGCGCAACAAGCGTTGAGCCAAGCCAAGCGCGAGGCGGCACAATTGCAGGATTCGCGACAGTCACAGGCTGCCGTCTCCTTGCAGGAGGAGCAGGCCAATATCGACGAGATGGTTTTGCGGCAAGCCAGTTCGCAGCGGCTGCTTCTCGATTTCGATGTGAAGAGTGCAGGGGTTTCAAGCCAGCCGACTGATCTGCACTATTCAATCGTTCGTTCTGGATCGGGGTCGGCCGATATTGTCGCACAGGAAGCGACAAACCTGCTTCCAGGCGACGTGCTCAAGGTTTCCGCTGTCGTAGCGGCCGTTCAGAATGCCGCGCCCGCTCAAACGCAGGTATCGGCGCTGGACGAAGAATAAGACGAGCGCCCGGTCGGGAGTTCGACGTCCCGGGTGACCCGACCTGCTCTTTTCAGCACCCGGTGCCGGCGAGAAGCGGGCGCAGCGTCAAGACCATGATCCAGAGATCGGTGCGAAGGGATACCTGCTCAGCGTAAATGCGGTCGAGCCGTGCCCGCTCCGAGAAAGCCGACAGGTGCCGCTCGGTGACCTGCCACAGCCCGGTCAGCCCCGGCCGGCAATTGCCATAAAGCGCCCCCGGATAAAGCCGCCTTTGGCTCACCAGAATGGGTCTTGGTCCCACAAGGCTCATGTCGCCACGCAGCACGTTCCACAACTGGGGCAGTTCATCGATGGAATGCTTGCGCAGAAAGTGTCCAATCGACGTGACGCGGGGATCGTGACGCAGCTTCTGGTTGAGGTCCCATTCCGCGCGTGCGTCCGGATTTTTCTGCAGATACTGAGCAAGGGCCGCTTCGGCGTCGGGCACCATGGTACGCAGCTTCCAGAACCGGAACACCTGTCCGCCGCGGCCCACACGCTCCTGAAAGTAGAAGGCCGAGCCGCCATCGCGGCGAATCATCAGAGCGGTTAGCAGCACGGGAGGCAGGATCAGGATCCCCAGCGCGAGCGCTCCCACTATATCGCAAGTGCGCTTGAAGGCGGGATAGCCGCTGAAGGGGGGAAGGGGCAGGGTGTCGGGCCGCGATAAACCTCTGTCGAACGCGGAGAACTCTTCGTGAGAAGACATTTTTAATCCCCAATGGTGCCGGCGGGAGCCGGCCCGAGCAGGGGACGATCTTGTTCGTTCGGCAGCGTGATTGCTCCCGCCCAAAGGAGCTATCGGCGCTTCAGGGCATCTCGCATAGCGTGGGAGTGCGGCTGGTCTGGCCGCAGCTCGGGTCAGGAAAAGCTCTATGTCCAGTGGACCGGCCGTCGCTGATCGCGGCACCTCAAGCTACCGGGAGATCCTCCATTCCACGGCTTTGGTGGGTGCCTCCTCGGTCGTCGCGATGTTTTTCTCGTTGATCAGAATGAAGATGTTCGCGATTCTGCTTGGTCCGTCCGGCCTGGGCGCGGTGTCGCTTTTGACCTCGATGATTGATGTGGTGGTTGCTGTCGTCGGGCTTGGCATCGGTCAATCCGGCATCCGTCAGATCGCCAAGGCGCAAGGCGAGGGCGATCTGGCGCGTATGGCGGGAACGATCTCGACGGTTCAGCGCGCCTCCCTTGCCCTTGGAACGGCTGGCGGCATCGTGCTCGCTGCCCTTGCCATGCCGATCTCGCGCGTCACCTTCAGCAGCACCGACTATGTGGCCGCATTGGTGCTCCTTGGACTAGCCGTGCTGTTTCGCATCCTCATGGCAGGTGAAACGGCGCTCTTGCAGGGAACACGGCGCATTCTCGAACTTGCCAAGGTCAATATCATCACCTCAGTTGCCGCTGTTGTCGTCGCAGCTCCCATGCTCTGGTTCTGGCGCGAAGGAGCCATTGCACCACTTCTGGTTGTTTCGGCCCTGGCAGGCTGGCTCGCCGCACGCTGGTATAGCCGGAAGGTGCCCCACGCGCGCAAGTCTGCGCAGGGCGCTCCGGGCGAACTCGGCGAATTGCTGCGGCTCGGCGTCGCCTTCACCGTCAGCGGCTTTCTCACCATGGGGGCAGCCTATGCCGTGCGGATGATCGTATTGCAATCGCAGGGCCTCGAGGCAGCGGGATTCTACCAGGCGGCATGGGCAGTCGCCGGGCTCTATGTCGGGGTGGTGTTCCAATCGATGGGCACCGACTTCTATCCCCGCCTGACGGCCGCGGTGGCAGACGATGTCGCGGTGTCCCGTCTTGTCAACGAACAGACACAGGTCAGCCTGCTGCTGGCCGGCCCCGGCGTGATCGCCACGATGACGTGTTCTCATCTCCTCGTCACGGTGTTCTATTCACCGGAATTTGGTCCAGCAGCGAGCCTTTTGCGCTGGTTATCGCTCGGCATGATGCTGCGCGTCCTGACCTGGCCCATGGGTTTCATCATCGTTGCCAAGGGCTGGCAAAAGATCTTTATCGCGACCGAAGTTGCGGCAACGGTGATCCATGTGGGCTTGAGCGCCGCCTTGGTTCCGGTTTTGGGCATAGATGGCGCCGGCATGGCGTTCTTCTGCCTCTATGTGTGTCATGGGATAATCGTCTACGTTATCGTCCGGCGCGCATGCGGCTATGCGGTCTCGATCGAGAACAGGCTGATCGTGGTGTTCTTCGGGATCTGCTGTGCATCAAGCTTTGCGGCTTTCGGTTATCTGCCGTTCTGGTGGGCTACCCTCGTCGGCTCCGCGCTGACCTCCACTACCGGGCTCTTCTCGCTTTTTGCCCTGCTGCGCCTTGTTCCGCCAGGCTCCTTGCCGAAACCTGTCCGTTGGGTGCTGAGTTCGGTGGGCGTCGGCGTCTGAGGCGCCTTGCTTACGCCAAACGCTTGAGCGACATCCCGATCAGACGCCGGAGGCGCTTTGCGGCACTCGATTGTCCCGAAAGGATAGCGCTGAATTCGGCATCATCCATGTCACAGCGCAGTGAGCGACGCGGTCGCAGAAAGTCGCTGTCCCGTGCTGTGCCGCCATCGCTGGTATAGGCGGCGCCATAGCCGGCCCTGCGGATCGCGGCCAAAACCCCGGCATTGTAGCGGCCGAAGGGGATGGAGAATGTCTCCACCTTGGCTTGCACGACATCTTCGAGTATCGCTCGCGAGGCAGCCAGTTCGGCCCTCAGGTCCCTCCCCCCAAGCCGGGACAAATCCCTATGGTCGATTCCGTGACTGCCGATACCCATGCCGGCGGCGGCCATCTCCCTGATATGGCTGCGATCAAGCGAGCCTGGGGAACCTATGCGTCCGGTCAGAACAAAGAAACAGGCGGTCATGCCGCGCTTGGCGAGCTCAGGCACGGCGATAGCCAGATCCGAGATGTTGCTGTCATCGAAGGTGATGGCAAAACGGGCGCGATCGGGATGTGCGGCAATCTGGTCAAGCACCTGACCGAATTGCTCGGCACCGAGCCAGAACGGCGCTTCTCCCGGCTCGAGCGTGCGAGCCGGCTCACCAATCCCGTGAAAGTTGATGATCGTTTGTTGGGGAGCACGGGCCAGCATGTGGCTTCAGGAACCGACGGGACCGAGACAGGCCCGCAGCACGGCGCGATGAGCCTGACTTTTCCAGGCGCGTAGCGCGCCAAAGACCATGATGGCGCAACGGAAAAGCGCAGTTTCCAACCAACCATGATGGCGACGGAAGTAGCGGATCTGGTTGCGAGTCATCAGGGCTGCGAGCATCGGGCTCTGCATATAGGCGCCAGCAATGTGCGTGACGGATGCGCTCGGCTCGTAAAGGATTTTGAGGCCGCTTGCGCGGACGCGCCGCTGGTAATCGACTTCTTCGCTGTAGAGAAAAAAGCTTTCGTCCCAGGCGCCAGCGCGGGCCCGCGCCTCGGGTGTGATCAAGAGGGCAGCTCCGGTGGCCCAGTCTACTTCCCGCCGGTGCCTATAGGCCTCGGGATGGGCGATCATTTCGCCAAGGCCCAGATGTGCAGCCGTCCGGGGACCGAGCAAGGCTTGCGCCCACATACCGACAAGCGATGGTTCGCGGCGGAGAGACATGGCAATCGTGCCATCCGGGTCCAGCATTCGCGGCACGACCACCCCGATATCATTGTTACTCGCTGCACAGTCTATCATGTGCTCCAGCGAAAGCGGAACAAGCCGAATATCGGGGTTGAGCACCAGGATGGCGGTTTGCGGCGGGAGCGTTGCTGCCGCCGCATTGATGGCGGCGGCATATCCCCCATTGCGGCCGGTTCTGATCACCTTTGCACCAACGGCGTGTGCTTCGGCGATCTCGGCCGAACCGTCGTTAGAGTCATTGTCGACCACAAGAACAGCCGTGGAGCTCGCCTCTCCGATGACGGGAAGGATAGAGTCTAGCAGCCCACTCAGCACTTCAGCGCTGTTGTAGGTTACGACAACGATGGCGAGGGACATGGCTCCATTATCCCTGTGTTTGGTGCCTAAATGGTCGTTCATGCCGGCCTCAGGATCGGTTCCAGCGCGCGGCCGTGCGGGCATTCTCATTTCCCATTGCGGCTGCGAGCATGGATGTGCCGCGATAAAGCCGGATGCAGACGACGCCGACCATGGCAAGGCCCCGTGCCCGGACGCCTCTCAACCGGTCCGACACCGTGATGCGCGGTATTTCAGCAAGCGGCGATGCAAGAACGGCGAGCGCCCGCAGCGTCCAGCGCGAGCGCCAATTCACCCCACGCTTGATCTCGTCGAGATCGTGCGCAATGTGCCGGTCCCACTTGGTGGCGAGTTCTGCGAAATTGCGCCGTGCCGGATGATAGACCACCATTGTCGGTTCATAGCGCACCCGATAGCCCATGCTGCTGGCCCGCAGGCCCCATTCGGTGTCCTCTGCAATGTTGATGCCGAGGAAGTCACCGACTTTGCGGAAGACCCAGGTTCTGACGGCCAGGTTGCCTCCGCCGGTAAAGCCGCGCTCCTCGATATATTTTTTCATGCGAAAGGCAAAGACGCTCTCATAGGCTTCGATCATTGTCGGCCGCTGCGGATTGCGCTGAAGAATACGGACATCGCCACCGATCAGCGCATCGTCTGGAGCGCTTTCGAAGTGGTCTTCGATGGCGGCGAGCCAGCCCGGCGCTGCCACGCAATCGGCGTCGATGAAAGCCAGGATGTCGCCCTTGGCTTGTGTTGCGCCCAGATTGCGAGCAGGGCCGGGGCCCGGCACAGGTTGGTGCAGCAGCGTCACGTTGTCGTAGCGAGCACAAATTTCTTCGGGCATGGCGTGGGAGCCATTGTCGACAACGATGATCTCAAAGGGGCGAGACACCCGCTCTTGGGCGGCAAGCGCAGCCAGTCCCGTTGCAAGGGCCTCAGGCTGGTTGAGGTGCGGAATGATGACACTGATCATGTGCGGATTTCCTTGCCGGTGAATAGACAATCGATGGCTTCGAGATAGCGGGTCGCCTGGGTGGACCAGAGGAATTCACGTCCGGCTATGGCACGAGCCCGGCTTGCCATGACGCGGCGGCGCGCACCGTCATCGACAAGAACCATGATGTTCCTGGCGAGGGCCGCGGCGCTATGATCGGTGGTGACGAGGGCCGCACTACCCGCCTCGCGGCGGGCCTGGGCAAGGTTGAACTGCACGAAGGGAATGCCGAGCATCATGTACTCGAACACCTTGTTCATCGAGAGCTTTTCGTTGCAGCCATTGGGTGGGTCGGGGATGACGCCGATGTCGAAAGCCGACAAGTGTTGCATCATCGTGGGGCCGGAGAGGTATCCGGTAAAGGTCACCGCATCCTCGAGGTTCAGCGTTCGGGCCAAGGCCTTGAGGCGCTCGAATTCGGGACCGTCGCCGACCAGCACTGCCTTGATATCGCGCCGGCCTTCGGCAAAGACGATATGGTCCATGGCGCGGATCAACGTCTCGACGCCGTCCTGGGCACCCATGATGCCGACATAGCCAATGATGCACTTTCCGCCCTGCACCAGCGCGGGTTCGGGGGGGCAGCGATGTGTCTTCTCGGGATCGGGATAGCTCTTGACCACAAAGACCCGATCCGGATCCATGTTGCCGCGCGAGATCGCAATGTCGCGGAAGGTCTCATTGGTCGCGATGCTGGCATCCGCCAGCCTGAAGGTCAGCCGCTCCAGCAGGCTGAGAACCCGGAACAATGCGTCCTTGCGCCCGAAGCGGCTGACATAGAGCTCGGGGCTGAGATCGTGATGGTCGAAGAGGAAACGGGTGCCGAACAAGAGCCGATGAAAAAGTGCGATAAGAAACATCAGGTCTGGCGGATTGCAGGCTTGAATGGCGTCGATCCGCTGCCGCCTCCGCACAGCAAGCGAAAGGCGCAGCTGGTGCATCAGCGCGGTCAAATATTCGGCGGGATAGCCTCCGGCGGATTTGGCTTCCACCAGATCGTGCCGATAGATGTAGACGCCGTCGCGGATCTCGTGGCTTTCGGTGAAGCCTTTGCCTTTTGGGCAGATGACGGAAACTGTGTGGCCTGCGCCTCGCAAGGCGAGGGCTTCCTGCCAGACGCGCCGGTCAAAAGGCACGGGCAGGTTTTCAACCAAAATGAGGATGTGACGCGGCTTGCTGATTTAGACCTCCCACACCCGCCTCAGCCTACCGAGGAGGCGGGCCGCAGGATGACTCATTTGCCTTGCCATTGAAGCGGGAAGGGAGGCGGAACAGCCATAGACCGGATGGGGTATTCATTGTGAACGCTGGTCGCGAAAAGTTGCTGGCCGCGTCAACCTTCCCCTGAGACACGTCATGTCTATCGAGAAACTGTCTTCAACTTCGAGCGAAGTGACCTGCGTTACTGCCGAATTCTGCGTGATTGGCGGCGGCATGGCCGGTTTGATCGTGGCGAGACGGCTCGCGGAAGGCGGTCGTCGCGTTGTCGTACTTGAGAGCGGTCAAGACGGCGTTGATAGCGCGAGCCAAGAACTCAACAGAATAGTCGATTTCCAGGGGCATTACTCGCGCGCCATGGATGGTCGTTATCGCAGCCTTGGCGGCTCTTCCTCGCGTTGGGGGGGGCGGCTGGTGCCCATCTATGCCAGCGATACCGAGGAGCGTAGGCATCTTGGTCTGGCCGCCTGGCCACTCATTTACCGGGAGCTTGAACGTTACCAACAAGATGTCGAGTCTATCTTCGGGATAACCCAAGGAGCGTTTTCGGGCGTATCTCTCGAAACTGTAGGGCTAGATGGCGATTTCCCTGCCGACGACCCGGATTTCGCTGGACGGCTCGCCAAGTGGGTTTCGTTCAGGCGCTGCAATCTTGCGACACTGTGGCGATCGGCACTCAAGCGCCTCGATACGCTTGAGGTGTGGCTCGGGGCAACGGTGACCGCTTTCGATCTCGATCGGCAGTCGGGCCGATTGCAGGGCGTGGTGGCGAGGGGGCTTGCCGGAAGAAGCCTGCGGGTGCGTGCGGAACAGTTCATCCTCGCGGCTGGAACCATCGAGACGACGCGGCTGCTGCTGTGGCTCGACCGTCAGTCCGATGAGCATGCCTTCGCTCGTACGCGTGTGCTCGGGCGATATTTTCAGGACCACCTCAAGGCCGAAGTGGCAACGATCGGACGCCGCAACAAGGCGGAAAGCAATCGTCTTTTCGGCTATCATTTCACCCATGGCACCCGGCGGAGCCTGCACCTCGATTTTTCTCAGGAGGCGCAGCGTCAAACCGGGGTATCGAGCGCCTTTGTTTATGCTGCCATGGATCTTTCCGCCAGCAAGCTCTCCCATATCAAGACGATGGCGCGCAGCCTGCAGCGCGGGCAAATCAGTCTGAAGGAAACTGCAGCGCTTGCGCTTGAACTGCCGCTTGTCATGCGCTCTGCCTATTGGCGCGTTGTCCGGCAGCAGGTGTTCATGCCCGACGATGTGCGGCTTGGCCTGCAGATTGCCGTCGAGCAAATGCCACATTATGAAAACCGCATCATGCTTGCCCAAGAGACCGACGCCCTTGGGATGCCAAAGGCCGGGCTCGACTGGCGCCCGAGAGAGGCCGACGAGTCTACGTTCCGCGCCGTGGCCGGACGACTACGCGCTTACTGGGCGCGTCAAGGACTTGATCAGGCTTGCCCGCTCGATTGGCATGTCGATGAAGCTGACGGGGACATGGCCTTCACCGATCGGGCGGAGGCCTATGCTCATCCATCAGGCAGTGCACGCATGGGCACTGATCCCGCCCAATCCGTTGTAAGACCGGATCTTTTTTGCCACGATGTTCCCAATCTCAGTGTCGCCAGCGCCGCTGTGTTTCCCACGGCGGGCAGTGCCAACCCTACGCTGACAATTCTCGAACTGGCGCTGCGCCACGCCGATGGGCTCCTGGCCAGAAGCCGGAGCCCCAAGGCAGCTTTCGGTGTGTCTTACGCGGGTTCCGATATTCTGGCTGATGCCATGGCCCCCATCAGTGCTTCGGCAACGAGCGCCACATCTTCCTCTCCCATCTGAGCCCAGATGGGGAGCATGATGGTGTGATCCTGCGCATATTCGGATCGGGTAAGCGCACTCCCGATCCGAGCGCTCCCAGGGGCGGCATAGGCGGGCTCCCGATGGGCATTCATGACCCCCCGCCGGGTCGAAATGCCCTGGTCGAGCAAGGTTTGCATGATATGGCGCTGATCAACACGGCGCGGCAGCTGGACGCAGAAGCTTTGCCAGTTGCTCCGGGCCCAGGAGGGCTCCACCGGCAATTGCAGGTCCGGCACATCGTCGAGATGCTGCTCGTAAAGTTCGGCGATCTGCCGACGCCTGGTCACGATCTCGTCGAGCCGAAGCAACTGCTCGCGTCCTATGGCCGCCTGGATATCGGTCATCCGGTAATTATAGCCGACAGAGACATAGGTCTCGAAAATCACCGAACTCGATCCATGCCGATCCCGGTCCGAAACGGACATGCCATGTTGACGCCAGAGCCGAAACAACTGGTCATATTGCGCATTTGCAGTGGTCAGCATGCCGCCGTCGCCGGTCGAAATGATTTTGCGGGGATGAAAGGAGAAACATGCTATGTCCCCGATCGGTGCGCCAACAGCCAGGTTCTGGCCTTGCCAGACGATGCTGCTCCCGGCAGCGCAGGCAGCGTCTTCGATCACCGGCAACCTGCGGGTGCGTGCTATCTCCATGATCGAGGCCATGTTGCACGGCATGCCCAACTGGTGGACGCAGAGGATGGCCTTGGTGCGCGGACCGATCGCCTCTTCGATCAGCAGGGGGTCGATATTGTAGACGTTAGGCTCGATATCGACGAAGACAGGCAGTGCGCCGCATTGGCGTATGACATTGACCGTCGCGATGAAGCTGTGGCTGACGGTGATGACCTCATCGCCCGGTCCCACGCCGACTGCGAGTAGCGCCAGGTGCAGTGCGGTGGTGCAGTTAGATACGGCACAGGCGTAGGGCGCGCCTACCTTTTGGGCGAATTCGTGCTCAAAGGCGGCGACCTCCGGCCCCTGGGTGATCCATCCCGAGCGGATGACCCGCGCGGCTGCTTCCACCTCTGCCTCGCCCAGAACCGGCATGGCTAAGGGAATACTGCGAAAATGGTGGCTCATGCGGCATGCTCCACGGTCCAGTTGTGCGTGTGTTCGTCGTGGAGCAACCGCTCGGCCGGAACATGCCCTGCCAGATACCAGCGGTGGAGCTGGCGTAGCCCGTCCTTGAGAGAGACCTGCGGTACAAAGCCCAGAATGTCTCGCGCCAGGCTGCTGTCGGCGATGAGCCGCAAGACATCTCCGGGTCGGGGGGAATCGTAGCACACGGGCGCATCGGGCCGGCCCACGGCAAGAGCGATTGCACTCGCCAGTGCGTTCATGCTGATCTCGCTGCCCTGACCGAGATTGATCGTTTGGCCGATGGCCGCTTCACTCATGCCGGCGAGGCGAATGCCACGCGCTGTATCGCTGACATGGGTGAAATCCCGGGTTTGCGCACCATCGCCGAAGATGACCATTTCCCGTCCCGCCATGGCCCTGAGCATGAATTTGGGAATGACTTCGCCGCTGTCACCCTCGTGGTGGCTGCGTTGGCCGAAGCTGTTGAATGGGCGTACGACAACTGTGGGGTAGCCGTGCACCCGATGAAGCGCGCGTGCATAACATTCGCCAGCGAGCTTGCCGCCGCCATAAACGGTCATGGGGAAGGTGGGGTGGTCTTCGCTCATCGGAGCGTAGCGCGCCGTGCCGTAGACCTCCGAACTCGAGACATACACGAAGCGGGGCACGCCCGCGCGACGGGCCGCTTCAAGAACCGTGAGGCTGCCGGTGGCGTTGACGTCGTGGTTGGCGAGCGGGTCATGAAGGCTGTGCCGGACTCCCAGGCAAGCCAGATGATAAACGATCGAAACGCCCTTCATCAGCGATGCCATGGCTTGCTGATCGCGAATGTCGACCACCGCGAGTGTGCAACGGGTGCCCTCGAGATGATCGAGATTAGCGCGTTTGCCGTTGACTAGATTGTCGGCCACGATCACCTCGTGCCCTTCAGCAACAAGTTGGGAGACAAGTTCGGAGCCGATAAACCCGGCTCCACCCGTCACAAGAATGCGCTCACCCATGCTGTCTTACCTCCCCTTGATCGGTATTGTTTCGCCAGCGCAGAAATCTTGCCGGAACGCCGGCGACGACGGAAAATGGTGCGACATCGCTGGTCACCACCGCCCCTGCGCCGATGATCGCGCCCTTGCCGATCGTCACCCCGGGCAGAATAACCGCGTTGGTTCCGATGTCGGCCCAATCGCCGATGCGAACCGGACGGACATGCAGGTCCGTTTCAATGATCGGACGATCGATGGGCTCGGCCACGTGAGCCGATCCGAGTAGTTTCGCGCCCGGGCCCCAGCCCACGTGCTCGCCCATAGTCAGGTCGCGGGCGTCGAGAAAGGCCTGTGGGCCGATCCAGCTGCCACGGCCGATCCGGCATGTACCGTCATATCGTCCCTGGATGTTGGCCTGAGCCCCGATGAAGACGTTGTCGCCGATCTCGAAGGTCTCGACATGGCGAAAAGCGGCGCCGCTGCCGACCTTGAGTCCGGCTCCGCACTCCCGCGCACCGGCCGAGACGATGGCTCGACGCATTAAGGCGTCGATCATGCCATCCCCTTGCGCGAAACGGCCATAGAGTACGATCAGCCCCTCTGGACCATAGTCGCGGCGCAGCGCTGCGATAAGGCCGGCCTCGTAGCCTGGCGGCTCGGCAGCGGAGCGCCCATGTATGGCGGCAACGATGCGGCCTTCGGATCGCGCCTCAGTGGACATGGACATCACTGGAGATGGCGCTCGCCACCGCTTCGACCTGCCGGGGCGTCAGCTCGGGGTAAATGGGAAGTGAAAGCACCTGCTGGGCCGCCTCTTCGGCGAGTGGGAAATCGCCGCGCTTGTAGCCAAGATTTGCGTAGGCACGCTGTAGGTGGACCGGAATCGGGTAGTGAAGTCCGGTCTGAACCCCTTGGGCGGCGAGATCCTCGCGCAGCCTGGATCGTGTGGGCGAGCGGATGGCATAGACGTGGTAGACATGGCGCCGCCGCGCAGCCACATGGGGTAGCTCTATCGTTTCGATGCCAGAAAGAAGCCGGTCGTAATGCGCCGCATGCTGCCGACGCTGTTCGGTCCAGTCTTCGAGATAGCGCAGCTTTACGCCCAGAACGGCGCCTTGAATGGCGTCCATGCGATAGTTGAAGCCTTGAGCGATGTGATTGTACCGCTCTTCCTGGCCCCAATCGCGCAGGCAGCGGGCCGCCTTGGCGACGGTGTCGTTGTTGGTGACGAGCACGCCACCTTCTCCGCAGGCACCGAGATTCTTGCCGGGATAGAAGCTGAACGCGCCGGCTAGCCCGAGGCTCCCCGCGCGGCTGCCATTGTATTCGGCGCCGTGAGCCTGACAGGCATCTTCGATGACAACCAGCCCGAACCTGTCGGCCAGCTTGAGCAAGGGCACCATGTCGCACATCTGACCATAAAGGTGCACCGGGATGATGGCCTTGGTAGCCGGAGAAATGGCCGCTTCGACCTTGGCTGGATCCAGGTTCATGGTCAGCGGATCGATATCGACCAGAACGGGACGAGCGCCGGCATAGAGAATGGCCGCAACCGTTGCCACGAAGGTGAAGGGAGTGGTGATGACTTCATCGCCCCGGCCGATCCCCGCAGCAAGCAGCGAAAGATGCAACGCGCTGGTGCCGGTATTGACCGCGATGGCGTGCCGCGTGCCGCAAAAGGCCGCAAAATCGTGTTCGAAAGCTTCAACGGCCTCGCCCAGAATGTAGCGACCCGAGCGCAATACATCGACAACGCTGGCCTCGATTTCCGCGCCGATTTGCTTGTACTGGGCCTGAATGTCGAGAAGGGGGATCATGCGGGTACCCGTTCTGGTTGGAGTTCGACTGCAGCACCCTGCCTGCTAAGGGAAAGGGTGGCCGCTTCGAGCATACGCACGATGCGCAGACCGGCCTGGCCGTCGGCGAGCGGCGGTATGCCCTTGTCGATGGCGGCGACAAATTCGCGCAGCTCGCGCGAAAGGGCTTCGGTCATATCGAGTTGGGGTGCGCTCATGTCGCCCGTGCGATAGCCGATCTGCATCTGGCGGAACTTTTCGCCGCGACGTGCGGGAGGCGAGGAGAGGGTAATCCCCTTGTCGTAGACCTTGATCTTCTCGCTCGGTTCAAGATCGTCATAGACGATCATCTTGTCGCTTCCACCCACAAGGGTGCGCCTGACCTTGACCGGGGCAAGCCAGTTGACGTGTATATGAGCGAGCATGCGGCCCGGGAAATAAAGGGTGAGATAGGCCATGTTTTCCGGCTCGCCTTCGACATGGCCCATGCCGGTCGCACTAACCGCAATTGGTTTTTGCGGCAGCACATAATCCATGATCGCCAGGTCGTGCACGGCGAGGTCCCAGATGACGTTCACATCGTGCTGGAAGAGCCCCAGATTGATGCGGACGGAATCGTAGTAGTAGATCTGCCCGAGCGAGGACTGGACGATATCGCGCATCTTGCGTACGGCGCCGGTGTGGATGAAGGTGTGATCCACCGCCAGGATCAGACCCCGGCGTTCAGCCTCCTCGACCAGCCGCTGAGCCTTGTCGGCGCTGTCGGCCAGAGGCTTTTCGACAAAGACGTGCTTGCCAGCTTTCAAAGCCTGCATGGCGAGACTGTAGTGGGTCGCAACCGGGGTCGCTATGGCAATCGCATCGACCTGCCGGTCGGCGAGCAAGGTCTGAAAGTCCTCTGTGATCTCCACCGAAGGATAGCGCCGCCGGACCCCCGCCAGACGTTCGGTCTGAAGATCGCAGATCCAGCGCAACTGCACCTCTGGCAAGTCGCAAAGATTGCGGACGAGGTTGGGACCCCAATAACCGTAGCCAACAACGCCAACGCCGATCATGATCCGGCCCCCGCTGCCATGCGGGCAATCGGCTCACTTGCCTTGGAGACAACTATGCGCGCCGGCACGCCCGCCATGGTGGCGCCAGCGGGAACGTCCCGGGTGACAACGGCGCCGGCACCGATCATGGCATTCTCCCCAATGGTCAGGCCCGGCAATATGGTAACATTGCTGCCGATCGACGCGCCTTTGCACACCCGCGTCGGCTCCAGCGTCCAGTCCTCGGCACTTTGCATCTGGCCGTCTGCTGTCTGGGCGCGCGGATAGCGGTCATTGGTGAACATCACGCCATGGCCGAGGAAGACGCCATTCTCGATCTCCACGCCCTCGCAGATGAAACAATGGCTCGAAATCTTGCACCCTTCGCCGATGGTCACGCCGCGCTGGATCTCGACGAAGGTGCCGATGCGTGTTCCCTCTCCAATGGTGCAGCCATAAAGATTGATCAGGTCCGGATGGTAAAGCACCACATCCTTTCCCAAGACGACGTCCTTGATCATCGCTCGCGCCCTCAGAGCCTGGTTGTTCTCGGGCAGAGGGTTGGGTGACCTTGCCATGACCAAAGACTAGTGGGCGCCGGGATGCTTGTTGTTAGCCCTGATGGCCTAGACGGTTTGGGCAATGGAGAATCGGCCGAGTGCGCGAGAGTTTTGGAGGAACCTGGTCAGTCTGTGCGCCTGTGACCGGGAGGCGAGATCGGACCGAGCACGACCATGGCCTCTGCAGCCCTCAAGCTAGACAACAGCGAAATCTTTCAGCGTGATGGGGCGCTCGAGACGGGCGCGGCTAGGTCGCCTGCCGTATCTGTCTCGCCGATATCGGGAGACGATCTCGAAGCGGTTGGACTATTTCTCCATCAGAATTTGAACGGCCGTATTGCTGCGCGGAGTTGGGCGGAGATGATCGTGCCCAGTTGGCAGGCAGAGCATCCCAATCACGGCTTCATGCTGCGCCAGGGAACCGATATCGTGGGCGTTCAGCTCGCGTTCTACTCGCTTCGCGCCAGCCAGGATGGTCCGCTCCGATTCTGCAACATCGCTGCCTTCTGCGTGCTGCCAGAGTACCGGATCCATAGCCTACGGCTCTTGAAAGCGATCCTGGCGCAGCCGGGCTATATCTTTACGGATCTGTCCCCGAGCGGGAATGTTCGGCCCATCAATCTGCGCCTCGGGTTCCAGATGCTCGACACTGCGACGGCACTTGTGCCGAACCCTGCTTGGTTGCTCGTCCCGGCTAGCGGGCGCCTCGTCACCGACCCCGCCGAGATCGCCATTCATCTGACGGGTGCGGATCTGCGTATCTTCAATGATCATCTCTCTGCGCAGGCCGTCCGACACGCGCTGCTGCTGCTGGGGGATCGCTATTGCTACGTCGTCTATAGGCGCGATCGGCGCAAGAACCTGCCGCTCTTTGCCACGCTTCTCTATGTCAGCGATCCCGCGCTCTTTGAGCGTTGCCGTTCACAGCTCTTCCGCCACCTGTTTGTGCGCCACGGAATCGTCTTTACCCTCATGGAGATGCGGCTCGTGCGCACCAGGCCGCGTCTATCAAGGCTCTTGCCTGGCCACAGGCCCAAGATGTTCCGCAGCGACGATGCTGAGCCCGCGGCAATCGACTATCTTTACAGCGAGCTTACCTGCGTCGCCTGGTAGCCCAAGGAAGGTGCGCCGGTTCTACCACTTTCGCCGTACGCCGCATGGCCTGCGGTCTAGGCCCTAAGCCCATTTAGCTACATCTAGACCTCACCCTCCGGTCAATTGCTGATCATCCCGTGCTGCCGCTAGCCTTGGTGGCAGCAATGAGGGGATTTCAAGCAAATGACCTATATGGATATGCTCACGGGACGTGTTCTGCCAGGCCGCCGGGGGGAAGAACGGATGCGGACCATTGTTTTCGTTGTGCCTCCGGGCAGTGTTTCCCCCGCGCTCAAGCAAGCCGCCGAGGAAGCCTTTCCCTGGACGGTGATCGAGGAAGTTTCCCAGGTCGATCAGGCGATCCGGATCTTCCCAAGCACGGTCTCGCTCTTGATCTTGCATCCCGATTTGATTGCCGATGCCGAGCGCAGCTCCGCCGATCTTTTCCGCTATCATCCGCTGGCGCTGACCGCTGTGCTTCACGACGATATGATGGACGAGAGGGAACTGGCGCTCCGGCTTGCAACCTCGCAGATCATCCGCAGCATCTTGCCCATTCAGGTGCGCCACGATATCTCGCTTTCCATTCTGGGTCTGCTGTTGCAAGGTATCGAATATTGCCCGAGACGCCTTCTCGGTGCAGCCATGGAGCACGTCTCGGACACCCCACCGGCCGCGCGTGAACCCGAGGAAGCCCAGCCGATCGCCATGCCGCTGCGGGTCCTGACCAAACGCGAAATGCAGGTGCTCGAAATGGTGCAACGGGGCCTACAGAACAAGTCGATCGCCAATGACCTCAATCTTTCCCGGCATACGGTGAAGATCCATCTGCACAATATCATCAGCAAGCTCGGCGCCCGAAACCGCACCGAGGCAGCAGCCTTTTATCGCGATGCCGTTCCTGCCGGCGCCAGTCTGCGCGCTGCCGGATAGCGGGGACATATCATGCGTGTTCTCGTTCTCGGCGCCAAGGGGCAGGTGGGGTCGGCATTGATGGCAAGGCTGCCCCGCCGCTGGCCGGTCACAGGCCTGACCCGAAAAGATGTAGACCTGCTCGTCCCCGGGGATGTGGCCGCTGCGATCGAGACGGCGCAACCCGATGTCGTGATAAACGCCGCGGCCTGGACTGCCGTGGACCGCGCCGAAACGGAAGCAACCAGTGCCCATAGGGTCAACACAGACGCCGTGCGGGAGATTGCCGAGACGAGCGTTCCCTTGGTTGTCTCCTATTCGACCGACTATGTCTTCGATGGGCATAAGGAGAGCGCATATAAGGAAACCGACATGCCTGCGCCTCTCAATGTCTATGGGATGAGCAAGCTTGGCGGGGAGCGGGCCATCGCAAGGCGCAAGGGCGAGCACCTGATCTTTCGCACAAGCTGGGTGCACGCACCCGCGCACGTCAATTTCGTGTCCACCATGCTGCGCCTCCTGGCCGAGCGGTCGCGCTTGTCCGTAGTCAACGATCAGGTTGGAGCCCCGACGAGCGCCGCGCTGATTGCCGATAGCACGGTGCTTGCGCTCAATCGCATCGAGGACGGCGAGCCTCTCGCTTCCGGCATCTACAACTTGACTGCGTCGGGCGGGTGCAGCTGGTACGACTATGCGCGGTTCATTCACGAGACTGCACGGGAACAAGGGCAAACCCTCGACTGCGCTCTGGAGCCGATCGCTGCAGCCGATTATGGGCAGGCTGCGCTTCGTCCGCGCAATTCGCGCCTCGACACAAAGAAACTCCAACGCGCCCTCGATGTTCGATTTCCCCCCTGGCAGGAAGGCGTGCGCGACACGATCCTCAAGAGTATGGAATCCGCGAACGGTCAGCCGAGCAGGAGTGAGAGTGATGCGGTCGACGCGCTGTCACCCTGATGGCCTCATGTTGTTCGAGCCTACGGTGCATGAAGACGATCGCGGCGCGTTCTTCGAGAGCTTCAATGCCCTCGCATTTGCTGAAGCGACAGGAACTTCGGCCTATTTCGCCCAGGATAATCAATCCATCAGCAGCGCCGGCGTCGTGCGGGGGCTGCACTACCAGCTGCCGCCCTATGCGCAGGGCAAGCTGGTCCGGGTAAGCGCCGGCCGCGTCTTTGATGTGGCGGTTGACCTTCGCGATGGGTCCGACACATTCGGGCGCTGGTTCGGTGTAGAGCTCAGTGCCGTCAACCATCTTCAACTATGGATCCCGCCCGGTTTCGCCCATGGCTTTCTGGCCCTCGAGGATGGATCCGAAGTGCTCTACAAAACCACCGAGTTCTGGCACAGGGAAAGCGAGCGAGCCTTGAGGTGGGACGATCCGGATATCGGCATCGCCTGGCCAGCCGAAGGCCTCAGGATCATTATCTCCGACAAGGATGCTCTTGCGCCAGGCTTCGCTGAACTGACCAACTCCGCGCCGGCCCGGCTGGCCTGAAAGCTAGGTCATCCCGGCCACATGTCTGATGATCTGCGGCTCAGCATAGACTGCCCGCCGGCCAACGCTGAAATAGGTCCAGCCGTCTTCAACAAGCCGCTGTGGCGTAAAGACGTTACGCCCATCGAAGATCAGCCTGAACCGCAGCCGTTCACCCATTTCGGCAAAGTCCGGGGCGCGGAACTGGGCCCATTCGGTGCAGAGCACCAGCGCGTCCGCCCCGTCCAGCGCGCCATACTTGCTGTCGCAAAGAACCAGATCCTCGCGTTCGCCATAGATCCGGCGCGCTTCGGACATGGCAACGGGATCGAAGGTCCTGATGCGTGCACCCACTGCCCAGAGCGCTTCGATCAGAACGCGACTGGGTGCTTCGCGCATGTCGTTCGTGCCAGGCTTGAAGGCCAGGCCCCAAAGCGCGAACGTCCGCCCCCGAAGGTTTTCAGCGCCGCCGAAGTGACTTGCGATCTGGGTGAAGAGCCGCTGCTTTTGCCGCTCGTTGACCTCATGCACCGCTTCGATCAGCGGAGCCTCGTAGCCAAGGTCTTCGGCAGTGTGCTTGAGCGCCTGAACGTCTTTGGGGAAACACGATCCGCCATAGCCGATGCCGGGATAGATGAATTGATGCCCGATGCGGGAATCTGCGCCGATGCCTTTGCGCACCTGTTCGATATCGGCCCCGAGCCGCTCGGCAAGATTGGCCATCTCGTTGATGAAACTGACTTTGGTCGCAAGCATGGCATTGGCGGCATACTTAGTCAGCTCGGCGGATCGAGGATCCATATAGAGCATGCGGTCCTGGCTGCGGTTGAAAGGTTCATAGAGTTGCTTCATGACCTCACAGGCCTGGGAACTGGATGCGCCGACGACGATCCGGTCAGGCTTGAGAAAATCGGAAACGGCCGCGCCTTCCTTGAGAAATTCGGGATTGGAAACGACATCGAACCCCAAGCCCGATCGGCGGCTCGACAGAACGCGTGCGATCGTTTCGCGCACCTTTTCAGCGGTACCCACGGGAACGGTGGATTTGACGACGATCAACCGCGGCGCCTCCATGAGCCGCCCGATCTCCTCTGCCGCGGCGAGCACATGACGCAGATCGGCGGCGCCGGTCTCATCAGGCGGTGTGCCGACCGCAATGAATAGAACTTCGCCATGGCGGACGGCTTGCGCCGTATCGGTGGTGAAAGACAGGCTGCCCATCCGCACCGTGCGCTCGACGATGTTATCGAGGCCTGTTTCATAGACCGGCAACTCGCCCCGCTGCATGCGTTCGATCTTGCCCGCATCGATGTCGAGACACACGACCTCATGGCCCACATCGGCAAGGCAGGCGCCAGTGACAAGCCCTACATAGCCGGTTCCGAATAGCGAGAGTTTCATAGCTGCACTCCGGTGTGCCGCGGAGCCGCGCTCCTCGATCAGGTGGAATATAGCCCGCTTCGCTGTCGGGCCTGACTAGCTCCGAACGCCTATGCCAGCCTCAGATGGCCTCGCAGCTGTACCCTGCGACAACGGCGCACCCAAATTTTTAGTGATCAGCCTCTGGGCAACGATCAGCGCTCATCTCGACTTTGCTCACATCCGACAAGTTCAGACTGGAGTTTGCCATGACGCTAACCTCACGCCTCCTCGCCGGCACAATGCTGTCCGCTGTGTTGATGTCCGCGCCTGCCTTGGCGCAGGGAGAGCCGGTGCCGACCGCAGCGCCCAATGCGCCCGATCAGAGCCCCGCCTTTCCCGAACAGAAGAATGCGCCGCAGCCCGAGACACTGGCCGAAGTGGAGCAGGAGGTCATCGCCGAGGGACTGCCGCAGCTCTGGGCCATGGAGTTCCTTCCGGATGGCCGCATGCTCGTGACTGCCAAGGAAGGCGCGCTGCATATTGTGACCCCGGAAGGGGAGGCGAGCGAACCCATCGCCGGCGTGCCGGAGGTCGACGCACGTGGGCAGGGCGGTCTCTTGGATGTTGCGCTTGCAGCTGATTTCGAAAGCTCGAACCGCATCTTCATGTCCTTCGCGGAACCGCGCGAGGACGGCAATGGCACCGCCGTGGCAGCAGCAACGCTGGTGCTTGATGACAGTGGCGGTGCAACGCTCGAAGATGTCGAAGTGATCTTCCGTCAGCAGCCGAGCTATGATGGGGACAAGCATTTCGGCTCACGCATCGTGCCGACAGAGGATGGCCATCTCTATGTGACGGTGGGCGAGCGTTCAGACCAGCCGGTGCGAACCCAGGCACAGGAGCTCGCTAGCGGGCTGGGCAAGATCTTCCGGATCGATTCCGAGGGCAATGCTGCCGCAGACAATCCGTTTGTCGACACTGAGGGTGCTTTGCCTGAAATCTGGAGCCTCGGCCACCGCAATACGCAGTCGGCCACGCTTGATGGCCAAGGCCGGCTCTGGATCGTCGAACATGGCGCTGCCGGCGGCGACGAGGTCAACCTGCCTGAAGCTGGGCTCAACTACGGCTGGCCCGATGTAGCCTATGGTGTCGAATATAGCGGCGACCAGATCGGCGAAGGTATTACGGCCAATGCCGAGACCCAGCAGCCCGTCTATTATTGGGACCCGGTCGTCGCACCATCGGGCATGGCTTACTACGAGGGCACTGAATTCCCAGGCTGGGAAGGTGCGTTTCTCGTCGGTGGTCTTGTGACCCAGGATGTCGTCGTGCTCCACATCGACAACGACCTCGTGGCCTTTGAGGAGCGGGTGCCCGTTGGCGCACGTGTGCGCGACGTACGTGTCGGACCGGACGGTGCCGTTTATGCCGTCACCGAGGACCCAGAGGCCGGCACATCCACCATCGTGCGGATGACCCAGGCTAGCTAAAAAGAAAGGGGCTCCTGTATGGGAGCCCCTTTTTTCAGGAGCTTGGTTTGCCGGAAACGCATTGGTCCGCCGCCCAGAGCGTAATCGGATCGCCCGGTTCTGCCCCGAGTTCAAGGCAGCGCTCGCCGGTACAGAGGCGCCATGCTGATACCGTCGCTCCGGACGCTGCAAGCTGGAGCGAAGACAGCGGCGGTAGTGCAGGCCGGAAGACCCACGCACCCTCAACACGAACTGCGTTTTCGGGCAGATCGATGCCCGCGCCGGCGCCCTCGACACTTGCTTGGACAAGTTGCAGTGCATTGTTATCGATGCGCCAGTGTTCTGCCCAGGTGGTCTTTTCGACAGAGTGGGTCCAGGTGAGGCTGAACGCTGTCGCCGCGAGAGCAAGAATATTACCACCCGCGGCAATGCAAAGGCTCATGCGGTGACCTCGGGTTGCGCCTTTTCCTTTTCTTTGCGCGCGCGCCAGATCTGGAAACCAACAAGGCCAGCCCCCAGGACAAAGCCGATTTCATCGGTCAGCGGCAAGGCCAGTATCAGCGTAATCCCGGCTACAAGAAACAGAAGGCGCTCGATGAGCAGGGTCCGCACGAAAAGGAAGCCGATCAGCGCCACGCCAGACAGGCCGATGCCTATACAGGCCTTGAAGATCACGTAGGCCACTTCCACCGGGTAGCCGAATGCGTCAGCCATCCAGCCACCATCCTGGAGCATCAGCGAAGGGGTGAAAACCGCCATGAACGGGATTACGAAGCCGGCAGCGGCGAGCTTGACCGCGTTGAGCGAAATCTTGAGGCCGCTCGATTTGGCGATCGGTGCGGCAGCAAAGCAGGCAAGAGCGACAGGCGGGGTCAAGTCGGCCATGATGCCGAAGTAGAAAACGAACATGTGGCTGACGAGCAGGGGCACACCCAACTCAAGCAAAGCCGGACCGGCCAGGGACGAGGTAATGATGTAGTTGGGAATGGTGGGGATGCCCATGCCGAGAACGAGGCAAGTGACCATGGTGAGCACCAGCGAAAGAAAGAGATTGTTCTCCCCCACGCTGATAATGGCGCTGATGAAGGTCGAAGCGATGCCAGTCAGGGTCAGGGTGCCGATGACGATGCCCACGACAGCACAGGCAACCCCCACCGGCAGGGCATTGCGTGCCCCCTGTGCGAGAGCATCGCGGCAGATGGCGAGTGTTTCCCGCCCGCCCCGGAAAAAGGCGCAGGCGGCAATCAGGGCTACAATGACGCCCAGGAGCAGGTTGACACCAGCCCAGGTGAAGGACGCCGCGGCCAAGCCCAGTGCTACCCAAAAGACGATACGAAACGCCAATGGTCCAATTCTGGCGGCAAGCGGGGTGCCTAGGATCAGGACGACAACGAGAGCCAGGCCCATGGTACCGGCGAAGACGGGCGTATAGCCGGCAAAAAGCAGGTAGATGAGGGCCGCGAGTGGCAGGATTAGGGGCCACTGTTCTCGCACGGCGCGCCAGGGATTGGGCAGTTGATCCCTTGCCATGCCTTTGAGCCCGAGCTTGGCGGCCTCAAGCCGTACCATCCAGAAGCAGACTGCGAAATAAAGAAGGGCGGGGATAATGGCCGCCTGGACAATGGCGGCATAGGGCACGTTGAGCGTTTCCGCCATGATGAAGGCGACTGCGCCCATGACCGGGGGCATGATCTGCCCGCCCATCGAGGCCGTGGCTTCCACGCCGCCGGCAAAGGCGGAGCGATAGCCGAAACGCTTCATGAGGGGGATGGTGAACTGGCCTGACGCAACGACATTGGCGACGCCCGAGCCCGATATGGTGCCCATCAGCGCCGAGGATAAAACAGCGACCTGAGCCGGACCACCGCGCGTTCCGCCGACAAGACCCAGAGCGAAATCGTTGAAGAGCCTGAGCATGCCTGCCCGTTCAAGAAAGGCGGCGAAGACGACGAAAATGAAGATATAGGCAGCCGAGACATAGATCGGGGTGCCATAGATGCCTTCGGTGCCGAAACCAAAGTGCTCGACGATTAGTTCGAAATTGTAGCCGCGATGGATGAGCGGTGCCGGCAGGTGCTGCCCGAAGAAACAATAGGCAAGAAACATCGCGGCGATGACCGCAAGGGGCCAGCCAAGAACCCGCCGCGCCGCCTCGAACACCAGGATCACGGCGGTGGTGCCCACGGCTAGATCGAGATGCGTCAAAAACCCGGTACGCCGGATCAGGTCCGTATAAAAGACCCAGTTGTAGATCCCAGTCATGAAGCCGGCGATACCTAGCGCCCAGAAGACCACTTTGCCGAAAAACGTTCTCGCGACGAGATTGGCCACGAGTGCGAAGGTCAGAAGCAGCAGAAAGCCGACATGCATGGCACGCACGACCTGGCTGGGCAGGGCGCCGTACGCTGCCGTCCAGAGAGTGAAAACCGCAAAGGCGATGGCGATACCGAAGGCGATCTTGCCCGGGATGCCGTCTCCAAAACCGGGCGGCAGGCCTTCGGTTACATCTTCTTCAGCCTGATGCGCCAGGGCGTCGGCACGAACATCACCGGACTGGGTCATGAATCTCTTTCCTCCCAAAAAGAGCAGTGACTGGCCCGCCGGAACCGGCGGGCCAGAGACTTATTGAATGATGCCCTGTTCGCGATAGTAGCGCTCGGCGCCGGCGTGGAGCGGGATCGGAAGCCCCTCGATAGCCCTGTTGATGTCGATGGAGGCGGCAGCACTGTGGGCGGCCTGCATGCGCTCGAGATTTTCGAACATCAGCTTGGTCATCTGGTAGGCGGTTTCTTCGCTCACTCCTTCATGAGACACGAGGATATTGCCGATGGCAGCGGTTGGCACATCAGCATCCTGCCCCCGATAGGTCCCTGCGGGGATGGTTGCCGGAACATAGGGGGCGCCGATCGCCTCGACGATTTCTGCAGGAATGGCCACGATGTTGATCGAGTGGGTGGCCGTCAGATCCTGGATGAAGGCAACGCCCAGGCCGGCGGATTGCAGGGTCGAGTCCAACTGGCGGTTTTTGATCAGTTCGGCGGATTCCGCATAGGGCAGATATTCGAGCCGGCCTAGATCCTCATAGCTCAAGCCGGCGGCCTCGAAGATCGCCCGGGCGTTCAGCTCCGTTCCCGAAGCAGGCGCGCCCACCGACATGGAGCGGCCGGGAAGATCTTCCAGTGTCGCAATGCCCGACTGGGCATCGGCCACGATCTGCACGTAGTTGGGATAAATGGCGGCAATAGCACGCAAGCTTTCGAGCGGCCGCGGGAAGCCAGCTTCCTCATTGCCTTCCCAGGCAAGCGCAACGGAATCCCCGAGCGCGAAGGCGATTTCGCCCCGGCCCTGAGCCAGAAGATTGAGATTTTCAACGGAAGCCTTGGTGGCTTGCACCTGGGTGCGCGACCCTTCGATGCCGTCGCCGTAGATCTCGCTTAGCGCAACACCGAGGGGATAGTAGACGCCCGAAGTGCCGCCGGTAAGCACATTGATGAACTCCTGGCCGTGCGCCGCAGGAATAACGAGAGCGGAACAAAGCAGTGCGGTCGCGCCGAAGCGCGTCATGAATTTGGTCACGGATATCCTCCCAAAGGTTTTGGCGAGTGCCGGTCGTTGCGGCGTGCCGAACAAGGAAGAGCAAGAGCCATGCCAGAACGAATCCCACCAGCGGCCGTTGTTTTTCGGCGCTTTGAGGCGGATTGTTGCCCCGCTCGCCTCTAGCCAGGCGGAAACTCGCCAGGACTGCGGTCGCCACGCAATCCATATCGCGCGATCTTCTCGTTGAGCGTGCGCCTTGGCACGCCGAGCAGATCTGCAGCATCCGCAGTCGCTCCGTCAGTCTGCTCCAATGCTTGAGCGATCATGCCGGCCTCGAACTGGGCGACGAGATCAGGCAGGCTTTGTCGGGCAAGCGGTGCCAGAGCCGAGACGCCAAAGCCGATCACCGTGCGCTCAGCCAGAGACTTGAGTTCGCGCACATTGCCGGGCCAGTGCTGGTGCTGAAGCTCAAAGCTCATTTGCGCCGAAAGCTCACGCAAGGGTAAGCCGTGTCGTTCCGCAGCACGCCGCGCAAAAACGGCAAAAAGGAGCGGAATGTCCTCCACCCGCTCGCGCAGGGGCGGCAATGGAAGGTCGATGGTGGCAAGGCGAAAATAAAGGTCGGAGCGAAACCGCCCAGCCTCGCTTTCAGCTCTGAGGTCGACCTTGGTGGCCGCGATGAAACGCACATCGACCGGAATCTGTCGATTGGCGCCCACGGGCTCCACCACCCGCTCCTGGATAACGCGCAGCAGTTTGGCCTGTAGCCCCAGCGGCATGGACTCGATCTCGTCGAGAAAAACCGTCCCGCCCGCGGCAAATGCGATCCTGCCCTGTCGCGAGCTCGCTGCGCCCGTGAAGGCGCCGCGTTCATGGCCGAAGAATTCGCTCTCGAAGATGGCCTCAGGGATGGCCGCGCAGTTGATCGCGACAAAAGGAGCCGAGCGGCGCCGGCCGAAATCGTGGAGGGCGCGTGCGACAACTTCCTTGCCGGTGCCGGTCTCCCCGGTGATCAGCACATCGACGTCGATTTCGGCCAGGTGCTGGACCGATCGACGTATTTGGCCGATGGCTGGGGAGGTGCCGATCAACCTAGCCTCCAGATCGGCCGGCTCGTCCCGTAGTCGCTCGATTTCGCGCTTCAATCGCCGCCGTTCGACGGCATTGTCGAGAAGGGACACCAGCTGTTCGGCATCATAGGGTTTTTCAAGAAAATGATAGGCGCCGGCCTGCATGGCTTCAACGGCCAAGGGCACATCCCCATGACCTGTGAGGAGAACGACTGGCAATTCGGGGTCGCGGTGCTGTAGGCGCGAGAGCAGGTCCAATCCTGAAAGCCGGGGCATGCGCATATCCGAAACGACGCACTCGGTCTTAGCGGCATCTATGGTCTGCAACGCTTCCAGCGGATCGGTAAACACCTCGATACTGAAGCCGCTCGCCTCCAGCCAGTCGGCTGCTGCCGCGCAGAGGTCCGGTTCGTCATCGATGAAAACTATTTTGCCCCGGGTCATCGCGCTAGCTCCAGGGAGCGGGAGGCAATTGCAGCCGGCAGCCATACTGTTGCGCAGGTGCCCCCGCCGGCAGCCGGCGAAAAGACCAGTGAGCCGCCATAATCTTCCAGGATGGCGCGCGAAATCGAGAGCCCGAGCCCCAGACCTTCGCCTGTTGCCTTGGTGGTGAAGAAGGGCTCGATGATCTGTTCGGCAATCTCGGAGGGAATGCCGGGCCCAGAATCGAGAAAGTGAACCGCCGCTCTTGTCTCGTCCCATTGCAGCCGAACAAGAACCTGCGAATTGCCCATGCTGGCCGTTGCGTCGATGGCGTTGAGCAGGAGATTGATGAAGACCTGTTCGATGCGC
Source organism: Devosia crocina (assembly GCF_900116545.1). Taxonomy (GTDB): domain Bacteria; phylum Pseudomonadota; class Alphaproteobacteria; order Rhizobiales; family Devosiaceae; genus Devosia; species Devosia crocina. Next base: position 392,880 of record NZ_FPCK01000001.1, read on the forward strand.
ACCGCATTGGCTGCAGTCAGGGGCGAGAGCTCGCAAGGCTCGAACCGCAAAGTCACCCCACGCTCCCTGGCTCTGGGTGCTGCGATCTCGATTGCTTCGGTAACCGATTGCGCAAGCGCAATGGGGTCGCTGGGCAGCGCCTGGGCGCGCGAAGAGAAGGTCTTGAGGTGCTTGATGGTGCGCTGCATGCGTTTGAGCAGGTCCCGCCCGGTCGTGATCGATGCGGTGGATTTCGGCTCGTCGCCGCGCTGGGCGTGCAGGGCTGCTGCTGCCAGGGTATTGTCGAGCGCGGACAGCGGCTGGCTCACTTCGTGGACGATCGCTGCCGACATGCGGCCAAGGGCGGCGAGTTTGGCGGCGTGGATCAGGCTATCCTGGGTCTTGCGCAGTTCTGCCTCGGCGCGCTTTCGCTCCTCGATTTCGCGGCCGAGAGCGCTCGTGCGCTCGGCCACGCGCTCTTCGAGCATCGCCTTTTGATTGAGCCGGAAACGGGTGAGTTGCCGCCGCTGAAAGCCGTAAAGCCCTGCCAGCAGGCATACGAGGCTCAAAAGACCGGCAATGCCGGCAATAAGCCTTGCTTCCTCGCGGACAGGTGCGAGCGGCAAGGCACTGAAGTGGTGCCACCCTTCCGGGTCGATCACGATCGTGCTCAGGGCAAGCCCCTGCGCTCCATCTTCAAAGATGCGGGTGAGATCGGCTGCTGCAGAGCCAGGGACAAGGGGCCGGCGCGCCGCGACATCGATACCATCATAGCGCCGCTCGGCAAGTATCCGGGCACGATCCATGTCGGCCAGCTGGTGCAGTGGACGATAACGCCAGCCCGGTACGCCGCTGAGAAACACAATGCCGGACGCGTCGGCGACGCCAGTCATTTCGCCCGCTTCGGCCCAGACGCGCTCAAGCGGCGACATATCGACCTTGACGACAGCAACGCCGAGCGGCCCTTCGGGACCATCGATGCGACTCGATAGGAAATAGCCGGGCACGCCGGTCGTCACCCCGACTGCATAGTAGGCGCCTCTTCCGGTGACCAGCGCGTCGGCGAAATAGGGGCGAAAGCTGTAATTGTGTCCTACAAACGAGCTGGGCTCGCTCCAGTTCGACGAGGATAGCGTCAGCCCTGAAGGGTCGATGATATAGACAACGTCCGCCTGGGCATGGCCGGCGACCGTTTGGAGATAAAGGTTCACCTCCCGCACCCGATTGGTGGACGGGTGCGCCAGAAGCTCAAGGATCCGTTCGTCCTCGCCCAAGACCTGCGGCAGGTAGGCGAAGCGCTCGATTTCGCTTTCGACTGCCCGCTGCGACAGCGTCAGGCGATCGCGCAATTGCCCGGCAAGACGATCCATGCCCGCATCTTCCGCAAGCATGTAGGCAAGCGCTGCCAAGCCGACCACCAGAACGGCCGCCACCAAGGCGAAACGCCACCTCCAACGCGACTGCCGAGCCACGCCACCTCCCCATGCAGTTGCATTTTTGTCTTACTGCGCCACAAGACTAGCGCGAAAACAGGGGGATGGTCACCCTCAACTTGGTGTTCGAGGACAGCGTTGGTCATCGCCAAGCAATATCTCGTCAGAACCATACGTTCTTGGCCTCGCGGCCTGCAATGTGGCTAGCTCGACATGGGAACGAATTAGAGGAGACCGAGCTTGGCAAGTCTGACGCTTAAGGACGTCTACAAGTCTTTCAACCAGACCGACGTCATTACGGGCATCGATCTGGACATCGAGCACGGCGAGTTTGTTGTGTTCGTGGGGCCTTCCGGATGCGGCAAATCCACTCTTTTGCGCATGATTGCCGGATTGGAAACCATTACCAGCGGCGAACTCTGGATCGGGGATGAGTTGTGCAACGATGTTCACCCCGGCGATCGCGGGATTGCCATGGTGTTCCAGTCCTACGCGCTTTATCCGCACATGAGCGTCTACGACAATATAGGCTTCAACATGAAGGTGACGGGAGTGGCGCGCGATGTGCGCGACGCCAAGATCCGGAATGCGGCGCGCATCCTGCAGATGGAGCATCTGCTTGAGCGCAAGCCCGCCCAACTGTCGGGCGGTCAGCGCCAGCGTGTCGCGATTGGACGCGCTATCGTCCGGGAACCTCAGGTCTTTCTCTTCGACGAGCCCCTGTCCAACCTCGACGCCGCCTTGCGGGTCGATACGCGCATGGAGCTTGCCAAGCTTCACCGCGATCTGGGCGCCACCATGGTCTATGTGACCCATGATCAGGTCGAGGCGATGACCCTGGCCGACAAAATCGTGGTGCTCAATGGTGGCGTGGTGCAGCAGGTCGGCACTCCGATCGAACTCTACCAGCGTCCCGCAAATCGTTTCGTAGCGGGTTTCATCGGCAGTCCCAAAATGAACTTCATTCCGGTTGAGGTGGTGGGAACCGGCGCCGGCACGGTCCGGGTGAAATTCTCCGATCTCTCAGAGATCGACGTGCCTGCCGCGCCTGACAAGACACGCCTCGGGGAACAGTTGACCCTTGGCGTCCGACCCCAGGATCTGCAACTGGCCGAGGGCGGTGCAATCCAGTGCGCCGTTTCGGTTGTCGAGCGGCTCGGCAGCGAAACCATCGTCAATGGCGACGTGGGATCGGGTGGACCCATCCTCGCTGTTCTTGATGGGGACCGGCCAATCGAGATCGGTTGCTCGATCCGCCTTTCGTTTGAAAGCAGCAAGGCCATCCTGTTCAACGAAGAAGGGCTGGCGCTGCTCGCCTGAGCTCGCTCCCTATCGACAGCACCTTCCGGGCAGCCTTGGCGCTGCCCATAACCGTTTGTTCTGGATCATCTTCTGATCCATAACGGACAGCTATCGCTACAGACCGACATAGTCTTTGTGATGGGACTATGACAGTGCCAGTCTTGCCTTGATGAGGGAATGCGCAACTGACCGAGGGGGTCCTGCGCAAGCGACAATGGAGGAACATTTGTCCAAGAATCCAGCCCAGTCCCGCCGGTCCATATGGGGGGGTGCTGCCCTGGCAGCCATGCTGTGCAGCTCGACATCCATCGCGCAGGAAGCGTTGGAAGTCTGGTCGCGCAGTGGTCCGCAAGCGGCCGAAACCTATAAGGCCGTTTTCGAAGCCTTCACTGAAAAGACCGGCATTCCGGTGGAATATCTCGCCACCGTTGAATTCGAAACGCAGCTGCAGGCGCGCGCCGCTGCTCGCGATCTGCCCGACGTGCTGATTTATGATCAGGCCAGCATGGCTGCCTATGCCACTGCCGGAATGGTCCTCCCCATCGTGCCAGAGGACATCAGCGGACATGACCAGCTGAGCGAAGCCTCCTGGGACTCGGTGCGCATGGCAGATGGCGCCTATTACGGCGTTCCTTTCAGCCAGCACGCCCAGATCACGTTCATTCGCTCCGACTGGCGCAAGAAGCTGGGCTTTGAGGTTCCGCAGACTCATGACGAACTGATTGCCCTTGCTACTGCCTTTGCGACCCAAGATCCCGACGGAAGTGGTGTCGATGCCGATACCTACGGCATGGCTGTGCCGGGCACCACGGATCGTGGCTTCTTCACCTGGTGGCTCTCGTCCTACATGATGCAGCGCGGCGGTTCATTCGTTGAAGGCGCTGACGGCAAATATGCGGTGACCGTCAATTCTCCGGAAAGCGTCGCAGCGGTCGAGTGGATCCAGAACCTGTTCTGCGGTTCGCCCAGTCTTGTTCAGCCTGGTGCCCTTACCAATGCCAGTGCAACGCCATTCTTTGCCGAAAATCATGCCGGCATCTATCAGACCGGCCCCTATGCCTTTGCCAATTTCGACCGCGCACCGGGCAAGGACAAGTATGAAGTCGTCATCGCTCCAGCCGGTCCCGGCGGCAAGACCACGCTGACCGAGCGTACCAGCATCTATTTCGGTGCGACGAGTTCGATGCCCGAGGAGCAGAAGGCGCTAGCCGAGTTCCTGATCAGCCCGGAAGCCCAGACCCTCGGCATGACGGCCCCCGGCCAGCCCGTGGTGCGGCTGCCCGTCAACACCACGCTCGACGCTGCCGAAATCTACGGCGACGAACGCTGGACCGTTGTGGCCGAACAGCTCGAGGACTCCGAGCTGATGCCTTCAGATATCGACTTCACTACGGCGCGACTCGATATCGCTGAAACGTTCCAGGCGATGTTCTCGCAGTGTACGGGTGACATTCAGGGCAGTCTCGACGGCCTTGCCGGTCGCATTGCCGATGAACTCTCGATGCAAGACGCACTGCAATGACCCAGCAGGCGGGCGAGGCCATGACGCCTTTGGTTCAAAATGCGGCATCCCGCCCGTCCGCCGGCACTCAACGCCGGCGGAGCAGGCCCCAGTCCCGATGGTGGTCGGTCTGGTTGTTCCTGCTGCCGGCGCTGCTTCTTTTCCTTTATTTCAAGTTCATCCCGATGTTCCAGGGCATCCAGATGAGCTTCCAGCGCGTCCGTCCGTTTCTGGGCAACGAGTGGATCGGCTGGTCCAACTACATAGCGGTGATCAACGATCCACGTTTCCATGACGCAATCATCCATACGCTGATCTTGGGCTTCGGCCAGTCGATTGGCGCGGTGATAGGTGGATTGGTTCTTGCGCTTCTGCTCGAAGGCGCCAGCAAAACCCTGTGGTTCGTGCGCACTGCAGCCTTTCTGCCGGTGGTCACTGCCACCGCCGTGATCGGTGAAGTCTGGCGCATCATCTATTTTCCTGCGCCCAACGGCTTTCTCAATTCGATGATCGGCACGGTAGGGCTCGACCCGGTGCGCTGGCTCGAAGATCCCGGCGTGGCACTCTATTCGATCATGGCCGTAGGTATCTGGCAGGGTGCGCCCTACAACATGGTCATCTTCCTTGCCGGTCTTGCGGGTGTTGATCGCTCGCTTTACGAGGCGTCCGCCATCGATGGGGCCAAGCTGCGCCACCGGCTCTGGTATGTCACGCTGCCGGCCCTGCGCCCGGCCATGACCATTGTGCTAGTGCTTGCCGCCGTTCGCAGTTTGCGCGTCTTCACCGATGTGTGGGTATTGACCGGTGGCGGACCAGCCGGCGCAACCGATGTCTGGATGACACGCATCTATTCCCTCGGGTTTGAGCGCAATCAGATGGGCATCGCTGCCGCGGGCTCGATCCTGCTGCTGCTTGCGAGTGTGGCCTTGACCGCGCTTGCCCTGTTGATCACCCGCAAGCGTGCGGAGAAATGACCATGAGCACAACCAAACGCCTTCGCCCTGCACGCAGCCAGGTCAGCTCCAGCAGTTTCGATACGGCGTTGGGCTGGCAGCCGCGCAAGCCCACGATCATGCTGCTGCGCGCGGCAGTCTGCGCGATCATCCTGTTTGTCTTTGCCGGTCCGATCATGACCATTATCGCCGGCGCTTTCGACCTTAACCCTGACCCCACTCGTCTGACGCTCTTTCCGACCAATCCCAGCCTCGAGAACTTCGAAGTCGCCACGCATCGCGGCATCTGGGGCTTTTTCTGGAACTCGCTGATGATCGCCGGGTTCGGCCTGCTTTTACAGATCACCGTGGCGGTGACGGCCGGCTACGCGTTGGCTCGGCGCAAGTTCCGGGGGCAAGCCATCGTGCTCGGCATTTTCCTTGCTACCATGATGCTGCCCGAAGAAGTGGTGGCTGTGCCGCTCGCCGTGGTTCTCGGGGATCTGCCGCTCGTTGGCATCAGCCTGCGCGGCACGATATTTGCCATCATCTTGCCGGTTGCGGCCTCTGCCTTCTCGATCCTCGTCATGGCTGCCTTCATGCGCGATATTCCTGACGAAATCGTCGAAGCGGCGACGATAGATGGGGCCGGCGAGATGCGCATCCTGGTCGAGATCATCCTGCCCATGTGCAAGCCCGCACTTGGCGTCGTTGCCATCTTCGGCTTCATCGGTATCTGGGATCAGTACCTGCTGCCCATCATCGCGGCCAACCGGACATCGGACTATATGATCACGGTGGCCCTGGCGAGCTTGCGAGCCGACGTCCAGGTAGGCACGGGCGTGCTCCTGGCCGGCGCCTTTCTAGCGCTCGTCCCAAGCCTGATCGTTTATCTGCTGCTGCAGAATTCGCTGGTTCGCGGCATCACCTCGGGCGCAATCAAGGGATAGCGCCTTCCCACTCCGCAGCCTTTTCCAACGCAACCCCAACAGGATTGTGCTCGATATGATTTTGTCTACCGTTACCGATGAAGTGCTCCCCGACCGCTCTCACGACGCTTTCCCCCGCATCTTCCGGACCGCCGCCGAGCAGGGCGTCAGCACGTTCGAGATCCGCATGGTGGAAGCCAAGCGTTTTCCTATCGTGGAGTCGGAGGCTTGGGATCGCCTGCTGCACTATTCCAAGGAATTCGGCATCACCTACACAAGCGTCTCGCCGGGCCTGTTCAAGACCACGTTGCACAGCGATCTGATGCTGGCCCATCGCAACCACTTGGCGGCCATGAGCATGGACATGGCCGAGCGCATCGGAGTGAACACACTCGTCACCTTTGGCGTGTTGCGGGATGCGCGCGATGGCGCAGACGCCTTTGGTCAGGTTGTCGATCTGCTGCGCCAAACGGCGGAACAGGCCGCTGCTCGTGGTTTCACCCTGCAGCTTGAAAACCTGCCCCACACCTGGGCAGATACGGCCGACAGCTGCCTTGCTCTTCTTGAAGCCGTGGACCATCCCGCCTTCGGCTATATCTGGGATGTCGGAAACCTCTATGAGGCCGAGCCGGGTGACTTCCGCCCTGGATACCGCAAGCTCAAGCCTTTCATCCGCAATGTCCACCTCAAGGACGGCCGGGTGGAGAACGGCCGCATGATCTGGCAGCAGTTCGGCGAGGGATTGACCGACATCAAGGGTCAGATCGAAACGCTCAAGGCGGACGGCTACGAAGGCACGCTCACAGTCGAGGCCAAATGCGAGCCTCAGACCGATGAAGACTTCCCCAATTCGCTCCGATACCTGCGGTCGCTGCTTTAGCGCGATCGATTCCGCCTCTCATCCGCCCGCCACCACTGAGAGTGGGGCTGGCGGCTCATCGAAAAATCCAGGAGACAGACCATGATCGTCACAGCTGTAACCAATGAAGTGTTTCCCGACGCCTCGGCGGATTCGCTGCCCAAGATCTTCAAGCGCGCCGCCGATGCAGGGATCAATCACTTTGAGCTGCGCCTCGTCGAGAGCCGCCGCTTCCCAGCGTACGATGCTGAATCCTGGGAGCGTCTCAAGAGCCTGGGCAAAGACTATGGCATAACCTACACCGCCGCTTCGCCTGGTCTCTTCAAGGCGGGTCTCGATAGCGATCTGATGGTGCTGCACACCAAATACCTGCTTCCGATGAGCCTTGAACTGGCCGAAACGGTCGGCGTCAACACCATGATCGTCTTCGCGCCCACTCGTTCGGCTGTGGCCCAGGACGGCGAGTTCGACCGGGTGGTCGATATTCTTGGGGCGGCCGTCGACATTGCGGCAGAGCGCGGCTTCACCGTGCAGCTCGAAAACCTGCCCGGAAGCTGGGCCGACACAAGCGATGACTGCCTTAACCTTCTCGAAGCAGTGAACCGCGAGGCATTCGGTTATGTCTGGGATACGGGCAACCTTTATGAGGCCGAGCAGGCCCATTTCCGTGCTGGCTATGACAAGCTCAAGCCCTATATCCGCAACGTCCACCTCAAGGACGGCGCGATCGAAAACGGCGAAATGATCTGGAAGCGCTACGGTGAAGGCGTAACCGACGTCAAGGGCCAGGTCGAAGCACTCAAGGCTGATGGCTATACCGGCACGCTGGTGCTCGAAGCGGCGACGAAGCCCCACCATATCGACGATTTCCCCACCTCCGTAAACCAGCTCAAGACCTGGCTCTGAGCCGAGGGTCAAGATGCGGCGCCGAGGCTACCGGGCGCCGCATGCCCATAACAACTCTTTATCACACCAATACCAAACGGTCTTAGGCGCGCGCGCGGCGCTGCACTAGGCTTTGGCCAACATCTAGGGGATATCCATGCCATTTTCCGACTATAAAAAAGCCCTTGTGACCGGCGCATCCTCTGGCATCGGCGCCGCCATCGTCGAGCGCTTTTGCCGTGAAAACATTGAGGTGCACGCACTGGCCCGCAGTGCTGGCGCGCTTGAGGAACTGGCGCAAAAGACCGGCTGCATACCGCATGCCATCGATGTGACCAACCGCGAGGCGATCGCTGCTCTTGCAAGCGAGCACGAATTCGATGTGTTGGTGAACAATGCGGGCGTCGACCGCCCTAAGAAGTTCCTCAATGCCGATCCCGAAGACATCGACCTTCTTGTGGATGTGAACCTGCGTGCAGTCATGCATATCTGCCGCCTCGTGGTGCCTGGCATGGTGGCGCGTGATCGAGGCCATGTGATCAACATCACTTCGATCGCCGGCAACTATAACTTTGGCGGCAATTCCTCTTATCACGCCACCAAAGCCGGCGTTGCCATGCTGTCCAACCAGCTAAGGATCGACACGTTCGGCAAGCGCGTGCGGGTCACCGAAATTTGCCCGGGCCGCGTTGCCACAGATATCTTCAACCATGTTCATGGCGACGATCCGAGCATCCGCGAGCGGTTTATCGAGGGCTTCGAACTGCCCTACGCTTCCGATATTGCCGATGCGATCGCTTTTGTGGTGGCAGCTCCGGTGTCGATGAATGTCGGCCATATGGAAATCACGCCCACTCTGCAGGTGATGGGTGGTCTGCAGACTGCTCGTCCCGGCGAGATTTAAGGCCGGACGAATGGCAGGCTTGATGCCGATGCATCTGCCCTGCGCATGCAGAACCCGTTGTGCCATGATGTGCCCATTGGACAGCGTGCGACCCTTCAAGGAGTTGCCGCTGCCGCTTTGGCGCGAGAAAGGCATTGGCCATGAGCAATAAAGTCGCAATCGTCACCGGCGGGGGCACTGGGGTCGGTAAGGCCATCACCCGAGCCCTGTTGGGGTCGGGTTTCAGCGTAGCAATCACGGGGCGCCGGCAGGACGTTTTGGATTCAGCCGCGGCTGAGCTGGGCGGCGACGTTTTTGTTTATTCATCCGATATCGGACAGTCCGATCAGGTCGATGCGCTGTTCAGCGCAGTGGTCGATCGTTACGGCCGGCTCGACCTTCTCGTCAACAATGCCGGCATGTCAGCGCCCGCTGTGCCCATCGATGAGCTGGACGTCGCCCTTTGGCACCAGGTTCTGGCTGCCAACCTGACGGGCGCCTTTTTGTGCACGCGGGCAGCCTTTCGACAGATGAAAGCGCAGTCTCCGCAAGGCGGACGCATCATCAACAACGGATCGATTTCGGCTACGACCCCGCGTCCTCACTCAGCGCCCTATACCGCCACCAAGCATGCGATCACCGGACTGACCAAGTCTTCGGCGCTTGACGGCCGGCCTTTCCATATCGCCTGCGGGCAGATCGATATCGGCAATGCAGGAACCGAGATGACGAGCAAGATGAGCTCGGGTGTTCTTCAGGCGAATGGCACCTTGGCAAGTGAGCCGACAATCGACAGCGCGCTGATCGGCAAGGCAGTGGCGGATATGGCTGCGCTGCCGCTTGATGCCAATGTACTGAGCATGACGATCATGGCGACCCAAATGCCTTTTGTCGGGCGCGGCTGATCGTCATCAGCGCATGCCGGACGCAAGGTTGTTATCGATAAAAGATGAGCCGGCATAGGCTTCAGGAGTATGCAATGACTGCACGACATTTCGATCTTTCCAACCGGCTTTGCCTCGTCACTGGTTCAAGCCAGGGGATTGGCCTGGCGCTGGCGAAAGGCCTTGCAGAATACGGCGCTCGCGTCGTTCTCAATGGCCGGGATCCAGACAAGCTCGCCAAGGCTGCTGCAGACTTGCGCGCAGAAAGGTGCGATGTGGAAACCGCCCCGTTCGACGTCACCAAGGCGGACGATGTGGCAGCAGGGGTCGAGAATATCGAGCGCAGCCTCGGCCCGATCGATGTATTGATCAACAATGCCGGTATGCAGTTCCGCACGCCACTCGAGGATTTTCCGGCGGAGCGGTGGGAGCAGCTGCTGGCGACCAATGTGTCGAGCGTTTTTTATACGGGCCAGGCCGTTGCCCGGCACATGATCAAGCGCGGACGGGGCAAGATCGTCAATATCGCCTCGGTCCAGGCTGAGCTCGCCCGCCCCGGTATTGCCCCCTATACTGCCACAAAGGGTGCGGTGCGTAACCTGACGCGCGGCATGTGCACCGATTGGGCCAAGCACGGCCTTCAGATCAACGCCATTGCGCCCGGATATTGCAAGACCCCGCTCAACCAGGCGCTGGTCGACAGCGAGGAGTTTTCCTCCTGGCTGGAAAAGCGTACGCCGGCAGGCCGCTGGGGCGATGTCGAAGAACTTGTCGGTGCCGCAGTTTTCCTCAGCTCCGATGCTTCGAGCTTCGTCAACGGCCACACGCTTTATGTGGATGGCGGCATCACCGTCTCGCTCTGATCATGGCCATACGTCTAATCGTTATGGGTGTCAGCGGCTGCGGCAAGTCCACGCTTGGTGAAGCGCTTGCGGCCCGTTGGAGCACTCCATTTATAGAGGGTGATGCGCTTCATGCGCCGGAAAGCGTGCGCAAGATGGCGGCTGGCATCGCGCTCGAAGATGCCGATCGCTGGCCCTGGCTCGACCGGATCGGTTCGGCGCTTCTGGGTCATGGCAAGGGTGCGGTCGCCAGTTGCTCGGCTTTGCGCCGCATCTATCGAGATCGATTGCGACAAGCCGTAGGGCCTGATCTGCAGTTCGTGATGATCGATCTGCCACGGGCGGTGCTTGAAAGGCGAATGACCGAGCGCACCGGGCACTATATGCCACCAGCCCTGCTCGATAGCCAATTGCGCACGCTGGAGCGGCCGGAGGGTGAGAACGACGTCCTCGTCCTTGATGGCAGGGAGCCTATGGACGCACTCTTGCAGACGGTCGAACAATGGCGTGCTGACACATAGCGCGACTGGCACTCAGCGATGAAAAAGCCCGGCTCCTGAAGGAAGCCGGGCTTTTTGTTTCATGGCAGCGTAGTTCAGCGGCGGAAGGCAATGATAGCTGCCGTCGCGAGAGCGGCCTTGAGTGCTTCCCCGGGGACAAAGGGGAAAAGCCCGTAGGGAAGAGCGTTCTCTGCGCCGAACAACACGGCGAGCCAGGCAATGCCAGGACCGTAGATGGCGACCATGGCCAGCAGAACCGTGCCTGCCACTGCAGGCAGCGAGCGCAGGTCCAGTCGTTCCGCAGCATAGCCCATGAGCCCTGCCGCAAGCACGAAGCCGAGCAGGTAACCGCCGGTCGGGCCAGCCAGATAGGCGAGGCCGGCGCCGCTCTGGAACACGGGCAGGCCCAGCGCACCCTCAAGAATGTATGTCAGGACCGTTAGAGCGCCGAGGCGGCTGCCATAGGCGAACCCAATGGCAAGCACGACAAAGCTCTGCATAGACAGTTTGACCGGCCAGAACGGCACTTGGATATGGGCCGAAATCGCGAGCAGGGCGGTGCCGGCCAGAACCAGCAGCGCCGATTGCAAAAGCGAGTCGGAAGAGCGCTCGGAAACGGCGCGTCTGGCGCGTGCGTTGATCATGTCATGTCTCCTCAACAATGCTACCGAAACGGCTACGCCATCTCGATCTGGACCTTCATGGCATGCTCGCGATCCGATGCCAGATAGAACGCGGCTTGGGCCTGTTCGATCGGCATGGTGTGGGTGATGAGCGGCTTTACGTCGATCAGCCCGCCCTGCATGAGCTTGACTGCCGTGGCGAACTCTTCGTGGAAGCGGAACGAGCCCTTGAGCGAAAGTTCCTTGACCGTGATTGCCTGCACCGGCAGCGTCATGTCCCCGCCCATGCCCAACTGGACCACCACGCCCTTAGGCCGCAGCGCGCTGATGCCGCTGGCGAGCGCCGCTGGGGCACCGGAGCATTCGAAATGAATATCGAAATAGCCCTTGTTGGCCGAAAATGCATCCATGGCTGATCGATCAATTCCAGTGTTGATCGTACGATCGGCACCGGCTCTTTCGGCATGCTTGAGTGTCTGGTCGGTGATGTCGGTAACGACGATTTCCGCAGCACCTGCGCGTCGGGCCGCCTGAACGGTCAAAACGCCGATCGGGCCGCTGCCGGTGATCAGCACTTTTTTGCCCAGAACCTCGCCAGCCTGACGCACGGCATGAAGGCAAACGGCGAGCGGCTCGGCAATTGCAGCTTCACCGGCCGTGAGGCCGTTGGCAACCACGCACTGGGATGCATCGGCAACGAGCTCTTCGCGGAAAGCGCCCTGAATGTGCGGAAACGGCATGGCAGAGCCGTAAAAGCGCATATTGAGGCAGTGGTTCTGCTTGCCTTCCTGACAATACTGGCAACGGCCGCAGGGGCGGGATGGGCTGACAGCAACGAGATCGCCGATGGCGAGGTTTTCAACGCCTTCACCAAGCTTGGTGATCCGGCCCGCGACCTCATGGCCGAGAACCATTGGTTCGCGCAGCCGCACGGCGCCGAAGCCGCCATGGTTGAAGTAGTGCAGGTCCGAGCCACAGATGCCGCCGCGTTCGATCCGCACCAGTACCTGACCGGGGCCCAGATCTTCAACGGTCTGTTCTTCGATCCGCAGATCCTTGGCGGAGTGAATGACGAGAGATCGCATGGGCTGGCTCACAAAACCGGGGTTGGCAGGGGGCGGCCATCGAAATGGGCCGCAAGATTGTCGAGAACCAGCGCGCCCATGGCACGGCGGGTCTCTTCGGTGGCTGAGGCCTGATGCGGTTGCAGGAGGACGTTTTCGAGCTTGGTGAAGCGCGGATTGAGCTTCGGCTCGCCTTCGAAAACGTCCAATGCCGCCCAGCCGAGTTTGCCGGCTTCCAGAGCGTCGAGCAGGGCGTTCTCGTCGATATTGGAGGCACGGGAAACGTTGATTAGCGATCCCTTGGGCCCAAGCGCCTCGATGACGCTCTGGTTGACGACGTGCCGCGTGGCCGGGCCACCGGTCAGGGTAACGAACAGGAAGTCGCTGCGTTCGGCGAGCGCCTGTGCATTGTCGACAAAGGTCCAATCCCCGGCAAACTCACGCGGGGCAACATCGCAATAGGCGATGTCCATGTCGAAGCCGGCTAAGCGCCGAGCGACCTCGTAACCGATCCGCCCGAGGCCGAGAACGCCAGCCTTCTTGCCGAAGACGCGACGCTGAAGCGGCAGGTTGCCCTTGGCTGCCCAATCGCCAGAGCGCACCCAGGCATCGCCTGTGACCACAGCGCGCGACTGCGCTAACATCATGGCAATGGCAAGGTCGGCAACATCCTTGGTCAAAACGTCGGGCGTGTTGGTCACACGGATGCCGCGCGCCTTGGCGGTTTCAAGATCGACCGCATCATAGCCAACGCCATAGACGGAGATCACTTCCAGATTTGGCAAAGCCTCGATCAGCGCGCGATTGGCGCCAAGCTCGCCACGGGTCGCGATTCCGCGGATGGCGGGTGCGTGCTGGGCGATAAAGGCCTGCTTGTCATCCGCTTCGAAATAGCGATGCAGAGTGAACTTGGCCTCGAGGGCCTCGACGTCCCAGGCGGGATAGGCGCCCATCTGGAGGATTTCGGGTTTCGACATGACAACAGCCTGCGCGATATATGTTATCGATAACTAGATGCTCCGGGACCCGCTGTACGGCACTCCCTCCGTCATATCGATACCAGCTTGTGCGGGGGACAGGTTCTGGCCCCGATGCGATGTGGCGATAGCAAAAGTCTATGATAGCGCCGGTTCAGGTGATCCGGCGATCCACCGGCGATACGTTGCTTCCAGAAAGGACAGGCGGCAGGTCAAAGAAGGCGATGACGCGCTCTTCCCCCTCCGCACCTGAGTTGGAGTAGCCAAGAAGAACGTGGCGTCTTCTGCGCAGGCCGAACAGGCTAGCGGCGGCTCTGGCGCGGGATGGCGCGCACGCCTCTTTCCTGGTGGTCGGCAGCAAATTTGTGCGCCAGCTCACCTAAGAGGTCGCTGACCACCTGAGCTGGTTCGGAAAGCGGCAATTGATCCGAGGTGCAGATCGACACCTTGACCTGCATGGAGGGTTTGGTGATCCTGCAGACGGCAACCTCGTCGTGTCCGGCAAGGATGGCGTTGGCAGAGGACCAGGGCAGGATGGTGGCACCCAGACCGGCCCAGATGGCCCGTGCGATCGTTGGGACCGACTCGATCTCGGCAATGACATTGGTTTCGACGCCGACCCGTCGAAAAGTCAGGTCGACAAGTTGGCGAACGGTATGGATGCGCGTTGCAAGCACGAGGTCGAGTCGCGCCACGTCTTCTACCGAAATCTCGCCTTCGGCCAGCGCCGTTTCGGTGAGCAGGGTGCGGGGTGCAACCAGAAACAAGTCTTCGGTGAGGATCGGCTCGAAATCGACGCCGCGGATTTCGCCGGGATCGTAGATGAAGGCCACGTCCATCTTGCCGGTCATGATCATCTCACTGATCACGCCGCCGATATTCTCGTTGATCTGCAGCACGATGCCGGGAAAGCGCTCGCGCACGGCCTGGAGAAGAGGCAGGGCAAGACTGGTCGCCGTACTCAGGGGGGCAAGGCCCACCGAGACCCGTCCGGAAATCGTCGAACCGGTGCTCTCGATATCGGTTTCGGCCTGCTCGAGCTGACGCAGCATAACCTGGGCGTGCTTGTAGAGCATGCGCCCCGCTTCCGTGGGCGCGACACCACGCTTGGAGCGGACCAGTAGCTGCTTGCCGAAATGGGTTTCGAGCGCCACGATCTGCTGACTAAGGGCCGGTTGGGCAATGTGAAGGATTGCGGCGGCGCGCGTCAAACTGCCGATGTCGATGATCTTGACGAACGCGTGCAGACGTCTCGTATCCATCGCAACTCTCCTCCGGTTTGTGCCTGATGGGTGAGCCCATAGTCCATTTTGCCAATAGTATGCGATGGTTCGCATAAAACATAACAATTCCCGATCACGTCAGATGCAGGTGTTCTTTGCTGCTGTTCCTCACCGGGCTGTAGCGTAACCAAACCTTCATAAATTCCGCCGGCGAACAAAAGCCCGGTGGGCAGAAGGCGAGATTGTCTCCTGGAGGAGCCGCAGAGGGAAACTGGCGGCCTCCAGGAATTTCAAGGGAAAGGACCTCTTATGTCTTTCAATCGGGCTTACGCGGTTGCCGCGCTGGCAGGACTTGCCATGGCAGCAAGCAGCGTCGTCGCGCATGCGCAGACAACGTTCAACCTGGCGGACGTGCTGCCGGAATCGAACTTCATGGTCACCAATGTGATGAAGTTTGCCGATGAAGTGAAGGCTGCCACAGATGGCGAAGTCAACATCTCGGTCAAGGCCGGCGGTTCGCTCGGCTTCAAGGGCCCGGACCAGCTGACCGCCGTGCGTGATGGTCTGGTCGAGATGGCCGACATCAATATCAGCCAGCAGGTGGGCGTAAACCCGCTCTTCGGCGTTGAAGGCGTGCCGTTCCTTGTCAGCTCCATGGAAGAGCTCAAGGCCTATCACGAATTCGTCCGCCCCGTGTTCGAGGAACTGGCAGCGCAGAACAACCAGAAGATCCTCTACATGGTGCCCTCGCCGGCCCAGTACGTCTATCTCAACGTCGAGGTCGACGACATCGAGGACTTCCGCGGCATTCCGGTTCGCGGTGCCGACAAGAATACCGTTGATATCGTGTCGGCTCTCGGGATGTCGGGCGTTGCCATGCCGTGGGGCGAACTGATCCCCGCTCTGGCCTCCGGTCGCGTCAAGGGTGTCGCCACCTCGGCCACTTCCGGCGTCGATGGCAAATTCTGGGAATTCATGAACTATATCTACCCCACTAATCATACCTGGGGTTCCAACATGGTGACGGTCAATCTCGATGCCTGGAACCGCCTGTCGCCGGAAAATCAGGCTGCCATCGAGGAAGTCGCTGCCCGTCTTGAGCCTGAGTTCTGGGAAGTCTCGCGCCAGGGCGACCTCGACAGCATCGCCACCATGACCGAGCACGGCATGACCCTTATGACCATCCCCGATGATCTGCGTGCTGCCATGGTGGACCGCGCCCAGCAATTGCAGGCCGAGTTCGTCTCGCGCGTTCCTGCTGCCGGCGAGATCGTCGACCAGTACAAGGCATCCCGGTAATGCAGAACCTGTCGTCATCCCGTGACGACGCCCAGGTGAACAACCCGTTGGCGGTGCTTTATGGGCTCGCCGACGGAATCGCCTTGGTCGCCGCCTTTCTCGCGGCGGCCTGTATCTTGGCGTTGACTGGGCTCATCCTCACGGAAATCACCGTAGCATTCTTTGCCCGGTTCGTGCCTTCCATGCCGTCCGGTATTCATATCGGCTGGGAATACAGTGCCTATCTGATGGGTGGTGCCTTCATGCTGGGTGCCGGTATGACGCTGCGCGCCGGTCAGCAAATCCGCGTTGAACTGCTGCTGCGCGCCGGCGCACGTAAATATGCGCGTGTTTGCGAGATCGCGTCGTGCTTTGTGGGCACAGCAACTACCGTCTTCCTGGCCATCACCATGAGTCAGCTGACCATGCGCATGTTTGCTTCAGGCGAAGCCTCGCAAGACAGTTTCACACCGTTGTGGATGCCGCAGGCGGCCTTGACGGTGGGCGCCATCATTCTGGCGATCCAGATGGTTTTGCGACTGCTGGCAAGCCTTATGGATGCACCTGTCGAGCACCCTGAACTGGGCGCCGCAACACAGATCGAGGGCTGACATGGGCGCAGTTTTTGGTGGCCTGTTTGGCCTTCTTTTCGCATTTCTTTCGGTTGGGACCTGGATCGGCATCGCTCTGCTCGCGTCCGCGATCGGGCTTGGTTATCTGTTCACGACCATTCCCATCGATCGCCTGATCCCCCAATATGTCTTCAACGTGTTGACCACGCCGGATCTCGTGGCATTGCCGCTGTTCGTGCTCATGGGCGAGTTCTTGTTCCGCACCAAGCTGTCGGCAGCCCTGTTCTCGGGCCTTGCGCCGTGGGCGGGCCTCCTGCCGGGGCGGCTGCTGCACGTCAATGTCATCGGCTGCTCGATTTTCGCGGCGATCTCGGGTTCCTCGGCCGCCACCACGCAGGTCGTCGGACGCATGACGCTCAAGGAATTGCTCAAGCGCGGCTATTCGGACGAAGTTGCGATCGGCAGTCTGGCCGGTGCAGGCACGCTGGGCTTCTTGATCCCACCCTCGACGGTTATGATCATGTATGGCGTTCTGGCTGAGGAATCGGTGCTGCGCCTCTTCACTGCCGGTTTCATCCCGGGCGTGCTCTTGGCTCTCGTCTTCAGCGGCTGGATCATGATCCACACCTCGCTGCGCAAGGATATGGTGCCCGAAAGCGAACGCGCCCTGCGCCACATGCCGTTCCGCAAGCGCCTTTCAGCGCTTAAGGATCTTTGGCCGGCCATGTTCCTGATCCTGTGCGTGCTGGGGTCCATGTATGGCGGTCTCGCCACTCCGTCCGAGGCTGCAGCGCTCGGTGTTGTCGGTGCCTTCATCGTTTCGCTGAGCCAAGGCGCGCTCGACCTGCGGACGCTCCGCGACATCGCGCTGGGTGCGGTTCAGACCTGTTCGGTCATGGGTATCATCATCCTGGGCGCTTCGGTGCTGGGCAATGTCACTGCAATCCTGGGCATTCCCGAAGCAGTTGCGGGCACGGTTCAGAGCTGGAATCTTTCTCCGATCATGCTCATCCTGGCTTTGATGCTGCTTTACCTGATCCTGGGTACCGCGCTCGAGGGTTTCTCGATGATCGCGACAACTCTGCCGGTCGTTTTGCCGATCGTCGAGGCTGCCGGGTTCGATAAAGTGTGGTTTGGTATCTTCATCGTGCTGGTGGTGGAAATGGCGCAGATCACGCCCCCGGTCGCCTTCAACTTCGCGGTGATCCAGAACATTACCGGCCGCAGTACGGGCTTTGTGGCGCGCGTGACGATGCCCTATCTGCTGATCATGATGGCGTTCACCATCTTGCTCGCGGTGTTTCCGGGGATTGTTCACTTCCTGCCGAACCTGCTCTTGGGCTAGACGGCGACAGAGGCGGAGAAAGCAAAGGGCGGCCAGACGGCCGCCCTTTTCTTTGCCTTGATGAAAGGGAGCGCCGGTAAACCGGCGCTACCAGCTTACTCGTCGGTGGTCAGGCCCTTGGCGGCAAGGACACCTGCAAGGTTGGAGACCTCGATCACGCTCTTGCCGGCCTTGTAGGCGGCGATATAGCCGGCTTCGGCATCTTCGCGTTCCTGGCTCTTCTGGACCGCATAGGCAGCGTGCTCGCGGCGAACCACGACCAGACCATCTGCGTCGCCGCGGATGATGTCGCCGGGATAGATGATCTCGTCACCGACCACGACCGGGTCGTTGACGTTGCCGATGGTTTCCTTGACCGTACCCTTGATGCAGGTGCTGAGGGAAAAGACCGGGAAGCCGAGCTTGATCAACTCGGCGGTGTCGCGCACGCCGGTGTCCGTGACGAGACCGGCAATGCCCTTGGCAAGGCAGGCATTTGCCAGAACGTCGCCAAAGGAACCTGCTTCCTCGTATTCGCCAGCCGAAACGACGATCACATCGCCAGGCTTGGCATAGGAAATTGCCACCTGAAGCATGATGTTGTCGCGCGGTGCGCACTTGACGGTGAAGGCGGTACCGCAAAGCGACATCGAGCGGTCGACAGGCTTGAGGCGCGAACTGAGGGCGCCCAGGCGGCCCTGCGCTTCGTGAATGGTTGCAGTGCCGAACTTTGCCAGTGCAGCAACATGAGCGGCATCGGCCCGCTCGATCTTGGTTTTGACGTGAACCATCTGAAGTTCCTTACTTGAGGGCCGCGCAAGCGGCGGCGATGCGACGACAGGCTTCTTCGACCAGATCGGTCGACGTGGCCGTCGAGATGCGGAAGTGGGGAGAAAGGCCGTAGGCGGCCCCATGAATGGCGGCAACGCCGCTGTCGAGCAGATAGAGGACGAAATCGAGATCGTTCTCGATGGTCTTGCCCTCGGGGGTCACCTTGCCGATCACGCCGCTGCAATTGGGATAGAGATAGAAGGCGCCGCTCGGCGTCGAGCAGGACAATTCGGGAATGGCGTTGATCGATGCAACGGCAAAGTCGCGGCGCTGCTTATAAACCTTGACGCAATCGGTGATGAACGACTGGTCGCCTTCCATGGCCGCGGCGGCGGCCGCTTGGCTCATCGAGGCAGGGCAGGAGGACATCTGGGACTGCAGCTTGTTGATGGCGCCGATCAGCGGAGCCGGGCCCACACCGTAGCCGATGCGCCAGCCGGTCATTGCATAGCTCTTGGACACGCCGTTGACCACGAAGATGCGGTCCGCCAGATGCGGCGCGACCTTGACGATGCTCGACAGCGGCCGGTCTTCGAACCAGATCTCGTCGTAGATCTCGTCGGTCATTACCCACACATGGGGATGGCGGTCGAGCACATCGGCAAGCGCCTTGAGTTCGCTGTCGGAGTAAGCCGCGCCTGTTGGGTTCGACGGTGCATTCAGGATCAGCCAGCGCGTCTTGGGCGTGATGGCCGCTTCGAGCGCTTCGGCCGAAAGCTTGAAGCCATCGCTTTCCGGGCAGCTGACGATGACGGGCTTGCCCTCGTTGGCAAGCACCATGTCGGGATAGGAGACCCAATAAGGCGCGGGGATGATGACTTCGGCATCGTTGTCGACCGAGGCCATCAGGGCGACAAAAATGATCTGCTTGGCGCCGCCGCCGACCGAAATCTGATCGTCGCCATAGGTGATGCCGGTGCGCTGAGCCATGCGATTGCGAATGGCCTTGCGCAGGGCAGGGGTGCCGTTGACCGGGGTATACTTGGTGTCGCCGGCCTCGATGGCGGCAATGCCGACTGCCTTGACGCTGTCGGGCGTATCGAAGTCCGGCTCGCCAACGGTCATGTCGACGATGTCCTTGCCGGCGGCCTTCAGTTCCTTGGCGCGCGCGGCAGCCGCCACGCTGGGGGATGGCTTGATGCGCGTTACGCGCGCAGCCGGTTGAAAGTTGCTCATAGCTGATCCTGACAGGGGCCCGATGCCCCGGAATGCAGCGGCTCGGCCGCTCCGCGGACCAGCATAAAGATGCGGCAAATGCGCTGCTAAAACCGCTTCGTTCTGGTGCGATAAGGAACGGCGATGATTAAACCCATCGCGCAATGATCTGACCCCATCGCTTAGTCAGCATGTTAGCAAATCACTATCGCGGCATGACTTCGCCGCTCCCCTGTCCAGAGCAGAACGACCACAATGGACCTAGCGCGACTAAAGGAAATTCTAGACTGGATGGCTCGCTCGCCGGTCGCCGAACTTGAAATTTCTGACGGCGATTTCGAGGTTCATCTGAAAAAGGCCGCTTCCGGCCAGGCGGTGGCTGCCATGCCTCCGGCGCCTTCCAAGGCGAAGAAGGGCTACGATGTGGTTGCGGCCAGTTTTGGCGTCATTCACCTTAGTCCAGCTCCTGGTGCAGACCCTTTCGTTGCCCTGGGCCAGGCCGTTACCGCGGGACAGTCGCTTTGTACCATCGAGGCCATGAAGGTCTTCAGCCCCATCGAGGCGGATCGTGCCGGTACGCTTGCTGCGATCCTCGTCGAGGACGGGGCCGAGGTCTCTGCGGGTCAAACCCTCTTTCGCATAGAATAGCCCATGTTCGACAAGCTGCTTATTGCTAATCGCGGCGAGATTGCCCTCCGCATACAGAAGGCGGCACGAGGCCTCGGTATCAAGACCGTTTGCGTCTATTCCCAGGCCGATGCCGAAGCGCCTTACCTCGAAACGGCGGATGAAACGATCTGCATCGGGCCGGGCGCGGCGCGCAACAGTTACCTCAACGCCGACGCCATCGTGCTGGCAGCGCTCCAGACTGGAGCCGGGGCGATTCATCCGGGCTACGGGTTCTTGTCCGAGAATGCACGCTTTGCCGATGTTATTGCGGATGCGGGCCTCGTCTTTGTCGGACCTAGCGCCGACTGCATCCGCACCATGGGTGACAAGGTCGAGGCCAAGCGGGCCATGATTGCGGCCGGTGTGCCCTGCGTGCCGGGGCCCGACAGCGCTCTGCCGCAGGATGTGACTGCAATCGCCGCGATCGCCGATGAGATCGGCTATCCGGTCATTCTCAAGGCGGCCGGTGGCGGCGGTGGGCGCGGCATGCGTGTCGTGCGCAGCCGGGAGCACATCGCCGAGGCGGTGGCACTGACGCGCGAAGAAGCGCAGCGCTTCTTCAACAATCCCGAAATCTATATTGAGAAGTTCCTCGAAAATCCGCGGCACGTGGAGATTCAGGTGATCTGCGACAGCCATGGCAATGCGCTGTGGCTCGGCGATCGCGATTGCTCCATGCAGCGCCGCCACCAGAAGGTGATCGAAGAGGCGCCTGCGCCGGGTATCGACCGCGCGCTCATTGCTGAAGTCGGAGAACGTTGCGCCAATGCCTGCCGCCAGATCGGCTATGTCGGTGCAGGCACCTTTGAGTTCCTTTTCGAAGACGGTCAGTTCTACTTCATCGAAATGAACACGCGCGTGCAGGTTGAGCATCCCGTAACCGAACTGGTGACCGGGCTCGATATCGTGACCATGCAGCTTCAGGCGGCGCGTGGAGAGGCGTTCACGGTGCAGCAAGGGGATGTGGAAACACGCGGCCACGCCATCGAGTGCCGCATCAATGCAGAGGACCCGTTCACGTTCAGCCCATCGCCGGGAACGATCACCGAGGTAGTTGCACCCAACGGGGAGGGCATCCGGCTCGATACTCATATCCGCGCAGGTTACACCATTCCAAGCCAATACGACTCCATGGTCGCCAAGCTCATCGTGCATGGGGCGGATCGGGCAGATGCGCTCCAGCGCATGCGTAAAGCGCTTTCCGATTTCCGGATCGGCGGCATCACCACCAATATCCCGCTTCAGGCGGAACTGATGAACGAGCCCGGCTTCGCCAAAGGCGGCATAAATATCCATCATCTTGAGCACTGGCTCGCCGAAAGGGCGGCGTCATGAACGCTATGGCTCCCACCGACCAAACCAAGCCCCGCTTCAGTCCTCTTGGCACGACGGGCATGATCTTCGAGGCGCCCGGCGCCTTCGATATAGAACATCAGCAGCGCATCTGGGCCATGGCGGATGCGGTCGGAACCTGGGACGGGGTTCGCGAAGCCGTGCCCGGCATGACCAATCTCACCGTGCTTTTTGCCACGCCGCCGCGCGATATCGATACGTTCGGAGAGCGGATTATTGCGCTCTGGAATAGCGGGATTTCCAAGGCGGTAACCGGCAAGACCCTCGACTTGCCTATCGTTTATGGCGGCGAAGGCGGGCCGCACCTGGCAGACGTGTCGTCCCTCACGGGCCTTTCGGTCGAGGAAGTGGTCGGGATCCATTCTGCCCCCACTTACACCGTTTACGCCGTGGGCAGCCATGCCGGATATTGTTATCTCGGCGGTCTCGACCCTCGCCTTTTTGTTCCACGCCGTGCCGTGCCGCTTCTGTCCATTCCAGGTGGTTCGCTATCGATTGCGGGCGCCCAAACCGGGGTTTCTGCATCGGCGGGCCCAAGTGGTTGGCACACGATCGGGTCGGCGGACATTTCCTTTTTCGATCCGACAAGGCAGCCGCCATCGCTGTTGAGGCCGGGCGACTCCATCCGCTTCCATCCTGAAAAGGTGCTGTCATGATGGAAATCCTGAGCAGTTCGGCTCTCGCCACCATCCAGGATGCAGGCCGGCACAGCTATTATCGCGACGGGGTATCCCGTTCCGGGGTGATGGACGGCGTTGCCCTTGCCCTTGGCAATGCGTTGCTGGGGAACGATGCGGACGCAGCAGCGGTTGAAATCCCCATGCTGCCATTTTCCGTCCGGTTCGATCAGGACCTCGACATCGCCGTCACGGGCGCGGATTGCAGTGCGCGCCTCGATGATCGGGCCTTACCACCCAATTGGGCGATCACGGCCAAGGCCGGTGAGACATTGACCCTAGGGGCGCCGCGCTCCGGCTGCCGGGCCTATCTGTGTGTCGCGGGTGGCTTCGATGTGCCGGCGGTACTCGGGTCACGCAGCACGCAATTGCGCGAGCAGTTCGGCGGGCTGGAAGGGCGCATGCTACAAAAAGGCGACCGGCTGAACGGCCGTCGCGCCGAGACGCTTCTTCCCGCAGGTGGTATTGGGGTCAACCTTGTTCCGCTTCGGCCGACCGTCGGCGACGTGGCCGAGGTCAGGGTCATTCCCGCAGCCGAATACGGTCTCTTTGTCCCTGAAGCCCACCAGGCGCTCTGGTCGGCGGAATGGGATGTGACTCCGCAAAGCAATCGCGCTGGCTATCGTCTTGCGGGCCCCGAACTGCGCCTCCAAGCGCCGGTGGAACTACGCTCGCACGGGATCGTGCCTGGAGTCATTCAGGTGCCGCCGGGCGGCGCGCCGATCATCCAGCTTGCCGATGCGGCAACCATGGGCGGCTATCCCAAGATCGGCGCCGTAATCGAGGCAGATCTTTGGCGTCTTGCGCAAGCCCGCCCCGGCGCCAAACTGCGCTTCCGGCAGGTCAGCTTCGCGGAGGCGCTGGACGCGCTGGGCGAACTCGATGCGTTCCTTTCCCAAGTGCGCAGCACGACGGCCCGTGTCCGCAATGCTGCTCAAGGATGGACCAGATGATCACCATTGCCGATCTTGATCGTGCCCTTAGCCTGATGCAGGAGCATGGCCTTGAGACACTGCGCGTCCGCGAAGGCGAGGCGCTGCTGTCCCTGACGCTTTCGGGAAGCGAAACGGCGCCACTCGCGCCGCGGAGCGAAGCGACGGTCACCACGAAGGGCCTCGGCCGTTTGCTGCTGACGCATCCGCAGCACTCCGATCCCCTTGTTCAGCCTGGTGATGCCGTTGCAGCCGGAGCCACGGTAGGTTTCCTCGAAAACGGCTCCGTCCTTCTTCCCGTCGTCGCGGGCAAGGCGGGCACAGTAGGCACCATCCTTGCGAGTGAAGGCGCCTTGCTCGGCTATGGCGCGCCTGTCTTGACCATTCTTGTTGAGGCCTGATTTCCATGAAGATCGATATCAATTCGGATCTGGGCGAAGCTTTCGGGCCCTATGTGATCGCCGATGACGAAGCTCTGATGGGCGTGATCACCTCCGCCAATGTCGCTTGTGGCTATCATGCAGGTGATCCGGTGGTCATGGATCGTACCATTCGAATCGCCCAGGAGCACGGCGTCGATCTGGGCGCTCATGTGGGCTATCCTGACCGCATGGGCTTTGGCCGTCGTCACATGCAGATGGATCTGGCCGAACTTGAAAAGCACGTCCTCTACCAATTGGGCGCGCTTGACGGGCTCGCCCGGCCTGTCGGTCACCGGATCACGCACATGAATCCCCATGGCGCACTGGGAAATCTGGCCTGTGCAGACCGGAAGGTGGCGGAAGCTCTTGTGCGTGCGACAGCCGATTTCGATCCTGAAATTGCGCTTCTGGTTCTCAGCGGCACGGAGCTCGAAGCGGCCGCAAAGGACGCGGGAACGCCTACGGTCAATCTGTTTCTTGCCGATCGTGCCTACACCATCAATGGACAACTCGCCCCGCGATCTCTGCCGGGCGCGGTGATCAAGAGCGAAGCCGATGTTTATGCGCGGGTCACGAGATTGCTCAATGAGGGAACCGTGTTGACCATCGATGGGCAGGTCCTCCATGTCGAGGTGCAGTCCATCCTTGTTCATTCCGACACGCCGCATTCCCTTGCCGTCGCTCACGGCATCAAGGCGGCAATCGCGGCTGCCGGAGGGGAAGTGGCGGCCCTGTCGCGGCAGCTCGGCGCAAAAGCGGGCTGATCTCTCCCCGGGCTTTGTCTCTGCTAGTCTTTTGTTAAGGGTTTGCCAGAGCCCGAAACTGGGATGACAACCATTGCCCTTTTGTGGCGTTCTGTCTCGAGGATGGGAGACAGGAGGCGGGCTTGCTGAGGATACCGGTTGCGTTTGCGATAGTGGCTTGTTCGGCGCTGAGCCTTCAAGCCGCCGAGGTCCGCCTGAAGCTGTCGGGCACGGCATTTGAAGGCGGACCGGCATTCGAGGCGACGCTTGGCGGCGTGGTCATTGCCTCCGGAACCATCGATGAACCGGTTCCGGAAGGGCAGGATTTCACATTCGAGGTACCCGACGATCTGCTGTCCGGATCGGGCGATCTCACCCTGCGCCTCACCAACGATTATTTCGCTGGCGAAGGAGAGGATCGCAGCCTCACCGTTCTTGGCGCAAATATCGGCGGGACTGAATTGACGCCGGACGATTTCCTGCTTGTCGAAAACGATGCGCCCATCGAGCGAGACCGGTCCAGCGGTGTTTTGATCTGGACTGGCAACGAGATCGCTGTTGCTCCAGCCCCGCAAGGTGGGTGGTTGGGCGGAGGCGCCGTGCCTCGCGTGGAGGCTCAAAACCCGGAGTGTTCGGCCTATGCCGAGGTGGTAGGCATCAAGAGCGGCAGCGTCGCGCTGGGGCTCGCAGGCGAGACCCTTCAACATGTTGTGGATGCGGCGCGTTCCGGCGCGTGCTCGGTGACACTGACCGGTTATGCCGACAAGAGCGGCTCCGAACTCGCCAATCTGCGTTTGACAGCGGCGCGTGCCAGCGCCGTGCTCGACGCGCTAATCCTGGCCGGCGCACGTTTTCCGAGCGCCAATATCGTTTCGACCACTGGGACGGATGAATTCGGCCCGCTTGCCGCCGACAACCGGCGTGTGACGGTGCAGCTTTGGAGCCCGGCGGTGTCCCAATCCGCGGGCCAGCCGGATGCAATTGCCTCTGGTGATGACGACGCCGTTGCACAGATCGCGCGCGATGCCCGCGAGGCCAATCTGGCGCATCTGCTGGTGCTCGGCTGGCGCGCCACCGGTGAGCTCTACGTCCGCTCCAGCAACACCGATCCCAAGGAAGTGCTGTGGTTGCTCGAACAGGCCAAGGCTCGGCTTATTGCTGGGGAACCTGTGCCCGGCGCGGAACAGTAGCAGCCCATGACGAGCAAACCACGGACGCGCTTTGAGGCGCAAAAGCCTTGGACTCCCTTGCCATATTCGCCGCTTCACGAGGCGCTGTGGCAGTTTCTGAGCACAGCATGCCTGATTTTCGGCGCCTGGTATCTTGCCTGGCGCTGGCTGTTCTCGATCAACATGGATGCACTCTGGTTCGCCATCCCGCTTGTGGTGGCAGAAACCGGTGCTTTCATCGGTCTTGTGCTTTTCACCATCAATCTGTGGTCTGCGCGTTCACCTGATCGTGGCCCTCCGCCGGCGACCACGCGTGATTGCGCCGAGGATGTGGAGGAGCCCGACCGGCCATTAACGGTCGATGTGTTCTTTGCCACCTATAGCGAAGATCCCGAACTTGTCCGCCAGGGTTTGCAGGCCGCAAAGGCCTTGCGCTATCCTCATCCGATCACCGTTGCCGTGCATGTGCTCGACGACGGCAAGCGCCCGGCCATGGCCGCAGTCGCCGCCGAGGAAGGCGTCAACTATATCACGCGCGAGGATAATCTCGGTTTCAAGGCAGGCAATCTGCGCAATGCCATGACCGAAACATCGGGCGATTTCATCCTGATCTGCGATGCGGACATGGTGCCGTTTCCCAGTTTCCTTGAAGAAACGCTGGGCTATTTCCGCGACCCCAAGGTTGCCTGGGTGCAGACGCCTCAATGGTTCTACGACGTGCCGCCCGGCATTCCGTTACCGGCGCAGTTGCAGCGCCGTCTGGGACGTTTCGGTGGTTGGCTCGGGCGGTCGGTCGAGCGCGTCATCGGGCCGGTGCAGCTTGGCGAGGATCCGTTCGCCAACGACCCGCAGCTGTTTTTCGACGTGATCCTGCGCCGCCGCAACTGGGCCAATGCCAGCTTCTGTTGTGGTGCCGGATCGATCCATCGGCGCGAAGCGGTGATGGAAGCGGCTCTACGCCAGTGGTCCAACGCCATCGAGGCGGCAGCGGGACGCGATGAAGCTGCAGCGAAGCGGCTGACGGGGGAAAAGGCGATCTCCGATTCCGTCAAAAGCGCGATGCTCTGGCAAGGCGCGCTGGAGCAGGAGTTCCAGCCCTATAAATTCCACGTCTCGGAAGACATTTACACGTCCATCGCCCTACATGAAGACCGCGAACGCGGATGGAAATCTGTGCTTCACCCGGTCGTTCAGGCGCGCATGCTGTCGCCGAACGACCTGTTGAGCTGGACCGTGCAGCGCTTCAAATATGCAGGGGGCACGCTCGACATCTTCGTCAATGACAGCCCGCTTTTTCGCAAGGGGCTGACACTGCAGCAGAAGCTGATGTATGCGGCGACCTTCTATTCCTATCTCTCACCGATCTGGAACGTGATGTTTCTGCTCGCTCCGATCATTTTTTTGTTCAGCGGTATTGCGCCCCTGGCCGGATATTCGCTGGAGTTCTTCCTCCACATCACCCCGTTCCTGATCCTGAACGAATTATCCAAGCTGGTGGCAGCCTGGGGCAATTCCAACAGCAAAGGGCGCGCCTGGTTTCTCGCAACTTTCCCACTCGGTCTTCAGGCACTCTGGGCCGTTGTGCGTCGCAAGAAAATTTCTTTTCCGGTGACGCCGAAGGACCGGCAGGTGGGCACCTATGGCCGGCTGGTGCGCTGGCAGACCGCGATTGCCCTGCTCACGGTTGTCGGGCTCGTCTGGGGCTGGGTTGCCTATGCTTTGGGCGTGCCGGGATATGGCCTTGGAGCGATGTTGGCCAATACGCTTTGGGGCGCGAGCAATGCCATCTCCATGTTGCCGATCATCCGCGCAGCCTTTTGGCAGCCGGATGAGGAATTCGAGGCGGAAATCGTTTCGGGCAAGATGCGCAGGGCGGATCTGAACCAGGAGGAGATGGCCTCATGAGCTTTCGCGAAGGACTGTTGCAGGCGCGCGGGCAGATCGCCTTCACCGCAGCCCTGATCGTGTCGACCGCTGCGATCATCTATCTTGAAGGAATCGACACGACGGCCCGCATTCGGGAGCAGGTCGTTGCCGATATCGCTGTTACCGGATCGGCTGGCCAGCCGGACGTGCGGTCCCGGTCTGCGCTGGAAGCGGCCGTGGATAGTGGCCGCACGGTCTACGAGGCCAATCCCCAGGTTCCGTTCGCGCAAGCGGCCGCCCTCAATGCAGCGGTGCTCGGCGTTTCCCAGGGCATCGGAGTAGTCGCAGAGCACCATCGCCTTGTCGACGAGATCATCGGAACGCTCGAAACCAGTGGTGCGGACGCGGCCATTCATCCCGCGCTCGGGCTCGTCGCTGCGGCTATGCCACAGTTTGAAACGCGGATTTCGCCTTTACTCGCTTCCAATTAGCTTGGTCAGGCGTAGCCGATTGCTGCCTTGCTCGCTTGAATAGCTGACCTCGTCCATGGTCATCTGGATCAGCGAAAGACCCATGCCGCCCTCGGGCAGATCCTCGGTGCTGGACGGACCGGCATGGCCATAGAGCGGAGCGCCAAGCGCGTCCGGCGGCATGGGAGGGGCCTGATCGACGATATCGATCACGACCCTGTCCTGGCGTAGCCCCACCGAGACTTCGACAGCGGAGCCTTTCTGGCCGGCATAGCCGTGCTTTATGACATTGTTGATGGCTTCGACGACGCCGATCTCCACATCGTTGAGGGCATCTTCACCTAAGCTGTCCGAACACAAAGCCCGCACGGCCTTGGCCACGAGTTCGACGCTGCCGAGATCACTATCGATCTTGAGGCTGAGGTTCGGGCTCATGATCGAAATCAGGCCAGCATGTTTTCGACAGCCGCTTCGGGCGTGTCGTGGATCGAGAAAACGCGGTCCATGCGCGTCAGGGTGAAAAGCCGGCGCACGGCGCTATTGGCGCCTGCTATCGCCAGATTGCCTGAGGGCCCCAGGCGCTTGAGGCAGGACACGATGACGCCAAGGCCGGAGCTGTCGATGAAGTCCACCTTGCGCAGATCGAGCACCAGGCGGTGAACGCCGCCTTCTGTCAGGGCGGCAACCTCGGTCTTGAAGGCAGGCGCCTTGCTGGCATCGAGCCGGCGTTCGGTGACCTGGACAACCAGAACGTCGTTGATCGTTTCAGTGGATAGCATGGTTGCTCCGAGAGTTGGTGCGTTCCACAACCAGAACGCTCACATCGTCCGTCAGTTCGCTGCGCCCGCGCCAGTTGCGCAAGGACTTCTGGAGCGCAGTCAAGAGGTCAGCGGTCGAGCCGCCGGAATGTTCGGCAATCAGATCGAGGAGACGCGCTTCAGAATAGAGATCGCCGGCCGGATTTTCTGTCTCAATCACCCCATCCGAATAGATCAGCAGGCGATCTCCTGCGCGGAAGGCGAATTCAAGGGTCTCATAACGGGCCTGCGGCAGCATGCCGACCGGAAAGCCGCTGCCGCCTATATACTGCACCTGTCCATCCGAGCGGATCAGCACCGGGCTTGGATGGCCGGCCTGCACCATGCGGGCAACCGGAGCGGTGGGATCGATCTCGCCGAGAATCGTGGTGAAATAAGGCAGGTCTTCGGGCCAGTCGCGATTGACCTCAGCCACAATATCTTCAAGCCGATCTTCGCGTCGCCGGGTCAGGATGGCTTGGGAAAGGGTGTGCTGGCCCGCCACCGAAACAAGAGCTGCGGCAGCCCCGTGGCCGGCGACGTCAATCTGGAAAAAACCAACGCTGCCATCAGGTTGAGCGATCACATTGTAGGTGTCGCCGGCAACCAGGCTCGAGGGGGAATACAGCCCCGTGTGGCTGATGCCGCCGACCGTATCGGGCGCGGGCAGCATGGCGAGCTGGATGGTCGCTGCGGCTTCGAGATCGTGACGAAGCTGACCATAGGTCGCCTTGAGGTCCTCGTGCACACGGTGCAATTCCTGCTGGGTCCTTTGCCGGGCTATGGCATTGGCCTTGAAGGTGCGAAGCGCATTGGTCATGACGCCCACTTCATCGCTGCGCGTGGCGCGGGGAACCGGTGTGGAAAGGTCGTTGTCGGCGAGGCGGACCATGGCCTGACTGATCCGGCCGATAGGGGCGATGACACGACGGCGGATGACGAGCAGGATCAGGACGGCCGCAAGAACTCCGCAAAGGGTTGCCAGCCCTACAATAAATCCGGATCGCTGGGCGTTGGCGACAAGAGAGTCGAGCCTGCTGCGCGAGCTGACGATCAGCTGTTCCTGAAGGTCTCCCAGTTCCTGGAGCCTCTGATCCGATGTCTCTTCCCAGGCCACCATCATCACATCCATGGTCAGATTGGGCGCGGCGTTGACGAGGGTGAGCTGGAGCGGATTGTAGGTGCGCAGGTGGTTCTCGTGCGCTTTTTGCACTGCTGCGAGTATCGAGGGGGGCAGTGCGGTGTCGAGTTCATAGCCGATCAGCTGCCAGGCGAGGTCGATTTCACCAATAGTGCGCTGGAGCGTGGTGGCGAGGTCGGTACGAGCCCGGCCTTCGCTCGCCAGCAGCGCGACTCCGATAGCCTCGTTGTAAGCTATTGATTCATGTAGGATATCGACAAAGGCGCGGATATTCGCCTCGGCCGCGAGGACCGCATCGCTGGGGCGATTGTCGTTGAGGAGGTCGAGGCGGGCAGATTGAAGCTGATCGATGAGGCGGGTGGCTTCGGTCAGCCAGGCATTGGCTTCCCGGCGCCGGAGGTTGCCATTGCCTTGGGCGCTGATGCGGTCGATCTGGGCGCGGAGAGCGGCAAGTTCGCCTTGGGCTTCGGCGAGAATATCGGCGCTCTGGCGGGCGCGCGGCATCAGGGCTTCGCCCTCGGCAAGGGCCATGCGCGCACCGGCCAGCGCCGCGTCCGCGTCGCGCCGGAGTCTGCCGGTGTTTTCGGTGATTTCTGCATGATGATAAGCAGTTAGCTGCAGAAAGGTCTTGGTGCGCTCACGCGCCAAGGCGGTGCTGGCGACCAGCAATTCCTGGCGTACATTGTTGGAAGCCTGCAGGCGCTGGGCAGTATCGAGCCTTGCAAGTTCGTCGCGCAGAAATAGCACGGCAACCAGGACGAGAGTGAAACCCAGGCCGATCGTCAGCACCAAAATCAAGTCGCGTATCTTCATTGCCAGCCTGAATCAGGGAGCCATGGATCGGCATGTTAACCTAATTCAACCCGTGCGAAGGTGATGCGTCCAGCCCGGTTCAAGTGACAGTTTGGTTAGCATTTGGTTAGCATGTAGGCGCTCGAAACGCGTTTTCGCTAACGTGAGGCCGGCACCCTGACAAAATCAGGGTGCCGGCGCGATTCAGACGAGCAGAATGCTGTCGTAGGACTGGTTGGCCGCTTCGTTAGACATGGCGAAGCTGGCGGCGATCTCGCTGCGCGAAATGCCGGAGATGAGTTCGCCCGCCCAATAGTCGAGGCCGCTCGTGTCGGCTTCGCGCCCGAGCACCTGAGTATAAAGCATGCCGAGATAGTCGCGGTCGGCGAGGACAGCGTGGCCGAGGGCAAACTCGGTGCTGGCGGCAAAGGACGAGGCAATCTCGCCGGCATCGATGCCGTCGTCGAGGGCGCCGAACCAATAGGCAAGACCATCGAAGTCGGCGGCGCGACCAAGAAGAGTCTCGTAGAAGCTGGCGACCCGGGCCTCGAAGGCATTGGCCGCAGCAACCAGAATATCCGCACCCTGGGCGAAGCTGAAATATTGCACATTGCTGGCAATTACGGCGCCGCCCTGATCGGCAGGCGACAGGGTCACGGTGCCATCGCTGACGGCGATCTCGTAATCCGCCCGGTTCTGGGAGAGGAGCACGCGGTCGACGCCTGCGCCGCCATCGACGGTGCCCTGGCCGAGCAGTTCGATCGTGTCATTGCCACGGCCGGTGAAGACGGAGCCGCCAGCGGCAGAGAGCGTGATCAGGTCATTACCGTCGCCGCTGAAGACACGGTTGACGTCGGTATCGGCGCCGATGGTGAGATCGGTGCCGGCAATGGTGCCCTGGCGCTGGGCGAGGTCGAGCACGATGCCGGTGCTGACCGCGGCAAAGTTCAGGCTATGGGTGCCGTTGGCATTGCTGATGTGCTGGCGGGCGGGATCAAGTTCGGCGATGGTCGCGTAATCGTTGGTGAAGATATAGGTGGTGTCTTCGCCCGCTTCGGCTCCGTAAGCGCGCAGGGCGAGGTGATCGATGCTGCCGACATTTCCGATGTGGGCATCCTCGACGACGACGGTCCAGACCCCGCCGCTGTCTTCGCCCCAGAACTCGTTGCTCGACAAGGTGTGGGCGATCTTGGCCGGGTCCGCTTCGATCCCTTCCCGTTCGATCAGGGCGTGCATCACTTCGGTGGCGCGTCCGTCGAATAGACGGGCGAGCAGGGTCGAAGACATGCCCGAAGGCGAAATCAGGCTGACGATCAGGTCACCGACTTCCTCGTGATTAAGACCGAAGTCGAGTTCCACAGTTTCGATGCTGACGCCAGCTTCAAGGGTGAACTGGAACTCGATCACATCACCATCGGGAATGGCGGTACTGACCACCATCGGCTCGGCCTTGACCATGGCCTCGTTGGCGAAAGTGCTCTGCTTGTGCCAGGTCTCGGCAAGGCGTACAGCCGCAGTGGCATCGACCATGCCGAAGCCGTAATTGTAGTTGCTGAGCAGCCCGCCGCCGTTGTGGTTGATCGCGCCGTTGAATGACCATGCCGGTTCATCCTGATCGTTCCAGCGTGCGGAATAGGCCAAGATCTCCTTGACGTCGCGGTAGCCCAGGAGCGGATTGGCTTCGAGCATCAGTGCGACGACGCCGGAAACCACGGGGGCGGCAAAGGAGGTGCCGGAATCAACGGCAAAGTCTTCACCCGGATTATAGCCGCGATCGCCCTGGATATCGGTAGAGGCCACAGCGGTGCCAGGAGCCGACACAAGAACGGATGCTCCGGGCGTGGTGTAGCCGAGATCGTCAAGGCCGTCGCTATAGGTGCCGTCGTGATCGAGTGCGCCAACCGTGATGGTGAAACGCGAATTCTGCAAGCTGTCGGTGTTGGTATCGGCAATGCCCAACTCGCCTGACCAGACAAAGCCCAGCTCCTCGAAGACCCTGTTACGTGCGTAGCTGTTGCCGGCGGCGAAAACGATGTTGAGCCCGAGCCCATCGCGACCAGTGCTGACGGCATGCTCGACGGATTCGCCCAAGGCCGGATTGAGCCGGAACGTGAGGCTGAAGGGCAGTATGGCGCCCCAGCTGTTGTTCATCACATCGAAGCCCGCATCGGCCGCGCGGGCAAAGGACGTGTGGGCTTGCGCGCCGTTGAAATCGGCATAGGAAGTGAATTTGGATTCGAAGGCGACGCCGCGGATGCCGGTGCCCTGAGCGGTGCCGGCGATCAGGCCGGAAACGAAAGTGCCATGCGGATCGAACACGTCCTGGGTCAGATAAGAGCCGTCCGGCACCTCACTGCCGAAATCATAGCCAAATTCACTCAGGTAATTGCCCACGAGATCCGGATGGGTGGTGTCCACACCGCTGTCCAGAACGGCAACCCTGATCCCTTCGCCACGGTAGTCTTCCCAAACCGGGAGTACGTTGATGTCGATACCCGGTGTGCCGCCGGTCTGACCGATATTGTTGAGGTGCCATTGGTCCGGCCGGAGCGTATCCGCCAGAGATTTTCTTGCCATCTTC
This sequence comes from Devosia crocina, assembly GCF_900116545.1. Classification (GTDB taxonomy): domain Bacteria; phylum Pseudomonadota; class Alphaproteobacteria; order Rhizobiales; family Devosiaceae; genus Devosia; species Devosia crocina. The sequence goes on from NZ_FPCK01000001.1 coordinate 426,468, forward strand.
TTGTCCTGTCCCAAACCACTTGCCGTGGTGTTTTTGCCTGCCGCTTTACTTATCTTCGAGCAGTGACAGTACTATAATGCTACATGGTTACTAAATTGGCGAGAGGTATCGCCGTTCACTAACAATAATGGAAAGTCGAGGGTGTTGGCGCAGTGGTGAGGGCGCACCATATGCCGGACGCGGAGCACAGGCATCTTGTCTGTCGCGGAGGCACCATTGCGTCACTTCATCGGGCCTGTGGGTTCTGGACCGGGCGCAAGAGTTCAGAAGTTGCTTGATGGACTAGGGTCTTGTCGTTTCGCTTACGGTGTTGTTGGGGCCGGCATGCCTGCAAAGGTTTACCAAGGGAGTGTGGCCCATTTTGCTGGCTGCCCCTGCGGCTTTGCCCTAGAAGAGCAGATCTACATTGTCTGGAATTACCATGGACGCCTCGCTCGGCATCACCAAGTCACTCACCGGCATCGAAGGTTTCGACGATCTAACCCTGGGCGGGCTGCCGACCGGGCGGCCAACGCTCGTGTGCGGTTCGGCCGGTTGCGGCAAGACGCTTTTTGCAACCACCTTCCTCGTGCATGGCGCGCGCGACTATGACGAGCCCGGCGTGTTCGTGACGTTCGAGGAGCGGCCGGTCGATATCGCCGCCAATGTCGCTTCGCTCGGCTTCGACATTGAAGGGCTGATCGAGAGCGACAAGATCGCCATGGAGCATATCGAGATCGACCCGGCGGAAGTGGCCGAGATCGGCGACTTCGATCTTGAGGGACTGTTCCTGCGGCTTGAGCTGGCGATCGATGCGATCGGAGCCAAGCGGGTGGTGCTCGACACGATCGAGAGCCTGTTTTCCGCCTTCACCAACCAGGCAGTGCTGCGTGCCGAAATCCGGCGGCTCTTCGACTGGCTCAAGGACAAGGGAATGACGACCGTCATCACCGCCGAACGCGGCGATGGGACGCTGACCCGCCAGGGGCTCGAGGAATATGTCTCCGATTGCGTGATCCTGCTCGATCATCGCGCCCATAACCAGATTTCGACCCGGCGCATGCGCATCGTGAAATATCGCGGCACGGCGCATGGGACCAATGAATATCCGTTCCTGATCGATCGCGACGGATTTTCCGTGCTCCCGGTCAGCTCGCTCGGGCTCGACCATCAGGTGTCCGAGGAGCGGATCGCCTCAGGGGTTGAAGATCTCGATGCGATGATCGAAGGCGGCGGATTTTTCCGGGGATCCTCGATCCTGGTCTCGGGCGTGGCGGGATCAGGCAAATCCTCGCTTGCGGCCAGCTTCGTTGCGGCCGCAGCGGCCCGGGGGGAGCGGGCGATCTACTTTTCGTTCGAAGAGGCTCAAGGCCAGATCGTGCGCAACATGCGCTCGATCGGGCTCGGCCTGTCGCAATTTATCGAGAATGGGCAGATCCGTTTCGTTTCGGCGCGGCCGACCTTTTACAGCCTTGAAATGCATCTGGCGATCATGCTGCGCGAAGTGAACCGGTTCGATCCGCATGTGGTGGTGCTCGACCCGATTTCAGCCTTCCTTGAAAGCGGCGATCACCTGGAAGTGCAGTCGATGTTGCTGCGCATGGTGGACTTTCTCAAAAGCCGTGGCATAAGCGCGGTCTTCACCCACCTCATGCACAATCAAGACGGCGCGGTGGCAACCGATATCGGGCTCTCCTCGCTGATGGATGGCTGGATCCTGATGCTGAATCGGGAGATCAATGGCGAGTTCAATCGCGAGCTTTATCTGCTCAAGGCGCGCGGCACCGCCCACTCCAACCAGGTGCGCGAATTCGTGATGAATGCAGACGGCATCCAGCTGTTGCCGCCTTATCTGGGTGAAACCGGTGCGCTGACCGGCTCGGCCCGGCGTTATGAAGAAGCCAAGGCGCGGCGCGCGGAAGTGGAGCGCCGCACCGAGGTGGAGCGCAAGCGCAAGCAGATCGAGGCCCGCAGGCGCAGGGCCCTGGCGCAGATCGAGGCGCTGCAGGCCGACCTCGAGGCCGATGCAGCGGAAATTGCGGCGGTGACCCAAGCCGAGGCCGATTACCGGCGACAGGCGGAGGCCGATGCCGCCGAAATGGAATTAAGCCGTCGTGGCGATGGCAGATGAGACCCTGATGACCCAAGCGTCGAACCCCAAGAAGCTGACCCTTTACGTGGCCGGCCAGACTCCGAAATCGCTGGCGGCGATCGCCAATCTCAAGAAGATCACCGAAGAGCATATGCAGGGCCAGTACGAGATCGAGGTGATCGATCTGCGGCAGAACCCGAAGCTGGCCAAGGAGCACAGCATCGTCGCAATCCCGACGCTGGTGCGCGAATTGCCCGTGCCGATCCGCAAGATCATCGGGGATCTTTCCGATGTGGAAAAGGTGCTGGTCAACCTCAAGGTTCAGGGTGAATGAGCCAGAGTGAGATCGACGAACTGCGGCGCCGGCTCTCCGAGGCCGAGGACACGCTGCAGGCGATCCGCCAGGGCGATGTCGATGCGCTGGTGGTTGAGCAGCACGATGCCCCGCAGATCTTCGATATCGGCGGGGGTGCGGACGCCTATCACGCCTTCATGGAAGTGATGAATGTGGGTGCGGCGGCGATCGATCCGGCCGGACGCATCCTTTATGCCAATGCCAAACTCACCTCCGTTCTCGGGTTCACGCAGAATTCGGTGCAAGGCAGCATGATCGGGGAGGTTTCGCCGCCGCCCGTGGCCGATGCCATAGACCGGCTCCTGGAGCCGCCACTCGTCGGGCCGGTTTCGGCCGAAGTGACGTTCGAGCGCAATGGCGAGTGTGTGCACTTCATCCTCGCGGCCAATCCCCTGCAGTTGTCGACGACCTTCGGGGTCGCCGTCACCTTCACCGATGTGACCGAAAGGGTGCGGGCGGAAGCGGCCGAGCAAAGCGAGCGCGCGGCGCGCGCGGTGATCGCCTCCGCCAACGAAGCGGTGCTGGTGTGCGACACCAACGGGATCATCACCCACACCAATGCAGCCGCCCAGGCGCTTTTCGAGGGCGACGCGCTGGGGCGGACATTTGCCGAAGCGGTGCCGCTGGTGTTTCCCGATGCCACCGGGCTGATGCGCTCGGAAGATATCGTGGCCATGGCGGTGCAGGGTACTGCTGTGCAGGGCGTCGAGGCCCATGCCCCCCAAGCGCCCAAGGTCAAGGATTATCTCGTCAGCGCAGCGCCGCTGCAGATCGGCAATGACGCGATCAGCGGCTGTGTCGTCACCATGGTCGACCTGTCACAGCGCAAGGCGGCGGAGCAGCAGCAGCTTCTGCTGATGCGCGAACTCGATCACCGGGTAAAGAATACACTGGCGCTGGTGCTCTCGATCTCGAGCCGCACGCTTAATCACGAGGATACGCTGGAAGGGTTCCAGAAGGCGTTTACCGGGCGCATTCAGGCGCTGGCGGCGACGCATAATCTGCTGGCGGAAAATTCCTGGACCAATCTGACGATCGAAGACGTGGTGCAGAGCGAATTGGCGCCCTTTACCAGTGGGGCCGCGGGGCGTCTGGTGACGCACAATCTGTCGCGCCTGATGGCACCGCGCGCTGCCATCGCCTTTGGGCTCGTGATCCATGAACTGGCAACCAATGCAGCCAAGTACGGAGCGCTGTCGGTGCCCGGCGGGCGGGTGACCGTGCAGCCGATCAGTGCTGCGGGCGAGGAACGGTTCGTGATCGAATGGCGCGAAAGCGGCGGACCCCAGATCAGCGTGCCGACGCGGCACGGGTTCGGGCAGACGGTGATTACGCGCAGCCTGCAATATTCGGCGAGCGGTGGGGCTGAGGTCGAGTTTGCCTCCGAGGGGCTGGTCTGCCGCATCTCGCTGCCGCTCGAAGACCTCTTTTGAACGGCATCGGGGCCACCAGCTTGTGCGGCGGCCCCAAGGGATCATGATCTGAAGCGTTTTACTCGGCGTCGGCCATGACCAGGGCCTTGACATGCGCGGCATGGGTTTCGAGGGCCGGCAGGGTTTCGCGGGCAAAGCCGACCAGCACCTGATTGTCGCCCGAACCGGCATAGGTGCGGAACAGCGCGATGGCTTCCATATGGGCCTGGTTCTGCATGTCGAGATAGAGCATGCGGAAGTCTGAGGCATCGGCGGCTTCGAGCTGGCTCAGCATCTTTGCGTGCTTGGGGGCAAGCTCGGCCGAAGCATCGGTGTTTTCGATACCGGCTTCGGCAAGACGCTGTTCGAGCTTTTCGCCTGCGGCGGTGTGATCGGCGATGATCATCTGGGCGAGTTCGGCGATATCCTCGTCCTGGTCTTTTTCGAGCGCCAGTTCGCTCGACTGGATCTCGAACTGGTTGGCGCTTTGCACCTGCGCGAGAAAGTGCGGCGTGTCGACGACGAACATGGGAGAGGCATCGCCGGGCGGGGTGGACTCAACCGTCTGGGCGAAGCCGATGGTGGGCAGGGTTGCCAGCATCAGCGCAGCGCCGAGGGCGAGACCGTATCTGGTTTTGGTCATGGCTTTGGTCTTTCCTATTCAGCGCCGAAAGCGGCAAGAAGATCGGCATAGGCAGCCTCGTGCGCCTCTTTGGCCTCATCGAGGACTGCGGCCATGCCGAAGAATTCGTGGGTGACGCCGTCGAACTGCAAAGCGTTGACTTCAACGCCAGCTGCTTCGAGATTTTTGGCATAGGTCTGCCCTTCCGACCGCAGCGGGTCGATCTGGGCCGTGATGACGGTGGCGGGGGGCAGGCCCCCGAGATCGGTGCGGGACACGAGATCGAGGCGCGGATCATCGGCATCGGCCGGATCAGCCAGAACATGCTCGAAGAACCATTCCATATCGGCCTTGCCGAGCGGCAGGGCCTCGGCATTCTCGCGATAGGACGGGGTATCGGTATCGTTGCCGGCGACGGGATAGACCAGCAATTGGTGGACCGGCATGGTCGCCTGCCGCTCCTTAGCCATCAGCGCGACATTGGTTGCAAGATTGGCTCCGGCGCTTTCTCCGGCAACCGCGATGCGTGCGGAATCGCCGCCTAGAGTGTGGATGTTTTCAACCACCCACTCATAGGCGGTCCAGGCATCGTCATGAGCGGCGGGAAACTTGAACTCGGGCGCGTGGCGATAATCGACCGAAATCACGAGCGCGCCGGTGCCGGCAGCAAGGGCGCGGGGTGTTGCGTCATAGACATTGAGATCGGCGACGACCCAGCCGCCGCCGTGAAAGTAGACGATGACGGGCAGGGCGGTGCCGGCCTCGGCTTCCTCGGGCATGTAGACGCGCGCCGGCAGCGTGCCCATGGGGCCCGGGATGCCGATATCGTGGCTGTCGACACCGGCTTCGGGCCCGGGCGGGATACGGAGGTCGCGCTGGACAGTACGGGCTGCGTCGGCAGGCGTGGCCTGGCTTCGCGCATCGGGCACGGACAGTTCGTGGAACGGCTTGGCCTCGAGTTCGGCGAGAGCATCGAGGACGGCCTGCATCTGTTCGTTCGGCTGAGCCATTTCGCTCTCCGGCCGGGCTTCAGCGGCAGCCGGCGCGGGCGCGGTCTGGTCCTGGGCTGAAACACTGGTGATGGCGGTGCCCAGAAGAGCGGAAGCCATAAGAGGCAAGGCGAGGGTCTTGAGGGTCAACATGGAAAGTCCTTGCGGTTGACGGCTGATGGCGCGGGGGCAGCTCACTTCGGCGGCTCCACACTCTGCTGGTAAAGGCCGACCAGTTCGCCCTTGGCGAGGACATGGCCTTCCATGGCGGCGAGCAGATCGTCGCGGTCGGCCGTGGCGGGCAGATCAAGCAGCTTGTCGAGGGCGAGGATCTGGAAGTGATAGTGATGGACCGGGTCGCCCACGGGCGGCTTGGGGCCGAAATAACCGTTGGTGCCGGCGCTGTTCCGGCCCTGCATCATGCCCTCGGGAGCAACGAGGCGGGGCTGCTCCTGCAGGCCTTCGGGCAGATCGAAGACAGAAGCGGGGATGTTCCAGGCCACCCAGTGGACGAACGGCGTGATCGGAGCCGCATCGGGGTCTTCCATGATGATGGCATAGGAGGCGGCGCCATCGATCATGTTCCAGGCTAGCGCAGGGGAAACACCATCGGCATAGTCGCTGTGCTTTTCGGGAATGCTGGCGCCTGCTTCGATAGTGGGCGAGGAGACAGTGACTTCGCCTTCGGTTGCAGTTTCTTCCCGTTCGAGGGCCAAGGGCACGCCGACACCTTCAGCGGCCTGCTGTTCCATGGCGTCAGACGGGGCCGCAGCAGCGGGTTCGGCGGCGGTGTCTTCCCCGTCATACGCGATCCGGTAGATGACGCCATTGGCATCGTCGGCCATCAGCAGGGCACCATCGGCGGCAACGGCAAGGCCGACTGGGCGGGCAATGTGGGTGGTGCCATCATCGGTGAGAAAACCGGTGACAAAGGGCTCGATGGCGGTGGGCTCGCCATTCTCGAAAGCGATATGGACGATTTCATAGCCGCTTGCCGGATTGCGGTTCCACGATCCGCGCATGGTGGCAAAGGCATCGCCCTGATATTCGGCCGGGAATCCGCTGCCGGTATAGAAGCGGAACTGCATCGGCGCGGCATGGGCGGTGTAGCCGATCACCATGGGCTCGCTCTGATCGCGCCATTGCTGCTTGGTGATGCCGCCGACCGGGGTGCTCTGGGGATTGAAATCGCCTTCGCCATGCACGTGCGGCCAGCCATATTGCTTGCCCTGTTCGAGCCGGTTGAGCTCTTCGGGCTGCACGTCGTCGCCGAGGAAATCGATGCCGTGATCAAGGCCCCAGAGTTCGCCGGTCTCGGGGTGCCAATCGTAGCCAATGGTGTTGCGGAGGCCCGAAGCAAAGATGGTGCGGGAGGCGCCATCGGGCGTCATGCGCAGCATGGCCGCGTTTTCGGCATTGCTTTCGTTGCACGCGTTACAAGTCGAGCCCGAGCTATAGTAGATCATGCCGTCGGGGCCGAATTCGAGCACGCGATTGGGGTGCTGGCCGGCATCAGGCAGGTCGCCCACGATCATTTCAAGCTCGCCAATGGTGCCATCGTCGAGAATGTCGCCGACAAAGATCTCCTTGACTGTGGCGATGTAGAGCCTGCCCTCGTGAATGGCGATGCCATGGGTCTGGGGACGGGTGGCGACCACAACCGGCGCCTTGTCGGCCTTGCCGTCGCCATCGGCGTCGCGCAGCATGATGACGTCGCCTTCTTCGCGCCGGCTCGCATAGATCGTGCCGTCATCGGCGACTGCCAGGATGCGCACATTGCCAAGGCCTGCGGCAAACGGCTCGACCGTGAAGCCTTCGGGCGCACTGATCTGGGCGAGCTTGTCGCTCGTGGGCAGGAGCTTGTTGGGCTTGAAGACGCTGACGGGGTAGGCGATGTCGGTGCCATCGCCCTGTTGCGCGAGCGCGGGCGCAACGCCCAGCACAGCGAGGGCGGCAAGAGCAGTTCTGAGCTTCATCGGGGAGCCTCCGGTTGCGTTCCTGCAATAGATCCGGAGCTGAAACGTTGCTCGCTGCAGGAAAAGTGAACGAAAGCCTAACGCCCGCAGAGCAGGCTTTGCCGCGTGCTAGAGGCCTAATGCCGGTTGACCGAGGTTGGCGCGAGGCAACCGGGATGGGGGCAGACCATTGGTCGTGCTGATCAACTCGAACGGAAAGGCGTGGCGCATGGCGCAAGAGACACACCACGATACTGCCGATGAGGCACAACGTGCTGACGCTGCAGGTACGGCGCAGCGGGACGATGCTCCCAAAAGGACACGGCGCGACGACAAGGACGGCGACCTCGCCATCGTGGGCCGGAGCGTCACCATCAACCGGCCGCGCGCCGAACTCTTCAGCTATTGGCGCGACTTCACCAATCTACCCAGCTTCATGCATGCCATCGAGCGGATCGAAATGACCGGAGACAGGCGCTCGACCTGGACGGTGAAGGCGCCGGTGGGGCAGACGGTGACCTTTGAAACCGAGGTAACCGGTCTCGTTGAAAACGAAGAGATCGGCTGGTGTTCGGTCGAGGGGTCGCAGATCAAGACGAGCGGGCACGTCACGTTCAAGGATGCGCCGGCCGGACGCGGCACGGTGGTAAGCGCCGAAATCGGCTACGAGCCACCCGGCGGAGACGTGGGCCGGCTACTTGCCAAGCTCTTCATGGCCGAACCCAATATTCAGGCACGGCACGAACTCAAGCGGTTCAAGATGCTGATGGAAACCGGTGAAATCGCCACCGGCGCCAACCACAAATCCGACCGAGGAGACGATTGATGCGCGCATTGACCTGGCACGGAAACAACGATGTTCGCGTCGATACCCATCCCGATCCCGAAATCATGAACCCCAAGGATGCCATTCTCAAGGTGACGTCCACCGCCATCTGCGGATCGGACCTGCACCTTTACGATGGGGTCATTCCCGGGCTCAAATCGGGCGATATCCTGGGCCATGAATTCATGGGCGAGGTGGTCGAGACCGGGCCCAAGAGCACGCTGCGCAAGGGGCAGCGCGTGGTGGTGCCCTTTACCATCTCCTGCGGACAGTGCTTTTTCTGCCAGAACCAGCTGTTTTCAGCCTGCGACAACACCAATCCGGTGGAAAAGCAGGACGCTTCGGAAAAGCTTTATGGCCATGCAATGGGCTCGGCCTTCGGCTATTCGCACCTGACGGGCGGCTATGCCGGCGGGCAGGCCGAATATGTCCGCGTGCCGTTTTCCGATGTGGGACCGATCGTCATTCCCGATGGCATGGATGACGACGAGGTGCTGTTTTTGTCCGATATCCTGCCGACCGGCTGGATGGCCGCGGAGAATGCGCAGATCGAGCCGGGCGACACGGTGGCGGTCTGGGGTGCGGGGCCGGTGGGCCTATTTGCGGTGCAATGCGCCATGATCATGGGCGCAGAGCAGGTGATCTGCATCGACCACTATCCGCGCCGGCTTGAGCTGGCGCAAAAGTTCGGCGCCAAGATCATCAATTTCGAGGAAACCCATGTGCGCGAGGCGCTGATGGAGATGACCGGCGGGCTCGGGCCCGATGCGGTGATCGATGCGGTGGGCATGGAGGCGCACGGTTTTGTCGTCGACAACGTGCTCGATCTCGTCAAGCAAAAGATCGCTCCCGGTGCCGATCGCGGGCATGCCTTGCGCCAGGCGCTGCTGGCCTGCCGCAAGGGCGGACGCGTTTCAGTGCCCGGGGTTTATGGCGGCATGCTCGACAAGTGGCCGCTTGGCGCAATGATGGAAAAGGGCCTGCAGATCCGCGGCGGCCAGACCCATGTGCAGAAATATACGCAGGACCTGTTGCGGCGCATCCAGGAAGGCCAGATCGACACGACGTTTCTGATCAGCCACCGCCTGCCGCTCGAAAAGGCCGCGGAAGGCTACAAGAACTTCCACGACCAGCAGAACGAGTGGACCAAGGTGGTCCTCAAGCCGGGCATGGCCTCGTAAGCAAGGCGCATGACGGCCAGGGCGGCGGGGCTGCCCTGGCTCACGCGCGAGGGGCTAAGCTTCCTCGCGCCGCCCCGTTCCGATGCGGGGATAGAGCCGGACCATGTTGGTCTGGGCAGGCGTATCCTGCCAGTAAACCCGTGCGACCGGGCGGATCGTCTTGGAGCTGCCGCGGACGACCTCGATGCCCAGAGCCTGCTGGACGGCAGCCTCGGGGGTCGCGGCGCGGACTGTGTGTTCGGCCTCGGTGGCCTGTTCTGCGTTCAGTTCAACGACCCTGAAGGTTTTCATTATCGTTCGTCCTTCCACAGTTGAGCGAAGGCGACCAGAGATCCTTTGCGGATGGATACGAGATGAGCTTTTTCGGTGAGCACAACTGCAAGCATGACTGATGGTTTCGGTTCCGGCCGCTTGAGGCATGCGGCTCTATTGGAAGTGGACGCTTAAGGGACAAACGAACGACCGGCATTTCTGAACCGGCTCTTTCCGAATTAGCGTGCTTGGGCAACCTCGCAACAACATAAGTTAAAGTCGGTGGGGCAGTCCGCTGAGGGGGAGGGCGGCCAGAGTTGGTTCAGCCGCCGTCTTGCGCGTGCGACACCTCGAAGTCGAAGCGCACCGAGCAGACGAAGATCGTCTTGCGGCTTTCGTTGAAGACGGTGGCGGTCAGAAGGAGGGGACCGTCGCGCGGGATTTCCTCGGCCGATATCTCGGCAAGCGCCTTGACCGCTTCGCGCCGTGCCGCGAGTTCGCTATCGAGCACCTGGCCGACCGTGTCGACGATCTCGGTATCATTGTGGGTGAAATCAACGAAGTAGCGGGGCATGGACCTTCTCCTCGCCAAGGTAAGGAGGAAGGAATTATCGTGGTTCCCTCACATCTTAGCGGGATCGATGCGGCCGACGCGGCTATCGAGATAGTGCAGGTAACTGGGGTCGAACTGGGCAAGGGCACGCAGGTGATCCCAGTGGATGATGGTGACCACCTGCTGGTCAAAATCCATCAGGCCGCGGCTGCGCAGATCCTGCAGGGTGCGATTGGCGTGCACGAGCGAAATGCCGAGAATGTCGCTGAGATCGGTCTGGGTAAGGGGCAGGCGGAAGGTGTTGCCTTCGTTCAGCCCGGCCATGCTGGCGCGCGTATAGGCCTCGCAAAAGAGGTGCGCCATACGCTCGAGGGCTTCAGCGGCGCCCAGCATGAGCATCCAGGCGCGGAACGCTGCAGCATCGATCAGGGTATCGCGCCAAAGAAGACTGCCGAGGCGAGGCCGCTCCTCGATGACGGCCTTCACGTCGGCATGGGCAAGACGGGCCACGGTGCAATCACTCATGGCGGCAAGGTTGTGGTCCATTCTGGGCAGGTGGAGGCTATGCAGATCGGGAATGTCGCCGGGCGGATGGAGCGAGAAGATCTGGCGCTTGCCGTCGGGGCGCATCTTGGAGCGATAGATATAGCCATCGACAACAAGGCAGCACGAGGTCGACATTTCGCCATCGGCCACGATCTCGCCGCCTTTGGGCACGGAGGCAATTCGAAGCGGAATGGAGGCGAGCGCCGCCCTGTCATCGGCGGTCACATCTCCGATGGTTTCCAGCCGAAAGATCAGGGAACGGATCGCATTGTCCATGGGCACACCTTTTCCTTAAGCGTTGAAGAACAAACGCATCTCCGCCGGTCTGGTGGCATGAGAGGCCAAGATTCTGCGTTCAGGACGAACTCAGAGCGCGTTGTCCAGCAGATGGCGCGCGGCCATGTCGATAAAGGCGCGCTGATTGCGCCCGACGCAGTGGAGATGGATGGCCGTGGGTTCGAGCGCCGATAGCTCTTCGATGCGGGCGCGGTGCTCCGTCGGATCAGCGGAAACATGGACGCAGGTGCGGATATCCTTTTCGGTCACCAGCCGTCCGACGCTGTCGAAGTCACTAGGGCGCCGCAAATCCCACGCCGCTTCCCCGCCGATCGAGGAGGGGCCCCACTGATCGAGCGCTTCGTGTAGCGCGGTAGCCTCATCGGGCGCCCAGGAGAGGGCGTGCTGGATATGGACCGGCTTGCCCGCCCCGCCATTGTCGCGGAAGGCGTCGATGACGGTCCTGACGGTTTCAACATCGCCGCCGGTCGTCAATAGACCATCGGCCCAATGACCGCAGAAGGCGGCGGTGGCGGGGGTCACGGCGGCGCCGAAAAGGGGCACGGGTTCGGCCGGGCGGGAATAGAGCTTTGCCTCGATGACGGTGACGCGGCCGCGATGGGTGACCGTCTCGCCATCGAAAAGAGCGTGGAAGATATCAACGCATTCGCGCAGGCGCGCATTGCGTTCGGCCTTTTCCGGCCAGGCTTGCCCGGTAATGGATTCGTTGATGGCCTCGCCACTGCCAAGGGACAGCCAGAGCCGGCCGGGAAACATCTGGCCGATAGTGGCTGCAGCCTGGGCCAGTACGGCGGGATGATAGCGAAAGCCGGGAGCCGAGATCATGCCAAAGCCGAACCCGGTCGCCTGCATGGCAGCGCCAAGCCAGGACCAGGCAAAACCGGACTGCCCCTGGCGTTCACTCCAGGGGTGGAAATGGTCGGATGACTTGGCGCAATCGAAGCCGGCCTTTTCAGCTTCGACCACGAGGTTCAAAAGCTCGCGCGGAGAAAACTGCTCGTGCGAGGCGTGATAGCCGATCATGACCATGCCAGTTCATCCCAATGCTCGAGAAGTTCGGCGGTAGTGCGGACGATCAGTTGCTCGCCGAACCGGCTGTCAAGCACGGTGAGCGCCGCATCGTGCGTCTGATTGGCGGAGCCGAACACTGCGTCCGAGGCAAGGATCGTTCGATAACCGAGATCGATGGAACCCAGGATCGCAGCAAGCACGCAAACATCGGTTTCCCCGCCGGTAATCAGAATAGTTTCAACGCCTTCCCCGCGCAGGGTCCTGTCGAGATCGCCGAAGAGCCAGGGCGAGTAGCGGTTCTTGTCGAAGACGCGTGCTGGGGGCACGAAGCGCTTGAGAGCAGGAACGAGGTCGACCATTTCGGGGGCAAGCCGCTCGCTGGTCATGGCGGGCCAGCGCTCGTAATACTGCTGCCAGGCGCCGGTTTCCCTGTCTGCCGAAGAGGGCGGCACGAAACGGGTAAAGACAGTCGCTTCCGGGTCGCGCTCGACCAGCGCCTCGATGGCGGGCAGCATGCGGTTGAGCCAGGGGGTCTGCCAGTCGGTGTCGGCGGCAAACATGTTCTGCACGTCGACACAAAGATGGGCGAGGCGCCGGGGACGATCAGGCATGGATGGACGCCGCGGAGATGGGCAGGGCGCGCTTATGCGCCGTGGCCTCGTACCGCGCGACGATGATCGCGGCGACTTCGGGCGGCACGGGCTTGCCTTCAAGAAAATCGTCGATCTGCTCATAGGTGACGCCATAGGCATCTTCGTCGGGGCGGAGAGGGGCGAGATCCTCAAGATCGGCGGTGGGCACCTTGTTGACCAGGCGGTCGGGGATGCCGAGATGGGCTGCCAGGGCGCGCACGCGGCGCTTGGTCAGCCCGCCGAGCGGCAGGAGGTCGGCCGCGCCATCGCCGAACTTGGTGAAAAAGCCCATCACCGCCTCGGCGGCATGATCGGTGCCGAGAACAAGACCGTTGAAGCCTCCGGCCAGCGCATACTGGGCGATCATGCGCTGGCGCGCCTTGACATTGCCGCGCAGGAAATCGGACTGGGCGGGGCTTGCGGCGGAAAAGCCGGCAGCCTCGATCGCCTGCCACATGCCATCGGTCGCCGCTGCGATATCGACCTCGAACGTTTCGTCGGGACCGATGGCGGCAAGGGCGGCGTCGGCGTCGGCAGCATCGGCCTGGTGACCATAGGGCAGGCGAACCGCGACAAAGCGGGCATCGGAGCCTTGCTTGCGCAACTCGGTCACCGCTTCCTGGGCAAGCTTGCCGGCAGTGGTGGAATCGATGCCGCCGCTGATGCCGAGAACCAGGGCCTTGAGGCCGGAGCGCTCCAGATAGGTCTGGAGAAAAGTGCGGCGGCGCATGGCTTCGCTTGCGGCATCGAACTGGGGCGCGACGCCCAGGTCGCGGCTGATTTCGGACTGGCTGGTCATGTCGCCTCTTGGGAGCTTGTGCACGTGTTTGCGCAACGGAAGATCGCCGCGTCGGTTCCGGGGACGGCAACCGGTGAGTCTTTCCATGCGTTGGCCTGATCCAGAATGGAAAGGAGGCCGAGATGGCTCAGGCACACACATCGCGCGGCAGGGCCCAGGATCGGGCACTGGTGGCGGGCGGACAGGCGCACGAAGTCCGTTACGAGGCGGAAAAGACGGGCAAATCGCGCCAGGCGGTCAAGGATGCAATCAAATCGGCCGGCAATAGCCGCAAAGAAGTCGAAAAGGAGCTCGAACGGAAATGAACAAGTCAGGCGTGCCGACGGGCGAGGGGACTTCAGCCGAAAACGACGTGGCCGATCCGCATCCTTCGACCGAGGAGGATTATGACAAGATTCCGCATCCAGGCGGCGAGCATCCGCCCAAGGACAAGGGCTTTGGCGGCAACAGCTATCTGCATGACGGGGATGCTCCGAGTGTGGGCAACAGCAAGGTGGAGCCGAATGGCCCGCAATGAGCTCGACCCGGATGTGCTGGCAGGTGTTGAGCGGTTTATCGCCGATCAGGACCGCCCGCCGCATGGGCGGATGAGCCGCGAGGAGGCGATCGCCACCATTGTCAGCGACTGGCTGATGGGGCAGGGCTATCTGCCGCTGCCGGGCGATGACGAGGGGGTAACGACCGCGCTCGAAGCGGCAGAGGTGCCCAAGCCCTAGGGCTTTGCAAGCGTGATCCAGACCGGGGCATGGTCGCTCGACTTGTCCCAGCCGCGGACATGGCGATCAACACCCGCCGTTCGCAGACGCGGGGCAATGGCCGGGGCAAGCAGAAGATGGTCGAGACGCAGGCCAGCGTCCCGGCCATAGGCGTTTCGCAGGTAATCCCAGAAGGTATAGATGCGCTCTTCCGGATGGAGATGGCGCAGGGCATCGGTCCAGCCGGCATCGATAAGGCCAGCATAGGCGGCCCGGACTTCGGGGCGAAACAAAGCGTCATCTGTCCAGCGCTCGGGTTTATAGACGTCGCGTTCGCCAGGCATGACATTGTAGTCGCCTGCCAGGATCACCGGCAGGCCGGTTTTCAGCATATCGGCCGCATGGCGGGCGAAGCGGCCGAACCAATCGAGCTTGTACTCCCATTTGGGGCCGGGTGCGGGATTGCCATTGGGCAGGTAGAGACAGCCCAGAATAATGCCATTGACTGCCGCTTCGAGGTAGCGGCTCTGCGTGTCATCGGGATTGCCGGGCAGGAAGCGGCGGGTTTCGACGGGCTTTGCGCCACGCGCGAGGATGGCGACGCCGTTCCAGCTTTTCTGCCCGTGCCAGACCGCGCCATAGCCGGCTGCCTCTATGGCCGCGAGGGGAAAGCGCTCGTCGGGGGCCTTCAGTTCCTGAAGGCAGACCGCGTCGGGCTGTGCTTCTCCAAGCCAGCGCAGGAGAACGGGCAGGCGCCCGTTGATCCCGTTGACATTGTAAGTGGCGATTTTCATGCGCGCTAAAGCTGGTCGTTGTCGGGACCCTTGGTTTCACCCACGCGGCGCGCCAGCTCGGCAAAGCCGGGCGCCGTTTCGCCCGCCTCGTTGGCGAGGCGCAGGAGCCGGGCGGGAAAGGCGATGGCATCGCGATTGGCCGGAGACAGATCCTCGACCACCCGATCATCACCGAGCACGGTCTGTTCGGAACGGGCGAGGGCCTTGTCGATCTCGTCCTGGCTGACAAGCCCCTTGCGGACGAGGAGCCGGTTGAGTTCGGCCATGGCCATGAGCAGGCCTTCGAGCTGAAGATTGGCGGTGTTCATTGCGGTCCTCCTTGCGGGGAGGAACGAGTGAGGATCGATACCGTTGCTGGTGTGACCTCAAGCCCCATGGAGAGCCCCGTGACCACGCCAAATGACCTCAGCGACAAGGCCCTCGCCGTGTTCGCCTTTGCCGCCTATCACCAGCTCGAAAGCGGAGATGCGATCACAAGTGTCGTTTCCGAGGATGGTGCGGGCCATCGCGCCGATCCCGAAGCGCTGGCGGAGTTGACCGAAAAGGAACTGGGGGCGGAAAGCGGGGGGCGGTTTGTGTTCAACCCGGCGGGGCAATTGATGCTGTCCCAGATCATCGACCGGATCCGGGGCACGATCTGACCATGACCCTCTCCTGCATTCTGATTGTCGAGGACGATGCCGAACAGGGCCGCGCGCTCAAGCACATGCTCGAAAGCATGGGGCACACGGTGCTGGGTCCGGCGCCGGATTGTTCCTCGGCGCTTGAACTGATCTGGCGTGAAAAGCCGGACCTGGCCTTTGTCGATACGTATCTCGGCTCGGACACCTGCGAGGTGGTGCTCGAAGAATGCGACCAGCAGGACGTGCCCGTGATCGTGACGCTGGCGCGGGAGGGAGAACTGCCCGATTTCTGCCTCGAACGCGAGCAGCTTTCAGGCCCGCCCATGGCTTCGGTCTTGCAGGTGATGCTGGAGGCGCCGCGGGCCCGCGCCTGATCTATGGAATGAACTTGCTCGCTGCTGAAGTGCAGCGCTCACTGTGAGTATAATTTTCTCTTCGCTGCCGGGCGCGAGCAAGTGTGAACCTTTCCAATCTCTACTTGCTTGGTAGAGTTCTCCCATCGTTGCAGTGGGAGGTTCACGTGAACCGGACATCCAAGTTTATCGCCTATACTGCCCTCGCCGCCTCGCTGGCCGTGGGGTTTTCGGTTACCGCGCATGCTCAGGACAGGACACTGGTGAACGTGTCCTACGATCCGACGCGCGAACTTTATCGCGACTATAACGAGGTCTTCATCGCCCATTGGCAGGAAACCACGGGCGAGCGGGTGGGGGTACAGGTGACCCATGGCGGCTCCGGCTCGCAGGCGCGCACGGTAATCGATGGGCTGGAGGCCGATGTGGTGACGCTGGCGCTTGAAAGCGACATCAACGCCATCGCCGATGCCGGGCTGATCCGCGAGGACTGGCGTGCATCGCTCGGCAACAACAGCGCGCCATATACTTCGACCATCGTGTTTCTGGTGCGCAAGGGCAATCCCAAGGGCATTGCAGACTGGGGCGATCTCGTCGCTGACGGGGTCAAAGTGATCACGCCCAATCCCAAGACGTCGGGCGGAGCGCGCTGGAATTTCCTGGCCGCCTGGGGCTGGGCGCTGGCCCAGGAGGGCGGCTCCGAGGAAACGGCGCAGGCCTATGTCAGCGAGCTCTTCAAGCATGTGCCGGTGCTCGATTCTGGGGCGCGTGGGTCCACGACAACCTTTGTGCAGCGCGGGATCGGCGATGTGCTGCTCGCCTGGGAGAACGAGGCTTATCTCGCGCTCGAGGAACTCGGGCCCGATGCCTTCGATATCGTGACGCCGTCGATCTCGATCCTGGCGGAGCCGCCGGTCGCCATTGTCGACACCAATGTCGACCAGCGCGGCACGCGGGAGCTGGCCCAGGGCTATCTCGACTATCTTTATTCGGACGAAGGTCAGGCCATCGCAGCCAAGCATTACTACCGTCCATCCAATCCGGCGGCGGCAGCGCCCGAAGACATCGCCCGGTTTGGCGAGGTCAATCTTGTGACCATCGAGGATTTCGGCGGCTGGCGGGAAGCTCAGCCCAGGTTCTTCGGCGATGGCGGCGTGTTCGACCAGATCTATTCCGGTCCGGGCCAGTAAGCCAAAGCGCGGCCGCTTCCAAGCGGCCGCCCATTCGAGCCTGACGAGTGTTTATTCGGAGGACGACATGGTGCATTTCTTTGGGATTTTGAACCCCGGCCGGTTTCGCCGTGCTCCCGCGGCCGAAGCGCCATCCAAGGCGCACTTTTTCGGCGGAGCCGGGCACCAGGAGCTGACAGCGGACCCGGCGGGGCGGGCCGAACAGGAACTGTGCTTTCTCTATGGCATGGCGCCAGAACCCGAGGACCGGGATCTGGCGCCGCCCGATGGGGCAGGGGGGCATCGATGAAGCGGCGCGTGTTGATCGCTCCTGGTCTCAACGGTTCGACCGGCGACCACTGGCAAAGACATTGGCTGGCCGACCATGACGAAGCCGAGCTTGTGGAGCAGGCCGACTGGTCCGATCCCAAGGAGGGGCGCTGGCTGCATCGGCTCGAACAGGCGGTGATCGCCAATCCCGGTGCGCTGATCGTTTCCCACAGTTTGGGCGCGATTTTGACTGCACGGCTGGCGCAAAGTTCGGTAGCACCGCTTGTGGGCGGAGCTCTGCTGGTGGCGCCCGCCGATATCGAACGGACATCGGTGCTCCATGCCCGGACCTATGACTTCGGCACCATACCGAAGGATGCGCTGCCCTTTCCGGCCCTGATGGTGGCGAGCCGGGACGACGTCTACATGTCGCTTGAAAAGGCCAGGATGGTTGCGGGCGACTGGGGTATTCCGGTGCACGATCTCGGCTATGCGGGACATGTGAATGTGGCAAGCGGCTTCGGACGTTGGCCGGCGGGCTACGATCTGGCCCGGCAGGTGGCCGAGGAGGCAGACCAGCGTGCGGTGCGGCGCAACCGGGCGTCCCGCTCCGCCCAAGGCCTGGCGCCCAGCCCGTGACGGGCCTCCACTTGCCACTTGCTCGGGGAAGCGGTTTGCTGGGTAGGATTTTCTATTCTGACGCTCAATCTTGCCAGTGGCGCAGCTTGAGAAAGCCGACCGGCAGGCTAGGGTTAGCTAAACAGGATGGGGCACGGCGATGAGGCTGTCTCAAGACCAGACCAGCGGGCGGGGTGAGTCATGAAGGGCTTTCGCCAGCCCAGCGTTCTTCCCGGCTTCGGGCTGACGCTGGGCTTCACCATCACCTATTTTTCGCTGATCATCCTGATGCCGCTGATCGCCCTCGTGATCCGCTCGACCGGGCTGGGGTGGGACGGGTTCTGGGCCGCGGCGCTCGATGCGCGCGTGCTGGCCTCGCTGCGGACGAGCTTTGTGACGGCGCTGATCGCGGCGGGCATCAATGTGGTGTTCGGAACGCTGATCGCCTGGGTGCTGGTGCGCTACCGTTTCCCGGGGCGGCGCATTTTCGATGCCATGGTCGATCTGCCCTTTGCCTTGCCCACGGCGGTTGCCGGCATCGCCCTGACCGCGATCTATGCGCCCAACGGCTTTGTGGGGCAGCTCTTTTCCCCCTTCGGCTGGCGCATCGCCTATACGCCGGTCGGCATCACCATCGCCATGATCTTTATCGGACTGCCCTTTGTCGTGCGCACGATCCAGCCGATCCTGGAAGAAACCAGCAAGGAGGTCGAGGAAGCCTCGGCCACCCTCGGCGCCAACCGCTTCCAGACGATTTCGCGCGTGCTGTTGCCGAGCCTTGCGCCGGCCATCCTGACCGGCTTCGCGCTCGCCTTTGCCCGGGCCGTTGGGGAATATGGCTCAGTGATCTTTATTGCCGGCAATATTCCCTTCGTCTCCGAAATAGCGCCGTTGCTGATCGTCATCCGGCTCGAGGAATACAACTATGCCGGAGCGGCGGTGATCGCGACGGTTATGCTCGCCATCTCCTTTGCGATGCTCTTTATCATCAATCTCATTCAGGCTTGGAGCCGCCGGAGATATGGCTATGGCAGCTGAACACCGCACCCGTCGCATCAGCTCGCCGACGAACGAGCCGGCTTGGGTGCGCTGGACGCTGATCCTGGTCGGCCTCCTGTTCATGGCCCTTTTTCTGGTGCTGCCGCTGGTCGCGGTCTTTTCCGAGGCCCTGCGGCAGGGGATCGGCACCTATATCCAGTCGCTGCAATCGCCCGATGCGCTTTCGGCTATCCGGCTGACGCTGCTGGTGGCGGCCATTGCCGTGCCGCTCAATGTGGTGTTCGGCATCTGCGCGTCCTGGGCCATCGCCAAGTTCGAGTTCAAGGGCAAGGCTTTCCTGATCACGCTGATCGACCTGCCGTTTTCGGTTTCACCGGTGATCTCGGGCCTCGTCTATGTGCTGCTGTTCGGCGCGGGCAGCGTGCTCGGCCCCTGGCTCAAGTCTTACGGAATCGAAATTCTCTTTGCCGTGCCCGGCATCGTGCTGGCGACGATCTTCGTGACCTTTCCGTTCGTCGCGCGCGAGCTGATCCCGCTGATGCAGGACCAGGGCACGGGCGACGAGGAAGCGGCGCTTTCGCTGGGGGCCTCAGGCTGGCAGACCTTCTGGCGCGTCACCTTGCCCAATATCAAGTGGGGCCTGCTCTATGGCGTTCTGCTCTGCAACGCCCGCGCGATGGGCGAGTTCGGTGCCGTAGCGGTTGTCTCGGGCAAGATCCGCGGGCAGACGACGACCATGCCGCTCCAGGTCGAAATGTTCTACAACGAATATCAGGGCACGGCCGCTTTTGCGCTGGCCTCGCTTCTGGCACTGCTGGCCCTGGTGACCCTGGTGCTCAAGAGCGCGCTTGAATGGCGCTTCGGCGAGGAACTGGCCGCGACGGGTCGCGGCCACTAGAGGAGGCGGTTACATCGTGCTCAGTTCGCGATTGGTCAGGCGCTTTTCATAGGCACCGTTGATCGCGACCTTTTGCTCGATGGCTTCAAGCACGGTCTGGGTAAAATCGGTCTCGTACATCTGGGAGAGATTGTTGAGCCCGCCGGGGGTGAAGACATTGATCTCAAGCAGCTTGTCGCCCACGATATCGAGCCCGACCAGGAACATGCCGTCGCGCACGAGCTTGGGCCGGACCATTTCGGCAATGCGCAGCATGGTGTCGGTGACGGCAATTTTCTGGGCGCTGCCGCCGGCATGGATATTGGAGCGGATCTCGCCCTTGGCCGGAGCGCGGCGGAAGGCCGCGAATTTGCCGTCGCGCTGGAGCGGCTTGCCGTTCATCAGGAAAAAGCGGGTGTCCCCTTCGGCCGCTTCAGGCATGAAGCCCTGGGCGATCAGATAGCCTTCCTCGCTCACCGCCTCGAAGATCTGGTTGAGATTGCTGTCCTTGGGAGAGGAAATCTTGAACACGTTCTTGCCGCCCGAGCCCTGGAGGGGCTTGAGCACGACGCCTTCGGGCTGGCTTTCTATAAAGGCGCGGATCTCGGCAATGCTTTTCGAGATCAGCGTCTCGGGCCTGACGGCTTGGGGAAATTCCTGGAAGTAGAGCTTGTTCTGGGCGCGGGCGAGCCCGTCGGGATCGTTGAGCACCAGGACGCCACGCTCGGCGGCCATGCGCCCGAAGATCACCCCGACATTGGCGGCCCATGGCCGCTCGGCGGCATCCTCGGATGGGTCGTTGCGCAAAAACAGCACATCGAGGTTCTCCACATCGAGAGTTTCGACCGGAGCATCCTTGGCCTGAAGGTCCTTGAAGAGAGTTTCGGCCTTCTTGTAGCGGTCCTTGGCGGGACGCCGGGCGCAAACGGCGAGGGTATCGTCGGGCCGCAATACGAAGTCGGACGGGGTCAGATAGCAGATGTCGTGGCCGCGATTGAGTGCGGCGAGCGCCAGATGCGTGGTCGAATAGGTGGCGTGCTCGCCCTCGATGGAATTGACGAAGAATGCGATGCGCATGGGACGCTCCTAGCTCGCAAGCAGATCTATGGGGGTGAGACCGGCAGAGGCCGCCTTGAGGCGACGGCCGGCATCGGGGTGGGAGAGGAATGCAGGATGCAGCTGGGGCGCGCGCAACAGCCCGCGCGTATTCAGCTCCTGCATGATGCGGAAATGGGTGGCTGCGATCTTGCCCATCCAGAACGGTTCGAGCGCTCCGCCCGAACGCAGATGGGCTAGCACTTCAAGAAGACCCCTGAGGTAGACCGCGTCCTTGGCAAGACCGCCGCCGCGATAAACCCGCAGGGTCAGGTTGAAGGCGCTGGCGGGAGCAAGGCCGAGATCGCGCACGAGGCGGAAGCACTCGACGAAACTGGCGCCATCGAGCATGGCATGGCAGCCGATGACGCGGGCCGCAATCAGCCGCAGCCGGTCGGGCGTCATGCCGCCGACGAGATATTCGGAGAGGACGGCAAGGCCTTCCTGCACGCCTTCATAACCCGCCAGACCCGACCGGAACAGGCGCAGGCCCTGAGCCGAACCATTGAAATAGGTGAGCAGGTGCACGCCCACTTCATGGCTCAACAGCGCCTCGACGCGCGTCCGTGGCATGGTGGTGCTTCGGGCGATCAACAGCTTGCCGCCCGAAACCATGAGGCCCGAGGGCAGATCCTCGCGCAGCTCGATGGTGGCGGAGAAATCCGCCGACTGACCGGCATAGTGCTTGATCATGGCGCGCGCCTCGCGCTCGACAAAGGCGGAGTCCGCGCTTTGCCCGGCATTGCGGGTGCCGCGCTTTTTCCCCGGCATGGCGTCGAGCACGTCCTGAGCAGCGCGGAGCAGGCTCGGTTCGACCGGACCATAAAGCGCGCGGCTGATTTCAACGAAACGCGGGGTTTCGCGCGCGGCGAGCAGAGATAGCTGCAGATCGAGCTCCTGCTGCTTTTCGCGGTAAAGCGTTGTCAGAACCGGGTCTTCGAGATGATCGAGCGCGATGGAAAAGAGCTGCCGCTTCTGCCGGTCCTGGGAGATGGTCAAAGGGCGATAGAGCAGGGTGGGGGCGCGCTCGAAACTACTGGCGCTGAACTCTTCCCAGGCCGCACCGGAATTGATCGGGGTGACGGAAAGGAGAAAGTCGAAGGATTGGGCGACCTCGTCCATGGCGCGATCGGCCCGGCTGACGGCATCGATGAAAGCCTTGCGGCCAAGGGCGCGGTGGGTCGAGACGGCAAGGCTGGTCGAGGCTTCGGCAAAGGCCGCGAGAGCCTGAAGGCTCGCATCGACGAGATTGGCGACCATCTGTTCGTGCAATTGCGGATAGGTCGCGGTGCCATCGGGCGTGCGGTAGATAGGAGCAAGACGCAGGGTCAGCGTCGGAATGGCGGGCAATTGCCGGGCAAGGCGCGCGGCCGGGTCTTGAGCTTGAGGGAGCTGGGTCAGCTGCGGGGTGCGAAAGCGGACCTTCACCTTTTGCGTTGCAGCGGCAAAGGCCGCGGCGGCGGATTGGCTGGCTTCATCGGCGCCAGCCGAAAGCGAGACCTCGAAGGGCGGCAGGTAGGCTGTGTCGCTCGCCATTTTGTCGTGAGCGAACTCACCCATGTCGAAGAGGACGAAGCCGCCGAAGCGTTCGCGCATGGCGTCGGCAACGAGCGCGATGATCGCCTTGGCGCGCTTGAGGCTTGCAACCACGAGATAGGCGGAATTGGAGGTGACGAGGTCGCGAGCGGCCAGCTCGTGCGCCTTGCCCAGGTGCACGCAGAGAAAGGGCATCGGGCGATCGATATGAAGGCGCTCGCCGCGGCCGAAATCCTTGCGGATGGGCTGGCCGGTTTCAAGCAGATGGGCAATGTCCGCCAAAAGCGGGTCGGGCTTGGTCATGCGTGCGCCTCAAGGCTCTCGAGCAGCACGGGGAGAGACGCGGCGATCATGCGGCGCAGCGCCAGAAGCGCCCCGGGATCGGGCGCGCCG
Source organism: Devosia crocina (assembly GCF_900116545.1). Taxonomy (GTDB): domain Bacteria; phylum Pseudomonadota; class Alphaproteobacteria; order Rhizobiales; family Devosiaceae; genus Devosia; species Devosia crocina. The sequence continues at coordinate 449,391 of NZ_FPCK01000001.1, forward strand.
GTCCACTCGTCCATGAACACCTTCTTGAACTCGATGGCGATGGCGCAGCCCGAGCGGGGAAAACGCTCGTGCACGAAGCGGGTCTGTTCGCCCTTGCCGGCGAAAGCCACATTCTCGCGCACATCCATGGGACGGCCCATGAAGCTGGTGCTGCGCAGGCTCTCGATGAATGGATCGAGCACATGCGCCCACCGGGCCCGGTCCATGGAGAAGGTGCCGATATTGACCACAGGCGCCTGTTCCGCGGGAGTGGGGGCGGCGTCGGCGCCATTGCGCCGGTGATTATAGGAGTGGATGTCGAGAAGAACGAACTGCCCATGATCGGCGGCGATGCCGGAGAGCATGGCTTCGAGCATGGCATAGTAGCCATCATGGGCGCGCAGCGAACGCTCGACGAGAGCGGGCTCGGGCTGGCGGCGCCAGATGTCGAGCCCCCAGGCCTGGTCAGGGGTGAGGTAGACCGCGCCGTCGCGGGCGCGATTGAGATCCACCTCGAAACGGGAGCGATGGAAGACGACGCGATTTGGCACGTCGCGAATGGTGAATTCGGTGAACGGATCTTCTTCGCGCAGGCGCCCGGCTTCGCCGAGGGCCATCTGCTCGACCAGCTCGGGCCGGACGTGGTGGCCATTGTGGATGGCCGTGCCGATCAGGGGGGAAACGGCGCGATGGACGGACCAGAGATCGGTAGGAGCGGGGAAAATGGACAGGTTCTGGGCGGTTCCGGTGTCGGTATTGCTTGGGGCCATGGGACGCTTTTGTGTGTTCTGCCAAAGAAGGCACTCGGTTCGAAACGGCGCGTCTTTTCGGGGAGTTCCATGCATGCGACAGTGCGCGCCTTGCGTCCGCAAGGGGTCCGGTGTAGCTCCTCGGGCATAAGAGGGAGCGGCATGCGGAACCGGCAGCGGCACATAATGGGTGAAATCGGCGCCGCTTTTGCGGTGCTGGCGCTCTATGTGCTGGTGCTGCTGGCGCCGTTGCACCAGGCCGCAGGCCTGCAGCGCGACCTGGCGGTTCTGGGCTATGAAAGCCAGCTCTCCTGGAGCGTTTGCACTTCGGTCAGCGAGCCGGGCGAAACCGATAGGCCGGCGGCGATCAAATGCCCGCTCGCCAGTGCCGGCAAGACGGAACTGGCGGTCGCGCCGGACGGGGCCGTGCCTATCGCTGTGCGGCAGGATAGTCTTGCGGTCGCCTATGGGCAAAAGGGGTCGGTGCTGGCCGACCATGCCGGGGGACGGCCGGGACAGCCGCGCGGACCGCCGCACGCGGCCTGACGTGCTGCGGCACTGCCGCCGACTTTCCCGTTTTTGAAGGCTCGACTGCCCGTGGGGCGGAGCCGCACACCTTTCCATGACAAGGACTTTCTATGTCCCTCCGCACCTCTCTTTTCGCCTTCGCTTCAGCTTCGCTGCTGGCTCTAGCCACGCCTATCCTGGCCCATGACGGGCACGACCATGGGCAGCACGACGACCATGCCAGTCAAAATAGCGGCGAAGTTACCGTAGGCGACCTGACGATTTCCGGTCCCTTTACCCGCGCAACTCTGCCCAATGCGCCGGTCGGCGGCGGATTTCTGACCATCACCAATGGTGGTAGCACCGATGATCGCCTGGTTTCGGCCCAGAGCGCCATCGGCAAGGACACTCAGATCCACGAGATGGCCATGGAAGGCGATGTGATGAAGATGCGTCAGCTGGCCGGGGGCATCGTAATCCCGGCAGGTGAGACCATCACCCTCAAGCCCGGCGGCATGCACCTGATGTTCATGGGTCTTCATGCCCCGATTGTGGAAGGCGACACGGTCCCGGTGACGCTGAGCTTTGAACAGGCTGGCGATGTCACCCTCGATCTCGTGGCTGCGGGCTCGGCCGCCGATGCGCCCGCGCACGATCATGGCTCCATGGGGCACTGAGGCGAAGATGCGGCTTTCAACGATACGCACGGTTCTTTGGACGGTAGTGGCAGTGGTGGCGTTGTCCGCTACCGGGCTCTATGCCTATTCCGCATTCAACCGCCCGCAAGCTGTGGCAGCCGTCGGGGCAGGGGATTATCAGCTGACCACGACCGATGGCACGCCATTCACGCGGGCGAGTTTTGAAGGGCATCCTTCGCTTTTGTTCTTCGGCTTTACTCATTGCCCGGAAGTCTGCCCCACGACGCTGGCGGAGATGACGGCGTGGTATGAGGCGCTGGGAGACGAGGCGGGGGATCTCAAGGCCTATTTCATCACCGTGGATCCCGAGCGCGATACGGCTCCGATCGTGGCCGACTACGTGTCCTGGACAGGCCATGTCACAGGCGTGACGGGATCGGTTGAGGAGATCGAAAAGGCTGCTAGTGCCTGGGCGGTCTACCACCAGAAGGTGCCGCTCGAGGGCGATGACTATACGATGGACCATACCGCCTCGGTGTTTCTCCTCAACCGGGAGGGCGAGTTCGAAGGCACCATCGCCTATCGCGAAGAAATGTCGACTGCAGTGGGCAAGATCCGCAAGCTACTCGCGCAGGGCTAAAGAACATGGAGCCGGGCTGGCCTGATCCTCACAAGGGATCGGGCCAGCCCGGCTTTTTCGTGTCGTGATGATTGCCTAGTAGGTGGCGAGCGAAGCGCGGGACGCTTCGAGACCGGCAACGGCGTCGCCATAGCCGGTCGCCGCGACGGCCTCGAAAATGCGCTCGGCCTCGCGATAGCGCTTGAGGTGGAAATAGCTCCAGCCGCGCAGGGTCAGGAGATCGTTGCGCTCGGGCGCGAAGCGAGCGCGGGCATCGAGCAGATTGAGCGTCATGGCATATTCGCCGATGCTATAGGCGCTGGTCGCCTTGTCGGTGAGGATGGCGATTTCGAGTTCGACGGCGCGCCGCGATGTGAGCGGGGCTGCAGCGGCCGCGACGGCCGCTTCATCGGCAAGACCCATGCGCAAAAAGGCGAGCGACTGGCCATAGGCGGCATCGCTGCGAACCGACTGGGTGGCTGAATCGAGCGCCCGGCTAAAATGGTCGGCCGCCTGTGCCGGACGGTTCAGCTCCATCAAACACCACGCATGGGACAGCGCGCCGGCCGGCGACAGGCTCATGGGCGGACGATAGGCCTGGCAACCGCTGCTGCCCCCGCCGCCTCCGCCGCCGCTGCTTGCGCCTGCAGCGGACGCATTGCCGCCAGAGCTGACTTGTGCGACCTGGGGCGCAACGGTCGTTGCGCGCACGGCCTGCACCGGCGCCTGCGCAAGGTGAGCAGGTCGCGGCTTGGGAATGGGCGGTATGGCGGTGCCGGAGGTGGTCGTCGCGCCGAACTGGGCGATGCGCACGGAACGCCCACCCCAGAGACGACGGATTTCTTCTACCCGCGTGGAATCGCCAAGCACATTTGCAGCGATCATCAGGCCATAGGCAGCGGGTTCGAGATCGCTCTGCCAGGCGAGAGCGGTTTCGAACCATTCGACCGCAGTTTGCGGCTGGTTATAGGCATAGGCATACCAGCCCAGCTCCTGAGCGATACTGGCATCGCGGCTCTCATTGGCTGCGGCCACGACGCGGCTGAGCACGCTGGCGGAAACGGCGCGCCGCGGCTCGAGCGCCAGCATGGCGGCTGCGGCATCGCCATAAACCTGGTCGATCGTGTCGCTTTCGCCCAGAAATGGGGCGAGCGCATCTTCGGCGGCTGTGGGGTCTTCGAGCTGGAGAAGGGACACACCGAGCCCTTCAGCGGATTGAGCAGAGCGATCGGCGTCGAATGCGCTCTCGAAATAGCGCCGGGCCTCCTGCGGCTTGTCACGGTCAAGTTCGAAATAGCCGAGGAGCCGGAGATCATCGGCGTTTTCGCTTTGCCGGGCAGCGGCGGCAAGAAGGGTCACGTCCTCCTCGCTCGGGGCCTCGCCACCGTCTTCAAGCGCTGCAGCGATGGAGCGGCGCGCTAGGTCGAGTTTGAGCGCGGCAAATTCACCGGTGCCATCAGCGGCGGGACGCTCAAGCGCGAGAAGTGGTTCAATCTGCTCGCGGTCGAGCAGTTCCAGCGCTTTTTGCAGGGTGGCAAAGCGTTCGGCCGTGTCGGTGCAATTGGTCAGCACATAGACATAGGCGTCGATACCGCGCTGGGTGTTGCCAGTGCGGATAAAGGCTTCGCCGAGGCGCCAGAGATTGTCGACGCTGGCGCAGGTCAGCAGTTGCGGCGCATTGGCGGCAAGGGAAATCACCGCCTGGTAATCTCCGCTATCGGAGGCGGTGCGCAGGCGCGTTCCAGCCTCGCCGCGCGAAATGGTTTCCAGCAGATCGGCGGTCGGCACGAAAGTGGGATCGGCCTCCTGCTTGCTGGCGATGGCAGCGCGGGCCCCGCTATAGTCGCCGGCGGTGACCATGTCCCAGATGGCGATAATGTCCTGATCCGGCTCGAAATCTGTAGCGAGGGGATCGGCGGGTGGCTGCCAGTTGGGATAAAGCGCGCGCAGGCGCTCGATCTCGCGCTGGAGGCGCACGGTGTCGCCCTGTTGGGCAAAATAGCGCAGGGCGGTTTCGTCGGGTTCGCCCGCGGGCGCCGATTGCGGCGTATTCGCCTGGGCCGTCAGCACCGGGGTTGCGGGTTGGGTAGCAAGCGTCGTGGCAACGGGCGGTGCGGGGGAGGCCGGCACGGGCACATCGTTCTGAGTGACCATGAAGGCGCCATTGCCGGTGCGCGACACAACCACGGGATCGACGGCAAGCGGTGCAGGCATGGGCGCTGCTGCAAAAGGCGCGGGCGCTGCGGGTTGGCTCTGAGCGTGCACGGGCTGGGCGCCCTGCTGGCCGATAAAGGTGCCCAGGATCAGGCCCATGACGCTGGTGGTCAACAAAAGGGCAGAGGTGCGCTTCATGGTGTGGCAGCTCCCGTCAGGCAACTGCCGCGCTGGCGGCGCAGGTGATCGAGCATCAACAATTGCAGGGTGGCGGCGTAATAGCTCGTAGGGGCGAAGCGGCGCAGATCCTCGGGCACGGGGCGGCCCGTTGCGGTGCATTCCATGGCAGCCTGGATCAGTCGGTAGCCTGGCTCGTCGATGGGCTCGATGGCTTCCCCGCTTGTCAGATCGATCTTGAAGAGACCGGCTGAAGAGGCCTTGGCGCGGAAAGGTTCGAGATAAGCCGGGTCCATGCCGGCCCGCATGAGATAGAGCGGGATGCGAATGCCGTTATATCCAAATTCTGCGGGAAAGTTCGGCGCTGGAGCTATGCCGCCGTTTTCGAGAGTGATCCAGTCCCCGGGAATGCCCGCTGTGGTGGTGCTGGCGCGGCGCAGGATGTCGAGGCCGGTCTGGCTGACAGCCATCCAATCGATCGCGGGATCGAGCTGGCGGAAGGCGGTGAAGGTCTCGAATATCCAGTAGGAGGGATTGAGCACGGGCAGATAGCCGGTGGAGTCATCGCCGTCGAAGCCGGTTCCGCCGGAGCGGATGGCGGGCAGGCCATCGGCCTCGACCAGCATGGTGCGGCCGATCGTGGTCACCATGGCTCTCGCCTCTTCGACAAGACCGGGCTCGTTCCAGGTTTCTCCGGCCATCAGCAGGCCGTAGGCGATCAGTATGTCGCCATCGGTGGCGTTGTTGAAATCACTGACATGGGGATCCTTTTCCGGATCCCAGAGCCAGGCGGCGAGCCCATCTTCGCGCACGAGCAGTTCTGAGCGGGTGAAACCGAGAATGCGATCAAAGCTCTCCCGATTTTCGGCAAGCGCCGACAGAATCAAGCCATAGCCCTGGCTTTCGCTGTGGCTGATATTGCCGTTGGCCGTGTCGACAACCCGGCCTTCCTCGGTGACATAGGCATCGAGATAGCTTTGCCATTCATCGGCAGTGATAACCGGAACGGCCTGGACCGGCAGTGTCATGAGGCAGCCAAGAGCAAGTGCGGCAAAGGACAGTTTTTGCATCAGTGCCTTCTTCCGATGCGGGTCAGCAAGCGCGCGGTGATCAGCATGAGAGTAACCGCACCGAGCAGAATGGCCAGGGTGAAGTAGACAATGTTGCCCGAGAACCAGTTGGCCGCAATCAGCCGCAGGTTGAGCGGAGACAAGGTTCCGTCCGTGCGGATGGCAACATTTTGCGGCGCAATGGTGGTCAGGGTGTCGCTATTGGGCGCAAGGGCGCTGATGCGGCCGGTGATCTGGCGCCATTTATCGGTGTCGATCAGCCGTTCGGTGCCGGTGCGAAGCGCGCTTTCGGATGCAGCGGTGAGGGTGGTCCAGACGCCGCCCTCGGACTGGAGCACCTGTGAGACGGTGACGGCACCCGGAGGCGGCGTGTAATCGGCGTCGGTGCCGGGCCAGAGCCGGAGGTCGGAGACTTCGAGCCCCACGGCGTCGCGCAGCCAGTCGGTGACGTAGGAGATCGGGCCGGTGGGTTCGCTGTTGCCGAACTGATTGCGCAGGTCACCTGCGGCCGCGCCTGTAGCAGAGGGGGCGGTGACGATATCGACACGGCTGGCATTGAGCGGGGAGAGGGTATCCATGGGCATGACCAGCATGGCGTTGCCCTCAGGCGGCAGATCGGCTTGCGGCATGACGCTGAAATCGATGGTGCGGCCGGAGGCAGTGGCGATGCGGGCCGCAAACATCATGGCCGAAGCAAGCGACTCCATGCCCTGGCCCAGCGCGATCGGCACAGCGCCCGCATCTGCATAGGGCCAGCCCGATCCGGTCATGACCAGCAAATCCGGCACGGCGGTGGCACGGGCATAATCGGGCAGGCTGAAACTGCTGGCATTGGAGAGGATGAAGCGGGTGGGTGCCGAACCGGTCCAGCCGGCGCCGCAGACAGCATCCGAACGGGTCTGGAGATTGACCGTTACGGTCGCTTCGTTGCGGCCGGGCCGCAGGCTCGTCATCGGGATGCGGATATTGGTGTCATCGAGCGCGCCGCCATCGGTGCGCAGGAGCGGGGTTGCCGAGGCAATCTCGCCATTGATGTAGATGTCGATCTCGCTGCCGGGCAGCACGTCGCTGGCATAGGCGGCATCGAGCCGGAGATTGAGCTCGCCATAACGATAGCCGTAGAAATCGGAAGGCAGTTCGAACTGCAGATCGACGGCATAGCGTCTGCCATTGAACTCGACGCGATCGAGCCCGAGGCTGGCAAGGCTGGCGCTTTGTCCGCCAGCCATCATGGGCACGGGCAAAGGCAGATCGTAACGCGGGCGTCCGTCGGCCGGCGCCGAAGCAGCCAGCGCATCACCGGCGCGGGCGATGGAATTCCAGTCGGGGCCGGAAAGCACAAGCGTGTTGGCGCCGCTCGTCACCGGAACCATGGCCGCCATGGGGGCTGCGCTGGCCTGCGGGCGGGCAGCGGCGACGCTGTCGGGCAGGGCATCGGCAGGCATCAGAACGAGGTCGAGCACGCCCGACTCATAGGTCTCAGAGAGCGCGTCAACGAGGGTGACGGTCAGGTGCGGGGTGCGCAGCGCAAGGCCCACCTGCTGGGCAATTTCGAGAGCTACGGATTGTGCAGCGGCATCGGCAAGGCCGGCGCTGACGACGCGCAGGGTGGTCTGGCCATCGCTGTCGACGCCGACGGCACCGAGTTCGCTCAACTGTCCGATGCGTTCGAGCTGATCGCCGGAAAAGACGAGCCGCGCTTCGGATCCGGGGATTTCGGTCCAGAGCTGATAGGTCGATTCCACCGTGCAGTCGGTGCGATGGCGCTGGCTGGCGCGGAAGTCGATGACATTGGGGCCGGCGCGGAGAGCGCCTGCGGGAACTTCGACGGAAACCAGCGAGGGCGCCGAAGAGGAGGCGATCGGCCGGCTGTCGATCTCGGTCTGATTGATGCGGACGCGCAGCGAGGAGGCTTCAGGGGCAACGACCAGGGCGTTGAGATAGGAAAATTCAAGCCTTGCCGCGGCGGCTGCCTGTTGCTCGGTGAGGTAGACGACGACCCCCTGACGCGCTTCCTCGCCGGCAAGGCGGAGGGTGGGAGCGGGGAGGAGCGGGCGCGAAAACTCGGGCTCGGCGGGTGGCGCGGGCGTATCGGGTGCGGTTGTCGCATCGGGCTGGGTGTCAGGCTCGGCCGGCCGAACAAGGCCGCTTTCGGGCGACATGTCGAAGGGTGCGGGTTGGCCGAGCGCCGGGGTCAGCACCACAAGAAGGGCTACGGAAGAGAGGAGGGCCGGCTTGATCATTGGCCTGCACCCCTGCCGGAGCCGAAGCGCAGGAGATAGCCGAGGCCACGGCCGGTTTGATAAAGCGCAATGCCGAGAAAACGCACCGTCCCCTGCACGATGCCGATATTGACCTGACGAGCGGACTGGCGCGCCTGCCAATTGCCCGAATTTGCGTAGATCAAATCGGCGATCAGGCGGTAGTGATGGCCCCGCTCGGGCATGTAGCGGCAGCCAAAGACGACGCCCTTGCCCTCAGTGGTCACGGAGCGGATGAAGACCGGCATTTCGGTGTTTTCGAGATTGGCGAGGGGTGCGAAACGCATGGTGATGGGCATGCCGCGGCCGAGCCCGGCGGCGCCATTGGGCAGGCGGATGGCGACGCCGCCGCTCGAGACGTTGACCAGATTGCCCCGGACCCATTCGCCATCGGCGCCGCGGACCTCGCAACGGCGCTCGACGGTGACGCGGCGCGTGCCCCAGCTTTCACGGCGTTCGGAGACGACCCCGAGGGCACAACCGGCAAGGATCAGGTTGAAGATGTTCCAGCCACCCACAACCATTGTCACTTCGGCCTGATAGGGCTGCGCGCCGATTTTGTAGATGGTCATGACGACGGCAAGGATCAGCAGCAGGAAGATCAGGTAGAAGGGGCGGGCAAGTTCGGAAAGGCGGGAGGATTCGACGCTCTCGTCCTTGGCTGTCACCTTGAAGCTGGGCTTGTAGGGATTGCGCACCACCGAAAACAGCGCACCCAGGAGGTGGACGGACTGAATGTATTCGTAGAGCTCGGAGATCCAGGGCCAGCGCCAGCGCCCGAAGAGCGAATTCTGCATCACCAGATTCACCACCACATAGGTCAGGGTGTAGGCGGCAAATTCGCCGCCCGAGGCGGTGAAGACCTGAAGGTCAAGGAAGAGATAGAAGAACGGGGCGAAGAGGAAGATCATCCGCGGCAGCGGAAACAGCCAGAACAGCGTCGAGGACGTATAGCACAGGCGCTGTGCCATGGTCAGGCCGCGCTTGAAGGGCGGGAAGCTGAACAAGAGGATCTGCATCATGCCCTGGGCCCAGCGTGTGCGCTGGCCGATGAAGCTGGCAAAGGTGACCGGCTGCAAACCCGCGACGAGCGGCTTGTCGACATAGATCGAGTTCCAGCCGCGGCTATGGAGTTCGATGGCGGTTTCGCAGTCCTCGGTGATGGAGCGGCCGGAAAAGCCATTGGTGGTCATCAGCGCTTCGCGGCGGAGAAGGGCGGCCGAGCCGCAGAAGAAGGCGGCATTCCAGCGGTCAAGCCCACGCTGGATGACCCCGTAGAACATCTCGTTTTCCGAGGGCATGACTTCGAAAGTGCGCAGATTGCGCTCGAGTGGATCGGGGTTGAGGAAGAAGTGCGGGGTCTGAACCAGGAACAGCTGGTTGTCGCGGCCGAAGAAGGGCACGGTTTCCTGAAGGAAATCGCGGGCAGGGGCGTGGTCGGCGTCAAAGACGGCTATATATTCACCGGTCGAGTTGGCGATGCCATTGTTGAGATTGCCGGCCTTGGCGTGCTCGTTACGCGCGCGGGTGAGATAGCGGCAGCCGAGTTCGGCACAGAGCTGCTGGAGCTGCTCGTGGCGTTCCTGGGCCTCGGCGGCCTTGTCAGGATCGGGGTCGTTACGCTTGGCGTCGGTCGAGCCATCGTCCAGGAGCCAGACGGTGAAGCGATCTTCGGGATAATCAAGGCTGCGGGCAGCCGCGAGCGTGCCGGCCAGAAGTTCGTAATCTTCATTATAGGTCGGGATGAAGATATCGACCGTGGGCACGGGCTCGTCCTTGGGCAGGCGGGTCGAGACATGCTTGGGCATGGGCCGGATGACGACGAAAAGGCTGAGGAACAGCATCATGATGCAGTACATCTCGGCCAGGTAGAGGATCAGGCCGGGGATGAAGTCCGCCCATTGGTCAAAGGGCGGCAATGTGCTGGTGGTGCGCCAATAGGCGTAGCGCAGAACGATGATGGTGCCGAAGGTGAGCAGCAGCAGGCGCCAATTGCCTTCAAGGCGAAGGAGCTTGATCAGCATCATGGCGCCAAGCAGGATCGCGGCCATGACGAGATGAGTCTGCAGGCTCACCGGAATGGTCACGAGGACCACGACCAGCACCGACACCAGGAACCAGATCAGGAGTGTGAATGCCTTGCTCATCCAGCTAGCCTTGCTGCGTCTTAACTGCGGTTCGGAGAGGGAACGATGGGACCGCCGCCGGTGGGTGTGGGCACGAGCGGGCTTCCCGCGCTGGCGCCAGTGGGGCTGGGCACAATGGGTGCACCCGGCGGAGGCACCGGCAGGGCTGGGGGCGCAGGGGCCGCTACCGCCTGAACGACAGGCTGGGCGCGCACCACTGGTGGAGCGGCCGGCCGCTGGCTGGGGATGACCTCTGCGAAGCCGCCGACACCAACCGGTTTGATGGGTGCGGCGATGGCCCCTATATTGGCCGGTGCGCGCATAGGCGGGAACACATCGAGATTGAGCCGCAGGCGATACATGATGTCGAGAACGGCCTGTTCGCTAACCCCGCGGCGGCACATCTGGACGCGGATGATCACCGTGGCGCGGTCTATGGCGCCGGAAGGCTTGAGCAGGGGCTCGATGCGCTGCCAGGCGTAAAGGCAGGTGTCGCCATTGGCGGGCTTGGCAATGGCGTAGCCGAAGGGGCCATAGGCGTTCTGGACATAATAGGGCGAAACGGACATGCCGGAATCTGGCCAGGCGGCAAGCGCCTCTTCGGTCAGATTGACCTGGGTGAAGGGAATATCCTGGAGCGCCGCATCGCTGCCATCGCCACCGCGTCCGGTGAAGCGGATGATGCTGATCTTGTTTTCGCCGGTGCTGCGTGCCTCGGTTGCAAGCCAGATGTCCTGACGCACGGCGTTGGGAAAGGTGGTCGAGACCACATTGACGATGGCTGGACCGCCCGGGGGCGGCAGGATCATGGCCTTGGTGGGCCGGACGCTCTCGGCTTCGGAAGCCGGCATATCCGTAGTGGTGGCACAACCGGCAAGAAGGCCCGCACAAAGGACAGCGCCCAGTCCCAAGCGTCCAAGTGTGCGCCAATCGCGCCTTGCTGTCCCATTTTTCTGCATGTCAGATCACTGTCGGTCACATCGGAAGGGGCCAACACAGAACGAATTACAAGCGAGTGGCAGACTTAGCTATTCAGGCGCTGGTTAATAAAAAGCTAAATTTACCCCTCGGTAAGCTGCGGGGGACGGTAACTTTTTGCCGGTCCTGAACCGAGCTTTGCAGAATTATGTAGAATTGCTTGTGTCTCGTTTCAGATCACTTTTTCGCCATATTTCCGAAATTAGCGCGAGACGTCGATTTTTGATCAGCCGATTTCGCTCGTTTTCATTCGCGCTGTCCTGATGCTGGAGTGGATAAAGGCCGCAATGAAGGCGATGGTGAGCAGCAGCACGATGGTGGGCGCAGGGGCGCTGTCAATAAAAAAGGAGAGGTAGACGCCAAGCAGCGATCCCAGAAGCGCAATCGCGGTGGCAAGCACCAGCATGACGGGAAAGCGGCGGGTGAGCAGGAAGGCGATCGCGCCCGGAGCGATCAGCATGGCGATGGCTAGAATGATGCCGACGGCCTGAAGGGCGCCGACAATGGTGAGGGATATCAGCGCCAGAAGTCCATAGTGAAGCCAATTGACCCTCAGGCCCACAGCGCGGGCCTGGGCGGGATCGAAGGCGTGGAGGAGGAAGTCCTTCCACTTGAGCCCGATGACGCCGGCGGTCAGGAGGGCAATGACGAGGGCCTGAACGATATCGCCGGTGCCGACGCCGAGCATGTCGCCAAAAAGGATGTGATCGAGGTGCACGTCCGACTGGATCTGGACGTAAAGCACGAGGCCGAGGCCGAACATGCCCGAAAACACGACGCCCATCACGGTGTCCTGCTTGATCCGGCTATTGTCCTTGAGAAAGCCGGTCGCGACCGCCGCGAACATGCCGGCGACGAACGCCCCGATCGCATAGGGAATGCCGATGATGTAGGCGATGACGACGCCGGGAAAAACGGCATGTGAAATGGCGTCGCCCATCAGCGACCATCCCTTGAGCACGAGAAAGCACGACAAAAGCGCCATGGGCACGGCAACGAGTGCCGCGATCAAAAGCGCATTGGTCATGAATGGAAACTGGAAGGGCAGAAGCAGCAGCTCGGTCGGGCTCATTGATCTGCCTCGATTGCTTGGGATGCGCGGCGCCGGGCGGCAAGCAGGCCATGCTTGGGGGCAAAGACGAAGGCGAGGAGAAAGACCAGGGTTTGGCTGACGACGATAATGCCGCCCGTCGCGCCATCGAGGAAGTAACTCAGATAAGCGCCGACGAAGCTCGTGACCGTGCCGATCAGCACGGCAATGACGAGGAGGCGGGGGAACCTGTCGGTCAGAAGATAGGCGGTGGCGCCCGGGGTCACGACGAGGCAGATGACGAGAAAGGCGCCGACCGTTTGCATGGCGGCAACCGTCGAGGCCGAGAGCAGCACGAAGAACATGGCGCGCAGCAAGACCGGTCGCAGGCCGATGGAGCGGGCGTGGTTTTCGTCAAAGAACGTCACCATCAAGTCTTTCCACTTGGCGAGCAGAACGGCGAGCGAGACGAAGCCGATGATGGCCAGTTGCAGCGTATCTTCGGGCGTGATGGCAAGGATATTGCCAAGAACGATGGTCTGGATGTTGACCGAAACCGGGGACACCGAGACCATGAAGAGCCCCAGGCCGAAAAAGGCCGAGAAGATCAGCCCGATAATGGCGTCTTCCTTGAGCTTGGTGCGCTGGTTGAGAAACAGCATTGCCGCCGCGGCGAGGCCCCCTGAGAAAAAGGCGCCAAGGGCAAAGGGCAGGCCCAGCATATAGGCCCCTGCAACGCCGGGGACGATCGAGTGGCTGAGCGCGTCGCCGATCAGCGACCAGCCCTTAAGCATAAGATAGCAGGACAGAAAAGCGCAGACCCCGCCCACAAGGGCCGAAACCCACATGGCGTTTGTCATGTAGCCATAGCTGAACGGTTCGAGGAGCAGTTCCACTTAACGCGGCTCCCCGGTGGTTTCCCCGGGTGAATGGCGACGTGCCTTGCCGCCCTCAAAAAGGAGGGGACGTTCGTCATCGGTAAAGACGCGCACGCCCGAGCCCTCCTCTGCCGTATTGTGGTGCAGCATGAAGTGGCGCAGGACGCCGCCAAAGGCCTGTTCGAGATTGGCCTGGGTGAAGGTTTCCTCAGTCGGGCCATAGGCGAGCACCGTGCCCTTGACGAGAATGGTGCGATCACAGAATTCAGGGACCGAGCCGAGATTGTGGGTCGAGACCAGCATCACCCGGCCTTCGTCGCGCAGTTCGCGCAGGAGGGCGATGATCTGGTCCTCAGTCTTGACGTCGACGCCGGTAAAGGGCTCGTCAAGGAGAATGACGCGGCCGTCCTGGGCGAGAGCCCGGGCGAGGAAGACGCGCTTTTTCTGTCCGCCCGACAGTTCGCCGATCTGGCGCTTGCGATAGTCGAGCATGTTGACGCGGGCGAGTGCGGCCTCGACGGCTTCGTGGTCCGCCTTTTTGGCCATGCGCAGGAAATTCATGTGGCCATAGCGGCCCATCATGACAACGTCCTCGACCAGCACCGGGAAATTCCAGTCGACCTCTTCTGCCTGGGGCACATAGGCGACGAGGTTCTTGCGCAAGGCTTCCGCGACCGGCATGCCGAGGACCGTGATGTCTCCCCGTGCGAGGCGCACAAAGCCCATGATGGCCTTGAAGAGCGTCGACTTGCCCGAGCCGTTGACACCCACAAGCGCGGCAATGGTGCCGGTGGGGATGGCAAAGCTCGCATCGCGAATGGCGGTCAGGCCATTGCGATAGGTGACGGTGGCGCCGTTGACGGCAATGCCACTGCCGGTCTCGACCTCGGCATGGCGAAGTGGGGCATTCATTCGGTCAGGCCCTTGGCTATGGTTTCGGAAGTGACGCGCAGAAGGTCGATATAGGTTGGCACGGGGCCATCGGCTTCGGTCAGGCTGTCGACATAGAGCACGCCGCCATAGGTCGCGCCGGTTTCGCGCGCGACCTGCTCGGCGGGGGCTGCGGAAATGGTGCTTTCGGAAAAGATAACGCCGATCCGGTTTTCGCGCATAGCGTCGATCACGTGACGCACCTGCTGGGGCGTGCCCTGCTGGTCGGCATTGATCGGCCAGAGATAGAGCTCGCGCAAACCAAAGTCGCGCGCCAGATAGGAGAAGGCGCCTTCCGAGGTCACAAGCCAGCGCTTGTCTTCGGGCACCGAAGCCAGCTGGGCTTCGATCGGCTCGATCATCGCGGTAATTTCGGCCTTATAGGCTTCGGCATTGGCAGCGTAGATTTCGGCATTGGCCGGGTCGTGCTCGGCAAAGGCGTCGCGGATATTGTCGACATAGATCATCGCTGCGCTCGGCGACATCCAGGCATGGGGGTTGGGCTTGCCCTCATAGGGGCCCTCGACGATGCTCATGGGCTCGACGCCGTCCGATACCGTGACGGAGGGCACGTCGCGCAGATTGGCAAAGAAGCGCTCGAACCAGAGTTCGAGATTAAGGCCGTTATAAAAGACGAGCTGGGCGCCCTGTGCGCGCTGAATGTCCCCCGGGGTGGGCTGGTAGTTATGGATTTCGGCGCCAGCCTTGGTGATGGATTCAACCGTCGCGGCGTCGCCAGCAACATTGCGCGCAATATCGGCGATCACGGTGAAGCTGGTCACGGCCTTGAACCTATCCTGCGCGAGAACGGGAAGGGCAGGGAGCGCGACCGAAAGACCAAGAGCCAGAACCGTTGCGATAGCCTGACGCCGACGACCAAAGAGCATTGAAACGACCTTATTGCGAATGGTTTGCATTTGCATGGAATGTAGCGCGACGCAGAAAAGATGCAAGTGGGAATGATTCGCAAAAGGGAAGGTTGCGTTTGGCGTTTCTGGCGGCTTTTTTCCCGCGCGGAGTGTCTCTCGGGCTTGACCCGAGGGCTTGGGCGGGAGGCGCATCTGCATCGGAAAGCCAAAGAAGCCCCTCGGATGAAGCCCGAGGCCAGAACGGCGCGTTTGACTGGGCGAAGGGCGCGGAGGCCTCATCCAACTTGGGAATGACCACGGAGCTAGGGTAAGCTTCCGGGGAGAGCGCGCTTCTGGAGGCCTACACTATATATAGTGTGTCCTGCGCACTGCTCTAAACCGCGCGGCAGCCAGTGCTTCGCCGCCGTCTCGGGTGAAAGAAATTGCGGGAAAACCGTCGGGCTTGGCCATGTCCTTGCCGGCATTATGCGAATCCCTCCAGTCCCCCCGGTCAGTCCCCAGCCTTTTCCACAAGGTCATAAATTGATCGGACATCGAGAAGGAAAGCGTGCAGGAGCGGAGACGAATCTGACAGGCTGAAAAGATGCCGGTTTTCAGCCCTGTTGGCTGGCGAAAGCGAGAGTCAAGCGCGAATGACGGAACCGTCACAAACCATATACGTTGCAGTAAGGATTGCTGTCTCATACTATATATAGCGTTCAGGGCTTGTTTCGATTCTGTTGACGGAACAAGCCCGGTATCGGTGGTGGCCCATGGGGACAGGCGGCGATCGATGCGCGTTTATCGTGACTTTTGAAGCGTTGAACCCTCTGATTTTAGACCTATCCCTGTGAGGACAAGATGACTGTCACCGTTTATTCCAAGCCAGCCTGCGTTCAGTGCACCGCGACCACGCGCGCGCTCGATCGAAAGGGCATCGATTACACGGTGGTCGACATCTCCGAAGACGCGGCGGCCTATGCGCGCGTCGAGGAAATGGGATATCGCCAGGTACCAGTGGTAGTGGCTGGCGATCAGCACTGGGCCGGCTTTCGTCCCGACATGATCGGTGGTTTGGCCTGATTTTGAGGACTGGGCGCGCGGGACATCCGCCTGCGCCCCGCATGAACCGATGCCGGATGCCATGGGCACTCTCGTCTATTATTCCAGCACTTCGGAAAATACCCATCGTTTCGTCCAGAAACTGGGTCTTGCAAGCGTAAGGCTGCCGGTCGATGCCGGCAGCGAGCCACCCCAGGTCGATGAGCCCTTCGTGCTTGTGGTTCCGACCTATGGTGGCAATGGCGGCAAGGGGACAGTGCCCAAACCCGTCATTCTTTTTTTGAACAACCCTGCCAATCGCCGCCTCATCCGAGGGGTGATCGCGGCTGGAAACACGAATTTTGGTGCGGCCTATGGTGCAGCGGGCGAGATCGTCAGCGCCAAATGTGCCGTGCCCCTCCTTTATCGGTTCGAAATGCTCGGCACCGATGAGGATGTGGCAAACGTCAAGCAAGGACTCGAACGGTTTTGGACACGCTCACACTAGACCGCACCGAAGAACGCCCCGCCGCAAAGGGGCAGGGCCAGGATCAGGCGATGGATTTCCACGCCCTCAATGCCATGCTCAATCTTTACGACGAGAGCGGCAAGATCCAGTTCGACAAGGACAAGCAGGCAGCGCACCAATACTTCCTGCAGCACGTCAACCAGAACACCGTTTTCTTCCACAATCTGCGGGAGAAGCTGACTTATCTCGTGGAAGAGGGATATTACGAGCAGAACGTGCTCGATCAGTATTCATTCAATTTCGTGCGCGATCTTTACGACCACGCGTATGACAAGAAATTCCGCTTCCCGACTTTCCTTGGCGCGTTCAAATATTATACGTCCTATACGCTCAAGACCTTTGACGGTAAGCGCTATCTCGAGCGCTATGAAGATCGCGTCTGCATGGTGGCGCTGACCCTGGCGCAGGGCAATGAGCAGCTCGCGCGCGATCTCGTCGACGAGATCATGGCCGGCCGTTTCCAGCCCGCGACCCCGACCTTCCTCAATGCCGGCAAGCAGCAGCGCGGCGAGCTCGTCTCGTGCTTTCTCCTGCGCATCGAAGACAACATGGAATCGATTGGCCGCTCGATCAATTCGGCGCTGCAGCTTTCTAAGCGCGGTGGCGGGGTGGCGCTGAGCCTCACCAATCTTCGCGAGATGGGCGCGCCCATCAAGCATATCGAGAACCAGTCCTCGGGCGTGCTTCCGGTCATGAAGCTTCTCGAAGACAGCTTCTCCTATGCCAATCAGCTCGGTGCGCGCCAGGGCGCGGGTGCGGTGTACCTCAATGCCCACCATCCCGACATCATGCGCTTTCTCGATACGAAGCGCGAAAATGCCGATGAAAAGGTGCGCATCAAGACGCTCTCGCTCGGCGTCGTCATTCCCGACATCACCTTCGAACTCGCCAAGAACAATGAGGACATGTACCTGTTCTCGCCCTATGACGTGCAGAAGGTCTATGGCGTGCCGATGACCGAAATCTCGGTCACCGAAAAATATCGCGAAATGGTCGCCGATGGCCGGATCAAGAAGAAGAAGATCAAGGCGCGCGAATTCTTCCAGGTGATCGCCGAGATCCAGTTCGAGAGCGGCTATCCCTACATTATGTTCGAAGACACGGTGAACAAGGCCAACCCGATCGCCGGCCGCATCACCATGAGCAATCTCTGCTCGGAAATCCTGCAGGTCAGCGAAGCGAGCGAATTCTCGGAAGACCTGTCCTATACCAAGATGGGCAAGGATATTTCGTGCAATCTGGGTTCACTCAACATCGCCAATGCGATGGATTCCTCTGACTTCGGCAAAACCATCGAAACCTCGATCCGCGCGCTGACCGCGGTTTCGGACATGAGCAATATCTCGTCCGTGCCCTCGATCGCCAAGGGCAATGACGACAGCCACGCCATCGGGCTCGGCGCCATGAACCTTCATGGCTATCTGGCGCGCGAACGCATCTTCTATGGCTCGGAAGAAGGCGTCGATTTCACCAATATGTATTTCTACACGGTGACCTATCACGCCATCCGCGCCTCGAACCTGATCGCCACCGAGCGCGAAGAGACCTTCAAGGGGTTTGAGAACTCGAAATACGCCAAGGGCACCTATTTCGATAAGTACACCGAGAAGGAATGGAAGCCTGCGACCGAAAAGGTGGCGAAGCTCTTCGAAGATGCCGGCATTCACATCCCGACCCAGGAAGACTGGCTGAATCTGAAGGCCAAGGTCATGATGACCGGCATGTATAACCAGAACCTGCAGGCCGTGCCGCCGACCGGCTCGATCTCCTACATCAATCACTCGACCTCCTCGATCCACCCGATCGTCTCCAAGATCGAGATCCGCAAGGAAGGCAAGATCGGCCGCGTCTATTATCCGGCTGCCTTCATGACCAATGACAACCTGGATTATTACCAGGACGCCTATGAGATCGGCCCGGAAAAGATCATCGACACCTATGCGGCGGCCACCCAGCACGTCGACCAGGGGCTGTCGCTGACCCTCTTTTTCCGAGATACCGCGACGACCCGCGATATCAACAAGGCGCAGATCTACGCCTGGAAGAAGGGCATCAAGACCATCTACTACATCCGCCTGCGTCAGATGGCGCTGGAAGGCACGGAGGTGCAGGGCTGTGTCTCCTGCGCACTCTGACAAGAAGGCTGCCAAAATGAACATGCAATTCCGGCCGGTCAATCGCGTGCGCGCCATCAACTGGAACCGCGTCCAGGACGACAAGGACCTTGAGGTCTGGAACCGCCTGACCAGTAATTTCTGGCTGCCTGAAAAGGTGCCGCTCAGCAACGACATCCCTTCCTGGGCGACGTTGAACGCGGAGGAGCAGAAGCTTACGATCCGTGTCTTCACGGGCCTGACCCTGCTCGACACCATCCAGAATGGCGTCGGCTCGATCCGGCTGATGGCCGATGTGCAGACCCCGCATGAAGAAGCGGTTCTGTCCAACATCTCCTTCATGGAAGCGGTTCATGCCCGCTCCTATTCATCGATCTTTTCGACCCTCTGCCTGACGCCCGATGTCGACGACGCCTATCGCTGGAGTGAGGAAAACCCCTTCCTCCAGCAAAAGGCGACGTTGATCATGCAGCAGTATGACAGCGGCGACAGCCTCAAGAAAAAGGTCGCTTCGGTTTTCCTCGAAAGCTTCCTGTTCTATTCGGGCTTTTACCTGCCGATGTATTGGTCAAGCCGGGCAAAGCTCACCAATACCGCCGATCTGATCCGTCTCATCATCAAGGACGAGTCGGTGCATGGCTACTATATCGGCTACAAGTTCCAGCGCGAAATCGAGCGCCTGAGCGAGGCCAAGCGCCAGGAAATCAAGGACTTTGCCTTTGATCTCCTGCTTGAGCTCTATGACAACGAGGCGCGCTACACGGAAGACCTCTATGACGGGGTTGGTCTTGCCGAAGACGTCAAGATGTTCCTCCACTACAACGCCAATAAGGCGCTGATGAACCTCGGCTACGAAGCCCTGTTCCCGCCTGAAGCATGCAAGGTCAATGCCGCGATCCTGTCAGCCCTCTCGCCAAACGCCGACGAGAACCACGACTTCTTCTCGGGCTCAGGCTCGAGCTATGTCATCGGCAAGGCCATTGCGACTGAAGACGAAGACTGGGATTTTTGAGACCCATAAGTTGGGTTGAAGAGGGCGCCGCATGGCGCCCTTTTTGTTTCCGGTGAGATGTTCCGAGTGCGCGGTAGCCGACCACGCTTACTGCGCAGTGGCCCGCCAGAAGCCCTCGTAGTGAGGTGCGAAGCGATAGCGAAGCCTCGAACCAGATGGGCATGGCAGGATATTAAGCCCACTATTCACATAAAGACATCTTTATATCCTTATTGACTTATCTATCCTCCTCCGTCATCCTCTTTTCGTTCAAGGTCCCCGCGAGGGGATAACAGGGAATCCGGTGCGGCTTGGGCCAAGTCCGGAGCTGCCCCCGCAACTGTCGGCGGAGACGGGTGTTCACAGGTCCACTGGTGCGCGGCGCTGGGAAGGGCGAGCATTCGGTTCGATCCGCGAGCCAGGAGACCTACCTTGGACGGTATTTCCACTTGGCTCTGATCGGGCGGATCAGGGAGAGGACCAGACTTATGACGACCCTTCGTTCCATTTTCCGAATGCGAAGCTGACGCCGGCCCAAGGCCGACTCCCAGACGTCCTGCTTCATTTCAGCCTGCGCAAAGCTGCGCCGGGCCCGCTCCCGCACAAGGAAAAATCATGACCCGTTCAGCCAATCTCGGCTTTCCCCGCATCGGTCTGCATCGCGAACTCAAGAAGGCTCAGGAGAGCTATTGGAAGGGAGACATCGACGCGACCGCGCTCCATGCCGTCGCCGAGGATCTGCGCGCACGCCACTGGATGCTGCAGCGCGATGCCGGCATCGAGGTGATCCCTTCGAATGATTTTGCCTTTTACGACCACGTGCTCGACACCTCGGTCCTGGTCGGCGCCATTCCGCCGCGCTTTAGCGGGATTGCCGACGCGGACGAGCTGTATTTCGCCATGGCACGCGGGACCACCACGGCGCCTGCAATGGAGATGACGAAGTGGTTCGACACCAACTACCACTTCATCGTGCCCGAGCTGCATAAGGATCAGACCTTTGCGCTTGATGCAGCCAAGCCCCTCGCCCATTACAATGAGGCCAAGGCGCTCGGCATCGAGACGCGCCCGGTCATTGTCGGTCCGGTGACCTTTCTCAGCCTTGCCAAGGCCAAGGATCCCGGGCTCGATCCACTCGATCTGATCGACGAACTGATCCCGGTTTATGCCGATCTACTCGCTCAACTTGCCGCGGCGGGCGCGGAGTGGGTGCAGGTGGATGAGCCGGTTCTGGTGCTCGATCTCTCGCCCAAGCAGAAGGCCGCCTTCAGCCGCGCCTATGAGCTTCTCGGCGCAGCAGGCCCTAAACTGATGCTGACCACCTATTTTGGCGCCTTGCTCGACAATGCAGAGCTCGCTGCGGGTCTGCCCGTTGCCGGGCTTCACATCGACCTCGTGCGGGCGCCAGAGCAGCTTGACGCCGTTCTTGCGGCGCTGCCGGAAGACAAGGTGTTGTCTGCGGGCGTCGTCGACGGGCGCAATATCTGGCGCACGAACCTTGATGCGGCATTCGGTCTGGTGGCGCGGGCCTGGGACAGGGGTGGTCCGGACCGGCTCCAGATCGCGCCGTCCTGCTCGTTGCTCCATACGCCGGTCGATCTCGATGGCGAAACCAATCTCGATGCCGAGCTCAAATCCTGGCTGGCTTTTGCCAAGCAGAAGCTTGATGAAGTGACAACTCTCACCCTGGCGCAAAAGCAGGGCAGGGGGGCGGCAAAAGCCGCCTTCGAAGCCTCGGCAGCGGCAGTTGCGTCGTATAAGGCGAGCCCCCGCATCCACAAGGCTGCGGTTAAGGCGCGCTCGGCCGAGCGGATCGCCTTTGGCCGATCCTCGCCCTTCTCCTCGCGCCGCGACAAGCAGCGGCAAAAATTCAACCTGCCGGCCTATCCCACGACGACGATCGGCTCCTTTCCGCAGACGCGCGACGTGCGCGAAGCGCGCGCGGCGTTCAAGAAGGGAATGCTCGATCAGGCCGGATATGACGCTTTCCTCGAGGCAGAGACCGAAAAGACCATTCGCATCCAGGAACAGCTCGATATCGACGTGCTGGTGCATGGCGAATTCGAGCGCAATGACATGGTGGAGTATTTCGGCGAGCAGCTCGATGGTTTTGCCTTCACCAAAAATGGCTGGGTGCAGTCCTATGGATCGCGCTGCGTCAAGCCGCCGGTGATCTTTGGCGACGTGTCGCGCCCTGCGCCCATGACCGTGCGCTGGTCCGCCTTCGCCGCCTCGCTGACCGATCGTCCGATGAAGGGCATGCTCACCGGCCCCGTGACCATTCTCCAGTGGAGCTTTGTGCGCGTCGACCAGCCTCGGTCCGAGACCTGCCGCCAGATCGGCCTTGCCATTCGCGACGAGGTGCTCGATCTCGAAACGGCCGGCATCGGCATCATCCAGATCGACGAGCCGGCGCTGCGCGAAGGGCTGCCGCTGCGCCAGCGGGACTGGAACGCTTATCTGCGCTGGGCCGTCGACTGCTTCCGCCTCACCGCTTCGGGCGTTGCCGAGGAGACGCAGATCCATACCCATATGTGCTATGCCGAGTTCAACGACATCATGCCCGCCATTGCCGAAATGGATGCGGATGTGATTTCGGTCGAGACCTCGCGCTCGGACATGGAACTGCTCGAAGCCTTCCGCAACTTCAAATATCCCAACGAAATCGGGCCGGGCGTATGGGATATCCACTCGCCCCGCGTGCCGGGGGAAGGGCACATGATTGCGCTGATGAAGAAGGCCGCAGAAGGGATCCCGGCCGACCAGCTCTGGGTCAATCCCGATTGCGGGCTCAAGACGCGCGGCTGGCCGGAAGTGACGGCCTCGCTCGAGAACCTCGTCAAAACGGCAAAGGCATTGCGAGCTTAGGACGGGCCGGTCAATCGTGACGCTCACCCCTTCCTTCTCCTCGGAGGGGAGAAGTTGGTTCGCAAAACCGGATGAGGGGTTTGGTCTCAAGGTTCAAGCTCCAGAGCTGAACCCCTCACCCAGCCCTCTCCCCTCAGGGGAGAGGGGCAGGTTGGTGGGTCAGGCCTCCCCTCGACCCGGCAAGGGGGAATGCCTGATCTGGGGGCTATGGAAAAACCGCAAACTGGGCCAAGGTGCGCATAAGGCGGCGCCCTCCTGCGTCGCAGGAGGAGGAAGTCGCGTGAAGTCGCATACCGTTCGCACCTATAAATCCGCCGAGCACCTGCCGCGCGAGGATCAGCTCGCCTGGAAGATCGCCGAGGTGGCCGCCGACGACGTGCCGCTCGATACCGATGTGGTCGAAATGATCGGCAATCGCATCATCGATAATGCCGCGGTTGCCGCAGCTTCGGTGGCGCGGCGTCCGGTGGTCAGCGCACGGGGTCAGGCCGAGGCGCATCCCTTTGCTCCCGGCGCGACGGTGTTCGGCCTTCCGGCCGATCGGCGCGTGTCGCCCGAATGGGCCGCCTGGGCCAATGGCGTTGCCGTGCGCGAACTCGACTTTCACGACACCTTTCTTGCAGCCGATTATTCCCATCCCGGCGACAATATCCCGGCCATACTTGCGGTTGCCCAGCATACCGGGCTCTCGGGCGCAGCACTGACCCGCGGGATTGCCGTTGGCTATGAAATCCAGGTCGATCTCGTCAAAGGCATCTGCCTTCATGA
The DNA here is from genome assembly GCF_900116545.1 of Devosia crocina. Classification (GTDB taxonomy): domain Bacteria; phylum Pseudomonadota; class Alphaproteobacteria; order Rhizobiales; family Devosiaceae; genus Devosia; species Devosia crocina. The sequence goes on from NZ_FPCK01000001.1 coordinate 472,646, forward strand.
ACACAAGATCGACCATATCGCTCATCTCGGGCCCTCGGCCGCTGCCGGCATCGGCGCGGCCCTCGGCCTTCCCACCGAGACCATTTTCCAGGCCGTGCAGCAGGCGCTTCATGTAACGACCACCACGCGCCAGTCGCGAAAAGGCGAGATTTCGAGCTGGAAGGCATATGCGCCCGCTTTTGCCGGCAAGATGGCGATCGAGGCCGTCGACCGCGTTATGCGCGGAGAGGGGGCGCCGTCTCCCGCCTGGGAAGGCGAAGACGGGTTCATCGCCTATCTCCTGTCCGGACCCAAGGCCGAATACACGGTTCCGCTGCCCGAAAAGGGCGAAGCCAAGCGCGCGATTATGGACACTTATACCAAAGAACATTCGGCTGAATATCAGAGCCAGGCCCTGATCGATCTCGCGCGTCGCATGGGGCCGAAGATCGGTGATCTGAGCAAGATCAAGTCGATCGTCATTCACACGAGCCACCACACCCATTACGTGATCGGCACCGGCGCCAACGATCCGCAGAAGATGGATCCCAAGGCGAGCCGGGAGACGCTTGATCACTCGATCATGTATATCTTTGCCGTGGCGCTCGAGGACGGTGGTTGGAACCACGAGAAATCCTACGCGCCCGAGCGGGCCAACCGTCCCGAAACCGTGGCCCTCTGGCGCAAGATATCGACGACCGAAGACCCCGAATGGACGCGCCGCTACCATTCGCACGATGCCAACGAAAAGGCGTTTGGCGGCAAGGTGGTCGTGACCCTCGATGATGGCTCGACCGTCACCGACGAACTGGCGATCGCCGATGCGCACCCGTTTGGCGCGCGCCCTTTTGCGCGGCCTGATTATGTCAAGAAATTCCGCACGCTTGCCGAGGGTGTCGTCTCGGCGGCCGAGCAGGACCGGTTCCTTGCCACCGTCGAACGCCTTGTCGAATTGCGGCCGGAGGAACTCTATGGCCTCAATTTCGTGGCCGAAGCCGGACGCCTTGGCGATGCGCCACGGACCGGGATTTTCGACTGGAAGCGCTGAAAGGCGCTTCCCCTGCCGGCCTCTGGGGGAGGGCCGGTTTATCGGGAGGATTTTCAATGAACGAAACACTGCCCAAGCCGAAAAAATCGGTGGCTCTCTCGGGCGTCGTTGCCGGCAATACTGCGCTCTGCACCGTCGGGCGCAGCGGCAATGACCTCCATTATCGCGGCTACGATATCCTTGATCTCGCGCGTCAGTGCGAGTTCGAAGAAGTGGCCCATCTTCTGGTGCATGGCACGCTGCCGACCCGCAGCGAGTTGCGAGCCTATCGGAGTAAGCTCAAGGCGCTGCGGAGCCTGCCGGATATGGTTAAGCGCACGCTGGAACTGCTTCCCGCCTCGACGCACCCGATGGATGTGCTCCGTACCGGCGTTTCGGCGCTCGGCTGTGCCTTACCCGAGGCTCATGACCACAATCCCGCCGGTGCCCGCGACATTGCCGATCGCCTGATCGCAAGCCAGGGCTCGATGCTGCTCTACTGGTATCATTTCGCCCAGCATGGCCGGCGCATCACGCTCGAGACCGACGACGAATGCATTGGCGGACATTTCCTCCGCCTCCTCCATGGCACGGCGCCAAGCGCCAGCCACGTCAAGGCGATGCATGTTTCGCTGATCCTTTATGCCGAGCACGAGTTCAACGCCTCGACCTTCACCGCGCGCACTATTGCCGGGACCGGATCGGATATTTTCTCGTGCATTGCCGGGGCCATCGGCGCCCTGCGCGGCCCAAAGCATGGTGGGGCCAACGAGGTCGCCTTCGACATCCAGAAGCGCTACCGCGATCCCGACGAGGCGGAAGCCGATATCCGCCGCCGCGTTGAGGCGCGCGAAGTCATCATTGGCTTCGGCCACCCTGTGTACACGGTGTCGGATCCGCGCAACGAGGTCATCAAATCCGTGGCCGAAACGCTGTCGAGGGAAGCCGGCTCGACGAGGATGTACGACATCGCCGAGCGGATCGAAGCCACGATGGCCGACACCAAGAAGATGTTTCCCAATCTCGATTGGTTCAGCGCGGTGTCCTATCACATAATGGGTGTGCCCACCGCCATGTTCACGCCGCTCTTCGTGATCGCCCGCACCTCCGGCTGGTCGGCCCATGTCATTGAGCAGCGCCAGGACAACAAGATCATCCGGCCATCGGCGAAATACACGGGGCCGGAGGACCTCGAGTTCGTGCCGATCGATGAGCGCTGACTTCCTTCTCCCCTGAGGGGAGAAGGTGGCCCGAAGGGCCGGATGAGGGGTTCAGCGGTTGATTGAACCGAAGCTCTGAACCCCTCACCCTAACCCTCTCCCCTCAGGGGCGAGGGGACGATAGAAACGATGCATTTGCCCTGAAGGGACCACGCCATGCCCTATCTTCTTTCCTCCGACATGCCCACAGGGTCTGCCGGCCTGCGCTTTCGAAACCTGATCGAACGCGGCGGGATTTTGCGGCTGCCGGGTGCGCATAACGGCATGGCGGCGTTGCAGGCAAAGGCTGCTGGGTTCGAGGCGCTTTATCTTTCGGGCGCGGCGATGACAGCGTCGATGGGCCTGCCGGATCTCGGGATCATCACGGTCGATGAAGTCTCCTTTTTCATCAAGCAGGTCGCGCGTGCCTCGGGACTGCCGGTGCTGGTCGATGGCGATACCGGCTACGGAGAGGCGCTCAATGTCATGCATATGGTGCGCGCCTTCGAGGATGCCGGAGCCGGCGCGGTGCACCTCGAAGACCAGCTCTTGCCCAAGAAGTGCGGCCATCTAAACGACAAGAAGCTCGCCTCGGCCCATGACATGGCAGCCAAGGTCGCCGCCGCCGCCAAGGCCCGCCGTCACCTCTACGTCGTCGCCCGCACCGATGCGGCCGCCAGCGAGGGCATGGATGGCGCTGTCGCTCGCGCCAAAATGTATATGGAGGCCGGGGCCGATGCGATTTTCCCCGAGGCGCTGAACACGGCCGAGATGTTCCGCGAATTTGCCCAACGCATGCCCGGCGTGCCGCTCCTCGCCAATATGACCGAGTTCGGCAGGACCCCGTTCTTCACCGCTGCCGAGTTCGAGGAGATGGGCTACCGCATGGTTATCTGGCCGGTATCGTCCCTCCGCGTCGCCAACAAGGCGCAGGAAAAGCTCTATGCGACCCTTGCTGCGGACGGTTCGACCAAGGCCATGGTCCCCGAAATGCAAACCCGCGCCGAGCTTTACGCCACCATTGGTCTTGCCGACTACGAAGCGCTCGACGCCTCAATCGTCGCGACCATCGTGCCAGAGCCGGTGTGAGGACTCCTTAAGCTCCAACCCTTATTCGCCGTCATTGCCCGGCTCGTCCGGGCAATCCATCTCGCCTCCGCATGGACCATCGAGACAAGCCCGGTGGTGACGGCGTGGGGAGATGAGCGATGCCCGGTCCCCATGGGCCCCCAAAAAACTGGAAATCCGGTCCTATCTTTGCTAAGGCACCGCGCATGAGCGAAGAATTCGAACGACCCGTCCTCACCCCGCCCGGCGGCGAAAAGAAAGTGCTGCTCCATTCCTGCTGCGCCCCTTGTTCGGGCGAAGTGATGGAAGCCATGCTCGCGTCCGGCGTCGAGTACACGATCTTCTTCTACAATCCCAATATTCATCCAAAGCGCGAATATCTCCTGCGCAAGGACGAGAACGTGCGCTTCGCCGAAAAGCACGGCGTGCCCTTTGTCGACGCGGACTATGATCGCGACAATTGGTTCGCCCGCGCCAAAGGCATGGAGCACGAGCCCGAACGCGGCATCCGCTGCACCATGTGCTTCGACATGCGTTTCGAGCGCACCGCGCTCTATGCCCATGAGAACGGCTTTCCGGTGATGACGAGCTCGCTCGGCATTTCGCGCTGGAAGAACATGAAGCAGATCAACGATTGCGGCGTGCGCGCCGCAGCGCCCTATGAGGGGCTCAGCTACTGGGACTACAACTGGCGCAAGGGCGGCGGCTCGGCGCGCATGATCGAGATTTCCAAGCGCGAAGAATTCTACCAGCAGGAATATTGCGGCTGCGTCTATTCCCTGCGCGACACCAACGAGCACCGCGTTTCGACCGGCCGCGAGCGCATCGTGCTCGGCCAAAACTATTATGGCAAGGACACCGTCTCGGAATAAGGCTTCTCGCGCCGGGACTTCAGCTGTCCTTCATGGCCGAAGGGCTCGGTGCCCCCGCCACCGCCTCGCTTGAAGCAAAAGGGTGAGGCGCCATCTCCGAGAGGTGAGGGGAGGACTACTCCCCATGAAACCGGCATTTGCCGTGGTCGGCAAGGATGTCGATGACCTTGCACGTCTCGACCCGGCCATGCGAACAACCCTCTACCATGCGCTCGAGCTCATGCTGCAGCGCTGTGAGGCTCGCAATCTTTTGCTTCACATCCACAAGGTGCTTGCTGGCGATCGCGTCAGCGTCTTCGCATGACTGGTCCGGCCGATCGTGCAGGGTCAAAAGCGTGCGGATTTCGTCGATCTCGAAGCCGAGTTCGCGCGAGTGGCGGATAAAAGTCAGGCGCTCAAGATCCCTATGGTCATAGCTGCGGCGATTGCCTTCCGTGCGGGACGGAGCGGGAAGCAACCCGATCTGTTCGTAATAACGGATGGTCGGAACCTTCACCCCGCTCGCCTGTGAGACGCTGCCGATCGTGATCGCCTGCTGCATTTTGCGCTTGCTCCTCTAGTCGCTAGAGGATGTACGCCGGATCCTCAGAATTGCAAGGAGCCGACGAGATGACCGCCACCGAGACCAGTGCACGTTTTCATGTCGAGGGAATGGACTGCGCCGGTTGCGCAGCCAAGATCGATAAGGCGGTGCGGCGTCTTGAAGGCGTCGAGGATGTCTCCGTTTCTGTCGTCGCCGGCACCATGACCGTCCAGCACAGCGGCACCGACCTTGCGGCTCTGGCGCGCAAAGTGACCGAGCTCGGCTACAGTCTCTCGCCGCTCGAAGGGCCGTTGAGAGTGCCCGGGGCAGCGCCGATCGACCCACGCACAGGACCACGGCAAGCCGATGCGTTGTCTGACCTCCATGGGCACGATCATGCCCACGATGACAAGCCATGGTGGAAGGCCGCCAAGGCTCAGCTGTCGATTCTCTGCGGGCTCGCAGTAGCGGCTGCCTTTGGGCTCGAGCGGTTTCTGCCGGCTTGGCATGATCAATTGTTCGTTCTCGCGATGCTGGTTGGTCTTGTTCCGATCCTGCGTCGTGCCTGGCAGGGGTCGATGAATGGCAGTCCGTTTTCTATCGAGACATTGATGACGGTTGCCGCCCTTGGGGCGGTGTTCATCGATGCAACGGAAGAGGCCGCCATCGTCGTGCTGCTGTTTCTTGTTGGCGAACTGCTTGAAGGAATTGCCACCGGGCGAGCCCGTGCCAGTATCAAGGCCCTGGCCGATGTCGTACCGCGCCGGGCCTTTCGCGATAGCAATGGCGTCCTGGCGGAGGTGGCTGCGGAAGCGCTTGTCATTGGCGATGTCATCCTGGTGCGTCCGGGTGATCGCATGCCTGCCGATGGCGTCGTGCTTTCAGGTGAGGGGGCCGTCTATGAGGCGCCGGTGACCGGGGAATCCGTTCCGCGCCACAAGAGTCAGGATGACACCGTCTTCGCCGGTACCGTCAATCAGGACAGCGTCCTGCGCATCCGGGTTACAGCGGCGGCTGCGGACAACACTATTACCCGCATCGTTTCCCTGGTCGAGCAAGCCCAGGAGTCCAAGGCTCCGACCGAGCGGTTCATTGATCGCTTCTCGAAATACTACACCCCCGGGATCATGCTTGTGGCCGCAATGGTGGCGGTCGCGCCTCCGCTGGTGCTCGGCAGCCCTTGGGAAGAGTGGGTCTACAAGGGGCTGGCGATCCTTCTGATCGGATGTCCCTGTGCCCTTGTCATCTCGACCCCCGCGGCTATTGCCGCAGCGCTTTCTGCCGGCGCCCGGCAGGGGCTGCTGATGAAGGGTGGGGTCGTGCTCGAGCAGCTGGGCCGGATTGACATGGTGGCTCTCGATAAGACCGGTACGCTCACCGAAGGGCGTCCACGGGTAACCGATGTGGTTGCCCTCGACCGCTCCGAGAACGACGTGTTGCGCCTCGCAGCGTCGCTTGAAGTCGGGTCGAGCCATCCGCTGGCAGTGGCCATCCTAAGAAAAGCAGAGGCTGACGGCATCGTACCAGCCGCGGTAAGCGATGCTGGCGCCCTGGGTGGCAAGGGCGTGATCGGTACGCTCGACGGGGTTGAGCTTTTCCTGGGCTCGCCCAAGGCTGCCGCCGAACGCGTTCAGCTTTCCCCAGACGTATTGCGCCGGATCGACCAATTCAATGACGCGGGGAAAACCGTGTCGGTACTGCTGGCCGGAACTGACCTCGCTGGTCTTGTCGCCATGCGCGACGAACCCAGGGACGATGCACGGAAGGGTCTTGCCGCCCTCAGGGCGCTCGGCGCCGATGCCATCATGCTGACTGGCGATAATGTCCGAACCGCTCGCGCCATTGGGTCGGACCTTGGCATCGAAGTGAGCGCCGAACTCCTGCCCGAGGACAAGCAGCGGATCGTCACTGGCCTCAAGGCGGACGGCATAATTGTCGCCAAGGTGGGCGACGGCATCAATGACGCACCGGCGCTTGCTGCCGCCGACATCGGGATTGCCATGGGCGGCGGCACCGATGTGGCGCTTGAAACGGCGGATGCGGCGGTGCTCCATGGCCGCGTCATGGATGTTGCCAACCTGATCCGCATCTCGCGAGCCGCGATGTCGAACATCTGGCAGAACATCACCATCGCCCTGGGGCTCAAGGTGGTGTTCCTGATCACAACCATTCTTGGGGTCACGGGCCTCTGGCCCGCGATCCTGGCCGATACCGGCGCGACGCTTCTGGTGACAGCCAACGCGCTGCGATTGCTGGCTTGGCGCGGGCAGAAAGGATAGCGTATCCCCACCTGCCTCCCCCTTCAGGAGGGGGAGGGATCTGCCGGTGGCTCTCAGATTTTTCGACAAGAGCCAATGCGTTCCTCCCCTTTTAGAGGGGGACGTTAGGTGGGGAACTATCTCACCCTGCCTTGAACCGCACACTGCCTTCGCCCGCCGGCGTTTCGACGATGGCGACGCCATTGGGTCCGAGCGTAAGGGTCTTGCCCTCGAGCGTGGCGTTGTTGCTGACCGGCTCGAGCATGTCGGGCAATTTCGAGACCGCAACCACCCGCTCCTCCGGCGAAAGATTGAACACGCAGATGATGTCCTTGTTGCCGGCCGAGCGGCGGAAGGCGAGGACAGGTTCATCGGTCTTGAAGAACTCGATCGATCCCGTCAGCAGGGCCGGTTGCGCCTTGCGCCAGGCGATGAACTTGCGAAAGAAGTTCAGCGTCGAGTTCTGATCGGCGTTTTGCGCATCGACGGCAAGATCGAGATGAGCGTGCTTGATCGGCAGCCAGGGCGAGCCGGATGTGTACCCCCCATGTGGCGCGTGCGCCTGCCACGGCATGGGAGTGCGGCAGCCGTCGCGGCCCTTGTCCTCGGGCCAGAAACGGATGCCGCGCGGATCGGTCAGTTCTTCATAGAGAATATCGGCCTCGGGCAGGCCCAGTTCTTCGCCCTGGTAGAGCCCCACCGATCCCTTGACCGACAGGACAAGTGCGGCCGCCTGTTTGGACAGGTCGGCGCGTGAGACGCTGTGGCTTGCCCAGCGGGTCATGGGACGGATGACGTCGTGGTTGGAAAAGCTCCAGCATGGCCAGCCGGTCTCGTCCTCGGCAAAAAATCGCGCAATTTTGGAGCGGAAATGCTCGGCGCTGAATTTGGGGCCCAGGAAATCGAACGAGTAGCACATGTGCAGCAATTCGGTGCCGGACGTATATTGCTTCATCAGCTCGAGCCCGCGCTCCTCGTCGCCCACTTCCCCCACGGTAGTCGCGCCTGGATAGGCATCGAGCAGCTTGCGCACGCGCTTGAGCCAGGCAACGTTCTCGGGCTGGCTCTTGGAGAACTGGTGGCTCTGCATGTCGTAGGGGTTCACCGCCGGCTTGCCCTTGAGCGATTTCAGCGGCGGATTGGAGCGCAGTTGCGCGTCGTGGAAGTAGTAATTGACGGTGTCGAGGCGGAAGCCATCAAGGCCTCGATCAAGCCAGAAGCGCATGACCTCGAGCACTGCATCCTGCACCGCCGGATTGTGGAAGTTGAGGTCAGGCTGGGCAGTCAGGAAATTGTGGAGGTAATACTGCTTGCGGGCCGTGTGCCATTCCCAGGCCGAGCCGCCGAAGACCGACAGCCAGTTGTTGGGAGGCGAGCCATCGGGCTTGGCATCGGCCCAGACATACCAGTCCGCCTTGGCGTTCTCGCGCGAAAAGGCCGATTCCTGAAACCAGGGATGCTGGTCCGAGGTGTGGCTCACCACCTGGTCCATGATCACTTTGAGGCCCAAGGCATGGGCCTTTTGCATCAAGACGTCGAAATCCTGCAGCGAACCGAAGAGCGGATCGACCTGCATATAGTCGGAAACGTCGTAGCCCATGTCTGCCTGAGGCGACTGGTTGATGGGCGAAAGCCAGATGCAGTCGACGCCGAGGCTGGCAATATGGTCGAGCCGGTCGATGATCCCCGGCAGATCGCCGATGCCATCACCATTGCTGTCCTGAAAAGACCGCGGATAGACCTGATAGATCACTCCGCCGCGCCACCATTCGGTCATCGTCATGCTCCTTGCAGCCAATCATGGCCAAATCAGCTTGGAAGCTAGCCGGTTCCCATGACGGTGTTAATTGGGCAGGAGCAGAACATGGTTCAGACAAGCCATGCGATTTTGACTGGGCCGGAGCAGGGGGCGGCAGCGCCAAGGGCTTGTGGATTGGCCGGTGCCGGCGGTCGACTTGTCGCTATTCGATGCTCTTAATGCGTTGATGAGTTCGCGCCAGACCCTATCCAGCCCTGCTTCGGCCCGCCAGGACGTCAAGAAAAGCCGCTTCCTTGCCTTTGCCGAGGCAATCGAGAGCGAAGAGGCGGCTAAGGCTTTTCTGGTCCGGCACCAGGATCTGACGGCCAGCCACAATTGCTGGGCATGGCGGCTGGGGCAGAGCTATCGGTTCAACGACGATGGCGAGCCGAGCGGCACGGCGGGCAAGCCAATCCTGCAGGCCATCGACGGGCAGGGCCTCGATTGCGTCGTCGTGCTCGTGACGCGCTGGTTCGGCGGCGTGCTTCTGGGCAGCGGCGGATTGATGCGCGCCTATGGCGGCACCGCTGCTCTTTGCCTGCGCGGCGCGGAAAAGCAGCCGCTTCTGGATCTGGTTTCAGCGACAGTCGCGTGCGTTTTCAGCGATCTCGCATTGCTTCAGGCCCGGCTTTCAGCCCTGCCAGATGTCGTCATGCAAAACCCTGACTTCGACGGGACCGGGGCGCGATGGTCTCTGTCTTTGCCGCGCGAGAGTGCGCCCGAAATGGAGCGCCTTGTCCGCGACCTGACGCGTGGGCGCGCGCAGGTGTGGTTCGATAGCTAGTGTCGAAGTTGCATCTGTCCGCGCGTCGTTTGGGTAAACGAGGGGAGACAGATATGGCTCATATCGTGCGCGCCGCTGATCGTCCGGTATCTGCGAGTCGGACCATCCGGTTCGAAGGAGATGATTTCGGAGCGCCGATCTCGTTCTTTTCAGTCGACAATGCGCCGGGGCAGGGGCCCGTCCTTCATGTGCACCCCTATCCCGAAACCTGGATCGTCAAACGCGGACATGCTGAAGCCGTTGTGGGCGGCGAGGTCTTCGACCTTGGGGAGGGCGACATCGCCATCGCGCCGGCCCATGTGCCGCATAGATTCACCAATCTGGGGTCGGGCCGGCTCGAAATCATCTGCATCCATGCCTCGGGCAGGATCGTGCAGGAGGATCTGGAGTAGCCCCTCCCCCTCACGCCAAGGGGGCGAGGGGATGACATCCAGTTTGAGTTGAGGTTTGTTCGCAACTACCGGCCCGGTCCCCTCGCCCCTTCGGGGAGAGGGTTAGGGTGAGGGGCCGGCAATCCCGATCAATCAAACCACTGCCGAAATCAGCGGCTCGCCGGCAAAATGCCGGTCGAGATTGGCAACGAGCAGGGCACCCATGGCGTCTCGGGTCTGGTGGGTGGCGCTGCCCTGATGGGGGGAGAGCACGACATTGTCGAGGCCGAGCAGCGCCTCAGGCACCTCGGGCTCGTTTTTAAAGACGTCGAGCGCTGCGCCGCCGAGACCGCCATTCGTGAGCAGTTCCACCATGGCCGGTTCATCGACGAGCGTACCGCGCGCGACATTGACGAGCATGCCCTTGGGGCCCAGCGCTTCGAGCACTTCGCGCGAAACGATGCCTTCGGTTTCCTTGCCGCCGGGGGCGATCAGGACGAGCCAGTCGCTGTCGCGCGCCATGTCTTCGAGATTGCTATAGAAAATATGCGGCACGCCTGCCTGCTGGTTGCGGCCATGATAGACGACGCGCATCTTCATCGCCTGTGCGCGGGTGGCAATCTCCTTGCCGATGCGACCGAGACCCAGAATCCCCAAGGTCTTTCCCGTCAATTCCGAGAAAAGCCCGAAATTGCCTCCAGGCCATTTGCCCTGCCGCACGAACTGGTCAGATTGGGGAATGCGCCGGGCAAGGGAGATCATGAGCCCGATGGTCAACTCGGCCACGGCATCGTTGAGAACATCGGGCGTGTTGGTGACGCGAATGTCGCGCGCCTTGGCAGCGGCGGTGTCGATCGTGTCGTAGCCCACCCCGAAGCTGGCAATGATTTCAAGATTGGGCAGTGTGTCCATCAGTCCGGCCTGCACGCCCGCTCCGGCATGAGCGCGGATGCGGGCGCCATTCTCGGCGAGCCAAGCGTCCTTGTCCGCGATCTCGTGCAGCTTGTGCACGGTATAGCGCTTGGCAAGCTCCTCTTCGCAGGAGGCGAGCAGTTTCTGGGTCTGCAGGATTTCGATGGTCATGGATTGTCCTCTCTCCGGCCCAGACTAACTTCTGGGGCGGGAGAGGCAAGGCGGCGGACGGGCAAATCGACCGCGAGGCGAATAAGAGCATTTGCCCCATGGAGGCGCAAGCTGAACCTGCACGAAAAAGCGGCATCGCTGCCGGATGACCGTCTGGACGGCAGCGCGCATTTGTGTAGCAATGATCGGGCGATGGGATGCCGTATAACTAGCGATGAATAATGGGCGAACAAACGCCGTTTGACGAAATGTACAATGCGGATGGTACGATCCGCGAGCCCTACAGGGCGCTTTCCGAATGGCTCGCCGAGCAGCCGGACAAGGGCCTTGCCCTGATGCAGGCGGATGCGGAAGCAATCTTTCGAAGGCTCGGCATCACCTTTGCCGTTTATGGCTCGGAAGAGGGGACCGAGAAGGTCATTCCCTTCGATGTCATTCCCCGCATCATTGCTGCCAACGAGTGGCGCAGGCTCTCACGCGGCATCGAACAGCGGGTCAAGGCACTCAACGCCTTCCTTTACGACATCTATCACCGCCAGGAGATCCTCAAGGCAGGGCGTGTCCCCGAAAAGCTCATTCTCAACAACGCCGCCTTCTGCCCGCAGATGATGGGGCTCGAGCCGGCTAAGGGCGTCTATGCCCATATTATCGGCGTCGATATCGTGCGCGTCGGGCCCGACGAATTCTACGTGCTCGAAGACAATCTGCGCACGCCCTCCGGGGTCTCCTACATGCTGGAAGACCGCGAAGCCATGATGCTGCTCGCGCCCGATCTCTTCCACCGCACCAAGGTGGCTCCGGTTGAAACCTACCCCGAAAACCTGCGGCGGACGCTCGAGAGCGTTGCCCCGGACAGTGCGGGGCGTAATCCGGTCATCGCCGTTTTGACGCCGGGGATCTACAATTCAGCCTATTTCGAACATTCGTTTCTTGCCGACCGCATGGGCGCGCAGCTGTGCGAGGGACATGATCTCTTTGTCGATGGCGGCAAGGTTTATATGCGCACGACCACCGGCCCTGAGCGCGTCGACGTCATCTATCGCCGGATCGACGACGATTATCTCGATCCGCTCACCTTCCGCTCCGATTCCATGCTCGGCGTTCCCGGCATTTTCGACGCCTATCGCGCCGGCAACGTTACCCTCGTCAACGCGCCGGGCACCGGCATTGCCGACGACAAGGCGGTTTATACCTACGTGCCCGAGATCATCGAGTTCTATCTCGGCGAAAAGGCGCTGCTCAACAATGTGCCAACCTATAACTGCACCGACGAGGACCAGCGCGCCTGGGTGCTCGAAAACATCGGCGACCTCGTGGTCAAGGAAGTCCACGGTTCGGGTGGTTATGGAATGATGGTTGGTCCCACCTCCACAAAAGCCCAGCACGAGGAGTTCAAGGCCAAGATCAAGGCGCGTCCCGACAACTACATCGTCCAGCCGACCCTCTCGCTTTCGACCTGTCCGACCCATGTCGATGGCGATGTGTCCCCGCGCCATGTCGACCTGCGCCCCTATGTGCTGGTGGGGGGCGACGAAGTGCGTATCACGCCTGGCGGCCTCACGCGCGTCGCGCTGCAAAAGGGCTCGCTGGTGGTCAATTCCTCGCAGGGCGGGGGGACCAAGGATACCTGGGTGCTGGAAGATTGATGATGATGAACAGTGCTCGAAGTATCGCACAGGGACCCCTCACCCTAACCTTCTCCGGGGAGAGGGGCAGGGTGTGTGGCCTTCCGGCTCCTGAAGCGGTGTCCCCATGAGAATGCTCGGACGCACCGCCCAGAACCTTTTCTGGCTCAGCCGCTATGTCGAGCGCGCCGAGAACATGGCCCGCCTGCTCGAGGTTGGCTATCGCATGTCCCTGACCAGCCGGCGCGAGGGGGGGGCGAGCGAGCATCTGATCTCGATGCTGCAGGCGGCGGAAATGGACGAGGCATTTGCCGAGCGTCACGATGTAGCCGATGTCGATACCGTCTCCTATTTCATGATGTTCGACCCTGCCAACCCTTCCTCGGTCCGCTCGTGCCTCGAGGCCGCGCGAACAAATGCGCGCTCGGTGCGCACGGCGATCACCACCGACATGTGGGAAAGCATGAACGGGACCTGGCTCGAATTCTCGCAGATCAAGCCAAGGGACGTGCGGGGCGCCAAGCTGGCCGGGCTTTTGCAATGGGTGCGCCAGTCAAGCCACGAATTCCGCGGCGCCATGCTCGGCACGCTGTTGCGCGACGATGGCTTCTCGTTCCTGCAGGCAGGCAATTTCGTCGAGCGGGCCGACAACACGGCGCGTATTCTCGACATGAAATATTATGTGCTGCTGCCGCGTTCGAGTCTTGTCGGGGGTGAGATCGACATCCAGCAATGGACGCTGATCCTGCGGGCGGCCTCGGCGCACCGTTCTTATGGTCATGTCTACCACGACCGCTACAAGGCCCATAACATCGCCGACTTCCTGATCCTGCGGCCGGAGATGCCGCGCTCGCTGATCTATTGTGCCAATTTCGTGCAGCAGAATCTGGATACGCTCGCCAAACTCTATGGGCGGCGCGAAGCGTGTCACGAAGCAACGGAGAACCTGCTCAAGCTGGTGGACAAGACCAGCATGGACGACATCTTCGCCCATGGCTTGCATGAATTTCTTGACGAGTTCATCGCGCGCAACAATGCTGTCTCCGAGACGCTCTCGGAAAGCTACAACTTCTATTGAGCCATGCGGATCACCATCGAACATCGTTTGACCCTCAACGCTCCGTCCGGCACCAGCCAGGCGATGTTCCACCTTCTTTTGACCCCGCCTTCGGGCCCTGCGCAGACGGTTGAGAGCTGGAGCGTCGAGATGGCCGGGATCGGGCAGGCCGGGCGCTTTGTCGATGGCTTCGGCAACACCGCCCATCTGGTCAATCAGCCGCGGCCGGACGGCGAGATCACCATTGAAGCACGCGGCGTGGTTGCAACGCGGGACACCAATGGCGTCTTGGGACGGCCGCCGGGCGAGCCGGTGCCGGCGCTTTACCGGCGCCTGACCCCACTAACGAAGATAGCGCCGGAGCTTGTCGATGGCCTGAAGCCCACGCGCAGCAATCGGCTGGACCTGTTGCATGGCCTGATGCAGCGCGTGGGAGAAAAGCTGGGCCTGCCCGACGAAGAGGCCGCCCCAGGGCAGACGCAGATGCAGGCTGATGGCGGGCAGGTGCAGAGCCAGCGGCAAGGCGATGGTGCAACCGAGGACAACGCTCGGGCGGACGCTGCCGATTATGCGCACCTCTTTATCGGGGCCGCGCGTGCCCTCGATATTCCCGCGCGCTTCGTCACCGGCTATCGGCTGGTCGATGGGCCCGCGCCATGCAACCTTCACGCCTGGGCCGAAGCCTTCGACGAGAGCCTGGGGTGGATCGGCTTTGACCCGCACCAGCAGATCTGCCCTACCGAGCGCTATGTGCGCTTAGCGGTGGGGCTCGACAAGGATTCGGCGCCTGCCTTGCGCACGGTGCCAGTGGTCGAAATCGCCCAGCGGGCCAAGCTCGCGGTGATCCCTGCGGCTCAGTAAACCTGACGGTAGGTGCCAGGCTCGAAGAACTGCATTTCTTCCCCGCCGCCGGGCACGCGGACAAAGGCGCGGATACAGCCGTTCCAGCGTTCGACCCGCGTTGCATCGACCCCGCGCTGGCGCAGATGCATCATGTCGAAGCTGTTGCGATCCTCATCGGTGTGCTTGCCGATCGAAAAGCCCATCGTGACATGGCCGCGCTCGAAAGCGCCATCGCAAAAGGGCGCAGCCATGGCGCTGCCAGTGAGCAGGACCGCAAAGCCAAGAACGGGTGCGATATGTCGGATCATGAGGGAATCTCCAGGTTTGACTTGATCTGAACGTCAATTGTGGCCTTGCTGTGCCGCAAGCCGCTCCTGCATGCGGATGATCAGCACGACGGCCGGAATGGCGAAGCTGAGCATGAGCAGGCGAATGACGTGGTGGGCAGCGATGAAGGCCGTATCATAGCCAAGCGCAATGCCGAGCGCACCCATGCCTTCAAGAGCGCCGGGCGATAGCCCCAGCCACACCTGACCGAAGGGCATGTCGACCAGCTGCGTCACCCCCAGCGCCATCACGGTTACGATCCCCACAGTCATGGCGGTCGCGATCAGCCCACCCTTTGCCGCAGCAAAGAATTCGGCGCGCGATATGCCGACAAAACGCGCCCCGATCATGGCGCCGGTCAGAACGAAGGTTATGAGAACAAGCGGAGGCGGCATGTCGGCGGTATAGAGCCCGCCGAGCTTGGCAGCCGTTGCCGCGGCCATGGCGCCGAGCACCATACCGGCCGGCACGCGCAGCAGATTGAACAAAAGACCTGCGGCCACGCAGCCCAGCGCCAGCAGGATCAGTTCAAACGGGCCAAGGAACCGGGTGGCCGCGACCACCTCCAAATGGTCGATGGGCAAAAAGGTGGCGCCGAGTGGCACGGCAATAGTCAGCATCAGGATGCGGATCACCTGAATGATGACGATCTGGCGCGCATTGCCGACACCCGTTGCGGCAATGCCCATGACGAAAGACAGGTGCCCGGGAAAGGAGCTGAGATAGGCCGTCCCGGCATCGAGGCCGAAGATGCGGGTCAGCATCCAGCCGGTGGCGGCAACGATGATCACGAGTTCGATGGCAAGAGCGATAAGGCTGATCGGCCAGCTCGAGAGCAGCGAAAGGCTGTCCGGAGCAACGCTTGCGCCCATGGACATGCCAATCAGCACGAAGATGACGTTGCGCAGCCAGTCGGGAATATCGACCGGCACGCCGGCCATGGCTGCGATGGTGACTGCGAGCGCGGCGCCCATCAGCCAGCCGGCCGGCAGGCCGAGCAGTGTGGCAAGAGCGCCGCCGGCAGCGGCAATCAGAACCGTGATGGCCAGCGAAAGCAGCGATTTGAAAGGTGGAAGCGACATGCAACTGTCGGGTGGGCGGAACGGATAGCGTTCAGCTACCGCCTCAGCCCGGCTTTGTCACCCCTTGCTATGCGAGAGCGCGAGATCGGCCGTCACCTGTTTACTGCAGGAGGATGCACGTTCCAGATGCTGTTTTGAAGATGTCCAGCGCGATAAAAGACAATTAGAGAGAATTTTTGCCATAAGTAGATTTTCTGATCTCGTAGTCTAAACCGGTCTGGCAGTGCTGCGGGTCAAGAATATGGCTGGGGTCTGGAAGAATTTTGCCGTTGGCTTTCTCGTCCGCCATTATCGTGCGGTTCTTGGCTGTCTGAGCCTTAGTGTCTTCCTCGCCTTTGCCGGAGCTTGCTTGCTGCGGCCGGTTTATAGCGCCACAGCCCTTCTTCTGCTCGAGCCAGGCGCATCCGAGAGCACGGACACCGCGCGCCTGCTGGCCGAGCTTGAGCTGTTGCGCCAGCCCGTGGTCTATGCCCGGGCGGCCGCGCAGATCGGCTTGCTTGACCGCGACGATCTCTCGATTGCCCTGCGGTTGAGGGATGAGGCGCTGGCATTTTTCCATGTTCCACGCGTCGCCGACGGCATGGCGAGCGTGGAGGAAACGGCGCGAGAAATTACCCGATCGGTCACGGCGGAACGTCTGGGACTGGCCCCGATCATTGCAGTTACGGCGCGCGCCGGGTGTCCGGACGTTGCCGCCGCCATCGCCAATGCCGTTGCCGGAGCGCATCTTGGCTTGCAGCAGGAGGCGCGTTCGGCCGGAGCGCTTCGCCTCGCCGCTCCAGCCCTGCCACCGGCGGAGCGATACGGGCCGGCCGCGATGGAGACGGCATTATGGGGCCTTGGGGCAGGAAGCCTTCTGGTGCTCTTCGGGCTTGTTTTTGCGGCAGGGCCTCTTGGCAGCGTGCGCAGCAAGCAAGCTTTGGCCCGTATCGTCGGCGCGCCTTTCACCCTGGGCCTGCCGCAGCTAGCCAAGCGCTGCAGCGAAGGCGCGAGCCATGCCGATGCTCTCGCCGAAACGCCGGATTCCCCCTTCTGCGAAGGTATCTTGGCCCTCCGCATGACGTTGTCGCGCTCGCTTGCGACGGAGAAGGCAAGCCCGGTGATCGCCGTCACTTCGGCTCAAGTAGGGGAGGGCAAGACCACGACCGCTCTGGCGCTGGCGCGCGCTCTCGACCGTGCCGGTCAACGGGTCCTCCTGATCGACGCGAATGGTGGGTCGGGCGGGCTTCGGCGATGCCTCGATGTGCCTTCGGCCGGGCAAAAGTGGGCAGAGGTGGACGAAGGGACCTTCCTTGCTGCCACTCATCGCGATCCCATCTCGCGGGTGAGCGTGCTGCTCGATCTCGAGCGCCCATCGGCGTCCGGCGGCCGTCGGCGGCTCGCCTCGGTGCTCCGTGCCGCCCGGTTCAGTTTCGATGTGGTTGTTCTCGATATGCCGCCGGCCAGCCGGTCCGCAGATCTTGCCGAACTCATGCCGCAAGTTTCGGCGGCCGTTCTTCTGGCGCGGTGGGGGCGGACGGAACCCGAAAACCTTGCTGAAGCCGCCCACGCCATTCGTGCGGCGCAATCCGGGGTCATCCCCATCATCCCGGTCCTCGCCCAGATGCCCACAGCCATCCAGCGTCGGGTCCGTCGGCAAAGGCCGGCCTATGTAACGGAGTAGCGGCGCCCGCAGGCGCCGCTGGTGCTTGCCGTCAGAACTCGTCCCAATCGGCGGCAATGGCGGCGTTGCCGCTTGTGAGATATTGCGCCTTGGCCGTCTTTGCCTTGAATGGCTGGGCTGCCGGACGGGGTGTGGACAGCGTCTTGACCTGCCGCTCGGCACCGATCCGGAACCCTTCTACGATGGTGTCGAGCTCGTTGGCCCGGGCCTCGGTTTGCTCGATGGCAGCATTGGTTTCTTCCACCAGCGCCGCATTGTGCTGGGTCATCTCGTCCATCTGCCGCACCGCGACCGTGATCTCCTCGATTGCATGGGCTTGCTCGCTGCTTTCGCGCGCGATTTCGGACATCAGGGCGCTGTTGGCGCGCAATGCTTCAAGCATGGCGCCGAGGCGATTGGCGGCGTCGCCCACGAGACGCGCGCCGCCATCGACTTCGCGCGCGCTTTCCTCGATCAGGGCCTTGACCTCGGACGAGGCTTCGGCCGCCGATTGGGCCAGCCGGCGCACTTCCACAGCGACTACCGCAAAGCCCTTGCCTGCTTCGCCGGCGCGCGCGGCTTCCACCGAAGCGTTGAGCGCCAGAAGATTGGTCTGGAAAGCGATGTCGTCGATCATGCCGATGATGTTGGAGATCTTTTCCGAAGCGGTGGTGATCCGGCCCATGGCAACAGTGGCCTCGTTCATCACCGCGCCGCTATCCACCGCCGATCGGGTGACTGCCTCTGCAGTGGTACTCCCCTGACGCGCGCGCTTGGCATTGTCGGTCACGGTGCCGGCAAGCTTTTCCATGGTTGCCGAGGTTTCCTCGATCGTTGCGGCCTGGCGCGTCGTGCGTTCGGAAAGATCGTTCGCCCCGGCAAGGATTTCCCCGGTCGCGACCTTGACCCCGCGCGAGGTGGTGCGCAGGCGCGTCACCACGTCGGTCAGCGTGTCGGCCACCCGGTTCATGTCGGTCTGCAGCTCGAGGAAGGCGCCTTGATGCGAGCCGGTCATGCGCTGGCTGAGATCGGTGTCGGCCAGTGCGGCGAGCACGGCCCCGGCATCGGCAAGGCCCATGCGCACGCTTTCGATCATGGCATTGAAGCTGGCCGTGATGCGCGTGATGTCCTCGTCGTCATAACGGGTGTCGATGGTGCGGCTGAAATCGCCCGCCTTGGCGGCCTCGATCACCTCGGCAAATTCGCGCTGGAAGGCTTCCATGGTGCGGGCGCGCGCCGCGCTGCGCAGGGCCTCCGCCTGCTCGGCGGCGCTCATCGTCGCCATCTTGATGCCATTGTCCTTGAACACCTGCACGGCCTGGGCCATGGCCCCGATTTCGTCGGCGCGATCAGCGCCGGGCACATCGGTGTCGAACTTGCCCTCGGCGAGGTCGCCCATGGCCGCGGTCAGCTTGCCGATCGGGCGCGCCAGCTGCGCAGTACCAAGATAAACGGCAGCGGCCGTGCCGATGGCGATGCCGAGGCCTGCGGTCACGAGCAACAGGGTCTGCATCGTGCGCTCGAAACCCACGAGCTGGGCCTGAATGGCGCGATAATCTTCAAGATCGTCGGCGACGATGGCGTCGATATCGGCCTGGAAGGCCTTGCGGTTCGCGCGATTGTCTTCGGTATTGCCCTGGGCATCGGCGTCAGCGGGAGAAACGTCGCGGCCCAGCCGCGCGGTTTCGGCGCGGAAGGTGCGGAAGGCGACGGCCTTGTTGGCCATGTCCTCGAAGGTCGCCGCGTTTTCCGCTTCGACAAGCGGACGCCATTCGGCGATCACCCGGTCAATATCGTCGAGCCGTGCCATGATGCCACTGGCGAACTGGGCAGCCTGTTCGGTGCCGGGCGCTGCATAGATGCCGCGCGCTTCCATCACCACGGCGGTCACCAGACGGTTCATGCTTTCGCCGAAAAGAGCGCGCTTGGACGAATTGTCGAGACGCTGGATCTGGTGGTCATACTCGTCCACCACATAAAGACTGATGCCGGTGATGAGCGCTGCGACGACGCCCATTATGCCGACGATCGATAAAACCTTGCTGCGAATACGCATGCCATATCACCTAATGACCCCGACCAAGTATTCGGCCGGACTTACTGCCTTTTCTGACTTGCCTCAGAGTCTTAGGGCGCGCTCTGCTTGCAAATCGTCAGGCTTACTGCGGCAATATGCTTGTTTTCCACTTAATGCATGGTGAAGGGTCTCTAAACCTGCCTCAATGTTAGGCACCATAAGCAGGGTGAGCCAACGCTTTCTTAAGTGCTGCGACATGTTTACGGTCGGTCTCGCGCCGGTCCGGGCTGACGAAGCCGAGGCGCGCTGCGGCCTCGCTCCCTGGCTGCGCCGGTACCGAACACGATCCATGCACCGCTTCGAGTGCGACGCGCGGCAGGATCCTGAGCACGGTGTGCGCATTGATGCCGGCTCCGGCCATGACGACGATGCGGCCAGCAGCGTGGCGATGCATCTTTTCGAGATCGGCAAGCCCTTCAAGCGCGGAGGCTGCCCGGCCCGACGTCAGGATCGTGTCAAAGCCGAGTGCCACGGCCTGATCCACGGCCTGCTCGATATCGGGAACGAGATCAAAGGCGCGGTGAAGGGTGCGTTTGAGCCCCTGGCTCGTCTCGGCAAGATGGCGCAGGAGATCGAGATCGAGCGTGCCATCAGGCCGGCTGGCGCCGAGCACCACGCCCTCGATCCCTGCTTCGCGTGCAGCCTTGATATCAGCACGCATCAGTTCGGCATCGGCCGGCGAGAACACGAAATCGCCCGCCCGTGGCCGGATCATGGCGCGGGCCGTTGCGCCCCGCTCCCGGGCGAGGGAGAGGAGGCCGGCGCTGGGCGTGAGGCCACCCAGTTCGAGACTTGAGCAAAGCTCGATCCGGTCGGCGCCGCCGGCCAGGGCAGCGTCGAGCCCGGCAGCCGTATCGACGCACACTTCAAGAAGGATCATGACACCGGCTCCATCAGGCCCAGCGCCGCAGCGCCAACCAGGCCGGCATCCGCCGTCAACTGCGCAGGGACCACAAGCGGCCGGTCGATGCGCCGGAGAATGAGCGGACGCACAGCCTCGTCGAGCCTTGCGATCAGGGCCGCGCTATTGGCTAGTCCGCCGCCGACCGGGATGATGTCGGGGCCAACGATGTTGACGACCAGAGCCAGCGGCCGGGCCACCAGTTCGACAAAGAGGGCGATGGTTTCCCCGGCCGCCGCATCCCCCGCGCTCCAGGCCTCGACAATGGCGGTGCTGGCCAGATCGTCGCCATGAATATGGGCATGGAGGCGTTCGAGCCCGCGCGCTCCGCCCACCGTGTCGAGGCACCCGTTGAGACCGCAGCCGCAGGGAAAATGCGGCAGCTCGAACGGGCGATTGGCAGTTTTTGTTGCTACGATCGTGCCGTGCCCCCATTCCCCGCCAAGTCCTGCAGCGCCGGGATGCAACCGGCCATCCACCACGAGCCCACCCCCGACGCCCGTGCCCAGAATGACGCCAAACACTACGCGATGGCCGCGTCCGGCGCCGGCAGACGCTTCGGCCAGAACAAAGCAATCGCCGTCATTGGCGACATGAACCTGTGCCTTGAGGCGGGAAGCGAGATCATCGGCGAGACGGCGTCCGTCAATGCAGGGAATATTGGCGCAGCGCACGAGCCCAGTGTCCGGATCGACGACACCGGTGATGGAGATGGCGACCGGTGCCCCCGGTGCCGCTCCCCCCCTTTCGACCAGTTCTCCTATCGCTGCGGCGAAAGCTTCGAAATCGTCGCGTGGTGTGGGCAATCGGCCCAAGTGAATGAGCGCGTCGGGTGCGCTGGCGGTTGCCGCCTTGATGGTCGTGCCGCCGATATCGAAAGAGGTGATCATGTGAGCCCGATGGAAAATATCGCCCGAGACTATCTTCTCCTGCCGCCACCGGCCAGTTCCTGCCTGTCGCCCCAGCGCTTTCCCACATCCGGCTTTCTTGCCTCGGGACCGGGAAAATGGCTAAGGGTGCATGATGATCTCAAACAAAGGCCCTGCGGTGAAACCAGTCGCGATTATCGGTGGTGGACCGGCAGGCCTCATGGCTGCCGAGGTGCTGGCTGAGGCGGGGCAGCGCGTCATCGTCTTTGACGCCATGCCCAGCGTCGGACGCAAATTCCTGATGGCGGGCAAGTCCGGTCTCAACATCACCCATGCCGAAGAGCACGCCGCGCTTCTCGACCGGTTCGGGCTGGCTCGTCCGGCGCTGGCCGCCGCGCTTGATGCTTTCACCGGTTCCGACATCCGGGCCTGGTGCGATGGATTGGGGATCGAGACCTTCGTCGGCTCGTCGGGTCGTGTTTTTCCCCGGTCGATGAAAGGGTCGCCACTGCTGCGCGCCTGGCTTGCGCGGCTGGCCGGACGGGGCGTCGAGATCCGGACGCGACACCGCTGGACCGGTATTTCCGGCGAGAGGCTGACCTTTGCGACGCAAGCCGGCCCGGTCGAGCACGATGTTTCGGCTGTGCTCCTCGCGCTTGGCGGCGCGAGCTGGCCGCGCCTCGGGTCGGATGCTGCCTGGGTGCCGATCCTTGAGCGTGCGGGCGTGCCCATCTCGCCGTTCCGACCGGCCAATTGCGGTTTCGAGGTCGATTGGAGCCCGGTCTTTGCCGAGCGGTTTGCCGGCATGCCGGTCAAGGCGGTGACGGCAACGGCTGGAGATGGTGCCTCGGCGGGCGAGTTCGTCGTCACCCAATGGGGGATGGAGGGGAGCCTTGTTTACGCCCATTCCGCTGCACTCCGCGATCGGCTCGCCCAAATGGGCACCGCGGCGTTGACGCTCGATCTCATGCCCGGCCGCAGCCATGAACGGCTCCATGCCGATCTGTCACGCCAGCCGGCCAAACTCAGCCTCTCCAATCGCCTGCGCAAGGGCGCGGGGCTCGACCCGGTCAAAATAGGACTCCTGCGCGAAATGGCCGGCGATCTCGCCCGGCACGATGAGGGGCAATTGGCCCGGGCGATCAAAGCCCTGCCGCTCCGGGTGAAGCAGCCGCGCCCCCTTGCCGAAGCCATTTCCTCGGCCGGGGGCCTCGCGCTCGATGCCATGGACGACCGCTATATGATCAAGGCCATGCCCGGGTTTTTCGCGGCCGGTGAAATGCTCGACTGGGAAGCTCCGACCGGCGGCTATCTTTTAACCGCGTGCCTTGCAACGGGCCGGGCCGCGGCCCGCGGCCTTCTCGCCTATCTCGAGACCTCGGACTAGATACAGGCGCTGGCAAAGGTCGCGGGGAAAAATGTGAGCACTCCGGCCGCCAGCGCTGCCCGATTGGCCCAGAGCGCGGAGAGCGCCAGCACGCTCGCCGGCTCGCCTTCCGCCCGAACCTTGATCAGCGAGAGCCAGGCCAGTGGAGCCAGCGTTACTATATAGGCCGCGATCAGAATGGCGCGATGGGCAGGCCAATCATAGGCGCAGCCGAGCGCCTGCAGCCCATAAAGCAGCACGAAGCCGAAGGACCAGGCGGTGAAGCCTGCGATCAACAGAATGAGGGCACGGCGATCTCCGGCGCTCATAGAATGCCTCCCAGCAGCAGCGCCATGGCCGCGCCGAACACCGCCGTTATCCCGGCATAGCCGTTCCATAGAAAGGCCAGTTCCGGGTCGGTTGCGCGCCGAGCCGAGACATAGCCCTGATGCTTGCGCCAGAGCGCGTGGCCCGCGATTACGGCGCCGATGGCACTATGAAGCGCACAATAGCCCAGGGTGACGAAGGCGATGGCGATGCTCGCATGCGCGGTCGGATTGCCCATGCCCGCCATGATCGCAAGAAAGGCCGCTGTGGCAATCCCTTGCGCGAGCACGGCTCCCGCAAGACCGCCCGTCACCGCGCCTCCGGCCCGATTGGTCGCGCGCGCGAAAAAGGCCGACGCTCCGCCAGCTACGGCCGCAAGCACGGCAAGGATCGAGAGCCAGACCGGCACGAGCGGCGCCGGAGCGCTGTCCCAATTGGGCGCGACCACGATCAGGAACAGGCCGCCAAAAAGCAGCGAGGAGAAGAGGGTCGCATTGGTGACAAGGGCGGTGCGATTGGCAAGAATTGCAGCATTGCTGGTGCTTTCGGCATCAAACGGCGCTGTTTCCCCGCGACCGATCGGCACCGGTCCCTGGTCTTCGCGGAACCCAAGCGAGGCGGGCCAGAGAAGAATCAGCCCGGTCACGAGGAGAGCGAAGAAGGGCGCCAGCCAATAGTGGCCCAGCAGCAGGGAAACGAAGAAACCGCCCGTCGCCAGAGCCGTCCAGAGCGGCAGATAGGTCCGGCGCGGCAGGATCACGATGTGCTCGATCACGCCCGTCATCATGTCGACCGCCAGGGTTTCCTGCTGGTTGTTGCGGGCAAAGCCGAGATAGCCCTCGCCGCTGGCGAGAACCGGGCCGAGCGGCGCGGGTTCGATGGCGTCGGCGCGCATGTCGACCCGGGGCAGGGAGGCGAAATTGTAATCTGTCGGTGGCGTCGGCATGGCCCATTCGAGGGTCTGGGCGCGCCAGGGGTCGCGGCGGAAGCGGCGCCCGAAACGGAACTGCAGGATCATGTCCACCAGTACCAGTGAAAAACCCATGGTGAGAATGAAGCCACCCACCGATGACAGGAGGTTCAGCCAGTCCCAACCCCAGTTGGAGGGATAGGTCGAAATGCGCCGCGGCATGCCCATCAACCCCGTCAGGTGCATCAGGAAAAACGTTACGTTGAACCCGATGAAGATCAGCCAGAAGGCCGGGATCGAGAGCCGGTAAACGCTCTGCCGCCCCGTGATATGCGGCAGCCAATGGTAAAGGCCGGCCAGCATGGGAAAGACGAAGCCTCCCACCAGCACATAGTGAAGATGGGCCACCACGAAATAGCTGTCATGGGCCTGGGTGTTGAAGGGCACCATGGCCAGCATCACCCCGGTCAAGCCCCCGATCACGAACACGAAGAAGAAGCCGAAGACGTAGAGCATGGGAATGTCCCAGCGCGGCCGGCCGGAAGCGAGGGTCCCGATCCAGGCAAAGATCTGGATCGCGGTGGGGATCGCCACGAGCGCGCTTGCCGCCGAAAAGAAGGCGAGCGCCAGATGGGGGATGCCCACGGTGAACATATGGTGCACCCAGAGCCCGAAGCTGAGAAAGCCCATGGCGACGATAGCCGCGATGATGGCGCGATATCCCAGGATCTGGCGCTGTGCAAAGACCGGGATGATGGTCGAGAGCACGCCGGCGGCAGGCAGGAAGATGATATAAACCTCGGGATGGCCGAACAGCCAGAAGAGGTGCTGCCAGAGGAGGGAATCGCCGCCCCGGGTTGGATCGAAAAACGGCAGGTCGAACGCGCGTTCGAGTTCGAGCAGGATCGAGCCCAGGATCAACGGTGGAAAGCCGACGATCATCATGCCGGCCGTCACCAGCATATACCAGGCCATCAGCGGCATGCGCGCCAGCGACATGCCCGGTGCGCGCAGCTTGAGAATGGAAACGAAGATTTCGATGGCCGCGGTGACAGCCGAAATCTCCACAAAGGTAATGCCGAGCAGCCACACATCGGCATTGATGCCGGCCGTGTAGGGCCGCGAGGAGAGCGGGGTATACATGAACCACCCGCTATCGGGCGCAACCCCGGCCAGCATGGCGATCACCAGGATGCTGCCGCCGAAAAAATAGCACCAGAAGCCATAGGCGGTGACCCGCGGAAAGGCGAGGTCGCGCGCGCCCAGCAGCTTGGGCAGCATATAGATGGCAAAGCCCTCGAGCATGGGAATGGCAAACAGGAACATCATCACCGTGCCATGCATGGTGAAGATCTGGTTGTAGATTTCGGGGCCGACAAAGGCGCTGTGCGGCGTTGCCAGCTGCGCCCGGATCAGCATGGACAAAAAGCCGCCGATCGCAAAGAAGATCAGCGCCAGGAGCATGAAGCGCTTGCCCAGAATGGTGTGGTTGACGCTTGAAAGCCGCGCGATGCCGGGCGGCGTCTTCCAGATGGTCTCAAGATCCTTGTGCAGGCGAACGGGGCTCGGTTTGCCGGTCATCGTGCCTCCCCCCCAAAGCGGGCTGCGAAGTCTTCGGCACTATGCACCTCGACGCGGAAACGCATGATGTCGTGGCCGATGCCGCAATATTCCGCGCATTGGCCCCAATAGATTCCAGGCCGGTCCGCTTCCAGGCGGATGGTATTGGTGTGGCCGGGTATGGCGTCGATCTTGCCGCCAAGCCGCGGCACCCAGAAGGCGTGGATCACGTCCTCGGTGGTTACGAGAATGTCGACCGGCTGACCAGCAGGCATATGCAGAACGTCTCCAGCTTGGGTGGTGCCGCCAGGATAGGAGAAGGTCCAGTTCCAGCGCGCGGCATGCGCTTCGATGGTCACCGGGGTCCGCCCATGCGGCAGCAATTGCTCGCCCAGGACGAGCGCCGTGCCGGTGAGCAGCACCAGAACCGGAATAGGCAGGACGAGCCCGCCGCCGACTATCCACTGGGTAGGGGTGATGCGCGAAATCCAGCCTGTACGGATATAGGCAAGGGCAAAAAGCACCATGACCAGCGCGAAGAGCAGAATCGAGCCGAACAGCATGATCCACCAGAGCGTCGCCAGATTCGCCGCGCGCGGGCCCGCAGGATCAAGCGTCGACAGATCGCCACTGCAACCCGCCAGAAGCGGCAGCGTTGCGCAAAGAGCAACGCTTTTCTCAAGGGGGCCAGAACGATGACCGATGCGGCGCAAGCCAGCGAAGAAGCCGAAATCCGCGACGAGGAAACCCCGCCCGAAATCCGGTCGGATCATCCCAATCCCCAGATCCGCGATGTCGCGCAACAGGATGTAGGGTCGGCCATTGCCGTGGCGGGTCATCCGATCCACGCCATGATGGTGCATTTCCCCATCGCCTTTGTCATTGCCACCTTGGGCCTCGATATTTTCTACTGGTGGACGGCCGATCCCTTTTGGGTCGAGGTCAGCGTCTGGTCGGCGGGCGCAGCTTTCGTGTTCGGCGTTCTGGCGGCCATAGCCGGCACGCTCGAACTGCTGGCCGTGCCGGGCATCCGCGTGCGGGTCGCAAGCTGGAACCATGCGGTCGCCGCCATGGTGCTGCTGGCGATCGCGGCGGCCAATGCCGGGCTGCGCATCAATTTCCCCGAACAGGTTCTGCCCAACGGACTCATGCTCTCCTTCCTGTGCAGCCTCGCGACTGCTTTTGCCGGCTGGCATGGGGGCAAGCTGGTGCTCGATCATGGCATCGGCCTCATGATATCCAGCCGTCAGTAAGCGAGCTGGCGATTTCCCGCAGAGCCCCTGGTGCAAGCAATTGCGTCAGGGGCTCTGGCCATTGCAGCTCCGGTTTACCCAGCACGAGCACGAGGATTGCGGTCACGACCGCAGTGGTCGCCGGCAGCATCACGAAGAAGCGCTCGGTGTGAAAGCGCCCGGTGCGTTCGAAGATCCTGAGGATCGCGAGACCGGAAAAGATATGAATGCCCGTCATGGCCGCGACGGCGAGCAGCTTGGCGGAAAACCAGTTGGCATAGGTCTCCTGGAGCAGGATCAGCGCGGTGCCGGTGCCGATCGCGACAAAGGCGCTGGGGGAAACGAAGCGGATATAGAAGGCGCGGGTGAACGAGTGGAGCCGATAAAGCTCGCCATCGCGCAATCCGGGCCTCTCGCGATAAAGAAATGGCAGGGCGATCAGACCGGCCGACCATAGGGCGATCGAGGCGACATGGAAGAATTTGAGCCAGACAACGATCATTGGGCGCTGGTCTTTGCTTGAGGCCCAAGCCCAGCCAGCAACCGCCAGAGTACCAGCGCCAGAAGCGGCAGATTGGCTGGTACCCACATGACGAGACCGCCCAGTTGCTGGTCATCGACCGGGGAGAGGCCAAAGGGGAATGTGGTTGTCAGATGCGGCAAATAGAGCGGATCGGGCGCAAAAACGAGAAGCGCGCCCAGAAAGCCCATCTGGATAGCGCTGGTAAGCGCGGTAATCCCGGCGGCGAGCGTAGCCCTGCTGTGCAGGAGACCGAGCCAGAGCCAGGTGAAGCTGGCCAGCAGCGAGAGCTGCATGGCCCAATAGATCGCCGGATGCGCAAAGGCTGCAGTATAAAGGTCGGGACTATGCCAGAGCCAGAGCGCGATGGTGGATGCGGAAAGCGGCAGCAGGAGATTGCGGGTTTGCCCCCACCTTGCGGGCAGCGCCAGGGCAAGTAGCGGCGCCACGCCCATGGTCAAAAGCACATGATGGGTGACGCGGCCCGAGAACAGCGCGACGGTCAGGGCGCAAAGAGGGGAAACAAAGAGCATCGCAGCAAAGAGCCAGGCAGCGGCAAAAGCGAGTTTGCGCTTGCCCGTCGCTTTACGCAGCAGATGCAGTCCGAGACCGCCGGCTCCCGCCAGGGCAGTCAGCAGGATGGGATCCAAATTCCAGCGTGCCCAGATCGTGTCCGGCAGCGGCGGCTGGCCGCAATAGCTCATGGCGAAGGAAAAGCCTGTAACCGGGTCCATATCCAGTCCGTTCGGGGGGGCGGCAAAGAAAAGGCCGCCATCTTCGCGTGAAAATGGCGGCCCTCGTTCTTAGGGCTGTGGATCGCCTTCGCCAGCCTCGGCGGGGCCGCCAGGCAGGGCGTAGGCGATGAAGTAGTCGCCTATCGGCGTTTCCATGAAGTCGTGGCCACCGGCATTGATGACGACGATCTGGCGACCCTGGGCCTCATAGGTCATGGGGCCTGCTTGTCCACCTGCGGGCAGCGCTACGCTCCACACCTCTTCGCCCGTTTCGATATCGATGGCACGGAAGAGGTCATCCGTGGTTGCAGCGATAAAGAACAGGCCCGACGCCGTGATCACGCCGCCACCATTGTTCGGTGTGCCGATTTCGACCGGCAGCATGGATGGGATGCCGAAGGGGCCATTCTTGCGCGCCGAGCCGAAAGGACGGTCCCAGAGCACCTCACGGGTATTGAGATCGATCGCTGCGATCCCGCCATAGGGTGGCTGGGAACAGAGCAGGCCCGTGAACGGCACGCGCCAGCCGGCATTGACGCGAATGCCATAGGGTGCGCCAGCCTGGGGGCTGAGCGAGCCGTGCGAACCGCCACCGGCCGAAGAATCATAGTCGGGATCGGTGATCGGCAACACGCCTGCTGCATCGACTTCTTCGCGCGGCACGAGCTGGTTGTAGTTTGGCATGTTGTTGTAGTTGGAGATCATGATGCCCTTTTCGGCATCGATCGCTACGCCACCCCAATCGACGCCGCCATTATAGCCGGGGAACTGGATCCAGGGCTGGTCGACCGTAGGCGGAGTATAGACGCCGTCATAAGCGGCCTGGCGGAACTGGATCCGGCACCAGAGCTGGTCGAGCGGGGTTGCGCCCCACATCTGCTTTTCGGTGATGGTGGGCTTGAGCAGATTGGGGAAGTCCGTGACATAGGGCTGGGTCGGGGACAGGCGCTCCGGCTCGACGCCGCCCGTGGGTGCCGGACGTTCTTCGATCGTCACCAGCGGCTCGCCGGTTTCCCGGTTGAGAATGTAGAACTGTGCCTGCTTGGAAGGCATGATGATCGCCGGGACAGGACCCTCAGGGGTGGGGAAGTCCACCAGGCTGCCCTGGCCGCCGAGATCGTAGTCCCACACGTCGTAGTGCACCGTCTGGTAGTGCCAGACGACTTCGCCGGTTTCCACATCGAGCGCCACAATGGCGGTGGAATAGGTGTTTTCTTCCTCCGAGCGGTCGCCGCCCCAGTAGTCGACGGCCGAATTGCCCATGGGCAGGTAAACCATGCCCAGATCGTCATCGCCTGACATGATTGTCCAGACATTGGGCGTACCCGGCGTATAGACCTCTCCTTCAGGCGGCAGACCCGTTTCGCCGGGACGGCCCATGTCCCAGGCCCATTCCAGTTCACCGGTGACGGCGTTGAATCCACGGATCACGCCAGACGGAGCTTCACGCTGCTGTCCGTCGCTGACCTGGCTGCCGACCACAAGCACGTCCCGCACGAGCGTCGGGGGAGAAGTGGGGGCATAAAAGCCTGGGGCGCTGTCGCCGATCCCCACCATGAGGTTGACGATGCCACCCTGGCCGAAATCGGGACAAAGCTGCCCAGTCTCGGTATCGAGCGCGATCATGCGTGCGTCATGGGTCAGGTTGACCGTACGCGTTGCGCACAGTTCACCCTGTTCGGCGGTTGGATCTTCGAAATAGACGAGACCACGGCACGAAGCGTTGTAGCCGATCGCATCGGTCGGGGTCTGGGGATCATAGGTCCAGTGCTCGGCACCTGTTGCCGCATCGAGCGCCGAGATCTTGTTCAGCGCCGAGCAAAGGAAGAGCCGGTCGCCGACCTTGACCGGCGTGTTCTGGTTGCCGAAAGGCTCGTCGTCCTCGGGCAGATCGCCTGTGCGGAATTCCCAGATCTGTTCGAGCTGCCCGACATTTTCGGGAGTGATCTGGTTCAGCGGGGAATAGCGCGCTGCCCGATGCGTGCCGCCATAGGCGGGCCAGTCCGCGCCGGTCTGGAGCGAGACATAGGTGGGACCGGCAGGCACTTCCGGCGTTTCAGGCTCGGCTTCGGGAGCTTCTTCCGCAGGCTCGATGGGGGGCAGCGGGGTTGCGTCCTCGGCAGGAGGCGTCGTCTCGGGGGCGGGCTCGATCACCGATGTTCCGGGCGTGCCGAGCGGGGCGTTGGGCTGTTCCGCAGGAGGTTGCGGAGTGGCCGGTTCGCCAGCCGTGCCCGGCGTGGCGCTATCGGGTGCGGGGGAGGGTGTTTCCTGGGCAATGGTGGAATTGACGCTGTTTTGCGCCACGGCCATGGCGCCGATCGCGCCAAAGGCGGTGATCGCGGCAGCGACAGCTCCCGAGCCGATGCGACGGGAGGTGCCGCGAAGGACCGGCAGGGTCAGGAGCATCAAAAGCAGAATGACGGTCGGCGCGATAAGGCGTGGCACTTGGGCCCAGCCATCGAATCCCACTTCCCAGAGTGCCCAGATGACGGTGCCCACATAGGTCAGCAGGTAAGCCCAAAAAGCCAGGATTTCACGGCGAAAGAGGTACCATGCGGTAACAAGAAGGCCGATGCCTGCAAAAAGGTAGTACCAGGAGCCGCCCAAGGCGATCAGCCAGGCGCCGCCGGCGGCGATGGGCAGGCCGAAAACCAGCAACACCACCCCCACAAACATGGCCCACCAAAAGCCTAGCCCCCTATGTCGTGTTGCGGATGTGGTGTGTTCGGCCATGTCGCCCTCCAGTTAGTCTGGAGCGCAACGCCTCGGAGCCGCCACAGTTCCGCCATGGTGGCCTTTTTCTCGCGCCTAGCGATAGCCGGCGGCTTGCAATTCGAAAAGCTCGGCATAACGCCCCTGCCGCGCCACAAGTTCCTCATGCGTGCCGGCTTCGAGAATTGCGCCGTGTTCGAGCACGAGGATGCGGTCGGCCATGCGCACGGTCGAGAAGCGATGGGAGATGATCACGGCGGTCTTGCCGCTTGCCAGCCCCTTGAAGCGGGCGAAAACTTCGGCTTCGGCTTTGGCATCGAGCGCTGCGGTCGGTTCATCGAGAATGATCAGTTCGGCATCGCGCATGTAGGATCGGGCAATGGCAATCTTCTGCCATTCCCCGCCCGAGAGATCGCGCCCCTGCTTGAAGAGGCGGCCCAGCTGCTGATCGTAGCCGCGCGGCAGGCGCCGGATCACGCCATCGGCAAGGCTCTGCTCGGCGGCCAGATCGATCCGGGCCTGATCGGCGCCATCCTCGATCCGTCCGACTCCGATATTGTCGCGCGCGGTGAAGCTGTAGCGGATGAAGTCCTGAAAGATGACACCGAGATGGGCATGGATATCGCCCGGCGCCATGTCCCTGAGGTCGGTGCCATCCACCGTGATGCGCCCTTCGCTTGGGTCATAAAGCCGGGCGAGCAGTTTCACGATCGTGGTCTTGCCCGCCCCGTTTTCGCCCACCAGCGCCAGCGTCTCTCCGGCGGCCAGCGTAAAACTGAGGTTGCGGATCACCCAACCATCCGTCTCGGGATAGCGGAAGCCGACATTTTCGAACCGGATTCCTTGCCTGATAGGCGAGGGAAACGGCTTGGGCTGTGCTGGCGCCAGCACAGTGGGTTCGATCTCGAAAAAGGAAAAGAGATCGTCAAGATACATAGATTGGCCCGCAATCTGGGTGAAGCCAAGGAGGATCTTCTGGAAGAGGCCATTCAGCCGCAGAAACGAGCCCGAAAGAAAAGCCAGATCGCCGATGGTGAATTCACCCGTCACCGTGCGCCACACGATAAAGGCATAGGCCGCGTAATAGGCAAGGGTCGCGATGGCAGCGAACACGGCACCCCAGCTATTGCGCAGAATGGCGATGCGGCGGTTTTCAAGGAAAATCCCCTGCGCCAGCCGGCGAAACCGCTCGATTAGAAAGCTGCCGAGACCAAAGAGCTTGATTTCCTTGGCTGTTTCGGCGCTGGCCCCGATGTAACGCAGATATTCGAGCTCCCGCCGCTCCGGGGTGCGCCAGCGGCTGACCATATAGGCCATGGTGTTGAAGCGCGTTTCGCCCCAGATCGATGGAATGAAGCTAAGCGGCAGGAGCAGGATCAGCCACGGTGCATAAACGAAGAGACCCGCGGCCAGCGTGAGCACGGTGATCATGTCCTGCGCCTGGCCAAAGAGCTGGCTCAAAAGCGCATTGCGCCCCGCTGCCTGCCGGCGGGCGCGCTCCAGCCGGTCTTGATATTCGGCGCTTTCGAAATGCATGAGATCAAGGCGCGCGGCGTGGGCCATCAGCTCGACGCTGACCTGGTTGGAATGCAGTTCCGAAAGAATGGAATCGACCAGCCCCGTCGCCCGGCCGATCACGTCATTGACGAGGACCAGCCCGAGTTCGAGCAGCAGGTAAAGCGCTATGGTGTTGAGAAGCCCGGCTTCCCACCAGTCGATCACGCCCGGCCCCGGCGCTGCGACCCCGCTGAGATAGACCACCTCGTCGACGATGAGCTTTGCCGCATAAAGCACGGCGATCGGCTGCAGCGCCGCGATCAGCCGCAACCCGATGCTGGCGGCAGTCAGCCCAGGACTGGTGCGCCAGATCTGCTGGATCAAGCGGCCCAGATGCCTGAGATTGTCCAGCCGCTGCCTGAATGTGGGTGCGCCATCCGGCGTGGGGGGCGGCCTGCGGCCTGGTAGATCGGTCATGGCGTCATTCTATCGTCAGGCTAAGTGGCCGGGAACAGGGGGGGCGGTGTTTAGGCAGAAGTCGTACCCCCACCTAACCTCCCCCTCCAGAAGGGGGGGACAGATCGAGTTTGCCTCGAGCCACCGGCAGATCCCTCCTCCTTCTGGAGGGGGCTAGGAGGGGGTGCACTGTGACAAGTGACACCCCCAGCAACCCCCACCATCCGCCGCGCGTTCCGCCCGCCATTGAGGAGGATACCATGCTCAAAGACAAAGACAGCGCCGCCATTGTCGCGGTCAAGGATATCGAACGCGCCAAGCGTTTCTACCGCGATGTACTCGAGCTCGATCTGGTTGCCGACAACGATCAGGTGCTTGAGTTTCGCACCGGTGCTACCACGCTCGTGGTCTACGTTTCCGAGTTCGCCGGAACCAACAAGGCCAATGCCGTGGTCTGGGGCGTGGGCGATGATCTCGAAGCCATCGTTTCACGCCTGCGGGACAAGGGGGTCCAGTTCGAGCAGTTCGACGGCATGGAATATAGCGAGGGCATTCACCGAGCCGGCGATTTCCGCATGGTCTGGTTCAGGGATCCCGACGGCAATTTCCTTCATCTCAACAGCATGTAGTCAGTCGAGATTACGCAGAAAACCTGCAAGGTCGCTCGTGACATAGTGCACATGTGGGCCTGTCGAGCGCCCGATTTCCCACGGCTCCACCTGGTCGTGGGTGAAGTCCTCGCCGGCCACGACCTGGACTGTTGCCATGCCCATTTCATGCGGCACGACGAGGTTCTTTTCCAAATCGTCGAACATGATGGCGCGCTGCGGGTCGATGTCATGATGCTTGAAAAAACCTTCATAGGCCTGCCGGTGCGGCTTGGGCACGAAGGTCATCGAGCGGATGTCGTAGACATTCTCGAAAAGGTTTGCATCCCCCAGCCGTCCGAGCACCGAGCGGGCATGGCCGGTATCGCCGTTGGTCAGGATGAACTTGCGGCCGGGCAGGGCGCGAATGGCTGCCATCAGGTCCGGATGCGCCGCAACGGGAGAATAGTCGATGGCGTGGACGGTGTTGAGGAAATGATCGGGGTCGATTTCATGCCGATGCATCAGGCCGTTCAGCGTCGTCCCGAAATCCCGGTAATAAGTCTTCTGAAGGAGCCGCGCCTCTTCGAATTCAAGCCGGGTGACATCCATCACATAGCTCGTGATGAGCCGGTCGATCTGGGCAAACAGATTGCATTCGCGCGGGTAAAGGGTGTTGTCGAGATCGAACACCCAGTCGGTAATATGGCTAAGGCTGGTCATGGCCGGAGAATGCCAGAAAAAACCGGGAAATGCATGAGGGAAGCTTCGGGCGCGCCGAACTGATAGCGCTTGCCGCCCCTGACCCTAACCCTCTCCCCGGAGAGGCGCGGGCCTTCATCTCGAAAAAACAGGCCCTCCCAACCGGAAGGGCCTGCCAGAATTTTACTGGTTCGCCGTGATCGACAGGCCCAGCGCCGAAATCAATCCGGCCGGGTTAGCGGCAGCGGCGCTCAGCACCAGAAGCGTTGTCGGGGTTGCAGGACGCACGGCGATCTCGAAGCTCTGGGGGTCGTCGAGGAAGGCGTTGATGGCGGGTATGGCCATGTCGGTCAGGGCTGGAATGCCGGCCTGGCCGATCATCTGCGGCGCCATGGCCTTGAGGCCTTCGACGAACTGGGCGCGGTCGGCGCCGGACTGGGCGGCGAACAGGTCGAGCAGCTTGCCGGCAAGCGAGTCGTCATCGTAGCGCACGCTGGCGCTGGTCAGGGTCAGGGCCTGCAGCAGTTCCATGCCCACCATCATCTGCTGGGCCTGCGCTTCTTCGCTCGTCAAGTCGATCGTGGGGCTCTGCATGGCAGCGACCTTATCGAGCACCTGCGGGGTGAACCCGCTGATATCGGCCGTGATATCGAGCGCGCCGACTTCGTCGAAGTCGAACAGGAACTCCTCGATAACCAGGTGGCCGTCGGTCATGTCCCAGGTCATGATCTGCGAGATGCTGCCATTGATCTGGGTTAGCCCGAGCGCTTCGATCACCGGACCGGCTTCCGGGTCTTCCTCGGCCATGGTCTGCAGATTGGCCGAAATGCCGGCGACATCAAAGGTCGAAGCGATGTCGATCAGGGTGTCGGCATCGTCATAGGTGAACTCATTGACGGCCGAGATGGACTGGATGGAGAAGAAATCTTCGCCGTCGCGCGTCACTGTCAGGGGCCCGGTGGTGATCGAACCCACGGATTCAAGAAGCGCCAGGTTGTTGATGGCGTCGGCCGGCGGCAGATAGATGTCGTTTGCCTCGACATCGGTCATGGTCAGGTGGCCGACCGGATCCTGGGCGAATTCGGTGTCGATATCGGGAATGGTCAGGCTCTCGGCAGTGAAGCCGCCATCCTCGGTTTCCGCCACACCGGAAAAGGTCAGGGTGGTGTCGATCGTCCAGCTCTCGTCTTCCAGACCAAGCAGGGAAACCGTGGCGCCATCGACCGTGACGGTGTCGCCCTCAAGCGTTGCGGGACCAAAGGTGATGTTGTAGCCACCCACCTCATAGACCGCGGCGATCCGGTCGACGAAGGTCTGCGCATCGAGCGCCATGGCCGGCTGCATCATTGCCAGAGTGGCAAGGCCAGTGGCCAGCATCAGGCTGCGGCTGGTGGTCGAACTCATCATGGTCTGCGTCTTCCTTGATGTTGTGAAGGTGCGCCGGGCATGTGCTGGCGCCGTCCCCCTGTGATTGCCCTTGGGCGTGGATTGCAACTGATAGCGGCGGAATTGCGTCCGAGCATAGAGAGCCTATGTATCGCCCACATGTCGAACTCACCCCACCCGAATGGGTTCAATGCGCTTCGAGAAATAGTTGATAGGCGGGATTTTTCGTCTCATCCCAATAGGGAAACCCTATGGCATCAATATGGGCGTGGAAGTCGGCCCGGGTGCTTTCGGGCACCTCGACGCCCACCAGAACCCGACCATAATCGGCACCATGATTGCGGTAGTGAAACAGCGAAATGTTCCACCCATCGTTGAGCCCTTCGAGAAACTTGAGAAGGGCTCCGGGCCGTTCGGGGAACTGGAAGCGGAACACCATTTCCCCCGAGAGGCCGCTGACCCGTCCGCCCACCATGTGCCGCGCGTGCAGCTTGGCAACCTCGTTGTCGGTCATGTCGATGACGGCAAGCCCGTTCAAGCGCAGGGTCTCTATGATCTCGTGCTTCTCCCGGTCGCCCTCGACAAGCTTGATGCCGACAAAGATATGGGCTTGGCTGCCCGGAGCGTAGCGGTAGTTGAATTCGGTGATCGCACGGCGGCCGAGCAGGCGGATGAAGGCGCGATAGCTGCCCGGGCGTTCGGGAATGGTCACGCCCAGCAGCGCTTCGGCCCTTTCGCCGATTTCGGCGCGTTCGGACACATAGCGCAGGCGATCGAAATTGACATTGGCGCCTGAATTGATCGCGATAAGCGGCCCCGCTGGCGCCGTGCCGCTTTCGATATCGCGCCTTAATCCGGCAAGGGCGAGGGCGCCCGCCGGCTCGGCAATGGCGCGCTGATCGTCGAAGATATCCTTGATCGCAGCGCAGATCTCGTCGGCCGAAACGGTGACGATGTCATCGAGCAGATCCCGGCAAAGCCGGAAGGTTTCCTCGCCCACCTGGCGCACCGCGACGCCATCGGCAAAAAGCCCAACCTGGTCGAGCGGCACCGGATGACCCGCCGCGATGGCTGCCTTCATGCTCGCAGCCTCTTCGGGTTCGACCCCGATCACCCGGATCTCGGGTCTCAAAAACTTGACGAAGCTGGCGATCCCCGCTGCCAGCCCGCCTCCGCCGATCGGCACATAGATGGCCCCGATCTCCCCCGGATGCTGGCGCATCAGCTCGAGCCCCACCGTGCCCTGACCCGCGATCACGTCGGGATCGTCGAAGGGATGCACGAACACATAGCCATGCCGCTCGGCCAGGGCGGTCGCATGCACCCGCGCCGAATCGAAATTGTCGCCGAACAGCACGACCTCGCCCCCGAGCCGCCGCACCGCATCGCTCTTGATCGCCGGTGTCGTCGTCGGCATCACGACGATGGCGCGGATGCCGAGCCGGGTTGCCGAAAGCGCCACCCCTTGAGCGTGATTGCCCGCCGAAGCGCAGATCACGCCAGCCGCGCGCTCATCGGGCGAAAGCTGGCTCATGCGATTGTGCGCGCCGCGAATCTTGAAGGAAAAGACCGGCTGCAGATCCTCCCGCTTGAGCAGGATCGGCCGCCCCAGGCGCGAGGACAGCAGCCGCATCGGATCGAGCGGGGTCTG
The DNA here is from genome assembly GCF_900116545.1 of Devosia crocina. GTDB lineage: Bacteria > Pseudomonadota > Alphaproteobacteria > Rhizobiales > Devosiaceae > Devosia > Devosia crocina. The sequence goes on from NZ_FPCK01000001.1 coordinate 509,671, forward strand.
CTCGGCCACCTCGTAGACGGAGGAGGTGAGGATCTTGCGCACATAATCGGTCATGGAAGGCTCCCGCGGTTAGGGGTGGTGGACGCCTGCTGACAGAAAATGTCAACCGAGCTTGTCAGCAAACACGTCATGCGCCAAACATGGTCGCGGCCACCTCCCTTGTTTGATACGCCCGCCGGGCATGTCTCGCGATCCTGGTGCGTCCGGGCTCGTGCAGCTTCCCGCCTCGTTTCAAGGTTCAATCCATGTCCGCCGCCACTTCCGCTCCGCAAGCTGAGCCCGATCCTCGTCGCTGGATCGCCCTTTTCGTGCTGCTTATCGCCAATTTCATGAACCTGATCGATGTCACCATCGTCAATGTGGCGCTGCCCTCCATGCGCGAGGGGCTGGGCGCCAGCGACAGCCAGATCGAGTGGGTGGTTGCAGCCTATGTGCTGGCCTTCGCGCTTGGTCTGCTGCCTTTCGGCCGGCTGGGCGACATTGTCGGGCGCACGCAGATGTTTCTGTGGGGTGCCATCGGTTTTACTGCGGCATCGGCCCTGTGCGGGCTTTCCGGCTCGATCGAGATGCTGATTGCGGCCCGGGTCATCCAGGGTCTCTTCGGCGCGATGATGGCGCCGCAGGTGCTGGCCATCGCAACGGTGACCTTTCCGGCGGAAGAGCGCGGGCAGGCGTTTTCGCTGTTCGGTCTGTCGGCTGGGCTTGCCTCGGTCTGCGGCCCGATCCTGGGCGGCCTCCTTATCGACGCGCAGATCTTTGGCATGGATTGGGAGCCCATTTTCCTGGTCAATGTACCGATCGGCGTGCTCGCTGTTGTCGCGGGCTGGATACTGATTCCGCGCCTGCCGGGGCATCGTGAGCTCAAGAACGACTATGTCGGCATCGGCCTTTTCGGCGCCGGTATCGTGGCCATCGTTTTCGGCATCGTCGAAGGCGAACCGCTTGGCTGGCCGCTCTGGATCTGGGCGCTGATCGGGGCCGGGCTCGTGCTGATCGGCGGCTTCTACCTCTGGCAGAAGCGGCGGGCGGAGCACGGCCAGTCGCAACTTCTCAACTACGATCTCCTGCGCAACAAGGACTATATGTTCGGCGCTTTCGTCGTCACCATCTATGCCTCGGGCATCCCGGGCATGTTCATGGTGATCTCGCTGCTCCTGCAGTCAGGCTTCGGGTTCTCGCCGCTGCAATCGGGGCTCACCAACACGCCGTTTTCGGTGGGTGTGCTTCTTGCCTCGTTTATCGCAGCGCGCTTCGGCTCGCATTATTTGCGGGCGCGTGTGGCGGCGGCGGGTGCAATGCTTGCCGGCGGCATCCTGTGGCTGCATTTCATCATCCAGGGCGCGGGTGACACGATCGATTCCTGGAGTTTCCTGCTACCTCTGCTGATTGCCGGCGTTGGGCTTGGAACGGGGTTCTCCTCGCTGTTCCAGCTGGTGCTGCGCAACGTGCCGCCGCGCGATGCCGGGGCCGGGTCGGGCGCGCTGCAGGCCTTCCAGCAGGTGGGCGGCGCCATCGGCATCGCCATCGTAGGGCAGATATTCTTCACGCAGCTGGCGGGCAACTTCGCTGCCGGCAAGGCACCCAATGCCGCCTTTGCGGATGCTGCGGCGCTGGCGCTCTGGTATCAGGTTGCTTCGTTCTTGATCGTGCTGCTGCTGTCCTTCCGCTTCCGGCCGTCCAGGCCGCAGGAGCATGGCGGACCCAAGCCGGTGGTGATCGAAGCGTAAAGAAAAAGGCCGCTTCCGGGGAGCGGCCTTTGTTTTCAGAATGGTCCGGTTTTAACGGACGATCAGTGTGCCAGCACCGAACTCGGTGAAGAGCTCGACCAGCACGACATGGGGCTGCTTGCCGTTGAGGATCACGACGCCCTCGACCCCATTGTCGAGCGCTTCAAGGCAAGTCTCGACCTTGGGGATCATGCCGCCCGAAATCGTTCCGTCGGCGATCAGCGCCTTGGCATCGCTCACCGTCAGTTCCGGGATGAGCTTGCCGTCGCGATCGAGCACGCCGGGCACGTCGGTCAGGAACAGCAGGCGCTTGGCGCCCAGCGAGCCGGCAATGGCACCGGCAAAAGTGTCGGCGTTGATGTTATAGGTATTGCCGTCATGGCCGGGCGCCACAGGCGCGATCACCGGGATCATTTCCGAGCGGGCCAGGAGGTCGAGCAGGGTGCGGTCCACCTCCATCGGCTCGCCGACAAAGCCGAGGTCCAGCACGCGCTCGATGTTGGAGCCGGGATCTTTAACCTTCTTTTCCGCCTTGCGGGCGAAGACCATGTTGCCGTCCTTGCCGCAAAGACCGATAGCCCATTCGCCTTCGGCATTGATCAGCGCGACGATTTCCTTGTTGATCGAGCCGGCCAGCACCATCTCAACGATTTCCATGGTCCGCTTGTCGGTGACGCGAAGGCCGCCTTCGAATTTGGATTCGATCCCCAGGTTCTTGAGCATGGAGGCGATCTGCGGCCCCCCGCCATGCACCACGATCGGGTTGACCTTGGATTGCTTGAGGAGCGCGATATCGCGGGCGAAAGCCTGGCCCAGCGCCAGGTCGCCCATGGCGTGACCGCCATATTTGACGACGACGGTCTTGCCTTCGTAGCGCTGCATATAGGGCAGGGCCTGAGCGAGGATGCCAGCATCGTGGCTGAAGCGGTCGGTAGCGGACTGGTCGGACATGGGCTTGGCGGTTTCCTCACAAGGCCTAAGGTCGGCAAAGGGTCTAATCGATTTCTTTGGCCGTTTAAATGATACCCAACGACAAAAACATGGCGGGTGATCCATTATTCCCGCATTTGCGTTGCAGCGATGAGCGACATACAGTGTCCCGCGCAGGGAGAGGCGCAATATCCATATGGCAATGAATCCGGATGCCCGCATCGTAGCGGACCTGATTGCGCGCTGTGCGCTGCGCGACAGGGCCGCGTTCCGCACGCTCTATGATCGCACGAGCGCGAAACTCTTTGGCGTCGTGCTCCGTATTTTGAAGGACAGAGCCGAAGCCGAGGAAGCAATCCAGGAAATCTACATCAAGATCTGGCAGCGCGCCGATCGCTACATTGCCGGCCAGACAAGTCCCATCAGCTGGCTTGTCGCCGTGGCCCGCAATCATGCCCTCGATATCGTCCGGGTGCGCCGGCCAGTTTCGGAAGATATCGACATTGCCCTCGATATCCCCGATGCCGGGCCCAGTCCCGAAGGGCATGCACAAGCCAGACAGGAAAGCGCCCGCATAGAGCATTGCCTTGCTACGCTCGAGCCCGATCGTGCCGATGCGGTGCGCGGCGCCTATCTCGACGGTTTCAGTTATGAAGAACTGGCGCAGCGTCATGCCGTGCCGATCAATACGATGCGAACCTGGCTGCGCCGCAGCCTGATCCGGTTGAGAGAGTGCCTGAGCCTATGAGCGAGCATGAACAAGCAACAAAAGGGGACGAGGCCCGCTCGCGGGTCGCCGAATACGTCCTGGGCTTGCTCAATGCTCGCGAGCATGAGGCTACCAAGACCCTGATCGCCGCGAGCCCGGCGCTGCAAGCGGAAGAAGCCTTCTGGCTCGATCATTTCGCCCCGCTCGACGATCAGGTCGCCCCCGTCTCTCCGCCGCCGCACCTTTTCGGCACCATCGAAAAAAGACTGTTCGGCAGCGCCAACAGAGCAGGCTGGTGGGATAGTCTGGTTCTCTGGCGCAGCGTCGCGGCCGGCGCGCTCTGCGTAGCCGCTGCGGCAGTCGGCTTTTCGGTTCTCCAGCCCAGGCCCGATTCCGCGGCCCTTGCCAATCAGCTCGTTGCCGCGCTTGAGGCCGAGGGCAGCGACGTCCAGTTCCTCGCGCTCTACGATGGCACCGGCGAGGTGCGCCTCACCGCGCTCTCCGGCGCCGAAGTGCCCGGCCGCGCTTATGAACTCTGGGCCATCCAGGGTGGCGCGGCGCCGATCTCTATGGGTCTCGTGCCCATCAATGCGCGCAGCACTGTCGAATTGTCCGACACGGTTCGCTCCGGCTGGGGTGAAGGCTCGGTGCTTGCCATTACGCTCGAACCCGAAGGCGGCGCGCCCGGCGGCATCCCCTCCGGCCCCGTCGTTGCGCAAGGCGCAGTAACGCGGATCTAGGCTCCGCAGCCTCCTCCAGCAACCCCCATCCTGAGGTGCGGAGCGAAAGCGAAGCCTCGGAGGACTAGGGTGTGTCCCAGATGCGTGCGACTTTCCCCCTCTAGATGACATACTGGCCAAGGTGCGCTGAACCTGTTCCTCTCCCTCTCGGGGAGAGGGTGGATCGGCCGCAGGCCGAGACGGGTGAGGGGGCTCGAGGCCAACCGCACGACCCCGCGCGCCTACGATTTTCTCACCTCGAAAGTTTCACTCTTTTTCTCACCGAAACCGCCAAAAACGCGAAAACTGCACCCGAACAGAGCCCGTACCTACCAGCGTCCTGATGATCATCGGGAACAAGATAACAGGAAGGAACTCTGAAAAATGACCATTTCCCTGCGTGCCGTTGCCGTTGCCGTTGCTGCCGTTCTCAGCTTTGGCGCTCTTTCTGGCTCGGCCTTTGCCCAGGACAATCCTGAAGTGGGCGGCGCTGCCATGTTCGCCGACAAGAACATCGTTGAAAACGCCGTCAATTCGGCCGATCACACCACTCTGGTTGCCGCCGTTCAGGCAGCGGGCCTGGTTGACACGCTGTCCGGCGAAGGCCCGTTCACTGTCCTGGCTCCGGTCAATGCCGCTTTCGAAGCTCTTCCGGCCGGCACGGTGGAAGATCTGCTGAAGCCCGAAAACAAGGACATGCTGACCCAGGTGCTGACCTGTCACGTGATCCCGGCCAAGGCTCTGTCGACCGACATTGCCCAGATGGTTGCCGATGATGGCGGCGAGCATGTCGTCGATACCGTTGGTGGCTGCAAGCTCACCCTCAAGGATGAGGGCGGCAATATCACCGTGACCGACGAAAACGGCACCGTGGCCAATGTCACCATTCCTGATGTCATCCAGTCCAATGGTGTGATCCACGTCATCGACGCGGTGCTCACCCCCAAGATGTAACCTCGAAATACGCCGCAACGTATGAGGTTACGAGGCTCCGCCTGCCCCTGGCGGAGCCTCTCGCATTGTTGACGTTTATCTGGAGGAAATCTCGATTATGGTCTCAGCCGGGGCATGGAGAATGATCATGCAGTTATCTCGACGCAGCGTTTTGCTTGGCAGTGCCGCAACCATCGGTCTGTCGGCGTTTTCGATGTTTCACCGCTTGCAGCCCATAGCAGCCGAAGGCGATTTCCCGTTCAAGCTGACCGATGCCGAATGGCAGGCGCGGCTCGACCCGCTAGCCTATGACGTGCTCCGCCACGAGGGTACCGAACGCGCCTTTACCTCTCCGCTCAACGACGAAAAGCGCGCAGGGAACTTTCACTGTGCCGGCTGCGACCAGTTGCTGTTCGAATCTGCCAAGAAGTACGAGAGCGGCACCGGCTGGCCGAGCTTTTGGGATTTTGTCCCCGGCTCGCTGGGCACAACGGAAGATACCAGCTTCGGCATGGTGCGCACGGAAGTCCATTGCGCCAATTGCGGCGGTCACCAGGGCCATGTCTTCAACGATGGCCCGCAGCCGACGGGCCTGCGCTACTGCATCAATGGCGTGTCGCTGCGCTTTGTCGCGGCCTGACATAGGTGGGTTGAGCAGGGCGGCGTTGCCCGGCAAGGACGTTCGAGGCTAGGAGAGCGGATCTTCCAATCTGGCTTCTCACAAGATGCGTCTCACCATCGTCCAGACCGGCGACGTGCCCGAACCGCTCCGTCCCCATTTCGGTCCCTACCACGCCATGTTCGAACGCATGTTTGAGGGGACCAAAACAGCGTCTAGTTACGAAGTTGTCGCCGTTTGTGATAACCAGATGCTAGCAGATCCGGCACATATGGACGCTATAGTGCTGACGGGTTCACCGGCCGGCGTCTACGAAGATCACGCCTGGTTGCCACCCCTGCGCAACTTTATCCGCGCCGCTTACGCTGCCAAGACACCGATGCTCGGCATCTGTTTCGGCCATCAGATCATGGCCGATGCGCTGGGCGGAGAGGTGCGGAAATCCGAAAAAGGCTGGGGTCTTGGCCGGCATCGCTATCGCGTCACCAGTCGCCCGCCCTTCATGGCCGATGCACCCCAAACCCTTGCCATTGCCTGTTCGCATCAGGATCAGGTCATCGTGCCGCCGGCGGAAGCCGAAGTTGTCCTCGCGTCGGACTTTACCCCGAATGCCGGACTTTTCTATAAGACCGGCAAGGCCTTGAGCTTCCAGCCGCACCCTGAATTTCTTGACAATTACGCACTTGCCCTGGTCGAACTGCGCCGCGGGAGGGCACCCGACGATGTGGTCGAGGCGGGCGTCGCCTCCTTCCGGCAACCCTCCGACAGCACCCGCCTGGCCAGCTATATCGGCAGGTTCTTCGCCGGCGAAGCTAGCTAGGCGCCGCTGCTTTCGAGCAGCATGGCGATTTCGGTGCGAAGCTCCTTGAGGCCTTCGCCCTTCTCGCTGGAGGTCAGCAGAACCTCGGGATGCGCGGCGGGGCGCTTGGCGATGGCGGCACGGGTCATCGCAACGACCTTTTCCACGTCCTTGGACAAGGGCTTGTCTGCCTTGGTCAAGACCACCTGATAGCTCACGGCAGCGCGGTCCAGTTCGTTCATCACGCTGATATCATTGTCTTTTGGCCCGTGGCGGCTGTCGATCAGCACATAGACGCGGCGCAGCGTGGCGCGGCCGGTCAGGTACTGGTGGATCAATTGTGTCCACGCCTTGACCTTGGGCTCCGGCGCCTTGGCATAGCCATAGCCGGGCATGTCGACAATGCGCAGCTCTTCGCTCTGACTTTCAAAAATGTTCAGCTCCTGCGTGCGGCCAGGCGTGTTGGAGGTGCGCGCCAAGCTCGAGGTGCCGCATAGAGCGTTGATCAGGCTCGACTTTCCCACGTTTGAACGACCGGCAAAGGCGATTTCGACACGGTCCATCGGCGGCAGGTCGGCGAGCCGGACACAGCCCTTCACAAACACGATGGGCCGGGCAAAGAGCAGGCGGCCGCGCTCGATGAGGTCGGTGGGATAGTTTTTTTCAGTCATTCGTTGCGCCCTCAAAGACAAGGCCCGCTGGAGTGTCCAGCGGGCCCATAGAGTTCCGGAAAGGGATTAGCTCTTGGAGTTTTCGGCCGGCTTGGGCTTCTTGCGGAAGCTGTCCACGATATTGCCGAAAAGGTTCACCTCGGCACCGTGGCGCTTCATGATCACCCACTGCTGGGTCACCGAGAGCAGGTTGTTCCAGGCCCAGTAGATCACGAGACCTGCAGGGAACGTGCCGAGCATGAAGGTGAAGATCACCGGCATCCAGTTGAAGATCATCGCCTGGGTCGGATCCGGCGGGGGCGGATTGAGCTTCATCTGCACCCACATGGTGATGCCCATCACGATCGGCCAGATGCCGAGGTGGAGGAACGAGCCGATGACCGGCAGAGCCATTGGATTCCACGGGATCAGGCCGAACAGGGTGAAAATATTGGTCGGATCGGGTGCGCCGAGATCCTGGATCCAGCCAAAGAAGGGCGCGTGCCGCATCTCGATCGAGATGAAGATAACGGTGTAGAGCGCGAAAAAGACCGGGATCTGAATGAGGATCGGCCAGCAGCCGGAGAGCGGATTGATCTTTTCCTTGCGGTAAAGCTCCATCATCGCCTGTTGCTGGGCAGCGCGATCGTCCTTCAGGCGCTCCTGAATTGCCTTCATTTCCGGCTGCACGCGCCGCATCGCGGCCATGGAGGCATAGGAGCGGTTGGCCAGTGGGAAAAAGATAGCCTTGACGATAACGGTCACTGCGAGGATCGCGAGGCCGAAATTGCCGAAGAGACCGTCGAGCGCCACCAGCAGCCAGTGCATGGGCTTGGTCAGGAAGTGGAACCAGCCCCAGTCGATCAGAAGCTCGAGGCGATCAACGCCCAGGTCGTTCTCATAGGCGGAAATGACCTGGTCTTCCTTGGCCCCCGCGAAGACATAGCTTTCGCTTGTTGCCGTGCCGCCGGCGGGAACGACGACCGGTTGGGTTTCGACATAATTGGTCTGATAGATCGGGGTCGAACCCGTCGTCGAATAGGCAAAGCGCGCATTGATCGCATTGCCCGGCTGGGGGAAAACGGCGGTCGCCCAATATTTGTCGGCGATACCGAGCCAGCCGGTGGTGGAGGAGAAATCGACCTGACGATCGTTCTGGAGGTCGCCATATTTGCGCGCGACGTAGTTGTTCGAGCCAAGAACGCCGATAGGCCCTTCATGCTGGATAAAGAAATTCTGCACCGGCGGAGTGCCCTGACGGACAACGCGCGAATAGGGGAAGAGCGCTACATCGCCCGCACCGGTATTTTCAACCGATTGAGTGATGGTGAACAGGTAGTGGTCGTCGACCGCAATGGTGCGGCGGAAGATCAGGCCCTGGCCATTGTCGTAGCTCAGCGTGACCGGGGTTGCCGCAGTCAGCGTCGTCGTGTCGCCCTCGACTGTCCAGACCGTGTTGGCATCGGGCAGGGCAACGCTGGCACCGGCTGCAGGCGCCCAGCCGTGCTCGACGAAATAGCCGCCCGGAGCACCCGAGGGGCTCAACAGGGTGATGATCGGGGAATCATCGGCTGTGGTTTCGCGATAGTTCTCGAGCTTGAGATCGTCGATGCGGGCGCCGGTCAGGTTGATGGAGCCGGCAAGATCCACGGTGTCGATGGGGATGCGGTTTGAAGCGGCAATGGCGCTGTCGCGATCGGCAAAGGTCTGGGTGCTGAGTGGCTGTTCGGTCGCGGGAGTCGCTGTGCCGCCGACGCCGGTTGTGGGAACAGCAAGCGCTTCCTGTTCCCTTTGTTGCTGGGCGGCGATCTCGGCCTGCTGCTGGGCGCGTTCGAGTTGCGGTCCGGCAATGAAAAACTGCCAGCCGAACAGCACGAGCATGCTCAGCACGACAGCGAGAATCACATTGCGATTGTCAGCATTCATGGTGTCGAGTTCCGTTGGCCGCGCCCGGCCCGAGTCTGGTTTTCGTCCGCCTTCGTGTCGTGCACGCGGGCGATAAGACCGGTAAGGTCGGTGATCATTTTGGCGAAGGGTCGGCTCAGAGCCTCGCGCCTTGCCAGCAGCACATAATCGTGTCCGGGACGGAAGTCATCGGCACATGCTGCCGCAGCCGCGCGCAACCGGCGTTTCATCCGGTTTCGTTCGGGGGAATTGCCCACCTTCTTGGTGACGGTGATCCCTATGCCGGGCAAATCCTCGGCGACAGGCACAACCTGCATCCCAAACGCAGAGCGCCCGGCGCGATTGCCCCGGGCTGCCCTCAAAAACTGCGAGCGCCGCAAGAGGCGGCGCAATTTCGCGGCCTGTTTCTTTTCGGCCGTCATCCGGCCCGAAACCTTAGGCCGACAGCTTCTTGCGGCCGAGCGCGCGGCGGCGGTTCAGGATCGCGCGGCCGTCCTTGGTGGCCATGCGGGCGCGGAAACCGTGACGACGGGCACGCACGAGCTTGGAAGGCTGGTAAGTACGCTTCATGACTTTCAACCGCGCTCGTGCACGGTTCCTCTATTGCTGGCGCAAATTGCGCATAAATCTATCCGGCCGGCGGGGCAGGGCGCGCCAGCTTTGGTCGAGGCGTCTATAGGGAAAAGCCACTGCCAAGTCAACGCGGCAACGGCGGTTCCGGCGCGCTTTCCCGGCTGTTGTCAAGCCGGGGATATGCCAGCATAACTGCACTATCGCTCAGCCTGCCGCGGAATCTGGTACGTGTCTACAAATCCTGACCTGTGCATCGTCGGTGCCGGGGCGCTCGGTATCGACCTTGCGCTTTATGCGCGCCGGCTCGGCGCCAGCGTTGTTCTTGCCGATCGTGAGCAGGTGGAGCCGGGCGACGCTCGCACCCTGGCCGTGCGCGCCGCTGCCTTGTCGGCCAGTGCGGCCCTTGTGCAAGGGATGCGCGCGGGGGCCGAAATGGGGCTTGGCGCCACAGAAGTCAAACTGACGGCCCGCCAGGTCGCCGAGCGCGTCGCCCGCGTGGCGGCGCAGCAGGGACGGGCGGACGCGCCGGAAATCCTTTCAGCAGCGGGCGTAACCGTCATCCGTGGATTGGTCAGCTTCCTCGACAGCCGTTCGCTTCTCGTCGGTGACCTGACGATCCAGCCACGCGCCGTTGTTCTGGCGCTGGGGGGCGATCCCGTCATCCCGGCAATCGCCGGACTTGAGGCGGCCGAGTTCTTTACGCCGGACACCATATTCGACAATCAGCGCAAGCTGACCCATCTCGTGATCATCGGAGGCGATGCTTTTGCCTTTGAACAGGCGCAGGTGCAAAGGCGTCTCGGAGCTCAGGTCACGCTCGTGCCGCATGGCCCGGCACTTGCAGGCTTCGATGCCGAATGTGTTGCGATTCTGTCCAATATCCTCGCGCAGGAGGGTGTGGTCATCGCGCGCGATGCGCAGATCGCTGCTGTGAACACGCGCTCTCAGGGGATCGGTGTCGATCTCAGCCATGCCGATGGCACACTCGAATCGCTCGACGCCTCGCATCTGCTTGTCTCGATGGACCGCAGGGTTGATTTTGCGCCGCTCGATCTTGGAAAAACCAAGATCAAAACCAGCAGCGAAACGGGATATCCGAGCCTTCGGGGCACGCTCGGCGCAACCTCCCTGCGTCATGTCCGCGTGGTTGGCGCCGGAGCGGGGCAAAGCCGCTGGGCGGAGGCACAGGCGCAGGGCCGGGCTGCCATCGATTCCCTCCTCGGTCAGCGCCGCGCTGTGCCTCTTGTGCCGCGGATCGTCGAAACGGCCCCGCCTCTGGCCGAAATCGGTCCGCTTTCCGGGCGTAAAGGCAAATTCAAACCGGGCGAGCAGCTTCTGCGCCAATCATTCAGCGAAAACGATCGCGCCGTGGCCATGGGGGCAGGGCATGGCCTTGCCAAGCTTTCGGTGGACGCCAGGGGCGAAATCCTTGAAGGCGCGATTCTGGGGCTGCAAGCGCCCGAGCTTGCCGCGGTTCTCGCCCTTGCCATGGATCGCCGTATCAGTCTTGCAGATCTTGCCTTTTTGCCGCTGCCGCGCCCGAGTCTTTTCACGATCATCACGCAACTGGCTGAAACCTATAGCGGCTCGAAAAACGTTTCTCTCTGGACCAGCCACGCGCGGACCCTGCGGCGTGTGGTCCGAAATCCGTTCGGGGGCTGACGCCAGGGTTCCTCGTCCCCTATGATCGAGTCGCGATGACAGACGAGCCCCAAGTCACACCCAGCCGATTCTCGGGCCTATCCAACAAGCTGATCGCCGCCATCATTGCGGTGATTCTGCTTGTCGAGGTGGTGATCTATTTGCCCTCCCTGGCCACCTATCGCGCCTCCTGGCTGCAGGACCGGCTGCGGGTGGGGGTTGTTGCCGCGCGTGTGCTCGACGCGGTGCCTGACGTCATGGCGCTGCCGCGCAACCTCACCGATCGTCTCCTTGCTTCCGCAGGAGCCTATGCGATCGTTTACCGGCGTGCGGGGCAAAGCCAGCTTATAGAGCTGGCGGACCCGGTTACGCTCGATAATGTAGTGACTGCCGACCTGCGTCAGAGCGATCTGCCGAGCCTTGTGCTCGGTGCCCTTGACACCTTGTTCGCCCCGCCCAACCGGACGCTACGAATTGTGGGCGAGGGCGATCTCGACGAGAGCCTTGTCGAGATTCTCATGCCCGAGCGGCCGTTGCGGGCCGACATCATCGACTATTCACGCAATATCGTCCTGGTGTCGCTCGGCATCGCCGCGGTTACGGCCTTTGCGCTTTATATGCTCGTGAGCCAGCTCTTTATCCTGCCGGTGCAGCGCCTGACACGAAACATCCTGCGCTTTCGCAAGGCTCCGGAGAACGCCACGCTGATTCTCGCGCCGACACGGCGGGGCGACGAAATCGGCGTGCTCGAAAGCGAATTGTCTGCCATGGAAAGCGAGTTGTTCTCCATGCTGCGCCAGCAGCGGCACCTGGCCGATCTCGGACTTGCCGTCGCCAAGATCAACCATGATCTGCGCAACACGCTGACTTCGGCCCAATTGCTGTCCGATCAGGTGGCGACACTCGATGATCCAAAGGTGCAGCGCCTTGCGCCACGTCTTGTGACCACGCTCGATAAGGCCATCGGCTTTGCCCAGCAGGTGCTCGATTATGGCCGGGAGGCCACCAGCGTGCCCAAGCCAGCCAGCATCGATCTCAAGACGCTGGTCGATGATGCCGGATTCGAAGCGCGCCTCGTGGGCCATCCCAGCGTCCAGTTTCTCGCCGATGTTCCGGCAGGTCTGCTTGTCCACGTCGATCCCGGCCAGATGGGGCGGGTGCTGGTCAATCTCTTCAAGAATGCGCGCGAGGCGCTCGAAGCGAGCAACCAGATCAGCGCGCCTGCGATCAAGGTGTCGCTGGCAGAGGAAGCCGAAACGGTTGTTCTCACTATTTCCGATAATGGTCCGGGCCTACCGCCGCGTGCCCGGGAAAATCTTTTCGTCGCTTTCGAGGGATCAGCCCGGGCAGGTGGAACGGGGTTGGGTCTTGCCATTGCGCGTGAGCTGACCGAGGCAAATGGGGGGACCTTGCGCTATCTCGACGGCCCCCCGCCCGGCACCCGTTTCGAGCTGACCCTGCCCAAAGATATTCACAGCCTTTAGCGGCTTTGCCAAAAATGCGCTGTCACACGCTTGCAATGCGGCAAACGCCGATCTATAGGTTGCCCCGCTTCGGACGGGTGAGCCACTCACCGCCGAATGCCCCGCCGCTCCCAAGCGGCCTGCGCGCCCGTAGCTCAGCTGGATAGAGCACCAGACTACGAATCTGGGGGTCAGGAGTTCGAATCTCTTCGGGCGCGCCATTTCTTATCTTCTGTATGATTGCAAAGTGCTTTCGGCTTTGGTGCGGTGAGCAGGGTCATTGCTGGCGCCATGCTCAATGGCGTCAAGCGCGCTCTCTTTCCGATCAAGGCAGACATGGGATCCGCGCCCCAAGATAACCCCGCGTTCACTCCTCCCGAAACGCGCGTGACATGCTGTCTTCGATAGGTTTTACGAGATATTCCAAAAAGGTTCGCTCGTGCGTGAGGATAAGGATTTCTGCCGGCATGCCGGGCGTAGGCTTGAAACCCTCGACCCTTTCGATCTGTTCGGCAGGAACTGAAACGCGGGCAACGTAGATCTCGCCCGTCGAGGTGTCCGCTGAATTAACCACGGAGTCGGCAGAAACGTAGTCCACGGTCCCGGTCAGGATCGGCGTTGTCCTCTGGTTGAGAGAGGTGAGGCGGATCGAGGCGCTCTCACCCACGCTGACCTCGTCGATCTGCATTCTCGAGACCTGAGCCTCGATGATCAGTGGAACATCCGATGGCAGGATTTCCATGATGGCCTTACCCGTTTCGATCACGCCACCCGGTGTGTGATAGTAGAGGCGAACGACAGTTCCTGTAGCAGGAGCCTTGATGACTGTACGTCCCAGCACATCCTGCGCCTGTCTGATCTGCTCCCGGACCGCGTCGAGTTCGGCTTCGACCGCCTGCAATTCCGCAAAAGCAGATTGCCGTGCGGCATCGCGCAATTGAATGATTTGGCGTTCGAACCTGGCGATCTGCGCGTCGTCCGCTTCCATCTCCGCGCGTAGCTCGGCGATGGCACCATCGGCCTCGGCAATGGCTCTTTCCACCGTATTGAGGGAAGATCGTGTTGCAAGCTGGCTTTCGAGTAGCTTGGCAAGGTTGACGCGCTGCTCTTCGAGTAGGGTCTTCTGCCTATCAATGGCGACGATCTGGGAGGCGTTTCCGTTACGCTCGTACTCAAGCGCTGAGATGTTTTGCTGGAGAATATCGATGTCGTTAGCGAGCTTTGCCGCTGCCGCCGCTGCGTTCTCCCTCTGACTGGTGTCGATCGCTTTTACTTCGGGGTCGGCAATGGCGTCCAGGACCGAGGCGGGGGACAAATAGCTTCCGTCGCCGGCAGCACGCGCCGTCAGTCGTGCCAGCGTTGCTTCCAGCCGAAGGCCCCTCAAGATCAACTGCCGCGCACTCGCTCTGGCAGCGGTCTCGTCCAGCCTGACGAGATCCTGCCCTTCCTGGACCATCTGGCCTTCCCGCACGAGGATCTCGCCGATGATCCCGCCTTCCAAATGTTGTACGATCTTGTTTTCGCCCGATGCGACAAAGCTTCCCGGGGCGATCACGGCAGCCGCCAACGGCGCCGTGGCGGCCCAAATCGCAAAGCCGCCCATGACAACGGCCACAAGCGTGCCCCCGATGATCGTGTGAGTTCTGATCGAACGCGGCACCGCAGAGTACCACTCGATCGTCTTGCCCTCGCTTGCAGCATTCATGGCGTCTTTCCTCCTGGGATGCTGCTCGACTGGGCCTGCGATTTGGGCTTGGCCAGAGCGGCCATCACCTCGTCGCGTTCGCCGAACATGGTCACCATGCCATTATCGAGGACCAGGACCTTATCGACCGCGCGCAGCAAAGCCGGCCTTTGCGTGATAGTCACCACGGTGATCTTCTGTTCGCGCGCATGCATGATCGCTTTGGCCAGCGCGTTTTCGCCGTTGCTGTCTAGGTTTGAGTTGGGCTCATCCAGCACGACAAGCTTGGGCGAACCAAAAAATGCGCGCGCCAAAGCGATGCGTTGTTTCTGGCCGCCCGAAAGCGGCGCACCGTCGCTGGCCACGATCGTCTCATAGCCCTGCGGGAAAGAGGCAATCAGCTGGTGTACGTCTGCAAGGACGGCCGCCTCGAAAATTGCACGATCCTCAACATCTTCGCGCATCCGGGCAATGTTTGCTTTGATCGTTCCGGGGAAGAGCTGCACATCCTGCGGTAGATAGCCGATGTTTTCGCCGAACTGACGCTGGTCCCAGTTTCTGAGGTCCATGAGGTCGAGGCGCACACTGCCCGAAGTTGGAAGAATCGAGCCGACCAACATCTTGCCGAGCGTCGTTTTGCCGGCCCCCGAATTACCGATAATGGCGAGAGATTCCCCTGGACTGAGCGAAAAGGAGATGCCGTTGAGAATGACCTTCTTATTGGGAGGAGGAACGAAGAGAAGCCGTTCGACATCGAGCTGGCCTCGCGGTTCAGGCAGCAGCAACCTCTCGAAGGCAAATGGAGAGGTTTGAAGCAGAAGGCGAATGCGTTTAAAGGCGTTGCGGAACTGAGTGAAAGAATTCCAGCCCTCGATGGCTCCTTCGATGGGCGTGAGTGCCCTGGCGGCTATGATCGAGGCCGCGATCACCATACCGCCGGTCAATTCGCCTTCGATCGCAAGAAAACTTCCCCAACCCAGCATCGTCACTTGAGTCAGCATGCGAGCAGCTTTCGAGCAGCTGGCCATGATGATGTTGCGGTCTTGAGCGAGCACTTGAGAGCGGAGCGACAGTGCTGTGTCACGCCCCCAGATACGGACGGCCTCTGGAATCATCGCCAGGGCGTTGATGATCTGAGCATTGCGCGACATGGAATCGAGGTGCGCCGTGGCTCGACCTAGGAATCCGCTGGAATCGGCAAAGTGGCCGGCGGTGAGGCGTTGGTTCACAAACGCGATCACGACGAGAACCAATGACGCGGCCACAACGATATAGCCAAGATGCGGGTGGACCAAAAACACCGCCAGCACAAAAAGCGGGGCGATCGGCACATCGAAGAAGGCCAGAAGCGTGCCGGACGTGATGAAGGCCCGGATTTGTTGCAGGTCGCCCAGCACCTGGTACTCGCGCCCGGTGCCATTGAGGGAGGCACGGGCAGCAGCCGAGAGGATCGGAGCGCCAAGCTGCGCTTCAACTTCGACTGCCGTTCGCATCAGAATAAATCGCCGAATGGCATCGATCATCGCTTGCAGCAGCACGGCGCCGACTACGACGACCGTCAGCATCACAAGCGTGTCGAGGGAGCGGCTTGTCAGCACCCGGTCGGATATCTGAAACAAATAGACCGGGATTGCCAAAACAAGGACATTGATCACGATGGTGAAGGCCATCACCACGGCGAGGTTGCGCCTGACAGCGGCAAGGCCCGCCCGAAAACTCTCCGCGAAATCGGGGACCGGTGTGCGCTTGTGGAACCGGCCTCCGCCGGGCGGACGTGGTGGAACTTTCGGCCCTGCAGGCGGCGGGTTGCCATTGCGCAGACCAGGCGAGGGTTCAGCCTCTATGATGGGAGGTATCGTGCCGCGTGGGTTAGCTTTTGCCGCTGGAGCCTCGGCATGCGTGGCATCGCCCTTCAGCCCCTCGGGGGCAGGTTGTGACATGACGTGCCTTGGCGGCTCCGGGTCGACCACGGACGCTTCGGCGTCCTGACGAGCTGCTTGAGACGCAAGGAAATCGAGCTTTGAAACGGCCGCATCGATGCCGTCGAGCACATCCTGCATCGTGGCCGCGCGTGCATTTGTGCCAGGGCTCGACACGCGAGGAAGAGTTTCGTCGAGCATGGGTTGGTCGCTCCGGTTCAGGCGAGGACGGATTGCATGACGTCGGCGGGCGCCGGCGTCGCATCGAAGGCGGCAGACAAGGTCGCGTGATGGTCAAGGATGGGCTGCAGCGCAGTCTCGGTATCCAGAAAGGCTACGAGCTCGCTGGCAAAGTTGCCATTGGCCGGGCCGGCCGTACCGACCAGGTCCGCCTGCACAAGTATGGCGTCCGAATAGGTCCCGCCATTTACGTAGAGAGTGTCGCCGGAACTGGCATAGTCAGTGATGCTGGCAAGGTTGACTAGGGCATTCTGGCCAGTGCTGATTTCCCACCCGCTGTCCGGATGCTCGAGCAGGCCCCGCGCATAAACGGCCACATGGTCGGCGTCAGCCAGAACATTCGTCTGTTGCACGACATGCAGGTCGTAGATGCTGCCAGTCACATAAAGCACGCGCAGATGATCCAGTCCTGCGAGGAGCGGATCCTTGCCAAAACCCTCCGGCATGGCGCGCGCTCCGCTTTCGAGCAACTCCATCGCGTCCATGTAGTGTGCGGGCAGGGGGCCAAGTGCAGCTTCTGGCCCATATCTGGTGATGGAGGCCTGGTTCCACAGAAGGTTGTCGGATGTCGTGGCGCTGGCGCTGATGCCCGCGGCATCGAGCATCTGCAGGGTGTCATTGTCGTAAAGGACATTCGCCTGGGAGACGATATTGGCTTCGTAGAGGTCGCCACCAATGATGACGATATCGTAGAAGAGGCCGAGATTGGAGAACGAAGCGTCGTTGAGCCCTATGTTGCCGCCGCTTTCGATGTTGGTGGTCGCTCCGGTTGCGGTCAAAACCATCAAGTCGTTGTCGGTCGAAAAGGTGTACTGGCTTATCCACTCGAGAAAAACCAAATCGCCCTCGAAGACGCTGACCGTCCAGTTCGCAGGCATGGCCTCGATATCCGCCGGTGTTGTCGAGCTACTCGAGCTGGTCAGAATGGACGTGAATCCAGCAAGGTTGTGAGCGGTGTTGCCTTGACTGGTCACCCCGCTCTGGAAGGCGCCATCAAGCTTATCGGCGTCCGAAAAAGCATTGATCTGTGAGATGACATCCAGGCGGACGTGATCGCCAGCGACAGCCACGATTGCAGGCGCGATCGACGCATCCAGTATCGATGCTTCGTTGGTGAGTTGGTTCTGACCGGTAGCGACCTGCATTGTGTTGTCCCCCGAGGTCAGGGAGACCGACCCCGTCGTCACCGTAATCTCGTCCGGTGCGATATCGGGCACTGCCTCATCGAGAGACGGCAGGTCCGCAACGCTTTCGCCATCGAGATGCATGCCCTTGGTGGCCGGGCCAATCGCCGAGGTCGCCACTACTGACGTCTCTTTGTCGTTTACCATTGCGTAAGCAGCATCAGACGCAGCTGCCATGAATTCCGGGATAGCGTGAAAAAGGCCACTTGGGGCCGGGTCCGACAGTGCACCACTAAAGACACCGATTTCAGCCAGCATGGCCTCTACGCCGCTTGTGTCCGGCGCGTAGTTCGGCAGAGGCCCGGAAATCTCGCCGATGACGATGACGTCGTTATCCGTCAGATCAATCGCTTGAACAGCGAGCATGGCGACCGACCCAGGGATGGCGCCTTCATGCGGCACGAAGCCATGACCAGACCGACCGCCAGCGCCCTCTGGCGAAACAGCATTTGGGGGATCGCTCAGTGTGAACGAGACCTGCTGAATCGAGGGGGAAGGGGAATGAAATGGCTCAGCGCGATAAGAATTGGGCGTCGAGGCTTCCTCAGGCTGGTAGCGCACCAGAGGATGATTGGGAGCAAGTTCGAGCGCCTGACGGGGGGCGGGATGCGCTGGCGTGGGCAGGGGGGGCTCTGCGGGCCTGTCGACCGTACGCTCGAATTTATCGTAATCGTGCCGCAAGCGAGCGTCTTCTTCGGCCGAGGCGAAGAGGCCTATGAAATGCGTAATCGTCTCGGTAATTCCGTCCTGATGCATCGCAGTCTCCCTTCAGCGAAGCGAAGGACGCGCGGTGACCGCGCGTCCCGGTTCGGCTGAAGGCGTCAGCTATGGTCGGTTGTGTCGGTGACCGAGCTGTCGGAGTCGCCGCCAACGACGCTGATGTCGACGGCGTTTTGCTGCAGGTTGGCACCCATTGCGATGTCGAGGTTGAACGCGTTGGCGTTGATCGTCGCGTCGCTGTCTGCGGCTGCCGTGATATTGCCGCTCGAGCTCGAGAACGGGTTGTCCCCGATACCATCCCAACCGGTGCCCAACGTGCTTTCCGCGGCAGTGGCGTAGACCTGGAAATTGCCCTCGTTGTACTGGCTCACGCCCGAAAGCGCGTCGTTGTCGATGATGTCGGCAATCTGATTCATCGCGAAGCCCATGCCACCATCGAAGGCGGCACCGCTGAAGACATTCTCGAAGGTCGAGCTGATATCGCCGAAACTTTCGCTCGAGTCATTATAGGAGTCGCTCACGTCAGCGGAATTGAATGCGTCGCTGATCGCGACGTCCAGGTTGAAGGAGCTATCGTTCCCGCCGTTGTTGGAGTCACTGACCGAATTGTCGGAGTTGTCATTGCCCGAGTCGGTCATCGAGTTATCGGAATTGTCGTTGAACGAGTCGGCGTAGTTGGTCGAACTGTCGTTGCCGCCATTGTTGGAGTCGTTGACAGAGTTGTTGGAGTTGTCATTGTTGCTGTCGCGGGTGGAATTGTCGGAATTGTCGTTTCCACCATTGCCGACATTGTCCAATGCGACATCGATCGAATTGTCGGAGTTGTCGTTCCCGACATTGTCCATCGCCACGTCAAGCGAATTATCGGAGTTGTCGTTGTTGCTGTCAGCGACGTTGGTCGACTTGTTGTTGTAGGCGTCGGTCAGGTTGCCGCTGTCCGTCAAAGACGAATCCAGCTGGAAAGTTTCCTGATTGGACCAGTTGCGGCTGTTGTTATTCCCGGAATCGCTGATGTTCAGCGAGTTGTCGGAATTGTCGTTGTAGGAGTCGGCAATCGAATTGTCCGAATTGTCTGAGCTATCAGAGTTGTCTGAGTTATCGGAATTGTCGGAATTGTCCGAACTATCATTTCCGCCGTTGGCGACGTTCTCAAGATTGACGTCCAGCGAATTATCGCTGCTGTCATTCGTTGAGTTGTCCGAATTGTCGTTGTAGCTGTCGTTGGTGGAATTGTCGGAATTGTCGGAGTTATCCGAACTGTCGTTCCCGCCGTTGAACGCATTGTCGAGCGCGATATCGAGCGAATTGTCGCTGCTGTCGTTGCCAGTGTCGTTGACCGAATTGTTGGCGTTGTTGTTGTAGCTGCTGTTGGTCGAATTGTTCGAGCTGTCGGAGTTATCTGAATTATCGGAGTTATCCGAACTGTCGTTCCCGCCGTTCGCCACATTGTCGAGGTCGACCGTCAGAGAGTTGTCGCTGTTGTCGTTCTGCGAGTCGTTCATCGAGTTGTCCGAACTGTCGTTGCCGCCATTGAGACTGTCGGCGATCCCGATACCGATCGAACTGTCATTGGTGACGTTGCTTTGCTGATTGGCGTAGCCGTCATCCTGTATGATGCCGTTATTTTCTCTTGCCATCTTGATCGTTCCCAAATGGGAAGTCGGCTGAACCTCTGTTTTTCTGTCAAGAGATCGTGGCCGCTCTTTCCCTCTTAGCCCTGGACGCCATCTCGGCTCAGTCGGCGGGAAGGAGTTTGTTTGCTTCGACACCCAGGGGTAAGTCGCCACTTCGGGCTAGATCGGACGGGCGATTGCGGCCGGGGTGGACGACAGATAGGTGGGAGCCAATCAACCAACAGCTGACTGTGGCGGGCCTCGTTCAGCCGCAGGTAGCGGAGGTCTTGGCACCCATGCATCATGCTTTCGTCACCCGAACAGAACGGTTGCTGCTTCTCGTCGGTAAACTCAATTATGCTTGGTCAAATACCGAAAGCTTGCTGATCTACCTCATCGCCGATCTGATGCGGACCGACAAGGAAACCGCCATCGTGGTTTTCCTGACCTTAAACACGACGCGCGCCCGTCTCGACCTTGTTGACCGCCTGGCACGAATGGCGTCGACGCCTAAAGGATCGCGAGAAGAGGCATTGGGCATCGTCGCCGCCATGAAGCGCGAGGCGAAGATCCGGAACAAGTTCATCCACTGCATCTATTCGTTCGGAGATGACGGCGAGATCGACAAGACCCAGCTGATGCGCATCGCCGATTTCGGCAACGATTTACGGTACGGAAAGCTGGAGGACATTGACGAAATCGGATTGCGGGAACTGGAGACGTGCATTGCCGAGATAATGACGCTGAACAGAACCATCATGGCATATGTCCGCAACAGAGGAATTTCGCTTTAGCGATCCATGACATCCGACAGCTGATCGCAATTTCAGGCGTTGGGAGCGGGTGCATGGCCTAGCTTCTCCGTCTGCTCCCGGCGCATATATGGGTGGGACTGACCATCGGACCTAAGATCATGGCGCGCTAGGGGCCCAAGACCTGGTCGACGACGCCGCAAGTGTCATTCCAGCTTGGCAAGCTTCGGCCAGTCTGGCTTGACGTCGCGGACATAGCTTGCCGCATGTCATGATCGCTCAACAAGCGACGAAGTGCGTTGGCGAAGGCTTCCACGTCATCGACGGGCACGAGGATGCCGGCGCCTTCGGGGACTGTGTCGGGCACGGCGCCGGTTCGGCAGGTGACGATCGGGAGGCCATGAAGCAGCGCTTCGCCGAGGACAATGCCGTAGCCTTCGTAGCGGGTGGCGAGGGCGAAGATCGTGGCCTGGCGGTAGCGGGTGATGACCTCGGCGTCATTGAGCAGACCCGTCATGGTTATCCGGTCGGAGAGATTGAAGTCGGCAATCTGGCTGCGTAGTCCTGCTTCAACACTGGGATCGTGGGTCTTGCCGACGATCTGTGCCTGCCAGTCGAGATCGCGGATTTTTCCCAGAGCGGAGACAAGGACATCGTGCCCTTTGCGTTCAGCGAGGAGGCCGACGGAGAGAATGAGCGGCGGGAAGAGCGGAGTCTTGACCGGATCCGAAGGGCGGAAGCCGGGCAGTGCGATGGTGATCTTGTCTTCGGCGACGCCGAAATGATCCTTGAGAATGCGCGCCGTATGGGGGCTGGGCACCAGCACCGCCTGGGCGAGAGCGAGATTGTCAGCTTCGCGCTGCAGCAGATAGGCGGAGCGTTCGGGCGATAGACCTGTTTCGAGGCCAAGGGGATGGTGGATCATGGCGATGATGGGCGCCTTGACCGTTGCCAGCCCCGCTGTATCGATCGACCCGAAGACCAGACCATCGATGATGAGCGGCGTGTCTTCCGAAAGGGCCGCCATGGCGTCTATGGCGGCCTGTGTTTCGGCGGGCGTCGGATCGGGAAAGCCAGCGCCGAGTTCGATATGCTCAACCGGCCTGCCATTGCGGCGCAAGGCTTGGAGCAGTTCGTATTCATAGATATAGCCGCCGGTCTTCTGGGTAGCGTCGCCGGGAATGGCGAAGGCGGCGGGGCGCTTGGTGCTCATTGGACAAGTTGCTCGCTGGCAAAGGTGTGGAGGACACGCTGCTCCAGGATGTGCACCAGCGCATAGATCAGGCTCGCGGTGACGGCGAGGACAACGATCGCGCTCCAGAGGAGGTTGTAGTTCGAGGTCGAGGCCGTCAGGGCCATCAGGCTCCCCATGCCGGTACCGGTGGCCAGCCACTCGGCGGTGGTGGCGGCAAGGAGCGCGCTCGGCACGGCCATGCGGGCCGAGGCGAAGAAGGCGGGGGCCATGGCGGGGAGCTGGGCATGCGCCAGTCTTTGCCAGGGGGAGGCGGCATAGGTCGAAAAAAGATCTAGCACCGGGCGCGGGGTGCGGCGCATGCCTTCGAGACAGGCTGCAAGGGTGGGAAAAAAGATCATGACCGCCACGATGGTGATCGTCCCGACTGCGCCGCGGCCCAGCGCCAGGACGAAAAGCGGCGCTGTGGTAACGATGGGGATCGAGCGCAAGGCGATGGCGATTGGCAGTGTTGCCGAGGCGAGACGCGGTTGAGTGACGAGGAGAACAGCCAGTCCGGCGCCGAGGGCAAGGCCGACGAGATATCCCGGAATGGTCAGGGAAAGGGTCTGCCAGAAGGCGGTGAAAAGTGCCGCGCGATTGGTCGCGGCGGCAGGATCCGAGACAAGGAAAGCCCAGACGTCCTGTGGGCCTTTGGCGAAGAAAGGCGAGAGGTTGAGACCTTTGATGAGGCCGATCCAGACGCCAAGCACGGCGAGGATGAGGAGGATTAGGTAAATCAAACCCGAGCCGGTTCGCGCGGTCATGCCGACGCTCGGCCCATCTTGCCGTGAGGCGAGCAGCAAAGGCGGCGGACCCGCGCCAAGACAGCGGCCAAGCCAGCCGAACAGCCAGAAGGCGGCTGCTGAAAGTGCCGCGGCTGTGGTCGCAATAGCCCAGGTCATTTCAACGTCCAGCCCGCGCATGGCGCGAATGCTGAGGACCCCGAGGCCGCGTTCGGCGCCGGTGAATTCGCCCACCATGGCGCCGAGAAATGCGGCCGGCGCGCCGATCTGGAGACCGGCGATGAAATAGGGGAGGGACGCCATGGCCCGGACATGGATGAGTTCGCTCAAGCGCCCTCTTCCATAGCTGCGCACGAGATCGAGCCAGCTGCCGGGCGTCGCCCGGAGGCCGACGAGAAGGCAGAGATAGGTTGTGTAATAGGTGGCAAGGGCTGCAAGCGTGATCTGCGGCCCGTCGCCGACGCCAAAGATCACGCGCAGGATGGGCCCGGTGGCAACGAAGGGCAGGCAGAAGAAGACGAGCGCTAGACCCGAGACAAGCTGTTCGAGCCGCGGCAAGGCCAGTGCGATGCCGGCGAGCAGGATCGCTGCGACATTCCCGATGAAAAAGCCGATGGCAGCCGATTGCAGAGTAATGCCGGACGACCGCAGGAGGAGCGAGCCTTCTTCGGCAATCGCGCCGAGGACCGCGAGAGGCCCTGCAAAGACAAACATGTCCGCTGTTGCGCTGGCCAGCGCCTGCCAAAGGGCGATGAGGACACAAGCTGCAAAAAGCGTCGGCAAGGCGTTTGGCGAAAAAGGCGCGGTGCGGGTGGTCACGAGACGGGCTCTACTCCGCTTTTCGCCCCAAGGGCCGACGCGATGGCCTCGATCAATGCGGGCCGGGCTGCCGGATTATGCCGGGCGCCGTCAAAATCGCCGGTGATCCGCGCCGGCCTTGGTGAAAACACGAGCACGCGGTCGCTGAGCGTAGCGGCTTCGGCGATGGAGTGGGTGACGAGCAGCGTCGTCGTGCCGCGCTCCTGCCAGAGCGTCGGCAGTTCGGCATTAAGGCGGGTTCGGGTCAATTCGTCCACCGCGCCAAAGGGTTCATCAAGAAGCAGGAGCCCAGGCTGGGTGACAAGGCAACGTGCGATGGCGGCCCGCTGTCGCATGCCGCCGGACAGTTCTGCGGGTCGCGTCTCGGCAAAGTGCCTGAGGCCGACAAGCGCGATCAGATGATCGACGCGTTCGCGATCGGCTGGCCGGCGCGCCAATTTGAGGGCCAGAGCAACATTCTGCCGAACCGTCAGCCACGGCAAGAGCGCGGCATCCTGAAACGCGAAGGCGAGACCTGCCGCTTTGGTCACGGCTTCTGGCGTTTCATCGCCGATGGAAATCACGCCGCCGCTCGGCTTCTCGAGCCCGGCGACGAGGCGGAGCAAGGTCGACTTGCCGCAGCCCGATGGCCCAACCAGAGCGGTCGTCCGGCCGGCCTCGAAGGTGAGGTCGAGCGGACCAACGGCATCGACGGCACGGCCGCCGAGGTGGAAGGTCTTTTCGAGCCCCTTGCACACAACCTTGGGCGGCATGGACGCCTCTCTTTCAGCCATGCACTTCCTCAAGGATCGAACGGTCCCAGAGATCGGGCGTGACCGAGCGGCCCAAGAGCGCCAGCGTCTCGACATTCTGGGCCACGGTTTCGTCGGTGAACCAGCCAAAGCCATTGGCATCGGTCAATTCGGAAAACATCAGCGGCACCTGCCGCTCGGCCTGCAATTCCTGGGTGGGCAGGTCGAGGCCCTGGTCGGGATACATTTCAAGCGTCAGCGCCGCAGCCGCCTTGGGATCGGCCCTGAAGTCGTTCCAGCCGCGCACTTCGCCGGCCATCATGGCCACGAGGTCGGCGCGGCGATTGGCAAGGCTATCCTCGGTCGCGATATAGGTTTGCGAGTGGACGGCGTAGCCATGGTCGGCCATCAGCATGGTGACGCTCTCGATACCCTGGATAGCCATGGCGACCGGCAGGTCGGTCTGCCAGCAGAGAAGGCAATCGACTTGGTTCGCGACCAAAGGCGCCGCATCATACTGCGTGGGCACGATCTCGATCCCGTTGATGTCGACATTGTTGATGGTGCAGAGCGCCTGCAGGACCGGGGTATTGGCGAGCGCCATGCCGATCTTCTTGCCCACGAGATCCGCCGGCGTATTGATAGGGTTTTCCGGCAGCGAGGCGATGACGAAAGGATTTTTCTGCATGGCTACGCCGATGATCTTGAACGGCGCGCCCTGTTCCACCGAGGCCGAGGCATAGTCGGCGGCCGAGATACCGATCAGTGCCTGGCCCGTGACCACAGCTGGATCGACCGGCGCATTGGGGCCGCCGGGATTGAGTGCCACGTTGAGCCCGGCTTCGCTCCAATAGCCCTTCGACTTGGCGATATAACTACCGCCGAACTGCACCGAATGAAGCCAGCTCAGTTGCAGGGCGACGTCCTTGCTGTCCTGCGCGAGGAGCCGTGGCGAAAAAGCGGCGAGACCCAGTGTGCCGAGGCCGGCACCGACAAATGAACGGCGAGAAAGTTTGAACATAGTCACGACGGTCTCCTGATTATGTTGGGACGAAAAAGGACGAAGAGGCCAGGCAGGCTGGCTGCGAGAATGACGAGCCCGAAGGCGAGGCTGGCGGCAAAACCCGCCGCTGCCGTTGCGCCCACCAGGGGAAACAGCCCCGCCGCCGCGCCTTCGCGAAATCCCCAGCCGGCAACCGTTGCCGGAACGAGCATGGCGCAAAGGATCAGCGGCACGAGCACCAGAACGGCTTCAAGGCCGAGGACGGTTCCCGTGGCCAGCGCGCAAAGCGTGAAACTGGCGAGGTTGAGGGCGACAATGGCAGCGCTTAACAGGGATTGCTCGAACCAGGCACCATTGGCGACGAGCGCAGTTCTGATCGATTGCCCTAACCGCGCCGACCGTTTCTTGCGGGCGAAACGAAGGCCGACATAGACAACGAGCGCGAGGACCATGAAAGCGAGCATACCGATCAGCAGTTGGTTCTGATCGACCGCCAGGGTTAGTCCGCCGGGGGTCAGAATGGCCCATGTCCCGGCAAGGGCGAGAAGACCGAACATGGCAATCTGTCCCGCAAGCCGCTCGATGATCACCGCCTTGGCCGCAATGCCAAGGCCGGCTTCGTGCCGCGCCCGTACCGCGCGTGCAGCGTCGCCAAGCACCCCGCCGGGAAGCGACTGGTTGACCAGTTGCGAAAGGTAATATTCGGCTACTGCGCGGCGCGGCGGAATGGCCTGGCCGAGCCGGGCCGCCACGCGATGCCAGCGCCAGGCCGAGGCGATTGTCTGCAGGTTGACGGCGGCGAAGGCCGGAATGAGATAACGCCAATCGGCGTCCGTTAAACGCGCCAGAGCGCTTGGCCCATCTGCGAGGCTCCAGAGGAGACCGATGATGATGACGGGCGGCGCAAGGCGGAAAAGATAACGCCACTTCGACTGAGGACGTGAGTGCTCGCGCTCGAGTGTTTCCGAGGTCATGGCGCCCCTCCAGACGAGAGCGCCGCAATGAAGCGATCGCGAAAGGAACTCATGGGCCAGACCGGGGCGGTGTCATCAGGGATGAGACCGTTCGAAAAACCCCAGGCATCAAACGCGGCCAGTGCCGCGGGTGAGCCGACGAGATGGATCGGCACGTCCTGCCCCTCGATCTCCGACACCCGTTGGGCCGGCGGGTGATCGCCGAGGATTATTATTAGCCAGTCCCGCCCGGCATGCCGCGCGGCAAAGTCGAAGACGATCTCGAGCGAATAGTCGAGCGCCAGGCGGTATTGCTCGCGCATGAGCTCCGGATTGGGCCAGACCTCGCCACCGGGCGGGCCGACATGCTGGCTCTCGTCGAAAATCGTGCCATCACCAATCTCATCCCAAGCGACGATCCGGGGTACCGGCGTCCATGGGGCGTGCGAGGAAAGGAGCGCGGTCATGGCAAAGTGCGGCTCGCCGCCCTCCGGCAAGATGCGATCGACCGTACTTAGCGTGTATTGGTCGGGCATCGTCGTCCAATTGAAGGCCTCGCCGCGATAGCCGAAGTCGGCGGCTTCATAGATGTCGTTGAAGCCCATGAACTGCGCCTCGGGCCAGGGCAGGGTGATGGCCGGCATCAGCACCGTGGTCCGATACCCGGCTGTCTGCGCCAGATGGTAGAGCGAGGGCCGCGTGCTTGCGAGCATGGCGCGATAGCGCGCCTGGTTGTCGATCGAGAGACCCGAGGCGAGTGTCGCATGCGCCAGCCAGCTTTGCCCGCCAGCCACCGGCGAGGTGAGCCAGGCCGACCGCATGGAAAGCCCCGCCGCGGCGAGTTTGGTTTCCGCTTCCTCGAGCCGAGCGAGATGCGTTGGCGCATAGAGCGGATTGCGCAGCGCCGTCTCCCCGTAGCTTTCGATAAAGATCACGAACACATCGCGCCCATCAAGCCGGTCCAACAGACCTTGCTGCCCGGCGAACGGATCAATCTGCGCTTCCTCTTCGAACGCGCCGAGATCGGCGTATAGCGCGCGGAACGTCGTTGTGCGATCGATCGCCAACTGGGCCGAAAACGCGTCGCCAGGCATTGCAGGCGGCAGTGTCCACGCGCCGCGCGCCGCGCCCACCTGCGCCACGGCGAGCACCATGGCGAAAGTGCCAACGGCGCACGCGGCCCAACGCATCGGCGCCGCGATCTTGAGTCCGTTGATCCGCCCCGTGCTCCACCAGAGAAGTGTGGCCAGCATGAATGGCAAGAGCCCGATCAGCACCGCGAGGATAATGGCCAACGGCCAGCCGACGGATCCACCGGCGAGCCGAAACGCTGCTTCGGCCAGAGGCAGATCCATCAGCGGATTGAAGGGGCGGTTAAAGGCAGTGAAGGTTGCAAGATCGGCAAATTTCAGCACCGAAACCAGCGTCAAAGCGAGCGTAATGACGGCTCTGAGCGCGTAGCTTAAAAACCGGCGCGCAGGCAGGACGATCAGCAGCCCGGCGATGACGAACCATTCGAGCGGCAGCTGAAACAGCGCCCAGACACCGAGCGCATCCGGATGGTTCGGCTGCGCCAAGACGGCGTAGATCGACAAGCCCGCCTGAGCGACGCTGAGGCGTCCGGTCCCAAGAGATCTCAAGAGCGGTGCCTCGCCAGCCAGACGACGTCGCGGCCGAACGAATATATAAGGAGCAGAGTGCCGATCGCCGCGATGGTCCATGACAGAAGGCCATTGATGATGGGGGCGAGAAGGGCGATCAGAATGCCGATCTGGATGACGCAGATGGCCTTGCGGCTGAACCGTTCGGGCAGCGGCGCCATAAGCCACGGGCAGAAGAGAGCCGCGGCCAGGAAAAGATAGCGCATGCTGCCGAGCAGCAGCACCCAGGCGCCGGCCTTACCCGATTGCCAGGACAGCAGCGCCAGAAGAAGGGCGAAGACGGAATCGATCTCCATGTCGAAGCGCGCCCCGAAATCGGAGGTCAAACCCTGCCGCCGCGCAAAGAAGCCGTCGACACCATCAAGGCAGAGCGAAAACACTGCAATGCCAAGTACGGTCCAGGCCAGGCTCAGATCCGCAGCGAGAAGACCAGGTGTCGCTAAGGGGCTGAAGAGGGCGGCAATGATTCCTGTGCGCGCAAGCGTCACGAGGTTGGCGATCCCCAGGTGATCATGAGGATAGGTTTGGGCCAGGCCCCGGCCCGCCGTGCCAGCCATGACAAGGAAAGCGACAAGTGCAATGGTGGCGCCCAGCAGAGTCTGGGTCAGGAAAAACCCAAGCGCCAGGACGGGGATGCAGATGAGAAGGGACGCGATAGCGTACCGAAGGAGGACGGACTGGCTTGTGGGGGCGCGTCCGAGGGTTGATCGCTCTGCTGATTGCGCTTCGCTCATGCCTAATCGATCATCCTTGATGCCCTTCTATGACACTTATGTCATGCTACGCACACCAAGTAAGCATGGTTTACCTCTTTCATGAGAATTGTGAAATGACGAGCATCGCGCACTATAAGCCTCTCGCCAAAGCCTTTCATTGGCTGACGGCGCTCCTCGTGCTCCTCACCATTCCTGCAGCTTTGATCATGCTCAGGCCAGGCATCGAGCGTTCGCTGCAGGATCCGCTTTTCACTTTTCACAAGAATATCGGCGTCGTGATTTTTGTTCTGGTTGCGGTGCGTCTTGCCTATCGCCTCGTTAATCCGCCGCCGCCGTTACCCGACAGCGTTCCAACCTGGCAGCGTCATGTGGCTTCCCTCACGCATTGGCTCCTCTATGGCCTTCTCCTCGCCATGGCGATCTCGGGCTATATCCGTGTCACGGCCGGCGGGTTTCCGCTTGAAGTGTTTGATCCACTGGGACTGCCGCGCCCGGTGCCCCGCTCGGAAGCACTAGCAGAGACCGCCAAGAGCATTCACGCAGCCCTGCGCTACCCGCTTATTGGCCTCATCGCCCTCCACATCGGAGCGGCCCTTCACCACGCCCTGATCAAGCGTGACGGCGTCTTCCAGCGAATGTTGTTCAACCGGTGATTCACGCCTACGGCGGCTCGGTCTCTCCTTCGACCTTTCTGATCAAAAAAAGGGATTGAGCAGATCTGCCTGACCTTTAAGACGCGCTTGGCGCCATTTTGCCTGCGCCTGCGTGAGCTGAACCATCGACATGCAACAAACTGATTTGGCAATCGCGGCGTTCGCTTCGTCTTTGCCAGGATTGGTGGCGACGAAGATGCGCCGCAGTTCATCCCGTTCAATGACCACAAGATCGCTGGATGCTTCGGCGGAATCCTGGACCGGATGATCGCGTACGCCTTTCGTGCGAACTATGAAAAAGCGTCGGGCTTGCTGTAACTTCGTCATGGATTAGGCGATAATCGTCATCGATCTCGCCTCCGTTCTGGTTGTTATCCATGGCCAAAATCACGATCGCACAGCTCGCCCGCGAAGCGGGGGTCAGCGTTGCCACTGTTGATCGCCTGATGAATGGTCGGGAAAAGGTCAGAGCCGAAACCGCCCTGAAGATCGAACAGGCAGCCCGCCGATTGGGCTATCACGGCGCCAATGCGATCAGTAGCCGTGTGGACGGTCACCGTCCGGAACTTGCATTCGGTTTTATTCTGCAAAAGGGCCAGCACGCATTCTATCAGCATTTTGCCGAGGAACTGCAGGCGGCAATGGAGGCGTGCCAGAGCCATCGGATCCGCATCCATTTGCGCTTTGCCGAAACGACGCAGCCGGGCGAACTGGCCGAACTCGTCCGCTCCCTGAGTGGAAAGGTGCAGGCCTTGGCGGCCAGCGGACTCGATCATCACGAGGTCACTCTCGCGGTACAGGATCTGCGCAGCCATGGCATCCCGACATTCTCGCTTCTGTCGGACTTTGCGCAGGGCGTGCGCGAGCGGTATCTGGGGCTCAACAATCTCAAGGTGGGCCGCACTGTCGGCTGGATGATGTCGCGTTTCATCCAGCGCCAGGGCAAGGTGGGCATCTTCATCGGCGGCACCCGCTTCCATGGCCACGAACTGCGCGAGACCGGCTTTCGCAGCTCCTTGCGCGAATATGCGCCGCACCTGACCTTGCTTAACCCTCAGGTCAACATGGAGAATGCAGAGTTCACCTATGAAGCCACGGTGCAGATGCTCGAGGAGCATCCTGACCTTGCCGGGATCTATTGTGCTGGCGGCGGCAAGGAAGGGGCGATCACGGCGCTTCGCGAAGCAGGAAAATCGCGTGAGGTCGCCCTGGTTGTCAATGAACTGACAGAGGAAACGAGACTGGCTCTGCAGGAGCGCGTCGTGACGATTGTCATCGGTACGCCGCTGCGCGCTCTCTGCACCGAATTGGCCAACATGATGGTCGCAGCGGCAGAAAACGGGATGTCCCCTGATCCTGGTCAGCGCTTCCTCCCGCACGAGATCTGGACCCCTGAATCGCTTTGACGAAAACCCATCATGGATCAGGCGTGAATCTATCATCTATGAGGTCTGACGCGGCTTAAACCCGATTGACCGTGACAAAGCGCTGATGAAATCTCTTGGTCGGCTGGAGCAGAAAAATCTGCACAGTTTGGGAGGAGAGTATTCAGGGCTCGTCGGAGCAGGATCGTCTTTCATCCGCTTTGCATACCCCGATTACTCCAGAAACCGGCGCTGGCGCTGCTGGCTGCCAAGGAGGAACTATGCACAAGCTTCTGCTTTCGACTGCGATTGTCTTGACCTTGTCCGGCGCTGCCTCTGCGCAAACCGTCGGGGTTTCCATGGCGCTGTTCGACGACAATTTCCTGACCGTGTTGCGCAACGGCATTCAGGCCAGTGCCGACGAGCAGGGCATCGACGTTCAGATCGAGGATGCCCAGAACGACGTCGCCAAGCAGCTCGATCAGATCAGGAATTTCCTTGCATCCGGCGTCGATGCAATCGTGGTCAATCCGGTCGATACTTCGGCCACCCAGGCCATGTCCGATGCCGCAGCATCCGCAGGCGTGCCGCTTGTCTATGTCAATCGCCAGCCGATCAACGTCGACACCTTGCCCGACGGCCAGGCCTTCGTTGCCTCCAATGAGGTGGAGTCGGGCACGCTTGAAACCCAGGAAGTCTGTCGCCTTCTTTCGGAAGCGGGCAAGACCGACGCCAATATCTATGTGATGCAGGGCGAGCTTTCCAACCAGGCCGCCATCCAGCGCACCCAGGACATCTACGATGTGATGGAGAGCGGAGACTGCGGCGTGACGCTCAATGTCATCGATCAGCAGACAGCCAATTGGAGCCGCGATCAGGCCCAGAACCTGATGACCAACTGGCTCTCGACGGGCACCGACTTCGACGCGGTGATCTCCAACAACGACGAAATGGCCTTGGGCGCAATTCAGGCGATGAAAGCGGCCGGCATCGGCATGGACAGTGTGATCGTCGCCGGCATCGACGCTACCCAGGATGCACTTGCCGCGATGCAGGCCGGCGACCTCGACGTCACCGTATTTCAGAATGCGGCAGCCCAAGGGTCCGGATCGCTTGATGCGGCTCTCAAGCTTGCCGCAGGCGAAACCGTCGAAAAGAAGGTCTATGTACCCTTCGAGCTCGTGACCCCTGCCAATATGGAGCAATACCTCCAGCGGAACTGATCCCGCACGGAGTCTCCGGGCACTGCGCCCGGAGACCTTTTTCCTCTGGACTGGAGAACCTCCATGGCAGTCTCCCAAATAGGCATCGGCGGCTTGGAATATGACCCGCGCAAGCGCTCCCTGCCGCCTGAACTGGGCGTTCTGGCTGCACTGATCATCATCATCGTCGTTTTCGAAGTGCTGAACCGTCTCAATGGCGGCAGCTTTCTCTTCAACATGCGCGAGTCCGTACCGGCGCTCTTTAATCAACAGCGGCTCGATATCATGCTGCTGCAGGTCGCCATCACCGGCATCATCGCGCTTGGTGTCACCCAGGTGATTATCCTCGGGGGTATCGATCTCTCCTCCGGCTCGGTGGTCGGCGCCACGGCGATGATCACGATGAGCTTTGCCCAAACCGGCCTTGTGAACGGCAATCCCAACCCAAGCGCGATCCTAGGCCCATGGGCCATGGATCTGCCGGTTATCGTGCCGATTCTGGTAGGGCTTGCCTGCGGCGTCTTCGCCGGACTGATCAACGGCTTTTTCATCGCCTACACCAAGATCCCGCCCTTTATCGCCACCTTGGGCATGATGGTCTCGGCCCGGGGGGTGGCACGCTGGTGGTCCAACGGTCAGCCCGTGTCCTTCCCTACAGAGACCTATGCAAGTCTTGCCAATGGCGATCTTCTGGGCACCATCACCTTCGGTTTGTTTCGCTGGCCGGGCCAGAACCCGGCCGTCATCTTCCTACTGCTGGCCGTGCTGATGTTCCTCGTGATGCGCTATACGCTTTACGGCAAGCGCAGCTATGCCATCGGCTCCAACGAAGCCGCGGCGCGTATGTCCGGCATCAATGTCGCTCGGCACAAGCTGCTGGTCTATGCCATGGCCGGACTGTTCACCGCCATCGCTGCAATCCTGCTGACCTCCAAGAACCTGACGGCGCAGGCCGGCATGGGCGTGATGTATGAGCTCGACGCCATTGCCATGGCTGTGATCGGCGGCGTGTCTCTGGCTGGTGGGCGCGGCTCGGTGGTGGGCACGGTCCTGGGGGCGATGATCTTCAGCGTCATCCTTTCCGGTTTCACCTCGATCCGGCTCGACGCCTACTACCAGGACATGGTCAAGGGCGCGATCATCGTGGGTGCCGTGGTGTTCGATCAGTGGCGGCAGCGCCGCCGGGCTATGGGAGCCTAGCCATGAGCGATCACGCAATGGGGCACGATGTGGTGCTGGAAACCCGGGGGCTGACCAAGCGCTATGGCGGCGTCCACGCCCTAGAGAACGCCAATTTCGTCATCCGCAAGGGCGAGCATGTCGCCATCATGGGTGATAATGGTGCGGGCAAGTCCACCTTCGTGCGCCAGATTACCGGCGTCGAACAGCCGACCAGCGGCGAAATCGCTTTCGATGGGAGTGTCGTCAACTTCGACGGGCCGCTCGATGCCCGCCGCCGCGGCATCGAGGCGGTGTTCCAGAACCTCGCGCTGGCCGACGATCTCGATGTGCCCTCGAACCTGTTTCTGGGGCGCGAAAAGATCAAGTTCAACCTCGGCCCGTTTTCTATTCTCGATGGCAAGGGCATGCGCGAGGCAACGTTGCAGGCGCTCAAGAAGACGGCGGTCAAAATTCCCAATCTGTCGAGCACCATCCGGCACATGTCGGGAGGCCAGCGTCAGTGCGTCGCTATAGCCCGCACCGCCACTTTCGCCTCCAAGCTCATCATCATGGACGAGCCCACGGCCGCTCTTGGGGTGCAGGAAACCGCGCAGGTGGAAAACATCGTCCGCACGCTCAAGAACAATGGCGAGGCACTGATCCTGATCTCGCACAATATGCGTCAGGTCTTCGATCTCGTGGACCGGATCGTGGTGTTCCGGCGCGGGCGGATCGTGGCCAATCTGAACAAGTCCGAGACCGATGGGCAGGATGTCGTGGCCTATATCACAGGCGCCAAAACCGGGGCCGAATTTGCCGAGGGCGCGCTCTAGACCCCGACCCATCATCGCTTTGCCTGTCCCGGCTCCGGGGCGGGCGGCAAGTCTACCTTGTGACCAAGGCCTGACCCGGGCCTGCTCCGAAAGGACACCAGATGAAGATCGCCCTTGATCCCCACATGCACCGGCATCTCCCGCTCGACCAACTGCCCGCCAAGGTCGCCGAGCTTGGTTTTGAGTGGATCGAGATGTCGCCGCGCGGGGATTTCCTCGAATGGTTCAAGGCGCCGCGGGTGTTTCCTCAGCGTATTCGCGCGTTCAGGAAGTCGCTGAGGGACAATGGCGTCGGCATCGCTTCCCTTTTGCCGATGTATCGCTGGGCCAGCAATGACGAGGCCGAACGGCAGGCTGCCGTCAAACATTGGAAGCGCGCCATCGAGATTGCCCTGGAAATGGAGGTCGACGTGATGAATTCCGAATTCGGGCGCGGGCCGCATCCGGACAAGGGAGGCTGCTATTGCTGCCACACCGGCTCGATGATCGAGGCGTGCGAGGATGCCTGGTGGCGCTCGATGGAGGAACTGGTGCCGATCCTTGAACGCGAAGGCATCGCGCTTCATATCGAGCCGCATCCCGAGGATTGGTGCGAAACGCTGCAGCCGGCGCTCGACATCATCCGCACGGTCAATTCCAAGAACGTCAAATTCCTCTATTGCGCGCCCCACACCTTCTATTTCGGCGACGATACGCGCGCCATGCTGCGCGAGAGCGCCGATGTGCTGGCCCATGTCCATGTCGGCGACACGTTCAATCACCGGGCCTCTTCTGGCCTGCGCTATATCCTCAATCCACCCGGCACGCAGGCGCGGGTGCATCAGCATCTCAATATCGGCCAGGGTGAGGTGCCTTGGGACGATTTCTTCGGCACACTCGCCGAGATCGGCTTTGACGGGATCATGACCGCCTGTGTCTTCGCCTGGGAAGACAAGGCCGATCAATCCGGCAAGTTCATGCGCTCGGAAATGCAGCGCTATATTGACACATATTTTAAGTAGGAGGCCGGAATGGCCCTGAGAATTGGCGTCATCGGCGCAGGAGCGATCGGCCAGGATCATGCGCGCCGTATCAACCAGGTCTTGACCGGCGCGCACATCGTCGCGGTGTCTGATGTCAATGCCGGCAATGCCGCTGCCTTGCAGAGTGAAGTCGCGCCGGATGCGACACTCTTTGCCACCGGCGAGGAACTGATCGCCGCGCCCGAGATCGACGCGGTGCTCGTTACCTCCTGGGGCACGACGCACGAGCAATATGTCCTGGCCGCCATTGCCGCGGGAAAACCATGCTTTTGCGAAAAGCCTTTAGCGACAACGGCCGAAGGCGCGCGCCGCATCGTCGAAGCGGAGAGCGCAGCCGGCAAGCGACTGGTTCAGGTAGGGTTCATGCGCCGCTACGATGAAGGCTACAAGATGCTCAAGGCGGTGGTGGACAAGGAGATCGGCACGCCGCTGATGGTACATGCCGCCCACCGCAATGCATCTGTTGCCGAAGCCTATGTCACGCCCATGGCCATTCATGATACCTTGATCCACGAGATCGACGTGTTCCGCTGGCTGCTTGATGACGATTATGTTTCAGCCCAGGTGGTCTTTCCCCGCAAGACCTCGCACGCCCATGGCAAGCTGCGCGACCCACAGATCGTGCTGCTTGAGACGGCCAAGGGCGTGCGCATCGATGTCGAGGTTTTCGTCAACTGCCGCTATGGCTACGACATTCAATGCCAGGTGGTGGGAGAGGAAGGCCTCGCCAATCTGCCCGAGCCGATGTCCATCGTCACCCGCAAAAAAGCCAAGCTGCAGAACGCGATCCTGACCGATTGGAAGCATCGCTTCATTGATAGCTATGATGTCGAATTGCAGGACTTCATCGACGCAGCCGCCAAGGGCACGGCCAGCGGTCCCTCCTCCTGGGACGGATATGTCGCCGCGGTCACCTCCGATGCTTGTGTAAAGGCGCAGGAAACGGGCGAGATCGTCCCCATCGAATTGCCCGCGCGTCCGGCGCTCTATGCGTGAGGGTGCCATGCGATTTGCGCTCAACCATATCACCGTGCCGAGCCTATCGCTCGAAGCGTTCTTTGCATTGGCCCGCAATCTCGACATCACCGAGGTCGAAATTCGCAACGACACGCCCGATGTGGCCGGCACGCGTGCGGCGGGCGAGGTCCGTACCGCCGCAGCCGATGCAGGGGTGACGATCCTCAGCATCAATGCGGTTTATCCCTTCAATCTCTGGTCTGGCGACCTTCCGGAACGCGCGGAAAAGCTTGCCGACTATGCCGCTGAATGCGGCGCCAAGGGTCTCGTCATGTGCCCGCTTAACAATGGGCAATCCGTGTCTGACGAGGATCTGGTGGAGGCGCTTGCCGCCATGCAGCCGATCCTGGTGAGCCGTGGCCTCAAAGGTCTTGTCGAACCTCTCGGCTTTCCCATTTCGTCCCTGCGCACCAAGCGCAGGTCGCTCGACGCTATCGCGCGGAGTGGCGGAGAGGGGACCTATCGCCTCGTGCATGACACGTTCCACCATAGTCTTGCGGGAGAAACGGATATCTTCGCCGCAGAAACGGGTCTCGTTCATATCTCGGGCGTCACCGATCCCGCCGTGGCAGTCGATGACATGCTCGACACTCACCGCGGGCTGGTGACCGAAGGTGACCGCCTGGACAATGCGGGACAGATCCGCGCCCTTTTGGCGCAAGGCTATGAGGGGCCGTTCAGTTTCGAGCCGTTCTCGGCCGAAATCCATGCCCTCTCCGATCCCCAAACGGCCATTCGGCAGAGCATGGACTTCATTTCTAACCAGCTTCAGGACCGCGCACGCCCATGATTTTCTACGGCACCAACCCCATTGCCTGGTCCAATGACGATGACTGGACGATCGGCGATCACCTGACGCTCGAGGATTGTCTCTCCGATTGCCGCGCCATAGGCTTCGACGGCATCGAAAAGGGCCACAAGATGCCCGACGAAGGCACCGCGCTCAAAGCCAGGCTTGGCGAATACGGGCTGCGCTTTGCCGCCGGCTGGTTCTCGACCAATCTCCTGCGCAATGACATCGACACCGAACTCCAGGCGCTCAAGGCCTGGATCGACTTCACCAAGGCAGCCGGCGGCAGCCATATCAATGCCTGCGAGTGCTCCAACACCGTCCACGGCAATGATGGCGTGCCGGTCAATGATCGTCCGATCATGTCCGATCAGGAATGGGAGCGGTTCACCTCCGGATACGACACGCTGTCGGCTCTGGCGGCCGCAGAAGGGGTGAAGATGGGCTACCATCACCATATGGGCACGATCATCGAATCCGAGGCCGATATCGACCGGTTCATGAGCATGGCCGGGCCTCATACCAGGCTGTTGCTCGACACAGGCCATGCCTATTTCGGCGGTGCCGATCCCGTGAAGCTGGCTGACCGCTATATGGACCGGGTGACGCACATCCACTGCAAGAACATCCGTGCAGTCCAGATGCGGGACGTTCGCGAGAACAATCTGTCTTTTCTGGAAGGCGTGCGGCGTGGTGCTTTCACCGTGCCCGGCGATCCCGAAGGCTGCATCGATTTCGAACCCGTGCTGCAAATCGCCGCCGAGCGCGGATACCAGGGTTGGGTCGTGATCGAGGCCGAGCAGGACAGCGCGCGCTTCGACCCGCTCAAGTATCAGGGCATGGGCCTTGAAACGCTCAAGGCCATCGCCGCCAGGGTCGGCCTGCAGTAGGGCGGGGAGAAGAACTATGGCGCAGCCGCAAAAACCGCTCGATGTCATCACCATCGGACGTTCCTCGGTCGATCTTTACGGTACTCAGGTCGGCGGGCGTCTCGAAGATATGGCCTCGTTCGAAAAATATATCGGTGGCTCGCCCACGAACATGGCTGCCGGCACGGCGCGGCTGGGTCTTCGATCTGCGCTGATCACCCGGGTCGGGAACGAACATATGGGGCGCTTCATTCGCGAGGAACTCGCGCGCGAAGGCGTCGATACGCGCGGGGTCAAGACCGATCCCGAGCGGCTGACCGCGCTCGTCCTCCTCGGCATCCGCGACGAGCACAGCTTTCCGCTGATCTTTTATCGCGAAAACTGCGCCGATATGGCTCTGTGCGAAGACGATATCGAGGAGAGCCTAATCGGCGAAACCCGATCCTTGGTGGCAACAGGCACCCATCTCAGCCACCCCAAGACCGAGGCCGCTGTGCTCAAGGCATTGCGGCTGGCGCGGGCGCACGGCGCCCGAACCGCTCTTGATATCGATTATCGGCCCAACCTCTGGGGTGTGGCAGGTCACGGAGATGGCGAAAGCCGGTTTGTGGAAAGCGCCAGGGTTACGGCCAAGCTGCAATCGCACCTGCATCTCTTTGATCTGATCGTCGGCACCGAAGAGGAATTTCACATCGCCGGGGGCACGACCGACACAATTGCGGCCCTGCGCGCGGTGCGGGCTGTCAGCGGGGCAGTGATCGTCTGCAAGCGCGGCGCAGCGGGTGCTGTCGCTTTTACCGACGACATTCCTGAAACATTGGATATGGGCGAGGCGGGGCCGGGCTTTGCGGTCGAAGTCTTCAACGTGCTTGGGGCCGGCGATGGCTTCATGTCCGGCCTCATCAAGGGCTGGCTTGAAGACGCCTCCTGGAGCCGGGCTCTTGAATACGCCAATGCCTGCGGCGCCTTTGCCGTCAGCCGCCATGGCTGCACCCCAGCCTATCCCTCGCTTCAAGAGCTGGACTTTTTTCTGGCGCGCGGCGTGGTGGAGCCGGCTCTGCGCAAGGACCGGCAGCTTGAGCAGATCCACTGGTCGACCAATCGCCACAAGAGCTGGCCGACCATGCGGGTCTTCGCCTTCGATCATCGCATGCAGCTCGAGGACATGGCTGGCGCGACTCCGAACAAGATCGGCGCGTTCAAACAGCTGTGCCTCAGGGCGGTGCTCGATGTGCAGGCCGGGCAAGCGGGATACGGCATCCTGTGCGACAATCGCCTCGGGCGCGACGCGCTGCAGGCTGCCTCGGGAACCGGGCTCTGGATCGGGCGGCCGGTCGAATGGCCGGGATCGCGACCTCTCGCCTTCGAACCAGAATTGGGCCCGGACCTCGGTGGCCTCGGCGAATGGCCGCTCGAAAACGTCGTCAAGGTGCTGTGCTTCTGTCACCCGGGTGATGACGCCGCACTGCGCAAGGACCAGGAAACGAGCCTCCAGCGCTTGTTCTCTGCTGCGCGCCGCAACCGGCTTGAATTTCTGCTCGAGATCATTCCGTCCAAAGTCGGCTCCGTGGACGATGACACGACGGCAAAGCTGATCCGGCGCTTTTACGAGATCGGCATCTATCCCGACTGGTGGAAACTCGAGCCGATGGCAAGCCGTGCGGCCTGGGAGAAAACCTGCGCTGCCATTACCGATCACGACCCCTATGTGCGCGGCATCGTGGTGCTGGGGCTCGATGCTCCCGAAGCCGAACTCAGGCAGAGTTTCGCCGTCGCGGCGGAATTTGATCTGGTCAAGGGTTTTGCCGTGGGGCGCACCATTTTCGGGGCCGCAGCGCGCGCATGGTTTGCCGATAAAATCGACGATGACCAAGCGGTCGCGCAAATGCGCGAGAATTATGCAAGGCTCTGCCAGATCTGGGATGCGGCGCGTGCTGCATCGAGCCACCCCGCCTGAAGCCTGACCTGGGAGAGACCTATGACGACCACAATCCGACTGACCGCCGCCCAGGCCATGATGCGCTGGCTTTCCGTGCAGATGACCCCGGAAAGCGAGCGCTTCATCGAAGGCGTCTGGGCCATTTTCGGCCATGGCAATGTCGCGGGGATCGGCGAAGCCCTCCACGGGATCGGCGATGCACTCCCGACCTGGCGCGGCCAGAACGAACAGACCATGGCCCATGCGGCCATCGCCTATGCCAAGACCAAGCGCCGCCGACGCGCCATGGCGGTCACGTCTTCGATCGGGCCGGGCGCCACCAATATGGTCACCGCGGCAGCGCTCGCCCATGTCAACCGCCTGCCGGTGCTGCTGATCCCGGGCGATATCTTTGCCAATCGCCGTCCCGATCCAGTGCTGCAGCAGATCGAGGATTTCGACGACGGCACGATAAGCGCCAATGACTGTTTCAGGCCGGTCAGCCGCTACTTCGATCGCATCATGCGGCCCGAGCAATTGCTGACGGCGCTGCCCCGCGCCATGCAGGTAATGACCGATCCGGCCAATTGCGGGCCGGTAACACTAGCTTTTTGCCAGGATGTGCAGGCCGAGGCCTATGACTGGCCGCAAGCTTTTTTCGAGCCACGCACCTGGCGCATCCGGCGTCCAGAAGCAGATGCAGCCGAAGTCGGCGAAGCAGCGGAGGCGCTGGCGGCAGCCGAGCGGCCCGTACTTATCGCCGGGGGCGGCGTGCTCTACTCGGATGCAGAGGCCGAGCTGGTCGATTTTGCCCGGACCCACAATATCCCTGTTCTCGAAACTCAAGCCGGCAAGGGAGCCATCGACTGGCAGGAGCGGCTCAATTTCGGCTCACCGGGCGTCACCGGCTCAGACTGCGGCAATGCGCTCGTGGCCGAAGCTGATGTCATTCTCGGCGTCGGTACGCGTTTTCAGGATTTCACCACCGGCAGCTGGGCCGCGTTTCAGCGTCCCGGACGCAAGCTCATATCCGTCAATCTGGCGGGTTATGACGCGGCCAAGCATGGCGCCATCCCGGTTGTGGGCGATGCCAGGCTGACGCTGCAGCGCCTCTCAGCACTGCTGGCTGGGAAACGCTTCTCTGATCCGGATTTCGCCGGCCGGGACGCCTGGTTCGCACGAACCGATGAAGCCTTCGCGCCGCCGCAATCGGCCGCGCCCAATTTCCTTCCATCCGATGCGCAGGTCATCGGCGCGGTGCAGCGGCAGGCGGGTGAGGACACCCTCGTCATGTGCGCGGCCGGCACCATGCCCGGTGCATTGCAGGTGCTCTGGCGTGCCGCCCCCGGTGGCTACCATATGGAATATGGCTATTCGTGCATGGGCTACGAAGTGGCAGGGGCCACGGGCATCAAGCTGGCGGCGCCACATAAGGATGTGGTCTGTTTCGTCGGAGATGGCAGCTATATGATGGCCAATTCCGAACTGGCCACAGCCGCCATGATGCGCGTGCCCTTCACCATCGTGCTCACCGACAATCGCGGTTATGGCTGCATCAATCGCCTGCAGCAGGAATGTGGCGGGGCCCAGTTCAACAATCTCTACAGGCACAGCAATGTCGCGGTGCAGCCCGAGATCGACTTCGTGGCGCACGCGCGCAGCCTCGGCGCCCATGCGGTGAAGGCGGGGGGCATAGCCGAGCTCGAGGCGGAACTCGTTGCAGCGCGCGGGCGCGACCTACCCACGGTGATCGTGATCGATACGGAAGCTGAAACCGGGCCGGGTGTCGGCGGCACCTGGTGGGACGTTGCCGTGCCCGAAGTGGGGCAGGGCGATACGCTCAAAAGAGCCCGTGACAAGTACGAGCAAAACCTTGCTCGCCAGGTATTCAACTAGGAGGCCGCTTCATGCCCGATCTTCGTCGTCGCCCCTTTGGCGCCCATGGCAAGGTTCATGAAATCACCCCGCAATCGGCCGGCTGGCGCTATGTCGGTTTCAGTCTTTATCGTCTGCGCGCCGGCGAGCGGATCGGCGAGGCGACGGGCACCAACGAGGTCATCCTCGTGCTCGTTGAAGGCAGAGCCCGGATCACTGCAGACGGCAAGGATTGGGGCGAGCTGGGCGAGCGGATGAGTGTCTTTGAAAAGACCCCGCCACATTGCCTCTACCTGCCTAATGGGGCCGAATGGAACGCCGAGGCGACAAGCGATTGCACTCTGGCCGTCTGCGCGGCGCCTGGGAGGAGCGGCCACTCGGCGCGCCGGATCGGGCCGGACGGGATCACTCTGACGGCGCGCGGCTCCGGGTCCAACGAACGCTGGATCAACAATATCGCCATGGAAGCCGAGGACTATTGCGACAGCCTGCTTGTGACCGAGGTCTTTACGCCCGCCGGTCACTGGTCCTCCTATCCCAGCCACCGTCACGACGAGGATGACTTTCCCCTCATCACCTATCTCGAAGAGACCTACTACCACCGGATCAATCCCGAGCAGGGGTTCGGGGTGCAGCGCGTTTATACCGATGATGGAACGCTGGATGAAACCATGGCCGTTCAGAACCATGACGTGGTGCTGGTGCCGCGCGGTCATCATCCATGCGGAGCGGTGCATGGCTACGAAATGTACTACCTCAATGTGATGGCCGGTCCCCGCCGGGCCTGGCGCTTCGTCGCCGATCCCCGGCACGAGTGGTTGATGGAGCCGCCCAAAGGCAAATGAAGCTACGAGGCGACACCAGCGCCTGGCCAAGTCGATCGAACGGGACCAAGGAGGACAACATGATCGTGGGTGACCGTGTCGGTGGACGATCGCTGCGCTGGGGCATGGTGGGC
Source organism: Devosia crocina (assembly GCF_900116545.1). GTDB lineage: Bacteria > Pseudomonadota > Alphaproteobacteria > Rhizobiales > Devosiaceae > Devosia > Devosia crocina. The sequence goes on from NZ_FPCK01000001.1 coordinate 551,973, forward strand.
GGAGGACGCGGCAGCCAGATCGGCTATGTGCACCGTTCGGCGGCCACGCGCGATGGCATTTTCGCGCTGGTCGCAGGTGCGCTTGATGTCGACGGCGAACGCGGACGGGCCTTCGGCATCGCCCTCGGCATGGACCCCTCCCGCAGCTATCCCGACTACAAAGTCATGTTTACAGCCGAAGCCGGGCGCGAGGACGGCATCGAGGTCGTCTCGATCGCGACGCCCAACAATACCCATTTCGTCATCTGCAAGGCAGCGCTCGAACACGACCTTCACGTCATCTGCGAAAAGCCGCTTTGCTTCACGGTTGCAGAGGCCGAAGAGCTGGCGGGTCTTGCGAAATCGCGCCAGCGCACCGTCGGTGTGGCCTATGGCTATTCGGGCTACCAGATGATCGAAGAGGCGCGGGCGCTCGTGGCGGCGGGCGAGCTCGGCGATATCCGCGTTGTCAATTTCCAGTTCTCGCATGGCTTTCACAACACGGCGGTGGAGCAGGAAAGCCCTTCCACCCGCTGGCGGGTGACGCCGGAATTTGCTGGCCCCAGTTATGTGCTGGGCGATCTGGGCACGCACCCCTTCTACCTCTCGGAAGTCATTCTGCCGCACCTGCGCATCAAACGCCTCCTGTGCACGCGCCAGAGCTTTGTCGGGTCCCGCGCGCCGCTTGAGGACAACGCCACCGTGTTGATGGAATACGAGAGTGGCGCCGTCGCCACCGCCTGGATTTCAGCCGTCAATGCAGGCGCCATGCACAGCCAGAAAATCCGCGTCGTTGGCTCACGCGGCAGCCTTGAGTGGTGGGACGAGCATCCCAATCAGCTTTCCCTCGAGATACAGGGACAGCCACCGCGCCTTCTGGATCGCGGCATGCCGTATCTGCATGGAACTGCGTTAGAAGAAGACCGGATCGGGGCAGGGCACCCAGAAGGGCTGTTCGATGCCTGGGCCAATCTTTATCGCCGCTTCGCCCTTGCCATCACTGGTTCGTCCCAGACTCTGACCTTTCCGGGTATCGAGGCGGGCCTTGAAGGGGTTCGCTGGGTGGAAAACTGCGTGCGGTCTGCCGATCAGGGTGGGGTCTGGGTCGACTATCGTTAGGTCAAGGCGCACAGCCGGCGTCGTCTCCAACACCTATTTCGGCCGGAAAAGCTCGAGACGAAGACCACCCCTCTCAGAATGCGGAGGCCGCCGAGTTCCATCTCCTGGCACGAGCCGACCCTCTATTGGCCATTAGGCGGATTCACTCCGCTGCGGCTTGCAGGGGCAGATTCGCTTGCATAGTTTGCCGGCCGACTCATGCGGCACCGTACGCTCTGGGTCGGCTTGGGAGAGGACAGATAATGAAGACCATCATGGCGTTCGGCGATAGTTTGACCTGGGGTACCAATCCCGTCGCAGGTGGGCGCCATCTCTACGAAGATCGCTGGCCCAGCGTTCTGGGCGAGGGCCTTGGCGCGGGATATCGCATCATCCCCGAGGGGCTTGGAGGGCGGACGACGGCATTTGACGACCTCACCTCAGCCTTCGAGCGCAATGGTGCCCGCGCCTTGCCGATGCTGCTCGCGACCCACTCTCCGCTTGATCTCGTGATCATCATGCTTGGGGCCAACGATCTCAAGGCGCAGATCAGTCCCACCGCCCATGGCGCAATTGCCGGCATGACGCGGCTGGTCGAAATCATTCGCACCTTTCCCTATAGCTGGGGCATGGCGGCGCCCAAAGTGATGCTGGTTTCCCCGCCCCATTTCTGCAATCGCGCCAATGGCGAAGGGCCGCAATCTGGCCGCCTCGTGTCCGAATCGCACAAGCTTGCAGAAGGCTACCAGCTTCTCTCGCAGGCTCAGGGCTGCAGCTTCTTCGACGCCGCAACGGTTGCGAGCGCCAGCGATGTCGATGGGGTTCATCTCGACCCTGCCAATACGCGGGCCATCGGCGCGGCCTTGGTGGCGCCGGTGCGTGAAGCGCTGGGCTGAGGCTCAGGCGCCCACGAAGACGCGCCGCCTGGCGCTCTCGATATGAGCGCGCATGGCCGACCGTGCGCTTTCGGCATCCCCGCTCGAAATCGCTTCGGCGATGAGCCTATGTTCTTCGTAGACGAGCGCGATGCGCCCCACCGTTGAGTGAGCGAGCGTCCGGGCAATCTTTGTTCCGATATAAAGGGCCACGGTCGCCGCCTTGACAGAGGAGAAATAGTAGCTGTTCTCTGTGGCTTCAGCAACCGCGACGTGAAAGGCGATGTCGTCCTCTGCGGGAATGTCGCGCTCTTCAAGCGCTGCGATCCGCAGCTTGTCGACGATGGCGAGGATCTCGGTGATCTTGGCGCGCGATTGTCGTTGCGCGGCAACAAACGCCGCCTCGCCTTCCACGCCTACCCGGAATTCGTAGCAGCGCTGCAGGTCCGCGATACTGCCCGGTTCGGCAAATTCGACAACCGAGCGGCTGGGCACGCTGATCACGCGTGTGCCCGCGCCCTGCCGGCTTTCGATCAGCCCGTCGATGCGCAACCGCACCATTGCTTCGCGCACGACCGGACGGGAAACGCCGAATTGCACCGCCAGTTCAACCTCGGTCGGCAGCTTGGCGCCGACCGTCCATTCCCCGGCACTGATCGCTTTATAGATGTGCTCGTAGACCCCATCGCTGAGCGAGCCGGGGGCGCTGCGCCTATCGTTTTGTCCTGACATGACGCCTCCGGTAAGCGAGTTATCCGATCCGAGCTTCCTATAGCACGACCAGACTGTTAGCCCGCAAGAGCGGCTGCCCTGCAAAAGGTAAATCAACTTTTGTATTGGTAAGACCATTGACACAGGTCGCTGCCCGCTTCTACAAATCGGGGCAGGTTGGGGGACCAGCTGACATCGCTAACCGATCCCGAAGGGATTGAACCGCAAAGCTATTTTGCGGATCGGACGCCTATGTCCTCCGTCATGTCGGCCCACCGCCCCGAGCTGCCCCTGAGGAGGAAGTTATGTCAAAACTGCTGAAAACCCTGGTCTGCCTCGCCCTGCCTTTCGTGCCGCAGGCTGCTTTTGCCCAGGTCGACTATCCTGTCGATTCCGTGCGCATTATCGTTCCCGCCAATCCCGGTGGTGGTACTGATGCTGCCGCGCGCATCTTTGCCGAATATTTCCAGCGCCATTCCGATGCCGCCACGGCCGTAGTCAATCAGGCAGCCGGGGGCGGCGTCGTTGCTGCACAGACGGTTGCTACCGCCAGTCCCGATGGCGCGACGCTGCTGTTCTTCCATGCCGCGTTCCACACCGCCAATCTTTCGGGCAATTCGCCCTTCAAATGGGATCAGTTTACGCCCGTCGCCACCGTCACCGAGAGCAATGAAGTTTATGCGGTGCGGGCAGATACCCCCTATGAAACGCTTGCCGATCTGATCGAAACGGCCAAGGCAAGCCCCAACACCCTCAGCATCGGCACCCAACTGGGTGGCACGACCCAGGTCAAGGCGCAGGCGCTCAACGTTGCCGCTGACAACACCATGCGCATCGTCGATGCCGGTACCGAATCCGACCGCGTGGCGGCGCTTCTGGGCAGCCAGGTCGATGTGATCTCCATGAGCGTCGGCAGTGCCCGGCAATATGTGGAAGCCGGGCAAATGAAGGCTCTGGCGGTGATGAACGAGGTGGCAGACGTGACTGCCCCCGAGATTCCGACCACGGTGTCGCAAGGCGTCGATATCTCCTTGCCGCTGGTGCAGACCGTTTACGGCCCCAAGGACATGGATCCGGCCGCCGTCGCCGCCATCGAGGCGCTGGTCGCCCAGATGCGCGAAGATCCCGAGTTCAAGGCCACGGTCGAGCGGCAGGGCCAGACACTGGCGCTGCGCGATGCTGCCGAGACGACCCAGTTCTTGGACAGCGAATACAACACGATGCAGAGCTATTTCGCCAATTGATGCGGTGGGGACCGGCAGTCGTGCCGGTCCCTGATGCAAGGGGAAAACGATGTCTGAAGATCGGGTGATCGGCGCCTTTCTCGCCGTCCTGGGCGCCGCCATGGCCGCCTATAGCACGACCATTCCGGCGCCTTTCGCCAACAGCGGCGATGTGGGCCCGGCAATCCTGCCTCAGGTGCTCGGCGCGCTTCTGGCCATCCTTGGCCTTGCTCTGGCGTTTCGGCGGACGAAGCTCGCAGTGACCGAAGTCGGCACACCGGCGGACGGTGAAGCAGACAGCGCCTCGAGCGACGATCAGGTGTTGCGCATTGCTGCGCCAACCCGGCTCAGGCAGATCCTTCTTGGCGTTTCATTCGTTGCTTACATCGCCTTGTTCGATCGCCTGGGTTTCACCCTCTCGAGCCTGCTCTTTCTGGTCTCGACCATGATGCTGCTCGGCCCGCTCACTCTGGCTCATGCCGTGCGCGCGACCCTCTTGTCGGCAGCCGTTGCTCTGGCGGTCGGCTATGTCCTCAACGGACTTCTGGGCCTGACAATTCCTGGCGTCTGGATCGGCTAACGAGGCTTCTTCCATGTTCGATCACTTCCTTTCCAGCTTCGGCGCCCTTCTTGAAATCAGCACTTTGGGCTTGATGGCGCTTGGTGTCTGTATCGGTCTCATCTTCGGTGCGCTGCCTGGCCTTTCGGCCACCATGGCGCTGGCGTTGCTGCTGCCGCTCACCTTTGCCATGGAGCCCAATACCGGCATCGCCATGCTCGTGGGCACCTATATCGGTGGCGTTTCAGGCGGGCTGGTCGCCGCGACGCTGCTGCGCATTCCTGGAACGCCATCTTCCATTGCCACGACCTTTGATGCTTATCCGCTGGCGCAGAAGGGATACCCGATCAAGGCACTCGCTACCGGCATGGTGGCCAGCGCGGTTGGCGGCATGCTCGGGCTAATGGTGCTCGTGGCCTTCGCGCCCGTCATTGCCCGTTATGCCATCCAGTTCGGCCCGGCTGAATATACCGCGCTCACCGTTGCGGCCCTGATGCTGGTAATCGTCCTATCCGAGTCCGACATCATCAAGGGCCTGATTTCAGCGGTTCTGGGCCTGTCGCTGGCCACCATCGGCTTTGCGCCTATCGGTGGAACCTCGCGCTTCACGTTCGGAAATGTCGATCTGATGGCGGGTATCGGCATCATACCGTTCATGGTCGGGCTCTTTGCCGTTTCCCAGCTGCTTCGCGATGGGACCTCGTCCAGCATTTCCATGCGCAGCGGCAAGAAGCTGATCGGCGGCGGCATCAAGGCGGCAGAGTTCATCGCCAATATTCCCAACATGCTCCGGTCGGCCGCTATCGGCATTGGTATCGGCGTTCTGCCGGGCATTGGCGGTTCTGCCGCTAATCTCGTGGCTTATGGCGCTGCCCGGTCGGCGGCCAAGAAGCCTGAAGAGTTCGGCAAGGGTAGCGTTGCCGGCATCTATGCGCCGGAAACTGCCAACAATGCCGCTGTCGGCGGCGCGCTGCTGCCGCTTTTGACCCTAGGCATTCCCGGTGACGGCGTCACAGCGGTCATGATTGGCGGCTTTACCATACATGGACTGCAGCCGGGACCGATGCTGTTCCAGCAAAGCCCCGATCTGATCGCCATGATCTATGCGGCCTTCTTTTTGGCCACGATCATGCTCCTGGTCATTCAGCTCGGAACGATCAGGCTGTTCCCCAAGGTGCTGATGGTGCCGCGCCACTATTTGATGCCGATCCTAGCGCTCCTGATGGTCGTCGGTGTCTATGCCTCGGAATATCGCACCTTTGAGCTCTGGCTCATGCTCGGCTTCGGCATTCTTGGCTATGGCATGGAGCGCTTCCGCTTCCCGCTGGGCCCGGCTGTGCTCGGCTTCGTTCTCGGGACCATCCTTGAAACCAATTTCCGCCGGGCGCTGATGTTCGCCAATGGGGATTGGAGCACTTTCGTCACCCGGCCGATCTCGGCGGTGCTTCTTGCATTTGCCGCCCTGTTCTTTGTCTTCAGCGTCTGGAGTGCCATTCGGAGCCGGCGCAAGGCGGCGGCCTGATCTCGACCGCACTGCCTCCGCACCAGTCGTTGCAATTCTAGCCCAATGACCGCCCGTTGGGAGCCTATCGGAATATTACATGAAAATCTCGTCCATCACCCTTACACCCATCCAGACCCATCGCCGCACCGGCTCGATCAGCTCCCATCTGATCCTGCAGCTGCATACCGACGAGGGGCTGACGGGCATCGGGGAAATTTCCGATCTTGATTGCTACCGCATGTATATGCCCGATGTGGACGCAGTGCGGCTGGGTATCGAGAAGATCGTGCTCGGGCGGGACCCCTTCGCCATTCAGGCGCTGCACACTGAAATGGCGCAGTATCTGCACAACTATTTCCTGTCCGCGCCGAGCTATCCGCCATTCACGCCTGCCTCCCAGATCGCTGCGGGCATCGACATGGCCTGCTACGACATCGTGGGCAAGGCGCTGGACACTCCGGTCTACAATCTGCTCGGCGGCAAGAGCCGGGATACGATGGAGATCTGCTACCCGCTGTTCCAGGTCCGGGCAGAAGAGGATTACGAAAAGAACCTCGGCTATATAGCCGAACTGCTGGAAAAGGGCATTTCCCGCTTCCGCTACTATGTCGGCGTCGACTTCAACAAGGACGGAAAATTTCTCGCCGCCGTCCGGGAGCGCTTCGGCGACCGCGTCATGCTCAAGGCGCTCGATTTCCAGGCCCGCCATTACTGGAAAGACACGCTCCGTGCCTATGACCGGCTCAAGCAGTTTGGCTTCGAGCTGATCGAGAGCCCCAGCTGGCGCGAGGATTTCGAGGGCATGTCGGAGCTGCGCCGGCGTGTCGACGTCGAAATTTCCGAACACTGTTCCTCGGCAACCCAGGCCATGCAGATGATCCGCGCCGGTGCCGTGGACGTGTTCAATATCACGGTCAATTCCGGTGGCCTCCTGCAGGTCAAGAAGCTCATGGCGCTGGCCGAGCTCGCCGGCATCAGGGTGCTGATCGGCACCACGCAGGAGCTGAGCATTGGCAGTGCAGCCCATGCTCATCTCGGCGCTTCCGTGCCGGATCTGCATGTCGCCTCCGACACTGTGGGGCCGCTCCTTTATGTCGAAGACGTCGTCAAGGAGCGCATTCGGTTCGAAGGCAACCGCCTCGTCATTCCGACCGGTCCGGGGCTCGGCATGGAGCTCGATCTCGATGCGCTTGAGACCCTGCGCGCGCCCCTCGTTGAATGGGATCGTGCCGCCCATGGAGCGGGCTACGTCTCGAATTGACCATGCCGCCACGCCTTGACTTTAGCCTGTTTGCCCGGAGGGCGTTCCGATGACATCGAACCGCAAATTGCCCCACGAACTACGCAGCGCTCGCTGGCTCGGTCCCGATGATCTGCGCAGCTTCGGCCACCGCTCGCGCCTGATGCAATTGGGCTATTCGGAAGCGGACTTTTTGAACAAACCGCTGATCGGCGTCCTCAATACCTGGTCCGAAATTAACCCCTGCCATTCGCACTTCCGCGAGCGTGCCCAGGACGTCAAGCGCGGCGTGGCGCAGGCCGGCGGCTTTGCCGTCGAAATGCCCTCGCTTTCGGTCGACGAGAGCTTCACCAAGCCCACATCAATGCTCTATCGCAACATGCTGGCGATGGAAGCGGAGGAGATGATCCGGTCGCACCCCTTCGATGGCGTGGTGCTGATGGGAGGCTGCGACAAGACCACGCCGGGCCTCGTCATGGGGGCTCTGAGCGCTGGGGTACCCTTCATCTATCTGCCCGCTGGTCCCATGCTGCGCGGGCACTATGCCGGCAAGATCCTCGGCTCGGGATCGGATGCCTGGAAATATTGGGACGAGCGGCGCGCCGGCAATATTTCCGACGCCGAATGGCTGGGCATCCAGGGTGGCATTGCCCGCTCGGCCGGGGTCTGCATGACTATGGGCACAGCCTCAACCATGACCGCCATCGCCGAAGCCATGGGACTGAGCTTGCCCGGCGCATCCTCGATCCCGGCTGTCGATTCAGGCCACCAGCGCATGTCCGCCGATTGCGGCCGGCGTATCGTCGACATGGCCTGGGAAGGGCTCACGCCCGACAAAATCGTCACCGAAGCGGCTGTCCAGAACGCCGCCATTGTGGCGATGGCGACCGGCTGCTCGACCAATGCGGTCGTTCACCTCATCGCCATGGCGCGCCGGGCCGGAGTTGATCTCGATCTCGATACGCTCGATGCGCTTGGCCGCACCACGCCGCTCATCGCCAATGTCCGTCCTTCGGGCACCGGTTATCTCATGGAAGACTTCTTCTATGCAGGCGGCCTGCGTGCACTGATGAAGCAGATCGAAGCGCGCCTCGACACCTCCTGCCTCACCGTCACCGGCAAGACCCTTGGCGAAGGGCTCGAAGGAGCAGAAATCTATAATGACGACGTCATCCGCCCGCTTTCGAATCCGGTTTATGCCGAGGGCTCGCTGGCCGTGCTGCGGGGCAATCTTTGCCCCGATGGCGCGGTGATCAAGCCTGCAGCGTGCGATCCCAAATACCATGTCCATCAGGGGCCGGCCCTTGTTTACGACAGCTATCCGGAGATGAAGAAGGCCATCGAGGACGAAAATCTCGAGGTGACGCCCGACCACGTGCTGGTGCTTCGCAATGCCGGTCCGCAAGGGGGGCCGGGCATGCCTGAATGGGGCATGCTGCCCATCCCCAAGGCGCTGATCAAGCAGGGGCACCGCGACATGCTGCGCATTTCAGATGCGCGTATGTCCGGCACGTCCTATGGCGCCTGCGTGCTTCATGTCGCGCCCGAAAGCTTTGTGGGCGGTCCGCTGGCCCTTCTCAAGACCGGGGACATCGTCCGCCTCGACCTGCCCAATCGTCGGCTCGACATGCTGGTCGACGAGGCTGAGATCGCCCGCCGTCGTGAGGCCTGGATCCCGCCGGTCCCCCATTTCGAACGGGGCTGGGGCTGGATCTATTCCAAGCACGTCACCCAGGCCGACAAGGGCTGCGACTTCGATTTCCTGGAACGCAGCTTCGGCCCCGCAGCCGGCGAACCCGATATCTTCTGAGGATTTTTGATGACACTCACACTCGATCAGGCCCTTACGGGCATTTCCGGAATTCTGGTAACGCCCTATGACGCTTCGGGCGATATCGCGCCCGAAAAGCTGGTGCCGATCATCGATCGCGCGCTGAGTGCGGGCATGCACATGCCCGTGGTCAATGGCAATACCGGCGAATTTTATGCTCTGACGACGGATGAAGCCTGCACCATGGTGCGCGAGGTCGTCTCCATGGTTGACGGGCGCGCTCCGGTTCTGGCCGGTGTCGGCCGCGGTATTCGCGATGCCTGCCGCCTGGCGGAAGCCTCAGCAAAGGCGGGCGCGACTGCGCTGATGATCCACCAACCGCCCGATCCGTTCGTGTCCCCGCGCGGCACGGTTGATTACCTCAAGGCCGTCTCCGATGCTGCCGGCCTGCCGATGATGCTCTACCTGCGCAATGATGCGATCGGCACCAAAGCCATTGCCGAACTCTGTGCGGTCGAGGGCGTCAAGGGAGTCAAATGGGCAACGCCCAATCCCCTCAAGCTGGCCGATGCTATCGCTGCCTGCGACCCCTCGATCGTCTGGGTCGGCGGACTTGCCGAAGTCTGGGCGCCGCCACTCTATGCGGTTGGGGCGAGGGGGTTCACTTCGGGCCTGATCAATATCTGGCCCGAGCACTCCGTCGCCATTCACGCGGCACTTTCAAGCGGCGATTACACGCAGGCCAACGCGCTGATCGCCCGCATGAGCGATTTCGAGGCCGTGCGTGCTGAAGAGCTTAACGGCACCAATGTCACCGGCGTCAAGGCAGCGTTGCAGGCCATTGGACTTGATTGCGGCCCAACCCGACCACCCTCCGCCTGGCCGCTGACTGCCCCGCAGCAGGATCGGATCAACAAGTTCATCAGTCAGATCCGGAAAGACTGATCCAGCACTTTCCCTCTGGGTCGGGCGCAGTGCGCTGCGTCCTGCCTGTTACTCCTCCCGCATGGCGAGTTGGGCGAACCAGTCGGCATAGGGCGTGTTGCGCGCCATATGACGGTTATAGTCGGGCGCGCCATCAGTCCACCAGGGCGCACCGCGCTCACCGAGCGCCACCTTGGCCGCATGCACTCTCGCGCGTGCCATCTTGAGTGCCATTCCGTCGTCGCGCGCCTGCCGCACCGCGCTGCGCGCCGCCATCAGCTCGCGCACAAGTTCTTCCCGCATGTTAGCACTCAGCCCCGGATCGCTCTTCCGCCAGAGCCTGCCCCGCACGACGAAGTAGCGCCCGTCCGGCGTGGCTGGATAATCCTTCACGGGCGCCGCCTTCGCCTAGAAGGGGAAGAAGACGGAGATGGCGAGGACACTGGCAATCCCGACGATGACATTCATGGGCAAGCCGAGCTTGACGAAGTCGAGGAAGCGGTAGCCGCCAGCGCCATAAACAAGGGTATTGGTCTGGTACCCGATCGGTGTTGCGAAGCTGGCGCTGGCACCGAACATGATGGTGACGACGATCGGCAGGGGGTCGATACCCAGCTGATTGGCCAGTTGGATCCCAATTGGGGTCAGCACCACCGCCACCGCGTTATTGGTGACGGTTTCGGTCAAAACCGAAGCCAGAACATAGATCGCGCCCAGGATCAGAAGCGGCGGTAATTGCGCGATAAAGGGCGTAAGCCAAGAAACAATCAAGTTGACCGCGCCGGCATTCTCGAGCCCCTGGCCGACGATCAGCATGGCAAAAATCAGCACCAGGATCGCGCCGTCAATGGCGCCCCACGCCTCGTCCGCATCGATGCAGCGCATCAGCAGAATGACGGCCACGGCGATCATTGCGAGAACACCGATATCCATGAAGTTGATGGCGGCAAGCGACACGACCGCTGCGAGCGCTGCGATGGTGATGGGGCCGCGCGAGCGGCGGAACGCTCTGCCCGTCGGGCGCGTCACCGAAACAAGCGTCGCATCCTCCGCAAGCGTGTCGAAGCCGTCCGGCGGCCCTTCGAGCAGCAGCCTGTCGGCCGGCTTGAGCCGTACATTGCCCAGGTCTGGGCCGGGAATGTGGTTATAGCGATTGGCTCCGAGAACGCGCACGCCGAAGCGCCGCCCCAGCGACAGATCGGACAGTTTGGAGCCGACGCTGCGCTTGTTGGGAGCCACCACCGCCTCGACGATGACGGATTCTCCTTCGCCCCTGCGGCCGCGTCCGAGATAAAGGTCGGGCATGTCGTTCAGCGTAAGGAGTTCGGCCGTCGTCCCCATAACGATCAGCACGTCCTTGTCCTGGAGCTGCAGCTCTCCGATCTCGCTGCGCAGGATTTCCCCGCCCCGGCGAATGCCGGTCACCCGCACGCCGGGCCGGTTGAAGCGCGCGATCTGGGACAGTGTCCGTTCGCCGAAGACCGAGGCGTCGCGGATCAGCACTTCGGAAAGAAATTCGAGATCGCCCTCCGCTTTGGCTTCTTTTTCCACCCTCGGCAGCAGCAAGGGGCCGAGCAGCAGCAGCACGATAGAGCCCGTGAGCGCTGTAACGATACCCACCGGCGTGATGTCGAAGATGTTCATTGCCGGCATGCCGTTGTCGCGCGCGACGCCATCGACCAGGAGATTGGTGGATGTGCCGATCAGCGTGCAGGTTCCGCCCAGAATGGCGACAAAGGACAGCGGCATCAAAAGCCGGGTCGGCGCGATGCCCGACGCCTTGGCGAGACGCACCACGATGGGAATCATGATCAGCACCATGGGCGTGTTGTTCATGAAAGCCGAGGCGACCATGACGCAGGCGAGCACCACCACAACCGTCAGCATCGGCCGGTCGCCTGCGCGGGCGGTAATCGCGCCCGCCACCGCTTCGATCACACCGGTTCTCACCAGCGCGCCGGAGAGGACGAACATGGCGGCAATGGTGATCGGGGCTGAGTTGGAGAACACCGCCATCACCTGGGAGGTGTCGAGAAACCCGAAAACCACATAGATCGCAGCAGCTGCAATCGCGGGCACTTCAGGCGGATATTTCTCCCACACGAAGGCGGCAAAAAGCCCCGCCAAAACTAGGAGGGCAAAGATGGGCTCGTAGCCGGCAATCAGATTGGACAAGAACGGCATGAAGTCTCCGGCAACAACGAGTCATGCCTCTTACCACGCCACCGGGGGAGGGACAGCGTCTGTTTGGCCCATTGAAAATTGTTGCCGTGGCTTCTGGTTCCGTCCGAACAGCGCCAAGTCCGCAATTGTCTGCCGCGCATCGATTTGCACAGGCGTCCAATCGTCATTCGCATACAGAACGATCGTCACAACGCTGTTTTACTCCCGCCCCGAGCAGTCAGCTTCGGCCGGTGGCGCGACGAAAAGGACAGTCGCATAGGCTAGGTCATCTTGATGCTGCGCCTCCTCGCCAGTCCAGCACTTGTGCCCGCAACCTTGCCTAGGATGCCCAGACTGTTCAGAGCTGTTCATGTCGACGCATCCGCTTAACACTTCCAATACCTCGACCTTGGCCGAGGATGCCAAAGTCAGCTTCGACCCGGCAGAACTGTGGGCGACCGATGCGTCCGTGGCCGTTTCCGTTTGCAGTGGGCAACACACACGTTCGCAGCGGAACCAGCGGGGAGGGCGCTCGTTGTCAGAACACCTTTTCGCCGGAACGTGTCATGTCGTCTGTCCAAGTATTCGGTGCCGTTCCCAACGATACCGGTGCCTATTTTCGCGTCTGGGCTCAGGGCCGCGATCATGTCACCGTCACCATTGAAGGCTTAGGCACTTTCTCGTTGGCGGCGGAAGGTGCAGGCTATTTCAGCGCCGAGGTCGCGGGAGCAGGGGTGGGCGCGCGTTATACTTTCAGCATCGATGGTGGACCGGCAGTTCCAGACCTCGCCTCGCGCTGGCAGCCAGAGGACAGCGCCGGGCCCTCGGTTATCGTCTCCTCTGATTTTGCCTGGACCGACGAAAAATGGCCTGGCGTCCGGGACCATGACCAGGTCATCTACGAAGTCCACATCGGCACTTTCACGCCCGAAGGTACGTGGCGCGCAGCGGCGGAAAGACTTCCCTTTTTGAGCGATCTTGGCGTGACCGTGCTGCAGGTCATGCCCGTGGGTGCCTTCGCGGCACCCTTCGGCTGGGGCTATGACACAGTGCTGCCCTATGCTCCCCATGGCCCCTATGGGACGCCGGAAGACATGCGCGTCTTTGTCGACCGCGCCCATAGCCTGGGGATCGGGGTCATTCTCGATGTCGTTTACAACCATGTCGGGCTTGGCGAGCATTACCATGCCTATTCCGACCACTACCTGACGAGCCGGGAAGAAGACGAATGGGGTTCGGGCTTCAATTTCGATGGTGAGCACGCCCAGGCGGTGCGCGACTTCATCATCGGCAATGCCGTCTACTGGATCAGGGATTTCCACATCGACGGTTTGCGGATCGACGCCGTCCAGGCCATGATCGACGGGAGCGAGGATCATATCCTTTCAGCGCTCACCCGCGCGGTTCGCGAGGCGGCCAGTCCGCGCTCCGCCTATGTGGTGGTCGAGAACCAGCCACAGGAACGCCGCATGATCGAGGCGCCTGACAATGGCGGTTCTGGCGTCGATGGCATGTATAACGACGATTTCCAGCATGCCGTCCGCGTCGCTGCAACCGGACACGACGATTTCTATTATCGCGATTATCGCGGCACCGCGCAGGAACTGGTTTCGAGCCTTAAATATGGGTTTCTTTATCAGGGCCAGCGCTCGGATATGCGCGAGAAGGCCTATGGCACCTATAATCTGGACACCCCAGCCCGCCACTTCGTCCATTTCCTTGAAAATCACGATCAGGTGGCCAATTCTGCCCGTGGCTTTCGTCTGTCGAGCCTTGTCAGCCCAGCCCGGTTGCGTGCCATCTCGGCTTTGCTGCTGCTCGGTCCGCAAACTCCGTCGCTCTTCCAGGGACAGGAATTCGGCTCGACGCGGCCATTCTTCTATTTCTTTGGCGTCGATGGCGATCATGCCCGCGCGGTGATCGAGGGGCGCAAGGCCTCGCTCGCGAATTTCCCCGGCGTCGCCGATCCAGCCATGGGCGATGCTCTTGCCGATCCCACCGACGTAAGCACCTTCGAACGCAGCAAGCTCGACTGGTCCGAAGCCGTGAGCCGCGCGCACTTGGTCAAGCTGCACCGCGATCTCCTCCGGATCCGGCGTGAAGACCAAGCTTTCTCCCAGCGATCGCAAAGGCGGATCGATGGCGCCGTGCTCGGCGAGCATGCCCTCGTGCTGCGTTACCTCACGCCCAATCCCGCCGATCACCGCCTGATCCTTTTCAATCTCGGTAGAGACCTGCCCATGGCCGTTACGTCAGAACCGCTCCTTGCTCCCCCCGAAGGTCATCGCTGGTCCCTTGCTTGGTCGAGCGAACATCCGGCCTATGATGGGGCGGGCCGCCGCCCGGTCGATCCCGAGCAGTTCTGGATCCTGCCTTCAGACTGCGCGCTCCTCCTCGGCACCGAGGTGCGCCAGTGATGCCGCCGCGCTCTACCTATCGCCTGCAGCTCAATGCCGACTTCACCCTGCGCGACGCCCAGGCCCTTGTGCCTTACCTTGCCGATCTCGGCATAAGCCACGTCTATCTCTCGCCGGTTCTCAAGGCGCAGCCCGGCAGCACCCACGGCTATGACACGGTCGATCACACCTGCATCAATCCCGAGATCGGCTCGCTCGATGATTTCCGCGCTCTTGCTGCAACGCTAAGGGCTGCGGATATGGGGATCGTCCTCGATTTCGTGCCCAATCACATGGGCGTCGGCGGTGCCAGCAACGAGCTCTGGCTCGACGTGCTGCGCAATGGTCCGGCAAGCCGCTATGCCGATTGGTTCGATATCGACTGGCACCCGCCCCATCCCCTTATGGATGGGAAACTGCTGGTGCCCTTTCTCGGCAAATCCTACGCCGAGACCCTGGCGGACGGCGACATCGGGCTCAAGGCCGATGGGGTGCAACTCGCCGTGTGGGTCTATGGCAAGGAGAAGCTTCCGGTCCGGCCGGACGATCTCTCCTCCCTCCTGGTCCAGCATGGGGGTGTCGAAGCCATCATTGCCGCCCATGCCAGCCCGGATCGGCTCGACGCCCTGATCTCGCGCCAGCACTGGCGCCTCGCGCACTACGCCACCGGGGCCGACGAGATCAATTATCGCCGCTTCTTCATCAATAGCGAACTGGCTGGCATCAGAATCGACCGCGAAGAGGTGTTCGATCATGCCCACCAGCTGATCTTTGCTCTGATCGCGGAAGGTCTCGTTGACGGCCTGCGCATCGACCATATCGATGGCCTGCGCGATCCGCTTGCTTATCTCCAGACCCTGCGCGCCAAGGCTCCCCGGCCCATCTACCTTCTTGTCGAAAAGATCCTTGCGCCCCACGAATATCTGCGCGGGGATTGGCCCATCGATGGCACGACGGGCTACGAGATCGGCGCGCAGCTGACGCGCCTTCTCACCTCTGCGCCCGGCGAAGAGGTTGTTACCGCCACCTATGCCGGCTTCGTGGGGCCCTCGACACCTCCTGCCGAAGAAGCTTATCGCTGCAAGTTGCGGGTGATGGACAATGAACTGGCCGCCGAACTCAATGCGCTTGCCCGGGGCAGCGCCCGGCTTGCCTGGTCCGTGCCGAAAACGGCAGATCTGACCGAGTCCGCCCTCCGCCGCGCCTGGCGCGAGCTTGTTGCCCATCTCGAGGTTTACCGCACCTATATAGACGCGCAGGGCGTCCATCCCCGCGACCGCCGCGAACTCTGCCGTGCCCTTGCCAAGGCGCGAGAGACGCAGCCACAGATCCAGCCCGCCGTTTTTGACTTCATCGAGCATCTGCTGCTCGGCTCACTCGTGGGCAACTATGACCCCGACACCGTCGCGGAGATTGTCGGCCGCTTCCAGCAATATACCGGGCCTGCCATGGCCAAGGGCCTTGAGGACACCGCGCTTTATCGCTATAACCGTCTGGTCTCGTTGAACGAAGTCGGCGCGCATCCGGATCGGTTCAGCCTCTCGGTCGCGGCATTTCACGATGCCAATCGCCGCCGCCTAGCCCATCACCCCCACTGCCTGATCGGCACCTCGACCCACGACACCAAGAGGGGCGAGGATATCCGCCTCATCATCTCGGCCATCGCGGACGATCCTGCGCCCTGGCGCGACGCACTCGCCTCCTGGCAAAACGCGCTCGGTTTGGCGGCGAAAGGCATTCACCCCAACGATCTCTACCTTCTCTTCCAGCTGCTCCTTGGCGGTTGGCCGATCTCGGGCGACATCAAAGGCTTTGCCGGCCGCGTGAAGGGGGCCATGAGCAAGTCTCTGCGCGAGGCGCGCGAGCGCAGCGATTGGGGCGTCAACAACAGCGATTATGAGGAGCGGGTCAGCGCCCTGGTCGATGCCTGCCTCGAGAACCAGGACTTTCTCCAGGCCTTCCATCCGGTGCGAAAATTTTACGAGGAGATCGGCCGCCGCAAGAGTTTGATCGAGACCGTCCTCAAGCTCACCATTCCCGGCGTCCCCGATATCTACCGCGGCGCCGAGGATTGGGAGCAGAGCTTTGTGGATCCCGACAATCGCCGCGCGCTCGATTTTGCGGCTCTGCAAGCCCGCCTCGCCCAACCGCATCCCGCCCGCGACGAAAAGCTGATCCTGACACAGACGCTTCTCGTGCTGCGCAAGGCGCATCCCGCCTTGTTCGCCGAGGGAGACTATGCCCCCCTTGACCTCGGGCCTGACCGCATTGGTTTCCAGCGCCGGCACCAGGGCCAAAGCCTGACTGTTCTTGCCGATCTATCGCCCCGGCATGCTTCTGGGCTGGGTGACGCCTCCTCGGGCGCAACCATCATCGCGGGCTCGCCCGATCGCTGCTTCCTTGTTTCCCTTGAGGGGAACGCGCCGACTTCTCCCAGCCTAGAGACTCCATAGCGAAGATGCAGCAACCAAAACCTCTCACAATTTCCCGCTCTCACAAGATGCGTTTCGGCGCCGAGGTTCGTAATGGAGGCACGCGGTTCAAGATCTGGGCACCCAAATGCAAGACCATGCAGCTGCGCATCAAGGGACGGCGCAAGTTGATCGATCTCGAAGCGGTCGACGATGGCTGGCACCGGCTCGATGTGGATGGCGTCAAGGCTGGGGATCTTTATAAGTTCGTTCTGCCCGATGGTCAGGAAATTCCCGATCCCGCCTCACGCCATCAGCCGAACGGCATTCACGATTTCAGCGAAGTTATCGACCCGCGCAGCTTCGAGTGGACCGATCGCGATTGGAAGGGGCGGCCTTGGGAAGAAACCGTCATCTATGAGCTGCATATCGGCACCTTCACGCCAGAAGGCACATTTGCAGCGGCTATCGGCAAGCTCGACTACCTCGTCGATCTCGGCATCACGGCCATTCAGATCATGCCCATCAACGAGGTCTACGGCAAATTCAACTGGGGGTATGACGGGGCGCTCTGGTTCGCACCCACCGCCAATTACGGACGGCCCGAAGACGTAAAAGCCTTTGTCGATGCCGCCCATCGCCATTCGCTGATGGTCTTTCTCGATGTGGTTTACAATCATATCGGACCCTACGGGAACTACCTTCCCGCCATCGCACCGATCTTCACCAAGCGCCACGAAAGCCCATGGGGTGAAGCAATCAATTATGACGGACCCGATGCAGCGGTGGTTCGCGAGCTCGCAGTCGAAAGCGCTCTTTACTGGACCAATGAGTTCAACCTCGATGGCTTGCGCTTTGACTCCGTCCATACGATCGAGGACGACAGCACGAGCCATATCCTCGAACTGCTCGCCGCGCGCATCAGGGCCTCGCGCCCCCATTGCTACACGCACCTGATCGTGGAAAATTCCGACAATCAGGAACTCTGGCTCCGCCGCAACTCCCGTGCCGAACCCGTCCATTATACGGCGCAATGGAACGATGATGTCCATCATCTGCTCCATGCGGCAGCCACGGGCGAAAACACCGGCTACTATGCCGATTTCGAAGTGGTCGAGGAGCTGTGCAACAAACTTGGCCGTGCCCTTGCCGAAGGGTTTGCCTACCAGGGCGAGATGAAGCCGCATGAAGGCATGCGGCGGGGCGAGCCGAGCGAAGGGCTGCCAGCGACCTCGTTTGTTGTCTACATGCAGGACCATGACCAAGTCGGCAATCGCGTCAAGGGCGATCGCATCACCCGGATTGCCGAGCAGAGCGCGGTCAAGGCCTTGATGGCGATCTATCTTGTGTCTCCGCAAATCCCCATGCTGTTCCAGGGCGAGGAATGGGCGAGCCGCCAGCCGTTCCCCTTCTTTTCCGATGTGCCGCCAGATATGCGCGAAGCTGTCCGTAAGGGCCGGCAGGAAGAACTCAAGCACACGCCGGAGCATGAGGATCCGACCAAGCCCGATGTCGAGGAAACTGTTGACCCCACAAGCGTCAAGACCTTCCGCTCGGCCAAGCTCGATTGGGACGATGTGTTGATCGAGCCTCATGCGTCCTGGCTTGGACATTATCGCGCCCTCATCGACCTGCGGAAGAGGGAGATCGTGCCGCGCCTCAAGGGGCTGGAGGGCTTCTCCTCGGACTACGAGGTGCTGGGGCTTAAATGCGTTTTGGTCAGTTGGCGCATGGGCGACGGATCGCTGTTGCGGCTTTATGCCAACCTCGCCAATGACACGCAGGACAACGTTCCCCCCATCGAGGGACGCCGCATATACCTTGAAGGCTTTGCCGAAGAGGGGCGCCTGGGGCCCTGGACCGTGTTGTGGACCATTGAAGTCTGAGCAGCTGCTTAAACCTGCATGATGGCCGTGTCAGTTGCGGAACCTTTGTCCGCCGCCAATCTTGACGCTTTTGCGAATGGAGGATGACATGAACCTGAACTGGAAGGATCTTACTGCATCGCAACGCAGCGCCGTATCGCTTCTGTGTCAGCGTGGGCCTTGCATATTGCCACGCGAACTGGCTGAGCAACTGATCAATCTAGGACTCGCGGAACAGGCCGCTTCTGGCGTTTACTGCATCAGTGCTCTCGGCTCCACCCTGCCGCCCGAAACGCTGCACTGAATGGACGGCAAGGCCATGGCAGTGACATCGCCGCTCGATTGGATAGGCTGCCGCGCGGCAGAAGCCCATGGCTGAAGTCGCCGGCATTGCCGCGCCTGCTTCTTCTCAATCCAGTCAGGATGGGAAGCTGACCGAGCTGATCGACAAGCTCCGTACCCGCATCGAACAGGGTGAGGACGTATCGGTCGATCTTGTCCGCAAGGTTGCCGGTCGCCGGGCTGCCGGACCTGTTCTGCTGATCCCCGCCCTGGTCGTGATTTCCCCTCTCAGCATCATTCCCGGCCTGCCGACCATGGTTGGCCTCAACACCATCCTCGTGGCCGGTCAGATCGCCCTCGGAAGGGAAGACCTGTGGTTGCCCCGCTGGCTCGCCAACCGATGCATCCCAAGCAAATATGGCGAGAAGCTCTTGCGCTTCCTGTCTCCGGCGGGACGCGTCGTCGATAAGGTCGCAAAGCCACGTGCTTCGGCCACGGCCGGTCCGCTTTTCCGGCGTCTCGGTGCCATCGTGTGCATTCTCGTTGGTTGCGTCATGCCCATCATGGAAGTCGTGCCCTTCACCTCCACCTGGGGCGCCAGCATCATCGCGCTCTATGCCCTCGCCATTACCGTACGCGACGGCCTTCTGGCGCTCGCCTGGATTGCCTTCGTCCTCGCCATCCTCTCGATTGGCTGGATGATCCTGTTCTAGGGCAAGGACACTGCTTTCCTCAGCAGCCCTAGCTTGATATATCAAAAGCTGGAGGGCCCATTGAACACGTTCGGCAAATTAGACGCGCTCGATCCCAGCCTGTCGCTGACGCTGCGCGATCATGTCCACAAGGCACTGCGGCACGCCATAATCGCCGGGCGCTATCCTTTCGAGACCCGCCTCAACGAACGCCAGCTTGCCGAGGAACTTGGTGTCAGCACGACGCCTCTCAAGGAAGCCATTCGCCAGCTCGAAAGCGAAGGGCTCGTGCGCACGCTGCCGCGCCGTGGCGTCGTGGTTCTTTATGGGCGCACTTGGGCCGAGGAGATGATCCTGGCCCGCGCAGCCCTCGAAGCCATGATCGCGCGCCTTGCCGCGCAACGCATCGATGAAGCCGGGCGGGAAAGCCTTCGCGCAGCCATCGCCGATATGACGAAAGCCACCGGCGGCGATGATCCGGATCTGTTGATCGCGCAGAACGAAACTTTCCACGATCGCATCCATCGCGCATCCGAATGCCTCTATCTCGGTGGGCTGATCGGCAAACAGCGGCTCTATGATGCCAGTGCCCGCCGCGTCATCCATTCCGATGGTGCGGAAAAGGCCTTGGCGCTGGCCGAGCATACCGGCATCGGCACTGCCATCTTGACCGGCGACATCGATGAAGCAGAACGCACCATGCGCAACCATGTCATGCGCTCTGGCGAGGTCTATATCCGCCTGGTTTTCGGCAACCGCACCTCTCCTGCGGTTGATCTGTCTTCCAGCCAGTAGCCCCCGCTCGTCTCTTTCCGCCACTAATGCTTTCCCGCATAGATGAAATCTGATATTTCACGCAGCGGCGTATTCGTCTCCTGCTGAAGGACCATCATGAAGATCACCGCACTCAAAACCTTCATGCAGCGCGTCGACGACCGGCCGCGCCTGCTCGTCAAGATCGAGACGGACGAGGGCATTTCCGGGTGGGGCGAAGCTTATAATCACGGGCCCGACTGGGCGTTGCCGCCGCTGCTCGAGTATATGTTCAACTATCTTGTGGGCGAGGATCCCCGACGCGTCGAATATCTGGTGCTCAAGCTCAACCAGCAGTGCCGTTTTCCGCCGGGCGCTCTGGGCCTTGCAGCGATATCCGTGATCGACCACGCCCTTTGGGATATTGCAGGGAAGGCTGCGGGCCTGCCCGTCTACATGCTGCTTGGCGGTCATGTCCGCGATCGCGTCAAGGTGTATTGCGGCGTCTATACCGCGCCCGATCCTGAACATGCGCTCGATCAGACAAGCGAACTCCACGAGAAATACGGCTATACCGCCTTCAAGCTCAGCCCCTACCGGCGAGACCTGCATGCGGGCCGCTGGGGCGAACTCGTCAAGGAGACGGGCGATTACTTCGGTCGGGTGCGCGCATTGACCCCCAGCCATTTCGAATTCGCTTTCGATGCCCATGCCAAGATTTTCGAGCCATATCAGGCCGTGCAGCTGGCGCAGGCAATCGCATCTCACGATCCCTATTTCTACGAGGAGCCGATCCGCCCCGAGCATATCCCGGCCTGGCGCGAGCTCAAGTCCAAGGTCACCGTGCCGCTCGCCACCGGGGAGTCGCTCTACAATCGCTTCGAGTTTCTCTCGCTCCTGTCCGCTCAGGGAGCCGACATCATCCAGCCCGATATCTGCGTCGTGGGCGGCCTGAGCGAGATGCGCCGCATCGCAGCGCTTGCCGAGGCTCACTATGCCACGGTGGCACCGCACAACCCCATGGGTCCGCTCGCCACCGCGGTCAATATCCACTTCGCCGCCGCGCAGCCGAATTTCAAGGTTCTCGAGTTCAAGCCCCATATCCATGCGCCCTGGGCCATCGATCCCTATATTCCGGTCGATGGCCATATGGAGTTGCGGCCCGACCGGCCCGGCTGGGGCATCGAAATCGACGAAAAGGTGCTCGCAACAGACGACTACATCCACTGGGAGCGCAAGGTCACGCGCAAGCCCGATGGCTCGACCGCCTATCCCTGAGGCAAGAAAGCCGCTGCAGCGCTAAGGGGCCCAGCTGCGATAAAGCGGGTGATCGGGCCCGATAGGCAGGGCTTCGTCGTGGCCAGTGCGCGCCGAATGGTAGATCGTGGTGACCAGCTCGAGCGCCTTTCTCGCATCGGCCGTCGTCACAGGCAAAGGCGCGCCTGTTGTGATCGCCTCGTGAAAGAGGCGCAGCTGGGTCGTGTGGCGCGAGGGCACATATTGCCAATCGGCCAACGTCGCCGCGATCTTTTCTTCCGTTTCAGGCGTGCGGCCCCTGATCTGCCAATCCGCCTCGCCGGGCCGGTAGGGCGCATGGTCGCTCTCGATCGTCAGATGCTCAAAGGCAAGGCGAATGCGCGTGATCTGGTCGGCCGAGCCCAGCGTCGCCGTTAGCGAGACAAGTCCGCCGTCAGCCATTCTGAGCGAGGCGGAAACGCAATCTTCCACCTCGATGGCGTTGACACGTGTGTCCACGCGGCCAAAGGCACGCGCAACGGGACCGGCAAGATAGGTCAGCATGTCGTGCGGATGGATGGCATGGGCCATCAGCACCCCGCCGAGCTCGGTGTGCCATTTTCCGCGCCAGGGAACGGCATAATATTCGGGGCCGCGCTTCCAGAAGGTCTCGACCGTGCCTGCATAGAGCTTGCCGGCCAGTCCCGCGTCGATCACCGCCTTGGCCTTGGCGATGCCATTGCCATAGCGATACTGAAACACCGGCATCAGCCGGCCAGCGGCTTTCGCCTCCGCCTTGATGATCTGATCGATCTCGGCCAGGGAGCCGACAAGAGGCTTTTCGCACACCACATGCTTGCCGGCGGCAAGAGCGGCGAGAACCTGCTCGAGATGGACAGCCGGCGGGGTGCAGATATCGATGACATCGATATCGTCCATGGCCAGCAGTTCGGCAAAATCCAGCGTTCGCCGACCTATGCCGAATTCGTCGGCAACCGCCGCCAGCCTTCGCGGATCAAGGTCGCAAAGGGCAAGCACGTCGAACCGGTCGGAATTGGGCGTATAGCCTTCGACAAGATGGGTCCGGCCAGCACCACAGCCGACGATCCCTACGCGTAATTTCACAGCCACCGCTCAGTCTTCCGCAGATCCAAAGTCAAGGGGAGGGCCCGCCGATGCGACGGGCCCGCATTGGTCAGGTGCCGCGGGTCAGCGCGTCCGCCATTCCGGCAACGAGATCGCTCGCGCCCTGTTCGACGGATTTGGCGCCGAACGCCACTTCCTCCGAGATCGTGCCGAGCACGGTCGTCGCTTCGCCTGCACCCATTGGGGGTGCCGGGGGCAGGGGGCCGACGAGCTCTGCAATGGCATCGAGATAGGCCAAGGCCGCCTGGGAGGCTGCGTCGAGATCCGGTGCGATGGCAGCGCGTGTTGCCGGGTCCTCGGGCGCGCCACGTTCCACGCCCAGAATTTGCATGGCTTCTGGGTTGTTGAGGAAGAAGTCGAGAAAACGTCCTGCCAGTTCGGGATTTCTCGTTTGCGCGCTGACGCTGAAATACATCGAGGGCTTGAGGTATTGCCCCGGCTGGCCGCCTGGCAGAACGGGCAAGCTTACCATGTCGAGCTGGTCCTGATTGGAATTCTGGTAGGATACCAGTTGGTTGGATTGGGCAATGCCGGAGGCTGCCCGGCCCGTCGTGACAAGGCTCGTATCGACATTGCCTTGGGAGAGGGCTTGCACATCGGCGGGAGCGCATGCGCCCGAGGTGCGCATCTCTGCCCAAAGCGTGAACCAGGCCAGGGCGTCGTCGACCTCGAAACCCAGTCCGCCTTCAGACGAATATTGCGCTTTGCCACGCTGCCGCAGATAGGTTTCGAACGAGATTTCATGCCCGCTGGCATCTTGGGTGCCATAATATGCTGAGCGCGGGGTCTTGCTGGTCAGCTCGGCACAGATTTCGCCGAACTCTTCCCAGCTCGTGCCAATCTTTGGGGGAGTGATGCCAGCCTCCTCGAACGCAGTCTGGTTCAGGATCAGTCCACCCGTATTGGCGCCAAGGCTGATCCCATAAACCTTGCCGTCCACCCGGCCGATTTCGATCCGCTCATCCGGCCAGTTGGAAAGATCGATGGCGGAGCCGATCAGTTCATCAAGCGGCAGCAGCACATTGCGTCCGGCATATTCGAAGATATAGCGGTAATCCATCTGGATCACGTCCGGCGGATTTCCTCCTGCCGTCTGCGTGGCAAGCCAAGTCCAGTAATCGCCTCCACCGGGCAGAGATTGTCCGGCGATCAAAACTCCTGGATTGGCCTCTTCAAAGAGATCAATCACGCGGAAAGTGCGATCGCTGCGCTCATTGTTGCCCCACCAGCTTAGCTGCAGGGTCTCGTTCTGTGCGAACGCACCTCGGGGCAGCAGCATCGCAGCCAAAGCCGCCGAACTCGCTCCCGTAAAGGCACGGCGTGTCAGTTTCACCATCGTCATCTCCTCCTCTTTGAAATCTGGTATATCAGATTGTCAGGTGGAGTGAATAGTGGATGACTGGCTGGTTGCGTTTGTTGCAGACACCTCGTCTCACGCGTTGGGCGATGCAACAAGGGTAAGCACGATGGGGACCTGGGCGAAATTGGCGCGCTCGAGCAGTGTCAAAGACCGCAATAGGCTGCGCTGGGGGGTGAGTGCGTGGCGCACAAGGACTAGAACGGCGTCGGCATAGCGGAGGAGATAGGCGCCATCGGCTGCAAGGCTGACAGAGGGGGTGTCGACGAGGATGATGTCATAGTGGCGTCGCGCCGTGTCCATCAGCGCCGCAAACCCCCTGCCGGCGAGGAGCCGCTCCGCCCCGTTCTCCTTTCCCGCTGCGCCCAGGATAGTCCAGGCGCCGCTCATCGGGTCAGCCGTTACCAGCGGCTTCTGGGCGCCTCCGCCCTCATCGCCGAGCAGGAAATCGACGAGGCCACCGTGGCCGGTTTCACCCAGATGCCGGTGCAGTTCAGGGGTCCTGAGATCGGCCTCAACCAGGATCACGCGCTTTCCGGCCTGCGCATAGGTGCGAGCCAGGGCAAGAGCAGAGGTCGTCTTGCCTTCGCGCGGCATGGCCGAAGTCACCAAGATCACCTTGCCCGCAATCACGCCCTGACCGCTGCCGAGCGTTTGGTCGAGCCCAAGCTGCAGGTGTCGCATGGCTTCGGCGAAAGGAGCGCGCGGAGCAAGAACGACGCTATCGGCAAGGCTTGCGGCGCCTGTTGGCGCCATCTTTTCTATGGGCACGCTCGTCAGCACCGGATGACCCGTTGTCGCTTCCATCTGCTCCTGAGAGGTGAATCCGCCGGTCAGCGCATCATTTGCAAAGGCGGAGCCAACGCCGATCCCGAGGCACGCCACAAAGGCGAGCGCAAGGAGCAGCCGCCGGCTTGGCGAAGAAGGTGTTGAGGGAAGTGCGGCGGCGGCGATGATGCGGCTGTCGGCAATCTGCAGTTCCGCGTCGAGCCGCAATTCATTGGTGCGCTTGAGAAGCTGCCGGTAATTGCTTTGCGCTAGCTCCACGCTTTCCTGCAGCGCGAAGAAGCTCGCCAGCATGGTTGGCGGCAAATCCGTCGCAACGATCGCTTCGCCCGCGCCCGTATCCTGCTGTCCTATGCTGTCGGAAGAAACCAGCTCGCCGTGGAATCCGCCGGCTGTCGCTTGAGCCGCGTCCGGCCGTTCTTCCCTCTCTGCCGCCAGCGGCAGCGTACGGTGCAAAAAGATATCGAGCGCTGCCTTGCTGCTGTTGAGATCTGAGGCAGCCTGCGAGAGGCGCGCCTCGAGCAGCGTCAGTGTCATGCGTATGCCGCGTTCTTTGTCTTCGGTCTGGAGCGCGATATGGGCTTCGGCCACGGCATTGGCCATCCGGGCTGCCAGCTGTGGCGCATCCGCAGTTGCATTGACCGCGATCACATAGGTCAGGCCGCGCCGCTGAACCAAGAGGGCGCTCCGAAGCCGTTCAATTGCTGTGTCTCGTTTTTCGGCCTCGGTCGGGGCTACTCCTGGTCCAACACCAAAAATGGCGCTTAGGCGCTGGCCCCAGCCCGGCATAGGCTGAAAGGACGGATCTCTCTGAAGGTCGCTGCGTTCGAGAGCCTCAAGCATGATTGGCTGGGAGCGCAGGATCTCCACTTCGCTTTCCACGCGTGCATTGTCCCAGCCTGCCGAGGGCTGCACTCGCCCGCCATCGAGGACATCTCTTCCAGCCGTGTCTACCAGGATCAGGGCAGACGCGGTATAGCGCAGCGGCATGGCAGAGATCGCTCCGGCTGCAACGACCATGCCTGCAGAGGCCACGATCAGGATCAGCCAGATCTTGCGGCGCAGCAGGTCCAAAACGGCGCGAAGATCGATCTGTTCCTCGTCCAAGGCCTGCACTTCTGCCTCCCCCGCAACGCATCAGCTCATCCGCACCAATGCTTACGCGCGTAATGAAGTCTTCGCCGGCACAGGCGTGCGCAGGCCTCTTGAAGAGGCAATTGTCAGCCGCTCGGTTTACTTGGTTCGGCGGTAATTATCTCGCTTGTGAAGCTCAGTATAACTATGTAAGAGAAATTAGGAATAGTTAATTTTCGATTAAGCTTCTGTTTCACCTCCGAGGTGCGAAGTGTCGGAACTGAGCCTGAAGTATTCCGGATCTCTCCTGTCCACGATAGACTCTGCCCAGGCGAAGTCATCATCCCCTCCGAGGCAACTGGACGGGCTGGGTGGTTTGCCGATTTGCTGGAGTGGAGCCGCACCCAGCATGCCGGCCAAGACTTGGGTGCGACAGGTTCAACTGGGCCTCAAGCGACTGTTCGATATGTTCGCAGCCACGCTCGCGCTGATCGTGCTTTTGCCTCTGATGCTCTCAGTCGGGGCCCTGATCCGGATCGGTGACGGTGGCCCCGTCCTCTTCCGGCAGAAACGCGTCGGGCAGGGCGGGCGCGTTTTCGAGGCGCTGAAATTCCGCTCCATGCACGCAGCAGCCGGCGACCCCTCAGGCATGATCGAAGCCGTTGTCAATGACGGGAGGGTAACGCCTCTGGGCCGATTTCTTCGTCGGTCGGGCATCGACGAACTGCCGCAGCTTTGGAATATTCTGATCGGGGACATGTCGCTGGTGGGGCCGCGTCCGCATGTGCCCGGCATGCGCGCGGCGGGCGTCGTCTACGAGGATCTGGTCCACGGCTACGCGTTCCGCACCAGCATGCGTCCCGGGCTCACCGGCTGGGCCCAGTGCCATGGCCTGCGCGGTTCAACCGTCGACCGCCACAAGTCGATCGCACGTATCGCCCATGACTTTGCCTATATCCAGAATTTCTCACTTCTCCTGGACATGAAGATATTGGCGATCACCGCGCGCAGAGAGTTTTTCAAGTTTTCGGAATAGTAAGTACAAAATAATCTATTGTAGGGGAGGTGCATGTGTTCACATTGAAGCGCGTTCGTAAGACGAAGTCTCTTCTGCCAAGGCCAAACATTGTTGCCGTGGCGCTCAAGGCCAAGCTGTCGGCGGTGCAGTCCGCTCCCTTCTGGACGGCGCGCTCCCGCCATTGAGCAAAGCTTTTACGATGTCTTGTCCCTCCGCCTTCTCTCTCTTCGGCATTCCCGTTGCCGTTACGTCCCTGCAGGATCTCGCCAGCCGCATCGAGAGCTGGCGCGGCTCCTCAAGAACGCACGTTGTTTGTTTCAGCGATGCCCATGGCCTGGTGCGCGGTCACGACGAGCCCGGCATGGCCGAGGCGTTGACACAAGCCGATATCGTCGCGCCCGACGGGCAGCCGCTGGTTTGGGCCGGGAGGCTGCTCTTCGGCGTGGCGGCGGAACGCGTGGCAGGTCCGGATTTCCTGGCTTATCTCGCTTCCCGTTCGGCCGGAACCGGGCTGCGGCACTATTTCTTTGGCGGACGTCCCGGTGTCGCCGAACTGCTCGCCGCCCGGTTGCTGGTGCGCTATCCCGGCATCGAGATCGTCGGCACCGATGCGCGGCCCATGGGCATTTCGACGCCGGCCGAAACGGCGGCACAGCTGGCCCGGATCAATGCTGCACGGCCCGACATCGTCTGGATCGGCCTCGGAGCCCCCAAGCAGGAAATCTGGATGCATCGGCATCGCGACCAGTTGCCGGGGCTCACCCTATGCGGCGTTGGCGCGGCCTTTGATTTCCACGCGGGCCTCAAGCCACGGGCCCCCCGCTGGATGCGCGAGCATGGCCTTGAATGGCTGTTCCGCGCCTTGAGCGAACCGCGCCGGTTGGGCCCGCGCTATGCCGTTGTCATCCCGCGCTTCATTTTCCTTCTCCTGCGGCAGGCCCTTGCCATGCGCCGCAGCGGTGCCATGCGCTTCTCCACGAAACGATCGTGAGCGGCGCCATGCGGATCGGGCTCTTTTTCTGGTCTCTGGAACTCGGCGGCGTCGAGCACATGATGGTCGAACTTGCCCGCGCCCTTGTCGAGCGCGGCCATAGCGTCACCCTGATCCTCGCGCGTGCCGCCAGGCCCGACGAATACCTGCCCGATCCGCGCATCGGCATTGTCCGTCTCGGCTGCGCCACCACCCCGCGAACCATCCTGAAACTGGCAGTGCACCTGAGCTCCCTGCGCTACGACCTGCTCTATACCGCCATGCCCACCACCAATATCGCGGCCATTGCGGCAATTTCACTTGCCCGTGTGCCGACAAAGCTGGTGATTTCCGAGCGGTCCAATCCAGTTTTGGAGGCGCGCCACGCCCCCACCTGGCGTTACCGGGCGGCTTTCACCCTGCAGCCGTTTGTGTATCCGTTGGCCGATGCGATCGTCGCCGTCTCCGCGGGCCTCGCCGATGCCCTGGCAAAGAGCGCACGCCTGTCCCGCGACACGATCCGGGTCATCTATAATCCTGCTTTTTGCGACGACGCCGGGAATAAGGATCGTCCCGCGCTCCACCCCTGGCTGCTTGACAAGGACAGGCCCGTCATACTCGCTGCCGGCCGCCTCATGGCGCAAAAGGATTTTGCAACGCTGATCCGCGCTTTTGCGCTGGTGCGGGCTCAGCGCCCGGCGCGGCTGATCATTCTTGGCGAAGGACCAGAGCGGCCACGGTTAGAGGCTCTCCTTGATGAACTCGGCCTTGAAAGCGATGTCGCCATGCCCGGCTACCGTTCTGATATCCGGCCCTTCCTGGCCGAGGCCGATGTTTTCGCGCTCACCTCCATCTGGGAAGGCTTTGGCAATGTGCTGGTCGAAGCGCTCGGCGCTGGCTGCAGCATCGTTTCCACCGATTGCCCCGATGGACCCGCAGAAATCCTCGCCGATGGCCGCTATGGCACCCTTGTGGCCGTGGGCGATGAAGCAGGCCTCTGCTCGGCCTTGATCCGGGCCCTCGATCGACCTTTTGATCCCCAGGAGCAGCGGCAAAGGGCGCGGCATTTTTCGGTTGCGCGTTCCGCCGACGCCTACGAAACGCTGTTTCAGCACCTTGTGGGAGCGCGATGAGGTGGTCCGGCGCCCCGTCCGCCTCTATGTTTTCAGCCTTGCCGCCATGCTGGTGCCTGCGCTCGCCCAGTTCGTTCTGTTCGCGATTTATGCCCGCGTACTGGGGCTTGAGGCCTATGGTGTTTATGTGGCGCTCCTCAGTTGGGCGCCGCTCTGCTTCGAGCTGGTCGGCTGGGGTGCGGGAGATTACCTCGTCAAGCGGACGACCCAGAATCCCCTCAGCTTTTCCGCAGCCCGCGCCCATATGCGGAAGATGCTCGGTCTGACCATTCTTCCCGCGGCCGCGCTTTTTGCGCTCGCCACCGCGCTGGTGATCGGCGACCGGATCAGCCCCGCCATCATCTTTGCGATCGGCCTTTGCGAGCTCGGCGGTTTGCGGCTCATCGTCAATGCCGAACAGAGCGCCCTCGCCTTGGGGCGCCTCAGTCATGCCAATCGCTTCCGTCTGATGCAGGCCCTGCCGCGCTTGCCGGCCGTTCTCCTTGCCCTACACTTGGGCTTTATCTCGCTCGAAGCCCTGGCTCTCGCAAGTGCCGCAGGTCTTCTCGTCACAGGCTTGGCTGCAGCAAGCATCGCAGCAAAACTCTATCCGCCCGCCCCGTCCGGGGCCTTGCTGGCCGAGGGTCTACGTGACGGCACCTGGTTCATGGGCAGCCAGATGGTGCGGGCAGGCCAGCACAATGTGGATCGCGTGGTGCTGAGCGCCCTTGTCGATCCTGCGACCCTGGCGCTTTATGGCGTGGCCCAGCGCTTCGTGCAGATGGGGCTCTTGCCACTTCAGGCCGTATTGCGTCTCACCTATCCGCGCTTCTTCGCCGAGGGCAGGGGCGGCATGGCCCCCACGCTGCGATTTGCCCTCATCATCCTGCCGGTCGTGCTTCTGGTGGCGATAGCGTCAGCAGGTGGCCTCCTGGTCGGCGGCATGGCTATTCCGCTTCTTCTCGGCGCCCAGTTCGGGCAGGCAACGCTTTATCTCGCCCATCTGGCACCGATACTCGTCCTTTTTGCGCTGCAGTCGCTGACCGCCGACGCGCTGTCGGGAGCCGGTTATCTCCGGGCTCGCACCCTGCTGATCGCACTTGGTGTGGGCCTGCAGGCACTGGGCTTCCTGCTCTGGCATGAGGGCCTTGAGATCGTTCTTGCAAGCTATGCCGGGCTTGCTGCATCGGTGCTGCTCACCGTCTCGACGGTGCTTTTGATCGTCCGGGCTGAAAGCCGCAGGCGCCTGGTCGTGCCGGCATGATCCCGGGCGGCACCACACGCCTTCCCTGGCTCGATTGCGCCAAAGGGCTCGGGATCGTCCTTGTCGTGTGGGGCCACGTTCTGGCCTTTTCCGGCTGGCCACTCGCCGAGCAGTTGAAGGGCTTCATCTATGCCTTCCATATACCGCTCTTTTTCCTTCTTGCCGGTATGACTTTGCATGGAAGGCCAATTGCAGCCTTTGCCATGCGCAAGCTCACCGCGCTGCTGCTGCCCTATCTTGGCTTTTTGGTGCTCCTGGGCCTACCCGCCCTTGCCGTATCGGCGCTCCATGGTCCCGTGCCGGCGCTTGGCATCGACCGCTGGTCCATACTCCTGGCCAAGCTCGTCCTTGGCGGCAGTGTTTTGAGCGGCATGTTCGGCACGTTCTGGTTCGTTCCCTGCCTTTTCGGCGGACTTGTTCTGGCCCAGGCCGCGCTCCACATGGGGTCTCCCGCGCGACACATCTTTGTGGGCTTCCTCGTTATCGGCGCCTATGCGCTTCCGGCTCTGCTGCCTGAAGCCACCATGGTGCTGGGGGTGGGCAGCATGCCCATGGCGGCGGTCCTCATTCTCGTTGGTTTCTGGGCACAGCGCAGAGGAGCACTCAACCCCCTGTGGATCGCGCTTTCGGCACTGGTCCTGGTGCCGCTCGCCCTCCTCATGCCGCCGCATACCGACATGAAATTCGGAGATTTCGGTGTCCCCCTGCTGGGGGTCGCCACCGCCATCGGACTTGCCTTCGCCACCATGCTGCTTGCGCGCCTCGGCCTTGGCGTCCCGCCCCTTCGGGTTGTGCTCGCCTTTGCTGGCCATAGGTCGCTGACCATCATGTATCTGCATCAGGCCGTTCATCTTGGCCTGCGCCTTGCGGGCGTTGAAAGCGAGCCGATCCTGATCCTTCTGGCGCTTCTCGTCCCGGCACTGCTCCATGACGCCTTCCTGAGTGCTCGGCATCGCGCAAGGTCCCTCGCTGCGCCTTTCCTGCCGCTGCACGCCCGCGTGACCGGACCGGTACCGTAGGGTCCAACCGCGCAACTATCCCCGGCTTGCCGACCCCCTCCTAAAATTGGTTTCCGACGAAATCAGGAGGATGTCATGCCTTTCGCACCCGGTGCAGGTGTTCAAGCCTATTCCATCTTTTCCTCTTCTGGAGCGAGCTGATGTTCGGCCTCGGTCTTGGACTGAGATCGTCCACGCTCGCTTTGCCGGCACTGCTGGTCCCACCCACGCTCCCACAGGGGCAGAACTACCTCACATGGAGAGGACGCTCCTTGCTGTTCCGCTCCCGTCCACTCATTCACCAGGTGTCATGATGGCTCAAACCACCGATCTTGCCGAACTCGGCGCCGAGCAATCGGCCTTCTTTGCGCTGCTGCGCGAAGGCTATCCCCTGCCTGCCAATGCTGCGCTGTTCCCGCTCGGGTCCGCTCAGTATTTTGGCCAGGTTGCCACAAATTGCCGCCTCGCCAATGCCAAAGCAGGCAGCAACAAGGGTCTCAGCGCCCGCAATCACCACAGGGCGCGCGGCGCGGTCACCGAGATCGCCATGGTCCTGCCCAACTGGTATGTGGAGCGCTCCGGCGCCAAGTTCGAATATCCCAATGTGGCCGGCTCCATCGTCGGCGCGTCAGTCGAATATCCCGCCGGCACGTTCCACCGGCTCAAGTTCGATGATGCGGTGCGCGGGCTCGTGCCGGGCGGGTCCTATCTCGTCTCCGACTTCCTTGCGCTCAACATTCCCGATGGCGCCGAGTTCTGGACCAATATCTGGGTCTCGGCCGGCGCTACGGTGATCTTTTACAATGGGGCCACCGGCCAGGTTGCCGGCAATGGGGAGCGCGCCAATGTGGGCACGGGCGAATTGCCCGATTATACGCTTGCGCCCCACACCGGCACTGCCCAGTCCTTCGGTTTCTGGCCGCTCGCCCTTCTGGGCCGCACGCGCGGCAAGGCCAC
This sequence comes from Devosia crocina, assembly GCF_900116545.1. Classification (GTDB taxonomy): domain Bacteria; phylum Pseudomonadota; class Alphaproteobacteria; order Rhizobiales; family Devosiaceae; genus Devosia; species Devosia crocina. Next base: position 584,337 of record NZ_FPCK01000001.1, read on the forward strand.
CGCCATTTTCGGCGATAGCCTCGGCGAGGGGGTCGGGGATAGCGCCGATGCATCGGACCATGTCGGCATGATCGCGCGCGCCCTGGGTAATCACCATGGCTACGTCAACCTGTCGCAAAGTGGGGACCGGCTGCAATTGGCACTGCAAAGCCATTCCAAGCGTCTCTCTGTGCTCGCCTATGTGCGCAATGCAGTGTCCAGTCTTGGGCTGAACGATATTGGCTCGGGCCGCAGCCTCGTCCAGGTCCAGTCAGATATGCTGGCCTTCTGGCGCATTCTTGCAAGCCGAATGCCCGCAGGCGGCCGCGTGTTCCAGACGACCATCACCCCGAGCACCACCAGCACCGACAGCTTCGCGACCCTTGCCAATCAGGCGCCGTCCCCCGGCTTCGTCCTGTCCGGGGCAGGCACGCGTGAGCGCCTCAATGACTGGTTGCGTGATGGCGCCCCCATCGTCACCGGCGTGTCGGCAGCGCCCGGCGCTGCGGCAATCAGGGCAGGCGAGGACGGGCATCCCCTGTCAGCGGTTTTCGATGTTGCCGACCAGGTGGAAAGCGCCCGGAATTCGGGCCGCTGGAAGGTCGATGGCACAGCTGGCAAGTGGACCACTGACGGAATTCATCCCTCAACCTACGGCTATGCCGCGATTTCTTCGTCCGGAGTAGTTGATCTCTTCAGCCTCGTGTGATTACGTAAGTAAATAAACGTTAACTCTTCCGAAGGGAGTGGCTGCGGCCACTCTCTGCAAGCAAGTCGATCCGGTTTGCTCACTATAGTTTTGCTTCTTGCCTAAAGGCGTTGCGGCCTTAAGTTCTCGATCTTCCTAATCTTGCCTCAGCGCCATGCGGAGAAGCTATCTCCCATGGCCGCCGGCACGGTGTGCCTGCGAAAAAGCTCTAGCCTTGATCTCCTCGTGTCGAAATCGAAGTGGGATAGCCATGGTCAAAACTGCCCTTGTCTGCGGTGCCGGTGGGTTCATCGGCCATCACCTTGTCGGCCGCCTCAAGCGCGAAGGCTTCTGGGTCCGCGGTGTGGATCTGGTGCCGCCCGCTTTCAGCCAGACCGAGGCGGATGACTTCATGCTCGGCGATCTGCGCGATCTCTCGCTTGTTGATCGTGCACTCGATCGGGACTTCGACGAGGTCTATCAGCTTGCCGCCGACATGGGCGGAGCCGGCTATATCTTTTCCGGCGAGCATGATGCCCGGATCATGCACAATTCCGTTCTAATCAATGCCAATCTCGCCGATCTCGCGCAGCGACGGGGCATTCGGGGCGTCTTCTACTCGTCCTCGGCCTGCATCTATCCCGCGTACAATCAGAGCGCGCCTGATACGCCCAATTGCGCCGAAGCTTCCGCCTATCCCGCCGCGCCCGACAGCGACTATGGCTGGGAAAAGCTCTTTTCCGAGCGTCTCTATCTCGCCTATAATCGCAATCACGGCATGGCCAACCGTATCGCGCGCTACCACAATGTCTTCGGCCCCTGCGGCGCCTGGATGGGCGGCCGCGAAAAGGCGCCCGCTGCCATCTGCCGCAAGGTCGCTATGGCCACCCATCACGGCGACATCGAAATCTGGGGCGATGGCCAGCAGACGCGCTCGTTTCTCTACGTAGACGAGTGCATCGAAGGCACGCTGCGCCTTGCCCGCTCCGATGTCGCAGAGCCGGTCAATATCGGTTCGGACGAGATGGTCTCGATCAACCAGCTCGTCGACATGGTTTGCGCGATTGCCGGCAAGACCCTGCATAAAAATCATATCCCCGGGCCATTGGGCGTGCGTGGCCGGAATTCGGACAATCGCCTGATCGAGCAACAACTGGGCTGGCGTCCGAGCCAGAAGCTGCGCACCGGTCTTGAAAAGACCTATGGCTGGATCGAGAGCCAGGTCCGCGCCCTCAATCGCGCCGCTGCCTGAAGGCCATGCGCGTGCTCTTTGCCACCACCGTGCTGCCGCATAGGCAAACCAGTGGCGGAGAGATCGCCAGCGCCGCCTTTGTCCGGGCCATCTGCGACGCTGGGCACGAGGTGACGGTTTTCGGCTACCCTCGAAACAGCCACACGTCCCCTCCGGGCTCCGTCCCCATGCCCGCGCGCGCCATCGAAACCAGGAATGCCGGGCTCTCTTCATTCACTTGGCTCGCCGGCGCCCTTGCCACAGGCCGCCCCTATGTCTGCGAAAAGTTCCGCTCGCCCCTTTATCTCGACCGGCTCCTGCGCGCCGCGCCGGCCGATCTCCTGGTGATCGATCACGCGCAGATGGGCTGGCTTCTCCCCATGGCCCGGCGTCTCGCCCCCCGCCTGGTGGTCATCGCGCATAATGACGAAGCAGCGCTTTATGCCCGGCAGGCTGAAATCACGTCCAATCCCCTCAAGCGGGCGCTGCTGCGCCGCGAGGCGCGCCTCCTCGGTCATCTTCAGACCGCACTCGCCCGCCGTGCCGATCAGGTCTGGACGCTTTCCAGCACCGATAAAGCCGTCTTCGACCGCCTCGGCACGGCAAAAGTGCACGCCATGCCGCTGCCGGCACGTCCCGTCCCCGCTTTTTACCCGGTTCCGCAGACCGCCGATATCGGCCTCCTCGGCACCTGGAGCTGGGATGTCAACCGCGCGGGCCTGCGCTGGTTCATCGACGAAATCTATCCCCGCCTGCCGTCCCATCTGCGCATTCACGTCGCCGGGCGCGGCTCAGAAATGGCGAATGGGGCAGGGCCGAACCTGCGCGGCCTCGGCTTTGTCGAGGACCCCGTCCACTTCCTGCGCAGCGTCGGCGTGCTTGCGGTTCCGACCACCGCTGGTAGCGGCATTCAGCTCAAGACGCTCGATGCCATTGCCGTTGGCACGCGGCTCGTCAGCACCCCTTTGGGCCTGCGCGGCATTGATGCCGTGCCAGTCTTCGTTGCCAGCGCGCAAACCGCGCCCGAATTTGCCCGCTCCCTCCTTGCGGCCTTGGCGGCACCACCCGTTGCCCGATCCGCCGCCACCGCCTGGGCGGAAGACCGGCACCGGCGCTTCCGCGCCGCCATCAGTCAAAGCCTTTCGGCACTTTCGCCCACGCGCCAGCCGGCCCTTGCCTGATGAAGCCGCGCGTACTGGTGTTCACCGAAACCGCGCTCGCCCTCACCGAAACCTTTATCGCCGCCCATTGCCGCGCCCTCCGCCGCTATGATTTCACGCTTCTGGCCCTGTCCCGCAGCGGGGATCATCATCCCGAGGTCGAACGCACGGTGCTCTGGAACAATCCGCCCGGCCGGCGCGCGCGCATTGCCTATCGTCTCGGCTTCTGCCCCCCGCTTGAGCGTCTGCTTGCCGAGATCAAGCCCGATCTCATCCATGCGCACTATCTGACCAATGGTGCCTTCATTCGCCCCTTTGCGGTGCGGCTCGGCGTGCCGTTGCTCGTCACCGCCCACGGACACGACGTTGCCGTCCGCGCTTCGCTCCGCTCGCCCTATGCTCTGTCTTTTGCGCTGGCGCGACGGGCGCTTGTGCGCTCGCCCGCCCGCATTCTTCCGGTGTCCGATTATCTGCGCGGCCGCGTCCTTTCGCTCGGCTTCGATCCCGCGCGCGTGCGCACCCATGCTCTCGGCATCCCGCTGCCCGCCAAGGGCATAGCCGATGTCGCATCCGCCCCGCCGCGCATCGTTTATGCCGGCCGCCTCGTTGCTCAAAAAGGGATCGATGCGGTGCTCGAAGCCTTCGCGCTGGTCCTCCGCTCCCGTCCCGATGCGCAACTGCACGTGGTCGGCGATGGTCCCCTGCGCCCCCTCGTCGAAGCCCACGCGGCTCGAAACCGCGGGATAACCTACCACGGCCCCAAATCGCCGGCGGAAACGCAGGGGATCATCGCCACGGCGCGCCTCTTCACCCTGCCAAGCCGCGAATTGCCAACGGGCCACTCCGAAGGATTGGGTCTCGTTCTCCTTGAGGCGCAGGCCCATGGCATTCCCGTTGTCACTTCGGATCGGACCGGCACGGCGGAAACCCTTCGCCATGGCGTGACAGGTTTTGCCATCGATCCCCACGATGTCTCCCGTCTTGCCCAAGCCTATCTCACTCTCCTCGATGATCCCGCTCTCGCCGCGCGCATGGGCGCTGCAGCCGCCCGCCACATGCAGGATCGCTTCGATATCCGGCACTGCTCTGCCAATCTTGAGCGCATCTATGACGGCGTGCTCGATGCGCATGGGGCAGGGGCCACTCCATGAGCGCCGAGACTATCCACCTCGCTCTGCCCCGCACCGGGCGCATGGTGCACCGCCCGAGCCAAAGCCTTCTGGTGCTGCTTGATCGAGCCTGCCTCTTTCTGGTGATCCTGTGGCTATCCCGCGCCTGGTATTTCCCCTCCTCGATCACCACGGATGCCGCGCCCGGCATAAGGGTGATCGATCTCGCCTTTCAGGCCGCCTGCCTTTACGGCGCGCTGCGTCTTCTGATGCTCCGTCCCACAGCCGTCGTTCTTGCCGAACCGCTTTTTCTCCTCTTTCTCCTGCTCGGTGTCAGTTCGCTCCTCACCACCAGTGCCTTCGGCAATACTTTGGGCATGGTGCGCACGAGCCTGCTCTTTTTCGCCACCTGCATCTTTTTCCGTTATCGCTTCCAACCTCCCGACATTTCGCGCACGGTGCTCGATCTGCTTGGCGCGCTCCTCGTCCTCTCTGTCCTTGCGGCACTGTTTATTCCGTTCGGCACCATGCAGGGTTTCGATGCCGGGCGTTGGAAGGGCGTGTTCGGCCACAAGAATGCCCTTGGCCAATGCGCCGCCTTTTCGCTCATTTTGCTGTGTGGTTGCTGGCGCAGTCGCACGGCACCGTGCCGGCGAGACTGGGTCTTCGGCGCTGCAACGCTCGCCTGCCTTGCCGGTGCGCAGTCGGCGACGGCGCTCGGCGTCGCAGCGCTGGGCCTTGGGGTCCTCGCGTTGAACCGGCTGTTCTCCCGGGCGCGGGTGCCCTGGTCCGTCGCCATGGCAAGCCAAGTGCTCCTCGCTGCGGGCGCCGTCCTGCTTCTGCCCAGCGTCCTCGCGCCTCTCGCCCAGTTGCTGGGGCGGGATATCACCTTCACCGGACGCACCGAAATCTGGGCGCGGTTCCTCGATTTTGCCTGGCAGCGGCCATGGACCGGCTGGGGTTGGGCGACCATCGACAGTTCCGAACACATGCTGCCCCTTGTTCGCCTGGCGCTCGGCCTGCCCACCATCCAGACGCCTCATAGCGGCTATCTCTCGCTCTTCGTCGAGCTGGGGTTGCCTGCGCTCATGGTCTATTGCCTCTGGCTCCTGTTGGTCTTTTTCGGCAGCACGCGTCGGGCGCTGCTGCGCCTTGATCCCGTCTGGTCCCTGCGGGCTGCACTCGCTGCCGGGCTGGCGCTCCTCAATGGCTTCGAGAGCACGGCCCAGGCCTCGCCATCGCTCTGGCTCTTCGCGCTGCTGGTCATCGGCACGCGCAAAAGGGTCATTTGGCGCTGAATTGCTGGCGTGCAATCGCTCCTATGGCCCATTCGTCACTCCTGCGATATCATCTGGGGATCATGCAGGTGAGACAAGGCAAGCGAGAAATGCTTGAGCGGGCGGGCCGGCGAGCATTGGCGTGGTCGGGACGCTATCCGCGCGGCGCCGTGGTGGTCGTTCTGGCCCTTGCAGCCTGGCTTGCGGTCTTCGGCCTCTTCAACCTTTTCCGCCTCGTCTTCGTGGCGCTCCTTGCCTGAAGTGCCGTGATTCAGCGCCGTCTAGTCTACCATCGCCGTTTCCGTCCGGATCAGCGTGGCGATTTCGCTGCGGCACGCGCCGCAATTTGTGCCGGCCCTGGTCGCCGCACCCACCGCGTCGAGGCTTTCGGCGCCACCGCGCACCGCCGCACGAATCGTGTTGCGGCCGACCCCGTGGCAGGCGCAGACGATCGGGCCCCTGTCAGGCATATCGGCGCCCGGTCGACCTGCAAGGATCCTGATCCCGTCGATCTTTTCCGCCTCGAGTTGCCCCACCACCCATTCGCGCGCCACCAGCACCGGGTCCGGCGACACGAAGAGAGCGAAGGCGAGCCTGCCGTTTCTCACCCCGGCAAAGCTGCGGCGTCCTGCGTGCCGGTCCCCGACGCTCAGCCTTTGCACATCCGTACCGTCGCCAAATCGCTCGGCAATCCAGCCCTCCCAGTACGCGGGCTCCTCTTTAAGGGCAAACTCGCCCCTGACACCGCCCGCCGCTTCGGCCCAGGCCCAGTAATCCATGTCGAGGCGCGGTCGTTCGGTCGCGACGAAAAAGCCGTGGAGCGCGGTGCGCCAGGGCTCGACCGTGACCGTGCTCATCTTGAGGGCCGGCTGACCCGAAACAGGGTCGATCTGCGGAGCAACAAGCGCATCGACGCGCCCGCTTGATGCGAATTGCCCGGTCCAGTGCATGGGCACGAATACATTGCCCGGCTGCTGCCTTTCTGTCACCAGCGCCCGCACCACTGCTTCCCTGCCGCCTCGCGCGAGCCGCACAAGGCTTGCCTTGCGGATCCCGAGACGTCGCGCGTCCTCGGGGTGGATCTCGACAAAGGGCTCGGCAAAGTGGGCGGAAAGGCGCGCCGTTTTGCCGGTCCGCGTCATCGTATGCCAGTGGTCCCGGACCCGCCCGGTATTGAGCATCAGACGACCCGGCACCCTTGTGATGGGAGGAGGGGGCGTAATGGGCAGCAGCCTTGCCTTGCCGTCCGGCGTATAAAATTCGCCACCGGCAAAAAGCCGCGCCGTCGGCGTCTCGCGCACCGGCCACTGGGTGGGGTCCATGGTCTCATACCCACCCGCAAGCAGTCCCGAGATGTCGAAGTCGCGCTTGCCCCCGTTTTCAAAGCCGGAAAGAAGAGCATGCTCTCTAAAGATCTCGCCCGGGCTGTTGTAGGGAAAGGCCTTGGCAAACCCCATGCGCCGCGCAACCTCGGTGATCATCCACCAGTCTGGGCGTGCTTCTCCGGCCGGGGCGAGAAAAGGCCGCTGGCGCGAGATGCGCCGTTCAGAATTGGTCACCGTGCCGTCCTTTTCGCCCCAGGGGGCGGCTGGCAACAGCACATGGGCCAGTTCGGCTGTGTCGGTGCGCGCCGTCATGTCCGAAACGACCACAAATGGGCAGGTCTTGAGGGCGTCCCGCACCCGATCGGCATCCGGCATGGACACGACGGGATTGGTCCCCATGATCCAGACAGCCTTGATACGCCCCGCCGCCATGGCATCGAACAGTTCGACGGCCCGCAGTCCCGGCTTCTGCGCCATCCGTTTTGCGCCCCAGAACCGCCCAACCCGATCGATGGCGTCCGGAGTGAAATCCATATGCGCTGCGAGCATGTTGGCAAGCCCGCCCACCTCGCGCCCACCCATGGCATTGGGTTGTCCCGTTACCGAAAAAGGCCCCATGCCCGGCCGTCCGATGCGCCCGGAATAAAGGTGGCAATTGATGATGGCATTGACCTTGTCGCTGCCGGTCGCCGATTGGTTCACCCCTTGGGAATAAACCGTCACCACATTTTCGGTGCCCACGAACCAGCTGTAAAAGGTCGAGAGATCGCGTTCCGCAATGCCTGTCGCTTCGGCCACGCGTGCGAGGTCCCAGTTCCGCACGGCAAGGATCGCGGCTTGGCTGCCAAGGGTATGCGCCGCCGCATAGTCGGAACCGCTATCCCTCGTCGCCAGATGCTGCAATAGGCCGGCAAAAAGGGCGATATCTCCATCGGCGCGGATCGGCAGATGGAGATCCGCCCCATCGGCTGACACGGTCCGGCGGGGATCGACGACGACGATGCGCATGTCCGGCCGCACCGCCTTGGCCGCCATCAGGCGCTGGTGCAGTACTGGATGGCACCAGGCAAGGTTGCTGCCCACCAGCACCACGAGATCGGCCAGTTCGAGGTCGCGATAATTTCCCGGCACCGTATCGGACCCGAATGCGCGCTTGTGCCCGGCCACCGAGGACGCCATGCAGAGCCGGGAATTTGTGTCGATATTGGCACTGCCGACAAATCCTTTCATCAGCTTGTTGGCGACATAATAATCCTCGGTCAGCAATTGCCCCGAGCCATAGATGGCAACGCTGTCCGGCCCGAACTGCCGGATCGCTGCTGTGAACCGCTCTGCCACGAAATCGAGTGCCTCGTCCCACCGCACCTCCTGACCCTCGATCTGCGGATGCAGCAGCCGATCCCGCAGCGACAGGGTTTCTCCCAGCGCCGCGCCCTTGGAACAGAGCCGGCCGAAATTGGCCGGGTGATCGGGATCGCCTGCAATCGTGACGCTCCCATCGGCCTCTGGCCGGGCGAGCACCCCGCATCCCACTCCGCAATAGGGGCAGGTGGTGCGCACCGTCTTCTGCGCTGAATCGGTCACGAAGGTTTCCGTCATGGCGCTCAACCCGGCAGGCTGCAGCGGCCGCCATAGGGCTCAAGCGCCGCACTGTCGGCCAGCCCTCGGCCAAAAATCATCAGCTCGCGTATCGGGGCGGTATCGGCCCCCTCGCGCACGAGATCGAAAAACCAGGATCCATCCGTCACGTCGCCATAAAGCACGGCGCCGAGGAGGCGCCCGTCCTTGAGCACCAGCCGCCGATAGGCGCCGGCCGCTTCGTCCTGCAAGACGATATCCTCGCGATCCCCCGCTCCGGCAAAATCGCCCGCCGAAAACACCGAAACCCCTGACACCTTGAGCTGCGTCGCCGTGCGAACCGGCCGGAACGTGGCCTCTCCTCCGTGCAGTCGGGCCGCAGCGACCCGCGCCATGTCGTAGAGCGGGGCCACAAGCCCATAGCACACGCCATCGTGCTCGGCGCATTCACCGAGCGCCAGAACCGCAGGGTCCGATGTCGCCATGCCATCATCGACCACGATGCCGCGCTCCACATAAAGCCCCGCATCCGTCGCCAGCCGCGTCTCTGGCCGGATACCGGCTGCCATCACCACCAGGTCCGCTTCGATCACCGAACCGTCTTCAAGCGCCACCGCTTCCACATGCCCGCTCCCCAGGATCGCCCTGGTTGCGGCACCCAAGACGATGCGGATGCCCCGCCGCTCGAACTCGCGAGCCAAAAGCGCGGCGGAGGCCGGATCGAGTTGCCGGTCCATCAAATGCCCCTTGAGATGAAGCACCGACACCGTCATGCCCCGCTGGTGCAGGGCCGCCGCGGCTTCAAGGCCCAAAAGGCCACCTCCGATCACCACGGCGCGCCGCCCCGGCACCTGCGCCACTCTCAGCATGCGCTGGAGATCATCAATGTCTCGAAATGCGGTCACGCCGCGCAATCCGATGCCGGGCAGGGGCGGCATGGCCGGGGCCGATCCCGTCGCGATCACCAGCCGGTCATAGGGCGTCGCCCCGCGCCGTGAGATCACCTGCCGCTTTCCCCGGTCGATGGCGGTCACCGCGTTCCCAAGATGCACGGTGATCCCCCGCTCGCGATACCAGTCCGGCCCATGCGTCACGATTTCGTCCAACGCCATCTCCCCCGCCAGAACGGGGGAAAGAAGGATCCGGTTATAGGTGCCCAGCGCCTCGGCACCGAACAGCGTAATCTCAAACCGCTCGCGGTTCCTCTCGGTCAGATGCTCGAGAAAGCGTCCCGACGCCATTCCCGCGCCGATCACCACAAGCTTTTCCATTCTCACCTCGCCGATTCCGCCCGCTGGAAACGCAGAAACAAAAAAGCCGCCATTGATCTGCCGGCCCGCTCGGGCCGAAGGTCAATGGCGGCTGTGCCTGCGCCCATCATTGGACGCCTGTGATCATCTCACGGTCGCAGTCGATGCATGTTCCATGCCAACCCAAACTCACGGGAAACCCTGCTTCCTCCCCTCCGCACACCAACCATTTCGCCCAAACCGCAGCGCCCTGCGTAAAGTTTGGGCAGTACGCGCGCCCGGTACGAAAAGGTTTCCGCGCCAGAAGGCGCCTTTGGTTGGCCGTGCCTTGGCGCAGTGGACAGTCTCGGCTAGGAACCGGCCATGATCTTCTCCCGCTTTTGGTCGCGCCTTCATCCGGCCCTTGTTTCCGTCAGTCCAGCCGAGCGCCTCCGCGCCGCCATCGGCGCCCTTCTTGGCATTCTTGCCATTGCTGGCCTGGGCTTTCTCACTGCCGCCCATCTACATGTGCCGCTGCTGATCGCGCCGCTCGGCGCTTCGGCGGTTTTGTTGTTTGCGGTTCCGGCGAGCCCTTTGGCCCAGCCTTGGGCGGTTCTCGGGGGTAATGGCATCGCGGCTGCGATCGGGGTCACCAGTGCCCTCTTTGTGCCTCAGGAAGCCCTCGCCGCAGCACTTGCGCTGGGGGCCGCCATTCTCGCGCTCCTCAGCCTCAAATGCCTTCATCCCCCCAGCGGAGCGGTGGCGTTGACGGCAGCGATCGGCGGTCCCGCCATTCATGATTTGGGCTATCTCTTCGTGCTCTGGCCGGTGCTCAGCGGCTCGCTTGCCCTGGTGCTGGTGGCAACGCTTTACAATCGCTTGACCGGCAAGCCCTATCCGCATGCCATCCAGCCGCATCTTCCCACCGCCACCCCGCTTCCGGGCGGTGGCCTGGGCGTCACGGTGCATGATCTTGCTTCCGCCATTCGTGAACGCGACGAAATCGTCCCCGTTGATCCCAACGATCTCGAAGAGGTGTTGCAGCGCGCTGAAATCCTGGCTTTCGCCCGGCGCTCCGGCGGAGTCGTTGCCGCAGCGGTCATGGCGCAAAAAGTGGCCAGCGTGGCGCCGAGCACCTCGCTCCGGGTAGCCCTGCGCCTTCTGCGCAGCAATGGCATCAAGGCCTTGCCGGTAGTCGATGCAGAGCGCCGCGTCGTGGGGATCCTCACCCAGACCGATCTTCTCGACAAGGCCGATTGGGGGCCCTCGGCCACCGGCTCAGGCCTTGGCTGGCGCCTGCGCTCGATCAACAATTCGGATCGCCCCCTTCGAGGCAAGGCGCGCGATGTCATGACGCCTTCGGTACGCACGGTCCTTGCCAACACGCCCATTGCCCGCATCGTGCAGGTGATGGCCGAAACCGGTCATCACCATGTGCCCGTGGTCGATGCGGAAAGCAGGCTCGTCGGCATGGTCACCCAGTCCGATGTGGTTGCCGCCCTGTTCCGGGTCAATGCCGCAGAACTGGCGCTCAGCGCCTGATCCGGATCAGGCCCGTCACGAGGCGAGCATGATGTGCCGGATCTGGGTATAGTCGAGCAGCGATTGCATGGAGAGATCCGAGCCGTAGCCGGAATTCTTCATCCCGCCATGGGGCATCTCGGTGGCAAAGACCCCATGGGTGTTGACCCAGGTCACCCCATATTCTAGCCGGTTGGCGATCTGCATGGCAAGGCTGGCATCGCGTGACCAGACCGATGAGGCCAAGCCATATTCGGATTGGTTGGCCCAGTTGAGCGCGGTCTCCGGCTCATCGAACGCTGTTACGGTCACCACCGGCCCAAACACTTCCTTTTGCACGATTTCCGCGGTGATGGGGGCAGTGACCAGCGTTGGCTCGTAATAATAGCCCTCGCGCTCAGGTGTTTTTCCGCCGGCCACGATCTCTGCGCCAGCGCCGCGTGCCCGCTCAACGAACCCGGCGACGCGGTCCCGTTGCGCAGCCGTGATCAGCGGCCCGAATTCCACATCGTTCTCCTGTGGCGCGCCATAAACCAGCGAACCGATCATGGTCGAAAGCCTCTCGGTCACCTTATCGGCGATGGAGCGATCGGCAAAGACACGGCAGGCGGCCGTGCAATCCTGTCCCGCATTGTAGAAACTCGCTTCGCGCAGCGTATCCACCAGCCGGTCGAGGTCGGCATCGGCGCAAACGATCACCGGAGCCTTGCCGCCGAGTTCGAGATGGGTGCGCTTGATCGTCTCGCCTGCCGCGGCCTTGAGCACCGCCCGGCCGGTGCGCACATCCCCGGTCAGCGAGATCATGCGCACAAGGTCGTGGGTGATCAGTGCCTGTCCTACATCCGGTCCATTGCCGGTCACTACATTGACCACGCCCTTGGGCAAAAACTCGCTCAGGATCGAAGCCAGCAGCAAAAGGCTGAGTGGCGTATTCTCCGAGGGCTTGATCACGACCGTATTGCCGGCCGCCACGGCCGGCGCGATCTTCCAGGCCGCCATCAGCAGCGGATAGTTCCAGGGCGCGATCGAGGCAATCACCCCGATGGGGTCGCGGCGCATCAGGCTCGTGTGCTGGCTCGAGCGATAGCCATTGGCGGCGGTGGCGGGCATGTTGCGCACGGCCGTGCCGAAAAAGCGGAAGACATCGGCCACATTGGCGAGTTCGCCCGCCTTGACGAAGCGCCAGGGCTTGCCGGCATTGGCCGCTTCCACATCGGCAAGCGCTTCAGCCCGGTCCTCGATCGCATCGGCCATGCGCAACAGCGCGAGGCTTCGCGCCTTCGGCGTTGTCTGGCTCCACCCGGCAAAAGCTGCATGCGCGACACGCACCGCGCGGTCGATCTGTCCGGGATCGGCCGATGCGACATCGGCCATGAGCCTGCCCGTTGCCGGCTCATGCGCGGGCAGGCTCGGGCCGTTTCCCCCTTCATAAGCGCCATCGATAAAGAGGTGCGTCTGGTAGCTCATGTAACAATTCCTGGGTCTTGGCCGCGCTTGGGCGCTGCAGTTTCAAATCGGAGAAATAGGCGCCGTCGGTTTCGGCGGGCCTCAGCCGCGCGCAAGGCGCCCGACTTCCCGCCAAAAAGCAAGATCGTGCGCACGCCCTTCCGGCTGCCACTCCGGGTGCCATTGCACCGCCAGGATGGGGGCAGGGCCTCCGCGCGATACCGCTTCCACCACGCCATCTTCGGCCCGGGCATTGACGGTCAGACCCTCGGCCAGCTTGTCGATCGCCTGATAGTGTACGCTGTTGATCCCGATCGGAGCGGTGCCCATGATCGCAGCCAGCGGTGTTCCCGGCACGGTTTCAACACGATGGCAATGGCCGAACATGGCTTCGAGTGCTACTCCATCCGGCGCATGATGCTCGACAGAGCCGCCGGGCCCGTCGCGCTGATCGCGCAGCGTTCCGCCCAGCGCCACATTGATTTCCTGCAATCCCCGGCACACCCCGAAGACCGGCTTTCCCGTCTCGCCTGCGGCTGCGATGATCCCCATCGCCATGGCATCGCGTTTCGGATCGAACGGATCTCTTCCGCCAGGGACCCCGTAACGGTGCCCCTCGATATTGGAACTGCTGCCGGTCAACAGCACTGCGTCGAGCCGCTCGATCATGGCGGCAGCATCCGCAGCATCGGGAAGGCTGGGAATGATCAGTGGCACGGCGTCGGCATAAAGCGCCACCGCATCCACATAGCGGCGCTTGACCGTATAGCCTTCCTCGCCCTCGATGGGGCGATTGCAGGAGATGACCCCGATCACGGGTTTTGCATTTCTGGACATGAAACGGACGCTTGCAAGAAATCTTCGGTCTGAACCTTGGCTGCCGCAGCCATCACGTCAACCCGCAGTCGCCGTATTTCTCACGATTGCGCGCGCATGCTCTGGTGCTTCGTCTTGCCAGGTGCCATCCTGATCCTGTCCGGACCTGCCACTGCCCGCACGTTTTCGCGCGCCGCGCGTTCGGACCTATCCGGCCAGGCAGTTCCGGTCTGGCGCCAAACCAGGATTTTTGATGCGCACGCTTTCCGATCCGACGATTCTTGTTTCACAATGCTTTATCGATGGCGCCTTTGTCGGTTCGCCTGCGCTCGATGTCACCAATCCATCCACGGGTGAAACACTGGCGCAGGTTCCTGACCTGAGTGCCCCGGAGGCAGAGCAGGCGGTGGAAGCTGCCGCTGTAGCCTTTCCCCTCTGGGCGGGGCGCACAGCCAAGGAGCGTTCCGCCATCCTGCGGACCTGGTTCGATCTCATCATGGCCCATCGGACAGATCTTGCCACAATCCTCACCTCCGAACAGGGCAAGCCCTTCAACGAGGCGCTGGGCGAGATCGACTACGCCGCCTCCTATATCGAATTCTACGCCGAGGAGGCCAAGCGCGTTGCCGGCGAAATGCTTGCGTCGCACCGTGCCGATGCCCGTATCATGGTTTTGCGCCAGCCGATCGGCGTCGTCGCTGCCATCACCCCGTGGAATTTTCCAGCTGCCATGATCACCCGCAAGGTCGGTCCGGCGCTTGCTGCTGGCTGTACCGTGGTCATCAAGCCCGCGCCCGAAACTCCGCTCACCGCCCTGGCGCTGGCCGAACTCGCGCGTCGCGCCGGCTTTCCCCCGGGCGCAATCAATGTCCTTACCGGAGACGCTATCGCCATCGGCGGCGTGTTGACCAGTCATCCCAAGGTGCGCCTTGTGGGCTTCACCGGGTCCACGGAAGTCGGAAAGATCCTGATGCGGCAGGCCGCCACCACGGTCAAGAAGGTCGCTCTTGAACTCGGCGGCAACGCACCCTTTATCGTTTTCGACGACGCCGATCTCGATGCAGCTGTCGAGGGCGCGATCCAATCCAAATACCGCAACATGGGCCAGACCTGCGTCTGCACCAATCGCATCTATGTTCAGGATGCTATTCACGACCGGTTCGTCGAAAAGCTCGTCGCCCGTGTCGCGCAGCTCAAACTGGGTGACGGTTTCGAGGACGGCGTCATGCAGGGTCCTCTCATCACCGAAGACGCAGTCGTTAAGGTCGAGGCCCACATCGCCGATGCCGTTGCCAAGGGTGCCGAAATTCTGATCGGTGGCAAAAGGGACCCGCGCGGGCGCACCTTCTTCCAGCCCACCGTATTGACTGGCGCCACCGGCGAGATGACCCTTGCCGGCGAAGAAACCTTCGGCCCTCTCGCACCGGTCTTTCGCTTCACCACCGAAGACGAAGCCATCGCTGCAGCCAATGCGACCGACACCGGCCTTGCCGCCTATTTCTATACGCGCGACGCCGCTCGCGTCTTCCATGTCACCGAGCGCCTTGAATATGGCATGGTGGGCGTCAATACCGGCCTCATCTCCACCGAACTCGCCCCCTTTGGCGGGGTCAAGGAGAGCGGCAATTCCCGCGAGGGCTCCCACCACGGAATTACCGAATTCCTCGAACTCAAATATGCCTGCATCGGCGGATTGGCTTAAAACAACCAATCCGCAACGGATGGCACAAAAGCGGGTGTTCGGGTTAGCAAGATGCTACCCGAACACCAACCAGAACACTCCTTCCGCAGCTAAATTGCTACCTCAGGCAAGCCAGATCCCGTTGTCGATGGCTTCGGCAACACGAGCCTGATTTTCTTCGCTTTCTGAGAAGAAGGCAAGAAGGTCGCCGCGATTGGTCATGTTGTTATCGAGGCGTTCAACCCAGTAATCGAGGCCTGATTGATCGAAATCTCGAGCCAGGGTGTGAGTATATAGAAGTTCGACAAATTTCTCGTTGGACACAGTTTCCTTTGTGCCGAATGTGCGAATGAATTCTGGCGAGTGAATGAAGCTGTCGGCAATCGCCGTCAAGCTTACATTACCGCTGTCAAGGCGACCGATCCAATATTCAAGACCCGGGGCATCCGGGATACGATCAAAAGCTGCCTGGTATAGCCGGTAAGCCATGCCAGCATTCTCACCTGCTCCGGTATCAAGAAGAAGTGTTCCTTCAAAGAAGTTGATGCGTTCTACATCGCGCAGGTAATAAATATCGTCACCCTCTGCGAAAAGAACTGCGTCTTTGCCAACAGCAAAACTTAGTCCCTCTGCGCTGCGGGCGAAATTGGCAGTGTCGATATTGCCTCTTCCATCTACATAGGTCGAGGATTGAGGCATGGTGAACGTGTCTTTAGCCGACGTGCCGATCAGCTGGTTCTCGAAATCCTTGGGATCTACCGGAGCATCCGGATCCAGCGGATCATTGGGATCTCGAGGCGTGAGGATGATGCCAAGTAGTCCCAGAACCTCCCCAAGAATACCGTCAAGCGATAAAATACCATCATCTCCCAGAAGCCCGGTGAGATTGAGTAGTCCGGCGTCGCTGAGGAGGCCATCAAGCTCGATGATATTTGTAATTCCTCCGGTTAATCCTCCCAATATGTCACCATCGGACAATAAATCTGTCTCGATGATGCCGCCATTGTCGGGCAGGACGACGATATCCTTGCCCAGGAGCGTAAGCTGCACGACGCCCTTGTCGTTGAGCAATTCGAGATCAAGAAGATTTTCGATTCCACCGCTAGTTCCGCTGCCGCCGCCAATATTCGTCAGATTGGCTACGAGATTAGTCACGGGGCTCAATAGGCCCGAGGACCCCCCGCTCCCGCCGCCGAGGATGCCGTTCAGAGTCTTGTCGAGATCGAGTACGCTTCCCAGAAGTCCCAATTTTCTCTCCTGTTTTTGGGTGAGGAGAGTTTTCGAGCACTCAGGCGAAGTCGAGTATAATACACAGGTACGTGAATCCGCTGACTTTCAGCATTTTAGTATATTTTTAGATATACTTTGTAGCAGGGTTGGTGTGAAGAGTCTTGTCGTGTTTCCCGATTTGAAAACTTCATTTCTATCTACTCGCTGCGCAGCATGCCTCTGTAGATACTCTCTCCCTCGGCTGCCGGGATAGGGAGGGCGCCAAGGGCGTTGACGTAGAAGTCGACCGGCCCCGCCGAGCCGATGATGGCATAAGCGTAGCCCTGCGCCTTCATCGCGGCGAGCGTGTGGTAGAGCAGTGCTATGCCTATACTTTTGCCGCGATGAGCTTCCGAAACGCCTGTAGGGCCAAAAAACCCGCGTGCAGTGGCATCGTAGCAAGCGAAGCCGACGAGTTGTCCATCCACCGTCGCAACAAAACAGCCGGGCGGCTGGTGCGCCATAGCGGCGGTGACTTCGCTAACCCAATACTCTGAGAAATTGCTGCGGACCCAGTGCTTTATGAGGTGCTGCTCGGGCGGCAGGGCCAGGCGTATGATCGCCGCCGTGGCTTCGACCCGCCGGCCCAAGTCGTCAAGCCGCTGACTATAAAGATTGACGAGCAGATCCATTGCGTCCTCTAGGGGTGAGTTTTTACAAGGAGGCTAGATGGGGATGCTGAAAGGGTCAACGCACCGAAATGCGCACCCGCTCAGGCATGCGCCCAACCGCCGTCGACCACAAATTGCTGGGCAGAGATCATGGCGCTGTCGTCAGCGGCGAGAAAAAGTGCCATGCGGGCGACGTCATCTGGTCCGACACGTCCGGCTAGTGCCTGGTCCTTGTCGATCTGCGCTTCTGCCGCATCATCCACCCAATGAGTCAATTGCCTCTCCGTCATCACCCAGCCGGGCACAAGTGTGTTGACGCGAATGCCGTGTTTGCCCAGTTCCCGCGCCATGCCGCGGGTTAGGCCGTGGGTCGCAGCTTTGGCAGTTTCGTAGACGGGGATCTTGGGGCTCATGATCATCCAACTGATGGAGCCTGTATTGATGATCGAGCCGCGGCCGGCGGCAATCATGCCGTTGGCGACAGATTGGATGGCAAAAAAGCTGTGCTTGAGATTGACGGCCATACGTTCGTCCCAATAGGCCGGCGTTACGTCCGCCCACTCATGCCGCTGATCATGTGCGGCATTGTTGATGAGCACAAGGGCGTCGCCATGAGCCTTGGCAAAGCCGGAGATGGCTGCCCGATATGCTTGGGTGTCAGTGATGTCGCAAGCGGTGAAAAGCACCGAGTGTCCGGCGCTTTTCAGCTCCTGCGCCAGGACGGTCCCGCGTTCGGCCTGGATGTCGACGAAACCGACCTTGCTGCCCTGTGCCGCAAACTGGCGGACAAGCGATTCACCAATGCCGGAAGCGCCACCCGAGATAACAACCGGCATGCCGACAAGACTTGGATAGAGCGCGAAAGCGGACATGACGGGGCTCCTTGGGAACAGAGATCGGTCCCTTCCGACCTTTCGTCCCAGCTTGTGGCAAAGGGCCTAGCTTAAGCAAGGTCCAGTTCCACAAGGGCTAGCGGAGCCCCGCGATTCTGCACAGTGCAGTCGAACTAGAGCCTGACGAGGCTTCTCACATCTACCGGCAGGCCAGTCGCGAAGGACTGATTTGCAGCGATGCCCGTCAGGATCGACAGGGCGCCATCGCGATGATCAGCACCATAGCCAGGCCGAGGCGTGGCATTGCCGAAGATCTCCTCGAGCATGATCTTGTCGCCGCCGCCATGTCCGCCTTCGGCGTGCTTGATGGGAATGACGCGCGGTTCGCCATGCAGCGGGAAGTGATAGAGCTTCACGCCCTTGGCCGAGCCCTCGGTGTCGGAGGTCGAGCCGGCATTGATGTAGGAGTTTTCATGCACCGTCAGCTCTAGGCGCCCGCCCGTACCATTGATGGCGACGTTGAACCCTTCCCAGGGTGCATAGGCGTAAAGCGAATAGGTCATCACCGCCTTGTTGCGGTAGCGGACCATGACGTTCATCGTGTCTTCGATGGAGATGCCATCGCCGAAGACGTTCTGATCGCGCTGGTAGCCGTCTTCCTTCTCCGCGTCCCAATAGAGCGATTTTTGTATGGGGTTGGAGGTGAGGTCGATGGCGAAGGGGTCGTTCTTGGCCGCCTCGACGCCCGTGGTGCGCGTATAGGAGGTGAATACGCCGCGCTCTTCGGCATTGGCGCGGCCGTAGAACTTCAGGTCACCCATGGCAAAAACGGTATCGGGTTGCGAGCCGAGCCAGAAGTTGACGAGGTCGAAATGGTGGGTCGACTTGTGCACCATCAGGCCGCCAGAATTGCGCTTGTCGCGGTGCCAGCGGCGGAAGTAGTCGGCGCCGTGACGGGTATCGAGCAGCCACTCGAAGTGGATGGAGGTCGGGGTGCCGATCACGCCTTCGGCGATCAGTTCGCGCAGGGCCGAGTTGTGCGGAGCATAGCGATAGTTGAAGGTCACACGGACATTGCGCCCGGTGCGCTCCACGGCATCGAGGATGTGCTGACACTTTTCCTTGTCGATCGTCATCGGCTTTTCGGTGATGACGTCGCAGCCGAGCTCCATGGCGCGGACGATATATTTGTGGTGGGTGCGATCCACCGAAGTGACGATCACGAAATCGGGCTTAGTTTCGGCGATCATGCGATCAAATTCACCCGCCTTGAACGTCGGCACCGCCTTGCCCCCGAGTTCATCGGTGAAGAGCCGGTTGGTGAAGTCCATGCGGGTCTGGTTGGTGTCGCACAGTGCCACGATTCGTGAGCTGTCCTTGTGCGGTCCCAGAATAGCCTCGTAGAACATCCTGGCCCGGCCGCCCGTACCCACGATTGCGTATGTTTTGGCCATTTCTGCTCCTCGCCGTTCCGTCTCTCGATAGTCGCCGCGAAAGTACTTTTGCGGCGTGACACCATGTACCATACAAGATTGCGTGCCATCACTATCTCTTTTTTCCGGCGCTGAAAAGACAATGTGCGCTGCCACTTTCGTGACAGCGCACAGGATGATCCAGATTGAACTGTTTCTTAGTTGGTACGGGCCAGTTGCCGGTTGAGGTAGAGCGCGACAAGCGTGCAGATCGCGCCAGAAAGAAGGTAGGCGCCCGACGAGATCAGGCCGAAGGCGCTTGAGAGCGCCAGGGCCACGAATGGAGCAAACCCCGCGCCGAACAACCAGGCGAGATCCGAGGTGAGGGCGGAGCCTGTATAGCGGTAGAGCCGGGTGAAGTTGGAGGCGACGACGCCCGATGACTGGCCAAAGGCGAGACCAAGCAGGATGAAGCCGGACACCATGTAGAGGATTTCGCCACTCGAACCGGCATTTAGAAGGAGCGGAGCCGAGATCGAGAAAATGCCAATTGCCGCTGCGGTGACGCCGAGAAGCCAACGCCGTCCGAACCGGTCGGCGAGATAGCCCGACAGCACAACGGCCGCGAGGCCCACAAAGGCAGAACAAATCTCGATGACGAGGAAATTGGCAGGCGCTTCCTGAGTGTAGAGGAAGACGTAGGAGAGCGGGAACACTGTGACCATGTGAAATAGGGCAAAGCTCGCCAACGGCGCGAAGGCACCGATGACGATGTTGCGCCAGTCATTGGACAGCGTTTCGCGGATGGTGGAGGGGACGAGTTCGCCGCTTTTGAAGAGGCCAGTATATTCGGGCGTCACCACAATGCGCAGTCGCGCAAAAAGCGCCACGACGTTTATCGCGAAGGCTACAAAGAACGGATAGCGCCAGCCCCAGGCCAGAAAATCTTCCGCCGACAGGGCCGAGGACAGATAGGCGTAAAGCGCGCTCGCAACGATCAGGCCGATCGGGGCGCCCAACTGAGGCACCATGGCATACCAGCCGCGCTTGTTCTGCGGCGCATTCAGGGCCAGCAGCGAAGCAAGACCGTCCCAAGCGCCTGCAAGGGCGAGGCCTTGGCCAATGCGGAAGATGATCAGGATCACTATGGCCAGCCAGCCGACCTGATCGTAGCTGGGCAGGAAGGCGATCGCTACCGTCGAGACGCCCAGCAACATAAGGGCAATCGTCAGTTTGACGCCGCGTCCATAGTTCCGGTCGACTGCCGAAAAGATGACGGTGCCGAAAGGCCGGGCCACGAAAGCAAGGGCAAAGACCGCAAAGGAGAGGAGGGTCCCGGTCAGCGGGTCAGTGAAGGAGAAGATAACCGCGGGAAAAACCAGCACGGAGGCGATCGCATAGACGAAGAAATCGAAGAACTCGGAGGTGCGACCAATAATCACACCGATGGCGATTTCTCCCGCGTCAACTGGCCGGTGGCTGTCGTTGACATTGCGCGCATCTTGTTCTGCCGATGTTTCACCGACATGGGTAGAAGAAGCGGCCATCTCGCTAAGCTCCTGAAATTACTGATTTTATCTGCCCAGTCGCGCTTCGGCTGCTGCAGAGAAATGCCCGAGTGTGGGCAATTTCGTTTTCTCATGCATTATAGCGCGGCGACATGCGAGTGGACAAAATGTCCGATGGCGCAAGCCTAGCCACAGGAGTAGGCCGCAGTCCAGGTGCAGTCTTCCTTCCAAGGGCCGCAATGTCTCGATTTGCCAAATTTCTCCTCGTTCCCCTCGTTGCATCGCTTCTGGGCGGATGTAATGCCGTTGTCATGGCGCCCGCGGGCGATGTGGCCATGCAGCAGCGCGATCTGATCATCATCGCGACTGTGCTCATGCTGCTGATCATCATCCCCGTGATGGTGCTCGTGGTCGTGTTCGCCCGCAAATACCGGCAGGGCAACACGGACGCCAAATACGAACCGAACTGGGATCACTCGACCCATCTCGAGCTCGTCATCTGGGCCGCTCCGCTTGCCATTATCATCTGCCTTGGCGCGGTGACGTGGGTGTCGACCCATCTGCTCGATCCCTATCGCCAGCTCTCCCGCATCGGGCCGGACCGTCTCGTGCCAGAAGGGGTCGAGCAGCTCGAGGTCGAAGTGGTTGCGCTCGACTGGAAGTGGATGTTCATCTACCCGCAATACGACATCGCCACGGTGAACGAACTGGTCGTGCCCGTCGACCGGCCGATCAGCTTCAAGCTGACCGCCTCCACGGTCATGAACTCCTTCTACATCCCGGCCATGGCGGGCATGATCTATGCCATGCCGGGCATGCAGACGCGTCTCCATGGCGTGATCAACGTGCCGGGCGAGTACAAGGGCATTGCCGCCCACTATAGCGGCCATGGCTTTTCGGGCATGCAATTTGCAACCAAGGGCGTCAGCGATGCCGAGTTCGACACCTGGGTTGCCGATGTTCGCAATTCGCCGGACATGCTCAACCGCCAGCGCTATCTCGAGGTCGAAAAACCAAGCGAACATGTGCCCGTCATGCACTTTGCCGGTGTCGAGAGCGGCCTTTACACCGCAATCGTCAACATGTGCGTCGAGCGCGACAAGATGTGCATGAGCGAGATGATGTCGATCGACGAGCGCGGAGGCCTTGGCCATGCAGGGCTCAACAATCTGGCTCCCGAGCTCTATGGCGGTGGCGAACGCAACCGCTCTCCGTTCGGTCCGCAAAAAACCTATGTTGCAGCCATCTGCTCGACAGACGAAGCCATCGCCATGACCGCCAAGCTACCGGCAATCGCTGCGCCCAGCACCGCGCCACTTCTGGGACGTGGCCTTGATCGCCGAGAAGCGGTCGCGCAAAGCAATGCGCCCGCGCTCGAATGGCTCGCCGGCAAGCTGGCCTCCACTGAAACCATACCGGCGGACGCACTATGAGCAACGAATTCTGGTCCATCATCTTCGGTCGCCTGACCTGGGACGTTCTGCCCTATGATCCGATCGTCATCGTCACCTTCGTCGTTGTCGCCATCGGCGGGGTGGGCGTTGTCGGCGCACTGACCTATTTCAAGCTCTGGGGCTATCTCTGGAAGGAGTGGTTCACGAGCGTCGACCACAAGAAGATCGGCATCATGTACATGGTGCTGGGCCTTGTCATGTTGTTGCGCGGCTTTGCCGATGCGCTGATGATGCGGCTGCAGCAGGCGATCGCGTTCAACGGGTCCGAGGGCTATCTCAACGCCCACCATTACGACCAGCTGTTTTCGGTCCATGGCGTGATCATGATCTTTTTCGTGGCCATGCCGCTGATTACCGGCTTCATGAACTACATCATTCCGCTGCAGATCGGCGCGCGCGATGTCAGCTTCCCGTTCCTCAACAATTTCTCCTTCTGGATGACCGCGGGCGGCGCTGTGCTCGTGATGATGAGCCTGTTCGTCGGTGAGTTTGCCCAAACCGGCTGGCTGGCCTTTCCGCCGCTCTCTGGCATCGAACACTCGCCTGCCTCTGGGGTGGACTATTACATCTGGGCCCTGCAGGTGGCCGGGGTGGGGACCACATTATCGGGCGTCAATCTGATCGCGACCATCATCAAGATGCGCGCGCCTGGGATGACGCTGATGAAGATGCCGGTCTTCACCTGGACTTCGCTCTGCACCAACATCCTGATCGTGGCGTCCTTCCCGATCCTGACGGCGGTGCTGACGCTGTTGGCGCTCGACCGCTATGTCGGCACCAATTTCTTCACCTCCGATTTCGGGGGCAATCCGATGATGTATGTGAACCTGATCTGGATCTGGGGTCATCCGGAGGTCTACATCCTCATCCTGCCCATGTTCGGGATCTTTTCCGAAGTCGCTTCAACTTTCTCGGGCAAGCGCCTCTTCGGCTATACCTCGATGGTCTATGCAACCGTGGTGATCACGGTGCTGTCCTACCTTGTCTGGCTGCACCACTTCTTCACCATGGGATCGGGGGCGAGCGTCAACTCGTTCTTCGGCATCACGACCATGATCATTTCGATCCCGACGGGCGCCAAGATCTTCAACTGGCTCTTTACCATGTACAAGGGTCGTATCCGGTTCGAGCTGCCCATGATGTGGCTCATCGCCTTCATGCTGACCTTCACCATCGGTGGCATGACCGGCGTGCTGCTTGCCGTGCCACCGGCCGACTTCGTGCTGCACAACTCGCTGTTCCTTGTGGCGCACTTCCACAACGTCATCATCGGCGGCGTGCTGTTCGGCATCTTCGCAGGCATAAACTACTGGTGGCCAAAGGCGTTCGGCTACAAGCTCAACGTTTTCTGGGGCAAGATCTCGTTCTGGCTCTGGAATGTCGGGTTCTGGCTCGCCTTCGGGCCGCTATATGTGCTGGGCTTGATGGGCGTGACGCGCCGTCTGCGCACCTTCGATGATCCGTCATTGCAGATCTGGTTCATCATTGCTGGCATCGGTGCGCTGGTGATCGCCGGCGGTATCGCGGCCATGGTGATCCAGTTCGTCGTGTCGATCCTGGGCAAGAACAAGGAGTGGGACACAACGGGCGATCCCTGGAACGGCCGCACGCTCGAGTGGGCCACCTCTTCGCCGCCCCCGCAGTACAATTTCGCCTTCACACCCGTGATCCATGACAACGATGCCTGGGCGGACATGAAGAGCCGGCATGCGCAGCGCCCGACGCAGAACTTCCTCGAGATCCACATGCCGCGTAATACCGGTACGGGGGTTGTGATCGCCGCATTGAGCACCGTCCTTGCCTTTGCGCTCATCTGGTACATGTGGTGGCTGGCTATCCTGAGCTTCGTTGCCATCATCGGTGCCGCCATCATCCACACCTTCAACTACGATCGTGACTACTACATCCCGGCCGAAGCGGTGACGCAGGTGGAAGACGAACGAACGCAGATCCTGGGCGGAGCACGCTAATGAGTTCTCAGGTTCAAACCGCAGACGGTGAGGCCCCACAGTTCTACGAACTCGTGCCGCATCACCATGCACCCCATGGCTCGACCCAGATCGGGTTCTGGATCTATCTGATGAGCGATTGCCTCATCTTCGCGTCGCTCTTTGCCATCTATGGGGTACTTGGGGGCAATTATGCCGCCGGTCCATCGCCCCAGCACCTGTTCGACCTCAAGCTGGTAGCGATGAGCACAGCGGCGCTGCTGCTCAGCTCCATCACCTATGGCTTTGCCATGCTGGACATGGAGGAGGGCAAGCAGAAGGGCACGATCATCTGGCTGATCATCACCGGCCTTCTCGGTGCAGTGTTCATGGGGTTTACGCTTTATGAGTTCAACCACCTGATCCATGAAGGCGCTGTCCCGCAGCGCTCCGCGTTCCTGTCGGCATTCTTCGTGCTCGTTGGCACGCACGCGCTGCACGTTGCTTTCGGCATTCTTTGGCTCGTGATCCTTCTGGTTCAGATCGGCATGAAGGGGCTCATTCCCGCCAACAAGATTCGCGTTCAGTGCCTCTCCATGTTCTGGCACTTCCTTGACGTCATCTGGATCGGCGTCTTCACCGTTGTTTATCTGATGGGGATGCTGCGATGAGTGTTGAAACCACCAATGACAGTCTGACCGCGGCGCGGATGGCCCATGCGCATCCCAATCCCGATGCGCATGACGAAGAGCACAATCACGGCACGCGCCGCAGCTACCTGATCGGCTTCGCCCTTTCGGTGGTGCTCACCGCCATTCCTTTCTGGCTGGTCATGGCCGATGTGATCGCCGACACAATGGTCGCAACCATCGTGATCATGGCTTTCGGTGCGGTGCAGATCGTGGTCCACATGATCTACTTCCTCCACATGAACACCAAGTCCGAAGGCGGATGGACGATGATGGCGGCAATTTTCACCATCATCATCATCGTCATCGCCTTGTCCGGTTCGCTGTGGGTCATGTTCCACCTCAATACCAACATGATGCCGGGACACATCATGAACCCGGCCGATCTCCTTTAGTGCCATGACCGAACGAAAAGGGCAGGGGGCCAAGCTGTCTCCTGGCCTTCTGGCCTTTTGCGCATTCTGCCTTGCCTGTGCCATCGGTTTCGCAGCCCTCGGCATCTGGCAAATCAATCGGCTCGCCTGGAAAAACCAGCTGATCGTTGCGGTTGAAACGCGCAGCACCTCCGCTCCCGTTGATCTCGACATGCATGATTGGGGTGCGCTTGACCCGGTGGCCAATGAATACCTGCGCGTGTCCGTTTCAGGGCGCTTCGGCAGCACCGATGCCTTCGCGCAAGCCGTGACGGTTCATGGCGGCGGCTTCTGGGTATTGACCCCGCTCACGCTTGCCGACGGGAGGCAGGTGCTGGTCAATCGCGGCTTCGTACCATCTCCCGATCGCGAGACCGCGGTGCCACGGCCGCCGGGCAATGTCACGGTAACCGGGCTCCTGCGGCAGACTGAGCCGGAAGGCGGTTTCCTGCGCAGCAATGATGCGCAAACAGGCCGGTGGTATTCACGCGATGTCGCCGCAATCTCGGCAACACTCGGGATCGATGATCCTGCGCCCTTCTTTATCGATGCCGATGCGACAGGATCAAGCGGCCCTATCGGGGGCCTCACGGTTCTGAGCTTTCCCAACAACCATCTTGTTTATGCACTGACCTGGTTCGGCTTGACGCTGCTGGCGCTGTTTGGCTTCGTCTTTGTCTTGAGGGACCGCTGGCAGCACTAGGCCGCCAAAGGCAGGCTGATTTCGAAGAGCGCGCCTCCTTGTGGCGCCGTGCCTACGCTGATCCTGCCGCCATGGCGGGTGACGATGTCGCTCACAAGGCTCAGGCCCAGTCCAGCCCCGTTTGGGGATTGCGACAGGCGATGGAAAGGCCAGAAAATTTCTTCGCGATGGTCCGGCGCTACGCCCGGACCATTGTCGGAAACGGCGATAGAGCCGTTTTTCGTCACCTCGACGCGAATGGCGACCTTGGGGCCGCCATGGGCCATGGCATTGTGCACGAGATTGGCCACGGCGCGGCTAAGGGCGGATGTGTCGCCTTGCACCAGAACAGGAGCAGGCGGACCGACGAACTCGATGTCATTGCCCGCGTCGATTGCGAGAGGCGCCAGATCAGCGGTCACTTGTGCTGCCATCTCCACTAGATCGACCGGCTGGAAACTGTCAGGTGACTGCGCCATGCGCTGGAGATCGAGAAGCTCATTGGCCATGCCGGCAAGGCGAGCGGTGTCGCGCTGCAGCTGACGTTTTTCGGGGCCATCGGGGAGTGATTCCAGGCGCGTCTGCAAAATGGCGATCGGTGTGCGCAGTTCGTGTGCCGCGTCGGCCATGAAGCGCTGCTGGCGCGCAATGCCTCCATCGAGGCGATCGAGCGTGCCGTTGAAGGCGCGCACAAGGGGCACGAGTTCGGTCGGCACCCCGTCATAGGAAAGGCGAATGTCGGTCTTGCTGACATCGACGATCGCCGCTTCCTGGGCGACGCGCTCCAGGCCTACGAGCGAGCGCTTGATCAGCGGCGGGATGACCACCAGTGTAGTGGTCGCCAGCAGCAGCAGCAGGCCGAGAAAGAACGGATTAGCCAGAACATGGCCGATGATCCGCATGCCCATGAGCGGGCCACCACCGGTCATCACCCAGAGCCGTCCGTCGGCCGTGTCGCGCGTCCGCACAATCGCATAGGGCATCACGGCATCGTCCGAATTGGCGAAATTGGCGGACGAAAAATGAACCAGGTTTTGCGGAAAAAGGCGGGCCTGCAAGGGCGTGTTTCCCTGTGACAGCACATGTCCTGCCGCATCGACCACCACGAACCAGAGGTCCGGATAGTCGAGCTGGATCGTGCGCAGCCCCTTCGTTTCACTCAATGCAAAGCTTCCGGTTTCGGTGCGCGCGACTGACTTCACAATATCGTCGATTACGCTGTCATCGAGCCCTTGCTGTTCCGAAACCGTCAGCATCACCGGAAGAATGGCGAGAACCGTAAAGCCGACAAGAACGACAGCCTGAATGGCGATCAGCCCGCGGGACAGGACCTTGCGCAGCGAAATGGTGCTGTGCTTTCTCACGCGATTGCTTTCAGAAGATAGCCGATACCGCGTATCGAATGAATTTCCACATCAGCAGGCGCGAGCTTGCGCCTTAGGCGAGAGATATGCGCATCGAGCGTGTTGGAGGCAATCTCGTCATCAAAGCCATAGACGGCTTCCTCAAGGGCTGAGCGGGCAACGGTACGGCCGGCGCGGCGCACCAAGACCTCCAGAGCAAGCACTTCGCGGCGCGTCAGCGTCAGCGGAGTGCCGGCAACAAGCGCGGTGCCATCGCCGAGATTGAAGGCGAGTTGGCCTACGGTCACGCTCATCTCGGCCAAGGCAGCAGGCCGGCGCATCAAGGCGCGGATCCGCGCAACGAGTTCATCGACGACAAAGGGTTTGGCCAGATAATCGTCTGCGCCAGTCTCAAGGCCTTCGATGCGCTGGGCAGCCTGACCCAGTGCAGAGAGTACGATGATCGGCAGGCCTGCCTGAGCACGCCTGATATCCGGGATGATGGTCAGTCCGTCGCCATCTGGCAGGTTGCGATCCAGAATAACCACGGAGTGTACACTATTCTTCACAGCTTCGAGCGCCGTGGCGAGATTGGATACATGATCCACCAGAATGTCGTGCCGCTCGAGCGCGCTGATCAGGGCGCGAGCCAGATCGAGTTCGTCTTCAATCAGAAGAATACGCATGGCTACCTCATTATGGACCAGCTTATGCGCATGAATGATTGCCATTGCATTGCGTCTGAATCTTCGCGCGTCCGCAATGTTGCGGCAATATGAGAGTCACAGAAGGGAGCGAATTCGCTTGACTTGCCCGTGGTCTGTCCGTCAACCCAAACAAGCCCGCGGCCCGTTTCGAGGGGGACCTGTCCTTGCAGTGTCACACCTTTGGAACACAAGCGTAACCGCCAGCAGCGCATGCCATACCCAACTCAGTGCCCCCGGCCGATAGACAGCCTCGACCAAGCTAGCTCCAGGACACCATGACGACGACAGCCCATGAAAAGCCCGAATGGGCACAGAGCAAACGGGAAAAAGAGAATGCCCGTCGCGTCGCAGAGGGCCTGAAGCCCAAGCGCAGGATTCTGCCCTGGATCGTGCTGATATTGATCGTTGCTGCTGTCGCTGCGTACATTCTGCTCAATCCAGCACCGCCGGCTGAAGAGGTCGAGGTGGCGCAGGAACAGACCCTCGTTCGTCAGATCAGGCAATCTGAAATGCGAACCGTGACGCCCATGACCCTGGCGGAAACCGTAAAGGTAACTGGTACCCTGGAGCCGGGGCAGCGCTCAGAAGTTGCATCGCAGGCTTCAGGCCGGGTGTTGTCGGTGACAGTCCGTCCTGGCGATACGGTTCAGGAGGGCGATGTGCTGGCTCAGATCGATACGGCCGCCCTGCAACTGCAGCTTAGTCAACAGCGGGCGACCGCCAGTGCTACCCGCGTCCAGCTGCAATCATCCGAGCAGCAGCTGGAGCGGACCGAGCAACTGGCGAGCCAGGGCCTTACAACGCCATCCGCGCTCGAGCAGGCTCGCTCTGCTGCAGCCGCGCTGCAGTCCCAGCTTGAAGCACTTGAGAGTGCCGTGGAAACAGCCGAGCTCTCCCTGGCCAACGCCACGGTTGAGGCGCCGCTTTCGGGGACCGTGTCGGCGCGCTCCGTCGATCCGGGTCAAACCATTCAGGCCGGTACGCCGCTGTTCACCATCGTCAATCTGGAAACGATGGAGTTCGACAGCGCGGCTTCTGTCAATTCCAGCGCTCTGGTCGATCAGGGTCAACACGCAACCGTCACCGTAACTGGTCTCGATGGCCGGGAGTTTGCAGGAGAGGTGTCACGGGTCAATCCCGTGGCGCTGAGCGGCACCCGTACCGTTCCGATCTATATCGATCTGGACAACCCGGACGGCAGCCTGCGCGGCGGCATGTTTGCCACTGGTCAGATCGTCGTGCGGCAGCAGGAAAACGCCCTGGCCATACCTGCATCGGCCCTGCGTGAAGATGCGGAAGGTCAGTTCGTTCTCGTGCTTGAAGGCGAAACGCTGACGCGCAAACCGATCGAGGTTCAGCGCGAATGGAGCCGTGGAAGCCTTCTTGAAGTGAGTGGGCTCGCCGAAGGCGATGTATTTGTTTCAGCCGCTTTTGCCGAACTGCAGCCAGGCGATACCATTCTGCTCGTGGAGGGCTGAAACCGTGTTTTTGACCCGCATCAGCGTCAGTCACCCTGTCTTTGCCACCATGATCATGGTGGCCATCATGGTGTTCGGCATCTATTCGTATCAGCGTCTTCCCATCGAACAGCTGCCCGACATCGACTTCCCGGTTGTTGCGGTTGTCGTGAGCTACCCCGGTGCCTCGCCCGAGGCGGTTGAAGCAGACGTGGTCGAACCCATCGAAGACGCCGTCAACACCATTGCAGGGCTCGACTCGGTCCAATCCACTGCGCAGTCGGGCCAGGCTATGGTCCTGATGATCTTCGACCTCGAGCAGAATTCGCAGGAAAAGCTGCAAGAGGTCCGCGACAAGATCGACCCTGTGCGAGCCGACCTGCCAGATGGTGCGAATGACCCCCTGATCCTCCGGTTCGATCCCAGCGCGCTGCCGCTGCTGTCGCTGGCTGTCAGTTCGGACACCTTATCGGCACGAGACCTGACGACGCTGACGGAAGACGTCATCTCGACGCGTCTTTCAAACATCAGTGGCGTCGGTAGCGCAACGGTTGTGGGTGGCGTGCCGCGCCAGCTCAATATCGAGATCGATCCAGACCGGCTTGCCGCCTATAACATCAGCCCAGATGCCGTGGTCAACGCCTTGCGCGCTGCCAATCGGGATCTGGCAGCTGGTTCGATCACACAAGGAAGCATCGTCCAGTCGCTCCAGGTGTTGGGCCGGTTGCAGGACGAAGAGGATTTCTACGACATCACCGTGGGCAACCAGGGGGGGCAGCCTGTCACCGTGCGTGATGTCGCCACGATCGTGGATGGCACCGGCGAAGCCGACAGCCTAGCCATTCTCAACGGCGAATCTGCCTTGGCTATCGACGTGCTCAAGACGCAAGGCGCCAACACGGTCGGGGTGGCGGAGCAAATCCGTCATGTCATCGCCGACCTTCTTGCCAATGAATTGCCCGATGGGGTCAATATCGAAGTCGTGGTGGACAATGCCAAGCCGGTGGAGGATTCATTCCACGCCGTGCAGAACATGTTGATTGAAGGCGCTATCCTCGCCGTCATCATCGTCTTTCTGTTCCTCAACTCCTGGCGTTCGACCGTAATCACCGGACTGACCCTGCCTATTTCGATCATCGGCACGATGATTGCGCTCAATGCATTGGGCTTCACGCTCAACATGATGACGCTTCTGGCCCTGTCGCTGGCCGTGGGCATCCTGATCGACGACGCCATCGTGGTGCGCGAGAACATCATGCGGCATCTGCATATGGGCAAGGGCCACCGCCAGGCGGCGTTCGACGGAACGAATGAAATCGGTTTGGCGGTGCTGGCCTCGACGCTGTCCATCGTCGCGGTGTTCCTGCCGGTGGCGTTCATGGACGGCATCATGGGCAGGTTCTTCCTCCAGTTCGGCGTTACCGTTTCGGTGGCGGTGATGATCTCGATGTTTGTGGCGTTTACGCTCGACCCTATGATGTCATCTGTCTGGCACGACCCGGCAGCCAATCCGAATGCCAAGCGTGGCCCCATCGGCAAAGCTGTTCAGCAGTTCGACCGGCTGTTTGTATGGTTCACTGGCGGATACCGTCATGTGGTCCGCTGGTCGCTCAAGTTCCGCAAAACGGTGCTGTTTATAGCCGTGCTCTCCCTTGTGGGTTCGGTGATGCTCTTTCCGCGCGTTGGGGTCGAGTTCATCCCTGTCACTGACACCGGTATCTTCTCGGTCAATATCGAAACACCCGCCGGAACTTCCAAAGAAGCGACCGCCGCCAAGCTTCGCCAGGCGGAAAGCATCCTGCGTACCTATCCCGAAGTGGAGCGCACCTATTCAACTGTTGCGGGCGGGCTCGCTGCCAGCGGTTCCAATAGCGGCTCGATGACTGTCACGATGGTCGACAAATCGCAGCGCACCATCACCCCTGAAGAGTTCATGCCCGGCATCCGTCGCGCGCTTGATGTTATCCCCGGGGCCGAGTTCCAGGTGACGTCGTCGAGTGGAATGGGCGGAGGCGGATCTGGGGCTCCGGTCGCGATCACCATTTTTGGCGATAGCTTCACGGTATTGGAGCGTCTGGCCGACCAACTGGTTGCTGACTTGGGCCAGATCGAGGGCCTGATCAACATCACGTCCAGTCTCGACGAAGCGCAACCGGTCGTAGGTATCCAGGTCAATCGGGACCTTGCCGACAATCTGGGTGTCTCAATGAACCAGATCGCTGCGACCTTGGGCCCGCTCATCAGCGGCGAGGAAGTCGCCGACTGGACGGCACAGAACGGTCAGATCTATTCGGTTGTGGTGCGACTGCCCGAATCTTTGCGCGACGACATCGACGCGATCGGCAGCTTGCCTATAGCGCAGTCCGGCGCTACCGGGTCCAGCGGGATGATCACGTTGAGTCAGGTTGCCGAAGTGGTTCAGAGCACAAGCCCTGCTACCATCAATCGAACCGACCTGCAGCGTGGCGTCACCATCGAAGCTTTCCTTGAGGGCGTGGAACTGGGCACAGTCACGCCACAGCTTCAGGCGCTGGTTGGTGCCATGGAGCTACCCACCGGATATTCCACTTCCTTTGGTGGTGATGTGGAGCAAATCGCTGAAACGTCAGCTGCCATTGGTTCGGCGCTGTTGCTGGCTATCGTGTTCATCTATCTGGTGCTGGCTAGCCAGTTCGGCAGTTTCCTGCAGCCGGTCGCCATCATGGGGTCGCTGCCGCTGGCACTGATCGGCGTTATGATCGGTCTGTTGGTTGGCGGTTCCACGCTGAACATGTTCTCGGCTATCGGCTTCATCATGCTGATGGGTCTTGTGGTGAAGAACGCGATCCTTCTGGTCGACAACGCCAACCAGCACGTCAAGCAAGGGGCAAATCTTTACGAGGCGCTGGTCGAAGCGGGCGCTACCCGCTTCCGTCCGATCATCATGACGACGCTGGCCATGATCTCGGGCATGATCCCGCTTGCGATCAATCTTCATGGCGGCTCGGGTGAAAATGCGCCTATGGCCCACGCGGTTATCGGAGGACTGCTCAGTTCGACCGTGCTGACGCTGCTGGTGGTGCCGGTGTTGCTCACCTATATCGATAGCTTCAGCCGCTTTACCCGCCGCTTCATGCCCAAAGCGCCGGATGACCACGAGCATGCCGGTGCGCAGGCGCTCCCATCCGAGCCAGGGCACAGGACTCTCAAGGCTGCCGAGTAAGACCAAAGCCCCGCTGAAGAGCGGGGCTTTTGCTCGTTAGTCAGGCTCCCAATCCGGTCGGTCTGGCGAAGCGCTGCCGTGCCTCTTGGGCGAGCGGGCGGCTGGCGCAACCCTCCGCGTGGTCGTTAACGAGGCCCATGGCCTGCATGAAGGCGTAGACCGTCGTCGGTCCGACAAACTTCCAGCCGCGCTTTTTTAGATCTTTAGACATGGCGATTGACTGCGGCGAGGTCGAGCGGGTTCGAGGAGCCGCGGTTTCTTCCCGTTCCTCGAACTGCCAGACGTATGCGGCAATAGACCCGAACTCTTCTTTCAGCTCAATGGCACGCGCTGCATTGTTGATCACAGCCTCGATCTTGCCACGGTGGCGCACGATGCCGGGATCGGCAAGCAGCCGCTCAATATCCTGATCGGCAAAGGCTGCCACCTTCCCCAGGTCAAAGCCCGCAAAGCCTTCGCGGAAGGCCTCACGCTTGTTCAGTATAGTCCGCCAGCTCAGACCCGATTGAAATCCTTCAAGACACAGCTTTTCAAACAGTCTCACGTCGTCACCTACCGGGAAACCCCATTCCTTGTCATGATAGGGAATGAATTCCGCTGCGCCGCCGCACCACTGGCAGCGCAGGAGGCCATCGTCGGCTCGAAACAGTTCCATGCGTTTTTCCCTTTCGATCCCGCAGATGATTGATGAATTCGGGCCAGGTCAGCAATTGTCAGCAAGGTGCCCTGCGCTTTATGTGCCCTAGCGCATTTGCCCAGTTGCACCCCAGCGGACCTTGCACTAGTTTGCAGCCATTCCACCGGGCTTAAGCCCGATTCCGGTCT
Source organism: Devosia crocina (assembly GCF_900116545.1). Taxonomy (GTDB): domain Bacteria; phylum Pseudomonadota; class Alphaproteobacteria; order Rhizobiales; family Devosiaceae; genus Devosia; species Devosia crocina. Next base: position 617,710 of record NZ_FPCK01000001.1, read on the forward strand.
GCACCCGTAGCTCAGCTGGATAGAGCGCTGCCCTCCGAAGGCAGAGGTCGTGAGTTCGAATCTCGCCGGGTGCGCCAATATAAAGATGACTTGGGAACGAGTGCTCCTCTTGCCGTAGGTCCTGTGTCACCCGAGTGTCACCACCCTCGAACCTGGCAATTTCCGATCTTTCAGAATGAAACCCTAGTCGGTTGAATCACGGCTATTGATCGCCGACAAATATCGACGCATCTTGTCGGCCATCGCAGCTGACCTAGGTTTGGGTTCGAGCCTTTCCTCTGCTGATTTCGACAGGTTCTACTATTCCAACATCGTCGGCTGGCGCGAGGATTTAGAGGGTCTGCAGATGAGGCGTGCTCTGGCAGAGTTGCAGGAGGGTGCACGCCAAGGCGACGGCGACTAAACTCTTTGCTTCGTCTCAGAGGACCACCACGCTTCACCGAAGCAGTGCGGTGACTTGCTTTGGATTTGCAATGTGCTGGCAAGGTCGGACGGGCGCGGCATGGCTCTTAAGCTGCATGGCGCGAACGCTGGCCATATATGCGTTGCGGTAGCTGGAGATCCGCGGCTTCAGACGCTCTCCGCTGATAGCCGCGTTGGATCCACCCGATGTACTGCGGCCCGATAGGTCGAGGAGCGTTGCCCTGCCAGCATTCACCTGGAAAGCAGAGTGTGTTGCCCAACCTCGCGGCGCAAGTCGAGCCGGAACGTCGCGACCCCATGAGCGTTGCAGTCCAGCATCAGGAGTGTGCCATGGGTATCATCTGGACCATCATCATTGGTTTTATCGCAGGCGTGATCGCCAAATTTATTATGCCCGGGAAGAATGAACCGTCGGGGTTCGTCTTGACCACAATCCTCGGGATCGTCGGTGCTTTTGTGGCGACGTTCCTTGGGCAGGCTCTCGCTTGGTATGATCCCGGTGAGGGTGCAGGCCTGATTGGCGCCGTCGTCGGTGCTTTGATCATCCTGTTCGTTTGGGGCGTGATCGCCCGCCGTCGAGCATAATCAGCAGACAAGGAGATACAACATGGCCAAAACCCCTTCCATGGTGGCGCTTTTAGGCCTTCTTGCAGTTGCCGGATACCAGCACCGCGACAAACTCGGTGAGCTGCTCAACGGAATGGGCAACCAGCCAGGCGACCCCGCAGATCGCCGCAGTGACAAAGGCGGCTTTGGAGATATTCTCGGCGGCCTTGGCGGGTTGCTTGGTGGCGCTGCGGGTGGGAATGTTCTCACCGGCGGGCTTGGAGATCTGGTTGATCAGTTCCGCCAGACTGGCCGTGGGGCAAAGGCGGATAGCTGGGTCAACCAAGGCGCCAACGATCCTGTGGATGCGTCCGACCTCGAGCAGACGCTTGGCGAGGACATGATTGCAGAGCTGGTCGCTAAAACTGGGCTGTCGCGCGAAGACCTGCTCAAGCGCTTGTCGGAAACTCTGCCCGATGCTGTGAACCAGATGACTCCTGACGGTCGTTTGCCTGCAGCAGGGTAGGAGCACCACACGTCCTGCAGAGCATGGCGCCGTTAGTTCATGGTTGCTTGTGCGCTCTTAGCAAGGCGAGCAGCTGCCGGGACAGGGCAGGGCCGGTGAGTTGGCTGGCTCCGTAGCCTTCCCTGGAAACAACCGCCTTGATCTCCGACACGGTTGAAAATTTGCCACTCCTGGCAAGTTCGAAAGCCCGTTCAAGAGCGGTTACATGCGGTTTCAGCGTCGTCTCCTCACCTCAAGAAAAAAGGCCGCCCGAGAGGCGGCCTTTGCATTCATGTTTACTTGAGCAGGATCAGATTGATCGCCGACTCGCGGCCATCGCGGCCGGTTTCGACATCATAGGAAACCTTATCATTTTCGTAGAGGCCATCAACGCCCGAGCGCTGGACGGCGGAAATATGCACAAAGTGGTCCTTGCCACCGCTGTCGGGGGTGATGAAACCGAAACCCTTGGTGGTGTTGAAGAACTTCACTGTACCGGTGATCTGAGACATGATTTTTCCTGGTAAGCTCGGAGCCATGGCAAACGAGCGGTTAGCCTAGTGCAACATGCGCAAGGCGTAGGACGTTCGCAAGGTGGATCAGAGAGCCAGAAACCCGTTGCAAGCGGGATAGACAGCCGCCTGAGGCTGGAAACGTATGATCCTATATTGCAGTCATTGATGTCAGAAGCAAGGCTCGTCTCACATTTGCAGTGATTGAACCCCAGCACTCTTCGCTGAGGAGGCGCAATCGCGCCGATCTGATCTTGCTTGATGCCGGGACTGCGGAAGTCGCTTGTCGATCCAGTCAAGGGCTGGATCGAAGCGTGGCGCTCACCGGCACGCGGAAGGTGAACCTTGTTTCGCCCTCGGTTGAGCTCACTTCCAGCCGCCCGCCATGCGCTTCTGCAATCTGGCTTGCGATGTAGAGCCCGAGGCCCAGCCCTTCCATATTGGCTCTGACTTCGCCACGGGCGAATGGCTGGAACAGCCGCTGCATGGCCTCAGGCGGAATGGGTGCGCCGCCATTGCTTACCGCGAGTTCAAAATGCCCATTTGCCACCATCGCGTGCACCACGACCGGGGTTTCCGGCGCACCGTGAGTGACCGCATTTCCGAGCAGATTGGAAAACATCTGCGCGATGCGAGCCTGGTCCACGTCGATGGCATAGGCGAGATCGAAGCGAGTCTCAATAACCCGGTCAGGATGCCCGGCTTTGATCTCATTGATCACCTGCGCCAGCATAGGTTCGATGCGCTGTCCTGAAGATCGCTCGATGCCAATGCCTCCGCCCAGTCGGCCACGCGCAAAATCCATGACATTGCTGATCAGGCCCGACATCCGCTCAACGCTCTCACCCATGAGGCGAAGAATGCGAACCGACTTTGCGTCCTTGTGCTCTTTCTCGAGCATTCGGCGCCCGGCCTCGATTGCCGAAAGAGGATTGCGCAGGTCATGTCCCAGCACGGCGATGAATTGCTCGCGCAGCTGGGAGCTCGACTGCTCGGCGGCCAGATCGAAGTTGGCGTTCTGGAGATTGGCGTGGGCGGTGCGCAGGTCCGATCGCGTATCGCTCAGCTTCTGGTTGGCATCGAGATAGAAGGCGATGAGCTGGGCAAAGAGCCGGAACATGCCGGGCAAGGTTGTGCCTCTGAGCCTGCGCGGATGCGGATCGATCGCACACAGCGTGCCGAACATTTCCCCATCCGGCAGAATGATCGGAACTGAGATGTAGCTCTGAAAGCCGTAGATCGCGGGCGTATGATGATTGCGATAGACCGGGTCTTCCGCCACGTGATCAATGACGACCTCTTCGCGCACGCTGCGGATTTCGTTGCAAATCGTGGTGTGGAGCGGCAATTCGCCCCCGGGCTCGAGACCGAAATGGATGTTGTCGAGAACTTCACAGGCGAACCACTTGTTCTCGGTTACCCTCGCGACCGCTGCAAACCCCATGCCGGTCGCGTCCGTCACCACCTGAAGAATCGAGGGGATAGTGTCAATCTGCCGAATGGCGGCAACGTCTTTATCGATGTCGTTCAAGCGCAGAGACTCATGATGCGGGCTTTTCAAACACCCTAGCCGGAGAAAACCCAACTGTCATGACGGACAGCTTCAACGCAGGGGGTGCTTCGATGTACCCGGTAGATCCGCAGCTGCGTGTTCGCCTCACGTAGCGGGACTAATCGTGCGGGAGATTGCAGAATGTCGCTCATGAATGGATATGCGAGTTTTCGTGGTGTCGAGAATCGACCGTCGACACCCTCTCGGAAGGCCCTGCGATATTATTTTCAGCCCCCAAGACCTTGGATGCAGATCTGGAACTGCAAAAGGCTGCGATGGTCATAGTGGCGGCGAAAAGGAGGAGGGTAGTTGTAGGGCCGATAAGGTCTAGAGCGGTCCCAAAAAGTGGAGCACCTGCGGTCTGTCCCAAAGCGAGGAGGAGAAAGGGCAGACCAAGGCCGAAGGCCGGGCTTTCGGGATAAAGAGAGATGCCCCACAGGAGGAATGTGCCGGTGGCGACGATATAGGCTGTACCGAAAAGTGCCATTGCAGCGAAGCCGAGGGGCGGAACGGCACTCGAAAGGGTGAGGCTGGCAATGGCCAGAGCCATCAGCAGTATGGATATACGGTGGATCGCTGGAAGGCCGAACCGGGTGGTGAGATGGCCTGTGACTATGCCAATCAATCCAGCCGCGCCCAGGACGATCCACGCAAGCGCGATCATGCCATGGCTGTAACCGCTCTCCTCGCGCAGGAGATTGGCGCCGAAGGTCCAGATCGATGTGCTGGCAAGACCAGCCATGAAGGCGCTGCTCGCAAGCCTGCCTGTCCCAGCGCGAGTAAAGGATAGAAAAGAAATCGGCGTGCTGCCCGTTCGACCTTCTGCCTGCGGAACGGAGAACCAGAGCCAGAGCGTCACCAGCGCACCTGCCGAAGCAAAGATGGCATAAACGATGCGCCAGCTTCCGGGGAGCGCAAGAACGGCAAGACCGGAAAGGACGATCCCGATCGCTGTGCCAGTATTGATGGCGCCATTTGCCCGTGGCCTCTCGGCGTCCGCAAAAACCTGCGCGACGGCAGCAGCGAGCGGGGGTGAAGTGAGGCCAGTGCTCAGTCCCGCAAGTGCCATGGCCAGCCCGATGCCCAGTGCTGATTGAGCGATCGCAACGAGCAACAAACCGGCCGTTGCTGCCACGCCTGCCGCCACCGCGATGGCGCGGGAACCAAATCGCCGGTCAAAAGTGAAGGCGAAGACGATCCCGAGACAATAGGCGGCAAAGGCACTGCCGCCAATCCACCCAGCGGCCGGAGCGCTTAGTGCGAGATCGTCGCTGATGGCGGGCAAGAGGAGCCCATAGGCAAAACGGGCGAGGCCATAGCTCAAGGCTGTCAGAGAAAAAGCCGCAGCGACGAGGTTGAACCGCTTGTCCATAAAAGTCGCTCTCATCTGTCGGAAAGGAGGGTGAGAGCCGCGCGCTTTGCAGATTGTACGACGGGTTTGTCGGTCACGCTTGCGGCTGCCGTCGCGCCTTCAAAGAGCAGCCAGATCGAGAGTGCGATCTCGTTGTTTGGTTGGCCGAGGGCGGTTTCGACCCGCCGGGCGATCTCGTCTGCGAACTCGCGCTTCTGCTGCCGAACGAGGCTGGCGATATCGGGGTGTGAACCGGCATATTCGCTATGGGCACGCAGCAGCATGCAGCCGCGAGCGCCATGTTCGGAAAGCCAGGATTCGAGAACATCGAAAAGGCTGCCGATCGGATCGTGCGCCTCGGGCCAGTCGCGCAGGCGCTCCATGAAGCTGCGGTGGCGTTCCGCCACCACAGCCAGAACAAGGCCCTCGCGCGAGCCGAAATGTTTGTAGAGAGTACGGGTCGAGGTTCCGGAAGGGGCAAGGATGCCATCGACACCGATGCCGCGGAATCCCTGGTTTTCGAAAATGCGCTCGGCGCCGGCTATGATGTTGGTGCGCTTGTCCATGCAGCACATGTAAAACGATCGCTTTACATTTCAAGGGTTGCGTTTGTATCGTGATCGGGTCTCGGTCTGCCGCAATGTTGTTTCACACTCCGAGTGCGGTACGGCTTGCCGCGAAAACACGCCGAGGTGACGTGGGGGAAGCTTAATCGAACGGTTACCTTAGACTCCTATCGCTCTGTCGTCGCTGCGGCGCACGGTGTGGACGAGGTAGATCCAATGAATGTCGAACTGGTTTTTCTGGCCCTGGTGCAGGGGATCACGGAGTTTTTGCCCGTCAGTTCCTCGGGGCATCTGATCCTCGGGCGTGCCTTGCTGAACCTCTTGGGGCTGGCGCCTCTTACGATGACCCCGGCGGAAGAACTGTCGCTCGACATAGCGCTTCATATCGGGTCGCTTGGCGCCATTCTCGTTTATTTCTGGCGCGACATCGCAATGCTTCTCGGCGGCCTGCGCGATACCGTATTGGCGCGCGGTGGCGTTGCGGCACGAACGCTCTGGGTGCTGATCGTTGCCAGCCTGCCGCTTGTGGTTGCGGGCCTGATCTTCAAGGATCTGGTGACGGAAGCCGGGCGCTCTGTCGGCATCATCGCGGTGACGACACTGGTGTTCGGCGTGCTGCTGTTTGTCGCTGACAGGCGGCCTTCTGAACGGGGCGAGATCGAGCGACTTTCGTTCCGCGATGCCCTGATCGTAGGTCTGGCGCAGTGCCTTGCCATCATTCCGGGGGTGAGCCGGTCGGGCATCTGCATGACGGCTGGACGATTTATCGGGCTCGACAGGCCGCTTTCGGCTCGGCTGGCCATGTTGATGGCCATTCCGGCAATTCTTGGTGCCGGACTGTTGACGACGCTTGATCTGGTGCGGAGCGGCGATGCAAACTTCACCGCCTATGCACTTTGGGGGGGAGCGCTGGCCTTTATCAGTGCGCTGGCCAGTATTGCACTTTTGATGAAGTGGCTCGCCCGGCAGAGCTACACGCCGTTTGTCATCTACCGGGTCGCTCTTGGCCTTATTCTGCTGGGGCTTCTAGCGGCAAACATCCTCTAAGGCGCGCAGCCGATCCTTGAAGGCACGGCAAAATGGCGCTCACGTCCTTGATGGTGGCGTACAGCTCCAGTCTCCTTAGAAAAAAAGGGCCTGATCAATCGGTCAGGCCCTTTTTGCAATCAGTCGCTCTTTTTCTGACCCGGCAAGGAGAGCGGGTCGACCGATGAGGGCGACATCAATTGCGCCAGAATATCGTCGGCAGACTGATTGGATCCGCCGATGCCGGCTTCCAGCAATTGCCGGTCGAGATCGTTGCCGTTTTCCAGCGCTGCCAATTCCGCGCCGGCCGCGATCCGGCCTGCGGTCGCTTCCTGACGTTTCTTGATGCGCTCGAGGCTGTCAACGGCGCTGCCGAGGCGGGTGTTGATGCCGGACTGGCTATGGGCCAGCGCCGACTGCGCCTTGAGGAGCGCCTCATTGGCTTTCACATTTTCCACTTCGCGCTTCATCTGGGTGATGCGCGCTTCGGTGTCTTGGATGGCGCGAAGCATCTGCTGCTGGCGCGGCAGGAGCTGATCGAGCTCGGCTTGGTCGCGCTGCAGTTCGCCGCGAATGGTGGCGATCCGTTGCGCAAGCCCCTGGGCAAGGTCCGTGCGGCCTGCAGCGATAGCGGCACGGGCGCTGTCGGTGTCCTTGGCTTCCTTGGCGCGGTTCTCCTCGATCCGGCGCATGACGGTCTTGTTGGAAGCCATGATGCCGGCAAGGTCCGACCGCGCCTGACGCAGGGACTGCTCGGCGTCCCGGATTTCCTGATCCAGGATGCGCATGGACTGGCCATCGGCAATGGCCTCCGCGGCTTCATTGGCGCCGCCTCGGATGGCGGTAAAGATCTTTCCCCAGGCGCTCACGCTGCGAACTCCCCGTTTTTCCATTCATTGATCATGTCGGCAGCATCGACCGCATTGGCGGCAAGGACCGCCACTTCTTCGACGACGGCTTCTGCGCTCGAACGAGCCGAAAGCGAGCCAAACAGCTCATACCACTCTTCGCCATCGATCTGGGTGATGCCAAAGCTTGAAAGCGGCACGAGCTTGTGCGTCCTCAGCACCATGCGCTCGAAGGCTTCCCGGTTCGGTATTTCCTTGCACGGCGCGAGGACAACGCTGGCGAGAATGTCCCGGTCTCCGCTGATGGTCACGAACACATCAAGGTCGCCCATCTCCTTGATGGTTACATAGAGCACATTGCCCTCTGGCGGAACATGCACATCGACATCGCCAAGTGCCTCGGGATCAGACGCGAAGAGGCGCGTCAGGGTCGTGAGGTTCCAGGTATCCAAAAGGTCCTCCATAGGATTGCCGATGCTGACCGGCTCGTGTTGGTTCTTGCGCATATGGTACTATCATCTTGTCGCTGCAACGACATTATGGCTGTGGCGACTTGTCGCCGCAAAACGGTTTAGTTTGCCTTCTCAGCGTCTTGTTGCACGATTAGCATGCGGGTTCACTGATTGGGCCGGGGCGCGCAAGTGCCGTTGGCGAAGGGAGAGGCGGATGATCGGCTGGTTCGGCCGCAAAGGCGAAGACAAGCCATTGCCGGAAGAGCGAGGACCGCTCGCGGTCGGTATCGGCGGCGCTATAGACATCGATTTCCTTTCGCTTGAAGCCAATGCCCTTGGAGGCGATCCATCCATGGCCTTGCCTTTGAGCGGGCCGTTTATCGTTGCAGCCTATGGGCAGGCGCAACTCGATGCGACCAGTGTTCTCTCGCGTTATTATGACGATGAGCATCGCATGATCCAGACCATGTCCGGCGGCAAGCCAGGCGATGCCATCGACGACATCAGTTTCTATCATCCCTGGGACAGCGTCGTGCCTTCGGGTGCGCAGGCCTGGTCGCGTTGGACAGGACCTCAGGGCTTGATCGGGCTGCCGCGCTATGATGCAGATGGCATCCTCTTCGAGCGGTTTTGGGGAGAAGGCGATGAGCGAGCGCCGCTGGTCGAGTTTGTGGAGACCGTCGATGACGGGGAAACCACCCGTTCCATTCACCAAAGCTGCATGCTCTATTACCGCCCGCTGGGCCAATCGCGCGAAATGCTGCTGATCAATGTCGAGCGCGATCTGGGCGGCGTGCAGAGCCAGACCGGCAGCTCGGTCGAATTTCTGATCGGCTATGGTCTTTCGCCTGCCGATGTCCGGCGCGTGTGATCAATTCAACTGCTTATCAACTGCTTACCCATGGAGTTTCGACATGCTTGACTATATGGCGGGCCTGCCGGCCTTCCTCGGTTACTTTGCGATCGGCCTTGGCGCCTATGGCGTCTTCGGCCTTGTCTACACCACCATCACCCCGCATCGCGAAGTGGAGCTGATCCGCGCCGGCAATATGGCGGCAGTCACTGCGTTTCTTGGCGCCATCCTCGGCTTCAGCCTGCCTCTGGCTTCAGCGGCCGCCAATTCGGTCAGCGTTATCGACTATATCATATGGGCAGCGATCGCGATTCTGGCGCAATTGCTCGCCTACTATCTCGCCAATTTTACGCTGAAGAACCTGCACGAAAAGATCACGAATGGCGATGTGGCGGCGGGGCTCTGGGGAGGCGGCATCGCTCTTGCCGTGGGTATCCTCAATGCTGCCTGCATGACCTATTGAAGGAGGAGCAGATGCGTAGACGTCTTCGCGGCAGCAGGCCGCCGCTTCTCTCGCTGGGCACCATTGCAATATCCTCCATGGCACTGGCCGGTTGCGCAGGCGAACCGCCGGGCGAAGTGCTTTTCTCTTCGGTGGACCAGTGTATTTCGGCAGGCATGGATGCTCAGGTCTGTCAGGCCGGCTATCAGGATGCCATGCAGTCCCATCTGGCCAATGCACCACGCTTTGACGGGCTGGCGGCCTGCGAAGCCGAATATGGAGCAGGGCAATGCACCCAGCAGCCAGCAGCTGCGACCGGTGGCGGCGGCAGCTTCTTTACGCCATTCCTTGCCGGCTATCTGCTGTCCTCGACACTAAACAATATCGGCGACTACAATAATTATCGGCGGACCCAGATCAACAACGGCAACAGCTATGGCTCGACCCCGATCTATCGCAATCGCAGTGGCCAGACGCTGACCCCGGGCACGCGACCCGGCGGAGGAGACATGGCGGCGCCGTCGCGCCAGACGATGCAGCCGGTCAACGTCAACACCCGCACCGTGGTCCGGCAGGGCTTTGGTGGCGGTGGCAATTACGGCTTTGGTGGCTAAGCGATGAAGCGCATCACCTGCGCCGAGCGGCCGGACTGGCGCGACAAGGCCCGGACCGTTGGATTTGGCTTTCACGAGATGTATGGCGAGCCCTATTGGCTTGATGATGCTGCCTATGTCTTTGCTCTCGACGAGATCGAACAGGCCATAGAAGAGCCTAGCCAGGAACTGCACGAAATGTGCATGGACCTGGTGGGCGATATCGTGGAGAGCGAGGAAAAGCTCGAGCGCCTTGCCGTACCGGCGGAACTGCGGGACCTGGTGCGCGATTCCTGGCGGCGGGGCGACAGGCACCTTTATGGCCGCTTCGATCTTGCCTATGACGGCACGGGTCCGGCCAAGCTTCTTGAATACAATGCCGACACACCGACGTCGATCTTCGAGACCGCCTACTTCCAGTACAACTGGCTGACCGATCAGATCGAGGCTGGCGTGCTCCCCCAAGACGCAGACCAGTTCAACTCGGTGCAGGAAAGCCTGGTCGAGGCGTTTTCCAGCTTCTCCCAGGGGCCGATCTTTCATTTTGCGGCAATGACCGAGAATGAAGAAGATCGCGGTACCACGGTCTATCTCATGGATTGCGCTACCCAGGCCGGGCATCGCGTCGAACTGCTGGATATCAAGGATATCGGGATCGATGCGCTTGGGCGCTTCACTGATCTCGGGGATCGCGTGATCGATCGCTGCTTCAAGCTCTATCCTTGGGAGTTCATGCTGCGCGAGACCTTCGCGCCTTATCTGCCAAGGTCCGGGCGTGTTTTCGTCGAGCCGGCCTGGAAGTCAGTTTTGTCCAACAAGGGCCTGCTGCCGCTGCTTTGGGAGCGCTACAAGGGCCACCCCAATCTGCTCCCGGCTTTCTTTGATGGCGATGACGCGGCCTCGACACTGACGAGCTATGTTCGCAAGCCGCTTCTGTCGCGGGAAGGCGAGAATGTCACGATCTTCGCGGAGGGAGCCGAGTTGGCTACAGCGCCGGGACACTATGGTGCAGAGGGATATGTGATCCAGCAATATGCGCCGCTGTTTCGAAGCGATGGTGGCTTTGCCGTTCTGGGCAGCTGGATCGTAGGGGATCGCGCCTGCGGCCTTGGCGTGCGCGAGGATCGCTCCCGCATCACGGCCAATCTTTCCCGCTTCGTTCCTCATGTCATTCTCGACTGACAAGAAAGAGGTTGGCTTTCCCCCTGCAAGTGCAGCATGAAACCGGCGGGGCTCGGGAACCGTTTCTCACCTGCAGGGTAGTACTTGCCCTGCATTTCCCACACGTCCTGAGGGCACTTCTTGCGCATCGCGTTTTTTATCCAGCCCTTGCAGGGGCATCTCGGGCCAGCGACGCATCTCGCGGCAGCGCTGGTGGCACGCGGGCATGAGTGCTTCCTCGTGCATCATCCTGATATTGTGCCCGACGATGTATTCAGGTCCATTGCAATAGATTCCACGGAGGCGAACTGGACGCCGGCGGGTTACATTCGCCACGCGCGATCATCTGGCCTGCCATTTGGCGTTCTGCGCCTCGTCCGCGATATGGCAGCAATGACGGACACGCTGTGCCGGCTTGGCCCCGATCTCTTGCGGGCTCACGGTATCGATGCTGTGGTGTCAGACCAGCTCGAACCGGCCGGTGCGCTGGTGGCCGGTCATCTGCAGCTTCCCTTTATTACGCTTGCGGCCGCTCACCCCATCAATCGCGAACCCCTGGTGCCGCTGCCGGTGCTCGACTGGCCGTATGAGGACAGCGATAAAGCAATCGAACGCAACAGAGTGGGTGCCTGGATTGCCGACAAGCTGACGGCCGGACATGATCAGGTTGTCAGGGCATGGGCAGAGCGGTGGAACCTGCCCGGACGCAGTAACGTGGTGGACTGCCTTTCGCCTCTGGCTGATATCACGCAACTGGTGCGGCAACTCGATTTCCCACGCCGCGCCTTGCCGCCGACTTTCCACTATGTGGGCCCTATACGCGGGGGTCGTCCGCCGCAGAAGCGGGTCAAGAAGGCACCAGGCACCCAGCCACTGGTGTTTGCATCCCTCGGTACGCTCCAAAACCACCGATTGCGCCTTTTTCAGCGGATTGCGAAGGCGTGCCGCGCTAACGGAGTGCGCCTGATCCTGTCGCATGCCAATGGGCTTTCACCACGACAGGCGGCGAGCATCGATGCTGACGAGGTTGTTCCCTGGGTAGACCAGGAGCAGATTCTTTCCCAGGCTGACGCCGTGATTACCCATGGCGGCCTCAATACCGTGCTTGATGCGCTGGCAGTCGGCTTGCCGATCCTCTGCATCCCGCTTGCCTTCGAGCAGCCCGGGGTTGGAGCGCGGCTCGAAAGGGCAGGGGTGGGCAAGGTCCTCCGCGCTTCGGCCAGTACGAACCACGTCGCCTCGGCGCTTGGCGAATTGCTGACTGACCCGCGGTATCGTACCGCAGCAGAAACCATGGCGGCTCATATCCGGCTGTCGGGCGGTGCCGCTAAAGCTGCCGGCATCGTCGAGTGCGCGATCATGGATGCTCGTAGCCGGCACGGTCATGATGACGCGATAAAGCAAGCCAGTCCGGCTTGTTCGCTCTAGGTCGTCATGATCAGATCGATCTGATCATCCCGCCATCGATGCGGATCAGGCTGCCCGTGATGTAGGACGCGCGCTCGCTGGCAAGGAAAGCGACGGCGTCGGCCAGTTCTTCGGGGCGCCCATAGCGGCCGGCTGGGATGGTGGCAATCGATTGCGCGCGGACCTCTTCAACACTTTTGCCCAGACGCTTGGCAGTGGCCTCGTCCAATTGGTCGACCCGGTCGGTATGAATGCGGCCCTGAACGATGGTGTTGACGGTGATGTTGTCGGCCGCGACTTCGGCTGCAAGGGTCTTGTTCCAGCCCAGGAGCGACTGACGAAGGGCATTGGAGATAGCAAGACGCGGGATGGGAGCTTCGACACCGGACGAGGTCAGGGTAATCAGGCGGCCCCATTTTTTCTCCCGCATTGCGGGCAAGAGAGCCTGTGCAATCGAGATCAGCGGCGTAACCATGATCTCGAACTGGCGGAGGAAATCCTCAGGCGCCAGACTTGCCGCTTCGCCGGGAGGCGGGCCGCCCGAATTGCCGATGAGAATATCGGCGCCGCCTTCAGCGAGGATGGCCTTGGTGAACGACCCTACCGACATGCGGTCTGCCAGATCGAGACTCTGCGCCGAAATGCTGCCGCCGGCGCCGGGCGTCAGCTGATCGTTGAGCGCGAGAATGGCGTCGGTGGTGCGAGCGCCGCCGATGACGGTTGCGCCTTCGTTGGCGAGAGCGACCGCGATGGCGGCGCCGAGGCCCTTGCTGGCGCCGAGGACAACGGCGCGGCGATTTTCAAGACCGAGCTTCATGCGCTGATCTCCGCGAGGCGCTTGCTCTGGCGCGCGAGGAGGCGTTCGACATCGGCGATATCCCCGGGAGAAAGCGCGGCACCAGGTTTGCGCAAAGCGGCCGAGGCGATGACGCCGCGTTTGGCGAGGACGTATTTTCTTGCAGCAAGACCAATGCCTTGCTGCTGTTCGTAGCGGGCAAGAGGGAGGTAGGCGTCGAAGAGGTCATGGGCCCGTTCGATCTCGCCCTTGCCGTAGTTTTCCACCACGCCGACCATCATTTCTGGAAAGCAGAAACCGGTCATCGCACCGTCGGCACCGCGACCCATTTCCTCCGGGAGGAATAGTCCGCCATTCCCGCAAAGAATTGAAATTCTTCGCGTTTCACCCTTGTCGCTCGAGGCGCGCAGCGCCGTGATCTTGGCAAGACCCGGCCAATCCTCGTGCTTAAGCATAACGCAGGTGGGGACGTCGCGGATGATGCGATCGATAACCTTGGGAGCGATGGTGACATTGGTGGTCAGCGGGTAATCCTGCAGCACCCAGGGGGTTTGGCCGAGGGCTTCGCCGACGGAGAGGTAGAAGGCGTAGGCTTGGTCGTCGGTTTTTGTGGTCCATGGTGGGGCGACCATGACGCCGGCAGCGCCCATTTCCATAACCGAATCAGCGAGTTCGCGCATCGGGGCGAGGCCGGGGGCGGTGACGCCGACGACGACGGGGACATTGGCGCGGGCGATGACCCGGCGGGCGATTTCGCGAGATTCCTCGGAGGTGAGTTTGGGGGCTTCGCCGAGCTGACCGAGAATGGTGAGGCCGGTCACGCCTTTTTCCTCGTAGAAATCAACCATGCGGTCAACGCTTGCCCAATCGACTTCGCCCGCATCGGAAAATGGAGTAACTGCAATGACATAGACGCCTTTGGCGGCTTCGTTCAACAAGGGCATCGGGCTTCTCCGGGTGAGTGGTCAGTGCGAGAAATAGAGGGCTTGGGCATTGTCGACGAAGGTGGCCGCATGGGTTTTTTCCGGCAAGGCGGCGCAGGTGAGGGCGATGAGATCATCGTCTTCCGGGACCGCACTATAAAGCTCGGTATGGGGCCAATCGGTGGCCCATAAGAGGCGGTTTGGATAGCATCTGGCCAGCACTTCGAGGGTGTTTTCGAGTTTTTGCTGACCAAGTGCGTCCGTCAGTCGATAGGGCGCGGAAATCTTGACATAGACCCGCCCCGTATCGAGCGCTCGCATGAGGTCGTCGAGTGCAGGACCTGGTGCATCGAGCCGCATGAATGCCAGATGGTCGATGACGCCGAGGAGGTCGTGGCGACCGGTCAATTCGGCGACGGCTCTGATGGCTTCGGGCCCGACCTGGAACTGGGCGTGCCAGCCGAGGGCGCGCATGCGGGGTGCGAGCGCGTCGAGCGCGTCGAAACCGATGCCCGACTTGTTGCGCAGATTGAAGCGGATGCCCCGGACGCCGAGTGCATCGAACCGGCGAAGGTCCGCGTCGGGTGTTTCGGGCGGTACCACGATGATGCCGCGCAGGCGATCGCCGTGCGCGGCGAGGGCCGAAAGGAGGACGCGGTTGTCGAGGCCATAGACGCTCGGTTGCACCAGAACGCCGCGGCCGATGTTGAAGCATTCGGCCAGGGCGAGCCAATCGTCGATGGTCCGGATGTGCGGCGTATAGCTGCGCGGAGAGGCCAGAGGCGCCTGGTGCGCAAAGACGTGGAAATGGGTGTCACAGGTGTTGTCCGGCAGCCGGATGCCAGAAGGGTTGCGCAGGGGGCACGGCGGCAGGCACAAGGGCGCGTCGAGAACCTCAGCCACGGGCGGATGCCATCAGGAAATCGAAATCCACGCCATCATCTGCCTGGGTGACGTGGCGGTCGTAAAGCTGGGCATAGCCGCGTTCCGGGGCAGGTGGCGGCGGGGGCAGGGCCTTCATGCGGTTTTCGAGCTCGGCAGCATCGACCAGGAGTTCGAGCTGCCGGTTGGGAACGTCAAGGCGGATGCGGTCCCCTGTGCGCACGGCGGCGAGCGGGCCGCCGTCGGCTGCTTCGGGCGTGATGTGGAGCACCACAGTGCCGAAGGCCGTGCCGCTCATGCGGGCATCGGATATGCGGACCATGTCCTTGACGCCCTGGCGCGCCAGGTGGCGGGGAATGGGGATATAGCCTGCCTCGGGCATGCCCGGTGCCCCCTTGGGCCCGGCATTGCGCAAGACGAGGACGTCGTCGGCGGCAATATCGAGACTGGTGTCTTCGAGCCGCTGGGTCATGTCTTCGACGGATTCGAAGACAACGGCGCGCCCCTCATGCACCTGCAGGTTTGGATCGGCCGCGGAATGCTTGATGACGGCGCCGCGCGGAGCAAGATTACCCGAAAGAACCGCAATGGCGCCCGACCGGGAGATGGGGTTGGCGCGTGGACGAATGACCTGTTCTTCGAAGCGCACCGGCAGGCCGGCAATGGCATCGCCCAGGGTGCCGCCAAAGGCGCGCGGCGCGGACAGATCGAGCAGATCGGTCAATTCCGAAAGGAGGCGCGGGACGCCGCCGGCAGCATGGAACTCGCCCATATAGCCGCTGCCGGAGGGTTTCAGATCGACCAGAACCGGCACCTGACGGCCGATACGGTCGAACTCGGCTAGATCGAGCTTCATGCCGAGCCGGCCATAGATGGCGGCAAGATGCACCACGGCATTGGTGGAGCCGCCGAGCGCCTGGAGGGTGACAAGGCCGTTGCGCAAAGCGTTCGTGCTCAGCACCTGGGCGGTGGTGAGACCGGTTTCGGTCATCGCCACAGCGGCGCGTCCGGTTTCCTCGGCGAGCCTTGCGCGCTCGGAAGATGTTGCGGGCGCTGAACCCGACATGGGCAAGGTAAGGCCCATGGCTTCAACCATTGCGGCCATGGTCGAGGCCGTGCCCATGACGGTGCATGTGCCCACGGAACTGGCAAGGCGGCCATTGATCTCGGCGATCTCTTCGCCACTGATCGCATCGGCACGGTATTGCGCCCAAAGGCGGCGGCAATCGGTGCAGGCCCCGAGGCGTTCGCCGCGATGATTGCCGGTATCCATGGGGCCAGTGGGCAAGATGATGGCGGGCACTTCGCTCGATGCGGCAGCCATGACTTGGGCGGGGATCGTCTTGTCGCAGCCGCCGATCAGGATCACTGCATCCATGGGTTGGGCGCGCACCATTTCCTCGGTTTCCATGGCCATCAGATTGCGCAGGAACATAGAGGTGGGCGAGGCGAAACTCTCGTGTATCGACATGGTGGGAAACACCATGGGCATGCCGCCGGCGAGCATGACCCCGCGCTTGGCTGCCTCGATCAACTGCGGAACGTTGCCGTGGCAGGGATTGTAGTCCGAATAGGTGTTGGAAATGCCCACGATCGGGCGGTCGAGAGCATCATCGGAATAGCCCATGGCTTTGATGAATGCCTTGCGCAGGAAGAGGGAAAAATCCTGGTCGCCATAGCTCGTTAATCTTCTGCGAAGCCCGCGCGTCACCGCTATCCTCCCCGTCGCTGCATCTGCGACCCTTTTGCCTCATTCCTACAACCAATCAGAAGATTGTCAATAATAAGAGCGGCGAAAACCAAGCGAGCAATTGCGATAGTCGCGTATTCGCGCTTAAATTGCGGGTGATGCCCCGTGGTGGATCGGGTGAGCTGCGCCCTGTGTGGGTTTAATTATTGACAAGAGGTGGCTATGCGGGTCGGACTGGTTGGAGCGGGATGGGTGACGCAATATCATCTGCCGGCCTGGGCGCGTGTCGAGGGTGCGGAGGTCGTTGCGATCTGCGATCCGGACCCGGTGGCGCTGGCGCACCGGGCCGACGCCTATGGCGTTGCAGGGCGCTACGGGAGCCTGGCCGAAATGCTGGCAGCCGAACGGCTCGATGCGCTCGATATCGCGACGCCCCGGCGATTCCACGCTGAAAATGTGCGGGAAGGGGCGCGAGCCGGCTTGCCGATGCTTTGCCAGAAGCCGCTTGGAATCGATCTTGCCGAGGCCGAGGCGCTGGTCCGCGAGCTTGCAGCGGGTGTGCCGCTGATGGTGCACGAGAACTGGCGCTTTCGCCCCTATTATCGCCAATTGCGGCAGTGGCTCGTCGAAGGGCGGGTGGGCGAGATCAGCTCGATCCGGCTCGATTTCCATTCGAGCGGCATGATCTTGGGGGTCGACGGGGATAGGCCTGCACTGGTGCGCCAGCCGTTTTTCCGGGACGAAACGCGGCTCCTCGTGATGGAAGTGCTGATCCATCATCTCGATACGCTGCGCTATCTCTTTGGCGAGTTCGAGCTGCTGCGTGCATGGCTGGGCCGAAGCAATGACGAAATCCTTGGTGAAGACAGGGCTACGCTCTGGCTGAAGCGGCGAGGCAATGGGGTGCCTCTGGCGGTTTCGGGCAATCTGGCTGTGCATGGTGCGCCACCCGCGCCGAGCGACCAGCTCTGGATCTATGGATCAGCCGGCACGGTGCATCTTGATGGCACGGTGCTGCGGCTATGGGGCCGAGAGGGAGGTGAGGCTTCGTTCGACCCCGCCGAGAGTTATCAGGCAGCCTATGATGGTGCGATCGCTCACTTCGTGGGGCAATTGCGCAGCGGTGGAGCATTTGAGACGTCGGCCGCGGACAATCTCGAAACGCTGCGCCTTGTCGAGGCTGCCTATCAAAGCAGTGGATTTAAACCGGCGGACACAATCTGATAAAGACAATGACCGCTTCTCGCGCCCGGACCTTTTGCCATGGCTGATCAGATCATCGAGGACGAACTGGACGATGTGCGCATCGTGCGGGCGCTGGAGGAAGACATTATTTTTGGGCGGCTGGCGCCAGGTGCGCGGCTGACCGAAGATTCGCTGTTGTCGCGCTTCCCGGTGACCCGGCATTTCGTGCGGCAGGCGCTGGTGCAGCTCGAGCAGATGGGCATCATCGTGCGCGAGCGCAACAAGGGCGCAACGGTGCGCTCGCTGACCCCGGCGGAAGTGGAGCAGATTTATGCGGTGCGCGAACTGGTGCAGCGCCAGGCGGCGCTGATGATCCCATTGCCGGCTTCCGAGAAGCTGATCCAGGATTTGCTGCTGATCCACAAGGAGCATGGCGAGCATATCGAAAGCGGTTATCTGCGCGGCGTGCACGAAACCAATGACCGGTTTCACCTGACCCTGTTCGGCGCCTGCGGCAATAAGTATCTCGTGCAAACCATCGAGCTCTACATGCGCTACAGTCTGCCCGTGCGCGCCAATTCCATGGCGGATCGCACGGCGCTCGATGTGTCCCATGGCCAGCACCGGCTGATGATCGAGATGCTGAGCGGGCGCGACAACTGGGTGCTGGCGCAGCTCTGCGTCGATCATCTGCAGCCGTCCAAGAAGCGGTATATCGGGCTGGTCGAGGGGTAGGCGCATCGGCGCTGAGTTGGAACTCGACGAGACAAGGAACGTTTAGGGAACAGACAAGGAGTTTCCAGATGTCCACCACCAATTCAAAAGTCGAGCCGGGGCCGCATTCCAATCTCGAAAAGGACCCAAGCGATTGGACCACAGGCGATGATCCGATGACGGATGCGCAGGCGTCTTATCTCAAGACGCTGTCTGAGCAGGCGCATCAGCCGGACCGGTTTGCCGAGGACCTGAGCAAGGCGGAAGCCTCTGAGCGGATCGATGCGCTGCGGCAGGAGCTTGGTCTGGGGTCGTGAGGTCTTTGCGAAACCGTCGCAGAAAAAGCACCCCGCCGCAGGGAGGACGGCGGGGTGCGCGATCGGCCCGGCAGGGCAGAGCCGATCGGGTGTCAGTAATCGATGCGGAGGAGGGATACGCCCTGGCGCGGCAGGGTCATGCTCAGGCTGGCGGAGCCTGACTGGGCTTCAACCGTGCCGGTTTCGAGCACGGCGAGCTGGCCAGAGGCTTCGAGCTTGCGATAGTCCTCGCCGGTGACGGTCTGGGGCGATCCCATCTCCTTCCACACCGCGAACGAGTTCGAGTGATCCTTGTCCATGCGATAATGGGTCAGCTTGTGCGCGCCGGGCTTGAGGTTTTCGAGCGCCAGCGTGACATTGGCAAGGCCGTCCTCGACATCGTCGTCATGGTAGTTCCAGACGAGAATGGAAACGCCTGTATCGTCGCGCGTCGCGACCGCATTGACGTCGGGCTGGTCGCGGACGCCATGCTCCATGATGGTGTCGATATCGAGCGCGTGATCGGACCGGGCCTCGACCCATTCGCCGCGCAGCTTGCCCAGCATGCGGAAGCCGTTGAGCACGGCCTTGTCGACGCCATTGGTCGCCATGTCGCGGAAACCGTCATACCAGGGCTGGTCTTCGAACAGGAAGGCCCAGGTGACGGCGCCCTCGATCTCGATGCCGGCGCGCTGGCTCAGCTCATAGGTGCGGATCATGCTTTCCACGATATAGGCGCCATAGAGCGGGCCGTTGCGATAGCCGTTCTGGGGATGGACGCGGGCCGAACAGGCGGCGCAGCCTTCAGGATCGGATTCGCCGATAACGGTTGGCAGGTGCCTCAGGGTCGGGAATTCGTTGACGATGGCGAGATTGGTTTCGATGTCGCGCAGTTGCTTGTGGAGGCCCATGCGGACATGGTCCTTCCAGATCACCGGATTGCCCTTGGCGTGGAAGGCGATGAAGTCGATGGGTGAATCGTTGTCGACCACGTGCTGGAGAAATTCGCGCAGGAATTTCTGCGCCTTGGGATTGTTGAAGGCGCCGCAGGTATGGGGTCCGCCGACGCGCGCGCCGGGCAAGGCCGCCTTGATGGCCTTGGCGGTGACATCGTACATCGCGCAGAATTCGGGGATGGTGCCCTTCCAGTAGAGCCCGTCCGGCTCGTTCCAGACCTCCCAGGGCCAGGTGAGCACCTGCTCTTCGCCGTAGCGATCAGCCAGATGGCGCGCCCAGGCGTGGACGAGATCGCCCCATTTCTTGAGATCGTTGGGCGGATTGGCCCAGCCGGTCATGATGGTGGCGTAGGGATCGGTGGGGCTCCAGTGGTGGCGGTATTCGCCGGGATCGTCGGAGAGCGCCTCGGGCATGAAGCCGACCTGGATCAGCGGGATATTGCCGGCCTCGACATAGGCGTCGAAGATCTGGTCCATGATGGTCCAGTCATAAACGGGATTGCCGTTCTCGTCCTCGGTATAGGCGTTGGTCGAACCCCATTTGAGGGCATATTGGCCATCGCCCGAGGTCAGCAGGTTGTGGGTGCGGATGCGCGGCGGTTCGGGGCTAAGCGCGGTGAATTCCTTCAATAGCTTCTTGCCGTTGGCGGTGTTGGTGTAATTGGGTTCATCATAGCCCCACCAGTTCCACAATGGCCTGTAAGCGCCGCGGCTCACGCCTGCATCGACCGCGATGCGGACGTCGTAAGTCGCTGTCATCTGAATTCTCCAACCCTGTTGCTGTATTCCCTCGTGACCGCGCAGTGCGCAGATCCTCGCGATACCCTACCGGTCATGGCTGTTTTGTCAATAATAGTGTGGATGTTTTGGCATAGAAGCTGGAAATGCACGGCATGTGAGTGATGATACTGGTGTTTTTGTCGATAATCCTGTTGCTCTTGCCCAAAAAATTGTCGATAAAGATGTGAGCCGGACTGCGGGAGGACTGCAAGCAGTGCGGGCTTGAGACGAGGGAGGCGAGGATCCGGACCCTCTGGGCCGGTCGATCGCCAGCCCGCCACGCGCGGGCATCAGGAGGAACGACCATGCTTATCAAGAAGCTGGCCGCAGCCGCACTTGCCATCGCCGCCTCGGTGATGCCGGCTGCCGCCCAAGATTTCATTGCCGGCATCCCGCGCAACGAAGCGCTGATCATCCAGGGGCCGGCAGCGCAGAACGCGGAATGGTTCAACCTGTGGGCGCCGGGCGGTGGCGCGAGCAATAACGGGCTGCAGCAGCTGACCGCGGACACGTTCTGGTTCGTCAATCCCGAGGGGACGGGCGATGCGGCCTGGACCAATGCGCTGGCTGCCGACCGCCCGCAATATAATGACGATTTCACAGAGATGACCGTGCCGCTCAAGCAGGGGATCTACTGGAGCGATGGGGTCGAGTTCACGGCCGAGGACGTCGTTTATACGGTCGAAACCCAGATCGCCAATCCCGGCATGAACTGGAGCGCGCCGTTCACGATCAATGTGGACAGTGTCGAGGCGACCGACCCCTATACGGTCGTGTTCAACCTCAAGGAGCCCAATTCACGCTTCCACACGCTTTTCACCGTGCGCTGGAACGCGGCCTGGATCATGCCCAAGCACGTGTTCGAGACCGTGGACGATCCGCTGACCTATGCCAACAATCCCCCGGTTTCGCTCTCGGCCTACGAGATGCACAGCTATGACAGCGCCGGCAACTGGGTGATCTGGAAGCTGCGCGAAGACTGGGAGCGTACCTCGATCGGCATGGATCTCGAATCCGAGCCGGACGTGAAATATGTGGTCTATCGCAATGCTGGCAATCCGGACGCCCGCGTCATCGAGCAGATGAACCACAATCTGGACGTGATCAACGACATCGCGCCCGAAGGCATGTTCACCATCGCGCGCGATGCCGGCGAGAACAGCGCCTATTGGTTCCCTGGCTACCCGTTCGCCCATCCCGATCCGACGCTGCCGTCGGTTCTGTTCAACCACCAGAACAGCAAGTTCCAGGATAAGGATGTCCGCTGGGCGCTTGCCCTGATGATCGATATCCGTGCAGTGGCCATGGGCTCCTATCGCGGTGCGGCCAATCTCGCCGCGCTGTCGGTTCCGCCTACCGGTACGGCCGTCGTCGATTACTACGAGCCGATGCAGGAATGGCTGACGAGCTTTGAGATCGATACCGGCGCCCGCACCATTGCGCCCTATGATCCGACCGTGGCTCAGCAGATCGCCGCGCTCGTCAAACCGCAATGGGGCGACGACATTCCGGACGATCCGGCACAGCTGGCGGCCATGTTCGGCCATGGCTGGTGGAAGCAGGACATCGAGGCTGCCAACGAGCTGCTGGAGAAAGCCGGGCTCACCAAGAACGGCAATCAGTGGCTACTGCCCGACGGTACGCCCTTCACCATTCGCCTGATGGTGGAAGGCGATGCAATCCCCACCCTGGCCCGTGCCGGCACGATCCTGGCGCAGCAGTGGTCCATGCAGGGTATTCAGACGACGGTCGACGTTGCCGGACCCACCAATGGCCAGCGGCTCGGTGCCGGTGACTTCGAGGCAGCGGTCTACTGGACCGTGGAAACCTGGGGTGGTCACCCTGATCTCAGCTTCTTCCTTGAAAGCTACCATTCCGACTTCATCGTAGAACCCGGTGCGGTCCAGCCGCCGCGCAACCTGCAGCGCTGGCAGGACGAACGGCTCGATGCGATCATCGAAGAGAACCGCACGGTAAGCTTTGACAGCCCCGAAGTGGTGCAACTGGGAATGGACTATCTCAAGCTTGCAGTCGAAGAGATGCCGTTCATTCCGCTGATGGCCTACAATAAGTTCGCCCCGTTCGACACCACCTACTGGACCGGCTACCCAAGCGCGGAGAACCCATATTCGGCTTCTGGCCCGTTCTGGTCCAACACGCGCTACATGGTGGTCAATCTCGAGGCCAATCCCAATGCTCCGGGCGCTCAGGCCGCCCAGTAACGTCTTCGTCCCGGGCGAGGCTCAGGTCCCGCCCGGTCCCCGAACCCAGCCAGTTCCAGTGGACACGTGATGGACGGTTTTCCCAAATACCTGCTGCGGCGGCTGCTGCAGTTTTTCCTGGTGATCTTTCTGGGCGTGTCCGGCACGTTCTTTATCACCAAACTGTCACCCGTCGATCCGGTGGAACAGTCCCTCTCGCTGATGACGAATTTCGGCGCGACCGATCCCCGCGCGGTCGAGCTGATGCGCCAGGCACTGGCTGAACTTTATGGACTACAGGGCTCGATCTTCGAGCAATATCTCGCCTTTTGGGGCCGCGTGCTGCGCGGCGATTTCGGACCATCGCTGTCCTCGTTTCCGACGCCGGTCATGTCGCTGATCATGAGCGCCTTGCCCTGGACGGTGGGCCTGCTGACGCTGGCGCTGATCATCACCTGGACGCTGGGCAATCTTCTCGGGGCGCTGGCCGGCTACTATCGCACCAATACGCTGCTCAAGCTGTCCGGAGCCGTCGTGATGGCGCTCCATCCGGTGCCAGCCTATATCGTGGGCCTCGTGCTGCTGCTGGTTTTCGGCTTCATCTTCCCGGTGCTGCCGATTTCAGGCGGAGCGCAGATGAACCTGCAGCCGGGCCTGTCGCTCGACTATATCCGCTCGCTGATCCAGCACGGCACCTTGCCCGCGCTGACACTCGTGCTCGTCGGCATCGGCAGCTGGTTCATCTCCATGCGCTCGCTCGTTTCCAACATCGTGACCGACGACCATGTGGTTTACGCCGAACTCGGCGGAGTGTCTTCGGGCAAGATCTTCTCCCAATACGTGGCGCGAAATGCGCTTCTGCCGCAGCTGACGGGCCTGGCACTCAGCCTGGGCAGCGTCTTCGGCGGGGCGGTGATCACCGAGTTCTTGTACAATTATCCCGGCGTCGGCCGGCTGCTGATCCAGGGCATCTATCGCGGCGACTATTCGCTGGTGCTGGGTGTCACCACCATGTCGATCGTGGCTGTAGCCGTGGCCGTGTTCATCATCGACCTGATCTATCCCCTGATCGATCCGCGCGTGAGGCTGGGCTGACCATGTTCAAGATTTTACGCGATCTCCTGCGCTACAATATCGAATTCACCATCGGCTTTGTGCTGACGCTTGCGATTTTCCTGTTCGCGCTGGCCCATTTCTGGGCCCCCCTGCCGGCCGAGGCCATCTATCTCCTGCCGCCCGACATGCCGCCTTCGGCCCAATATTGGCTGGGCACGACATCACGCGGGCAGGACGTGCTCTGGCAGATGAGCGCGGCCATCTGGAACACGATGCTCTTCGGGCTGACCGTGACCATTCTCAGCCGGCTCCTTGCAGTGGCGGTGGGCATGCTTTCGGGTTATCTCGGCGGCAAGTGGGACCAGATCCTGATGACGATCAACGACACGATGATCGCGCTACCCAATATCCCGATCCTGCTGCTCGTCTATTTCGTTATGCGCGATTCCATGAGCTGGCCGGTGCTGGCCGCAACGGCGGCACTGCTCGGGTGGAACTACGATGCGCGCCTCATCCGCTCCGTGACCCTGAGCCTGAGGAACCGGGAATTCACGCGTCACGCCGTATTTGCCGGAATGAGCGTGCCGCAGATCCTGATGCGCCAGCATCTGCCCTATGTGATGCCAGTCATCTTCTTTACGGCCATGAACAACCTGATCTGGGCTATCGGGCTCGAGGTGACGCTGTCGGTGCTCGGCTTTTCCGACATCAACCGGCCCACCATCGGGGGCATGATCTATTGGGCCAATCAGCACCAGGCCATCATCGCCGGCATCTGGTGGTGGATCGCCTTTCCCATCATCGCCATCGTGCTGCTGTTTCTCGGGCTCTTCCTGCTCGCGATCTCGGTCAACGAATATATCGATCCGCGCAGCCGCCTCAGCCGGATGGGAGCGTGAGGATGGGCCTCAGTCTCGTTGCGGAAATGCGTATTGGGCCAGGTGAGGGTGCTTTGGGAACCGCTTTTGCGGGGAGGTCCCCTTACCCGGACCTGGGGTCCGACCTCTTCCCCAGAGGGAGAGGTGGTGGACTGCGAGAAGTCAGTGCATGGGGAGAGTGCGAATGAATGCCGATGTGCTGAAGGTCGAGGGCCTTAAGGCCTATTACCAGATGAACTATTTCGGCGTGCGGCGCGAGGTGCGTGCCGTCGACGATGTCAGCCTGACCATCAGGCGCAACGAAATCTACGGGATTGCCGGGGAATCGTCGTCAGGCAAGTCTTCGCTGATAAAGACCATTGCGGGGGCGATCACGCCGCCGCTGCGGGTGGTCGATGGATCAGTGAAGTTCGATTTCGACGGGCGGACGCTCGACGTCTATGCGGAGCCGCAGGCGATGAAGGGCGCGCGATGGCAGAACCTCTCCTATATCATGCAAGGCTCGATGAACGTGCTCAACCCGGTGCGGAAGGTAAAGCATGCGTTTCATGACTTCGCCTTCAAGCATATGGGACTTTCAGAACGCGATTTCTGGGCGAAGGTGGAGCAGCATCTTCAAAGGATCGGGCTCGATCCACGGGTTCTCGAGTCCTATCCGCACCAGCTTTCGGGTGGCATGCGGCAGCGCCTGACCATCGCCCTGGCGACCGTGTGCGAGCCTGATTTCATTATCGCCGACGAGCCGACCACGGCGCTCGATGTGCTGGTGCAGCAGGATGTGCTGGCGCTGATCAAGGATGTGCAGCGGCGCATGGGCGCCTCGATCATCTTCGTCACTCATGACATGACCGTGCATGCGGCCATCGCAGACCGGATCGGCATCGTTTATGCCGGGCGGCTTGTCGAGGAGGGGCCGACGCTCGATGTGTTCAGGCGGCCCCAGCATCCCTATACCGCGCATCTGATCGGGAGCCTGCCGCGGATCGGGGATAGCCGCAAGCGCAGCGCCCTGCCGGGCAAGCCGCCCAATCTGGCCGATCCGCCGAGCGGCTGCCGCTTTCATCCGCGCTGCCCGCTCGCCATCGACAAGTGCAAGACCGACAATCCAGCCCTGCTGCCGCGCCAGACCGGACGCGTGGCCTGCTGGCGGGCAGGGGAGGTGGAGGCCGCATGAGTGCGCTGCTTGAACTCGACCGCGTCAACAAGGACTATCGCATTGGCGGATTTCTGGATTCCTCCATTCTCCATGCGGTCAAGAATGTCAGCTTCACCCTCTCGGCCGAAAAGCCGGAGATTTTCACTATCGTGGGGGAATCGGGAAGCGGCAAGACGACGACGGCGCGGATGATCCTGGGCAATGAAACGCCCACCAGCGGTACGCTGCGCTTCATGGGGCAGGATATTGCCGGTATCCGCAGCCGCGCCGATCGGCTCAAGTTCATGGCCAAGGCGCAGCCGATCTTTCAGAACCCGTTCGAGGCGTTCAATCCGCTGACGACGCTCGACTACTATCTTTATTCGACGGCGCGGCGGTTTCTCGGGATCAAGGACCGCGGCGGGGTGGAGGCGGCAACGGACAAGGCGCTCAACCATGTGGGACTGAGCCTGGCGGAAGTGCGAGGGCGCTATTCGCATGAGCTTTCGGGCGGGCAATTGCAGCGCATCGCTGTGGCGCGGGCGCTGATCCCGGGGCCGAGGCTGATCGTGGCCGATGAGCCGGTGTCGATGGTGGATGCCTCGCTGCGCATGTCGATCGTCAACCTTTTCCGCGAGCTGCGCGACACGCTGGGCGTTTCGATCATCTATATTACTCATGACCTGTCGACGGCCTACTATATTTCCGACCGCGTGATCATCATGCATCGGGGGGATGTGGTGGAGGCGGGGGATGCGCAAAGCGTTTTGGGCAATCCGCAGCATGAGTATTCGCGGGCGCTGAGCGGAGCGGTTCTGCCACCTGATCCCGAGGAAGCGCGGCAGATCATCGAAAGGCGCATGGCAGGTGCCGTCTAGGCATGGAGGTTAAGCGGGAGGCGCGGCTGTGGCCTGAAGCTGGGCAAGGCTGCACCGGTCGAGCGTTTGGAGAAAAGCGGTGGTGGCGGTGGTGAGCGCCTGGGGGAGCCGACAGTTTCGGGCGATGGCGCAGGGCTGGCCTTCCATGCAGCCGACAAGGCAAAATTCCTCCGTGGCGCGGACGATGTCGCCGACCGTGATATTGTGGGCCGGGCGGGCCAGGGCAAGGCCACCATTGCGGCCGCGACTGGCTTTGAGGAGGCCGGCGGCGGCGAGGCGCTGACTCACCTTCATCAGGTGGTTGGGCGAGATGGCATGGAAGCGTGCCGCTTCGGCAATGGTGGTGCGGGTCTGGTGTTGCGCAGCGACATAGAGCATGAGCCGCAGGGCATAATCTGTGAATTGGGTCAGGCGCATCTTGGATGGGCGGGGCGGCCGCTGAAGGACCGCCCCGGCTTTCATCAGGGTTGCTGGACCGGCGGGACGCTCATGCCATGCGGATGCTCGGCATTGGGCACGTGGGTCAGGCGCTGGCCATCGGGTGCGACGGTGACCGCCGTGGGGTCGTAGTCGTAGAAGGTGGCGTGCAATCCCCAATAGCTGCCGGCGATGATCACCATGGCGGCGAAAAGGCCAGCGGGAACGCTGCCGACTGCCGGCACGAGGCCCTTGAGGTTGAAGCCCGACGGGGTGGGGTCAGCCGCGATCAGGAACAGGGTGCCCATGATCAGGGCGTGTCCGACGAGGTCGATGCGTCCGAAAGGATAAACGGCAGCCGTGAAGATCACGATCAGGGCAAGGGCCGACAGCCGGCGGATCAACGGGGTCCAGAGTAGGCCAAAGCCCATGGTGAATTCGGCAACACCGGCCATGGGAATGAAGGTATCGCGCGGCATGCCGAAGGTTAGGAACGGGCGTTCTTCCACAAGCGGATAGAACCACTCGGCATAGGCGAACTTTTCAAGGCTCGACCACATCAGGGCAATGGCGACGCCCCAGCGCAGGACGGCGAACCGGTGGCGGTACCATTTGCCTTCGGGATTGGCCGCAAGCCACAGATAGCCGGCTACACCGACGCCAAGCGCCAGATAATCGAGCAGGTGGAAAAGATCGTAGTCACGCAGGGCGATAACCCAGAGTCCGATGATGCCGGCCGCGGCCAGCGGCATGGTGCGGCGCGAAAACACAAGGAGCGCGATCAGCAGCTGCAGCCACGACACCCACTCGTTTGGGGTCTGCAGATCCGGGGTGAGGTAAACCCCGCCCACCGCGAAGATGGCGACAAAGAAGGCGCCGATGATTGCGCGCATGAAGTCGTCCGACCGGGTCCAGATGGGAGCGGTCAAGCGGTCGAGGCCGCCACTGATGGCTGGGCCCGCCTTGCTGCGTTCCACGAACACGGTTGCGGCGAAAAAGGCGAGTACCAGGACGATGCCCGTCCAGAACCAGCCATTGCCGAGGGTTTCGGTCATCGGGGCCGGGGCGGCGCCCACCACATAGGGGGCAAACCACTTCACATGGGCATAAGCTGGCGTGGCAAGGCCGAACCCTGCCAGCAAGGCGGCGATCGGCGCGCAAAGAGCCGCGCGGCTCAGGCGGTTCCAGGTTTTGCCTTTCGCATCGCCTTTGGGATGGTCAGTCACTTCTAGCTCCATCGGTTTCTGCATGTCTTGCAGTCGGGAGCACTTAAACATGCATCGCACATGCATCTTTGACCTGGGTCAAACAGGTCAGCCTTTGTGTGGCCCATAGTGAGGGCAACAGAAAAGGTGATGACGATGAATGTTCTTCAATGGGGCGCCGCGGCCGTGCTCGCCGCCGCCTTTGCCGGTGCGCTGATCGTGCGGGATCAACCCGCGAGCGCGCTGGCGAGCCTGCCCTTGCCCGAGATCTGCGGGGATGCGCAGGCCGACCATGGCGGCGCCAGCATGCAGGCCCATATCGACATGATGGCCGCACATAGCGGGGATGCCCATGCGGCCCTGATCCAGACGATGGAGCCGATGCATTCGGACATGATGCGCGGCATGACGGCCGCCGACTTCCAGACCGCCTTTGTGTGCAGCATGATCCCGCATCATCAGGGGGCGGTAGAAATGGCCCAGGTAGCGCAGCGCTATGCGAGCGATCCCTGGATCAAGATGTTTGCGCAGGAGATCATCACCGCCCAGCAGGTGGAAATCGCGGAGATGCAGGCGTGGCTGGCGCGCGCTCCGGCTGCATCGATGCAATGAGGCGGCTAGCGCTGAAACACCAGCCAGTGGGGGAAGGTGGTGAGCGTGACAAGCGCTCCGGCAACGAGCACGATGGGGACGGTGAAGGAGGCGCGGTTCCACGGCTCGGGCAGGCGGCGGCGGCCCAGGCGCACAAGGAGCATGCCCACCAGGGCATAAAGCGTCATATCGGTGGCGATGGCGACCCACATGATATCCAAGGCGCACCTCGATGGTGGATTACGGAGGCTGGCAACTTAACGCAAGGACCGGATTGGTCAGAGAAATATTGCGCGCTTGTACAGGTTTTTGCCGGCGGGCAGGTGCCAGCGGGCTTCACTCCGGTGCAGGGCTTTTTGGGGAACCGCACTTGAGCGGGGTGGGTGAGGCTGTGGAATTATGCAGGCCCTCTCAGCGGACTTGGGAAACTGACAAAAGGCTTACAGTGACTGTACTGAAAAAATACTAATAAAATCAGTTACTTAGCAGGAACTTCGTGTGTCTTCTGCGGTTATGTCCCTGTCCAACAAGAGGGACGGTCCTTTGGGGCCGCATGACCATGACACAGAAACTCTCTACAGCCGTTGCGCTGGTCCTGGCTCTTTCCAGCTCCATGGCAATCGCACAAGACGCCTCGACCAATAGCGGTGTCAGCGGAAGCACTTCCACCCAGACTTCGACGGGCACCAATGCGGGCGCGACCACGGAAGTGCAGGGCACAACCGGCGCCGGTGCTACCGACCAGAGCGGAGCCGCTGGCGGAGCAGACGCTACGGGCGGTACGGGAACAACTACGACAACCGAGACGACAACCACTGACGGCCCTTCGACCACTGGGACGACCGGCACATCGGTGCAGACCGATGTCGATGCGGGGACCAGCACCAGTGTCGAGCTGTCGAGCGAACAACAGACGGAGATCCGCACCGTCATCACCGAGGTGAACGTCGCTCCTGTGGTTGCAGCCGATCTCGACTTCGATCTGTCGGTGGGCGTCGCCGTGCCGCAGACCGTGGTTCTCGAACCGCTGCCGGTTCGGATCGTCGAGATCGTTCCGCAGTATCAAGGCTTCCTGTTCTTCCGCCTCGATGATGGCCGCATCGTCATCGTTGATCCGGACAGCCTGCAGATCGTGCTGATCATCAACAGCTAAACAGGCCGAGCCCGGCACTGCCGGGCTCGCCTCAATCAATCAAGAAAACTGGAGAACATCATGGGCTTGGGTACTATTCTTATCATCATCCTCATTCTGCTGCTGATCGGCGCGTTGCCGACCTGGGGCTATTCGCGCGGCTTCGGCTATGGACCGTCAGGCATATTGGGTGTCGTGCTGGTCGTGGTCATCGTGCTGGTCCTGATGGGTACATTCTAGGGAGGACACGATGTCCATTGTCTTGATCTTTCTTGGCATACTGGCACTTGCCGTTGTGGCAAGCGCAGGCCTGATCCTGAGCGCTGAAGGGGTCGGCAATCCGATCGCCAGTGCAGAGACCGGCTTGGCCGAGACAACTGGCAAGCCTACAGTCTAGAGCTGCTGAAAGCGCGTGCCGCTATGCAAAATGTAAGCGTTTTGTCAGCTTGAGCGGGGTATGCTTTTGCCATGCGAACAGCTCTCGCCTTCCTTTTTGCCAGCCTTTTGACGCTGCCATCCTTGGCCCAGGGCAACGGGCCGGGGAATGGCGGGGGCGGCAATGCGTCCGAAAACGCCAGCGTCAGCAGCGACGGCGGTGGCAATAGCGGCAACGCCAATGCCGGCAGCGGCAATAATAGCGGCAATGGCAACGGCGGCGGTGGTGGCAATAGCGGCAACGCCAATGCCAGCAGCGGCAACAATAGCGGCAATGGCAACGGCGGCGGCGGTGGCAATAGCGGCAACGCCAATGCCAGCAGCGGCAACAATAGCGGCAATGGCAATGGCGGCGGTAGTGGCAATAGCGGCAACGCCAATGCCGGTAGCGGCAACAATAGCGGCAATGCCAACGGCGGCGGTGGCAACAACAACCCCAATGCGGGCGGGGGCGGCAATCACGGGCAGGGGGGCGGCAATGGCCGCGGTTCTGATGGTTCGCCCGGAAACAGCGCGCCCCTCGGCTCGCCTCCGGGCTCGGTGCCCGGTGAAACTATTCACCATACGCCCGATCATGCGCGCGATACGGTAAATGCCGGACGCGCCGTGACCATTGCCAGTCTCCTGCCCGATCTTAAGGCGCGGGGCGCGGGCGAGATCATTGACGCCGAACTGCTCGATGTACGAGGCTTTCTGGTCTATGCCATCCGTGCTTTGCGCAGCGATGGGCTGGTCACCACTGAATATTACTATGCGCAATCGGGTCGCTTCATCGGGAGCGAGCCATGAGAATCCTTGTTGGCGAAGATGACGATCGCATTGCCGATGTATTGCAGTCGGCGCTAAGCCGCTCGGGTTTCGAGGTCTGCCGGGAAAGCGAGGGTGAAGCGACATGGTTTCGCGCTGACAGCGAAAGTTTCGAAGCCATTATTCTTGATCTCGGCCTGCCGCAGATGGACGGCTTGACCGTGCTCAAGCGCTGGCGGCGCTCGGGCCTTGCAACGCCGGTGCTGATCCTGACGGCGCGCGGACAATGGGAAGAACGGGTCGAAGGGATCGAGGCCGGGGCGGACGACTATGTGGTCAAGCCGTTCCACGCGCTCGAAATCGTGGCGCGTATCCGGGCGCTGATCCGCAGATCCAAGGGCGTGGCGACGCCGCGCGTTCCTTTTGGCAAATATGAACTCGACATGCGCACCATGCAGGTGACCGAAGACGGACTGCCGATGGACCTGACGCCGCAGGAGTTTCGTCTGATCACCTATCTCGTGCACAATCGGGGCCGGGTGGTGTCGCAGTTGGAAATCACCGAACATATTTACCAGCAGGATTTCGAGCGCGAGTCCAACGCGGTTGAGGTGCTGGTGGCGAGGCTGCGCAAGCGGCTCGGGCGGGACGTGGTCAAAACAAGGCGCGGCTTCGGCTACACTCTGGGCGAGGAGACGTGAGGGCCAACTCGCTGCGCCTGCGGCTGATGGCGCTAGCCTCGATCATGGTGGTGGGATCGCTGATCCTTGCCGGATTGGCGCTGCACGGGCTGTTCGTGCTCAATCTTGAACGGAGTGCCCGGGCCGATCTGGACGCGGCACTATCGCGCATCGTGGCGCTGATCGATCCCGCTCCGGCCAGGCCCACGCTGCGCGCCCCCTTGCCCGATCCACGCTATGAAACCCCGCTCGGCGGGCGCTACTGGCAGGTCAAGGCGCTCGACAACGGGCAGAGCACGCGCAGCCGCTCGCTCTTCGAACAGGAGCTGGAAGAGGGCCATTCCGCCGATGGCGAAACCTTTCACCAGGTGGGCGAAGGGGGGCTGCACCTGATTCTGATCAGCCGCGCCGTTACGATCGAGGGGCGCGCCTTTCGGGTGACGGTGGGGGAGGATCACGATCCGATCCACGCGGCGGGTGCGCAATATGGCTGGGACATTGCCAAGCTGTTCGCTCTTTTGGGCATTGCCATCATTTGCGGCGGCTGGGCGCAGCTACAGCTCGGACTGTTGCCGCTCAGCCGTTTGCGCGATGCGGTTGATGCGGTGCGCCGGGGCGAGACCCAGCGGCTCGAGGGGCGCTTTCCAAGCGAAGTGCAGCCGCTGGTCGAAGAGGTCAATGGGCTCCTGGCCGAGCGCGAGGCGGTGTCGCAGCAAGCAAAGCGCAGGGCATCGGACCTGGCGCACGGGCTCAAGACGCCGCTTGCGGCCGTCCACGGAATCGCCATGCGGCTGCGGGACCGGGAAGAGAGGCAGGACGCCGATGCGCTCGACGAGCTGGCGCTCGAGATGTCGGCGCGCGTCGACTATCAAATGCGGCTCGCGGCTTTGCGCACCCGCTCGCTCGACCGCCAGGAAAACAGCTCGCTTCAGGCGGTGATCGTGCGCACGCTGGGGGTGCTGCGCAAGACCGAGCGCGGCGAGCGCCTCCATTGGCAGGCCGAGCTCGGGGAAGAACTCGCGGTCAATATCCATCGCCAGGACCTGATGGAGCTGGTGGGGGTGACGCTGGAAAATGCGGCCAAGTGGGCGGCGAGCACTGTCGTGATCCAAACCCGGGCGGAAGGCGGCATGGCGTGCCTGCGGATCAGCGACGATGGTCCGGGGATCAAGGCCGATCTTGTGGGCCGGCTGGGTCATCGCGGGACGCGGCTCGACGAAAGCGTGCCGGGGACGGGCCTCGGCCTCGCCATTGCCCAGGAGATCATCGAACTCAATGGCGGCTCGATCCACTATGCCAAGGCAGATCTGGGCGGGCTCCTGGTTGAGATGCGCCTGGTGCTGGCACGGACGGAGTGAGGGGATGCCGCTCGAAGGCGGGGCGGCGGATCGGGGTCCGCCGCCGCTGGGCGATCAACCCTTTACGCCGGCCGAGAGCATGATGGCCTGGGTCACGCGACGCTGGAAGATCAGGTAGAGGATGGCGACGACGAGGGCGGCCAGGATGGCTGCGGCGAGTTCGCGGGCATATTGCACGCCGAACGCGTCATTGACCTGGGTGATGCCTACGGCCACATTCATCATCTCGGTGCGCGACACGGCCAGGAACGGCCAGAGGAAGTTGTTCCAGGCGCCGATAAAGGTGACGATCGCCAGAGCGGTGGTGACCCCCCAGTTCATGGGAACGTAGATGCGCGAGAAGATGCGCCACTCGCTGGCCGAATCCATCTTGGCGGCTTCCCGATATTCCTTGGGCACGGAGTCGAAGAAGTTCTTGTAGACGATGATCACGACCGGATGGATCAGCTGCGGCAGGATCACGCCGAGCCAATTGTTGATGAGGCCAAACTGGGCCATGAGGATGAAGTGGTTCACGATCAGAGCTGCGATCGGCACCATGAAGCTGGCAAGGATCAGGTACCAGATGACCGTGCGGCCGGGAAAGCGGAGCTGGGACAGCGCATAAGCGGTGGTCGCGCTGATGATCAGGGTCAGCACCGTGACCGAAACCGAGGTGACGAGGGAATTGATGTACCAACGCCCGATCATGGTGTTGACCAGCACATGCCAATAAGCGTCGATGGTCCAGGTGCGCGGCAGGAATTCAACGGTGCGCGAGATCACCTGTGACTCGGGCTTGAGCGAGGTGATGACGCCCCAGTATATGGGGAAGGCCCAGAGCACGGCGAAGATGACGGTGACCAGCGTCAGAATGGCGCCGCCGATGTCAAAGGATCTGCGCTTGTGGCCCTGATCGGCTGTGGCCACGGACGCGGCAGGGGCTGTGTCGAGCGCGCTCATTTCTCACCTCGGGAACGGAGCAGCTGGAACTGCAACACGGAAAAGACGATGACGATGGCGAAAAGGGCAACCGCAATGGCCGCGGCATAGCCGCCCTCGTTCCGCTGGAACGCCATGTTGTAGATATATTGGACCATGACCATGGATGGGTCCGGTCGCCCGCCCTGGACGAACAGATAGACCTGATCGAAGATTTTCAGCTGCAGGATGAGCTGGATGGTCAGAACGAGAGCCGTGACCGGCCAGATCAGCGGCCAGGTGATGCGGCGGAAGATGGTCCAGCGATTGGCATTGTCGAGGGCGGCGGCTTCGTAGATGTCGCTCGGGATCGAGCGCAGGCCTGCCAAGAAGAGGAGGATATTGAAGCCGCAGGTCCACCAGATGGTGACGAAAGCAACCGTGGGCATAAACATCCACTGCACGCGGAAGACCGGCGTCGGCTCGCCGAAGATCCAGGTCAGCGGATATTGCATGATGCCGAACTGAACGTTGAACATCCAGTTCCAGATGCGATAGACGACCGATACCGGCAGAATATAGGGCAGAAAGAACATCGCCAGGATGACGCTTTGCTGCCAGCCTTTGAGGCGCGACACCATCATGGCGATCGCAAGACCGATCAGCGTATTTGGAATGACGGTCAGGGCAACGAAGTAGGAGGTGTTGCGCACCGCGGTCCAGAACCGCCGGTCGTCGAACATCTCGATGTAGTTTTCAAGGCCGATCCACTGGCCGGGCCCAATCAGGGGCGCGTCCGTGAAGCTGAGATAGATCATCTGCAGGGTGGGCCAGAAGAACAGCACGCCGTAGGACAAAACGAACGGCAGGATAAA
The DNA here is from genome assembly GCF_900116545.1 of Devosia crocina. Taxonomy (GTDB): domain Bacteria; phylum Pseudomonadota; class Alphaproteobacteria; order Rhizobiales; family Devosiaceae; genus Devosia; species Devosia crocina. The sequence goes on from NZ_FPCK01000001.1 coordinate 652,657, forward strand.
CAGATATGCTGCCACGACTTCGCGGCGATGATTCCGGATCATGATGCTCCAGCCCCGATAAGAAGACCCGGCCGCAGGGGCGGCCGGGCCGGTTGGGTGTGTCAGTCAGCCTGGTCCTGAAGGTCGGCCTTCATTTCCTCGATGGCTTCGTCGGCGCTCATTTCGCCGTTCATGGCCGGGCTAATATAGTTGGCCACAGCGTCGTAGACGGGGGAAGCGACGCCAGCCAGAACCGACTTGGGATCGAAGACAGCGGTATCGGCGAGAACCGAATAGGTCGCGTTGGGCTGCATGGTCCGGAACTCTTCGCTTTCACGGGTCGGGGCATAGGCCGGGATATGGCCCGCTTCCGCCCAGGAGAGCGAATTCTGGTTCATCCAGGAGATGACTTCGAGAACGGCAGCCTTCTTTTCCGGGGTCATTTCACGGCCAGCATTGTTCGGGATGGCAAAGCCGTGCGAGTCAGCCCAGGTGGCGGTCTGGTCGAAGAAAGTGGGGATGGCGATGGCGCCCCACTCGAAGCCCAGTTCGCCCGAGGCGGCAAGGTCGGTCATAGTGGGCACTTCCCACACACCGTTCATGTGCAGGGCTGCTGCGCCGGAGGTGAAGAGTGCAACGCTGCCTTCATATTCGGTCAGACGCGGGGCGTAGCCGCCCTCGACCCAGCTGGCCATGGTCTCGACGGTCTGGACGGCAGCCGGAATGCTCTCGTCTGGGAAGAAGGTGCCATCTTCGCCGAGGAACGTGCCGCCGGCCTGGTTGAAGAGGGAATAGAACACGCGCCAGGGCGTGCCATCGCCCGAGGTCTGCAGCGACAAAGCATATTCCGAATTCGGCTGCAGCTTTTCAAGCGCGGCCATGAAGTTGTCGGCACCATCAAGGCCGGTCGGCAGGCCATCTTCGCCCAGAAGGCCGGCTTCTTCGAGCTTGTCCTTGTTGTAATAGAGAATGATGGAGTGGATGTCGAAAGGTACAGCGTACTGGTTGCCGTCGATCTGGCCGGCTTCCCAGTTGGCGGCGGCAAAGGTGTCGGCGGTCAGGCCAACGCTTTCCAGGTCTGCCGGGTCGAGCTGGGCAATAGCGCCAGATTCAACGCCAAGCGGAACGCGAGAAAGGTGGTAGGTCATCACATCGGGACCTTCGCCGATGGCGGCAGCGGTCTGGACGCGCGTATAGAAGGGGGTGCCCCATTCCAGCGTGGTGGGCTGGATGACGATCTCGCCCTCATGCTCGGTGTTGAAGCGCTCGATCAGCGCCTTCATGCGCACCCCGTCGCCGCCGCTGAGGAAATCCCACCAGACCACGGTTTCCTGCGCCTGCGCCACAGTGCCCAGGGTCAGTGCCGCCACACTGGACAGCATGGCTACCTTGAAAAACTTGTTCACGTCTAACCTCCCTTGGGGCTTGGCCCCTCGCCACTGCTTCAGGCCAATCGATCGCTGGCGAAGCGGATCGGGCCTTTGTCCAGGTCGCCGCTGAGCGGCCCTGAATTGGTTCTGCCGCTCTCCTCAGGCGGCAGCGTGATAGGCTTTGCCTGCCTCGTCAAAGACCATGGCGGCGTTGCCATCGATGGCCAGATAAACCGTGTCGCCGGGCTGGACGGCGCTGATGCCCTTGTCTTCGGCAATGATGGTCGAGCCATCGGCGAGGCGAGTATAAACCAGCGTTCTTTCACCCAGGCGCTCGACGACGTCGGCTTCGCCTTTGAGCCCCTGGCCCTCGGCTGCGATGCGAACAGCTTCGGGGCGAATGCCGAAGGTGAGCTTGTCCTTTGGCAGGCCGGCCATTGGCACCGCAGTTTCAATTGTCTGGCCGGGCAGGCCCACCGAGGCCTTACCATTGCTGTCGCTGACCGAAGCGATCGGCAGGAAATTCATCGCGGGCGAGCCGACAAAGCCGGCAACAAAGCGTGTAGCGGGCCGCGTATAAACCTCCATGGGCGTGCCGATCTGTTCGACGCGCTTGTTGTTCATCACCACGATGCGTGTCGCCAGGGTCATGGCCTCAGTCTGGTCGTGGGTCACGAAGATCATCGTCGCCTTGATGCGATGATGAAGCTGGGCCAGTTCCAGACGGGTGCGGACGCGCAGGCCAGCGTCGAGGTTGGATAGCGGCTCGTCGAGGAGGAACGCCTTGGGGTCGCGCACGATGGCGCGGCCGATGGCGACGCGCTGGCGCTGACCGCCGGAGAGCTGCGCGGGCTTGCGATCGAGCAGTTGGGAAATTTCGAGCATGCGCGCGGCGTCTTCCACGCGGCGCTTGATCTCTTCCTTGGGCGTGCCGACATTCTGGAGGCCGAAGGACATGTTGTCCCGCACCGTCATGTGCGGATAGAGCGCGTAGTTCTGGAACACCATGGCGACGCCACGCTCATTGGGCGGGAGCTGATCGACACGCTGGCCGCCAAGGTGAATCTCGCCGCCCGAAACCTGTTCGAGACCAGCAATCATGCGCAGGAGGGTGGATTTGCCGCAGCCCGAGGGTCCAAGGAAAACGATGAACTCGCCCGAGGAGATATGCATCGACACCTTGTCTAGGACGCTGACGGCGCCAAAGGACTTGCTGACCTCTTTCAGAACAATGTCGGACATATCGCTCTCTCCCCGAAACGCCTAAGCAGCGCCACTTGTCGAGCGTCCCGCACGTGAGGCGCCCAATCATTTGTATTATTTTTCAGATGGATCTCAGGCGCAGTCAATACCGTCACGTGATTTTTGGATCATTATTTTTGATAGGTATCAACATGCGCGTGACGGCGCTGTGGCGCCAGCGCCTCCGAGGGCGCTGGGTCATGCCTTGCCGATTGGAGCTGCCGGACGGCCCGTCAGTCGATCGGCTCGGCATCCTCGGCGGCAGCGCGGGCTTTTCGGCGGGCATTGTCGATCTGCTCGTGCGGCAGGGATGCCGCGGGCATGGTGGTGATGTCACGCAGCGTTTCGAAGGGCAGTTTGGGCGTGCGCCCTTCTGTCAAAAGCCCATTGACCTCCTGCTCGGTGTCGGTGACCTGAGTGTAGCAGTAGCCCGCCACATGCGGCATAGCCGCGATGGCGGAGAAGATGTCGCGCAGGCGGGCTTCGAAGTCCTTGGGATCGTCGACGGTGGAGTAGCCGTGCCACTTTTCGCCCTGCTTGGGCAGGTAGCTCAGGCCGCCGAATTCGGTGAGCATGATGGGCTTGTCGCCGAGATCGCGACCGTCGAGCACGATGCGGCGCCGGGCAGGGCCCATGCCCTCGAGCATCGCCTTGAGATCGGCGGTTTCGTGGAAGCGGCTCGCAAGCCCTGCGCCGTCGGGCGCGTAGTCATGCACCGACCAGATATCGCTTTCCACCAGCTCCCAGCCATCGTTGGAGATGGCAGGGCGGCTTGGGTCGAGCGCCTTGGTCAGGTGATACAGGGCGCTGGCATAGTGGGCCTGGTCCGGGCGGTCGGCGATCTGGGACACGCCCCAGCTCTCGTTGAGCGGCACCCAGGCGACGATGCAGGGATGGCTCTTGTCGCGGCGAATGGCGGCCATCCATTCCTTCGAGAGACGCTCGATGGCCGAGTTGGAAAAGCCATAGGCGCTGGGCATTTCCTCCCAGACGATAAGGCCGAGCACGTCGCACCAGTAAAGAAAGCGCGGATCCTCGATCTTCTGGTGGATGCGAACGCCGTTGAAACCCATCTCCTTGATGAGCTCGACTTCGCGCTTGAGTGCCTCGGGGCTGGGCGCAGCAAGGTGGGATTCAGGCCAGTAGTTCTGGCCGAGAACCATGCGCAAATAATAGGGCAGGCCATTAAGGAGGAACCGCTGGGCGCCGACGCCGACGCTGCGGAGGCCCAGATATGAGGCGACCTTATCCTGTTTGGCGCCATCGAACACGATCTCGGCGTCGATGAGATTGGGGCGCTCGGGGGTCCAAAGGAGATAATCGCGGTGAACCCCGTTCTCGAGCTGGGGCACGGCGATATCGATGCGCATCTCGCTTTCGGCCATCACGACGGTCTGCTGAGCCAGGAGCTTGGCGTGGGCCGTGAGCTTGATGGTGAGCGCCACCGGCTCGGTGGGGACAGTATTGAGACGCACCTCGCACCGGACGCGGTAATTGGCGAGATCAGGAACGAAATGAATGTCGGTCAGGTGCAGATCGGGCACAACGCTGAGCCACACCGGCTGCCAGATGCCGCTCGTGCGATGATACCAGATGGCATGCGGGGCTTCGAGCCAATCCTGCTTGCCACGGGGAATGCGCACGTCTTCCGGCTGATCCTCGGCGCGGACCACCAGCACCTGATCGCCCTCGATCAGCGCATGGGTGACATCGAGCGAGAATGGGACGTGACCGCCTTCATGGCTGCCGACGCAGTGGCCATTGAGCCAGACGGTGGCGGCATAATCGACGGCCCCAAAATTGAGGAGAAGCTTTTCGCCAGGTGCCAAAGTGGGCGCGGGGAAGGTGCGGCGATACCAGATGACCGGGTGAAAGCCGGTTTCGCGCAGGCCCGAAAGCTTGCTTTCAGGCGGGTAGGGAACGGTGATGCGGCGATCGAAGGCGTCAGTCTTGTTCCACCAGCTTTCCTTGATGCCCTGATCGGCATCGTCATGAGCAAAACCCCATTCGCCGCAGAGATCGATCCAGCCATCGCGGCGGAACTGCGGATTGGGTGCAATCGTGGTGTTAGGGCTGGTCAAGATTTCCTCGTCTGCGCATGAATTATGATAACGCATTAGCTTGAAGGCGCTTTGGACAGTCCGGCTGGCTCGCCGTCTCCTCAGTCCAAAGGCGTTTGCTAAATTTGTTTAGCAAACTGCGTCACCGCTGTTAGCTTGTCAAGAATGCTCAGATATTGGACTGTGGGCAGTGAAAAAGCGCGTAAAAATGGTCGACATCGCCCGGGCCGCAGAGGTCTCGCGCACATCGGTGTCGTTGATCCTCAACAAGGTGCCTGGCGTCCGGATCGCGGAAGCAACGCGGCAACGCGTGCTGCAAGTCGCGCGCGAGCTCGGCTATACGCCGGGGCCGCTTTTGAGCGATCTCGAACCGGCGCGGACGCGGGTTTTCGGGGTGCTGATCAACGAGATTTCGTCGGCCTATCCCGTCGACCTCATCTATGGGCTGCAGAACTGGGCCGATGCGCAGGGCGTGCAGGTGTTGATCCAGGTCAGCGATGGGGCTGCGGACCGCGAGGTCGCCGCGCTAGAACTGTTCGACCGGGTCGGGGTGACCGGCATCGTTTATGCGAGCACGTTTTCGGCCATTGTGTCGCCGCCAGCGCTTCTGGCGCGGTTCCGTCACGTGTTGCTCAACTGCCGGCGCGAGGACCGGACGGGGTTTTCGATACTGCCGGCGGAGCGGCATGGCGGTGCTTTGGCGACACACCATCTGGTCGAGATCGGCTGCCAAAAAATCGCGACTATCACGGGGGATCCGTGGCAGTTCGCAAGTCGCGAGCGGCTGGCGGGGTATCACCGGACGCTCAACAAGGCTGGCCTCGTGGCCTTATCCGGCTATGAGCAGAGCAGCGATTGGGGGCATCGCAGCGGCTATGAGGCAGCACTGCAGCTCTTCGCCCTACCAAACCCGCCCGATGGGATCTTTTGTCAGAACGACATCGTGGCGCGCGGCGCGCTCGAAGCGGCAAGGGAGCAGGGCGTGAATGTGCCCGGCGATGTGGCGATCATCGGCTATGACGACCGGGAATTCGCGCGGGATCTCGGGATTTCGAGTGTAACCCTGCCGTATCTCGAGATGGCGGAGCGGGCGTTTGCCGCGCTGACTTCTGCGGCCGATCTCGTCGATCGCACGATTTTTGTATCAGGAAAGCTCATGGAAAGGGCGAGCACCGCGCGGAATCAAGCCCAGAGCGCTTGATTGTATCACGTTTTTTGATACGACAATCAAAACTGAAGCTGGGGCGCCATGAGCCGGAATTTTCTAGTTGTCGATCCCGAGGAGAATATCGAGGTTCTCAAGGGGCTCGCTTCGCCGGTTCGGGTGCGGATTCTCAAGCTTCTGCATGTCGAGGGGCCGCTCAACGGCAATGATATCGCCGACCGGCTCGATCTGCCGCAATCGACGGTATCAACCAATATCCAAATCCTGGAAACGGCGGGGCTGATCCGCACGGAGACGCAGAAGGCGCGCAAGGGCAATCAGAAGATTTGCCACTCGACGTTCGATGAAGTGCTGGTGATGTTCAAGGAGGATATCACTCCGCTCAGATCCAACAGCATTGAAGTAGCAATGCCGCTCGGGCTTTATACCAGCTGCGAGGTTTCGGCGCCCTGCGGGCTGTGTTCGACCGAAGGGATCATCGGGCTTCTCGATGTGCCGGAGACCTATCTCGAGCCCGACCGCATGAAGGCGGGGCTGATCTGGTTCACTCGCGGCTACCTCGAATACCAGTTTCCCAACAATGCCAAATTAGCGCAGAACACGATCGAAGTGCTCGAATTTGCACTGGAACTGAGCTCGGAAGTGCCGGGGACTTCCGCAGATTGGCCGAGCGATATCACGCTTTCGGTCAACGGTACCGAGATCGGCACCTGGACCTCACCGGGCGATTTCGGCGATCAGCGGGGCGTCTATACCCCGGACTGGTGGAAGCTCAAGGGGAGCCAATATGGCAAGCTCAAGAGCTGGCGGGTGACCCAGGAGGGCACCTATGTCGACGGGGTGAAGATTTCGCCGGTTTCGCTGATCGATCTCGATCTCTCCAGCCGGCACTCGATCCGGCTACGGATAGCGGTTAAGCCAGATGCCAAGCATCCAGGTGGGATCAATATTTTCGGCCGAGGTTTTGGCAATTACGACCAGGATATCATCATGCGGTTGCAAACCTCGCGCTAAGGGGTGTTGGGTTTCGTACGCGGTAAAAATCATACAAAAGGGCTTCTGATCGGGTTGCGTATCGGAAGCGCCGTCTGTACAACCGATTTAATGATGTAAATCATAAAATCAGAACCTATTGGAGGAAACGGTGAAGGCGTCTGCTGTCGCGAACAAGGAATTCACGATCGCCAAGATCGATGATCGTGTCTATGGAGCGTTTCTCGAGCATCTCGGCCGCGCCATTTATGAAGGCATCTACGAGCCGGATCATCCGACTGCCGACGAGAACGGCATGCGCGGCGACGTGGCCAAGCTCGTCAAGGACCTCAACGTTCCTGTGGTGCGCTATCCCGGCGGCAATTTCGTTTCCGCCTATAACTGGGAAGACGGTATCGGCCCGCGCGAGGAGCGCCCAGTGCGGCTGGACCTTGCCTGGCATACCTCCGAAAGCAATCACGTTGGTATCCATGAGTTCGCCGACTGGTGCGCGACTGTCGGCACCGAGATGATGCTGGCGGTGAACCTCGGTTCGCGCGGCGTTGACGAGGCACGCAACTTCCTCGAATATGTCAATCACCCCGGCGGCTCCTACTGGAGCGACCTGCGCATCAAGAACGGGCGCAAGGAGCCGTGGAACGTCAAGCTCTGGTGCCTCGGCAACGAGATGGACGGCCCCTGGCAGGTGGGCCACAAGGACGCTGCCGAATATGGCAAGCTCGCTGCCAACACCGCCCGCGCCATGCGCATGTTCGACAAGAGCCTCGAACTGATCGTCTGCGGTTCCTCCAATGCCGATATGCCGAGCTATCCCGATTGGGAACGCATCGTGCTCGAGCACACCTATGACCATGTGGATTTCATTTCGCTCCACATGTACTTCTTCAATCCGGAGAAGGAGACGGCCAACTTCCTCACGATGGCGGAGAAGCTCGACACTTATATCGAGACCGTTGCCGCCACCATCAAGCAGGTGAAGGCCAAGAAGCGCTCCAAGCACGACGTCTATATTTGCTTTGACGAGTGGAACGTCTGGTACCACTCCAAGGAGCAGGACAAGAAGCTGCTGGGCGGCAATAGCGGCTGGCCGCATGCGCCCGGGCTTCTCGAAGACGTCTACAATTTCGAAGACGTGCTGATGGTGGGGTTGATCCTCAACACCTTCATCCGCCGCTCGGACGTGGTCAAGATCGCCTGTATTGCCCAGCTTGTGAACGTCATCGCGCCGATCATGACGGAAAAGGGTGGTCCGGCCTGGGCTCAGACGATTTACTACCCCTATTATTTCGCCTCGATCTTCGGGCGCGGCACAGCGCTCGATCTCAAGGTGGACAGCCCGACCTATGACGGGCGCTATGGCGACAATGCTGCCTATGTCGATATCTCGGGCGTTCATGACGAAGAGGGCAGCACGCTGACTTTCTTCCTCGTCAACCGTCACGGCACGGAAAATGCGGATGTTGAACTGAGCCTGCAGGGTTTTGCCACGGGCTCCGTGATCGACCACCAGGTGATGACGCATCCGAACCTGGAAGCGACAAACACCGCCAAGAACCAGGACGAGGTCAAGCCGCGCAAGGGCGAAGGCGCAACAGTGGTCGATGGCAAGCTGAGCGTGACCCTGCCGCCTTACTCGTACCAGATGGTGCGCGTGAAGATCTAAGGCGTCAGCATTTGGAATGTTGAAGCGGAGGCGTCGCGGGCGCCTCCGTTTTTGTTTGTCTGGAGAGCTGTTTAACGGCGACGGCCACACCTTCCCGTCACCACAAGGCTCTCCGGGTGGTCCATGCGGAGGCGAGATGGATTCCCGGACGGGCCGGGCAATGACGGTGAGCCGGGAACGAGCGTAAGACCGTTCCTTTGGTGGTGGAATGATGTATGCCCAAGGCCAACACCACACAGCCGGACCGGAGAAAATCATGGGCAATCGCCTCTCGAAAATCGTTACGCGGACGGGCGATGACGGCACGACCGGGCTGTCCGATGGATCGCGCCTTCCCAAGACCGACGCCCTGATCGAGGCGATGGGGACGGTCGATGAACTCAACAGTGTCGTGGGCTTTGCCGAAAGTCAGCAGACCAATCCGGTTCTGCGCGAGGCGCTGGTGGCGATCCAGCATGATCTCTTCGATCTTGGCGGAGCGCTATCGATGCCGGGGCATCCTGTCCTGACGGACAAGCATATCGAGGAGATCGATGAGACGGTGTCGCGCTGGAATGCCACCTTGCCGCCCCTCAAGGATTTCATTTTGCCCGGCGGTACGCCGGCCGTTGCGTCGCTCCATATGGCCCGCACCGTGTGTCGCCGCGCCGAACGGCGGTTGATTGCGATCGAGGATGCGCGAACGGCCGATGGGCGGATTTATCTCAATCGCCTATCGGACTTGTTGTTTGTTGCGGCGCGCCTTGCAGCGGAAGGGCAGGAGCGGCTGTGGTCGCCTAACCGGCGGAATAGTTGAGGATCGGGGCGAGCCAGCGTTCGACTTCGGCAATGTCCATGCCCTTGCGCTGGGCGTAGTCGATCACCTGATCGCGTTCGACCTTGGCGACGCCGAAATAATAGGCGTCGGGATGGCCGATATAGATGCCGGAGACGGATGATCCCGGCCACATGGCCATGCTTTCGGTCAGCGTGACGCCGGTATTGGCTTCGGCATCCAGAAGGCGGAACAGCGTCAGCTTCTCGGTGTGATCGGGCTGAGCCGGATAGCCGGGCGCGGGGCGGATGCCGCGATAGGGTTCGCCGATCAGTTCATTGGGCGCGAATGTCTCGTCTGCACCATAGCCCCAGAGGTTCTTGCGCGCACGCTCGTGCAGCATTTCGGCCATGGCCTCGGCATAGCGATCGGCCAGCGCCTTGACCATGATGGAGCCAAAGTCGTCATTGGCGCGCTCGAAGCGATCGGCGATCTCGCCCTCCTCGGGGCCTGCGGTGACGACGAAGCCGCCGACATAATCAGGTGTGCCAAGCGGTGCGACAAAGTCTGCGAGGGCAACATTGGGCCGGTTCTCGCGCTTGGATGTCTGCTGGCGCAATGTGAACAACGTCGCCAGCTCGTCGCTGCGCTCTTCGGAGGTGAAGAGCCTGATATCATCGCCCACGGCATTGGCTGGCCAGAAGCCAACCACAGCTCGCGGCTTGAACCAATTTTCATCGATGATGCGCTTGAGCATGTCCTGCGCATCGGCAAAGAGCTGGCGGGCCACTTCGCCCTGCTTTTCGTCTTCGAGAATGCGCGGATAGACGCCCTTCAATTCCCAGGTCTGGAAGAAAGGTGTCCAGTCGATATAGCGTGCGATCTCGGCGAGATCCCAGTTTTCGATGACGCGGGGCCCGAAGAACTGCGGGGCAGGGACATTGTAATCCGCCCAGTCGACCTTGAAGGCGTTAGCACGCGCCGCGCTCAGCGGCAGCCGCTGCTTGGCGAGCTCCGCGCGTTCGTGCTTTTCGGCAACCTCGACATATTCGGAGCGGATGTTCGCGACGTAATCGGCCTTGGCGGTCGGCGAGAGCAATTGCCCGACAACGCCGACCGCACGGCTGGCATCGGTGACGTAAATCGCTTGGCCGCGCGTGTATCGCGGCGCAATCTTCACTGCCGTATGGACGCGCGAGGTGGTGGCGCCACCGATAAGCAGGGGAAGGTCAAAACCCTCGCGCTCCATTTCCGAGGCGAGATGCACCATCTCATCAAGGGAGGGCGTTATAAGCCCTGAAAGGCCGATGACATCGACGTTTTCGGCCCGCGCCGTTTCCAGAATTTTCTGTGGCGGCACCATGACGCCGAGGTCGATGATCTCGTAATTGTTGCAGGCGAGCACGACGCCGACGATGTTCTTGCCGATGTCGTGAACGTCGCCCTTGACCGTCGCCATCAGGATTTTGCCTGCCGACTGACGATCCGACCCGCCATTGGCCTCCTTTTCGGCTTCCATATAGGGCAGCAGCACGGCGACAGCCTGCTTCATGACACGCGCAGATTTCACCACCTGGGGCAGGAACATTTTTCCCGCGCCAAATAGGTCGCCGACCACGTTCATGCCGGCCATCAGCGGGCCTTCGATCACGTGCAGCGGGCGCTCGGCGCTCTGGCGGGCTTCCTCGGTATCGGCTTCGATGAATTCGGTGATGCCATTGACCAAGGCATGCTCGATGCGCTTGGCCACGGGCCATTCGCGCCAGGCGAGGTCGCGGACCTTTTCTTCGCGCGCGCCGCCCTTGAAGCGCTCGGCGATTTCCAGCATGCGCTCGGTCGCGGTGCCGCCGGCCTTGGGCTTGCGGTTGAGCACGACGTCTTCGCAGGCTTCGCGTAGCTCAGGGTCGATCTGGTCATAGACGGCGAGCTGTCCGGCATTGACGATGCCCATATCCATGCCCGCCTTGATGGCGTGGTAGAGGAATACGGCGTGCATGGCTTCGCGCACCGGCTCATTGCCGCGGAAGCTGAAGGAGAGGTTGGAAACGCCGCCCGAAATGTGCGCGTGTGGCAGGTTCTGGCGGATCCAGCGCGTCGCTTCTATGAAGTCGACGCCGTAATTGTCGTGCTCTTCGATACCGGTGGCGACCGCAAAGACGTTGGGGTCGAAGATGATGTCTTCTGGCGGAAAGCCCATGTCCTCGACGAGGATCTTGTAGGCCCGGGCGCAGATATCGATCTTGCGCTGATAGGTGTCGGCCTGGCCGACTTCGTCAAACGCCATGACGACAACGGCAGCACCGTAGGCAAGGCAAAGGCCCGCATAATGGCGGAACTGGTCCTCGCCTTCCTTAAGGCTGATCGAATTGACGATGGGCTTGCCCTGAACGCATTGCAGGCCCGCCTCGATCACCTCCCATTTGGACGAGTCGATCATCACCGGGACACGGGCGATCTCGGGCTCGGAGGCGATCAGGTTGAGGAACTCGACCATGGCGGCCTTGGAGTCGATCAGGCCCTCGTCCATGTTGATGTCGATGACCTGGGCACCGTTCTCGACCTGGTCACGCGCCACCGCAAGCGCGGCCGGATAATCGCGGGCGGTGATGAGCTTGCGGAAGCGGGCGCTGCCGGTGACGTTGGTGCGTTCGCCGATATTGACGAAGGGAATATCGGGCGTGAGGACGAAGGGTTCGAGGCCGGAGAGCCGGAGATAGCGGTTCAATTCACGGTCCTTGGCTTGATGCCGGCGACGGCTTCGGAAATGGCGCGGATATGATCAGGGGTGGTGCCGCAGCATCCGCCCACGACATTGACGAGACCTTCTTTCGCGAATTCGCGGATTTGCCGCGCCGTGTCTTCCGGACCTTCGTCATATTGACCGAACGCATTGGGGAGGCCCGCATTGGGGTAGGCGCAGGTGAAGGTATCGGCCACCGCAGCGATCTCGGCCATGTGCGGCCGCATTGCCTCGGCGCCGAGGGCGCAATTGAGGCCGATGGTAAAGGGACGCGAATGGCGCACCGAATGCCAGAAAGCAGTCGGGGTCTGGCCAGTCAGGGTGCGGCCGGACGCGTCGGTGATGGTGCCCGAGATCATCATCGGCAGGGCCACGCCGGTTTTTTCGAATGCTTCCATGCAGGCAAAGATGGCGGCCTTGGCGTTGAGGGTATCGAAGATGGTCTCGATCAGGATGACATCGGCGCCACCGGCGATAAGGCCATTGACCTGTTCGGAATAGGCCTGGCGCAAATCTTCGAAGGTCACGGCGCGATAGCCGGGATTATTCACATCCGGACTGATCGAAGCGGTGCGATTGGTGGGGCCCACTGCACCGGCGACGAAGCGCGGCTTGCCGTCGATGGCCGTCGCGCGGTCGAGCGCACGACGGACGACGCGTGCACCCTCGACGTTGAGGTCGTGCACGGCGGATTCCATCCCGTAATCGGCCTGGGCGATTGTCGTTGCCGAGAAGGTGTTGGTCTCGACGATGTCGGCACCGGCCATGGCGTATTTGAAGTGGATCTCTTCGATCGCCTCGGGCTGGGTCAGGATCAGGAGGTCGTTATTACCCTTCTGCGGATGATCGGAATGGTGCCGGCAGGCATGACCGGAGCCATGGCCCACGAAGTCGTCCTCGTTCAGACCAAGGCCCTGGATCTGCGTACCCATGGCTCCATCAAGAATGAGAATGCGCTCCCGCGCGAGTTTCTCCAGAACCTTCCGGCTGGGAGACGGGACTACCGACATGACGACCTCGTGTTTTCAGAGGGGCTTTTAGCGATTGCTGCCCCTAAAGGGAAGCCAAGCGGCATGTGGTGTACAAGGGCGAGGGTGTGAAGGGTGGCGATAGGAGCAGGTCGCCACGTCCACCGTGAGATGTCTGCCGGTCAACTCTGATATTGCGCCAGGAATTCTTCGCTGGGGGCTATCGGCTTGATGATGTCGATCATGACGCCATTGGGGTCATTGGTTATGAAGTGCCGCTGCCCAAACGCTTCATCTCGCAGGTCCAGCAGGATAGGCAGCTTTGCTGACTGAGCGTAGGAGTAGAACGCGTCCACGTCCTCCACTTCGAAGTTGATGAGAAGTCCGGCGGCAGTGGAGCCTCGACCTGGGACCGGGATGGTCTGGTGATCGCGGTGCAGCACGGCAATGTTCACGTCAGCGTGCGTGGAGTGCTGCAGGTGAACGTACCAGTCGCTTTCGAAAACTGGCGCAAAATCAAAGTGCGTTCGCCAGAAAGCCGATGTTGTGTCTACGGCATCGGTCATAATTACGGGGTAGTAGCTGGTGATCTTCATAGCTGGCATTGTCCTCTGAAAAATCGTACAGTCTGTCTGTTTATAAAAATATACAGGCTGTTTGTATGCAAGAGAAAAGACGCACCAATATCCAACGGAGCGAAGCCACACGCAGCATGTTGGTCGCAGCAGCGCGCCGGCTGTTCATCGCACACGGTTATGCGGACACCTCGACGCCTGACATCTCTGAAGAAGCAGGGGTTTCCCGGGGCGCGCTTTATCATCAGTTCGCCGATAAACGGGCACTCTTTGAAGCTGTGATTACAAGCGAAGCCGAGGCGGTTGCCTGGGAGATCGAAAGAGCTACGCCGGAACATAATAACGGCAATGCGCACTTGATCACCGGTGCGCAAGCTTATCTGCAGGCCATGGGCAAAGAGGGGCGGTGCAGACTGCTTTTGGTAGACGGTCCGACTGTTCTCGGGCCTGCCCAAATGAGATCGATAGACGGGCAGAGCGGAGCCACGACGCTCGTCAACGGCTTGCGCGAAATTGCACCCGGTGCCGACATCGACAGGCTTGCTGCCTCCGCGGACTTGTTGTCCGCTGCTTTCGACAGAGCTGCACTTGCGATCGACCAGGGTGGAGCTAAGGATGTCTACGAAGCTGCAGTGATCGAGCTCATCGAGACGGTCGCTGAGCGCTTAAGCGCGGACTGAGGCGTGCCGCTTTGCCGCCTGCTGCTTATTATTTCCGGTTTTTTGCAGAGGCTGTCGCGTCAGGGCCGGTTGGATCGTCATATCGGTACAGCAACAATGGCTGAATGTGACGGTTTTGAAAGCGTGAGATCAGGGATGAGCAGAACAGTTGACGTACAAGGCATCTACGCGGCTGCGGTCGTGAAGGATTTCGAGGCAGCACTTGCGTGGTATGCAGCCTTGATGGGGCGCAAAGCCGATGATCTACCAATCCCGGGAATGGCGCAGTGGCGCAATATGGGTGCTGCCGGCTTGCAAGTTTGGCAGGACGAGCAACGGGCTGGCCGGTCCATAATGACCATCGTTGTCAAAGATTTGCAGCAGGAAAAACAACGCCTGGCCGAAGTTGGCATTCGTATGGAGAATGAGTTCAGCGGCGATTTCGGCGCTGTTGCTCAGGTTTTTGATCCCGAAGGCAATCGGATCAATCTGAGCGAACCGCCCAAGAACTTCGTGAACAGATAGAATGGCGGTTCCGAATCCCCCAACCTTCCTGAAAAGCCGCTTCTTGCTTGGCACAATCCCCGCCTCAGGCCACGGCCAGAGGCGGGGATCGGCTTTATCTAGAAGCTGGCCTTGGCGCCGGCGTAGAAGGTGCGGCCCTGGGTGTTGTAGCCGAGAACGTCCTGATACTGGGTGTCGAAAAGGTTGTGCACGCGGCCATAGAGTTCGACTTGGTCGCTGAGCTGGTAGTTGACGCCGCCATTGACCACGGCGTGGGCGGGCAGGATCACGTCGGTTGCCGGCCAAGTGGCGAAATCGGTGTCGAGCGTATCGCCGGTCATCACCAGTTGACCATGGACCGAAAGCGGGATGTCCGCGAAGGCATAGGCGAGATTGAGGGCGCCGGAATGCTCTGGGCGGCGGATTTCGCGGGTGTCGTCGGCATTGCGCGCATCGACATAGGTGTAGCTCACCCCGGCGGTGAAGCCGTTGAAGAAGTCAAGATTGGCGGTCAGTTCCACACCCTGGCGGGTGCTGGTGCCGGGCGAGTTGACCACGGTGCCGGGATTGAAGCCTTGGGTCGCGATCTCGTTGTCGAGCGTGAGATTGAAATAGGTCGCATCGAGCACGAGCATGCCGTCGAACAGGCTCTGCTGTACCCCGGCATCCCAGCCGAAGCCGGTTTCCGGCACAAGGTTCGGGTTGGGGATAAACGAGTTCGGGATATAGCCGAACTGTTCGAAAAAGGTCGGATTGGTCGAGCCGGTGCCGGCAGAGGCGTGCAGCTTGGTGCCAGTATCGGGGATCTGCCATGCGCCGCTCAAGCTATAGGTGGTGCTATCGGCAAAGGCATCGTTGAAATCGTGGCGCAGGGCGGCGGTGAGAAAGACCTGATCATAATAGGTGCCGCGATATTCGCCGACCAGCGAATGGCTCGTGCGTGCCTTGGGGTCGAGCATGCTCGGATCGGTTATCGCGGTGGAGCCGAGGCGCTGGAAGGTTTCGTGCACGAAATCGTAGCCGAGGGTCACCGTATGCGTGCTGTCGAGGAAGTCGGGCGTGTCGAAATGGCGCCCGACTTGGTAGGAGCCAGTATAGCGGTCGCCAACCGAAGAATCGGCGATGGCGCCAAAGCGGTCGGTCGATAAACGGTCGGTCGAGCCGGCGCTGACCCGCGCATTCTGGAACCAGAGCCCGTCTTCGCTGACCCACTTGAGCCCCAAAGAGCCGAAGAGTTCATGAAGGCGCGTCGTATCCGAAGTGTCCTGGACGATGCTTGAAAAATCCTGCCAGTCGCTCTCGGCGAAAACGCGGCCATAGCGCAGC
Source organism: Devosia crocina (assembly GCF_900116545.1). Taxonomy (GTDB): domain Bacteria; phylum Pseudomonadota; class Alphaproteobacteria; order Rhizobiales; family Devosiaceae; genus Devosia; species Devosia crocina. The sequence continues at coordinate 668,655 of NZ_FPCK01000001.1, forward strand.
GTGCCATCCAGCGTCAGGGAAGGGGTGATGTCGGCGCTGAAGCGGGCATTGGCGTCGATATGGTCGGACCCATCGAGTTCGTCGCCGAGGGACGAGATGTTGAAGCCATCCGTGTGGCGCAGGGTCAGCCCGCCCGAGGCGCGGAAATTATCCTGCCCATAGGCCAGCGAGCCGCCCGTCATCCTCGTGCCATCGGTACCGAATTCGGTCGCAACGCTGCCGCTGAAACCATCTGCACTTGCCGACCTGGTGACGATATTGATGACGCCGGCCATGGCGTTCGAGCCCCAGAAGGCGCTTTGCGGGCCGCGCAGAACTTCGATGCGCTCGATATTGGAAACGGCGAGGCGACCGAAATCAAACTCACCGGTCGAGGTCTCGCTGGCCGGAATGCCGTCGATCAGCACCAGCACGTGGTTGGCCTCGGCGCCCCGCACGCGCAGCTGGGTCAGATTGCCGGGGGAGCCGCTCTGCGACACGGCGAAGCCGGGGACGGTGCGCAGGATATCGGTGACATAGGCGGGCTTGGTGAGCGCGATCGTTTCACTATCGATCACGGTATAGGAGCGGCCCAGTTGCTGTTCTTCGAAGGGAGTGAGGCCTGCGGCATTGATCACGAGGGGGGCAAGGGTGGTCTGCTGTGCGGCAGCGGGCAGCGTCGTGGCAAGCATGGCTGCAAGAATGGCAAGGGACGAGGAACGCATGGAAGGGCTTTCTTGAGGCGAAATCAGCGCGGCACGGAGCGGCAGCGGCCAGCGCAGGGGCAGACGAAGGAAACTGGGGGAGGCGATCAGCGCGCCGGCAGCACAGGGAGGCGATGAGCAATCATCGATTTGGGTCCTCTCGCCGATCCGCCCGATCGGCCCGAAATGGAGTTCACTTCCACGGCAGGTCTCCTGGCTTGCGGATCAGGCCGAAATCTCGCCTTCCCAGCCAGGTGGCCAGTGGACAATGAGACCTCGTTTCCGCTGACAGTTGCGGGGGCAGCGCCGGACTGGGGATGGCTCCCGCACCGGCTTCCCTATTATCCCCTTGCAGGGACCATGGACCGCGCGAGAATGGCGAAGGCCGCCTGCCGTGTCAATGACATAAGGATTTCCTTATATGCATATCAACAGCGGCTTGGCCGCGCTCAGTCGATGGCGATCGACCGGTTGAAAACGCGGCGATAGCCAGGCGTGCGATCGGGGTGGAGGATGGAGATCAGGTCCATCAGCACAAGGTCGGGCCGCATGCTGCCCAGTTCGTAGAACTGCACGCCGCCATTGGGACCCTTAAGGGCGTCGGGTATCCAGACCTGGCCAGCCTTAGCAGCGGGCAGGGCCGCGAGTCGAGGATCTTCGGCTTGGATATCGGCAAGCGTGAGGTAGTTCATCGAGGCCTGGATCCAGACACGGGCGGACCGGGCGCGGGAGACCAGCAGCTCGAGATCGCGGATCTGGAAACTGCCGGTACTGGTGTTTTCGGCAAAGACATAGCGGCCGCCGGCGTCGCCGATCAGTTGTGCCATGAAGGACCGGCCACCGGCGGCAAAGAAGACGCCGTTGAAGGCCTGGCCGCTGAGCACGAGCGGCCGCTCGCTTTGGGGAATACCGGCGACGCGGGCGGTTGCCGTCTGGTAGCTGCGGGCCACTTCGTCGAAGGCCGCATTGGCCTTGGCTTCGGCATTAAAGAAGAGCCCGACAAACTTGACCCATTCGGCCCGGCCGAGGGGGGATGTTTCCTGCCAATCGGCGAAGCCGGCGACGGGAATGCCGGCCCCGGCAATGCGCTGCAACTCGGTTTCGTCGCCACCGGCCGCCAGCAAAAGGTCTGGCCGGTTGGCGAGCGCTGCCTCGATATTGGCGATTCCGGACGGGGCATATTCAACGACCGGTTTGGTGTGGATATGGTCGATCACCTCGGCGGTGGCAATGAAATCGCGCTGCGCGACGCCTGTGATCGCGGGGACCGCGGAGATGGCGACGAGCGCGGGATTGGCCGATGTGCTGCCCACGAAAAGCGACCGGATAGGAATCTGAATGCGTGGCGCGCCGGCAAGCTCAGGACCCAGTTCCGGGTCCGGCGTGCCGCACTGGACGAGAACATAGGTGGCGCTCGGTTCAGTGGTATCGGGCGGAGTGACCGTCAGGATCTTGTAGTGATCTAAGTAGGCGACGGAAAAGCCCTCGGCGTAATCGGGGTGCGACTGCTCGGGGAAGTAGCTGGTACCCGGCGCATAATCTGCAGCGCAGCCTTCAGCATCCAAAAGGGGGGATGCGGCCGCGGCGGGTGCGGCAGCAAGAAGGGCGAGGAGGGCTGCAAGAACAGGGCTCATGGCACGGGGTTTTCGTCGAGACTGCGCACGGTGTGGGCGAGGTCGGCATAGCTGCTGCCGCCGCTTGTGCCCTGGGTCGTTCGGAGGGTCCAGCCCTCGGCGGTCGCCAAAACGGAGAAGGAAGCGCGGTTCGGCTCGTCGGTCAGGCCATAGCCTTCCCGCTCCAATACGGTGCGGAGCAAGTCGCGTTCCGCCCCTGTTGCCGAAACGAAGACTTCGCCACGCAGCCGGGAGAGGATGCGGAAGCTGCGCTCGGTTAGGGAGAAGTCGATGGCATTGCTCGAAAATGCTGCTGAAAGCGCGGTGCCGCTCAGGAGGTCTTCGGGCGCTCCGTGGATAAGGCGGTTTGCTTTATCGATCAGCCACACGGTGTCGGAGAGGCGAAGCGAGAGATCGAGATCGTGGCTGGAAAGAATGATTGCGACATTCTGTTCGCGCGCCAGGTGCCGGAGCATAGCAAACATTTCGACCCGCGCTGACACATCGAGATAGGCGGTGGGTTCATCGAGCAGCAGGACCGCGGGACGCTGCGCAAGGGCTCGCGCGATCATGATGCGCTGCCGCTCGCCATCGGAGAGTTCGGCCATGTCGCGCTGGGCAAGGTGCTGCGCGCCCACGGCGGCAATGGCTTCGGCAACGATAGTGCGATCTCCCTGAGAGAGGCTGCCTGACCAGCCGGTATGTGGATAGCGGCCCAGCTCGACCAGACGCAGGGCCGGCATGGCTGCGAAAGCGAGGCGTTCGGTCAGGAGCACGCCCACAGCGCGTGCAAGATCGTATGCGGAGAGGCGCGCTGCATCCTGGCCGCGGATCAGCACCGAGCCGAAAAGTGGGGGCTGGCTGCGGGCAAGGGTGCGCAGGAGGGTCGACTTGCCTGCCCCGTTCCGCCCCAGCAGCGAGACCAGCTCGCCTGGCGCGACGGCGAGATCGAGTTGGTCGAGCAGGGCCTGAGCCTTGCCATGGCGGCGATAGCCGATGGTGAGTGCGCGCGTTTGGAGGGCCGGTATCATCCGGAGAAAACTCCACGGCGCGAGCGCAGGATGACCAGCAGCACTATGGGAGCGCCAATAAGGGCGGTGATGGCATTGAGCGGCAGAACGCCGAATTGGCCGGGCAGGAGGGAAATGAGCTGGGCCAGAAGCGCGATTTCGGCGCCCAGGACAATGGTTGCGGGAACAAGGAGCCGATGGTCGGAGGTTCTGAAAAGCGCGCGGGCCGTGTGCGGTATGGCAATGCCCAGAAACCCTATGGGGCCGCAAAAGGCGGTGACGGCTCCGGCAAGAAGCGAGGCGCTGCCCATGGTGACGAGCCTCATGAGGGCTGTGTTTAGGCCCATGGAGCGCGCGTAGTTTTCGCCTAGAAGCAGGGCGTTGAGCTGCTTGATCGAGAGCAGGCCAATGCCGAGGCCAAGAGCGATGACGGGCACGAGAACCTGAAGCTGGGTCCAGGTGACAGCGCTAAAGGAGCCAAATCCCCAGGCCGTCCAGCGTTCGAGCTGATAGGGCGCAGCGCCGGCAATAAGAACGGTAACGAAGGCGGAGATGGCATAGCCGACCATCAGGCCGAAGATGAGAACGGTGGCAGCGCTTTTGAGGCGCGCGGCAATGGCAAGGGTCGGGACAAGAACAAGGAGGCCGCCGAGGGTGGCCGCTCCCACGACAATGAAGCCGTCGCTCCAGCCCATGCCGCTGGCGAGAAACGTGCCGATGGCGCTGCCCGAGGCAAGCACGACCAAGGCAACCCCAAGGCTCGCTCCGGAGGTGACGCCCAGAACAAAGGGATCGGCGAGCGGATTGCGAAGAAGGGTCTGCATCTGCAGTCCGGCAACGCCCAGCGCGGCGCCCGCAAGGCAGGCGGTCAGGGCGCGGGGGAGCCGGATGCCGAGGATGATGTCGTGATCCGGATGGCCCGGCGGCAATTGGCCAAGGACGGCATCGAAGACGGAAGAAAAGGGAATCGCAGTCGAGCCAAGCGCAATGGCGGCAAGGAGGGTAAGCACCAGCAACGCCGCGCAAAGGCCAAGGATCACTTCCGGGCGAAGGCCGAACTCATGGTGCTCCAAAGACATTGTCCATTTGCCGCGCTTGATCACCTAGGTCTATGGCCGAGATTGCGCAGAGAAGCAAACCGGCGGACGAGCTACAGGCGGTCTGAACGCGCACTTTTCAGAACCGCGACACGTTTTTTCGCGCCTTATTGGAAGAAAACCCGGCTGGTCAACGTATACATGACGTGCGATGGAGCACGTCATGTATTTCAGAGCAGCAGGGCAGTTTATGTGCCGAACTGATTCACTAAAATCCGTTCGGCAAGGTGTTTGTCACAGCTTTGTCGAGCTTGTGTGACTATTCCGAGCGTTCTGGACAATTGCGCTCCTGAAAAAACTGGGCTTTTGTGTGGCCCAAGCCTTCCGAGGGATTTGTGAGAAGGCGCCTATTCAGGAACGGAGAGAACGTTAATGCACACTTCACTGACTCGCATTGCCGCTGCGCTCGTCGCGTCGACCATGCTCGCCGGTGTGGCCAATGCCGAGACCATTCGCTGGGCTCGCTCCTCGGATGCCCTTACCCTTGATCCGCACTCGCAGAACCAGGGTAACACCCACACACTCGCTCACCACATCTATGAAACGCTGCTCGAGCGCGACAATGACGGTAATCTGCAGCCGCGCCTCGCCACTGAATGGGCGCTCAAGGAAGGCGATGACACCGTGTGGGTGTTCAAGCTGCGCGAAGGCGTGAAATTCCACAACGGCAACGACTTCACCGCCGAAGACGTGGTGTATTCCATCGAGCGCGCCAAGAGCGAGTTCTCGAACATGCGCCAGCTGCATGCCGAAGTGGAATCGGTGACCGCGGTCGACGACTATACCGTCGAGTTCCAGATGGAAGGGCCCTCGCTCATCTATCCGAACAACCTGACCAACACTTTCATCATGGACAAGACCTGGTCGGACGAAAACGATCTGGCGACGGTCCAGGATTTTGCCAGCGGCGCGACCAACCACGCCGTTCTCAACACCAATGGCACCGGCCCCTACACGCTCGAATCGCGCGAAGTGGACGTGCGGACAGTGCTGGCGCTCAACGAAGGCTGGTGGGGCGAGACCCCGGCGGTGACCGAGATACACTATCTCACCATCGCCGATGCACAGACTCGGATCTCGGCCCTGCTTTCGGGTGAAGTCGATATCGTCCAGGACGTGCCGCCGCAGGATATTCAGCGCCTGTCCAACACCGAAGGCTTCAAGATCGAAACGGGTCCGGAAAACCGCTTCATCCATTTCGGCTACAAGTTCGGCGACGAGCCGCTGGCCTCGTCCAACATCACCGACAGCAATCCCTTCAACAACCCGCTGGTCCGCGAAGCCATGGAACTGGTGCTCGACCGCGACGCCATCCAGCAGGTGGTGATGCGTGGCCAGTCGATTCCGACGGGTATCCCCAACCCGCCTTTCGTGGCTGGCTGGACCGAAGAGCTCGACGCCTATCCGGCTCCCGATGTGGAACGTGCCCGCGAACTGATGGCCGAAGCCGGCTATCCCGATGGCTTCTCGGTGACGCTCGACACGCCGAACAATCGCTATATCAACGATGAAGCGATCTCGACCGCTTATGTGGGCATGCTCGGGCAGATCGGCATCAACGTGACGCTGGCGTCCCGCCCGGTTGCCGAGCACAGCCCGCTGATCCTGGCTAACCAGTCCGATTTCTATCTGCTCGGCTGGGGCGTTCCGACCTTTGACAGCGCCTATGTCTTCAACGACCTGGTCCATACCAAGACCGACGAACTCGGCACCTATAATGTCGGGCTCTATTCCAACCCGGAACTGGACGAGAAGATCGTTTCGCTCAACGTCGAAAGCGACCAGGCGACCCGCGATGCGACCGTTGCCGAAATCTGGGAAGTGGTGAAGGCCGACCGCGTGCTGCTGCCGGTGCATAACCAGGTGCTCGCCTATGCCATGCGCGAAGGCGTGACCCTGCCGGTGCAACCGGAGAACCAGCCGCATATGACTTCGGTCACATTCGACTAACAGGCTGAAATCCCGGGCCGCCGCACGACGTCAGAGTTTTGCGGCGGCCTGCCATCCTAAGCGCCATCCGATCTTCGTGACCGGCCGGCCGCGCTTTGGTTATTTCTGGCGCGTGACCTTATCCTGAAAACCGCAATCGCTTCGGGAGGCACGCTGTAAGGGGCGCCCATGCTCGCCTTTATTGCACGACGGCTACTGCAATCCGTCATCGTCATGCTTGTCGTGGCGTTTATCGCCTTCCTCGTCTTCCGCTATGTCGGCGATCCCTTGGCCAACCTGCTCAGCCAGGATGCCACGATGGCCGACTATGAGCAGGCACGCGAACGTCTCGGGCTCAACCAGCCGTTCTATATCCAGTTCTTCAACTTCGTGATCAATGCCCTGCAGGGCCAGTTCGGCGTGTCCTATCGCCTGCAGCAGCCGGTCAGCCAATTGATCCTCGAGCGTTTGCCCGCAACCATCGAGCTTGCCGTCGCCTCCTCGATCATCGCTCTCGTTTTCGGTGTCATGCTCGGCATCTACACAGCCCTGCGCCAGCGCGCCTTTTCGACGGGCGTGATCATGACGCTGTCGCTGATCGGGGTTTCCTTGCCGACATTTCTGATCGGCATCGGGCTCATCTATGTGTTTGCAGTCGAGCTCAAATGGCTGCCCTCCTTCGGGCGCGGCGACGTGGTGCAGATCGGCTGGTGGCGAACGGGTCTGCTTACCCAATCGGGATTGCGCTCGCTGATCCTGCCCGCCATCACCCTGTCGCTGTTTCAGCTCACGCTGATCATGCGCCTCGTGCGGGCCGAGATGCTCGAGGTCATGCGCACCGACTATATCCGCTTCGCCAAGGCCCGCGGCCTGAGCAAGAGGGCAATCAATTTCGGCCATGCGCTCAAGAACACCATGGTGCCCGTCATCACCATCACCGGCTTGCAGCTCGGTTCGGTGATCGCCTTCGCCATCATCACCGAAACGGTGTTCCAGTGGCCGGGCGTGGGCTCGCTCTTCGTCAATTCGGTGGCTGCTGTCGATGTGCCCGTGATGGCCGCCTATCTCGTCTTCGTCGCGCTGGTCTTTGTGATCATCAATCTCGTCGTAGACATCTTGTACTTCATCGTCGATCCGCGGCTGCGCGACGGCGCCAGATCTGGGAGGTAAGGTCGTGACCGATCTACCCCATTCCCCCGAGCAGCCGGTTCCTGCTGCCAAGGCCTCGCGCTGGAAGACCTTTATCCGGTCCGATATCGTCTGGTCCTACCGCCGCTCGCCGGTGACGATCACTGCCTCCATCGTCGCCCTGCTGCTTGTGTTCATGGCGATCTTTGCGCCCTGGATCGCGCCCTATAATCCGTTCAATCCAGCAACCCTGAACCTGATGGATGGCTTTACGCCGCCCAATTCGAACTCGATGGGCGGGCGCTATTTCGTGCTCGGCACCGATAGTCAGGGGCGTGACGTGCTCTCCACCATTATGCATGGTTCGCGCGTGTCCCTGTTCGTCGGCGCAATGGCGACGCTGTTTGCCATGGTGATGGGGGTCGGGCTCGGTCTTGTTGCCGGCTATGTCGGTGGCATCTGGGACGCGGTGATCATGCGCGTCTGCGACGTGCAGCTTTCGTTTCCGGCCATCCTGATCGCGCTCCTGATCTTCGGGGTCGCGCGGGGCATCATTCCGCCGAACCAGCAGGAAGGCGCGGCCATCTGGGTCCTGATCATCGCCATCGGGCTTGCCAATTGGGCCCAGTTCGCCCGCACGGTGCGCGGTGCAACCATGGTCGAGCGGCAAAAGGACTATGTGGCAGCTGCCCGTATCCTGGGCGTCAATCCGTTCATCATCCTGTTGCGCCATGTGCTGCCCAATGTGGTGGGTCCGGTGCTGGTGATCGGCACGATCGGGCTGGCGCTCGCCATTATCGAGGAAGCAACGCTGTCCTATCTCGGCGTCGGCGTGCCTCCGACCCAGCCTTCGCTCGGAACGCTGATCCGTATTGGCCAGCAGTTCCTGTTTTCCGGCGAGTGGTGGATCCTGCTCTTTCCCGCCATCACGCTGGTGCTGCTCGCACTTTCGGTCAACCTCCTCGGTGACTGGCTGCGCGATGCCCTCAACCCGAAGTTGCGCTGATGACCGAACCTGTTCTTTCCATCAGGAATCTCGTCGTCGAGTTTCCTTTTCATGACGAAACCTTCCGGGCCGTGGATGGTGTGTCTATCGACATCATGCCGGGCGAGGTCGTCGGGGTGGTCGGTGAATCGGGCGCAGGCAAGTCCATGACCGGCTCGGCCGTGATCGGGCTCATCGAGCGGCCGGGTCACATTGCGAGCGGGGAAATCCGCCTCAAGGGCGAGCGCATCGACAATTTGCCCGAAGCGGATCGCGCCAGGCTGCGCGGCAAGCGGATCGGCATGGTGTTCCAGGATCCGCTGACCAGCCTCAACCCACTCTACACGGTGGGGCAGCAGCTGATCGAAACCATTCGCACGCATTTGCCGCTCAGCGAAGCGCAAGCGCGGCAAAAGGCGATCGACCTGCTTTCCGAAGCCGGGATTCCCAAGGCGGGGGAACGCATCGACTCCTATCCGCATCAGTTTTCAGGCGGCATGCGGCAGCGCGTGGTGATCGCTCTCGCCATAGCGGCCGAGCCTGAGCTGATCATTGCCGACGAGCCGACTTCGGCGCTCGACGTCTCGGTGCAGGCTCAGGTCATCAAGGTTCTGAAAAAGCTCTGCTCCAATCATGGCGCGGCGGTGATGCTGATCACGCACGACATGGGCGTGATCGCACAGACGGCCGACCGGCTGGTGGTGATGCATCACGGCACGGTTGTCGAAACCGGCACTGTGGGCGACATCATCCGCCGCCCGCGCGAGCCCTATACGATCAAGCTGATCGACTCGATCCCGACCATCAAGCGGGGAGAGGGCGAGATCATCGCCGCACCTGCGGCTAATGACGAAGGGGCTTACGTCACGGTCAACCAGCTGGTGCGCGATTTCGAGATCGGGCGCGGCAGTTTCACCAAGCTCCTGCCAGGCAAGGTCGAGGTGTTTCGCGCCGTCAACGAGGTGAGCTTCACCATTCCCAGGGGCAAGACCTTTGGGCTTGTGGGGGAATCGGGCTCGGGCAAATCCACCTGCGCCAAGATGATCGTCGGGCTCACGCGACCAACCTCGGGCCAGATCCTGGTCGATGGTCATGATATCTGGGCGGGCGGTGCGGGGCATCAGGAACGCCGCAAGCGCGTGCAGATGATCTTCCAGGACCCTTATGCAAGCCTCAACCCGCGCTGGCGGGTGCGCGACATCATTGCCGAACCGATGCGGACGCTGGGCATTGCCCGCAATAGGACCGAGGTCGAGCAGCGCGTTGCCGAACTGCTGCGCAAGGTGCGGCTCGATCCGAGCGTCATGCGCAAGTTTCCGCACGAGTTTTCGGGCGGGCAGCGCCAGCGCATCGCCATCGCGCGCGCCCTATCGAGTCAACCGGCCTTTATCGTCTGCGACGAGCCGACATCGGCGCTCGACGTTTCGGTGCAGGCGCAGGTGCTGGATCTGATGAGCGAACTGCAGGCCGAATATGGGCTGACTTATCTCCTGATCAGCCACAACCTTGCAGTGGTGCGGCAGATGTCGAGCGCGGTCGGTGTGCTGCACAACGGTGTCCTGGTGGAAAACGGCCCCACCGACGCCATCTTCGACAATCCGCAGGCGGATTACACGAAGATGCTGCTCGATGCGGTGCCCGACATTTCCAAGGTCGCCTGAGGAGGTGTCGATGATGAAGCCCACCGAAGCACAACGGCGCCGGCACATCATCGACAGCACCATCGCGGTTCTCGTGCGCGACGGGGTGGAGGGCACTTCGCTCTCGCGCGTAGCGGGTGAGGCAGGGGTGGCCAAGGGCATCATCTGCTACTACTTCTCGAGCAAGGACGGCCTCTATGATGCCGTGCTTGCCAGTGTCCGGGAGCGCATGGTGAACGCCGTGCTGGCCGACGCGGAAGCGTTGGATGATCCGTGGCAGCGTATCTGCACCTTCGTCACGGCGCATTTGCGCTATGTGCGGCGCCACCGCGCCGGCCTCCTAGCCCTGCGGCACCTCGCCGCAACGCGTGCCGGAGGCTCGGAAGTGTCTGATCACCTGGCAGTGTGGCGCGAACAAAAAGCCTGGCTTGCCGCAACGCTGACCGAGGGTCAGGAGAGCGGCGCCTTCCGGTCCTTCGATACGGTCGTGGTTGCGACCGCAATTTCAGGTGCTCTGGAAAGCGGGCTATTGCAATGGGCACACAATCCGGCACTCGATCTCGACCGCTATGCGCGGCAATTGCTTGACCTTTTCGAGCCGGGGATCTGTGAAGCGCTCGATGAGCGAAGGTTTGCTTGAGGTCATCCCAACCTGGCAGGAAGCACCCCCTGATCCGGCGCGATGCGCCACCTTCTTCCCATGAGAGAGAAGAACAGAAGGCGGATCGCGCGTGGCGGGAGGCAAGCGATGGGGCCTGAAGCGCCATGCCTTCTGACTTCTTCGTCATTTCAGGGGCCAAGGCGCCGTTAAGGCGCTCAGAAAGCAAAAAGTGCGATGCTTTCTGGAAGCTTCTCGCCATTCCTTCCGTATATAGTGCATGAACCCGAAAAAGCCCCGCAAGGCAGATGTCATGAGCGAGTTGCCGGCCCTGCGCCGCTACGCGCTCAGTTTGACGCGCGATCCGGGCAATGCGGAGGATCTGGTGCATGATGCCCTGGTGAGGGCCATGGAGCGCAGCGCCAGCTATGACCCCGCGGGAAACCTGCGGGGCTGGTTGATGTCGATCGTCCATAATCTGCATATCGATCGGGTGCGATCGGGCAAGAGCGCAGCCGGGCGCGATCGCGATTATGCCGCCCAGTCGCCGGAGAACCTTGCGCCCAGCCAACTTGACAGCGTGCGCCTGCAACAGGTGCGGCGCGCCTTCGATCTTTTGCCTGACGAGCAGCGCGAGGCGATGCATCTCGTGACCATCGAGGGGCTGAGTTATGACGAGGCCGCCGCAGTGCTCGGCGTGCCTTCGGGCACGGTGATGTCGCGTGTGTCGCGTGGACGGGAAGCTTTGCGGCGCTGGGAAAGCGCTCCAGCGCTCAGATTGATCAAAGGAGGCGAATGATGCGCCGAATTGACCCTGTCGATCCCCTGGAACTGGCGGCTTATGTCGATGACCAGCTCGATGTGTCGCGGCGCATCGAAATCGAGCACTGGCTGTCGCTTCATCCCGAGACGGCTGCGCAGGTCATGAGCGATCTGCGTATGCGCGACGAGTTGCGGCTTGCGCTTGCCGGCGATGAGGTTTCGCCCAAGCCCGCCACAACGGACATGGCGCGGCGGCTGGAAGGACGGCTGCAGCGTGGGCAAGTGTTTCGCCGGGTGCGGCCCCTGGCTGCCGCGTCCTTTCTTCTTGCTGCCGGCTGGGTTGCCCATGCGCAGCTGGCGGGCACGTCGCTGGCCCATGCGTCGAGCTCGGTGCCCGACTATGTGACGGCTGCCGTCGAGGCCCATCATATCACCGCCTTACGTGCTGGCATGCATTCGCAGCCAGGCATCACCGACTATGATCCGGCCGAGCTTCTCGCCGAAACCGCAATCCGCATGCCAAGCCTGCCCGGTGGATGGCGCGTGACCGACGTTCAGGTCTATCCCTCCGATTTCGGGCCCAGCGTCGAGCTGGCAGTGGAAACGGAGGAACTCGGCTCGGTCTCGGTGTTCGCGGCGCGGCCCGGGCAATTCGTCGTCATGCATCCGTCCACGCGGCATGTGGACGACACCACCACCGCTTATTGGCAATTCGGCGACATCGCCTATGCACTGGTCGCCAATGCGCCGCCGGGCGCGGTCGCCCGATCGGCCGATACCCTCTTCAATTCCCTTTACTGACGGAGACTCTTATGGCCATCCAGCCGCAATCCCGCTGGAGCAATCCTGCGTCCACCATGTCTGGTGCGGCCCTCGACGAGGGCCTGCGCAAGCACATGCTGCGCGTCTACAACTATATGGGTCTGGGGCTCGTGATCACGGGGCTCGTGGCCTATTTCGTGGGAACGACACCGGCGCTTTACGTGCCAATCTTTTCCTCGCCGCTCCAGTGGGTGGTGATGTTCGCCCCGCTCGCCTTCGTGCTGTTCTTCTCGTTCAAGATCAACTCGATTTCGGCCGGTGCCGCGCAGACCATGTTCTGGGCGTTTTGCGCGATCATGGGCCTTTCGATGGCCTCGATCTTCCTGGTCTTTACCGGTGCCAGCATCGCCCGTACCTTCTTCATCTCGGCCGCGATGTTTGGCGTGATGAGCCTTTACGGCTATACGACCAAGACCGACCTGACCAAGTTCGGCTCGTTCCTGATCATGGGTCTGATCGGGGTCGTCATCGCCTCAATCGTCAATATCTTCCTTGGTTCGACGATGCTGCAGTTCGCCGTGTCGGTGATCGGCATTCTGGTGTTCCTTGGCCTGACTGCCTGGGACACCCAGACGATCAAGGAGCAGTTCGCCGAGAACAATGGCGCGGAGGGCAACCAGAAGCTCGCCGTGATGGGCGCACTTTCGCTTTACCTGAGCTTCATCAACATCTTCCAGTTGCTGCTCAACCTGACTGGCCAGCAGGAATAAGCCTGCTAACTTGTCCATAAGCCATCGGGCTTGTCCCGGTGGCACTTGCGTCGAGAGGCACACGGGTCCTCAGCGCCATAGCTTCCGGTCAGTCTCGATTGATGAGGTCGCCCACAGTGCGGCGCAGCGCGAAAATGCCGCTGTCGAAATGCCGGGTGGGATGCACCCGGTTGGTCAGAAGTGTCCAGGCGTGACCACGGGCGAAATCGATCCAGAGTCCGGTGCCGGTGAAGCCGGTGTGGCCGATCGTTTCGGGCGAGGCTCGATCACCGCCCGGCCAACCCTCATAGGGGCGCTCCCAGCCATGGGTGCGGCGGCCTGACAAGGGCATACGGATCAGCGCGTCGGGGCCAGCGTCCCGCAACTTCTGTTCGGCGAAATCAAGGATGGCCTCAGCGGTGCCGAAAAGCCCGGCATGGCCTGCGCCCTCGAGCGCGGCGCAGTTGTCGTCGTGCACTTCGCCGACCAGCACACGATGGCGCCAGTAACAATCTTCTGTCGCAGCCGCATGCTGCGGATCGGCGGACCAGGCAAAGCCGGGGCCCGGATCCATCTGGCGGATCCAGCGCCTTTCGAGCCGTTCGAGCGCGAGGCCAAGAAGCAGATAGTTGATGTCCGAATAGACCGAGGGCCCTGCCTGCCAATCGTGCTGGAGCAAGAAGGTGCGAAGGAGATCGGGATCGCGGCCATAGGTATAAAGCGGAAAAACAGCGGGAAAGGCGGTCTGGTGGCCAAGGCACTGGCGAAAGGTCACCTTGCGTTGCCAGTTGTCGGGTGTGTGATGCGCAAAATCGGGCAAGACGGCGGTGATGGGCGCATCAAGGTCGATCGTGCCAGCTTCGGCAAGGGCGAGGATGCGTTCGGTGGTGAACAGGACCTTGGTGAGAGAGGCGAGATCGAACCAGGTGCCCGCGGCTATCGGCCGGTACTCTGGAACGAGTTGAGCCGCGCCCATCGCGCCTATGGCGCGGTGGCCATCGCTATCGACCACGCCCAGGACAGCGCCGGGAATCTTCCCAGCTACGATGGCGGCGGCCAAAGCCGCGAAGGCGCGGTCGAGCTTGGCTTGAGCCGGCATGGTGCCTCCCCGAGGCTAGTGGGCGAGGTCAGGCCCGTTGCGCCGACAGGCTTTCGGTGACGGCACGGCGGAGCAAACCGCCATTGTGGGCCAGCACCGCTTCGCCCTTGGCGGCCGATAGTCCGGTGAGCGCCATCAGCAGTGCCAGTTTCACATTGTTGCGGCTCTGGGCAAGATAGGTTCGTGCCTCTTCGGCCGAGCAACCGGTGACATCGACCAGAATGCGGGTGGCGCGGGCCATCAGCTTCTCGTTGCTGACCGAGAGGTCGACCATGAGATTTTCATAGGACTTGCCGATGCGGATCATACTGGCGGTGGTGAGCATGTTAAGCACGAGTTTCTGCGCCGTACCTGATTTCAGCCGGGTCGAGCCGGTCAGTGCCTCAGGACCGACCAGGGGTGAAATGGCGATGTCGGCCATTTTCGCGATCGTGGAGTCGGGATTGCAGGACAGAGCCACGGTTGTCGCGCCGACAGTGCGGGCATGCTCAAGTGCGCCGATGACATAGGGGGTGCGCCCGCTGACTGCGATGCCGACGACCACGTCCTGTGCCGTTGTCTCGATCCGCTCCAGATCCTTGCGCCCCTCGCTGGGATCGTCCTCAGCGCCTTCGACCGGGTGGCGCAGGGCGCGATCACCCCCAGCGATCAAGCCAACCACCATTTCGCCCGGGACGCCGAAGGTCGGGGGGCATTCGGAAGCATCGAGCACGCCGAGCCGGCCGCTAGTACCCGCGCCGATATAGATCAGACGGCCACCCGCGCGAAATGCTTCAACGATGCGATCTACCGCGCGGGCAACATGAGGCAGTTCGGCCTTGACGGCGCCTGCAACGCGAGCATCTTCAGCATTCATGGCAGCAACAATCTGCTCGCTCGACATCAGGTCGATCTGCATGGTGTCGGGATTGCGGGCTTCGGAAACGAGTTGCCCTAGTTCCGCCATCAGGGAAGTGTGTGCCATGGAAACCCAAATGCATGCTCTGAATCTGAGTAAATGCTAGAAGTGAATATTCCGTGTGTCAACGACAGCCGGAATATTGTATTCCTAGTCGCGTAGTGCGGAAGGCGTTAGGCGACCAAGCGGCTGCCGCAGGGGATAGGATAGCCCTGTCGGGGAGCGGAGGCTGAAAGCAAACATGTCGATCTTGAAGGTTTTGGGAGCCAAACTCGAGACCATGACGCAGGCCGATCGCGAGATCGCCCAGTTCATCATCGATCATCCCGAAAGGATGCTGGACTTGTCCTCGGCGCAATTGGCCGAAGAGACGGGCCGCAGCCAGTCGAGCGTCGTCAAGTTCAGCCAAAAGCTCGGCTATGGCGGCTATCAGCAGCTCAAACTGGCAGTGAACAAGGCGAAGGCACTGGAAGGACACGCGCCGGGCGGCGTCATCCACGGCACGATCGATGCCAGCGACAGTTATGTCACGATTCTCCAGAAGCTGATCGGCAGCAAGCTGCTCTCGATGCGCGAGACACTGGCGGCGAACAACGAGGAGACGATCGATCTCGCTCTGGACGCCCTGGTGGGAGCACGAAAGATCCAGTTGGCCGGCGTGGGTGCGTCATCGCTCGTCGCCAAGGATTTCTCCTACAAGCTGCTCAAGCTCGGGCGCACCGCGCTGATCGACAGCGATAGCCATATCCAGGTGTCAAACGCGTCGGGTCTTGGAGACCTGGATGTGCTTTTTGCCCTCTCGCACTCGGGCCGCAGCCTTGAAACGCTGCGTATCGCAGAGGTGGCCAGATCACGGGGGGCGAAAGTTGTCTCGATGACAGGATTGCAACCCAATCCGCTACTTGAGCTGGCCGATATCCACCTTTTCACCGTGGCGGACGAAGAGCGTGTGCGCTCTTCTGCCATTACGTCGCGCGATGCTCAGCTCATGCTGATGGATATGCTGTTCATCCTGTTGATCCGCCGCCAGACGGATGCTCACGACTATATCCACAACAGCGAAGCGGCGGTGACGGTGCTCAAGGCACTCTGAACTCGTGGTATCTCCATTGTTGTAATTTCATATTCTTGACACACTTAAAATTTGGAATTTAGTATTCCAACATCGATCGGCAGAGGGATTGGCTGATCAGGCCCGGTAGGGCCAGACCTGGAGGAGCGCCTTGGCTCGACTTTCGCTGCGCGGCATCAAGAAGCGTTTCAAGACCACCGATGTGCTGCACGGCATCGATCTCGAGATCGGAGATCGCGAATTCGTGGTGTTTGTCGGTCCTTCCGGATGCGGCAAGTCTACGCTCTTGCGCCTGATCGCCGGTCTCGATCCGATATCGGAGGGCGAGTTCTTTCTCAACGACCAGCGGATGAACGAGGTGCCGCCCTCGCGGCGCGGCATTGCCATGGTGTTCCAGTCCTATGCGCTTTATCCGCATATGGATGTCTACGAGAACATGGCGTTCGGCGCGCGGCTCATGGGGCTGACCAAGGCGGAGGTTGAGAGCCGGATCGCCGAAGCGGCCCGCATGTTGCGGCTCGAGCCGCTCTTGCAGCGCAAGCCGCGTGAACTCTCGGGCGGGCAGCGTCAGCGCGTCGCTATCGGCCGGGCGCTGGTGCGCAAGCCTGAAGTGTTTCTGCTCGACGAGCCATTGTCCAACCTTGATGCCGCGCTACGCTCGGAGGTCCGGCTCGAGATCGCCAAGCTGCACCGCGATATCGGCGGCACGATGATCTACGTCACCCATGATCAGGTCGAAGCGATGACGCTGGCCGACAAGATCGTGGTAATGAATAGCGGGCGCATCGAACAGGTGGGTTCGCCTCGCGAATTGTTCGAAACTCCCGCCAATACCTTTGTCGCCACCTTTATCGGCTCTCCCCGCATGACACTTGTGGACGTGACGCGGGACGGCGAACGGTTGGCCGTTGCCAACGGTGGATCGGTCGCGACCGGTGCCGTGCCGGATGCACCCAAACTCAAGCTCGGCCTGCGGCCGGATGCCGTGCGCCTTCATCGGGGGCAGGGAAGCGAGGGGCTCTCTGCCAGCGTCGTCTACACCGAGTATCTGGGTGACAACGCCTATGTCTATGCGCGCCTGGCCGATGGCACGCTGATCTCGGCGCGGACTGCGCCGAACGATCTTTATGCGCCGGACGAGGCAGTGACCGTCAGCGTCGAGCCTGGTTCTGCGCATTATTTTTCCGCCGAGGATGGCCGGCGGCTGACCACCTGAGGGGGTCGATCAGTCCATACCACGCGACGTTTCAAGGGAAGGGAACAGACATGAAGAAGACTACGATCCGCACGGGAGCCGCACTGGCCGCCGTGCTTGTTGCAGCGCCAGCCTTTGCCCAGGATCTAACATTCTGGAGTTGGCGCCAGGAAGACCGCGCGGCCTACGAGCAGTTCATCGACACGTTCGAAGCCGCCAACCCCGGCATCACCGTCAAGTTCGAGACGTTTGAAGCGGCCAACTACAACACGATCCTTTCCACGGCGCTTGCAGGCGGTACGGGTCCGGATGTGATGATGGTGCGCGCCTATGGCGGGCTCGAAAATGTCGCGGTGGCCGGCTATCTCGAAGAGCTGACCAATGACAGCGTTCCGGCTCTCGCAGAGTTTGCCGCGCCGGCACTCGCTGCCGAAAGCGTGCGCGCCGACAACAAGATCTATGCCGTGCCCTTTGCCAGCCAGACACAGCTCGTGATCTACAACGCGGAGATCTTTGCGGCCAATGGCATCGAAGAGCCGCAGAGCTGGGACGAGCTCGTAGCGGCAAGCCAGACGCTCAAGGATGCCGGCGTCATCCCCTTTGCCAACGGCACGGCCACGGCCTGGCAGAACGAGACGGTCACCTTCGGCCTCGGCTCCTCGCTGATGGGCAAGGCGTTCTACGACGAACTGATGGCCGGTAGCACGGACTTCACCGACGAGCGCTTCACCGGTGCATTGAGCCAGGTGGCGGAAGTGGCAGCAGACTATTTCCCCGACGGGTTCATCGGCCTCGACTATCCTTCTGCCCAGCAGCTCTTTGCCTCGGGCATGGCCGGCATGTTCGTGGGCGGCTCCTATGAGATCGCCAACTTCAAGGCGCAGAACCCGGACATCCAGCTCGGCTTATTCGCCGCGCCCGGTGAAACCGCAGAGGACGAAAAGCTCGTGGGCCTCTATTTCGATGGTGGCTATGCGGTAAATGCGGCCTCGCCGAACAAGGAAGCGGCGATTACCTTCGTCAACTATCTGGCGAGCGCCGAATTCGGTCAGGCCTTCGCCGACACGTTGAGCAATATCTCGACCATTCCAGGCGTCACCTTCAACGATCCGCTGCTTGCTGAAGTCAACGAGTTGAACCAGTCCTCCATCCCCTACCTGATGCTCGCCCATTTCCGCTATGGCGAACCATCGGGGTCGGTATTGATCCAGAGCGAGATGCAAAAGCTCTTTGCCGGCGAAACGACGCCTGAAGCGATCGGCGAAGCTCTGACCACCGGTTTGGCTGCCTGGTACGAGCCATTCAAGCAGTAAGACCCATTCCGCGCACCCCCTCCTAGCCTCCCCCTCCAGAAGGGGGAGGGATAAGACGGTGGGCCTGGAGGGAGACTGTCAAACACACAACCCTGCTCCTCCCCCTTTTGGAGGGGGAGGCTGGGTGGGGGTGCCGACAGAGGCCACCCCTTGAAAATCAAGCGAGCCCCAATTGCCCAAACTTCGGATGACAGGCCGCGGCCTCTGGATCACTGCGCTTATCATGCCGCCGCTGGCATTCGTGGCGCTGTTCATCGTTTATCCGATCATCTCGGCGTTCGCCTACGCCTTCTTCGACTGGCAAGGCCTGCGTCGAGGCGACTTCGTGGGTCTTGAAAACTTCCACACCGTGCTGTTCGTCGAGCCCTACCGCTCCTGGACGATCAACGCCTTCAAAAACAACGTCATCGTCTTCTTCGCGCTGATGGTGCTGCAGAACGGTCTGGGCTTCATCCTCGCCTATGCACTCTGGCGGGAATTGCCGGGCGCGCGTTTCCACCGCATTGCCGTTTTCCTGCCGGTGGTGCTTTCGACCATCATCGTCGCCTACCTTTTCAAGCTCTTCTATCATCCGCTTTTCGGCGTCGTGAACATCAGCCTTCGCGGCATCGGTCTCGACTGGTTGGCACAACCCTGGCTGGGACAAAGCGGCACGGCGCTCTGGAGCATCATCATTGCCCAGGCCTGGCACATGGTAGGGTTCCCAACGCTGGTTTTCCTTGCCGGCATGCAGCGTATTCCGAGTGAAATCCTCGATGCCGTGCGCATGGAAACCGAGAGCGAATGGGTCAAGATCACCAAGATCGTCTGGCCGCTCGTGGCGCCCAGCGCCACCATCGTTTTCACGCTGCTGTTCGTGGGCGCATTCAACTGGTTTGAGCTGCCCTATATCATGGGCGGGCTCGATGGATCGCCCTTCGGCTCGACCGACGTCCTCGGGCTCTATTTCTATCGGACGGCCTTTGGCAACGTATCGGCCGGGCAGCAGGATTTCGGCCTTGGCTCAGCCCTGGCGGTTCTGATCTTCATCTTCATCGCTTTGGTTGCCGGCGTCATCACCACACGGCTGCGCGCCCGGGAGATCCAGCTATGAGTGCGGCAGCGACGAATTACTATGATCGCAGGGGACTGTTCGCGACGCTCGGGCGCGACGGGCTTTTGCAGATCATCCTGATCGCCAACACCATCATCATGCTGGCCCCGATCATCATCATGGTCTTTTCGGCCTTCAAGACGACGCCGGAGATTTTTAGGGCGCCTTTTGCCATTCCCGATTTCACCCAGGTTGCGAACTTCGTAAAAATCTGGAGCGAAACGAACTTCCTCCGGTATCTGCTCAATTCCTTCATCGTCACCGGCGCGTCGATGGTCTTGATCCTGACGCTTGGGACCATGGCTGCCTATGCGATCGGCCGCTATGCCTTTACCGGCAGCAATTTCATTCTGATGTTCTTTCTTGCCGGGCTGACGCTGCCGCTCAAGCTTGCGATCATTCCGCTCTTCATGCTGATGCGGGATCTGTCGATCCTGAACAACCAGCTTTCGCTGATCTTTGTTTATACGGCGATGGGGCTGCCGACGACCGTCTTCATCATGACCGGCTTCATCCGCAGCCTGCCCAATGAACTCGAGGATGCTGCGCGCATGGATGGGGCAAGCGAAGCGCGGATCATGTGGTCGATCATGCTGCCGCTGGTGCGTCCGGCCATGGTGATCGCCGGCATCCAGAATGTCGTGCCTATCTGGAACGATTTCTTCTTCCCGCTGGTCTTTATCCAGAACGACAATCTTAAAACCCTGCCGCAGGGGCTGACGACCTTCATGGGCGAATACACGACGGATTGGGGCGTATTGTTTTCCGGACTGACGCTGTCGGCGGCGCCGATCATCATCATCTACATCGTGCTCTCGAAACAGTTCATCGCCGGCATGACGTCGGGTGCGGTCAAGTGATTACGACCCTTCCGCGCGGCCTGATCGTCTCCTGTCAGGCGCGAGCAGACAACCCGCTTCATGGCCCCTCATTCATGGGCGCCATGGCGCTTGCCGCCCGGGATGGCGGTGCTGTCGGTGTTCGTGCCAATGGCCCTGCGGACGTCCGCGCCGTCAAAGCCGCTGGCTTGCCGGTCATCGGTATCCAGAAAGTATTTTCGGAGACGCATCCAGTCTACATCACCCCTGATTTTGCCGCCGCAGCTTCTATAGTCGAAGCCGGTGCCGGCATCGTCGCGCTCGATTGCACGCCCCGTGCGCGGAACGGGGAGGCGCCGCAGATCCTGATCCGACGCATTCGCGAAGAACTCGGCGCCGAAGTCTTTGCCGACATATCGACCTTCGAAGAAGGTCTTGCGGCAGCCGATTGGGGCGCCACTTATGTCGCAACGACCTTGTCCGGCTATACTGAGGAGACAGAGCCCAAGCCGGATCATCCCGATCTTGCACTTGTCGAGAGGCTGGCCGCGCGTCTCTCGGTTCCAGTCGTTGCGGAGGGGCGATACAATTCGCCGGACTGGGTTAGGCAGGGGTTCGCGGCCGGTGCACATGCTGTTGTGGTGGGCACGATGATCACCAATCCGCGCGAGATCACCAGGGCGTTCGTACGGAGCGGCGTGCCCGGATGACTGCGGCTCATATTGGCCTTGATATCGGCGGCACCGGCAGCCGCTGGGTGGCCTGCGACGAGACAGGCGCTGTCCTTGCGCGCGGGCAAACGGCAGGTGCGACGGGCCATGTCTTCAACCCCAGCGAACAGGCACGGCTTGCTGCGGCACTCCAAACCATTGCTTCGAGTTTAGGCGAACAGCACCTTACAGCAAAGACGTTGACCGCGGGGATTACCGGCTATGGATCGGCCGCAGGCGAGGAGGTGAAGGCGCTGGCGCACACCGCACTGGGTCTTTCTGTGCCCGATATCGTTCTGGCCGATGACATCGTCCTGGCTTACGCGGCCAATTTCGCGCCGGGAGAGGGGCATGTCATTGCCGCAGGCACTGGCTCCATCGGTGTGCATGTGACGGCAGGAGGCGAACTGATCCGCGTCGGTGGCCGCGGCATTCTGATCGACGATGCCGGCTCGGGTAGCTGGATCGCGCTCCAGGCCCTCGACCACATGTATCGCGTGCTCGATCATTCCGGTTCATTTGCCGGAGTTCAGCACCTCGCCGACGCGCTTTTTGCTGATATCGGCGGCGCGAGCTGGAGCGATGTTCGCCAGTTCGTCTACGGCAGTGATCGGGGGCGCATCGGTACGCTGTCGCTTGCCGTGGCGCGCGCGGCGCATGCCGGCGATGTCGCGGCGCTTTCGATCCTGCGCAGCGCGGGCGCCGAACTCGCCCAACTCGCCAAGGCGCTGAGCGCGAGGGTCGGCACGACCGCGCTTGCCTTCACCGGGGGCGTCATCAAGCTGCATCCTGTTATTCTCGACGAGATCATCCGCCGCCTTCCTGATGCCGAAATCCAATCGGCGACTGCGGATGCGGCGCTGACTGCGGCACGGCTTCACACGGGCCGAAATGGCGCCTGGGCCAAGCTGCTGCCGCTGGTCGCGACACGCGCCTGAGATCGCCGGCGCTGTGCCTATTCTCGCGCGCCTGACGGGCACATAAGCGCTGCCTCTTGCTTTCTGACGGCCCTTGGCATTGATATGTGCCATGCCGCGCTTGGGAGGCCCGCATGCTTGGTGGACGCCGTGCACTCGTTTCCGTCTTTGCAGCACTCGCACTGCTTGGGGCTGCGGGGGCGGCGCAAGCTGAAACCAGTGTCGACCTGCTGCGCGACACTGATCTGCCGGGGCTTGACTACAAGATCGTCAGGGATACCGACCTCGACGCTTGCGAGGCTGCGTGCAGGGACGACGATATCTGCTACGCCTTTACCTTCAACGATCGCAGCGACTGGTGCTTTCTCAAGGCAAGCGCGGGGGAGCAGACCGCGTTTTCCGGCGCAACCTCGGGCAAGATCTCGCGCACGCCGTCGCTCGCTGTCACTGAGGCGGTTCGTCAGGCGGAACTGCCGTTCCCCGCACAAACTCTGATCGAAGCGGCGCGCGCTTTTGCCGAGCAGTTGCCAGATACCGATGCGCCTGCGCCGAAGTCGGTTTATGCCGATCTCGTGGCTTCTGCCGAGGACGCTACGAACGGCGAGAACTACCCGGCGGCCATGGTCAGCTATCGTCAGGCGCTGGCGCTCAACGCCAACGATCCCGCGGTGTGGCAGGCACTGGCCGAAGCTGCCCTGAGGCGCGCGGACGCGGTCAAGGGGCAGGAAACCGGCGATGACAGCTATGATCTGTCGGTTCTTGCGACAAACGCGGCCCTGAACGCCTTTTTACGCTCAACATCGGTCGAGGCCAGGGCTGCGGCCTTGCGTGCGCTCGCCAACAGCATGGAATATCGGGACATGTGGCGGGAGGTGATCGCCACCTACCGCGCAAGCCTTAACCTTGTCGCCAATGGCGAACTTGAAACCTATCTCGATACCGTTGTCGCTCAGTACGGGTTCCGGGTCACCAATCATGTGGTCGATGCCGAGGCTGCAGCCCCGCGCATCTGCGCCGTTTTCTCCGAGCCACTCGCCAGCACCGATCTTTCCGCTTTCGTTTCGGTGGCCGATGCACAGCAGACTTCAGTCGAAACCGAGACAGATCAGGTCTGCATCGAAGGCGTGCAGCATGGTGGCCGCTACAGCATCAGGCTACGCGCCGGGATTGAATCGGCAGACGGCGAAGAACTCGGCAAGGATGTCGATCTCGATGTCTACGTGCCCGATCGGGCGCCTTTCGTCGGCTTTGCCAACACTGCCTATGTCATGCCCTCCGGCCTTGGCGGCGGGCTGCCGATCACCTCGGTGAATGCCGACACGGCCGAGGTCATGATCTACCGCATAGGCGACCGGAGCATTGCCATCGCGGTGCGTGACAATGTTTTCCAGGGCAACCTATCCGAATATGACGCGGAAGACGTTGCCGATCGCGTGGGGGAACAGGTGTGGGCTGGCGAAGTGGACCTTGCCCGCGGCGAAAACAACGCCATCACGACCACCGCTATTCCTATTGCCGACACAGTTGGGGAGATCGAGGCTGGCGCCTATGTGATTACTGCGCGGATCAAGGGGAAGGCCACAGGCGAATATTGGCAGGACATGGCCACCCAGTGGTTCATCGTGACCGATCTCGGGATCACCACCCTTGCAGGCGATGACGGCATCCACGCCTTTGTCCGCAGTCTCGATACGGCTCAACCCGTCGCCGGTACCACAGTGCGGTTGGTGGCCAAGAACAACGAGATTTTGGGTGAAGCGCAGAGCAATAGCGAGGGCCGTGCCGTGTTTGCGCCGGGCCTTGCCCGTGGGCAGGGTGGCCGGGCGCCACAACTCCTGGTCGCCGAGACCGAAGGCGGAGACTACGCGTTTCTCGATCTTTCGCGGCCCGCTTTCGATCTGACCGACCGCGGGGTCGAGGGGCGGCCTTCGCCGGGCCCACTCGATCTTTTCGCGACAACCGAGCGGGGCGTCTACCGACCCGGCGAGACCGTGTTCCTCACCGCGCTCTTGCGTGACCCGCGCGCCGATGCGGTGACAGACCTGCCGCTGACGCTCGAGATCGAGCGGCCTGACGGTGTCGTCGCTTCAAGCCAGGTGATCAATGACGAGGGCGCCGGCGCGTACCACGCAGCCCTGCCCATGGCGAGCGAAGCCATGCGCGGCTCATGGACTTTGCGCCTCTATTCCGACCCCAATGCGGACGCTCTGGCGAGCACCACATTCTTGGTGGAGGATTTCGAACCCGAGCGCCTGGCGTTCGATGTCAGCACGCCAACCGACGCGCCGTTCGCGCCTGGCGAGGTCAATGAGATCAACGTTGCCGCGCGCTATCTTTATGGCGCAACAGCACCGGATCTTGCGGTCGAAGCCGATGCCATCGTGCGGCCACGCACGACGCTGCCGGATTTTCCGGGTTACACTTTCGGGCGCATCGACGACACTATCGAAACAAGCCGAGAGCCGCTGGGGACAGTGGGGCGGACCGATGCGGACGGCGATGCCGTTGCCGAAGTGAGCCTGCCCGAAGCGCCGGTGACGACGAAACCGCTCGAGGCGCAAATCCTCCTGCGGCTTGTCGACACCAGCGGCCGCGCCATCGAGCGCAGCATAGTCCGGCCCGTTCTGGCACAAACCGACCTTATCGGCATCAGGCCACTCTTTTCGGACGCATCAGGGCTCGAAGAGGGCAGCGAGGCGCAGTTTGAACTGGTAGTGGTTTCACCCGATGGCGAGGCTGTTGCGCAAAGCGAAATCGGCTGGACCCTGTCGCGCGTCGAGACCACCTATCAGTGGTATCGCGGCGGTGCGGGCTGGCAGTGGGAAGCCATCACCACAACGCGAGAAGTCGCCAATGGCACAGCCGAAACTCAGGCCGGTGGTACAGTCACCCTAGGCGCGCGCGTCGATTGGGGTCGGTATCGTCTCGAAGTGGAAACGCCGGGCCCCAACGCCAGTGCCTCAAGCTACGAATTCTATGCCGGCTACTATTACCCGGAAGCTGGCTCAGACACGCCGGACACGCTGCAGGTCGCGCTTGACCGGGAAAGCTATAGGGTCGGCGACACGGCCAATCTCAAGCTCGATCCGCAATTTGCCGGCACGGCGCTGGTGATGGTGGTCGACAACCGCATCATCGCCATGGAGGCGGTCGATGTGCCCGCCGAGGGTGCGACGGTGCCGCTTGAAGTGACGGAGGAATGGGGGCCGGGCGCTTATGTCACCGCCGTGCTCTACCGCCCTTCGGACGCTGGCGAAAAGCGGATGCCGGCGCGAGCACTCGGGCTTGCCTTTGCCGATGTCGAGCCAGGTGATCGAAAGCTCGACGTGTCCCTAGAAACGCCGGACGAGACACTGCCGCGCCAGAGCTTTACCGCCCAGGTTTCGCTCGGCAATCTTGCGGCAGGCGAGACTGCCTATGTGGCCGTGGCCGCCGTGGACCTCGGCATTCTGAACCTGACCAATTTCAAGGTGCCGGCGCCCGAAGAGTGGTTTTTCGGGCAGCGGCAGCTGGGCATGGAAATCCGGGATCTTTACGGCTCCCTGATCGATCCGACCCAAGGGCTCGCCGGTGCGATCCGCTCGGGGGGCGATGGCGGCTCTGCCCGCACAGGCACGCCGCCGCCGACCTCGGTGCTCGTGGCGCTTCATTCGGGTATCGTCGAGATCGATGCCGATGGCAACGCAACCGTGACTTTCGACCTGCCCGACTTCACCGGCACCGTTCGCGTGATGGCCATGGCCTGGACTGCGAGCGCGGTGGGGCACGCCTCTACCGATGTGATCGTGCGCGATCCGGTGGTCGTCACGCTCAGCCCGCCGCGGTTCCTGCGGATCGGCGATGAAACGCGTCTTCTTGTCGAGATCAACAATGTCGGTGGCCCTTCGGGCACCTATGGTATGTCGCTCGCGACCGGCGAAGGCGTTGCAACGCCTGACCAGAGCGCCGAACTGGAGCTCGCGGAGGGCGAGCGGACAGCGCTTGAGTTGCCGCTGACCGGTATGCGGATCGGGGACTGGCCGGTGGTGCTCACGCTCACGGCGCCCGACGGATCGGCCCAGACCAAGCAATTGCTGCTCGGGGTGCGCCCTGTTAGCGCGCCGATCACGACCAGCCACCTCGTACCGATCAAAGCCGGCGGCTCAGCCGAGATCACGGCACGCTCGTTCAAGGGTCTGCTGGCCGGAACGGGGTCGCTGACGCTTGCCGTCGGACCAATTGCACGGCTGGATGTGCCGGGCTTGTTACTATCGCTCGATCGCTATCCCTATGGATGCGCCGAACAGACATCGAGCCGCGCCCTGCCGCTCTTGTACCTCAACGACGTTGCCCGGATGATCGGCGTTGCCGAGGACGAAGGACTGAACCAGGTGGTGGTCGATGCCATCGCCAGCGTTCTCGCCAAGCAGACATCCGCCGGCGGATTTGGCCTGTGGGGGCCGTTTGATGGCGGCGACTTCTGGCTCGACGGGTTCGTTACCGACTTCCTCCTGCGGGCGCAATCGGCCGGCTATGCCGTGCCTGAACAGGCGCTGGGCCGGGCGCTCGATAATCTCTCCAACCAGCTCTCCTACGCTTCGGACTTCGAGAATGGTGGGGAAGACATCGCCTATGCACTTTACGATCTTGCCCGTGCGGGCCGGGTCGCCATGGGTGACCTGCGCTATTATTTCGAGGCGCGTCTCGATGCCTTTGGGTCGCCCCTGGCTCAAGCTCAGCTTGGTGCCGCCCTCTCGCTCTATGGCGACGCAACACGGGCGCAAGAGGCTTTCGAGTCAGCGGTTGCTCGTCTTGCAGAGAGCGGACAGTGGAACGGTTATCGCGACGATTATGGCAGCAAGCTGCGCGATACGGCAGGGGTGCTGGCGCTAGCGGCCGAGTTCAAGCAAGCTGGCGTCGATCTCAGTGCACTCGCCGCGCAACTGGCAAAGATGCGTGATCGGGCGCGCTACACCTCGACCCAGGAGGACACGTGGAGCCTTCTCGCCGCCGCGGCCCTGGGGGCTGGCAGCAGTGATGGATCAATCACGCTCGATGGTGAAGAGCTGACGGGTCAAGTTTATCGCCGCTATGAGCGCGAAGGTTTTGAAACCGTCGCCATCGCCAACAACGGCACAGCTGACACCGAAGCCAAGGTGACCGTGACCGGCTATCCAACGGCTGCCCCAGTTGAAGCTTCAGAAGGGTTCACGCTCACCCGAGAATACTTCTTGCCCGATGGTACAGCGATCGATCCGACCGATGGTACGCTGGCACAAAACGATCGTCTTGTGGTTGTGCTGACCATGCGTCCGGCAACGCTTGGCTCCGGGCAATATGTGGTGGCCGATCCGCTGCCTGCCGGCTTTGAGATCGAAAACCCGAACCTGTCGGCGGGCGAGGGGGCTTCGGATTTTTCCTGGCTCACGCTTGATACGCCCGCACATGTGGAATCGCGCACCGATCAATATGTGGCGGCGTTCCGGTTCTGGTCTGAAGTGGGAACGATCAAGACTGCCTATCTCGTGCGCGCGGTGACCCCAGGACGCTTCGTCTTGCCAGGGGCGACGGTGGAAGACATGTATCGTCCAGAGTTGCGGGCCAATACGGCCGCCGGCACCGTCGAGATCACCGCGTCTGGCCGATGAGCCGGATCGATGTCCCATCCGCTCCCAAACAGCCGCGCCCCTGGGTGGCGCGGCTGACGCTTCTTGCCTTTTCGATTTTCGTCCTGACGCTGGCTGGCGTGATCCAGCTGGTCTCATGGGTCACGACCATCGAAGCGGGCTTGCCGCCCGCCCCTCAATTGCAGAGCATTCCTGTTTCGGTGTCCGTGGTGGACCGCGATGGGCTGCTTCTGCGGCCGTTCACCACCGCAGATGGACGCTGGCGTCTGCCGGCTCAGCGCACCGACGTCGACAAGCGTTTCATCGATATGCTGATCGCCTATGAGGATCGGGGATTTGGCAGCCATG
Source organism: Devosia crocina (assembly GCF_900116545.1). Lineage (GTDB taxonomy): Bacteria > Pseudomonadota > Alphaproteobacteria > Rhizobiales > Devosiaceae > Devosia > Devosia crocina. The sequence continues at coordinate 696,680 of NZ_FPCK01000001.1, forward strand.
AGGGCATCGCCTGGTCCTCCATGGTCCGGGCAGCAGGGCAATTCCTGGGCGCGGGAGGACGTGTCGTCTCCGGAGGGTCGACCCTTACCATGCAGGTTGCTCGCCTGCTGGAAGGGCAATCGACGCGGAACGCCTGGGGCAAGCTGCGCCAGATGGTGCATGCGAAGCGGCTGGAAGCGGATCTGAGCAAGGACGAGATCCTCGATCTTTATCTGACGCTGGCGCCCTATGGCGGCAATATCGAGGGCATACGCGCTGCAAGCCTTGCCTATTTCGGCAAGGAGCCAGCGCGGTTGACGACGGCAGAGGCCGCCCTGCTGGTCGCTCTGCCGCAATCTCCAGAGGCGCGCCGGCCCGATCGCGACCCCGAAGCCGCCCTTGCAAGCCGCAATATGGTGCTTGATCGGCTTGTTGCTACCGGCACGATCGCCGCGGAAGAAGCGCGTGCTGCAAAGCTTGAGCCGATTCCCGATGCGCGCCGCCAATTTCCGATGCTCGCGGCGCATATGGCTGACGCTGCCGTGCGCAGTCAACGCGGAACGGCAGAGGTCGCGCTGACGCTCGACAAGCGCCTGCAGGAGGCCCTCGAACGGCTCGCCACAGCGCGCTCGCGCCTGATCGACCCTCGAGTGTCGGTAGCAATCCTTGCGGCCGATATCGAAACCGGCGAGGTGCTGGCCTCGGTTGGCTCGGCGGGACTATTTGCACGGGAAAGCGCGGGATTTGTCGATATGACAACGGCGATCCGCTCGCCCGGTTCGACACTCAAGCCGCTCATCTATGGGCTTGCGTTCGAGTTGGGCCTTGCTCATCCACAGAGCCTCATCGAAGATCGGCCCACCGCGTTCGGCGGCTATGTGCCCGTCAACTTCGATGGCTTCAACCGCGGCACGGTCACCATCCATGATGCGCTAACGGAATCGCTCAATATCCCTGCGGTAGTGGTGCTGGATGCAGTTGGGCCCGCGCGGCTGGTCTCCCGTTTGCGCCGGGCTCATGCCAACCCGCGCCTGCCGGTCGATACGGCGCCAAGCCTTGCCGTGGGACTGGGCGGTGTCGGCATCAGCCTGCGCGATCTCGTCTCGCTGTATGCCGCCATTGGCAATGGGGGTGAATCGGTCCGCCTGCACGATGGCATCGCTCCAGCAATGGAGACTGATCGGACAGCCTCGGTTCTTGATCCGGTTTCCGCCTGGTATGTGGCCGATATTCTTGCCGACGTGCCGCCGCCGCTCAACGGCTCACCGGGGCGTGTCGCCTACAAGACCGGCACGTCCTACGGCTATCGCGACGCATGGTCGATCGGCTTTGACGGCAAGACGGTGATCGGCGTTTGGGTGGGGCGGCCGGATGGGGCGCCGGTTCCGGGCCTCTCCGGCATCACTGCGGCAGCTCCCATACTTTTTGAGGCATTCGATCGCCTGGGTGCGCGCCGATCGCCTTTACCCAGAGCGCCGGTGGGTGTGCTCCATGCGGCAAATCCCGATCTGCCTTTGCCGCTGCGGCGGTTTAGACACCCCAACCAGGACATGGTCGCGCGAGTGGCTTCCCCAGAGATCGCTTTCCCCGCCGATGGGGTCGATGTCGATTTGGGACTGGTTTCCGGGGCCGAAGCTTCGCTGGTGGTGAAGGTGCGCAATGGTGTTCCGCCCTTCACCTTCTTTGCCAATGGGGCGCCGTTTGGGCGCTCCCATTTCGCAAGACAGGATGCGTGGTCACCCGATGGTCCTGGGTATGTCACGCTCTCGGTGGTCGACGCAGAAGGCCGGGGCGACAGCGTAACCGTGTTCCTCAACTAGCAGGAGGAAAGGCTTCAGCTCAACACCTGACGCAGCTGGGTCAGGATGCTGGCGGTGTCATAGGGCTTGCGCACCACGGGAACCCCTTCAAACTCGGCGGATATGCTGCCACGCTCGCCATAACCGGTTGCGAAGATAAAAGGGATGCCGGCTTCGATGAGGTGCCGGGCGATAGGGGCGGAAGATTCTTCGCCGAGATTGACGTCGAGCACGGCGCAATCAGGCCGCTCGCGCCCGAGATAAACCAGAGCCTCGCGCAGCGATGTGGCCGTAGCCGCCGCGTTCATGCCGGAATCGGTAAGGATCTGCTCAAGATCAAGCGCAATCAGCATCTGATCCTCAACGATTAGAACGTTCTTGCCCTTGAGCGAGGAGAAGTCGGTGGCCGCGGCAGGCTGATGCACCTTTGTCACCGTTGCCAGCTGTGCGCGGTTGCTGACAAAGCGCGGGGGGATGCGGAAACGGGCAGTCACGCCATCGGAGTGATAATCCACATTGCTTTCCCCGCCCAGATCGAACGGGATACTGCGATCGACCAGCACGGTTCCAAACCCTCGACGGCTCGGCGGACGCACTTCGGGGCCCTTGCGTTCCTGCCAGACAATATCACAGGCTCCCACCGCATCGAGCTTCCACTCGACCTTCAACTCCCCACCGGGCCGCGAGAGCGCGCCATATTTGGCCGCATTGGTGGACAGTTCGTGGAACACGAGCGCCATGATGGAAAAGGAGCGCGCATCCATCCAGGTGTTTGGACCGGTCAACGTGATCGTAGCGGAGCTGGTCTGATAGGGGCTGAGTTCGGCATTGAGCAGATCCAGCAGGCTGCCGCCGCCATCGCCACGAATGACCTGATCATGAGCAAGCGATAGGGCCTGGATGCGGCCGCGGAGGCTGTCGACGTAATCGGCAAGCGATTGTCCGTCCTGATTGGGGCTCGTGACGAGAGACTTGATCACAGCAAGGATGTTCTTGACCCGGTGATTGAGCTCTTCGTTGAGCATGCGCTGGCGAACATCGGCCTTGGCCCGCTCGTCAGCCAAAAGCTCGGAATGCTGGAGAATGACGCCTACCATGGCCGCACGGGTGGCCTCGGCGAACTCGCGCTCCTGATCGGTCCATGGCGCGGACTGATGGTGCACGGTTTCTTTCCAGATCGCAAAGCTCTTGCGCGGCGTCAGGCGATCCCCGAGCGGGCCCACTTCATAGGTCTTATCGGGATTGCCGGCCCAGTCGAGCGTCTGCACCAGCTCGCGGCGGAAGAAGAACAGGAAGTCGCGCGGCCGCTGAGAGATCGGAACAATTAATACGCCCGATACCTGGCTGGCATAGTCCTCGGCGCCTGCCAGGACGTTTGAGAGCTTGTGCGTTGCCCATACGCGACCTTCGGCAACAGTTTCGGCAAAGCGCGCGAGGCCGGGGAGCACCGCATCGGGTGCCGTGGTGCCGATACTGGTGGCTGTTCCATTGATCCAGAGAACGACGCCATCGGCGGGAATCAGCTGGGCGAAATCGGTGACGCGATCGCGCATCAACTGATTGATATCTGCAGCTCCCACCGCTTCGCTGAGAAAGGAGTCGAGTGCCGCCCGGGCTGCAGTCGCCACTTCCAGCGAGCGGCGGTGCCGCAGCGCACTGAGATGGAGCGAGAAGAATTCGCCGAACATTTCGGCGGCAACCCGTTGGGCCATCGAGAGGGTGCGCGGCGCATAGTGGTGGCAAGCGATCATGCCCCAGAGGGCACCATCGACGATGACCGAAATCGACATGGAGGCGCCGACACCCATATTGCGCAGATATTCGCAGTGTATGGGGGAGACGCTGCGCAAATGCGCAAAGGAGAGGTCGAGCGGCTCGCCCGATGCATCAAGCGCCGGGACCACCGGGATGCGCTCGAAATTGGCATCAGAGATGATGCGGATCGTATTCTTGAGATAGAGCGCACGTGCCTGCTGGGGGATGTCGCTCGAGGGGAAATATTGGCCAAGAAAGCTCTCGAGATCGGCGCGTTTGGCTTCGGCCATGACCTTGCCTGCGCCGTCCTGGCCAAACTGGTAGATCATGACGCGGTCATAGCCCAGCATGCCCTGAACGAGGCGAGCGGTATCGCGGATCAGGCGCTCGGGGGTGTCGATGGCGGAGATGCGGCCCAGCATGGCGCGGGCGAGTTCGAGTGGCTGCGCCACCTCTTCACTCGCCGGCTCGAATTCGAGCACCGCATTACCCTTGAACCGATGGACCGCGACGTCATAGCGGCGGCCATTCTCAAGCCGCTGCCCGAACAGAAGCGATGAGCGAGCACCCTCCGGCGTCCGGCTCAAAGCATTACGGATATCATGCGCGGCGGAACTGCCGATCAGATCGCTGAGAGAGCGGCCATTGGGATCGCCTTCGATCCCGAGCATGGCCCCAACATTCTGTGAGTGACGCAGCACTGTACCCGCCGAAGCATCGCAGGCTAGCAAACTGCCGTGTGGCTGGATGCTTCCCGGAATGTGGATCGGCTCGCGATCGCAGTTTGTCAGGTCGACGTGTTGATGAGCGGTCATGAGGCGGTCTGGCTGTAGGTTTCGAGCGCCAGCCGAAAAGTCGCAAGGCTGGCAGCTATGATGGCGTCGTACCGCTCAGGCGGCGTTTTTTCTAGGATGGCAAGGAATTGCGGCCAACGTGCGGTGTCCCCAGCCTGGAGTGTCAGGTGCCGCGCGCCATGGTTTTCGCTCATGCCGAGCGCCCTGGCGCGCTTGAGAAGAATGCGCGCGCCGACGCCTGAGCCTTCAAGCACATAGAAAGCGCCTATGGCACCATTTTCGTCGCTAAAATCGAATGGTGGCGCCGCTTGGACGTCAGGCAGGCGGCCGAGGTCGCGGAGATCTTCGCCAAGTGCTGGGGTGAGCGGGGTTACCTGCCAGAGTACAGATGATGGCAGGCGAGGCTCAATAGTGGACCGGAAGCGGTGAGTGTTAACAACGTAGTCCGCATAGCCCTCTTCGCTGGCAAACTCGCCGACTTGCTGATCCAACTGGTCGTGCAGGTCAGACGTTTCTGCCCTCAGGGCACTGCGAAGAGAGGCTTGGGCCATTTTGTCTCCAATTCGGTGTGACCATAGGCTGCGTCGCGTTGCCTTGTCATTTCAATATTTTACACGCAGCGTTAGCGAGTGAGAGCGCGGTGCGGCCTGTGAGTGATGCAGATAATGTTGACTTCTTGCGTCACCTTAAATAGGGCTGCGGCAGTTAATTGAGAAGCGGCACACGGTTAAGCACGGCGCTCGATCTTTCAACAGTGCTGCAGTGGCTGGAAATGGCGGATCTTATGTTTTCCTTTGCTCGGGCAGGTATCTTGTTGATCTGCGCAACGCTTGCGCTTGCGACAGCCAGTTTCGCTCAGGACGCTGTTCCTTCGGCGCCCGAAACGATGGTCGAATCGGTTGAACAGGCAGCGCCTCTCTCCACCTCCGTGCCGGAAGACACTTCCATCCCAACTCCGCAGCTCGAGCAGCCCTTGATTGAAACGGGGCTAGAAGGTCATGACATGTCGCCCTGGGGCATGTTCATGGCGGCCGATTATGTCGTGAAGGGCGTGATGATTGGCCTTGCTGCCGCGTCCGTCATAACGCTGATCATCTGGGTTGCCAAAACCATGCAACTGTCGGGCGCGCGGGCTCAGGCGAACAAGGCATTGCGCGAGGTTGTCAAAGCGAGAACTCTCGCCGAGGTTGCCGGCATCATGGAAAAGCGGCGCGGTGTCGGCGCGGTGCTGGTCAAGGCGGCCGCCGAAGAGATCGAATCGTCCTCCGACCTAGCTGGACGCGTTGCGCCATCGGGCATCAAGGAACGTGTGTCATCGCGCCTGTCACGCATCGAGGTTGCCGCGGGGCGGCGCATGTCACGCAGCCTCGGTGTTTTGGCATCAGTGGGTTCAGTCGGCCCGTTCATCGGATTGTTTGGTACCGTCTGGGGCATCATGAACGCCTTTGTCGGCATAGCGGAGACGCAGACCACGAATCTCGCAGTGGTCGCGCCCGGCATCGCGGAGGCACTTCTAGCCACGGCCCTGGGCCTGGTGGCCGCTATCCCCGCCGTCATCATCTACAACGCCTTTGCTCGCTCGGTGACGGGATACCGGCAATTGCTTGCCGATGTCTCAGCGGGGATCGAGCGCCTCGTGAGCCGGGACCTTGATCGGCTAGCCTTGGCAGGGCAGGCGCCCCTCGCGCGTGCGGCGGAGTAGATCATGGCTGGCGGTATTCGCGAAAGTTCGGGTGACGAACTCGATGTCAATCACGAGATCAATGTCACCCCATTCATCGATGTGATGCTGGTGCTGCTGATCATCTTCATGGTCGCTGCGCCGCTGGCAACGGTGGATGTCAATGTCGATCTGCCGGTGTCGAACGCTACGCCTGCGCCGCGTCCGGAAGAGCCGCTGTTCGTTACTCTCAGGGATGACCTGACACTGGCAATCGGCAATGATGACGTGGCCCGCGAAGGCATCGCAGCGGCGCTAGACCAGATAACGGAAGGCGACCGAGAAACGCGTGTATTCGTGCGGGCGGATGCTGCAGTCGCCTACGGAGAGTTGATGGAGGTGATGAACCTCCTGCGGTCCTCGGGCTATGTGCGCATCGCCCTGGTCGGGCTCGAAACTGCCAATGCTGTGCCTCCGCCAGCTCAAGGCAACCAGGTCTCGCCATGACGGACAGGGGTGACAGCTTTGTTGCCGAAGATTTCCTGCGGCTCAGACGTGGGGACCTGGTCCTATGGACCACCGCAAGCGTCGTGGTGTTCAGCGGCCTTGTGGCTGGCGCTTGGGCGTATCAAACCTATGTGCCGGAGCCTGCTCCAGAGGGTGCTACCGCCGGTGCCGTTGTGGTGGAGTTCGCTGAGTTCGAAACTTCGCCGGTGACGGAAGAGCTCGACGTTTCCGAAGGATTGGCGAGCCTTGCAGCTGAGGCTGCCCCGCCCACTGAGCTTGAGCCGGATGACGCCGCAGAGCCCATCAAGGAGCCGCCGCCGGCTGAAGACCCTTCACCAGCTCAGGAACCAATCGTCGAAGAAGTAAAAGAGCCGGCGCCACCGGAGCCGGTCGAGCTGCCGGAACCCGTGGCTGAAGTGCCGCCGGCGCCCAGGCCGGAGGAGCCCGTCATCGACGAGACGGAGGTCGAGGTGCCCGAGCCTCAAGTGACTCTGCCTCCGATACCGGAAAAGGTTGCCCCTCAGCCGGAAGAGGAGCAGCAGCTGCCAGAGCCAGAGCCAGAGCCAGAGCCAGAGCCAGAGCCGATCGATCCTAACCTGCCGATGCCGGTTGCTATGCCGGAGCGGATTGCGGAAAGACGTGCGGAAACGCCGCCGACGAAATGGGATCCTCCACCGCGCCGCACGGCGCCGCCCGAACAAAAGGCCTCGACACAGACCTCGGCGCCGCGTCCTGCCGCCGTGCAATCGCAAACTGCTGCCGCTCCGCAGCCTGCGGCTGTTGCCGCACCGAGCGGTTCCCAGGTCAGCCGCTGGGAAGGCAGCGTTCTGCGTCATATCGGCCAGCGCCGTCGCTATCCGGCCGACGCACGTCAGCGCGGGGAGGAGGGGCGGGTCGTGGTCCAGTTCACCATCGATACGTCGGGTCGGGTGCAATCTGTCAGAGTGGTCGGCTCGAGCGGCTATCCCGCGCTCGATCAGGCTGCACGGGACCTGGTGATCGCCAGTTCGCCCGTGCCCGTTCCACCGGCAGGCCTGCCGCAGTCTCGGCTAACCATCGGCATGCCGATCGATTACGAGCGCTGAGCGGATGCCCCGATAAGGGCTATGTAGTTTTCGAGAACGGAAGCGGTGCGTTGGCGGCGGGGTGTCGGCAGCGCGATGTCCGCCACGATGGTCGCCGGGCGGCCGGCAAGCAACAGCACACGATCGGCAAGACGCGCAGCGTCTTCGGCGATATGGGTCACAAGCAGCGTCGTTGGGGCGCTTTGGTCCAGAAGCGTGCTCAGGACGTCATGCATTTCTTCGACCAGCTCTCGGTCGAGCGACACGAATGGTTCATCGAGCAGCAATAGCCCGGAATTGAGCGCCATGGCGCGCGCGAGGGCCACACGGCGCTGCATGCCGCCCGAGAGCTGATGGGGGAAAAGATCGGCGCTGTCGATCATGCCAGTTCGTGCCAGCGCCGCGCGTGCCTCGTTTCCGGACATCTCCTGGCCCGCAGTCTGCACATTGTCGAACGCAGTCAGCCAGGGGAGGAGACGTGGATCTTGAAAGACGAAGCCTGGGGGCGGGGACAGCTTGGCTTGTGTGCCATCGATGAGGATCGATCCCTCGAACACGGGGTCGATGCCGGCAATGAGCCGCAGCAGGGTCGATTTGCCGATGCCCGAGGGGCCAAGAATGGCGGTGACGCTCCCGGCTGCGATCGCGACGTTGAAGTCGCGGAAGATTGGCTCGCCGTTCCTAAAACTCTTGATCGCGACAGTGACGTTCAGATCGGGGCCGGGCGCCATCGCAGCACTCTCCTCTCTACCGGACGCAGCACGGCATATTCAAAGCACAGCACGACGAGGATAAAGGCTGTCGTATAGGCGAGAATGCCGGTGATATCGAAGAACTGGAACATGAGGCTGACGCGATAGCCTACGCCGCCGTCGCTGCCGAGCACTTCGAAGACCAGCACGATCTTCCAGATCAGGGACAGGCCCGTGCGGGCTGCGGCGAGGATGAAGGGCACGAGTTGCGGCACGAAGATAAGCCGCAAACGCCTGGTGAACGACCAGCGCATGGCGCGGCCCAGTTCGTCATAGTCAGCGGAAAAGCCCCGCACGCCTTCGCGTATGGTGGCAGCTACGAGCGGCAGTTTGTTGATGACCACGGCCGATATGAGTGCGATCTCGGTGAGGCCGAGCCAGATATAGAGCACAATGGCCACGACGATGGCCGGCAGGTTGAGGCCAACGAGCAGCCAGCTCGAGAGCAGCCGGTCGAGCGCCGGCAATCGGCCGAGACAGATCCCCAATGCGGTGCCCAGAGCCATGGCGCAGAGGAAGGCAGCGCCTGCACGGAAGAGCGTTTTGCCCAGATCCGGCAGGAGATTGGCATTCTGCGCCAGATCGACGATTTCGCTTCCCACTGCAAGAGGGGTGGGGAAGAGCCGGTGGGCCAGCACCATTGCGAGAGCCTGCCAAACGGCAAGAAGCAGCGGAAAGGACAAAGCCTCGAGCCATTGAAGGCCAACGCGGCGCTCACCTTGCTGGACCGCTATTTGCGGTATCCTTTCCAGAACGTGCCGGGCGCCAAATGGGGGCTCTCGCCCACGACATCGTTGCCGCCATATTGGCCGAGGAGAGCGAAGGTCTTTGCGGCAGCGCTGACATCGTCGGGATCGTAGGAGGTGACGATGCCCTCGCGGTAGTCATCGCGCAGTTGCACAAAGAGCGGCTGATCGCCTGCAGCACCCATCAGCTCCTGCAGACCGGTCCAGACATCATCCTCGTTAAGCAGCACGGATTTGGCTGCGAAAGAGGCGTCGAGAAATGCGGTGATGGCTTCGGTCTTGCCGGAGGCGGTGTCCTCGGTAAAGGTCCAACCCAGGAGCGGTGGCTGTTCGGCTATGCCAAGCTCATCGAGCATGGTTTTGACGGAGATGATCTCGGCCATTTCCGCGGCCTTGGCGCGCGCATTCCACTGCCAGAAGTTCAATCCTGCCGCGACGCCGCCTGAGCCGAGCAGTTCATTGATAAGAGGCGGAGCGCCGAAACGCGCTTCGGCATCTTCGGTCAGGCTCTTACCCGTGCGGCTTTCGTAGAGGGCCTGGAGAATGATCCAGCTCTTGTCCGCGGGCCCACCGGCAACGCCGATGGTTTCGCCCTCGAGATCCTCGACCGTCTCAATGTTTGAGTCTGCAGGCACCATGAGTCCTCCGACCGTCAGCGAGTGCGGTACGAGAGTCAGCATATTCCCAAGGCTGCGTTGGGCCGAAACCCAGACGAAATCGGACAGGATCACGTCGACCGCTCCGGTCTGGAGCGCAATCTGCCCGGCCCGGCTATCGGCGACATAGCGGATGTCGAGGAAAAGGTCACGGTCCCCGTCGAGGCCGAGTGTCTTGATGGTCTCTATCTCCCACTGCACGGTGCCGCTTTCCTGGACGCCGACCGTCAGGGATAGCGAGCCTTCCGCCAAGGCATGGGCGAAGCCCAGCGCCGCCATGAAGGCGGCTCCGGAAAGTGGTTTAGACAACTGCATGGTCTCAGGCGCCGGTGACGCGCCAGATGACATCGCCGACGTCATCGGCCATCAACAACGCACCATCGCTTGCCACGGCAACGCCGACCGGACGTCCGTAGGAATGCTTCTCGTCTTCCGAGAGGAAGCCGGTGAGAATGTCACGTGGAAGGCCGACAGGCTTGCCGTTCTCGAACGCCACAAAGGTTAATTTATAGCCGCTCAGCTTGCTGCGGTTCCACGAGCCATGCTGGCCGATGGCCATGCCGGCGGGGAAGCCGGGAAGCGTGCCTTCTGGAACCCAGGCAAGCCCAAGCGAGGCGGTGTGGCCACCCAGAGCGAAATCAGGGTGGTCCTGCGATGCTGCTGGATGCGCGGGACTTTGTTCGACGCGATCATCGACCACGCCCCAATAAGAATAGGGCCAGCCATAAAAGCCGCCATCGCGAACTGAGGTCAGATAATCCGGCGGGGTTTCGTCACCGAGGCCGTCGCGCTCGTTGATCACGGTCCAGAGCGTATCGGTAGCCGGCTCCCAGGCCATGCCCACGGGATTGCGCAGGCCCGCGCCATAGATGCGCGATGTGCCGGAGGCGATATCGTATTCATGGATGCAGGCGCGGTTTTCTTCGGCTGCCATGCCGGCATCGCCGATATTGCTGAGCGAGCCGACAGCGACATAGATCTTGCTGCCGTCCTTGCTGGCGATGAGGTTTCGCGTCCAATGGCCACCGGGAACAAGGTCCATCAGCTTGCGGCCTGGTGCGGTGATCCGTGTCGCTGCGGGATCATAGGGATAGGCGAGCAGAGCGTCGCTGGCGCCGACATAGAGCGTGTCGCCGATCAGGGCCATACCATAGGGCTGGCGAACGTTTTCGATATAGGCAAAGCGCTGTTCGGCAACGCCGTCGCCATCGGCATCCCGAAGCAGGGTGACGCGATTGGGGCTCGTGCCGGAGGCGCGGGCGCGCTGCATGGTCACGGACATGGCGTGATCGAAAAGGCTTGAGGGCTTGCCCGATTCCCCCATGGATTCAGCAACCAGCACATCGCCATTGGGCAACACATAGACCTGCCGGGGATGATCGAGCCCCTTGGCGAAGGCATTGACCTTGAGGCCGGCTGCCGCGGTGGGCTTGTGGTCGCCTTCCCAGCCCTTGGCCGTCGGCATTTTCAAGGTGGGAATGCTGCCCTGCGCCTTCGGGGCGGGAATGGCGGGGGCGGAGCCATAGACTGGCGACTTGTTCTCGCCGCCGTGACGGACAGCTACGGCTACTGCACCGACAGCAGCAACGAACTGGGCGAAAAGAGAATTGGCGTTCATGGAAACATCTCGGCGGCAGGTATGGAAGCGAGCAGAGCACCTTCTTAACACGCTGCGGACCAGGGGAAAGCTCCCAATCCGGCTTTTCAGCGCCATGAGGCGATAAGTGGTGATGCTTCGGCCTGTGAAACCTTGGATTTACCCCTTGATGCGCATGATGGTGCCCTCTGGAGCGGGGAGGTTCCATGATATGGCCATTGGCTGCCGCCCTTTGTGCGGGACTTCTGTCGCTTGCTGGATGCAGCGCCGGCGAACAGCCGTTGATCGCGGGCGGGCCGACGCCGACCGAGGCGATCGATGCCATGCTCGACGATATCCGCATCCTCGACCTGAACCAGGCAATCAATGAGGATCATGTGAGGCTCGACGCCACCGACTGCGCCCGCCACCCCAATGGCGTCGTCACCTGCCACGTAAGGCTCTACTCGCTGGGCCGGGGGTGGTCCGCCCCAAGCGTGGGGCGGTTCACCAAGGCTCAGGACACCTGGAGCTTCGACTTTTAAGCGGGATCAACCCTGCCGCACGAGAGTGAAGGCGTGGATGCCAGAGGCCAGCGCAGCGGGCATTGACGGTGCTGTCCAACCTTGAGGCAACTCGATGCTGGCCGTACAATTGGGCGGAATGGTTGCGGTCCATTCGACGGTTTCGGAATCGAGCATGGTCCAATGGCTGGCGAAGGTGCCTCTATGGGCGCGGTATTCCGCTTTGCAATGCCCGAGTCGCTGATCGAAGATCGGGCGCAGGCGCACCTTTTTATAGCCCGGCTCCCGCTCGTCCCAATCGATTCCCGCGATGCGCGCCCAGATCCATTCTCCCACAGCGCCATAGGCATAGTGATTGAACGAGTTCATGTTGACGCTCTGGAAGCCGCGCTCGGGAGTCCAGCCGTCCCAGCGCTCCCAGATGGTCGTGGCGCCCTGAGCGATGGAAAAGCCCCAGCTGGGATAGGTGTCCTTGAGCAGCAATTCCAGCGCGAGGTCGGTCGCCCCGATATCGGTCAGCACCGGACAGAGATGGCGCACGCCGAGGAAACCGGTCTGGAGGTGACCGCCGGCCGCCTCGATCAATTCGACGAGCCACTTTGCCGCCTGTTGGCGATTAGCTTCAGGGAGAATGCCGAAATCGAGGGCCAGGAGATAGGCGGTCTGGGTGTCGCCGGACAGCCGGCCATCTTCGCCCACAAACTCGGCATGGAAGGCCTGCGCGATCGAGCGCGAGAGTTGTGCATAACGCGCGCTGTCGGTCGTACGGCCGAGGACCTCTGCCAGTCGTGCCATCAGGTCAGCAACGCGATACCAGTAGGCTGTGGCCACCAGCGTTCGATCGGACGTCGGGCCGACACTCAGCCAGTCGCCATAATTGTTGTAGACCGCGTTGCGGCGGATGAAGTCGGGATTGGGCCGGCCAATATGGTCCATCCAGGCCTCGAAGGCAGGGAAGAAGCGCTCGACGAGATCGCGGTCGGCGTAGCGGAGCCAGTGATCCCAGGCCATGATGATGGGACCATCTCCCCAGGCGGGAGCGCCGGGCTGCGGGGTCAGACGATAGGGGTTGAGCGGCTTGGTGGGCGCGACATCGGGAAAGGCGCCATCGGAAGATTGTCCATCCCGCAAGTCCAGCATCCATTTGGTCAGGAAGGCAGAGACATCCATGAAATAGCCGGCGGTGCGCCAGAAGACCTGGGCATCCGCGGACCAGCCATAGCGCTCGTCGCGCTGCGGACAGTCGGTGGGCACGGACAGGAAGTTATCGCGCTGGCTCCAGAAGATGTTGGAGAGGAGCTGGTTGACCTGCGGGTGGCCGGTTTCGATGGAGCCGGTGACCGGCGTGTCGGTCTGGATGGCGATGCCCGTGAGTTCGATCTCCGCAGGGGAAATGCCCTCGGGCAGGGTGACCTCGACATAGCGGAAGCCATGGAAGGTGAAGCGGGGCTTGAACGTCTCCGTGCCGCGGCCCGAAGCAATAAAGATGTCGGTCGCAACGGCGTGGCGCAGATTGGCGACATAGAGTTCGCCATCGCCATCGAGCACTTCGGCATGACGCAGAGTGAAGCGGGCGCCTTCCGTTCCGGTAGCCGTGAGCGCACAATAACCAGCAATATTCTGCTTGAGATCGAAGATCGCAGCGCCACAGCGGGCTCGGTGAAGGAAGGTCGCGGGCAGGGTTGCAACTTCGCGGGCGGGCTGCACACGGGCCGCGTCCACCTGCGGTGCACGAGGATCGGGCGTAAACACTTCCACCGGCTGCCATCCGGACTGCACCCCAGGCGCCGTCGCCCAATCGGGCCGCTCGAGCCGGGCATCGTACATTTCGCCCATCAGGAAGTCGGAATAGCAGATGGGGCCCTGACGGGTTTGCCAATGTTCGTCCGAGCGCACGATCATGCTCGAGCCATCGGCAAAGTGCAGATGCAGCTGGCAGAAAAGGGCAGGGCGCCCACCATAATGGTTGCCGGCGCGGCGTTGATTGTGTCCAACGCGGCCCGAATACCAGCCTTCGCCCAAGATGGCGCCCAGCACGTTGTCTCCCTCGACAACATGCTCGGTCACATCATGGACCTGATATTCGATGCGCTGGTGATAATCGGTCCAGCCCGGCGCCATCACATGGTCGCCGATGCGCTTGCCATTGAGATAGGCTTCGTAAAGGCCGAGCGCGGTGACATAGAGCGTGGCGCGAACAGGTTCGCCGGGCGTTGCAAAGCTGCGGCGCAGATAATCTGCCGGGCGCGCCTGCCAGCGATTGTCATAGGCATTGTCCGCCGGTACTTCGCGGCCGGCCGGGAGAACGAAATAGCGGGCGATCCACTCGGCCTGCCAATCGTCGGAGCGAAGGCCAGTGAAGATCAGGGCAGGGTCGGAAATCTCGCTGGGGCGGTCGGCTTCGTCCCAAACCTGCACGGTCCAGGACAGAACCCGGTCGCTGCCAAGCGGCTCACCGCCATAAGGAACAAGCTGCGTCTCGCCCGAAAGGACCTTGCCCGTATCCCACATTGCTTCGCCCGAGCCTTGGTCGGTGACGCGCAGCCGATAGGCCAACTGCTGCTGTCCCATGCCATCTCCGGCGAGCGCCCAGCCGAAACGGGGGATAGGACCATTGAGGCCAGAGACGGTGGCAAGATGTTCGCAGCGAAGGTCGATGGGCCGCAAATGGGGCATGGAATAACCTCGTGGCCGAAGCCGGATCTAGAGTTCGAGGGCGCGCTCGCGGGCATTCATCATGTGCCGGTCCATCGCATCGATGGCGGCATGGGCATCCCGGGCGCGAATGGCGGCGATGACCGCCAGATGATCGGCAAAGGCGGCGGGCAACACGCCGGCCGACAGGGTTACGCGATCAAGCTTGATCAGGCGGATGCGGATGGCATTGACCGCATAGGCCTGGGTGAGAAGGTCGTTTTGCGTGGTGGCGATCAGAAGGGCGTGAAACCCGTCATCTACCTGCTGCCCGCGCTCGAAAAGGTCGGGCGTCGGATTGACCTTGACCTCTTCCATGATCGCGCGATGGAGGTTTTCCTGCTGATCGAGAGCCGCGTCATCGAGCTTGCGCACGGCGGTCAGCACCGCCTCGCGCTCAAAGGCCATCCGCATCTGAAAGGCCTGGCGGATCATGGAAAGGTCGATCTGGGTGATCTGGATGCCGCGCTGCGGCATCACCACCAGGAGGCCTTCGAATTGCAGCCGCGGCAAGAGTTCGCGCAGTGCGCCGATGGAAAGCCCGAGCAGGGCAACGAGTTCGCGTTGCGAAACGAACTGGCCCGGCCGCAGCCTTCCATCGAATAAAGCCTGCCGGAAACGCTCGTATGCGGCGCTCTTGACCGAACTGCGTTCAGCCGGCGCTTCGATGGTGGTCGTGTCACTGACCGGCATGATCGAGTCCTCCCCTCTCTCCGCCGCCGCTTCCCTCATGAGGCGGCGTTGAAGCCGCTCTGACTGAAGCTTGCGAGAAGCTCGGTGAGCCCCTGGCCCTCAAGCATCTTGAGCGGCGGCAGGACGCGGGCAAGCTCGGGATCGCCCGAATAGTGCGCCAGCGCCGCCTTGAGCGCGACAAGCGAACCGCCCTTGTCCACCGCCAGAATACGCTGGGTCTGCTTGGCAAGCGTGTCGGCGTCGGCTGGATTGTTGTAGAGCGAGACGAGATCGCGGGCGAAGACGTTCGGCATGCCGCCGATCATCCCGGCCCCGCCATTGTTCAGAAGCGTCGGGAGCACACGATCATCGCCGGTGAAGATGGCGAGTTCGGGAAACGTGCGCGCGAGCATGACGCCGTTATCCGCATCGCCGGTCGAATCCTTGACCCCTACGATGCGCGAACCATGGCGGCTCACGATCGTCTTGATGAGATCGGCAGTGAAACGGATACGGCTCAGCTGCGGGATGTTGTAGAGAAGGATGTCGATGCTGGTGGCCGATTGCGTGCGCTCGATCAGCGCGTCGTACCAGCTTGCGATCCCCTCTTCGCTGGTGCCGTAGTAATAGGGCGGGAGCACCAGCGCTGCGCGGCAGCCGGCTTCGGCGATGCCAACGACCATTTCGGCCGCATCGTCGAGAGTGGGCGTCATGACCCCCGGAATCTGGCGCGACATGTCTGCGCCTTCTGCTTTCAGAGCCTTGAGGGCGGAGAGTTTTTCTCGGGTCGAGAGCGAAGCGCCTTCTCCGGTTGTTCCGAAAGTGGAGACGAAGCTGCAGCTGGCCGAAAGCAGATCGGCGCAATGATGAGCAAGACGTTTCACGTCGACATCGAGATCGGGTGTGAAGGGTGTGATCGAGGCGGCGATCACGCCTTTAAGGTCAGAAGCAGCCACAAAGTCCTCCTCATTGGACTACTGATATGATCAGTCAGAGCATCAATCGATAAATCACTGTTTACATGACCGCCGGCTTTATGCAAGTTACTACCATTCAAGGCGCCATCGTCTGGGGAGGCGTGGTGCCATAGGTCCAATTTGCCCTTGGAGGAGGGATCCATGACCCGCACAACCTCGCTCGCCCTCGCAGCCGTTTCCGTTCTCGCCCTCACCGGCGCCGCCCTGGCGCAGGACAAGCTCGAACTGAAATACACGGTTCCGAGCGTTCCCACCGACCTGCACACCCAGGCCATGAAGGTGTTTGCCGAAAAGCTCGAAGAGCTCGCACCCGGCCGTTTCGACATCCAGCTTTACGATTCGGGGTCGCTGTTTGCTCAGGGGGCGGATCTTGATGCGTTGCAGCGCGGCAATGCCGAGATGACCTATGTGTCCTACCAGCTTATCGCCGACTCTATCCCCGAATATGGTCTGCTGACCGCCGGCTACCTGTTCCAGAGCCCGGAGCACTATCGCGCATTCCTTGCCAGCGACATCGGTGCCGAGTTCAAGCAGCGCGTTTCGGACGAGATGGACATCCAGCTGCTCGATGCCTGCTATCTCGGCACGCGCCAGATCAACCTGCGCACTGCGCGCGATGTCCAGACGCCTGCCGATCTGGCCGGCGTGAAGCTGCGGATGCCTTCTTCCGATGCATGGCTGTTCCTGGGCCAGGCGCTCGGCGCCAATCCAACGCCGCTGCCGTTCGGCGAAGTCTATCTCGGCCTTCAGGCCGGCACGATCGATGGCCAGGACAATCCGCTGCCATCTGTGGAAGCTGCCAAATTCTACGAAGTGACCCAGCAGATCGTGCTGACCAGCCACCTCGTTGACGCCATCAACGTGGCCGTCAACAACCAGACCTGGGATCAGCTGACGGACGAGGAAAAGACGGCCATGACCGAGGCTGCCGTGGCCTCCTGCGACTGGAACAATGCAGAACGCATTGCCGATGAAGAACGCCTCGTGTCGTTCTTCGCAGAGCAGGGGCTTGAGGTCACCACGCCGGACGTCGAAGCCTTCCGCACCCATGTGCAGGACTTCTACCTCACTTCCGATCGTGCAGCCTCATGGCCGGAAGGCTGGGTCGACCAGATCAACGCGCTTGCCGCCGAGTAAAACATGAACGAACTGACCGCATCCGAAAGGCGGATGCCGACATGGCTGCGGATACTCAAGGAGGGCGCCGATCTGATCGGCGTCCTTCTCTTCACCACAGCCTTTCTCGGCTTCATCGTCCAGATCTTTTTCCGCTATGTCGTCAACCGGCCCATCCTGTGGACCGAAGAAGTGACGATGATCGCCTTTGTCTGGACCGTGTTCTGGTCGGCGGCCTTTATCGTGAACCTGCGCGAGCATGTCAGTTTCGACGTGGTTTACGAGGTTGTCTCTCCGCAGATGAAGCGGATGATGGCGATCTTCTCGATGGTGGTGCTGATCGGAACCTTTCTTCTGCTGATGCCGGCCACCTGGGACTATCTCGAATTCCTGCTGCGCCGGCGCAGTCCCGTGCTGCGGATCCCGATGACCTGGATCTATGCCTGCTATCTGCTGTTCGTGGTCAATTTCACTATCCAGGCCGCGGTGCGGCTTTGGCGCCTGTTCACGCCCGATTGGGCCAAGCAGATCTAGCGCCGAGCGAGGTTCAATATGTTGGCTGAATACGCCCTACCCATCATGATCGCGGTGCTGGTCATCACGACCATTGCCGGCCTGCCGATGGGGATCGCCATGATCTCCTCGAGCGTTCTTTATCTGTTCATCTCGGGTCGCGATGTCGGTCTGGGCGCCGAAATGGTGCTCAACGGCATATTCGGCAACTTCGCCGCCGTCGCCGTGCCCTTGTTCATCTTTGCCGCAAACATCATGGACGCGGGCAAGATATCGGACAAGCTGCTCAATTTCTGCCTTGCGCTTGTCGGGCGTCTGCCGGGCGGCATGGCGCAGGTCAACATCATGACGAGCCTTGTGTTTTCCGGCATGAGCGGCAGCGCTATCTCGGACGCTGCCGGCGTCGGCAAGGTCGTCAACGACATGATGACGCGCGAGGGACGGTATCCCAAGGGATATGCCGGAGCGCTGACGGCGGCCACGGCTGTTGTCGGACCGATTTTCCCGCCGTCCATCCCGATGGTTTACTATGCACTTGTCTCGTCGGCCTCGATCGGCGCCCTGTTTCTGGGCGGCGTCGTACCGGCCCTGATCATCGTCGCCTTTCAGTTCGTGGCCGCGTTCATCACCGCCAAGCGCCGGGGTTTCCCAGTCGAACAAGCCATTCCGTGGCGTTTGTTTCCGATGATCTTCCTGCGCGCCCTGCCGGCGCTGCTGATGCCGGTGATCCTTCTGGGCGGCATCTATACGGGCGTATTCACGCCCACGGAAGCAGCTGCAGTTTCGGCTTTTTACGCGCTGATGCTGGCTCTTTTTGCCTATCGCACGCTCAACTTCCAGACCTTTAAGGCAGTAGTCTATTCAACGGTCAAGACCACTGCAGTGGTCAGCATCGTCCTTTGCGGCGCATTCGTGTTCAACTATGTGATCGCGATCGAGCGTATTCCGCAGATGGTCTACGAGTTCTTCGCCTATTATCAGTTCGAAGCCTGGATGTTCCTGCTTTTGCTCAACATCCTGTTTCTGCTGCTGGGTTGTTTCCTCGACGTTTCGACCATCCAGCTCGTGATCGTTCCCCTGTTCATCCCGACCGCCCTGGCGCTTGGTATCGACCTTGTGCATCTGGGGGTGGTGCTGGTGCTCAACATGATGATCGGGCTGATCACGCCGCCCATGGGCATGTTGCTCTTTGTGATCAAGGCGGTGAACGGCATTCCGATCAGCGCCATGATCAAGGAACTCTGGCCGCACCTGCTGTTGCTGGTCGGGGTGCTGTTCCTGATCACCTATGTGCCAGATCTCGTCTTGTGGCTGCCGCGACAGGCAGGCGCGATGCAGTGATGCCTGGTGGCGGCCGAAAGGCCGCCACTTTTCTTTGGGAGCAACCCTTTCGCCCTGCTTCACGTTTTACCCCAGCGGCTCGGGTCGGGCCGCTTCTTCAACATTTTGGGGTATCAACATGGGTGACGCAGGCATTGGCTGGTTGGCAGCCATCATCATCGGCGGCCTGGCCGGCTGGATCGCTTCGAGCATCATGAAAACCAATACCGGGATCTTTCTCAACATCATCCTGGGGATCATCGGTGCCGCTATCGCGAGCTTCCTGTTCGGGCTTATCGGCATCTCGTTCGGTGGCTGGATCGGCTACCTGATCGCCGGGCTGATCGGTGCGTGTATCTTGATTGCGCTGGTTCGGGCATTGAGGCGCTAGAGCTTCATGTAGAATTGCGGAAGGGCCGGCGAGATCCGGCCCTTTTTGCTGCGCCGATTTTGGCTAAGTCATTCCGCCCTTAGCGGTTTTCACTATCGTAAAAACTCCGTAAGATGCGCTTGTACGGGGGTTTTCATGATCGAGGAAGAAGAACAGCGCGGGTTTGGCGAGCGTCCGGTGACCGGGTTCGAACCGTCGCTGGAATCCCGCGTCGCCTTTCATCGCTTCGCCCTCGTCGTCTATGATTTTCGTTGCGCTGTCAGCGGTTTGCAGTTTCCGGCAACGGAAGGCGCGCTGCATGATCGATTGGAGGTGGTGCCGATCCATCCGCGGGAGGCCGAGGGCCCGCTGGAGATCAGCAATGTTCTGGTTCTCGAATCGAGGATCGCGCATGCTTTCGCCAAGGGGTGGATCTGCGTGGATGACGGCTATCGGGTCGTGATCGCTGATCGGGCCGAGCTGGGCGATGAGCTCTCCGGGCAAGTCATTGAACGGCGTGCGCTTTTTCTGCCGAGCGATCCCTTGTTCCGCCCGGCGTCGAGACACTTCCAGTTTCACCGCATGGTGGTGGCGCGTTATAGCCGCGGGTGATGGTCTCCAGCTGTCTCCGTAAGATATCCCCGAGCTTATTGGCGTCCTTATCCCCGCCTGACGGCACAGGAAGCGGAAAATCTTGCATTTCGCAAGAAACGCAAATATTGCGTTGGGGGTCAGCAGGAACTTCCCCATGCCCAAGCGCGCCAGCCAAGCCGATATTGCCGAGAAGCTAGGGGTCTCCGTTTCTACGGTCTCGCGAGCCCTGGCCAATGAAATCGGCATCAGCGATGGCGTGCGCAGCGAAGTGCAGCGCGTGGCGCGCATGCTGGGCTACAAGAGCAAACATCCATCGGTGCTGGGAAATACCGACAAGCGGGCGCTGGCGCTTGTGCCACTCAACGGCGCTATCGGCAATCTCGCCAGCTTTTACCATGGCATTGTCGAGGGGATGCGCGCTCAGGCGGCCGAAATCGGCATGGAGATCGATGTCCGGCTGGTCAGTGAAGAAATGGTGACTGCCGACTTCGTGCGGCGGCAGGTCGCTAAGTCTGGCGTCAATGCCCTGATCCTGGCCGGAATGGACCCGGACGATGCGCTGGTGCAATGGGTGGAAGAGGCCGGAATTGCGCTGGTGCTGGCCAATGGTTGCGATCAGTTGATGCGGTTCAGTTCCGTCGCGCCTGCCAATTTTTTTGGCGCCTATATGGCGACCCAGCACCTGCTGGACCGGGGGCATCGCCGGATTCTGCACTATACGTACCAGCACCGGGTCACCATCCGGCAGCGGCGGCGCGGGTTCGAGGCGGCGATGGCGAACTGCCCCGATGCCGAGGCCGTGGTGGTTGTTTCCAACGAGCATTCGACCCACAAGCTGGTCGAGGACCTCTTGGCCGGAAAATACGACGTTTCCGCGGTTTTCTGCTGGAACGATGCCATGGCGGTCAACATGATCGAGCCGCTGGTGGGCGAGGATGCATCTATGCCCGAGGGGTTTTCCCTGATCGGCTTCGACGACCTGCCCATTGCCGGCATGGCCAGTCCGCGCCTAAGCACGGTGCGCGTCGATCGCGAGGCGATCGGGCGTGGCGTGGTGCGGCTGCTCGCCGCCAAACTCGATGGCGAAGTGGCCAATCAGCACCTCGAAATCGGGCTGACGCTGGTGGAGGGCGAGACGGTTCACCCTTGGGGGTAAGCGAAAACTACGTTTGAAAAAAATCGGCTGATCGAAGCCTCGACGTCCGTTATTCACTAGCTGAAGCGCCCTAAGCCATTGGGATGGCGACAGCTTTCACGATTCTTGCATAAATTGCGTAGTTTGTGCAAAAAGCTTGAGTTTGCGTAATTTTGCGCTTAGCCTTCTTTTATCGTCTTCGGCGAATGAGCCGGAATTGGATGTGGTTTGGTTAGCATCTGGTTAGCACTTGGGATGAGTCGAGTGGTTGTCAGTGATCTCAATGTCAGCTTTTGCAACGCGCTTGCGCCTCGTGCCATGAGCGTGTGCCAGGCCCTAATGGAAACAGAGGCGTGTTCTGCAGGAGCCGGAGCCAGTCCGTGCCGGTGGCGCATGCCTATGTAATCTTGCCGCTCAGCTGAGCGGGGAGCAGCGCCCTTTGGGCGACATGATTGGGCGCCGGATGGGAGGAACAGCCGGGGCCGGACGCAGATGCCGGTGGGGAGCTGCCGGACAAGGGAGGACTTGATGAGAATAGGCCTATTCAAAGGTTGGGTCAGCACGGCCGCTCTGGCTGCCGTCATCATCGGAGCGGGACCTGCACTGGCCCAGCAGCAGGCGCCGATGCTCGATGATCTGGTGGCGAGCGGGGATCTGCCGCCGCTCGAGGAGCGCTTGCCGAGCAATCCGCTGGTGGTGGAGCCGGTCGAGAGCATCGGCACCTATGGCGGAACCTGGCGCTCTGCCTTGCGCGGAGGGCTCGACAATGCCTGGATCGCGCGAACCGTCGCCTATGACGGTTTGGTCCGCTACAATCGCGAATGGGACGAGATCATTCCCAATCTCGCCGAGAGCTGGGAAATCAGCGAGGATTCGCGCACCTATACGTTCAAGCTGCGCGAAGGGCTGAAGTGGAACAACGGCACGCCCTTTACCAGCGAAGACATCGCCTTCGCGGTGGAGCTGTTCTCCGAGCCTGGTTACGGCGTTGGCAGCTTCATCAAGAGCGAGCAGAACCCGGTTTCGGTGGAGGTCATCGACGACACCACATTTAGCCTCGTGTTCGAGAAGCCAAATGGCGTGATTTTGGACGAGCTGGCCGGGGTGGGCGGGCTAACCCTTGTTTCCCTGAGCAAGGACTATTGCAGCCAGTTCTATCCCAAATACAACGAAAGCGCGGCAGAAGAAGCGCAGGCCGCCGGGTTCCAGACCTGGGAATTGTGGATGGAAGACCGCTGCGGCTGGGCCACGGAAACCATCCGCTGGGCCAATCCCGAACTGCCGTTCATGAATGCGTGGATGATCGAGGAGCCGCTGACCGGCACCGCGACGCGCGCCACCTTCGTGCGCAATCCCTATTACTGGAAAGTGGACACCGAGGGGAACCAGCTGCCCTATATCGACCGGCTGACGATGCGCGTTTCGGACTCGGTGGAAGAAATCACCCTGATGGCGCTCAATGGCGAGATCGACTTCCAGGATCGCCACATCGCTACGGTGATCAACCAGCCGATCTTCTTTGACGGTCAGGAACAGGGCGACTATCGGCTCGGCGCCAACATTCCGTCGAGCATGAACACGCTGATCCTGCAGTTCAACCTCAATCATGTGGACGAGAAGCGGCGCGAGCTCTTTGCCAACAAGGACTTCCGTATCGGAGTGAGCCATCTGCTCGACCGCGAGGAGATCATCGACGTGGTCTTTACGGGGCAGGGCGAACCCTTCCAGGCTGCGCCGCGTCCGGAATCGCCCTATTACGACGAGGAAATGGCCAAGCAATATACCGAGTTCGATCCGGATGCCGCGGCAGCCGCGTTCGAAGCGGCAGGGCTTGTGCGCAATGGCGAGTTCTACACCTTCGCCGATGGCACCCCGCTCAACATCACTATCGACATGATCTCCACCTTCCGCACCGAATGGGTGGACATGATGGAGCTGCTGCAGCTGCAGCTGGGTGCCGGTGGGCTCGACATCGAACTGAACAATATCGACCGCACGCTTTATTACGAAAAGCGCCCGGCCGGGGACTTCGATGCCCAGATCTGGCAGGGCGATGGTGGCCTCGATGTGGTGCAGGAGCCTCGCTACTATATGCCGAGCGGCGATGAGTCCGTGTGGGCCTATCGCTGGGCCCAATGGTATCAGGGCGCACGTCCCGAAATCGCCGAAGAGCCCGCCGATTGGGCAAGGGAGCAGATGGAGCTGATGCGCACGCTGCAGAGCGAAGGCGATGCGGCCAAGCGCGATGAGCTGATGAAGCAGATCCTGGCCATCGCCAAGGAAAACTTCCCGGTGATCGGCGTCAGCCTGCCCGGCAATGGCTACTACATCGCCAAAAACAATCTGCGCAATGTGGCCGAGCCCATGCTGCACGCCTACCTCTTCCCGACCCCGGGCCCCTATGACCCGTTCCAGTGGTATTTCGCCCAGGAATAGGTCCCTCCCGGCCGCCCGCGACCCTCGACACGAGGGCCGCGGGAGGGCTGAGACCCAGATAGCCGCACTCATTTGTCCCCAATGACCTGGGGGCTCGACGAACCGTCCCGACGCATCAGCGATGCGCCGAACGAGATCCCTATCTCCTTTTCCGCCGCGTGCGGGCAGTCCAACTCAGCCGCAGGGCAGGGGACGGACGAAACCACCTTCCGGGGAGACGCTGATGCTGCGTTTCATATTGAATCGTCTCATTGCCATGGTGCTGACCCTTTGGGCGGTGAGCTTTGTGGCGTTCGCCATCATCCAGCTGCCGCCGGGCGACTATCTGACGACCTATATGGCGACGCTGGCGGCACAGGGCGAGCGGGTCGATCCGCGCGCCATCGAAGCGCTGCGACAGCAATACGGCTTTGGCGAACCCTACGTGGTCCAGTACTGGAAATGGATCACCGGCATCCTGACGCGGGGCGATTTCGGCCAGAGCTTCGAATGGAAGGCGCCGGTGACGACGCTGATCTGGGGCCGGCTTGCCAATTCCATCCTGCTCGAAGGCCTGGCGGTCGTGGTCATGTGGCTGATCGCACTGCCCATCGGTATTTTCGTTGCGGTCAAAAAGTATTCGCTGGGCGATTATCTCGCGACCGTTGCCGGTTTCATCGGCCTTGCCATCCCAAACTTCCTGATGGCGCTGCTGCTGATGTATCTCAGCTTTGTTTATTTCGGCACCACCATCGGGGGACTCTTCTCGCCCCAATATGAAAGTGCGCATTGGAGCCTGCCCAGGCTCTGGGACTTCCTCAGCCATGCCTGGGCGCCGGTGCTGGTGCTGGCAACGGCGGGGACCGCGGAGCTGATCCGCATCCTGCGCGCCAATCTGCTCGATGAACTCAAGAAGCCCTATGTGACCACGGCGCGGGCCAAGGGGCTGCCGGAATGGAAGGTCATCCTCAAATATCCGGTGCGCGTGGCACTCAATCCACTGGTGTCGACCATCGGCTGGCTTTTGCCGGCGCTGGTTTCGAGCTCGGTGATCGTTTCGGTGGTGCTCAACCTGCCAACGGCGGGCCCCCTCCTGCTGCGCTCGCTGACCAGCCAGGACATGTACCTGGCCGGTGCGATCATCATGCTGCTGGGCGTCCTGACGGTGATCGGCACGCTGATCTCGGACCTGTTGCTGGCCTGGATTGATCCGCGCATCCGCTATGGGAGCAAGTAAGATGGCTGTGGAAACCCTGACACCCGCCGAAGCGATGGCACCGGCCAAGCCGCAGCGCGAATCCCAGATGCGGTTGATGTGGCGGCGGTTCCGCCAGCATCAGCTGGCCGTGATCAGTCTCTGGATCGTGGTGGCATTCTATCTCGTTGCCGCCTTTGCCGAGTTTCTCGCACCCAGCGATCCCGGCGCCTATAGCGCGCGCTATACCTATGCGCCGCCGCAGGGGATCAACTTCTTCGTGCAAGGCGAGGACGGGGGCTGGTCGTTCCAGCCTCATGTGAACGGCTACCGCTCGGAGGTCGATCAGGCCGCCATGCGCCGCACCTTCGTGATCGATCCCGAAGAAATCATTCCGGTGCAGTTCTTTGCGCCCGCCGAACCCTACCGGCTGGCCGGCATCATCCCGATGTCGGTCAAGTTGATGGGGGTCGAGAATGCTCGGGATCCATTCTACGTCCTTGGAGCGGACCGGCTCGGGCGGGATCTGCTGAGCCGGCTCATTCATGGTACGCGCATTTCGCTCAGCATCGGGCTTGCCGGGGTGGGGCTGAGCCTTTTCTTCGGCATCGTGATCGGAGGCTTCGCCGGGTATTATGGTGGCTGGTTCGATAGCGCGGTGATGCGCGTCATCGAGTTCATCCGATCCCTGCCCACCATTCCGCTTTGGCTGGGCCTGGCAGCCGCGATGCCCAAGGACTGGAATGCGGTCCAGACTTATTTTGCCATCACCATCATTCTCAGCCTGATCGGCTGGACGGAGCTGGCGCGCGTGGTGCGCGGGCGTTTCCTGAGCTTGCGAACGGAGGATTTCGTCACCGCCGCCCAGCTCGACGGGGCCAGCGACTGGCGCATCATCACCCGGCACATGGTGCCCAGTTTCACCAGCCACATCATTGCGGCAGCAACGCTCGCCATTCCCGGCATGATCCTGGCGGAAACGGCGCTGAGCTTTCTCGGGCTGGGGCTGCAGGCGCCCATCGTTTCCTGGGGCACGCTGCTGCAGGACGCCCAGAACATCCGCACGCTGGCAACGGCTCCATGGCTGCTGGCGCCGGGCGTGTGCGTGGTGGTGGTGATCCTGGCGCTCAACTTCTTCGGCGACGGGCTGCGCGATGCAGCCGATCCTCATGGGCGGTAGTTCGATGTTCGATAAAGGCACAACCTCACCCGTCCCGGGCTTTGCCCGATCCACCCTCTCCCCGAGTGGGAGAGGAATGGTGGCCCTCTCTTGTTCTTCTCCCTTTCGGGGGAAGATGGCGCACAGCGCCGGATGAGGCGGGTTTTCTCAATCTCAGTGGAGCTTGCGGCATGAACCAGCCTCTCCTCTCGATCAAAGACATGTCGATCACTTTTTCCTCGCCCGACGAGGCCGATATCGAGGCGGTGCGGCAGGTGGATCTGGTGCTCACGCCCGGCAAAACGCTGGCCCTTGTGGGGGAAAGCGGCTGCGGCAAGTCGGTGACCGCGCGGGCCGTGCTGCGGCTGCTCGACAAGAATGCGCGAATTCCCAAAGGCGAGATACTCTACGATGCCGAAGGAGGCAGGGTGGATATCGCCAGGCTTCACCCCGATAGCACGGCGATGCGCGCCATCCGCGGCAACCAGATCTCGATGATCTTCCAGGAGCCGATGAGTTCGCTTTCCCCGGTGCACACGATCGGTGACCAGATCGACGAAATTATCATCCTTCATCAGCGGTTGAGCCCGAAAAAGGCGCGTGAACGCACCATTTCGCTGCTCGACCAGGTGGGCATTCCCGGTGCGCGCGACCGGTCTAATGCCTATCCGTTCGAGCTTTCGGGCGGATTGCGTCAGCGAGCCATGATTGCCATGGCGCTGGCCTGCACGCCCAAGCTGCTGATCGCGGACGAGCCGACCACGGCGCTCGATGTGACGACGCAGGCGCAGATCCTCGATCTCCTGCGGCAGTTGCAGGCCGATTTCGGCATGGCGATGCTGTTTATCACCCATGACCTGGGTGTGGTCGCCGAGATCGCCGACGATATCGCTGTGATGTATCTGGGCGATGTGGTGGAGCAGGGCGATGTGTTCGAAGTGTTTCGGGCGCCCAAGCATCCTTATACGCAAGCGCTGATGAACTCGGTGCCGAGGCTGCAGCGCAAGGCCGAGCGGACGCGGCTGACCCCGATCAAAGGGACGGTGCCTTCGCCCAAGGACCGGCCGGTGGGCTGCGCCTTTACCAGCCGCTGCCCGCATGCCTTTGCCCCGTGCCCAGGCCAGCGGCCGGAACGCACGCCGGTCAGCCCCGGCCATGTGGCGCGCTGCCACCTTCTTACCCACGTACGCGAGGAGGCGCTCGCATGACGACGCTGCTTTCCGTCGAACATCTTTCCAAGGTCTTCACGCTCGGCGGCGGACTGTTCAAGCCCGGGCGCGAACTCGTGGCGCTCAACGATATCAGCCTCACCGTTGAAGCCGGTGAAACGCTCGCCATCGTGGGCGAAAGCGGTTGCGGCAAGACCACGCTGGGACGCTGCATCATCAAGGCGCAGCCGGTGAGCGAAGGCAAGGTCTTCTACCATCCCAAGGATGGGCAGAAGGTGGAACTCACCGAACTCGACAAGCGTGCCATCAAGCCCTGGCGGCGCGACATCCGCATGATCTTCCAGGATCCCATGAGTTCGCTCAACCCCAATATGCGGGTCTTCGATCTTGTGGCCGAACCATTGCGGGTGCATCGGATCTGCAAGGGGCGCGAGCTCGAAGACAGGGTCATTTCGACCCTTGGCAAGGTCGGCATACCGGCCGACGCCATCGGGCGTTATCCGCACGCCTTTTCCGGCGGGCAGCGCCAGCGCATCGGTATTGCAAGGGCCCTGGTGCTCGACCCCAAGCTGGTGATCGCCGACGAAGCGGTGTCAGCGCTCGATGTTTCGATCCAGGCGCAGGTGCTTAATCTGCTTGACGATCTCAAGCGCGAGTTCGGGCTGACCTATATTTTCATCAGCCACGATCTTGGGGTGGTCAACTATATCGCCGACCGGGTCATGGTGATGTATCTCGGGCATGTGGTGGAAACCGCGCCGACCGAGCAGTTGTTCGAGCGGCCGCGCCATCCCTATTCGGAGATGCTGCTCGAGGCCTTGCCCATCGCCGACCCGACCCGGCGCAAGGGGCAGAACAAGGAACTGCGCGGCGAGATCCCCTATCTCGGCAACCGCCCCATAGGCTGCCCCTTTCACACGCGCTGCCGCTACGCCCAGGACAAGTGCCGGGCCGAAAAGCCGGCCCTGCGCCCGATCAACGGCACGGCCCAGATGGCGGCCTGCCACTTCGCCGAAACACTCGAACTGAAGGGCGCTTACGAGGCGCCGCAGAAGGTCTTTGCTTGATGACGTATAACCCAGCTGCCGCCAATCCGCTCTTTGGCAATCCCCTCCGGTCGCGCCAGGACATCGAAAAGGCGCTGCGCGACCTGTTTGCGCCGCTGCTCCCCTATTTCTCGGAAGGCAGCGCGCGGGTGCGCGTCGACGGGGCGGCCGCCCATTTCGACCGCGCCGCTGCGGATCTCGAAGGTTTTGCCCGGCCGCTCTGGGGACTGACGCCGCTGGCTGCCGGAGGCGGAGAGTTCGAGCACTGGGCGCTGTTCCGCGAGGGCCTTGCCAATGGCATGGACCCCGATCATCCCGAATATTGGGGAACGGTGAACGGGATCGACCAGCGCCAGGTGGAGCTGGCCGCAATCGGGTTCACGCTCAAGGTGCTGCCGCATCTGGTGTGGGATCCGCAGCCTCAAGGGGCCAAGGACAATATCGCCGCCTATCTGACCCATGCCCGCAAGTTCGACTATGCGGACAATAACTGGAAGTTCTTCCGCATCCTGCTCGATATGGGCCTTGAGCAATGCGGGGTGCCCTTCGACGAAACATTGACGGAGAAGTTCCTCGACGAACTCGACGGGTTCTACCTTGGTGATGGCTGGTACCGGGACGGCAATGTACGGCGGATCGACCACTACATTCCTTTCGCCATGCACTTCTACGGCCTGATCTATGCCCGGCTGGGCAAGGACCGGAAACGGGCCGAGGCCTACCGCGAGCGGGCGGCGCTGTTTGCCCGGGATATCCAGCACTGGTTCGACGAAGACGGGGGCACGCTCGCTTTCGGGCGCAGCCTGACCTATCGGTTTGCCTGCGGCGGGTTTTGGGCCGCGCTGGCCTATGCCGATCTCGAAGCGCTGCCCTGGGGGGTGATCAAAGGCCACTATATGCGCCACTTGCGCTGGTGGGCGGACAAGCCGATCGCGCATGGCAATGGCGTGCTGTCGGTGGGTTTCGGCTATCCCAACCTCTTTATGTCCGAAAACTATAACTCGGGCGGCTCGCCCTATTGGGCGCTCAAAGCCTTCCTGCCGCTGGCGCTGCCGGCCGAGCACCCCTTCTGGACGGCAGAAGAGGTAGAGGCCGACTTCGACGCCAAGCCTGTGCCGCTCAAACATCCCGGCATGGTGATGCAGCACAGCAAGGGCAATGTGGTGGCGCTTTCGAGCGGCCAGCAAAACTGGCAGATGCGGGCCGGGTCGGAAAAATATGCCAAGTTCGTTTATTCGAGCCGCTATGGCTTTTCGGTCGAAACCGATGAGCGCGCCTATAATGCCGGGTGTTTCGACGGCATGCTGGCCCTCTCGGACGACAACCGGCACTACCGGGTGCGCGAAAGCAACGAAACCGCGCAGATTGCGGAAAACTGCCTCTTCGCCGTCTGGAAGCCCTGGGGCGATGTGACGGTGGAAACCTGGCTCGTGCCGGCCGGCCACTGGCATATCCGGGTGCACCGGATTACGACGCCACGGGCGCTGCATACCACGGAAGGGGGCTTTGCCATTCCGCGTGCCGACTTCAATGCCGACACCTGCACGGACGAGACGGGCCGCGCTCTTGCAAAGGGAGAGACCGATGTGGCTGCGATCCTTGATCTCGGCGGGCAGCGGCAGGGCCGCGCCTTCAGGGCCTTGCCCAACACCAACCTGATCGTTGCCAAGACGATCGTGCCGCAGCTGCGTGGGGAGGTCGCGGCGGGGACGACGGTGCTGATGACGGCGGCGATGGCGTTGCCGGCAGGAAGCGAGGCAGAAGATGCCTTGGCCAATCCGCCGAAGGCTCCCGACCTCGAAGCGCTTGAAGCGCTTTTCGGGCGAGAGGGCACCGATGTCAGCGCCATTCTGGTGCCGGAGCGGTTCTGATGCGGCCCAAACTCCTTTTTGCGATGGCGGCGGACAAGACAAGGCATGTCTTCGATGCGGCAACGATCGAGAGGCTTGCTCAAAGTTGCGAAATCCTGCGGCGCGAGCCGGTGGAAGGATTTGCCGAGCCTGAGGCAGGGCGTCTCCTTGGGGAGGCGGAAATCCTCGTGACCGGGTGGGGGTGTCCGATGCTGAGCCCGGATATCCTGCGGGCAGCACCCAGGCTGCGGCTGATCGCGCATGCGGCGGGCACGGTGAAGTTCACGGTCGATCCTTCCGCCTATGCCGCCGGAATCCGGGTGACGCATTCGGCCGATGCCAATGCGGTGCCGGTGGCCGAGTTCACGCTTGCCGCGATCCTGTTTTCGGCCAAGAACATCTTTACGTTGCGCGATCTCTATCGGGCCGACCGCACCCGCCGCACGAGCTATGCCATGTGCGATGGCGAGATCGGGAACTTCCGCAAGACGGTCGGGATCGTGGGTGCGTCTCGGATCGGCCGGCGGGTGATCCAACTGTTGCGCCAGTTTGATTTCGATGTCCTGCTTTATGATCCGTTTGCGCGCAGCGACGATGCCGGGCTTGCCGGGGTTGAACTGGTGGAACTCGATGCCCTGATGGCACGGTCAGACGTCGTTTCGATCCACGCCCCTTCGCTGCCCTCGACCAGAGGCATGATCGGGGCACGGCAACTCAAGCTGATGAAGGACGGCGCCACGTTTATCAATACCGCGCGGGGTGCGCTGATCGATGAGGCAGCGCTGATCAGGGAACTGCAGACGGAACGGATTTTTGGGGTGATCGATGTGACCGATCCCGAAATTCCCCCCGCAGGGTCTCCGCTCTTTAGCTTGCCCAACGTGTTTCTGACCCCGCATGTGGCCGGCGCGATCGGCACGGAACGCCTGCGGCTGGGGCTGATGGCGACCGAGGAAATTGAGCGGTTCGTGCGCGGCGAGCCCATGAGGCATGAGGTGCAGCCGGAATTGCTGGAGAGATTGGCGTGATGGACGAGCATTCCCGCTCATCCGGTGCTGCGCGCCACCTTCTCCCCGAGCGGGAGAAGAATGAACCAGTGGCCGCTTCTGATCCCATGCCTGCCGGGGATAGGGGTGAGGAGGGCTGGCATCAGGCGCGCCTTCAATATCTCACCTGGGACCGAACGCCCGAGGACATCGAGAGCCAGGAACATCGTGGGCGGCAGGCTGAGCTCGCGCTGCGCGCGGGGGCGAGTTTTGCGCCCGACGCCTATGTGGCGGCAGATGCGGCCGTTTTCACCACCCACCTCGTGATGGGGGAGAAAAGCTGGATCGGCGGGCATGCGCTGGTGCGGGGCGATGTGGAATTCGGCGCTCATTGCACGGTCAATTCCTATGCAATGATTTCGGGCAAGGTGCGTTGCGGTGATGGCGTACGGATCGCGAGTCACGCTTCGCTCGTCGGCTTCAATCACGGTTTCGACGATCCGGATGTGCCCATTTACCTGCAAAAGCACGAAAGCCGCGGCATCGTGGTCGAGGACGATGTCTGGATCGGCGCCAATGCGGTGCTGGTCGATGGGGTGAGGGTGGGACGTGGAGCGGTCATCGCGGCAGGGGCGGTGGTCAGCAAGGATGTGCCATCCATGGCCATCGTCGGCGGGGTGCCGGCAAAGGTGCTGCGACGGAGGGGACAGCATGGGCGGTATGCGGAGACACGCCAGCGTCTGACCGTGCTTGGCGAGCGGGCGGCGCGCCAGTTCCAGACGATCCTTGCCGGGAACCGGGATGGCGGTGATTATTTGTCGCGCGATGCGAGCGGAGAAGGCAGGCGCAGCATTCGTCACCTTTGCGATGCCATCGAGATTGCGGCAGGTTTCGACGCGCTGCCGGATGGGCTCGACATCGACGCTGCTATCGAGCGGCTCAAAAGCGTGCAGGACCGCGAAACCGGACTCCTGCCCGACCCTTTCCAGACGCCTCGGGATGGTGTGGCGCTGCGCGATGACGGTCTCGCACTCTATAATGTGCTGGCGGTCGGCTATGCGCTGGAAACGCTGGGCACGCATCTTCGCTACCCCGTGGCAGCGGTCGAAGTGCCGGCGGCCGAGCTTTGCGCCTGGCTCGATGGCCTTGCCTGGCGGCGCCGGGCCTGGGGCTCCGGGGCGGTGGTCGATGCGATCGGAACGGCGCTCTATTTCAATGCGCGCTATTTTTCGACCGGGACCTCGCGGGAGACGCTGTTCGGCTGGCTGGCGCTGAGGCAGGATCGCGCTTCGGGTCTGTGGGGTTCGCCGCGGGCCGAGGACGGCCTGTTGCAACCGGTCAACGGCTTTTACCGGCTGACGCGCGGCACCTATGCCCAGTTCGGCCTCGCCGTGCCGCGGCCGGAGGCGGCGATCGACTCGGTGCTGCTCAACTATCGCAATTTCGGCGGCTTTTCGGGCCCGACCTATACAGCCTGCAACCTGCTCGACACGATCCATCCGCTGCTTTTGTGCCTGATGCAGACCGATCATCGGCGGGGCGAGACCGAGGAAATTGCGCGGGCGGTCATTGCCCGGGCAGGCGAGCGCTGGGTGGATGACCGGGGTTTTGCCTTTGCCGATGGCCAGGAGCCGGGGCTGCAGGGCACGGAGATGTGGCTCTCGGTGGTGCATCTGGCTGCAAAGCTGCTGGGGCTCGAGGATGCTTTCGCGTTCGTGCCGAAGGGGGTGCATCGGACGGAGGCTGTGGGGCTGGGAGTTTAGCTCTTATTCTTCTCCCCCTCGGGAGAAGGTGGCGCAATGCGCCGGACGAGGGGATGTTTTGGTGTGAGCGAAGAGATCCCCCCTCACCGACTCGGCCTGCGGCCGAGCCACCTCTCCCCCAGAGGGAGAGGAATAGAAAGGATCGGACTATGACAAAAAGAGCACTCGTCGTTTGGGGGGGAATGGAGCTGCATACGCCAGAGCGCGGGGCGCATGTGGTGCGTGACCTTCTGGAGGAGGAGGGTTTTGCGGTAACCGTGACGCCCGATTACGATGCGTTGGGGGCCGAGGATGTCGGCAGCAATGACCTTGTGGTGCCGGTGATCACCGACGGGGTGCTCGCGCCCGAAAAGATGAACAATCTGATCGCCGCGATCAGGGCAGGGACGGGGCTTGCGGGCTACCACATGGGGTTGGCTACGACGTTTCGCGCAAGCGTGCCGTTTCGCTATGCGGCCAGCGTGTACTGGGTGCAGCACCCTGGCAATATCATCACGTACAAGGTCGATGTGACGCGCAGCGATCATCCCATCATGGCTGGGATCGAGAGTTTCGAGCACACCTCGGAGCAGTATTATCTCAACTACGATCCGGCGGTCGAAGTTTTGGCGACGACGACGTTTTCGGGCGAGTTTCACCCCTGGCGCAAGGATGTGGTGATGCCGGTCGTGTTCACCACCACGCATGACCGGGGGCGGGTGTTTTATTCTTCGCTCGGGCACACGGCGGACGAGCTGGAGATTCCGCAGGTGCGGACGATTTTGCAGCGCGGATTGGTGTGGGCGGCGCGGGGATGAGGGGTTCTTATTGCTGCTGCGCGGCCTCGGCCTGCCTGCGCAAGACTTCGGACTCGGGCAAGGCATTGGCGTATTGAAGTTCGCGATTGGCGCGCGCCCAGAAGGCGGGGTGGACCTTGTCGAGAAGGGCAGGGGCGGTCGGGGCGAGCGCCAGGGTTGCGGCAAGCGCGTCGTCGAGAAAGAGGATGGCGTTCTGGCGGTACCAGGCGGGAATGGCTTCGTCGGTCCAGATCCTTGGGCGCAGGACGTCATAGGCTTTTTTGCCGTGGGCGGCGAAAAGCACGGCCCAGTAGCTCGGCCATTGCTCGTTCACATGGCCGACGCCGCCCTGGCCGGGAATGGCGGCGGAAAACAGGATCGCGGGCGCCATGAGGGAGAGATCGGCTACGAAACCGGGGGCGCGGGCAGGGGACAGGTGCTCGGCGACTTCGAGCGAAAGCGCGAGATCGACCCGGGGGCCTGCGAAGGGCGTTTCAAGATCATGGTTTTGAAAAGCGATCGCCTGGTCATCGAGCATGGCGGGCGTAACCCAGCTGCCCTCGATGCCGAAGCGGCTTTCCGCGCCGGAAGCGGACAGAAAGGTGCCGGTGCCGCAGCCGATATCAGCAACGTGGCGGCGCGGCAGGTTCGGGGGCAGGATGGCAAAGATGGCGCGTGCCGCATGAGCGGTGTGAAGGCGGCGGTTGGCGTAGAAATCGGCGGGGTATAGCGCGGTGGTCATGTGGCCCGGTCTCCTTGCAGAAAGCTTACCCCAGGGGCGCCAGGCAAAGCGAGTTCCTGATGGGTGGAGTCGGAACCTTGTGCAAGGCAGCCCGTTGCTCGGGCAGCGTCACCCTTCATGAAATTCTGGAGACGATAAATGGCTGAAAAGCAACTCGACGATCTGTTTCTCGATACGCTCAAAGACATCTACTACGCAGAACGGCAAATCCTGAAGGCTCTGCCGAAAATGGCGAAGGCTGCGACCTCGCCCGAACTCAAGGCAGGTTTCGAACAGCACCAGCAGGAAACGGAAGGCCAGGTCGAGCGCTTGCAGCAAGTGTTCGAGCATCTGGGCAAGCCGGCCCGCGGCAAGACCTGCGACGCCATCCTCGGCATTATCGAGGAAGGCAAGGAAATCATGGACGAATACAAGGGCACCCAGGCGCTCGATGCCGGTCTGGTGGCTGCAGCACAGGCTGTGGAGCACTATGAGATCGCCCGCTACGGCACGCTCGTGACCTGGGCCAAGCAGCTCGGCCACACCGAGATCGCCCAGCTTCTTTCCGAAACGCTCAAGGAAGAAGAAGCCACCGACAAGAAGCTGAGCCAGGTGGCGCTCAAGACCGTCAATCAGAAGGCCGCATAGGCCTTCTTCCAGGGTGGACGGGCAAGCGTCCACCCTCTCCTCTTTTTGCGGATGCCATGCACAGAAATCCCGATCTCGCCACGCGTATTCGCGACACGGCTTATTTTCTCTGGGAGCAGGACGGCAGGCCCGAGGGCCGCGCCATGGACTATTGGCTGAAAGCCAAGCAGATGTTGCAGCGGCAAATGGCCTATGACCGGTGGCTGGCGGACGGAACGCCCCCAGATCAGTCGGACCTGCACTGGCATGAGGCAGGGCGCGAAATCGAGGAGAAATGAAATCGGGCCCGGTGGGGCCCGTTTTGCGTCAGGGGATTGCCTCTAATCCGTCACTACGGGGCAGGTCCCTGTAGTCCTTGCCGAGGGAGATGGATTGCCGGGACGAGCCCGGCAATGACGGCAAGAGGAAACGATCAAAGCATGTGGCCGCTGCCCTTCAAGCATAGCTCTGCGAGCCTGAGCTGCTCAAAACGCCCCACTGGGGAGATTTTGCCGCCAGAGGCGGCCGACGATCAGTCCTTGGCGCGTTCGACGTAGGAATTGTCTTCGGTCAGGATGACGATGCGGGTGCCGGCGTCGATATGGGGCGGGACCATGACGCGCAGGCCATTGTTGAGCACGGCGGGCTTATAGGAAGAGGAAGCGGTCTGGCCCTTGACGACCGGCTCGGTCTCGACGATCTCGAAGGTCATGCGCTGGGGCAGTTCCATGGAGAGCGCGATGCCTTCATGGGTCATGAGGTGCACCTTCATGCCATCCGAGAGATAGGCCTTCTGGTCGCCGATGACGTCGTCGGAGACGACGAGCTGCTCGTAGGTCTCCGGCTCCATGAAGTGGTGGCCTTCGCCATCGGAATAGAGATAGTCGTAGACGCGATCATCGACGTCGGCCTTTTCGACCATTTCCACAGTGCGCCAGCGGCCGAGCACCTTCACGCCATCGGAAATGCGGCGCATGGTGACGTTGGTCACCGAATTGCCCTTGCCGGGGTGAACGTTTTCGGCGGTGAGCACGACGTGGAGGTTGCCGTCCTGCTCGACCACGTGGCCCTTGCGCAGGGACGAGGCGATGACCTTGACCATTTTTCTTCCTTGTTCGATCACTAGGCGCGTAATAGAGGCAGGGCCGTCCGCACGCCGATAAGCTATTGTCGAGCGCCCGATACCCTATTCCGCGCCCTTTCGCCAGCCTAGACGGCAGAAAACCCGCATGAGTTCGATCAACCCCGTCCATTCCTCGCCCTGGTGGGCGCCCGAGCGCCATATGGACCGGCGGCCGATCCTGCTGGCGCGCAATCGCATCGATTCGAGGATCCGCAACTGGCTGGCGGAGAACGATTTTCTCCTGGTCGATCCGCCTGGGCTGCAGCGCTCGCCGGGCAACGAGACGCACCTGCATGCTTTTCAAACAACGATGATCGGCAATGACGGTGTGGGGGACACGATGTTTTTCCATACCTCGCCCGAGTTCACCATGAAAAAGCTGCTGGCAGCGGGGGAGACGCGTATCGCGAGCCTGCAGCACGTCTGGCGCAACCGCGAGCGCTCGGCGCTGCACCATCCCGAATTCACCATGCTCGAATGGTATCGGGCAGGAGCGCCTTATGATGTGGTGATCGCCGATACGCTGGGGTTCATCCGGCTTGCCGCCGACACAACCGGTATTGCGCGGTTCAGCTTTCGCGACCGCGACTGTGACCCGCGCCTCGAAGCCGAACGCATCAGCGTTGCCGAGGCTTTCCTCGCTCATGCCGGGATCGATCTCCTCGCGAGCATGGATGCGGATGGCGTGCCTGATGGCGCGGCACTGGCCGGGCAGATGGCGGCGCAGGGGCTCGCCGTGCCCGAGGACACCAGCTGGAGCTATCTTTTCAGCCGGATCCTTGTTGAAAAAGTCGAGCCGGAGTTGGGCAATGGGCGGGTCACCGTGCTCGATCGCTACCCGGCTTGCGAAGCGGCGCTGGCGCGGCGTGTGCCGGGGGACCGGCGGGTTGCCGAACGGTTCGAGGTTTATGCTTCAGGCGTCGAGCTGGCCAATGGTTTCGGCGAATTGACTGATGCGGCCGAGCAGAGAGAGCGGTTCGTCGCGGAAATGGATGAGAAGGAGCGCATTTATGGCGAGCGCTACCGGATCGACGAGGATTTTTTGGCCGCGCTCGAATTGATGCCGGAGGCGAGCGGGGTGGCGTTGGGGTTTGATCGGCTGGTGATGCTGGCCACAGGTGCGCCACGGATCGAGGCGGTGCTTTGGGCGCCGGTGGCGGAATGAGCAAGCGTGAAAGGGCATTTGCGCGGGCTGAAGAGCCCCTCACCCTGACCCTCTCCCCAGGGGGGCGAGGGGACGATGGGGTTGGAGGCAGTTCCAAAGTTGAGTCTTCCTCCTGTGCCGCGGTTTCAGTTCCTGCGTCCCCTCGCCCCTCTGGGGAGAGGGTCAGGGTGAGGGGCGCTGCGCTCAAGACGGTCGCCGACCTCGAGGCAGTGAACCTGGTTCCGGCCGAGAGTGGTCTTGACCCTGTCGCAGAAAAGTACGCCATTGGCATCACTCCCGCCGTGCTCGACCTCATGGATCGGTCGGATCCAGCAGACCCGATTGCGCGCCAGTTCGTGCCGACCGTGGCTGAACTCCAGACGACTCCAGAGGAGCGGGCTGATCCGATTGGAGATTTGTGCCATTCCCCCGTGGAAGGGATCGTGCATCGCTATCCCGATCGGGTGCTGCTCAAGGCGGTGCATGTTTGTCCGGTTTATTGCCGGTTCTGTTTCCGGCGCGAGATGGTCGGGCCGCAGGGATTGGGCACCCTGACGGGGTCGGAACTCGATGCGGCAATGGACTATATCGCCAGCCACGAGGAAATCTGGGAGGTCATCCTGACCGGGGGCGACCCGCTGGTGCTTTCGCCGCGGCGGCTCAAAAGTCTGATGGAGCGGCTGGCGGCGATCGAGCATGTCAGGATCGTGCGCTTTCATACGCGGGTGCCCGTGGTCGAGCCGGAACGCGTTAATGACGAGATGGTCGCGGCGCTCTTGGCGAGCGGCAAGACGACCTATCTCGCCGTCCACGCCAACCATCCGCGCGAGTTTTCGCCGGACGCGCGGCTTGCGTTCAGGCGCTTGGTCGATGGTGGGGTCGTGCTGATCAGTCAATCGGTGCTGCTGCGCGGGGTCAATGACGATGTGGACACGCTCGCGGCCCTGATGCGGGGCTTTGTCGAGAACCGGATCAAGCCCTACTACCTCCATCACCCGGACCTTGCGCCGGGAACGAGCCATTTCCGCATCGGCATAGAAGAGGGGCAAAAGCTCGTCGCAGCTCTGCGCGGGCGGATCTCGGGACTGTGCCAGCCGACCTATGTGCTCGATATCCCCGGCGGGCATGGCAAGGCCGATATCGGCGCGGGGACTGTTGCAGGTGGAGACGGTTGTTTCACCGTGCGGGACTGGCAGGGGCGCGAACACGCCTATCCGCCCGCCGAGTAGGGATTTCCACAGCGCGGGAAATGCCATGTCTGGTTCACACCAGCGTGATCCTGTCAAATCCAAGTCGATTCGGGCCCGATACTGACAACCCGCAGAGGTCATCCATGTCCCAGGTCACGCTTCCCCTTCCCAGTCGCTCGATCGAGATCACGGGGCGCCCATTTGCGATGCCGGCAGCGTTTCTCTTTACCGTCGTCATCCTCTCGGCCATGGCGATTGGGCTTGCCATCTGGCAGGGGCCGGGCCTGTGGCGCGACTGGCAGATCAGCCAAAACCCGCTCACGCTCGACGACTGGGACATGGTCGAGGGCGAGTGTTCGTCACGCCGTGGATTGACCGATTGCGAAGCCGATGTGACCTATAGCTATCAGGGCACCAGCTACGGGACACACATCTCGCTCGCCTTTCTCGATTTCGCGAGCGGCGATTATCTGGTTGATCTCGTGATCTCGGCCGATGATCCGGAGCTCGCTACGATCAGCCTCGGCCTCGACATGCTGTGGAACAGGATGGCGGTCTTTGCCGTCTTCATGTTGCTGTTTGGCGGTGGTGCGATGGCCATGATCTGGGGTGCGATCAAGGCGAACCAGGCCAATGGCGCAGCAAAGGCTCCAGGGCGCATGGACGTGGTGCCCGTCCGGATCGCTGGTGTCGACGAAAAGCGGGCGGACAAATATGTCGCCTATCACCGCCTCGACAATGGCAAGCGCAAGGGCAGTATCATCCGCACGCATTTTCGCGCCGGCGAACAGCCGATGATGGCCATCGGCGCCGATGGCGGCTGGTATGGCGTAGCGGTTAAGCCGGAGCATCTGTCGATGCCGGTCATCCTCGATCGTGGCCTCACGCGCCTCGACCTTTCCGAGAGCGAACGCCAGCAGGCGCTTGCGGCTTTCGAGGCCGAGCAACAAAGGCGCGGGGTCGTGCCGGGGGAGGCAGCGAAGCCCAAGAAGCAGGGACCAAACTGGGCACGCGGACTGCTGGCTGGTGGCGGTGTCTTGCTGCTCGCCGTCGTCGCCTTCTTTGGGTTCTGGCTTTACTATGTTCTGGCCGCGCCAGACGCGTTCGACCCCGTCGGCATCGAGATCAACAACGTCATGCCCGGGCCGCTCAACACCTGGGGCTGCGAGCAGCTTTATGCCCGCTTTGGCGACGAAAGCGCGCCGTTCGGGTGCGTGGGTGATGATTACGTAAGCTGGAAGGTGGCGGGGGAGAAGACGAAGGTGAAGAGTTAGTCAGCTCACACAGACTGAAGATCGCTGGAGCCTCCCCCTCATCCGGCGCTGCGCGCCACCTTCTCCCCGAGAGGGAGAAGAATAAGGGGTCCCTCCCTCAGCCCGGAGCTCACCCGATTTAGCCTGCGAATCCGGTGTTCCTCTCCCTCTCGGGGAGAGGTGGCTCGGCAGAGCCGAGTCGGTGAAGGGGATTGTTCGCACTCGCCCAAACTGAGTCTAAGTCTTCGCCGGCCCTGCCGGAAAAATCCCCGACATGACCACAAAGCCCGGCACGCGCCGGACGCGGTCGGTCCAGCGGCGTAGGGCCGGGTAATCCTGCCGCGAGATGCCGCCTTCTTCGGACAGCATGACATAGGGGAAGCAGGCAATGTCGGCGGTGGTCGGATGGCTTGGCGCGCAGAGCCAGTCGCGGCCGGACTTTTCACCGAACCAGAGATGTTCGTCCATCAGCCGGAAAATGCGATGGGCGCCTTTTCGCGATTTTTCGATATCGAAATTGTATCCATAGCCCAGCGCCAGGCGGGCGGCCGAAGAGGTGGCCGTGATGTCATCGGCAACGGCATGCCAGCGCAGGATCTCGGCGGTGACAGCGGGGTCATCAGGGAACCACTGTCCGCTCGTGTCGTATTTTTTCGCGAGGTAGGCGAGGATGGCGCCGGAGTCCGAAAGGGTCAGTTCGCCGTCCTGCAAGACCGGCAATTGGCCGAAGGGATTAAGGCGCAGGAACCAGTCCGATTTGTGTTCGCGGCCGGGGAAAAAATCAACGGGATGAATCCCATAGGCGACATCGAGAATGTTCATCAGGAGCCGCAGCTTGTAGCAGTTGCCCGAGAGTTCGAAGTCGTAAAGGGTGATCATGGGTTCACCAAAATTCTGTTGGCCATCATTGCCCGGCTTGACCGGGCAATCCATGCCGCAGCGGTAATCGAAGGGTGGATCACCCGGACAAGCCGGGTGATGACGGTGGTGGTTGGGGACGTGATCATGATCAGATATCCAATACGAGCCTTGGCCCTTTGGCGCGGCTGACGCAGGTCATTATGCAGGTGTTGGAGGCTTTTTCGGTCTTGTTGAGATAGACGTCCTGGTGGTCCACTTCGCCCTCGATGACGCCGGTGAGGCAGGTGCCGCAAGCGCCCTGCTCGCAGGAGGAGGGGACGGTGAGCCCGGCTTCGCGCATGGTTTCGAGAATCGTCCTGCCGGCGGGGACGTGCAGCGTCATGGCCGAGCGGGCGAGTTCGACGTCGAAGGCGGAGGAGGCGTCGATGACCTTGTCGTTCTGGAAATATTCGAAATGGATGGCTTCATCGGGCCATCCGAGGGCGGACGCGGTTTGCTGCACCATTTCGAGCATGGTGCCGGGGCCGCAGATATAGACGTGATTGGCGAATTGGTAGGGGCCGAGCACTTCGGCGACCTTGGCCGTGATGGCTTCGCGCCCGAGGCCGACATGCCGGTCGATGCTGCCATGGAGCACGTCGAGTTCGCTTGAAAAGGCAAGGCGCTCGCTCTGGCGCGTGAAATAGTGCAGCTCGTACTTGAGGCTCGACTTGTCGAGGAAGCGTGCCATGGAGAGGAGTGGCGTGATGCCGATGCCGCCGGCGATCAGCACCGTGCGGGTGGCGTCGCGGCGCAGCGGGAAATTGTTGCGCGGCTCGGAAATTGCGAGCACGTCGCCTTCGCGCACCGTTTCGACCAGCACTTTAGAGCCGCCCTTGGAGGCGCTCTCCTGCTTGACGCCGATAACGTAGGAGTTGAGGTCGCCGGGGCCGTTGGTGAGCGAATATTGGCGCACGAGGCCATTGGGCAGGTGCACGTCGATATGGGCGCCGGGCTGGAAGGTGGGCAGATACCTGCCGTCACGATCGGCAAGCTCGAAGCCGATCACGCCCTCGGCGCTCTTCCACTTGCGCTTGACGACGACGGTGATGGTGTTGCCGCGCGGGACGGCGATGTCGGGCATGGTCGAAAGCTCGGCCGAGACTTTTTCGAAGACCGGCTGCAGCGGCTCGGGGGCGGGCTTTCTCGCGGCGGCGCGCTCGAGGCGGTCGCGCAGCTTAGTTAGGGTCTCGTTGTGGTGGCGCAGGGCGGCCATGGCGTCGTGAGGCTGGCCGGCCAGGAGGCCCCGGATGACCGCACGGCCGGCATCGACCGGCTGGACGAAAAAGACAGCGGCGCCGAGGCGAACGGCCATGCCGGGCAAGAGATCGGCGGGCTGATCATCGGGCGCGAGGCGCGCAAGGCCGGCCACGACGTCTTCGGGCGCGGCATCGACGGGCATTGGTCGGAGCGGGAACCAGTCTTCGCCCTGGGCCCCGTCAAAAGGAGCGAAAGGCTGATCGTCATTGGCGGCGGACCAGATAAGGCCAAAGGCTTCCCGCACCGGGTATTTGCGATTTTCGATGCGCCGGGACGGGGCGTCAGCGGGGTGAGCCGGAATATAGGTGCAGCCGGCGGACTGATTGGCATAGCGCCAGCCGTGATACTGGCACTTGAGCTCCTGGCCCTCGTTGATGCCGATGGAAAGGCGGACGCCGCGATGAAGACAGCGGTTTTCCCAGACGTTGACATTGCCATCGTCGGCGCGCCAGACGGCGAGTTCGCGGCCGAGCAGCTGGCCCTGATAGACGTGGCGGAAGGGCAGGTCCTCGCTGGAAGCAATGGGGTACCAGGTGGGGTCGGACAGACTGAGGGGCATGGTCGATCAGATCCTGTTCTCTTTATGCCGCGTTTCCGAACCGCAAAACCGGAAGGCCACTTTTGCTGGAAACGCTATGAGGGATCGCGCCACGATCGAATTTTTAGTCACGAATTGCCCTGGCGTACGGGGCAGTCCGTCTCTGGCTCGCCGTGAAAAACTACGAGGCCTGCGGGATCACGCCGTATGTGATGCCCTTCTGGCTCAGCCAGCGGCGATAGGCGATGGCGCTCTTGTCGGCGCGGATCGGGGTTTCCGAACGGGGGTCGAGCGGCAGTTTCTTGGGATACTGGTTTTCCAAGATCGGCTTGTCCTGGCCGAAGATGGTCTGCTGGAAGCGGCGGAGGTCGGTGATGGTCGAGGTGGAATCGATCATCGACTGCAGGAGGTGGGCCCGGCAGGTTTCCTCGGTCATGGGCTGAAGGAAGATGCCGATGACGTCGCGGCGGCTTTCGTCCTCGGGGCAGGACTTGTAGAGCACCGAGCAGAAGGGGTGCGGCACGCGATAGACATATTCGACTTCCATCGCCGTGGTCGCCGACTTGGCGGCGCGCGGCTGCATGAACTTGCACTTGGTGGCAAGAACTTCGTCGCGCTCTTCGGAGACTTCGACGTCGTATTCCTTGACCTCGGTATGCGGTTCCGAGCCCAGAATGTCGGTGTGGACATAGGGGAAGTGGCCCATGTCGAGAAAATTCTCGACGGCGCGGGGCGCCGAGACGTGGATGCCGATCGAGCCGCAACTCATGTTGACGCGGTCGGGTTCGGCGAATTCGGGGATAGGGAAGAGCTCGGCCGAAGGCGTGCCGAGACAGGTCCAGGTATAGCCGTAGGCTGTGCGGACCGGCAGCCGGTCGAGCACGGTTTCGCTGTCGATCTCGTCGCCATTTTCTTCGCCGGTCGCCAACCACGCGACGGGCTCGCCATCAATGCCGCGCGTCAGGGCTATGCGCCGGTCGAGAAGGAGCGTTGTTTCGATCTGGCCGATGGGCAGTTCATTGGTGGCGGCTACCACGTGCCAGAGGTCGCGGGTGATCGGATCGGGGGCTTTGGGCATGGGGCGGTCTCAACTTTGAGCTCAAGAATAACGAGCCGCCTGCGCGCTGCCAAGAAAAAGTGCGCAAGGGTGGTGCGCGCTCAAAGCATGGGCAGGGCATGCCGCTCTCCCCAACGCCGTCATCACTGGGGTTGTCCTGGTGAACCATGCAGCAGTCCGGTGAGCGCAAAGAGATGGATTGCCCGAACAAGTGGGGCAATGACGGTGGGGAGATTTCAGCGGCCTCGTGACGCCGTGTCAGGACTGGTCAGGAGAGGACCCCATGGGCGATCAAGGCATCCTGCTTTTTCCTCAGTCTCTGGTGCGGGACGGCCCCTGACCGATCCGGGCTTTGCCCGAGCCACCTCTCCCCGGAAGGGAGAGGAATAAGAGGGGGCTCTATGTTGCTGGCGTGAGTTAGACCCTTCCTCCCTACTCCTGTGCTCGATAAAACGGGCCTGGAGGAGACTACTATGGCTATCGAGAACGCACGGACATTCCCCGAATTCCTGATCCGCGAGCAGGTGGAGGCCCGATTGACGGAGGCCGGGGCCAGTGAGGCCTCGCGGACTGCCGCCATAAGGGCGATGATCCATGCTTCGCTGGTTGGGGTAGATAGTCACGGGGTAAGGCTGACGGAGCATTATTGCCGCATGCTCGGGGGTGGGCGGCTGAACAAGACGCCGCAATTGGGTGTGGAAAAGCGTGGAGCAGGCAGCGCCATGGTCGATGGCGATCATGGGCTTGGCCATTACGCGGCTTATCGAGCGGTGGACGTGGGGATCGAACTGGCGCAGGAGGCGGGTGTCGGGGCGGTCGGCATCAAGCATTCCTCGCATCTGGGAGCGGCGGGAGCTTATGCCTTGGCCGGCGCGGAAAAGGGCTTTGTGACCTTTGCCACTACCAACACCGATTCCATGGTTGCGCTGTTCGACGGGGCACAGAAATTTCACGGCACCAATCCGCTTGCCTTTGCAGCGCCTGTACCAGAAGGGCGGCCGTGGCTGCTCGATATGGCGACTTCCTCCATTCCGCTCAACCGGGTGCTGCTGCACCGCTCGCTCGATCTACCATTGC
Organism: Devosia crocina; assembly: GCF_900116545.1. Lineage (GTDB taxonomy): Bacteria > Pseudomonadota > Alphaproteobacteria > Rhizobiales > Devosiaceae > Devosia > Devosia crocina. The sequence continues at coordinate 741,132 of NZ_FPCK01000001.1, forward strand.
CCCAGGGTGTGGCGGCGACGGCGGATGGGGTGCCGACCTCGGATCCGCACGAGGCCGATATGCTGTTGCCGCTCGGCGGGGTGGACTATGGCTATAAGGGCGCGGCACTGGCAGGGGTCGCAACGCTGTTTTCCGCACTGTTGACCGGCACCACGCTCGATCCCGATTTCATACCGATGTATGGCGGCGGCGACATTTCGACACCACGCAATATGGGGCATTTCGTTCTGGTCATCGATCCGGACAAGTTTGCCGGGCGGGAAATGTTTCTTCAGGCCATCGGGCGCTATCTTGAGAGCCTACGCGGGTCGCGGGTGCGCGAAGGCGGGAGCGTCATGGCGCCGGGGGATCGGGAATGGGCGGTGATGGAGACGCGCCAGACCGAGGGAATCCCGCTCGATCCGGATACGGTGCGGTTTTTGGGACTTTGACGGCTGCAACCAGAAGTTCCTCATCCCCAGGTGCGGAGCGCCACACCGCACCAAGAGGTCTCCCGGGCATCAGGGCGCTGGGCGTCAATCTTCCCGGTAGATATCGAAGGGGCCGATGGCCTGGGTGGTCGCCATGAGTTCGATCTTGTTGATGTTGACATGTTCGGGCAGGGAGGTGGCCCAGAAGATGCTTTCGGCGATGTCTTCAGCAGTCATGGCCTTGGTGCCGGAATAGGGGGCGGATGCCTTGCCTTCGTCGCCCTTGAAACGGACGAGCGAAAACTCGGTTTCGGTCAGGCCCGGCTCGATATTGGTGACGCGCACTTTTTTGCCCTGCAGGTCCGAGCGCAGGTTGAGCGCGAATTGCTTCACGAAGGCCTTGCTGGCGCCATAGACCGAGCCACCGGGATAGGCATATTCGCCGGCGACCGAGCCAAGGGTGACCACATGACCGCCGCCGCGAGCAATGAGGCCGGGCAGCAGCAGGCGTACGGTATAGACGAGGCCCGAGATGTTGGTATCGATCATGGTCTGCCAATCATCGAGGCTGGCTTCGGCGGCGGGCTGAAGACCAAGCGCGAGCCCGGCATTGGCCAAGACGATATTGACGGCATCGAAGGGGGCTGGCAGCGCGGCAATGGCTTTTTCGAGCCCAGCGCGGTCGCGCACGTCGAGTTCGATGATGTGGCAGTTGCCGGCACCAAGCTCAGCCTGCAGCTTTTCGAGGCGATCCTTGCGCCGGCCGGTAGCGATGACCTTAGCGCCCGCTGCCACATAGCGCCGTGCGGCTGCCTCGCCGAAGCCGGAGGTGGCGCCGGTGATGAAGACGACGAAGCGGCTGGGGTCGAGCAGCGAATACATGGCAGTTCCTGAACAACAGACGTGGTGAGGGCGCAAGGTGTACCGGACACCGCGCCGCGTCAACGGGCAGAGAAGCGCTGGGCATGGCGTTGCACATCGGTCACGTCCGGGAGGCCAAACTCGGCATTTTACCGATCTACGCTTGCCGTCATCATCTTCGGCGCCCTAAACTGAACACGATAAGAACGCCTTTTTGGCAGGCGGCGGGGAGGGGTTAACTCATTGTTTTCCTCCACGGGGTGACACTGCAGCAGCCGTATCTGGTTGATGCGTAACGGTCGGGAATTAGTCTTCTGCAAAGCGCGCGTTTGGTTTCGAGTATTGGCGCACTGGTGATTGCCATGGCTGGCACGGCCCTGGTGAGCCTTCCCGTGCATGCCTTTGAGCTCTTCGGCATGAAGTTTTTCGAGGACGATGCCGAAGACGAGGTCATCGTCGATCCGCAACGCTATTTCGTCACCTTTTCGACAAGCGAAGCGGGCGCGGTGGAAAATGCGGCGCGCAATGCGTCCTCGCTTCTTGCCGATGAGGCTGATCCGGCATCGGGTGCCGCAGGCCTCCTCGCCAAGGCGCGGGGCGATTATCGCCGCATCGTTGCCGCGCTCTATAATGAAGGGCGCTACGGGGCTGCGGTCAGTATCCGAATCGCCGGGGTCGAAGCTTCCACCCTGGCGCCGGACGTTCGCCTGCCCGACCCGGTGGATGTGACCATCGCAGTCACGGTTGGGCCGGAATTCACCTTCGGCAATGTTGCCATCGCCAACCAGGCGCCGCCCACGAGCGATCCGGACGATCAGGTGGATCTGCCGGTGCTGCGCGGCTATGGCGCGGGACAGGTGGCGCGATCCTCGGTGATCCTGGCTGCCGAGCAGCTGGCCGTACAGGCCTGGCAGCAGCAGGGACATGCCAAGGCGCAGGTGGTGGGGCGCGACGTCATCGCCAACCACGCCTCGCGCACTGTGGATGTGACCATCGCCGTCGACCCCGGCGCCCGGGCGGCCTTCGGGCCAGTGACGGTGACCGGTGCGGCCGCGATGAACCCGGAATTCGTTGCACAGCAGACGGGACTCGTGGTCGGGGAGGAATATGATCCCGACGACATCGAACGGGCGCAAAAGCGGCTCGACCGACTGGAAGTGTTCCGCTCGGCACGGTTCGAAGCGGCGCAGGATATCGGGGCGGATGGGCTTTTACCCTACAATTTGATCGTCGAGGAATTGCCGGGGCGCCGGTTTGGCGTGGGTGCATCCTATTCAACCGTCGATGGACTGGGTCTCGAGGGTTTCCACCTCTGGCGCAATCTTTTCGGACAGGCGGAGCGCCTGAGGCTCGATGCGCGCATCGCCAGCATCGCCTATCCGCTCGATACCGAACAGTTCGACTACTTCTTTGGCGGCACTTTCACCAAGCCAGGATTTTTGACGCCGGACACGGATCTGGTTGCAACCATCTCGGCCGAGCGCACGCTTTATCCGCGCTATACCGAAACTTCGGCGGAAGCGCGGCTGGGTCTGACGCATTATTTTTCGGACGAACTGACCGTGAGCGGCGGGGTGAGTTATGAGCGCGCCCGGTTCGACGATGCGTTCGGAACGCGCGACTTTTCGACCGTAGGGCTTTTTGCCGGCGCAACGTATGACGGTCGCGACAGCACGGTCGATGCCACCGAGGGCTTTTATCTCGCGGGGATGGTCGAGCCCTATTACGATTTCGGCTTCGACAACACCGGCGCGCGGCTGACGGCGGAGGCGCGGACCTATTTCGGCTTTGGCGATGACGACATGTTCGTGCTCGCCGGCAGGGTCAAGGCCGGGGCGCTTCTCGGGCCAGACCTGAGCGAGATCTCGCCCGACAAGCTGTTCTTTGCCGGTGGCGGCGGCTCGGTGCGCGGCTATGCATTCAAATCCATCGGGGTCGAGAATGCCGAAGGGCAGGTGACGGGCGGGCGCTATCTGCTGGAAGCCTCGCTCGAAGCGCGGGCCAAGGTGACGCAGGATATCGGCGTGGTCGGTTTCCTCGATGGCGGCTATGTGGCGGCGGATACGTTCCCCGGGCTCGAGGACCTGCGCCTCGGAGCCGGCGTGGGCGTGCGCTACTATACCGGGTTCGGGCCGCTGCGCCTCGATGTTGCAGTGCCGCTCAACAAGCGCGATGGCGATCCCGATTATGCCATCTATGCCGGTATCGGACAGGCATTCTGATGGCTACTCTTTCCCCTCGATATCGCCGCCTTGGCTTTGCGGCGCTTCTCCTCGTCCCCGCGATCGTGGTGCCGCATGCGGTGCCGGCACAGGATGTCATGTCCCTGCCCGACGAGGAGCAGAAGAGCTGGCTGACCAATTTCGTCCAGGACCGGCTTTCGACGCCGGAGCGGCAGATCAGCCTATCGAATATCGACGGCATTCTCGGCTCGAACGTCTCGATCCGCGAAATCACGATTTCGGACCAGGAGGGTGTATGGCTGCGGGTCAACAATGCCAGCCTCAACTGGAACCAGGCAGCGCTGTTTCTGGGGCGGCTCGAAGTGCGCTCGCTGAGCGCGGATTCCATCGAATACATCCGCAATGCCATTCCCGCCGAAGGGGTGGATCTGCCGCCGCCTGAGGCTGGCAGTTTCCAGGTTCCCGAATTCCCCGTGGCGATCGATCTTGGCGCGCTTTCGGTGCCGCGGGTCAGCTTTGGCGAAGGTGTCTTCGGCCTAGGCTCGGAGATTTCGCTTGAGGGTGCGTTGCGACTCGAAGGGGGCAATCTCGACACCACGCTCGATATCGTGCGTCTCGATGGGCCGGGGGGAACGCTTGATCTAGACTTGTCCTATGCTCAGGAAAGCAACGAGATCGACCTGGGGCTGACGCTGAACGAGCCGGAAAACGGCGTTCTTGCCAATCTGCTCAACATCGAAGGCCGCCCGGCGGTGCAGCTGACGCTGGCCGGGCAGGGGCCGGTGGCCGAGCTGTCGCTGCTGGCCAACGAGCAGACGGCGCTGGCGGGCACTGCCACAATTGCGCAAAACGGGGACGGTTTCACCATCGATGCCGATCTTGGCGGTCCGCTTTCGACACTGGTGGCAGAAACCTATCGGCCGTTTTTCGGTGCCGACACCCGCCTTTCGCTCAATGCCCTGGTGCGCAGCGCAGGTGGATTTGAACTCAACGACCTGACAGTGAGCGGGGGGCAGCTGGCGCTCAATGCCAGCGCTGCGACGACGCCGGACAATTTCCTTTCCCGGCTTGATCTCACCGCCTCGATCGCCGATCCGGCAGGGGGCGCCGTGACGCTGCCGGCGGGTGGCAATCCGCAGATCCAGGCCGCGCAGCTGACGATCGATTTTGGCGCCGATGGATCGGAAGACTGGCGCGCAGATCTGGGGATCGACGGGCTGCAAACGGGCGATTTTGCTGCCGAGCGCGTGGCGCTGGCGATCAACGGGGTTGCGAGTAATCTCTCGGATCCTGCAACGCGCATGGTCACCTTCAACGGCGATGGCCAGATTTCCGGGATTTCGGCCGACGAGGCGGTGGAAGCGGCGCTTGGCGATTCTGTTGGGCTGGGCCTTGCCGGTCTCTGGAATGCCGGCCAGCCGGTCGAGCTGGCGCAATTGCGCATCGTCGGCCAGGCGCTGACGGCGAGCTTGTCGGGTGTCATCGATGGCGCCGCATTCCGTGGCAGGATCGGGGTGGAAACGGGCAATATCGCGCCGTTTTCGGGTCTTGCCGGGCGAGAGCTGACGGGCGGGCTCTCGCTCGATGCCGAGGGCAGCGTGGAGTTTGTCGGGGGCGGGTTCGACCTCACATTCGCCGGCACCGGCCGCGACCTCACCATTGACGACGAGACAGCCGATGCGCTGCTTGCAGGGACCGTGGATCTTTCCGGACGGCTGGCACGCACCGAGGCGGGAATCGTCGCCGACGACTTCACCATCAGCAATCCGCAAGTGCAGTTCAGCGCTGACGGTGTCTATGGCACGGCGGTTGCCGATTTCGCGATGGCGCTCGATCTCTCCGATCTTGGCTTGCTGACGCCGCAAGCCTCGGGGGCTCTGGCGGTTCGCGGCACGGCCCGCTCGACGAGTGCAGAGGCGCCCGTCGAACTGGTGCTCGATGCATCTGTGCCCGTTGGCGTGCTTGCAGGACGCGACCTGCGCGAGGCACGGGTCGGGCTCGATCTCGATCTTTTCGAAGGTCGCCTGACGGGCGGGGTCGATGGCGAAGCCATGCTCGATGGGCACCGCGCTACGCTTGCTTCGCAGGTCATTGTCGACCAGGTGCAACAGGCGCTCAACGATCTCACGTTCGAAATCGCGGGAACCCGCATCTTCGGGTCGGTGGGCCGCGCGGCGGATACGGAATTGCTGACCGGCCGGCTCGATGTGGTCGCTCCCGATGTGGGGCTTGCCGCCGCGCTGCTGCTGACCGAAGCTTCTGGCGGCGTTAATGCCGCCCTCGAGCTGCTGACGGAAAACGGCACCCAGCGCGTGGGGCTGACCGCCGATGTCTCGTCGCTGCGGATCAACGACATTTCGGTGGGCCAGGCTGCAGTTCGTGCCACGATTGCGGATCTCTTCGGGGTGCCCGCCATCAACGGAACGGTCGAGGGAAGCGATATCGCTGCTGGCGGTACGCGGGTCGATACGCTTTCGGCCCGCGCCAGCCAGAGCGGGGATACAACCAGTTTTGACGCGCAGGCAGCGCTCAACACCGGCACCAATATCGATCTTGCCGGTGCGCTGGCGCCGGTCGAAGGCGGCTATCGCCTGTCGCTCGAACGCGCCAACCTGGCGCAGGGCAGCATTGCCGCGCGGCTGGCCAATCCGGCAACCCTGCTGGTGCAGGGGGAGACCGTGCGCCTCGATGCGCTGCGTTTTCAGGTCGGCTCGGGCAGCATCAGCGCCTCGGGCACGGCGGGCTCTGCGCTTGATCTGACGGTGGATATTGCGGCGCTGCCGCTTTCGATCGCCAATACGATCGTGCCGAGCCTCGGTTTGGCCGGAACGCTCGATGGGCGCGCGGTGATCAGCGGATCGGCCTCCGATCCGCAGGTGCGCTTCGATGCGCGCGCAGCCGGGGTCAACGCCGCCGCGATCCAGCCCTATGGCATAGCACCGCTGACCGCTGCCGCTTCTGGCAGTTTCGCCGGTGGCACCGTGTCGCTCGATACGCTTTCCGCTAGTGGTTCAGGCGGGTTGCAGGTCACGGGGTCCGGGCGCATTCCGCTGGCGGGCAATGGCCTTTCGGTGCAGTTGAGTGGATCGGCGCCGCTGGCGCTCGCCAATCAATTTGTTGCCGATCGCGGCGGGCAGCTTTCGGGCACGGCCAATTTCAACGCCGAACTTTCCGGCAGCCTCGATGCGCCGCAATATGGCGGGTCTGTTTCGGTGGCGGGCGCAGGCTATGTCGATCCCGAACTCAACCTGCGCCTTGCCAATATCAATGGCCGCGCCAGCCTTGCCGGCACATCGACGCGGATCGAGAGCCTGTCGGCCGATCTTGCCTCGGGCGGCAGCGTGGCGGCGTCAGGGACCGTCGGACTTTCGGGGCAGTTCCCCGCAGATCTCAGCGTCCGCATCAATTCGGCGCGCTATAGCGACGGCGAAGTCTTCGCCGCGACGGTGTCGGGCGGGTTGACGCTGACCGGAAATCTCCTGGGCACGCCGCTTCTGTCCGGTGCGCTCGAGGTCGAAAACGCCAATATCACTGTGCCGGAAGGGTTTGGCGGGGGCGCGCCGCTGATCGATGTGCGGCATGTCAACGCTCCGCCCCAGGTGGCGCAGACGTTGCAGCGCGCCCGCATCGATGCCAGCGGCGCGCCCGTGCCCCAGACGCGTTCGGCTGGTCTCTTGCTCGATGTGACGGTTAATGCACCCAACCAGATCTTCATTCGCGGGCGCGGGCTTGACGCGGAAGTGGGTGGATCGGTGCGCCTTGCCGGGCCGCTCAACAATATTCAGCCGGTGGGGGCGTTCTCGCTCAACCGTGGGCGGCTGACCGTTCTGGGCCAGAGGCTCGACTTCGAGACCGGCACGGTGACGCTGGTCGGCGATCTCGATCCGCAGCTGTTTTTCGTTGCGCGAACCGAGGGCGATGGCATCACCGTGTTCGTGACGATTGCGGGCCGTGTCTCGGCGCCGGATGTGACGTTCAGCTCCAATCCCAACCTGCCGCAGGACGAGGTTTTGAGCCGTCTGATCTTTGGGCGTTCCATGGGCGAGCTTTCGCCCCTGCAGCTGGCGCAGCTTGCCGCGGCAGCGGCCGAGCTCGTGGGCGGTGGCGGCGGCGGGGGTCTCGTCGATGGCCTGCGCGGGGCGGCCGGGCTTGCCGATCTCGATGTCGTTACCGATGCCGAGGGCAATGTCGGGGTGCAGGCAGGCACCTATCTGCAGGACAATGTCTATCTGGGCGTCACGGCGGGCGCGAATGGGCAATCGAGCGTTTCGATCAATCTCGATGTGACCGACGATCTTGTGGTCCGCGGCAGCGCCGGACAGGATGGTAACACCAGCCTCGGCGTGTTCTTCGAACAGGACTATTGAGGGTAGGGCCTGCTCTGCCCCCCGGTCGGGCCGGAGGGCAGCCTGGGTACGCGCTTAGCGCAGGGCGTCGATCACCAGCGCCTTGAGGCCGATGTCCGGGCCGGGTGTGAACACCAGGTCTTCACGGCCGAAATAGCTCTTCTGGTTGGTGGCTGACCAATCATTGGTGACGAGGCGATAAGTGTCCTTTGCCGCCATGTCCGTGGGCGCGGCATAAAGGAAGTCGCCCGTGCGCTGGTCGAGGTTCTGAGCCTCGTCCTGATTGACGCGGCTCATGATCTCATCGAGCGTTGCCCTGTCGACTTCGGCGATCATGAGCTTGCCATCGAAGCGCACAACGGAGTCGAAGGCGTATTTGCTGACCTCTCCCTGCGGCAGGCCGTTGCCGAGAGTGGTATGGCCGATAAAGCCGATATCGCCGCCCCCGGCAGCTGCCATGCTTTGCGCAACGAAGCGTCCGGTCTCGCCAAGGGTCATCGCGGCGGGACTGGCGCCGATAGTGGTCAGTTCTTCAGCGGTGAGATGGGCCTCGAGGGTTTGCGCGATCAGCGCGGCAAGCATCTCGTCGGTTGCGGCGTCTGGAGCAAGGCGCACCTGTTCAACGCTCATGGTGCGGTCGGCCGCCACGGTGACAAGCGTATAGGTGGCGCTCCAGGAGCCGGTGTGGACGTAGCGCGTCCGGCCTTCGTCATGGGTGAAGGTGAGGTGGTCGTGCCCACCGACCAGCAGCGTGCCGTCGGTAAGGAGCGGCAGGATGGCGCGATCGGCCACGATGCCGGCATGGCTGAGGACTATAGGCATGGCCTCGCCTTCAAGTAGACCGGCGAGGTTTTCCTCCGACCATTGGGCTGGCGCTGGAATGGCGAGCGCCTCGCGCGTGTCGGCGGGATAGGTGTTGATCTTGTCGGTTGCGATGCCGACGATCCGCACCGGCAGATCGCCAAGGCTCAAGTCGGCAGCAGCGGGCGCATAGAGCGTGTTGCTGCGCGTGTCGGTGATGTTGCTGACAACGGTGATGCCGATCTCGCCGGCGCGCGCCACGAAGTTGGCAAGGTCGGTGTCGAGGTCGGGCTCATGATTGCCGATATTGATGACGGTGGGGGCGAGGGCTGCGAGCGCTTCAAGAAACGCCCAATCGATCACGCCGCCTGAGCGAACAGCGACCACATTGCCGAGCTCGAACACATCGCCATTGATGAGAATGAGATGCGGCGCAGGGTTGTCCGCGATTTCGCCCTGAAGCGCGGCCAGGAGCTGAGCCGTGCGCTCATAGGCCGAGTGCAGATCCGACAGGACGATGACGCGGCCGGCAACATCCTGCGCCATGGCCGGGGCGACCGAAGCAAAAAACGGAAGGGCGGCGGCGGTGCCGAGCAGTTGCAGAGCGAGGCGGCGGGTGATGTTTATCGTCATGCAGAGATTCCCAAGAGAGTGCCAGGAGGGGCGGCGGATAACTGCATGGCCGTCACGACAGCCATGTGACGGGAGGGCGGGCGCTTGCAAAGGCCGACGGTCCCCGCGCGGGCGGGGACCGGGCTCGGCGCTATTGCGCAGCGCCGCCGGTTTTGGCGGCCTTGGCCTCGTCCCACCACCAGATGGTGGGAAAGCCATTCGAGAATTCGGGCAGGGTTTCGGGTCGGCTGAAGCGATCCCACCGTGCAGTGCGCGAATATTGGAGCACGTAGCCGGGCACGACGAAATGATGGGACAGCAGAACGCGATCGAGCGCTTCGGTGATAGCGAGCTGGGTGTCGCGATCGCTGGCGGCTACGAGCTGATCGATCAGGGCATCGATGCCGGGATCGGCGATGCCGGCATAGTTGCGGGAGCCCTGTTCGTTCACGCTCGAGGATCCAAAGAAATAGCGCTGCTCATTGCCCGGTGAGAAGGACTGGGGCCAGCTTGTGTAGATCATGTCATAGTCGAAGCTGCGCAGGCGGTTGATATATTGCGGAGTGTCCACGATCCGGATCTGCACATCGATGCCGATCTGGCCGAGGTTGCGCTGGAGGTTGGCCGCGATGGCTTCCAGAGTCGGCTGGTGCATGAGGATTTCGAAGCTGAGCTGGCGGCCGGTGCTGTCGACAAGCTGGGTGCCGTTGAGCGTGTAGCCGGCCTCGGTGAGGAGTCCGAGGGCAGTGCGCAGGTTTTCCCTAAGCTTTGTGGGATCGCCGCTCACGGGATTGGGCTTTGGGGCGTCGAAGGCTTCGGCGGGCACGAGATCGCGCACGCTCTCGAGAATGTCGAGCACCTGTCCCTCCGGCGCGCCCTTGGCGGCGAAGGGCAGGCCGAAGAAGTAGGAATCAACGCGCGCATATTGATTGTAGAAGATGGTGTTGTTCAGTTCTTCAAAATCGAAGGCGTAGTTGAGCGCTTCGCGCACCCGCTGATCGGCGAATTTTTCGCGGCGCAGATTGGGGATGAAGCCCACCATTTCGCCGCGGCCATTGTAGTCCTGGGGAAACTCTTCCTTGATCACCCGGCCATCGGCAACGGCGGGAAACTCGAAGCCGGTTGCCCAGCGGCGCGCCGTGTATTCGCTCCACCAGTCGAACTGGTCGCCCTTGAACGCCTCAAACCAGACCGCTTCATCGAGAAAACTCTCGTAGCGGATTTCGTTGAAATTGTTGGTGCCGATCTGGGTCGGATGATCCTTGCCCCAATAATCCTCAACCAGCCTGTAGGTGAGGGTACGGCCCGCTTCCAAGCCGGTCAGGGCATAGGGGCCGGAGCCGAGCGGAGGCTCGAGCGTTGATTGAGCGATGTTGCGCTGGCGGCCCTGGGCGTCGGTGCCTTCCCACCAGTGCTGGGGCAAGACCATCAGCTGACTCAAAATGTGGGGCAGTTCGCGATTGCCGGTCATGTCGAAGGTGAAAGTGACCTCGCCGGGCGCTGTGACTTCGGCGCTTGTGACGTTGGCATAGTATTGGGTGTAGGTGGGGCTGAGTTCGATGACCTTTTCGAAGGACCAGACGACATCTTCGGCGGTGACGGGTTCGCCATCGTGCCAACGGGCATCAGCGTCCATGCGGAAGGTCACCGAGCCATAATCGTCGGCCACCTTCATGGCTTCGGCCAGGAGCCCATAGGAGGTGTTCACCTCATCGAGCGAGGAGGTCATCAGCGTCTCGAACACGAGGCCGAGCCCACTGGCGACTTCGCCCTTGGGAAGGATGGGGTTGAAGGTATCGAAGCCGCCGCGCGTGCCGAGGCGCACCGTACCGCCCTTGGGTGCATCGGGGTTCACATAGTCGAAATGGGTGAAACCTTCAGCGTATTTGGGGGCATCGGTGAGGCTGTCGGCATTGACCCACACTCCCGTGGGTGTCTGCGCGGCAATGGGCGCGCAGAAAGCCAGGGCCGCAAGGCCAGCGAGCAGGGTTTTCGAGAGCATCATGGTCGGGCTCCGCTTGAGACAGGGTGTAAGATTAGCCACTTTGAGGGTCCTGTGACAGACCGTCGGGGGCAGTTTCGATATCGAAGGCAGCGGCCATGAGCTGGCGCGTATAGGAATCGTTCGGACGGGCAAAGATGGCTGCGGCAGCGCCTTTTTCCACGATCCGGCCATGACGCATGACGATCAGCGAATGGGCGAGCGCTTTGACGACGCGCAGGTCATGGCTGATGAAAAGATAGGTAAGGTCGCGCCGGCGCTGTACATCGCGCAAGAGATCGATCACCTGAGCCTGGATCGAGATATCGAGGGCCGAGGTCGGCTCGTCGAGCACCAGAAAATCGGGTTCGAGCACCAGGGCGCGGGCGATGGCGATGCGCTGGCGCTGACCGCCGGAAAATTCGTGTGGATAGCGAGCGGCAAGATCGGGATCAAGGCCAACCTCGCGCAGTGCGGCTTCGACCTTGCTTTGCCGCTCGGGAGCCTTGAGGGACGGCGTGTGGACGCGCAGGCCTTCTTCGACAATCTCGGCCACGGACATACGCGGGCTGAGCGAACCATAGGGATCCTGAAAGACAATCTGCATGTGCCGGCGCAGGGGACGGAGGGCGCGGGCAGAACGGCCCTCGATATTTTCGCCCAGCACCACGATGCGGCCGCGCGAGGGGAGGAGGCGGAGAAGCGCGTAGCCCAAGGTTGATTTGCCGGATCCGCTTTCTCCGACGACACCCAAGGTTTCGCCCTTTCGGATGGCCAGGTCGATGCCGTCGACGGCCTTGATGTGTCCAACCGTCCTTCGCATCAGGCCGCGCTTGATGGGAAACCAGACCCTGAGGTCCTGGGCCTCGACGAGCACGGGGGCGTCCCGGTGAGGCAGGTTGGGTGCGCCGCGCGGGGCGGCGGCCAGCAGCTTCCTGGTATAGGCGTGCTGGGGATTGGCGAAGATGGGCTCGACCGGCCCGGTTTCAACGATGCGGCCGTCGGTCATCACAGCCACCCGGTCGGCGATCTTGCGTACGATGGTAAGATCATGGGTGATGAACAGCATGGCCATGCCGTGCTGGCGCTGGAGGCGCTTGAGTAGCGTCAGGATCTGCGCCTGAACGGTGACGTCGAGGGCGGTTGTGGGTTCGTCCGCGATCAGCAGTTTCGGCTCGTTGGCGAGGGCCATGGCGATCATGACGCGCTGGCGCTGGCCGCCGGACAATTGGTGCGGATAGTCGTCGATGCGGGTTTGCGGCTCGGTTATGCCGACCTCAGCGAGCAGTTCGAGCGTGCGGGCGCGGGCGGCGGCCTTGCGCATTCCCTGGTGCTGGGCGAGCACTTCGCCGATCTGCTTGCCCACGGTGTGCACCGGATTGAGCGAACTCATCGGCTCCTGGAAGATCATGCCCACCTGGTTGCCGCGCACCGCGCGCAGGTGTTCGGGGCTCGCTGTCGCAAGGTTCTCGGCGCCGAGCGCTATGGCGCCGGCAATGGTGGCGCTCTCGGGCAGAAGACGCAGAACCGAAAGCGCGGTGACCGACTTGCCGGAGCCGCTCTCGCCCACAAGCGCCAGTGTTTCGCCAGGAGCGATGTCGAAATCGATACCATTGACGGCCTCGAAGCGTCCGAAGCGGATGGTGAGATTGCAGACGGAGAGGAGGGGCTGGCTCATTTGAATGTCTTGCGCGGATCAAAGGCGTCGCGGACGGCTTCGCCGATGAAGACGAGAAGGGTCATCATCAGGGCGATGGTGAAAAAGCCGGTGAGGCCCAGCCAGGGTGCCTGAAGGTTGCGTTTGCCCTGGGCCAGGAGTTCGCCGAGGGAGGGCGAGCCGATGGGCAGGCCGAAGCCGAGGAAATCGAGAGCGGTCAGCGTTGTCACCGAACCCGAAAGAATGAAGGGCATGAAGGTGAGCGTTGCCACCATGGCATTGGGCAGCAGGTGCCGCCACATGATCACCGTGTTGGAAACGCCCAAAGCGCGGGCGGCGTTGACATATTCGAAATTGCGGGCCCGCAGGAACTCGGCGCGGACAATGCCCACCAGCGCCACCCAGGAGAAGAGAAGGAGAATGCCAAGAAGCACCCAGAAGCTGGGCGCAATGACGCTGGAAATGATCAGCAGCAGATAAAGCGAGGGAACGGAGGTCCAGATTTCGATCAGCCGCTGGGAAATCAGATCGATCCAGCCGCCGAAATAGCCCTGCACTGCGCCGGCGGCGACCCCGATGACGGAAGAGAAGAGGGTAAGAGTAAGGCCGAAGAGGATCGAGATGCGAAAGCCGTAGATGAGCCGCGCGAGGACATCGCGGCCGCGATCATCGGTGCCAAGCCAATGGTAGTTGCCGATGTGGCAATTGGGATCGGCGGTGCCGCCGGGATAGCGCGAGCAGAACTGGTCCCAGCTTAGCATCCAGCTCGGTGGATTGGTGCCGGAGGTGGGCAGATAGCCATCCACCGTCGCATGATTGAAGCGGACCGGTGGCCAGAGTGCCCAGCCATTGTTTTCGATCTCGTCGGCGATAAAGGGTTGGCGATAATCGGTGGTGGCGAGGAAGCCGCCGAACGTGGCCTCCGGATAGGTGACGAAGGCCGGAAACAGCAATTCGCCCTTGTAGGAGACAAGGATGGGCCGGTCATTGGTGATGAATTCGGCGCCCAGCGTGAGGATGAAAAGAGCAAGGAACAGCCAGAAGGCCCACCAGCCGCGGCGATTGGCCCGGAAGTTAGCGAGGCGGCGCCGGTTGAGCGGAGACAGTAAGCTCATGTCTGCCGGCTTTCGAAATCAAGACGCGGATCGACCCACATGTAAGCGAGATCGGAAATGAGCCCGATCAGAAGCCCGAGGATCGAGAAAATATAAAGGGTCGCAAAGACCACGGGATAATCACGCGTGCTAATGGCCTCAAAGCCGAGAAATCCAAGGCCGTCGAGGGAGAAGATGGTTTCAATCAAGAGCGAGCCGCCGAAAAAGGCACCGATAAAGGCGCCGGGAAAGCTCGCGATGATCAGCATCATCGCATTGCGGAAGACATGGCCGTAGAGCACGCGGCGCTCCGTCAGCCCCTTGGCGCGCGCCGTCACCACATATTGCTTTGAAATCTCGTCGAGAAACGAATTCTTGGTGAGAAGAGTTGCTGTGGCAAAGGCACCGAGGCCCATGGCGGTGATAGGCAGAACCAGATGCCAGATGTAATCGAGCACCCAGCGCCAGAACGGGAAACTGGCCGCGCCGGGCGAGTGCAGTCCGCGCAAGGGAAAGATCGACCAGAAGCTGCCGCCGGCAAAAAGCACGATCAGCGCGATGGCGACGAGAAAGCCCGGCACGGCATAGCCGACGATGATAACAGTCGACGTCCAGACATCGAAGCGCGAACCGTCCCGGCGCGCCTTGGCGATGCCGAGGGGGATGGACACGCCATAGGCGATCAATGTCATCCAAAGCCCCAGCGAGATGGAGACCGGCATCTTTTCGATTATGAGGTCGATCACCGATATGTCGCGGTAGTAACTCTGCCCGAAATCAAAGCGGACATAGTTCCAGATCATGGAAAGAAAGCGTTCGAGCGGGGGCTTGTCGAAGCCAAATTGCTTTTCGATGCGCTCGACGAGTTCAGGCGACAGACCCTGCCGGCCGCGATAAGTGCCGGCCTGGTCGTGCGGGCCAGCCTGGGAAAGGGTTTCCTGACCGCCGCCGGTCACACGTTCGGCCAAAGCCACATTTTGACCCGAGAGATTGGCGAGGGCCTGCTCGACCGGCCCGCCCGGCGCAAATTGCGTGATCAGAAAGGACACGGCCATGATGCCGAAAATCGTCGGGATCATCAGCAAGAGCCGGCGGATAATATAGGCGCCCATTGCGGCTGCTGATGCTCCCCACTCTGGCCTTTCCGCTGGCGCAAATCAGTTGCACACTCAGGGCCTTGAACAGCAATGCAGCATCTGCGGGGCGGTTTGGCAACCACGCATGAGTGCCCGTTCGTTCGCTTGAGCGTGATCGGCATTGCCTGTGGTGCACTTGCAGGTCACATTCGGTTGAAACATCAGGAGAGAAAATGGAATTCGTCACCATCGCTCAAGTCCGGGATGCTGGCGCTGCGCGGATCGTCATCGTGGCGCTGCGAGCGCACGGCTTTCATCCGCTCGAGCCGCGCGAAGGCGGATTGCCGGGCGTTCCCAGCCTTTTCGGCTCAGGTGGGGTCGGCATCGACGTGCCGGAAGATGAGGCGCGCGATGCAACGGTTCTGGTGCAAGAGCTGTTGAAGGATATGGGAAAGGCCGACACTTAAATCGGCCACGAAAGTTGGCGAGGCTCAGGCAACGGCAGACGTTGAACAGCCGGGACGCTTGAGCTAATAAGCCGGCTAAAGAGTTAACCGACCTTAAGCCTTTGGGCAGGAGTTACCAATGAAGGTTTGGATGCGCGGAGCAGGTTCCGTGGTTGGATTGGGCCTTGTCGCTCTGGCCTTGGCCGGATGTACGTCGACAGCTCGCTCCAACACCGCCGATCTCAACGTCGTGCGCGCGCCGCAGCAGCTGGCGCCGGTGCAGAATTCGACCGTGCAGCAGAATACGCTTCCTGCCATCGGGGCGAGCGGCACGCCCGCTCCGGGGCTTTCGGGCCAGCCGGTTCTGGGCGGAGCGCCTGCACCCACAACCGTCGCCTCGGCGCCGATGGGCACCAATAGCTCCATCGTGACAGTTGGACAGCCGACCACAAGTGTTTCGAGCGGGCCGGAAGGCGTCTGGACGGTGACAGCAGGCGCTGCGAACTGCCAGCTGAACCTGCCGATGACCGCCAAGACCGGCACCAATTACTACCGCGCTTCGGCCCCTGGCTGCTCGGTCACTCAGATTGCCTCCGTCACAGGTTGGCAACAGGTTGGCAGCCAGCTTCAGCTTTATGATGATAACGGCAATATCGCCGCATTCCTTGCACCCTCGGGCGGCCGTTACATCGGCACGATGGGTGGCGGCCAGGCCATTTCGATGGCCCGCTGAGCGCGACCCCATTGATGCAGCCTTCTTCCCTTCTCCCCTGAGGGGAGAAGGTGGTCCGCGAGAACCCGCCGAAACCGCGTGAGCGGTTCCGGTGGGGATAAGGGGTTCACGACTGCGGGACCTGCCGAGGGGTCTTCCACCCCTCTCCCCCAACCCTCTTCCTTAAGGGCCAGGGGTGATCGGAGTGGGAATGCCGCGGTGCAAACGTGCGGCCGATTCTTTGTCTTCTTCCCAACCCACCATCCGCGACGCCTATCTCGAGCTCGTCCAGCGTGGCGCGCTGAGTTCAGACCCGGCGCAGATCGAGGGGACGCGGCATTTCGACCGGATCCTGACGGAGCTGACGGCGAGCCAGCCCAAGGGTTTGTTCGGCTTTTTCGACAAGCCCAAGCCGGTGCGCGGACTTTATCTCGTTGGAGAGGTTGGGCGTGGCAAGACCATGCTGATGGATCTCTTTTACGCAGCGCTTCCAATCAAGCAGAAGCGCCGGGTGCATTTCCACGAGTTCATGGACGAGGTGCATGCGGGGATATCGGCCTTCCGCAAGTCTGCGCGAGGGCGAAACGAGGATGCCGACCCGGTCGAGGCGGTGACGAGGCCGATCCTGAAATCGGGCCTGCGGGTGCTGTGCCTTGACGAATTCCATGTCCACGACATCACCAATGCCATGCTGCTCGACCGGCTGTTCGAAAAGCTGTTCACCGGTGGCGTGACGCTGATTGCGACGTCCAATGTGGTGCCCGATCAACTCTACAAGGACGGGCTCAACCGCCAGCTTTTCCTCCCCTTCATTGCAAGGCTGAAGAGGGAAACTGAGGTGGTGGAACTCCATTCCGAGCAGGATTACCGACGGCTTAAATTTGCGGGTCAGCAGGTTTATGCATTTGGCAGCAGGGCCGAGGTTGGCGCGACCATGGACCGGCTCTGGCTGCGGATTACGGGTGGCGAAGAGGGCGAGCCCGGTGTCGTCGAGAGCATCGGCCGGCAGATTGCGGTGCCGCGTCAAGCCTTGGGCGCGGCGCGGTTCGCGTTTTCCGATCTCTGCGAGAGGCCGCTTGGAACCCGCGACTTCGTGCGGATTGCCCATTCGTTCGACTCGATCATGCTCGAAGATGTGCCGAAAATGGATCGGACGCGCTCTGATGCGGCCAAAAGGTTCATTCTTCTGATCGACTCGCTTTACGACCGGGGCGTGAAGCTGGTGGCAGGCTTTGCCGTGCCGCTCGACCAACTGGGCGCTGACGACAGGACCGCATTTGAATTCCAGCGCACCGTGTCCCGGCTCACCGAAATGCAGTCCGAAGAATATCTGGCCAAGGGGCTGCGCGATGCGGCGCCTGTGGCCGAAACCGCCTCCTGAGCGATCTCGCTGCCAAACCGGCATGCCCCCTTCGCTCATCGGCAAGGCAGATTTGCCGCCTACGACGAAGGGGTCACTTGCCCGTCTTGCCCGACAGGGTTAAGACGTGCGCCAATTCAACGCAGTCCGGGGATGAGAACTTATGGCGCGCAAGAAGATTGCCCTTATCGGTGCGGGACAGATTGGCGGAACCTTGGCTCTGCTGACCGCCCAGAAAGAACTGGGCGATGTCGTCCTGTTCGACGTGGTTGACGGCGTTCCCCAGGGCAAGGCTCTCGATATCGCCCAGTCGGCTCCGGCCCAGGGTTTCGATGCCGTCATGAAGGGCACGTCCGAATACAAGGACATCGAAGGCGCTGACGTCGTGATCGTCACCGCCGGCGTGCCGCGCAAGCCGGGCATGAGCCGCGACGATCTTCTCGAAATTAACCTCAAGGTGATGGAGCAGGTGGGTGCGGGCATCGCCAAGTACGCGCCTGATGCCTTTGTCATCTGCATCACCAATCCACTCGACGCCATGGTCTGGGCGCTGCAGAAGTTCTCGGGCCTTCCCGCGAACAAGGTAGTCGGCATGGCCGGCGTTCTTGATAGCTCGCGCTTTGTGCACTTCATCGCCGAAGAGCTCAACGTGTCGGTGGAAGACGTCTCCGCTTTCGTGCTGGGCGGCCATGGCGACACCATGGTGCCGCTGACCCGCTATTCGACCGTTGCCGGCATTCCGCTGACCGACATCGTCAAGATGGGCTGGATGAGCAAGGAAAAGCTCGACGAAATCGTGCAGCGCACCCGTGATGGCGGCGCCGAGATCGTGGGGCTCCTGAAGACCGGCTCGGCCTTTTACGCACCGGCCGCTTCTGCCATTGCCATGGCCGAGAGCTATCTCAAGGACAAGAAGCGCGTGCTGCCTGCCGCCGCGTTCCTGTCCGGTGAATATGGCGTCAAGGATGCCTATGTCGGCGTGCCAATTGTGATCGGTGCCGGTGGCGCCGAGAAGGTCGTCGAGATCGCGCTCAACTCGGCCGAGCAAAAGGCATTCGACAAGTCCGTCGAAGCCGTCGAAGGTCTTGTTGCGGCCTGCAAGAAAATCGCGCCGAAACTGGCGTAAGTTTTTGAAAGCCGCTGGCCAGTCCGGCGGCTTCTCCTTTCCGGTCTCCAGAAACGGCCGGATCAATGCTGCCCATCCAAGGGGAACCAGATGAATATCCACGAACACCAGGCCAAGGCGCTTCTCAAGGAATACGGGGCGCCCGTAGCTGCCGGCGTCGCCATTTTCTCGGTCGACGAAGCTGAAGCTGCGGCCAAGTCGCTGCCGGGCCCACTCTATGTGGTCAAGAGCCAGATCCATGCCGGCGGCCGCGGCAAGGGCAAGTTCAAGGAACTGGGCAGCGAGGCCAAGGGTGGCGTGCGTCTGGCTAAGTCCGTGGAAGAAGTGGTCGCCCATGCCAAGGAGATGCTCGGCAATACGCTGGTGACCGCTCAGACCGGAGACGCGGGCAAGCAGGTCAACCGCCTCTACATCGAAGACGGCGCCGATATCGCGCGCGAGCTCTACTGCTCGCTGCTGGTCGATCGCTCCGTGGGGCAGGTGGCTTTTGTCGTTTCGACCGAAGGCGGCATGGACATCGAAGCGGTGGCCCATGACACGCCGGAAAAGATCGAGACCATCGCGATCAATCCCGAAGCCGGCGTGACCGATGCCGACATCGCCCGCATCGTTTCGGCGCTCAAGCTCGACGGCGCTGCCGCCGAAGACGCCAAGAGCCTCTTCCCGATCCTCTACAAGGCCTTCAGCGAAACCGACATGGCGCTGCTCGAGGTCAATCCGCTGATCGTGATGGAAGACGGCCACCTGCGCGTCCTCGACGCCAAGGTGTCGTTCGACGGCAATGCCCTGTTCCGCCACGACAACGTCAAGGCGCTGCGCGACGAAACCGAAGAAGACAGCAAGGAAATCGAGGCCTCCAAGTGGGACCTCGCCTATGTCGCGCTCGACGGCAATATCGGCTGCATGGTCAACGGCGCGGGCCTTGCCATGGCGACCATGGACATCATCAAGCTCTACGGCAAGGAGCCGGCGAACTTCTGTGACGTCGGCGGTGGCGCTGGCAAGGAGAAGGTGGCTGCAGCTTTCAAGATCATCACGGCCGATCCCAAGGTCGAGGGGATCCTGGTCAACATCTTCGGCGGCATCATGAAGTGCGACGTGATCGCCGAAGGCGTGATCGCGGCCGTCAAAGAAGTGGGTCTGCAGGTGCCGCTCGTCGTGCGCCTTGAAGGCACCAATGTCGAACTGGGCAAGAAGATCCTCAACGAGTCGGGTCTGGCAATCACGGCGGCCGATGATCTCGACGACGCCGCCAAGAAGATCGTCGCGGCGATCAACGGCTAATTTAGAGGACCTACCCTGATGTCTATTCTCGTCAACAAGAACACCAAGGTCCTTGTGCAGGGCCTGACCGGCAAGACCGGTACCTTCCACACCGAACAGGCTCTGGCCTATTACGGCACGCAGATGGTCGGTGGTATCCACCCCAAGAAGGGTGGCGAAACCTGGACCGGCGCTGGCGGGGAAACCCTGCCGATCTTTGCTTCGGTCGCCGAAGCCAAGGAACGCACCGGCGCCGACGCCTCGGTCATCTACGTTCCCCCCGCGGGCGCTGCCGATGCCATCATCGAAGCGATCGATGCTGAAATCCCGTTCATCACCTGCATCACCGAAGGTATCCCGGTGATGGACATGGTGCGCGTCAAGGCTCGTCTCGACCGTTCCAATTCCCGGCTTCTCGGGCCCAACTGCCCGGGCATCCTGACCCCGGAAGAGTGCAAGATCGGCATCATGCCGGGCTCGATCTTCCGCAAGGGCTCGGTCGGTATCGTTTCGCGTTCCGGCACACTGACCTATGAAGCGGTGTTCCAGACTTCGAACGCAGGCCTCGGGCAGACGACGGCTGTCGGTATCGGTGGGGACCCGGTGAAGGGCACCGAGTTCATTGATGTGCTCGAGATGTTCCTTGCGGACGACGCGACCGAGTCGATCATCATGATCGGCGAAATCGGCGGCTCGGCCGAAGAAGACGCGGCCCAGTTCCTGATCGATGAAGCCAAGAAGGGCCGCAAGAAGCCGATGGCAGGCTTCATCGCCGGCCGCACTGCGCCCAAGGGCCGCACCATGGGCCATGCCGGCGCCGTGGTGTCGGGCGGCAAGGGCGATGCCGAATCCAAAATCGCAGCGATGGAAGCTGCGGGAATCCGCGTTTCGCCTTCTCCGGCGCGACTGGGCACCACGCTTGTGGAAGTGCTCAAGGGCTGATCTGCCACGCCCTCGTGGTTCGAGGCTCGCGAATTGCTCGCACCTCACCATGAGGGCTACCGGCACTGAAGCAAAAGTAGTCCTCACGGTGAGGTGGGAGCGTAGCGACTCTCGAACCGCGAGGCGTGGCTATCAATTTCGACCAACTCGGTCGCGCTTCGGTCACGGTTTGGTGCTAAGCGCGAAATGGTTTGGTCTGATACATATGTTCCAAGCCGCGGCGCCTCCCACGGGCGCCGCAAGTCTTAACAAGATACAAAGGAAAAGCGGTCAATATTCCCCCACTTTGGGTGGCCGCAATTGAGAACCGGCTCTCCGCCGGTTTGTTGAGAAGGATGACAGGACGCAAGGTCCTGCGCAAAAAGCGATGACACGACAGGAAAAGAACGACGCGTTCTTGCTGACCTCGTTCCTCTATGGGGGGAACGCCGACTACATCGAACAACTCTATTCACGCTACAAGACCGATCCCTCCAGTGTCGATTCGACCTGGTCGAGCTTTTTCTCACGGCTCGACGATGCGGATGGGCAGGCGGAAAAGAACGCTGCAGGAGCCAGCTGGGGCCGCAAGGACTGGCCGCAGGCCGCCGGCGGCGAACTGGTAGCGGCGCTCGATGGCAATTGGGGTGAGCTGGCGGTAAAGACCGAAAAGGCGACGGCCAAGAAGGCTGCTGCCGAAGGCAAGCCGGCGCCGGGCGCAGCCGATGTGCTGCAGGCAACGCGCGATTCCATCCGTGCCATCATGATGATCCGCGCCTATCGCATGCGCGGGCATCTGCATGCCGATCTCGACCCGCTCAAGCTCAAGTCCGAAGAATCCGCGCCCGAACTCGATCCGCGCAGCTATGGCTTTACCGAGGCCGATTTCAGTCGCAAGATCTTTATCGACAACTATCTGGGTGTCGAATACGCGACCCTTCCCGAGATGATGGCGATCCTTCAGCGCACCTATTGCGGTACGCTGGGCATCGAGTTCATGCACATCTCCGATCCTGAAGCCAAGCAGTGGATCCAGGAACGTGTCGAGGGACCGGACAAGGAAATCACCTTCACTCCTGAGGGTAAGAAAGCCATTCTGTCCAAGCTGATCGAGGCCGAAGGCTTCGAGAAATTTCTCGATGTCAAGTATACCGGCACCAAGCGCTTTGGCCTTGATGGCAGCGAGGCGGCGATTCCGGCTCTCGAGCAGATCATCAAACGCGGTGGCGCGCTCGGGATCAAGGATATCGTGCTCGGCATGGCCCATCGCGGCCGCCTCAATGTGCTGACCCAGGTTCTGGCCAAGCCCCATCGCGCCCTGTTCCATGAATTCAAGGGCGGCGCCTTCTATCCAGACGATGTCGAGGGTTCGGGCGACGTGAAGTACCATCTCGGTGCCTCGTCTGACCGCGAATTCGACGGCAACCGCGTCCACCTGTCGCTGACCGCCAACCCCTCGCATCTCGAAATCGTCGATCCCGTCGTGCTCGGCAAGTCGCGTGCCAAGCAGGACCAGCATATCGCGCCTGAAGGCAAGCTGGTCGACATCGCCACAGAGGGCAAGCCGGACCGCTCCATGGTGTTGCCGCTGCTGATCCATGGCGATGCAGCCTTTGCCGGCCAGGGTGTCATTGCCGAGTGTCTTGGGCTCTCGGGTCTCAAGGGGCACCGCACGGGCGGGTCGATCCATCTGGTGATCAACAACCAGATCGGCTTTACCACTTCGCCGATGTATTCACGTTCCTCACCCTATCCGACCGACGTCGCCAAGATGATCGAGGCGCCGGTTCTGCACGTGAACGGGGACGATCCGGAAGCCGTCGTGTTCGCGGCCAAGGTGGCTGTCGAATATCGCCAGAAGTTCGGCAAGCCTGTCGTGATCGACATGTTCTGCTACCGCCGTTTCGGCCACAACGAAGGCGACGAGCCCAGCTTCACCCAGCCGCTCATGTACTCCAAGATCCGGAGCCACAAGACCACGCTGGAACTTTACTCGGAGAAGCTGGTCGCAGATGGCGTGCTGAGCGCCGAAGAGGTGGACAAGCTCAAGGCCGATTGGCGCAGCAAGCTCGAACGCGAGTTCGAGGCCGGCCAGGACTACCGTCCGAACAAGGCCGACTGGCTCGACGGCGCCTGGAAGAACTTCAAGCCCGCCCAGGACGATGGCGCACGCCGTGGTGAAACCGGTGTCGAGCTTGAAAAGCTCGTCGAGATCGGTACCAAGCTGACCAAGGTACCGGCGGAGCTTAATGTGCACCGCACGGTCAAGCGCTTCCTCGACAATCGTCTGGGCGCGATCGAATCGGGCCAGGGGATCGATTGGGCAACTGCCGAGGCCCTTGCTTTCGGTACGCTCGTGACCGAAGGGCATCCCGTGCGTCTGTCCGGTCAGGATTGCGAACGCGGCACGTTCAGCCAGCGCCATTCGGTGCTCAATGATCAGCAGGTAGAAAACAAGACCTATACCCCGCTCAACAATCTCGATCCGGAAAACCAGGCGCGCTACGAAGTCATCAATTCGATGCTTTCGGAAGAAGCCGTGCTCGGGTTCGAATATGGCTACTCGCTGGCCGAGCCGCGCGCGCTGACCCTCTGGGAAGCCCAGTTCGGCGACTTCGTGAACGGTGCGCAGGTCGTGATCGACCAGTTCATCTCCTCGGGCGAGCGCAAGTGGTTCCGCATGTCGGGCCTCGTGATGCTTCTGCCGCACGGCTATGAAGGGCAGGGGCCGGAGCACTCCTCCGCGCGTCCCGAGCGCTTCCTCCAGCTCTGCGCCGAAGACAACATGCAGGTCGCCAACTGCACGACGCCGGCCAACTATTTCCACATCCTGCGCCGTCAGCTCAAGCGCGACTTCCGCAAGCCGCTGATCCTGATGACCCCCAAGAGCCTCTTGCGTCACAAGCGTGCGGTTTCGGGTCTGGTCGAGATGGGGCCGGACAGCGTCTTCCATCGCCTCCTCTGGGACGATGCCGAAGCGCCGGGCCTGCCCAAGACCACGGTCAAGCTCGCCTCGGACGAGAAGATCCGTCGCGTCGTGCTGTGCACGGGCAAGGTCTATTACGACCTGCTCGAGGATCGCGAAAAGAAGGGCATCGACGATGTTTATCTACTGCGCGTCGAACAGCTTTACCCGTTCCCGGCCAAGGCACTGCTCGATGAACTGAACCGCTTCCCCAATGCGGAAGTGATCTGGTGCCAGGAAGAGCCCAAAAACATGGGTGCCTGGGCCTTTATCCAGCCCTATGTTGAGTGGGTGTTCGACCAGATGGGCCGCGAATATCAGCGCGTCCGTTATGTCGGCCGTCCGGCTGCCGCCTCGCCTGCGACCGGCCTGATGCGCACGCACCTGGCTCAGCTCCAGGCATTCCTCGACGAAGCATTCGCCAACTAGGCCGAAGAAAAAGGATCAATCAATGTCGACAGAAATCCGAGTTCCGACGCTGGGCGAAAGCGTCACCGAAGCAACCATCGGCCAGTGGTTCAAGAAGGTCGGGGATACCGTCAATGCCGACGAGCCTCTGGTCGAGTTAGAAACCGACAAGGTGACGGTAGAAGTTCCCGCGCCCTCTTCGGGTGTGCTGGAAGCGATCGCCGCCAATCCGGGCGATACCGTTGACGTTGGGGCGCTGCTTGGCGCAATCGCCGCTGGTACGGCTGCCTCGGCCTCGGCTCCGGCTGCCGCAGCACCGGCGCCCGCTCCGCAGCAGGCCCAGGCTCCGGCCGGCGCAACCGACCGCGCTCCAGCGCCTTCGGCCCAGAAGCTGATCAACGAAAATGGCCTCGACGCGGGCAATATCGCTGGCTCGGGCAAGTCGGGCCAGGTGCTCAAGGAAGACGTACTCGCTTCGCTGCGCGATCCGGCTCCGGCCGCTGCAGCGCCCAAGGCTGCCGAAGCCAAGGCACCGGCTGCACCGCGCGGGCCAAGCCCGGCCGGCGATGCGGAGCGCGAAGAGCGCGTCAAGATGACCCGTCTGCGCCAGACCATCGCCCGTCGCCTCAAGGACGCGCAGAACACCGCTGCCATGCTCACCACCTTCAACGAGGTGGACATGAAGCCGGTCATGGATCTGCGCAACTCCTACAAGGAGCTTTTCGAGAAGAAGCACGGCGTTAAGCTCGGCTTCATGGGCTTTTTCACCAAGGCCGTGGTGCACGCGCTCAAGGAAATCCCGGCGGTCAATGCCGAGATCGACGGCGATGACCTGATCTACAAGCAGTACGCCCATATCGGCGTGGCCGTCGGCACCGACAAGGGCCTCGTGGTTCCGGTCGTGCGCAATGCCGACCAGATGAGCATCGCCGAAATCGAAAAGGAAATCGGCAATCTCGGCAAGAAGGCGCGGGACGGTCAGCTTTCGATGGCCGACATGCAGGGCGGCACCTTCACCATTTCCAATGGTGGTGTCTATGGCTCGCTGATGTCGACGCCGATCCTGAATGCGCCGCAGTCCGGTATCCTCGGCATGCACAAGATCCAGGAGCGTCCAGTCGTCGTCGGCGGCCAGATCGTTGTCCGCCCGATGATGTATCTCGCCCTCAGCTACGATCACCGGATCGTCGACGGCAAGGAAGCCGTGACCTTCCTCGTGCGCGTCAAGGAAAGCCTTGAGGCGCCGGAGCGTCTGGTTCTCGATCTCTAAGGCAACCTGTAGCCTATTCAAACATTGTGTAAGAGGCCCGCTCCGGCGGGCCTTTTTGCATGGTTCACGCGAGAGTGTTCAGCCGATTGCGCGCGTTAACTCACTGTTAGCAGATCAGCCCGCTATGCATATTCTGTCTTGAAACTGTCACGCCACGGAGTTCTGGTTTGCGTTTGTATCTTGCCCTGGCTTTTTCGTGCCTGAGCATGGTTCTCCCCGCTGCGGCGCAGGACGATCCTGCAGCCGATACCAGATTGGTCGGCGAATTGATGGCGTTTCACGGCTCACAGGCGATCGTGGAAGTCATGACGACCCATTGCTATGAAACCACCGGGCTCAACAGCGTCTACAAGACCGCAGCGGAGAACTGGTATTTGCGCAATATCGGCTTTCTTGACCTCGCCGATCGCGTAGTCGAGCGGCTCGGGGGCGGCAGCGAGGGCCAGCAGCGTGCTGCCGAGACCTATGGCGGAACCCAGATCATGACGGCCTATAATCAGGCCGAAAACAAGGATACGTTCTGTCGCGCCTTTCTTGAACAAGTGGAATCAGGCGCGCTCGATATCGACAACCAGCTTTCCGATCCGCTCAAACGCGCGCAGGATATCGCTGCCTCCTGAGATCGTGCGCGGGCGTGCAACCCGATGGCGTCTGGGGGATTTCTGGCTCGATCCCTTTTACGACGCGGAGTAGCGCATGAGCCTGGAACTGACCCTGCTGATCTGGAGCGCGGCCTTGGCGGGCGCCTATGTCGTGGTGCAATCGACCGTCTACCGGCTCGACTATGGCATTGCCCATGCCGGTTCGCAGCGTGACGGGGAACGCCAGCCCAACAAGTGGACGGCGCGCGGCAATCGTGCCCTGCGCAACTTTCTTGAAACCTATGGGATTTTCATTGCGCTTGCCGTTGCCTGTGAACTTGCCGGGCGCTCCAATGGTCTGACGCAGTGGGGCGCGCAGATGTGGTTCTGGGCGCGCTGGATCTATATCCCGGCCTATTTCATCGACGTGCCGTTCCTGCGCTCGGCAATCTGGTCCATTTCCCTTCTCGGCCTCGTGCTTCTGTTTGTGGGTGTTGCCTTTTAGGGCAGGGGCCTTGCCGGGCGATCCATTGCCGCCCGGCAGCCAGTGGTGTAACGGTTTGCCCGCAATATCTGCGGTGCACCCATGAGCTTTCCCTGGTTTGAATTCGCCGGCCTGATGCTGGCCTTCGGCATCAATGCCGTCATCCCCGGCGCCGATTTCGCCATGGTGCTGCGCCAAGCCGTGGCGCATGACAGGCGCGCCGCGATCTTTACCTCCGCCGGGATCGCCACATCGATCCTGGTCCATGGCAGCTACACGCTGCTCGGTGTCGGGGTGCTGGTCGGGCAGTCGCTGCTCTTGTTCAACATTCTCAAGTGGCTTGGTGCCGCCTATCTGGTGTGGCTCGCCATATCGGCCTTGCGCAGTCCGCCGCCGCAGCCGCCGAGTGAACTGGACGCGACCCAGACACGGCGCGGCGACATGGCAGCGTTTGCCCTGGGATTCCTGACCAATCTGCTTAATCCCAAGGCGGTTCTGTTTTTCCTCGCGCTTTTCACCTCGCTCGTGTCGATCCAGACCCCGGGGGCGGTGAAGGTGATCTATGTGGGCAGCATGAGCCTTATGCTTTTTGCCTGGTTCGCATTGGTGTCGGTTTTCTTTACGACCCCTTCGGTGCGGCAGGGCTTTTTCCGAGTCGGCCGGTGGTTTAATCGGGTCACCGGCATTACATTTCTGGCGTTGGCCGTTCGCGTCGCGCTGGCACAGCAGCGCTAACTTTCTGAGGCATAGAGAAACATGGCAGACCAATTCGACCTCGTAGTAATCGGCTCCGGCCCCGGCGGGTATGTGGGCGCGATCCGCGCTGCGCAGCTGGGGATGAAGGTTGCCGTGGTCGAGAAGTGGCCTAGCCTGGGCGGCACGTGCCTCAATATCGGGTGTATTCCATCCAAGGCGCTGCTCCATGCTTCCGAGCTGTTCGAAGAGGCCGGCCACGGCTTCAAGTCGCTGGGCATCGACATTCCCGCGCCGGTGCTCAACCTGCCGCAGATGATGAATCACAAGGCCGAAGTGGTTGCCTCCAATGTCGGCGGCGTTGATTATCTGTTCAAGAAAAACAAGATCACCGTGCTGCGCGGCACCGGCTCGATCCCGGCGGCCGGCCGGGTGCTCGTCACCCCGCAATCGGGTGCTCCGACCGAAGTGCAGGCGAAGAATATCGTCATTGCCACCGGATCGGTCTCGGCCAACCTGCCGGGAATCGAGATCGACGAGAAAACCGTCGTGACCTCGACTGGTGCACTGACACTTGAAAAGGTGCCGGGTCATCTGCTCGTCATCGGCGCTGGCGTGATCGGGCTCGAGCTCGGTTCGGTCTGGCTGCGCCTTGGCGCCAAGGTGACCGTGGTCGAATATCTCGATCGCATCCTGCCCGGTATGGACAGCGAAGTGGCTCGCCAGTTCCAGCGCATGCTGCAAAAGCAGGGCATGGAATTCAAGCTTTCGAGCAAGGTGGCCGGTGTCGACAAGCAGGCCAATGGGGCGCTGCAGGTGCGCGTCGAACCCTCCAAGGGTGGGGAAGCCGAAGCGCTCGATGCCGACGTGGCGCTGGTCGCCATTGGCCGCAAGCCCTATACCGAAGGCCTCGGGCTTGAAGCTGCCGGGGTGGCGCTCGACGAGCGTGGGCGCGTCAAGGTGGATCATGGCTTCAAGACCTCGGTCGAGGGCATCTATGCCATCGGCGACGTGATCGCCGGTCCGATGCTGGCGCACAAGGCTGAGGACGAGGGGATCGCCATTGCCGAAATCCTCGCAGGGCAGGCGGGGCATGTGAACTATGCCGCCATTCCCGCAGTGGTCTACACCAATCCCGAAGTCGCCTCGGTGGGCAAGACCGAGGATGAACTCAAGGCCGAAGGCGTCAACTACAAGATCGGCAAGTTCCCCTTCACAGCCAACGGGCGCGCCAAGGCGATGCAGGCAACGCAGGGTTTTGTCAAAATCCTTGCCGATGTGGAAACTGACCGTGTGCTTGGCGGCCATATCGTGGGCAAGAATGCCGGCGAGATGATCCACGAGCTGGTGACGCTGATGGAGTTTTCAGGCGCAGCCGAAGATCTCGCGCGCACGACGCACGCCCACCCGACCCTGTCGGAAGCAGTGCGCGAAGCCGCACTTGCCCTTGGCGACGGGGCCATCCACATCTAAGCGAACCGGACCGCGCATCTCCACGGTGGCGCGTTGGCGCCGGTGGGTTCATGCAAGGTATTCAGAGAAAGCCAGTGTCCGCAGGGGCGCTGGCTTTTTTCTGCGCCGGCGAAGGAGGCATGTGGTGGCTGTGGAGCCCGTGCCTCACGAGAATTCATCATACAACTGACAATCAATTGTATGTTGACTTGTGACTTGTTCTTCCATACCAGTCTAGCAGCTGCCGGATCGCGCAAGAGCTTGCAGCTTGAGGCCGATGCGTCGGCTGGGCGGGGCGTCCGAGGAAGGGGCGTTCCTGCCGGATTTTGGGAGGACATCAATGTTTCATCTGCCTAAGATGACGGCCGTGGCCGTTGTCGCCTCTATGCTTATGGCGTCGGCTACCAGCGCCCAGACCGTTCTGCGCTCGTCGGACACGCATCCCGATGGTTACCCCACCGTCGAGGCGGTGAAGAAGTTCGGCGAACTGCTGAGCGAGAAGACTGACGGCCAGTATTCGGTGGAAGTGTTCCATTCGGCCCAGCTCGGCCAGGAAGCTGACACGATCGAACAGACCCAGTTTGGTGTGATCGATCTCAACCGCATCTCGATCGGCGCCTTCGGCACCCAGGTTCCGGAAGCAACCGTGACCCAGCTGCCCTTCATCTTCCGCTCGGCCGAGCACTTCCACAATGTGCTCGATGGTCCGATCGGCGAAGAGATCCTGGCTGCCTTCGATGCCGTGGATGTCGTTGCTCTCGCCTATTACGACGGCGGCGCCCGCTCCTTCTACAACAGCCAGAAGCCGATCAGCACGCCTGCCGACATGGAAGGCATGAAGTTCCGCGTCATGGGCTCGGACATTTTCGTCGATATGGTTGGCGCACTGGGCGGCAATGCAACGCCCATGCCCTATGGCGAAGTCTACTCGAGCATCCAGACCGGCGTTATCGACGGCGCGGAAAACAACTATCCCAGCTATGACACGGCCGGTCACGCCGAGGTTGCCCAGTACTATTCGCTGGACGAGCACCTGATGGTGCCTGAAGTACTCGTGGTCTCCAAGATCGTATGGGATGGTCTCAGCCCCGAAGTACAGTCGGCCATGCGTGAAGCTGCCCAGGAGTCAGTGGCTTACCAGCGCGAGTTGTGGGCTGAGAAGGAAGTGGAGTCCAAGGCTGCAGTGGAAGCCATGGGCGCTCAGATCAATGAAGTGGACAAGGCTCCCTTCATCGAGGCCATGAAGCCGGTCTACGACAAGTATGTTACCGACCCCAAGCTGCAGGATCTGGTTGCCCGCATTCAGGCGACCGAGGGCTGATCGAAGCCCAGGCGACATGTTCGGGCCGGCCGCTGCGCCGGCCCGGATCGCTTCGAGGAGAGAACCAATGAGAAACGGGCTTCTGGCGCTCAGTCGCGTGCTGCGCGCGATATCGATTGCTGCCCTATGGGTTGCCGGGACCGGGCTCGTCGCAATGACGCTGCTGGTCGCCTATCAGGTCTATATGCGCTACGTGGTCAATTCCTCGCCCCCCTGGACCGAGGGCGCGGCCATCATGATCATGAGCTGGTTCATCTTTCTTGGTGCCGCCGTGGGTGTGCGCGAGAAATTCCACATGGGTTTCGACGTGCTGCTTTATGCCTTGCCCAAGGCGCGGTCCGTGCTGCGCAGCATCAGCGATATCGCGATCTTCGCGTTCGCAGCCGGCATGGTGTTTTACGGACTCGAGCTTGCCATCCGCGGCTTGAACGTGCGCATCCCGGTTCTGGGGCTGCCTCAGACCTTCACCTATCTTCCCATTGTCTTTTCGGGTGTTCTCATGTGCCTTTTCGTGGCCGAGCGCATGGCATTGCGGCTCGCCGGCGAACCGGTGGATGACGATGCCACCGAGCAAAATGTGAGCGAGGCCTGAGCGCAATGGAATATTGGGTTCTCTTCGGCGTTTTCGGCCTGTTGATGGTGGTGGGTACGCCCATCGCCTTCTGTCTGGGCATCGCAAGTTTTGCTACGATCCTTTATATCGGCCGCCCGCCGGTTGTGGTCTTCCAGCAGCTCAATTCCGGCGTGTCGCCATTCACGCTGCTGGCCATTCCGTTTTTCATTTTTGCCGGTGACCTGATGATGCGCGGCGGCATCGCTGCGCGGATCATCCAGTTTGCCGGATCTATCGTGGGCCATATCCGGGGCGGCCTAGGGCAGGTCAACGTGGTTGCCTCGACGCTGTTCGGAGGCATTTCCGGTTCGGCCGTCGCCGAGGCTGCTGCCGTGG
Source organism: Devosia crocina (assembly GCF_900116545.1). GTDB lineage: Bacteria > Pseudomonadota > Alphaproteobacteria > Rhizobiales > Devosiaceae > Devosia > Devosia crocina. Next base: position 772,104 of record NZ_FPCK01000001.1, read on the forward strand.
GCGGGATCATGATCCCGCAGATGAAGGCACGCGGCTACGGCGCCGATTACGCGGTCAACGTCACCTCCATGTCGGCGCTGATCGCCCTGCTGCTGCCGCCCAGCCACAACATGATCATCTATTCGCTCTCGGGCGGCGGACGTATTTCGATTGCGGATCTTTTTACCGCCGGCGTCATTCCGGGCCTGTTGCTGGCCGTAGCGCTGATGATCACCGCCTATGTGGTGGCGCGGCAGCGCGGCTATCCTACCGAGCCGTTCCCTGGCTTTGCGCGCGCCATGCAGTATTTCCTCGTGTCCATTCCGGGGCTGCTGCTGATCGCCATCATTTTCGGCGGCGTCCGCTCCGGCATCTTTACCGCGACCGAAAGCTCCTGCATCGCGGTCCTTTATGCCTTCCTCGTGACGCTGCTGGTTTATCGCACCATGACCTGGTCGACCTTTGTCCACTGCGTCATGGGTGCGGTGCGCACGACGGCCATGGTGCTGTTCATCATCGGTGCGGCGGCGTCCTTTGGCTGGCTCATGGCCTATCTGCGCGTGGCGCCGATCCTGACCGAACTTGTCGGGCAGTTGACGTCTGATCCGCTGATGGTGCTCTTGCTGATCAACGTGCTGCTGCTGCTGCTCGGCACCTTCATGGATATGGGTCCGCTGATCATCATCACGACCCCGATCTTCCTGCCCATGGTCACTGCCTTCGGCGTCGATCCCGTGCATTTCGGCGTGATCATGATCCTCAATCTCGGTATCGGCCTCAACACGCCTCCGCTCGGTCCCGTGCAATTCGTCGCCGCGGCCGTGGGCAAAATATCGATCTGGACGGCCATGAGGAGCGTCTGGCCATTCTATCTCGCCGGCATAGTGGTGCTGGGGCTCGTGACCTATATCCCGGCCCTTTCGCTGTGGCTCCCGAGCCTCTTCCGGTAAACCCATGTCACTGTTTGAAGCCAGCCCGCCGGTCCGAAAGCCGAAACTCGCCGAAATGGTGGTCGAGGCGCTGCGCAAGCGCATCGGCGCCGGAGAGTTCGGCCCGGGCGAGAAACTGCCGACCGAAAGTCAGCTGACCCTGCATTTCGGGGTCAGCCGCACGGTGGTGCGGGAGGCGATCGCAGCACTCGCCGCCGATGGCATGGTGCAGCCGCGCCAAGGGGCGGGTGTCTATGTCATGGCTAGTGCTTCGAGCACCTTTTCCAGCATCGGTGGGGAAACCTCGAACAAGATCTCGGTGGCGCTCAACGTGCTTGAAGTGCGCATGGGCATCGAGATCGAATCGGCGGGGCTTGCAGCACAGCGTGCCAGCGCCAGCCAGCTTGCGGCTATTCAGGAGGCGTGGAACGAGTTTGGGCGCCTCCTCAAGACCGGCAGCCCCACCGGAAGGACCGACTTCGCCTTTCATCGCACTCTTGCGGCTGCGACCAACAACCCATTCTACCTCGAGGTTCTCGACGCGCTGGGGAGCCGCACCATTCCGTGCGACGTCGCCTCACCCTGGGGAACGGAAAGCGTTCTTAGCTACGACTATCAGGTGGGGCTGCACGAGGAGCACAAGATTATCATGCAGGCCGTCGTTGCCCGTGATGCCGAAGGGGCGCGCGAAGCCATGCGCGAGCACCTGTCGCGCAGCCAGGACCGCTATCGCCTGAGGCTAGCCGAACAGGGCAGCGAGCACTGAAATCCAACCTCTACTGGAGCAGACATGACCACCGAATTTGATATCCGTTTCGCCATCGACCCGGCCGGAGCCGCCGGGATGGGGACGGCAGAGCTGCGCGAGAATTTCCTGATCGACGATCTGTTCAGCACAGGCGCGGTGAACTGGACCTATACCCATTATGACCGCATGGCCGTAGGGGGCGCCGTGCCCGGCGCTGGCGACCTGGCGCTCGAGACCATCAAGCCGACCGGTACTGCCAATTTTCTGGATCGCCGCGAGCTGATCGCGGTCAATATCGGTGACGCGGGCACGATCAAGGTGGATGGCACGGAGCATGCCGTCGGCTCGCGCGACATGCTCTATGTCGGCATGGGCGCCAAGGATGTGCGATTTGCCGGTGAGCGCGCCAAGTTCTATCTCCTGAGTGCGCCGGCTCATGCGAGCCATCCCACGACGCTGCTGCAGCAATCGGGCGCCAAGCGGCTCGACCTTGGGGCGCGGGAAACAGCAAATGAGCGCTCGATCTTCCAATATGTGAATGCCGACAGCGTAAAGACCTGCCAGCTGGTGGTGGGCCTCACCCAGTTCGCACCGGGTTCACTCTGGAACACGATGCCGGCGCATATCCATGACCGTCGCATGGAAGCCTATCTCTATTTCGACCTCAAGCCCGACGCCTTCGTGGTACACCTGATGGGCGAGCCGGACGAAAGCCGCCACCTGATCGTGCGCAACGAACAGGCGATCATTTCTCCGCCCTGGTCGATCCATTGCGGGGCTGGCACGGGATCCTACACCTTCATCTGGGCCATGGCTGGCGATAATGTCGACTATACCGATGTCGAAAAGGTCGAAATGGAGGATCTGCGGTGACCGATCTCACCGCCTTTAGCCTGACGGGCCGGACCATCATGGTCACTGGTGCCAATACCGGGATCGGGCAGGGTATCGCCCTCTCGGTCGGCCGGGCCGGCGGCAAGGTGATCGGTGTGGGCCGTTCGGCCATGGACGAGACGGCTTCGCTCATGGCGCAGCAGGGTGCCGAATTCGGGCAGGTGCGGGCCGATCTCGGTTCGAGCGCTGCAGCGCAAGCGATGTTCGATGCCGCATGGGCCGGGCATGGTCCGATCGATGGGCTGGTCAACAATGCCGGGATCATCAAGCGCGTCGATGCGGTTGATTTCACCGAAGCCGATTGGGACGAGGTGATGGATATCAACCTTAAGTCCATGTTCTTTCTGGCCCAATCGATGGCCCGCAAGGCCTTAGGGGAAAACCGGCCGGCGCGGATCGTCAATATCGCGTCCATGCTGAGCTTTCAGGGCGGCATTCGCGTAGCGAGTTACACGGCGTCGAAGAGTGGTGTTCTCGGCATTACGCGGCTCCTCGCCAATGAGTGGGCCGCCAGGGGCATCAATGTGAATGCCATTGCGCCCGGCTATATCGAAACCAACAATACCGAAGCTCTGCGCAACGATCCAGACCGGTCGGCGGCTATTCTCGGGCGCATTCCCGCAGGGCGCTGGGGCGTGCCGTCCGATATCGGCGATGCAGCGGTTTTCCTTTTGGCTCCTGCTTCCAACTATATGCATGGCGCCGTCATCCCCGTTGATGGCGGCTGGCTCGCAAGGTGATTCATGACTGAACAGACGTTTTTCGCACAGGCCGACGCCACGGAATGGACCGAACTGGCGCCGGGCAATACCCGCCGCGTGCTGATCCATACGCCCGACCTCATGCAGGTCGAATTCGGCTTCGACAAAGGCGCCGTCGGGGCGCTCCACAGCCATCCTCATATCCAGGTCAGCTATGTTGCCGAAGGCAGTTTCGAGGTGACGATCGACGGGGTGACAGAGGTTGTGGGGCAGGGCGGCAGCTTCATCGTGCCGTCCGGGCTGGTTCATGGCGTGGTAGCGCTCGAAAAAGGCCGGCTGATCGATGTGTTCACGCCGCATCGGGCGGATTTCCTGTAGGACGCCCGGCCTCGCCATTGCGGGGGAGTGTTGACCTTGCGTGTTTCCAGCCACAATCACTGTGCTGCCCTCGGACCTGACCCGAGGGCGCTGTCGGCTCGCTCGATCCAGGGTGCCTGCTCAACTGACCCGGGGGTCAAACCCGAGACAACTCCGGTGGGTGGCTGGGAGAATGCGTCTCAGGTGAACGGTGCCCCCGCGGCCCGGGGACAGCCGCACAATTCTTGGTTGACGCATGGGACTTGCCTTGGCCCGTCGGGATTGGCACATGCTGGCCACTTGGCAGCCGGGCCGCGATCCGGTGCTGACGCCCGGAGACGAGCCACCCATGCTGACCATAGCATTTTACATCGCCATCACGGCCGAAGCGATGACCGCGGCTCTTGCCGCCGGCCGGCGCAAGATGGACTGGTTCGGCGTGTGCCTGATCGCCTGCGTAACGGCTTTGGGCGGCGGCACGATGCGCGACGTCTTTCTCGACCACTATCCGCTGTTCTGGGTCGCAAATCCCTATGTGCTGCTGCTGGTGTGCGGGGCGGCCCTGCTCACCATTCCGCTGGCGCAACTGATCGACCGGCTGCGATGGCCGTTCCTTCTGCTCGACGCCTTGGGGCTCGTGGTGTTCACAGTCGTGGGCTGCAATATCGGGATCGAGGCCGGTGTGCATCCGATCATCGTCATCGTGGCCGGCATGGTCACGGGAACTGCGGGTGGCATTTTGCGCGACGTTCTTTGCAACGACATCCCCCTGATCTTTCAGGGCGAGCTTTATGCTTCGGTCTCGATGGTCGTGGGGGTCATCTATTATCTCGGGCTGATGGGCGGGCTGCCCACAGACCTGATGGTCATCGTGGCCATCGCGGTGGGGCTGACGCTGCGTGTCCTTGCGATCGTGTTCAAATGGGAAATGCCCAAATTCGTCTACGACCGGGAGATGCGCAAGTAAGGTGGTGCCGGATCCGCAGTGTCCCGCTTGCCTCTCGTGCCGCTTAAACAAACTATCCGACCTCGCCACGGGCGGGGCGCAACAATGAAGACGGAGTTGTAACTGTGCGACAGACCTGGCGGTGGTTCGGCCCCAAGGACCTTTGCAGCATCGACGATATCACTCAGGTCGGCGCTGTCGGCGTCGTGAGCGCGCTGCATCACGTGCCCAATGGTGTGGTCTGGACGCGCGAAGAGATCGACAAGCGCTATCGTCAAATTGCGACACGCAAGGACGGCATGCCGTCCGGCCTCACCTGGGACGTGGTCGAGAGCCTGCCGGTCAGCGAGGATATCAAGAAGCAGAAGGGCGATTGGCGCGAGCACATCGCCAACTACAAGACCTCCATGCGCAATCTCGCCGAGAGCGGGATGGAAGTGATCTGCTACAACTTCATGCCGGTGCTGGACTGGACCCGTACGGACCTGCGCTGGACCGTGTCCAATGGTGGCTCGTGCATGCGGTTCGACATCAACGATTTCGCCGCCTTCGACATTCACATTCTCAAGCGCCCCGGTGCTGCAACCGACTTTACCAATGCCATTGCCGACGAGGCCGGGCGTCGCTTCGCAGACATGAGTGAAGACGAGAAAAGGCAGCTCGGCCGGAATGTGACCATGGGCCTGCCGGGCTCGACGGAGTCGATGACGCTCGAAGACGTCCAGGCCCATCTCGACGAATATGGCGCCATTAGCCGTGATCAGTTGCGCCAGCACTTCATCGCCTTTCTCGAAGAAGTGGTGCCGGAAGCGGAAAAACTCGGCTTGCGGCTTTGCTGCCATCCGGACGATCCGCCGTTTGCGCTCCTGGGCCTGCCTCGCATCATGTCGACCGAGGCGGACTACAAGTTCATCCTCGATGCTGTGGACAGCCCCGCCAACGGCATGACGCTTTGTTCTGGCTCGCTCGGCGCGCGGCCGGACAACGATCTGCCCGGCATGATGGAGCGTTTCGGCCCCAAGGTGCACTTTCTCCATCTGCGCAACGTGAAGCGGGACACGGACGATATTGCCGGCTCGTTCTTCGAGGCAGAGCATCTGGCGGGCGATACGGACATGGTGGCGCTGATCGCGGCCATCATCCGCGAAGAACGGCGGCGCAAGGCCGAGGGACGCAAGGATGCGATCATTCCCATGCGGCCCGATCACGGCCAGGACATCCTGGATGATCTCGGCAGGCGGGCGCAGCCCGGTTACCCGACTATCGGCCGCATGAAGGGACTTGCCGAGTTGCGCGGTGTGATGACAGCGCTCGAACACGGACAGGTTGGATTGTAACCTTTGACTTAACGCGTCCTGAAAGTTCGGCTGCCAGAGTGGAAGACGGACTAACGCAGCGGGTGCATCATGGGTGTGGTGGCTACATTGAAGCGCGCCATGAACACTCTTGTAGCCAAGCATGTTGATGCGGAACACCGGATTGTGGACGCAGGACCCAAGCGCGTGCTGGTTGTCGACGATGACCAGCACGTGCTCGACGCTGCCGAGGCGCTGTTTATCTCGGAAGGCTATCTACCGATCCTGATCGGCAGTCCGCAATCGGCGCTGCAGATCGCAAGATCGATGCAGCCATCGGCCATATTTCTCGATGTTCTTATGCCCGGTTTCGACGGGTGGGATGTGCTGGCTGCTCTCAAAGCAGACTCCTCGACCTGCACCATTCCGGTGGTGATGATCTCGATGCCGGGGGAGCGGGGGCGAGCGCTCGAAGCGGGCGCGATGGGTGTGATCCCGAAGCCGCTCGATGCGCCGAAGCTGCGTGCCGCCATGGCGAACCTGAACAGCGCGCACAAAGGCGCCAGCCGCATGCGCTATCTAAGTAGTTTTCGTTAAACAGTTTCCCGAGGGAAGTGGGATATCCCACGTTAAGCTAGAAGCAGTGAAGGTCGACGAAGAAACCAATCAGAGGCGCCACACGACCAAACCATGACACCATACGGCGGCCCTTTGTCAGCACTCAACCGGCTTTTCGATCGCGCCATCGGCGCCGAAGGCTTGCGGCCTGCCGTTCGCGAAAGGCTGCTGCGGCGGCAACTGGGTTCGATCGATAGAACGGCACCCGCCATGCTGGCGGCAGCGATCATGATCTTTGCCGTTCTCGGGCTCGCGAGCTGGCACGAAGCGGCATTTGCACCGGCACTGGGCGTTACGCTGCTGATAGTTCTGCTTCATGCAGCAAGCCTGTTGGCGGTGCGCCAGCCGTTCGACCCTGCACGGGATGCGGAATGGGCTGCCGCTGTCGCCGTAAGCCTCTCGTTCGTTGGCGGCTGCCTTTGGGGCGTCGTGGTCTGGCTCCTTCCGGCAGCAGGCACGGCGTTTGCGGGTCCAGTGCTGCTGGGTTGTGGCGGGGTTCTGGTAATAGCGAGCCTGTCGCTGGTTCATTACCCTCAGGCTCTGGCCGTCTATTGCCTGCCCCTTATTTTCGGAGCGGCGGCGCGGTTGCCGTGGACAGGCCTTGGCCTTGAGGCGGCGATCAGCGGATTGCTTTTGCTTGGGCTCGCGGTGGTCATTGTTGTGCTTGGCCTGCAGCAGGCTGCGAGCCTGCTCGCGAGCGGCATGGTGTTGGGGCAGGCGGTCGAGGGCGCGTCAGTCGATGGCGTCAGGGATGGCAAGGCTGACTGGACCTGGGGCATGGATGAAGAGGGACTGATCAACCGCCTCTCGGCCGGGTTTGCTGCGGCGACGGGTGTCGGCGAAGCCGATCTTCTGGGCGGGGACTTTGTATATTTCCTGCGCTGCGTGACGGAGCCGGACAACCCATTGATGGAACGGCTCGAGCGGGACATTGCCGCACGCGAAGCCTTCGAGGGCGTGGAACTGCAGGTGGTTGCAGGCGGGCAGGAATGCTGGTGGAGCCTCAGCGGAGGGCCGCTTCACGATCGTGATGGCGTCTATCTTGGATATGCCGGCATCGGATCAGACATTTCCCAGCGCCGTCTCGCCGACCGGCGGATCACCACGCTTGCCCACCATGACAGTTTGACGGGTCTGCTCAACCGTGCGCGCTTCAACGAACTGCTCGATCACAGCGTGACGCGACTGGCGCGTTATGGCACGCCGTTTGCGGTGCTGATGATCGACCTCGATGGCTTTAAGGCCGTCAATGACAGTCAGGGCCACCGGTCTGCGGACCTGGTGCTGACCGAATTGGCGCGGAGGATGAAGAGCTCGATCCGCGAGGGCGACATGGTTGCGCGCCTCGGCGGGGACGAATTTGCCGTTCTCATGCCGTCAGCGCATGGTGAGGAGGCGGTTCGCTCGGTGGCGGCCCGGCTGATTGCGCACCTGCAGATGCCGGTTACCATCAGCGGCAAGGACGTTGCGGTCAGCGCATCGATTGGCGTTGCCATGGCGCCCGCCGCCGGTTGTGATGCCGATCAGGTCCTGCACCATGCGGGGCTCGCCTTGCAGCGGGTGAAAGCCGAAGGTCGTGGCGCGTTCCGGATGGCCGAGAGCACAGGGGACCGCCAGGAGCGCCAGCGTTCATCGCTCGATGCGCAGTTGCGTCAGGCTTTGATCCGGCAGGAGCTGGTCTTGCACTATCAGCCGCTCGTTTCCGCTTCTACCGGCGATGCGATGGGCTTTGAAGCCCTGATCCGCTGGAACCATCCCGAGCGGGGTCTGGTGCTGCCGAGCGAGTTCATCGGCTTTGCCGAAGAGTCAGATCTGATCGTCGATATCGGCAATTGGACCATCGAAGAAGCCTGCATGACTGCCTCGCTCTGGCCGGAGCATCTGACGGTTTCGGTGAACCTGTCGGCCAAGCATTTCCTGAGTGCCGATATCGGGCTTGTCATTCGTCAAGCGCTAGGTCAATCCGGTCTTGCGCCGCACCGGCTCGAGATCGAGATCACGGAAGGATTGTTGCTCGAAGCGGTCGACAGCGTCGTCGAAAAGCTCCGGGAGATCCGCGCTCTTGGCGTCACCATTGCCATGGATGATTTCGGCACGGGCTATTCCTCGCTTAGCTATCTGCTGAAATTTCCCTTCGACAAGATCAAGATCGACCAGTCATTCGTCGCGGCATCGACGCGGGATGAGGTGGCGCGAGACATCCTGCGCGCTATTGCGTCGCTGGGCCGTTCGCTGCGCGTGACCATCACGGCAGAAGGTGTGGAGACGGCCGAGCAGGCAGCGTTCCTCTCAGAGATCGCCTGCCACCAACTCCAGGGCTACCATTTCGCCAAGCCGCTCGATCCAGCCGAATTGCCAAATTATCTTCTCAGCCACGTCGCAGGACGACTTGCCGCCAGCGAAGCGCGACAACGCGCCTGACAGTCCCGTCGATCCGCGGAAGTTCCTCGGTTCTCGTAGCTGCCCGTCAGGTCAGGCTGGCCAGTTTGTCGGCCATTGACTGCGGCTTATCCGTGCGGGTGGAAAAATGCATGGTGCAAAAGATGCGTTCGACACCCATGGCATGAAGCCGCTCGCAGCATGCCTCCACCGCAGCGCTGACTGCGCTCATCTCGCCTTCGATATTGGTGCCGTTGGCGTGCATCTCGTGCGTCAAGCCGGTCTGGGCCAGGATATCGCGAACTTCCCTGATATAGGCGGAAACGGAGGGGCCCACGCCCATGGGCACGATACAGAGATCGGCAATGATCTTCATTGGCAGCTCCTTAGCGCATCCACTTGGGCACGAAGCGGATGCCGGGTTGAGCGGGAAGGTGGCGCATCAGCCGCTGATAAATCAGGCCGAAAATGAAGAAGATGACAAGCGAGACGAGGAGGAAGTAGAGGGCCGCGACTGAAAAATGCAGAAAGGCATTGAAGTCGCGTTCGAACAGCGACTTCGCCGTCATCATCAGATCTGCCTGGCCACCGACCACCGGCAGCGCGAAATAAACGATGGCGGTCGCGTGAAAGAGGAACACCACCTCGTTGGTATAAGCGGGCCAGGCGAGGCGGATCAGATTGGGCCAGACAACGCGCCGGAACTGCTGGCGCGGCGACATACCATAGGCCTTTGCCGCCTCGAGCTCGCCCCGCGGAACCGCCCGGAGCGCGCCATAGAAGATCTCGGCCGTATAAGCGGCAGTGTTGAGGATCAGCACCATCGGCCCAATGAAGAGAGGGTGCAGCACGAAACCGGATATCCCGAGGGGACGCCACACGCTTATGTTCAGAGACAGGGCCAGCGAATAGAACATGAAGAACTGGATAAAGAGCGGCGAACCCCGGAAGGCATAGATATAGCCGCGCGACATACGGTTGATCAGCGGATTGTTCGAGCCTTTGCCAAGAGCGAGAAAGACGGCCAACACGAAACCGATCGGGATCGATGCGGCGGCGAAGTAGATGTTGAACATCACCGCCGGGGCCATGATGGCGAGATCGTCGAGAAACCCCTGCATCAGGCGCGCGCCTCGCTCAGAATGCCTTTGCCCACGCGGCGCATGATGGCTTCGAAGCCTTTTTCGGATAACCAGGTGACGAGGATGTAGAACACAAAGAGCACGAGATAGTAGCGCCAGCGCCAGTCCTCATGCACGAGCCCGACGGCAGGCAGGAAATTGGGTGCCCCCAGACGATCGGCCCACAGAACGATATCGGCGATCTGCAACAGCGACAAAAGCGAGGTCGCCTTGATGATCAGCATCCAGACATTGGAGAGGCCTGGCAGGGCATAGACCCACATCTGCCGCACATGAATGCGCCAGAGGACCTGACTGTGCGACATGCCATAAGCACGCGCCGCCTCGAGCTGTCCCGCCGGCACGGAACGGAGGGCGCCGTGGATGACATTGGTTGCAAAGGCGCCATAAACGAGACCCAGCGAGACGCTTGCCAGCAGCAGGTATTCGGTGGTGCCCAGGAACCAGTTGGCTTCCCGGCATGGCGGCCAGGCTGCAGTCTGGGCAGCGATGGCTTCGGGCGAACAAACCTGCGTTGCAACGACCCATTCGACCGCCTGCTCGAAGGCCAGCGGGAAAAACAAGAAAAACAGGACATCGGGCACGCCGCGCACGATGGACGAATAGATGCTGCCGACCAGCCGCAGCGGCATGAAGCGCGAGTTCTTCATGGTCGCGCCGGCAAGGCCGAAGATCACGGCCAGCGCGCCGCCCATCAGGGCGGCAAAGATTGTGAACTGAAAACTGGCATACCAGGTCAGGTGCTTGCCATTGGTCAGGTAGCTGAACCAGAAGCCGATGTCTTCAATCATGTGCCGGATACCAGTCGAGGGGCGAGCGAGGGGCCAGTGTCCCTCGCTCGGGATTGCTTATTCAGCAAAGAACGGACCGCGACCGTCGAACCACTTGGCGATCAATGCGTCGACGGAACCGTCAGCCTTGAGAGCGGCCAGGGCTTCATCGAGCGTAGCCTTGAGTTCAGTATCTTCCTTGCGCAGGCCTCCACCGTAACCATTGCCGATCAGGATGTCCTCGCCGACAAATTCGAAAGCGCCACCCGAGGCTGCGACCACCGGATCGAGGTAGGCTCCATCAGCAAGGATAAGATCGAGATTGCCAGCAGCGAGATCAGCCATGGCCTGATCCGCCGTCGCAAAGGTCACGACCGTGTTTGCCGACGCGTAGTTGTCCTGGGCGTAGCTGGCCTGGATCGTCCCGCTTTGGACGCCGAGGCGAACACCTGAAAGTTCTGCGAAGTCGATCGATGCTCCCGGTGCGGCTGCAAACTTGGACGGATCGGGCGGAAAGTAGGGTTCAGTGAATTCAATGGTCTGAAGCCGCTCGTCGGTGATCGACATGCCCGCCATGATCAGGTCGTAGTTGCCGGCCAGCAGATTGGGGATGATGGAATCCCAGTCATTGATGATCCACTCGCAGGTGACGCCCGCAGTTTCGCAGATCGCGTTGCCGAGCTCGATTTCGTACCCGGCTGGGTTGCCGCTGTCGTCAAGGAAGTTCCAGGGCGCATAGGCACCTTCAGTGGCAATGCGTACGGTTTCCTGAGCCATTGCCGTGCTGCCTAGGGCCAGCGTGGCTGCGGCTGCGAGCATGATCTTCTTCATCGTTCTCTCCGTTTCGTTTGTTTTCGTTGGTCGCGCCCGGTTTGGCGGGTCTGAGCTCGGTGGAGTTAGGTGTGATTGGCCGCATTCAAGAATTGCCTGAGGCGGGCAGATTTGGTCGCGCCGAACACATCGTCGGGCGTGCCTTCTTCTTCGATCCGGCCTTGGTGAAGGAAAATGACCCAATCGGACACCGAACGGGCAAACTCCATGTCATGCGTAACGAGCACCATGGAGCGGCCTTCGTCAGCGAGCACCTTGATGACGCGCAACACTTCGACTTCGAGTTCGGGGTCGAGCGCCGATGTGGGCTCGTCGAAAAGCATGACGCGCGGATTGATGCAGAGCGCGCGCGCAATGGCAGCGCGCTGCTGTTGCCCGCCAGACAGTTGGGACGGATAGGCATCGGTCTTGCTGCCGATGCCGACCTTGTCGAGCATGGCGCGGGCTTCCATCTCGACCTCGTCGCGCTGGCGGCCCTGCACAACAAGCGGCACTTCCATGACGTTTTGCAGCACCGTCATGTGGGCCCAGAGATTGAAGGACTGGAAGACCATGCCGAGTTCGGACCGGATGCGGCGCAATTGCGCTTCGTCGGCGATCTGACGGCTAGCTCCCGTTCCGCGCAGCTTGATTGCTTCGCCATCGATCAGCACGTCGCCCCGGTCAGGGATTTCAAGCATGTTGATGCAGCGCAACAGGGTGGATTTGCCTGATCCGGATGAACCGATCAGCGATATGACCTGCCCTTCGCGCGCAGCAAAGGAAATCCCCTTGAGCACTTCGAGCGCGCCGAAGGATTTGTGCAATCCGCGGAGCTCAACAACAGGGGATGATCCCGCGGGGGCGGGCGAGGCGTGCTGCATGCTTTCCATGTGTCCCATTCGGGACGCTTGCTGACCGGCAATTGCCCTTTTTTGAGGCTGGCAATTTTGACCGCTCCCTAGAAAAGCATTTGTCGGAACGATGGCAAGTGGAAAAGCCAATGTTGCTCAACACACTTGTGGGCGTGGCCAAACCATGCACAACCCAATCCGCCCTACACCGAAAGGACACGCATGTTTTTCACAGCCTCCAAGCTCTTCTGGCTCCTTGCGCAACCGGTGAGTCTGGTGATGCTCCTAATGCTCGTGGCGGGGCTGCTGGCGATCGTGCGGAGGCGGAGGCTGTCCATTGCTGCGCTGATCCTCGCTGTTGGGATCCAGGGACTTACGGCCTTCACCAATCTCGGCTTCATTATCATCCAGCCGCTCGAGGACCGCTTCGCCGTGCCGACGCCGGCGCCCGAAACGGTCGATGCTATTATCATGCTCGGTGGCGCTACCATGGCCCGCCCGAGCACGGCACGCGGGATCACCGAACTCAATGACGCGGGTGATCGTCTGGTGACGACCCTCTGGCTTGCGAACCGCTATCCGGAGGCACGGATTTTCCTTAGCGGCGGCGCCGGCTCCATGTTTGAAGATGGCGAGCCCGAGGCCGTGACCGCGAAGCGCTTCTTTATCGATCACGGCATTGCTGCGGATCGGCTGGTGCTGGAGAATGCTTCCCGCAATACCGAAGAGAACGTTGCCTACACGCAGACCCTTTTGGAGCCCAATATGGCAGGCCGGCTCCTGCTCGTCACCTCGGCCTTTCACATGCCTCGTTCGGTCGGGATCTTTCGGCAAGCGGGCATCGAAGTGACGCCCTGGCCGACGGATTATCGTTCTCCCGGACCGCAGGTCATTGGCTTCGATTTTGCCAATCCGGTGCATAATCTCAATGTCAGCACGGTGGCAGTCCGTGAGTGGATCGGTCTTCTCGCCTATAATCTCACTGGCAGAACAACGGAGTTGTTGCCCGGCCCCAAATGAAAAAGGCGGCCTAATGGCCGCCTCTTATCACTATAGATGGTCTTGTCAGGTCCGGCGGAAGAGGCCGATGACCAGGGAAATGACCAGGAATGCCAAGAACAGGAAGAACAGGATCTGGGCAATACCTGCCGATGCGCCGGCGATACCACCAAATCCAAGGACGCCTGCGATAAGAGCGATGACGAGAAAAACGAGAGCGTAGTAAAGCATGATAGCCTCCATGCGTTGTCTTGCTAAAACAACGACTTGCTTTCTTCTCCGGTTCCTTGAGGCAAATAAAAAAGCCGGCGATGCCGGCTTTTGATTTAGATGTTGCTAGAGCCGCGTTCAGGCCGCTGCGCGCGAGCCGTCATCAAAGAAAAGGGCCTGGCTGATCAGTGCCTTCACCATGTCCGGATTGAACGGTTTGGTGACGAGGAAGGTCGGCTCCGGGCGCTCGCCGGTTAGCAGTCGTTCCGGAAAGGCAGTGATGAAAATCACGGGAACAGAGTGGGTGTTGAGGATATCGTTGACCGCATCGATGCCCGAGCTGCCATCGGCGAGCTGGATATCGGCAAGGATCATGCGCGGCTGGGTCTGGTTGAAAAGATTGACCGCTTCCTTGTGGGTGCGCGCGACGCTGACGACCTTATGGCCGAGGCTCTCCACCATCTGCTCGATATCCATGGCGATCAGAGGTTCGTCCTCGATGATCATGATTTCGGTCGCAACCTGGCGCGAGATATCGTGCGAAGCCTCGTCGAGCAGCTTGGCGAACTCAGCTTCACTGACGTCGAGCACTTCAGCCGCCTGTGCGTGGGTAAAGCCTTCGACCGAGACGAGCAGGAAAGCCTGGCGCGGACGGGGTGCAAGATTGGCGAGATTCTTAGCCGCACGCTGCTCCCAGGCGAAGGTCGAGATCGGATCGGGAATGTCCACTGCAGAAGACGTGAAGAGAGCCGAGAAAAGCTTGTAAAGCGCGATTCTGTCGCTCGATGCCTCGGGAAACAGCGAGATATCCGCGATCAGAGCTTCAAGGGTAGCTGCGACATAAGCGTCGCCCGACGTCTGCGATCCGGTGACCGCTCGGGAAAAGCGCCGGAGGTAGGGCAGATGCGGCGCAATCCGCGTGGACAGTGACATGTATGAAAACTCCAGTGACGCTTGGTTCGTGAGTTCACGAGACGGTTTAATGGATGCTGCGTATAAAAGTTCCGCGCTGCTGGAACTTTTTTCGGCCACTTGAATTTATGTCCCGAAAACGGGTGAGAATCCAAACGCGACGTCAGAGACGGGTATGAAGGACAACAATTTGAACGACCAACCTATGCGCTCACAGCCAGATGATGGCTTGGGCCCGACCTCTGACATCGGTTCACGCCTTCGCGCCCTTTATGGCGCCGTACAGGAAGAGGGTGTCCCCGACCAGCTTCTTGATCTGCTTGAAAAGCTAGACAATGCCGAGCGCCTGCACAGCGAACGGTCACAGCAGCGTGGGGAATAAACGTATGGGGACCGAGACAACCTCGTTCAAGCGCGAGATGCTGTCGACATTGCCAAGTCTTCGTGCTTTTGCCGTGTCCTTGACCGGCAAGCATGACAAGGCCGACGATCTGGTTCAGGACACGGTGATGAAGGCCTGGGCCAAACAGTCCAGCTTCGAGATGGGGACCAATATCAAGGCCTGGCTCTTTACCATTCTTCGCAATGAGTTTTATAGCCAGATGCGCAAGCGCGGACGCGAAGTGCAGGACAGCGATGGTGCCTTTACCGAGCGCCTTTCCGTTCATCCCAGCCAGTATGGGTCAATGGACATGGAAGACTTCAAGAAGGCCCTGTCGCAATTGCCCGACGATCAGCGCGAAGCGATCATCCTGATTGGGGCGTCAGGTTTCTCTTACGAGGAAGCCGCCGAAATCTGCGACTGCGCTGTGGGCACGATGAAGAGCCGTGTCAGCCGGGCACGTTCGCGACTTCAGGATATGCTCAAGGTCAGCGGCGAATCCGATTACGGCCCGGATGCCGTTTCGACTCAGGTTACGACAAGCAATCACTCGTTCTGACTGCTCGCCTCTACCATTACTCGTGCAATTGCTTCGATCAGTCGATCCGATTGCACGGGTTTATGGACCATGGATGCGAGGGCGAGCCAGGCAAGGCTCGTTTCCAGGTCACGATCCGTCGTGAGGCCGATAACGGGAAGGCCCATGCGCATCAGGTCTCCCACGAGTGCAATCTGATCGCCGCGTTCGCGCTCGAGTTCCACGATGCAAAGTGATGCAGCCAGCCACTGGGCGGACGTGGCCTGAGCTTCTTGGGCATCTTGTGCGATGACCACATTGCCCGCGCCGAGCGCTTCAAGACTATGTGCGAGGTCGAGTGCGACAATGTACTGTGTCTCAACGACCAATACCGTTCGTCCAGACAGCATGCCGGCTCCTCTTTGTTGAGCCTGAGCTTGTCGCTGGATGGTGCTCGCGGTGTCATTTAACTATGCTAAGTCATAGCGTCCGATGCCCTCGATGCATGACCGATTTTCGCAGATGATGAGTTTTCCAGAAGTGGGTAGCCTTTGAGTTTAGTCCTTCCGAGTTCGGGGCGCAGGGTTCCCTGCGAGCAATGTCCGCTCCGAGCGCTTCCCACGTTTCGGGATTTCTCGGCCGAAGAGCTGCGTTTCGTATCCGACTTCAAGCGAGGCGAGCTGGTGGCCGAAACCGGGGCCACCGTGGTCTCGGAGGGCACGAAGAGCGCTCATCTTTACACCCTCCTTTCAGGCTGGGCATTTCGCTTCAAGACATTGCTCGACGGGCGGCGGCAGATTCTCAACTATGTGCTGCCGGGGGACCTGATCGGGTTGCAAGGATCGATCGAGGGAGAAATCGAACACTCGGTTGAGGCGCTTACCCCCTTGATTCTGTGCGTGTTCCCACGCAACCGGCTCCACGATCTTTTCAAGGGCTATCCCGGGCTTGCCTTCGACATCACATGGCTTTCGGCACGCGAGGAGCGAATGCTCGACGAGCATCTGTTGAGCCTGGGACGCCGCACCGCACTCGAGCGCGCCGCCTATCTCCTGGCTTTTCTCCATAGCCGGGCGGAACGGGTGGGGCTTGCCGGGGACAAGCTGCTGCATATTCCGCTGACCCAGCAGCATGTGGCCGATACGCTGGGCCTTTCTATCGTCCACACCAACAAGACGCTGCGTAAACTGGCCTCGCAGGGATTGATCAATTGGCTCGACCGGAGCTGTGTAATCCTGGATCCCGACGGATTGCGGAAGCTTGCCGAATGGGAGCAACCAAAGGAGCACAAGCGCCCGCTGATATAGAGTTTGGCCTCAATGCTGCCATTGCGGCATGGGAGCGGGTGGGACTAGCATAGGCTGCCGTCCGGCTTCGACGAGGAGAGATGAGAGGCGGTGTGGATCAACGCATTGGCACAGAGAGCGACCGGCCTTCCCATGCCAGCACTGGGGCGCAGAACCGCGAGGCGTATTGCGATATGGTTTTCTCTGTTTCTGGTCTGTCTTGCGGCTATCGTTTCGCTTCATCTCACACAAGGCATGGCGGGCCAGCTACGTGATATCACGCAGGCTTATTTCGTGCGCGACACAGCGCGCGAACTCGGCAACGCCCTGAGCCAGGCAGAGGCCAGCCAGCGCGGTTATATGCTCACGGCCGATGCGCAGTTTCTTGAGCCCTACCATGCTGCCGCGGCGTCGGTGGATAGCCTAGTCACTTCGCTTCTTGGCTTGACCGCGGATGATCCGGCGCAAGCGGCGCGGGTGGAGAGCATCACCAGCGACATCGCCGGCAAGATGTCGGAAATGGCGCACACCATAGATCTCGTCACGGCCAACAGGACAGAGGATGCGCAGACCCTGACAGAGACGGGCATGGGTGCGCGGCTGATGAGCGAGGTGAGGCGGACGCTCGACACCTTCATCGCCGAGGAAAACGAGAAGCTGACCCAGCGCAATCAGGCGATCAATCAGTCGCGCATATGGCTGGTTGGCACGATCATCGCGGCCCTCGCGGCCGCAGTGTGTCTTGCTTATGCACTCATGGCGCGGACGCAAAAGCAGGTCAACGCCATGACCCAGCGGCACCGGGGGCTGATCTATCAAAACGAAGCACTGGAGGCCGAGGTCGCCGAGCGGACCCGGGCGATCGAAGAAGCACGGGCGCATGCCGAACGCGAGCGTCAGCGCGTCGAGGCGCTGTTGCAAGATTCCAGCCATCGGATCGGCAATTCGCTTGCCACCGTTTCCTCGCTGCTGGCATTGCAGCTGATGCGGACGCGCTCGGAAGAGGTGCGTACGGCGCTTGAAGCGGCGCGAATGCGCGTTCACGCCATTGCCTCGGCTCATCGCCGTCTGCGGCTGGGGGATGATCTCGATACCGCCAGCGCCGACGAGTTCTTGAGCGCCGTGCTCGAAGATATCTCGACGACACAGGCAGAAGCCGGTCGCATCGAGATCGAAGGCCGAATCGAAAGCATCGAAGTCAGTGCGCGCGACGCTACCACCTTGGGTATCCTCGTTGCAGAATTTGTCACCAACGCGCTCAAGCACGGCTATCCCGAAGGACGCCCGGGGCGGGTGCAGGTGGAGTTGTTTCGCGACGAGGCTGGCGTACCGACCCTGAGGGTGAGCGATGATGGTGTCGGATTGTCCGAGGTGCAAGGGGAGGGGCTCGGCACCGTCATCATCCGCCAGCTCTCCAGCCAGTTCGGCGGAACCCCCCTCTATTCGCGGGGAACGGATGGTGGTGTCAGTGTCGTTGTAGCCTTGCCTGAACTCACGAAAAGTCCTCCGACTACGGTAAGGTCGGCTTTGGAGTAGATCCATGCGCATCGCCGCGATTTTGAACCGTGACAGTGGGACGCTGCGCACGATGGATCTTGCGGCATTTTGCAGGGAAGCAGAGGACGTTTTCGCCAGCCAGGGTCATGAACTGACCTGCCAGATCGTGGGAGGCAGCGACGTTCTCGCTGCGATCAAGGATGCGGCGCACAGCGCCGACAACGATGCTGTCATTGCAGCTGGTGGCGACGGCACGATCTCCTCAGCTGCAGGCATCGCGTATGAGGCAGGCAAGGTTCTCGGGATACTTCCCGCTGGCACCATGAATCTCTTCGCGCGGGCTTTGGGCGTGCCGCTCGATATCCACCAAGCCTTGCGTGCCGTTGCCGAGGGCGAAATTGGCCAAGTGGACCTGGCCATGGCCAATGGCAGGCCGTTTGTTCATCAGTTCGGAGTCGGGATCCACCCGCGGCTCGTGCGCATCCGCGACGGCATGGTTTATCGCAGCCGTGTGGGCAAGATGCTGGCAAGCTTGAGGGCGATTGCGGCTGCTGCCGTGAACCCACCGCGGTTCGAAGTGACTCATGACGGGGCGGGCGAACGGAAGCAGCTGGTCGTGTCCGGTATCGCCGTATCGAACAATCGGCTGGACGACACGCCCGTGCCGGTACCGGAGACGCTCGACGGGGGCAGGCTCGGCGTCTATTTCGCCGATACGGTGACGACGGGTGAACTGTTGAGCCTGGTGGTGGATGTGCTGACCGGCCAGTGGCGGGCCAATCCTCGCGTGAGCGAACTCGAAACCGACCGCATTGTCTTTCACTTTCCCAAACGCAAGCACGACTCTCACGCCGTGATCGACGGAGAGTTGATCAAGCTCGATCGGGAAGTCGAGGTGAAGATCCTGCCGCGGGCGCTAAAGGTGATTGTTCCAGCCACCTTGGACGCGCCGACGGCAGAGATCTAGGCGTCGGGGCGGCTCCGGTCGCGCATCAAGGCAAGGGCTGCAAGGGCGGCAGCGGGTATGCCAAGTTTGACAAGCGTCGGGGTTTTGGCCAGCACCGGCAGCGCTGTAAGGGCTGCGGTGGTGAGAAAAGCTCCGGCATCGCTCGACTTCTTACGTTCGGCGAGGCGGCGACGACGCGCATTCTCGCCGATCGACATGGCGAGGTAAACCAGCAGTGCCACTGCCAGAAAGGCAGCGGCCATGATCATTGCAGCCGTCAGAGCGCCAACGGCATTGCTGAGCGCGATGAAACCAGCAGCGATCAAAAAACCGATGCCGATCGCACTGAACAAGCCGATGATCACATAGGCGGCGATCAATCCGCGGGCCCGCTTGCCCAGGTCGTCAAGCTCTAGGCCCAACAAGCCGGCAAGCGGCATGAGCAGACCGAGCATCAGCGCGTCAACAATGCGAGGACGAACCCGACCCCAAGTGCGGTGGCGACAGAGGTCAGCGGCTTTTCGCGGATGGTATCCTTGAGCTGCTGCTCATATTCACCAGCCTGGTCCTGCGCTTCTTCGATCATGTGCTGGCCACGGCGCTTGAGTTGGCGAACTTCAGCCTCGGCGATGTCGCGCACCTCATGAGCCTTTTCGCCAGTCAGCTTGCGCAAGGTTTCGCCGATGGCCTTGATGTCTTCCTGAAGCAAGGCGACCTGCGCCTCGAGCTCCTGCTCGCGCGTTTTGGCGCCGAGTTCGGCCTCTGGACCAGGATTTGTGCTGGATTTACGCGAGCGTGAGGGTGCCATGTCGGTCGTAGACGCCATTGTGATACTCCGGTTTGCTGAGGACAAAAACGCCCGACGATCCGCTGAGTTCCCTTGCCCCGATCAACAAAAGCCCCAATGCAGCAAGCTGCATTGGGGCGAAAGGGCGAACCGAAAGGGGGGCGTCCGTCGGTTCGCGACAGGCACTTTCGCAGGGACGCGGTGTGCCTTTCTCGGATCGGGCTAAATCCGTCCCATAAGGACAAGGATCAGCACGATAACCAGAACCACACCCAGGATGCCGGAGGGGCCATAACCGAAGCCGCGGGAATAACCCCAGCTCGGCAATGCACCGATCAGCAGCAGGATGAGAATGATGATAAGAATTGTACCAAGCGTCATGTAACCCTCCTAAGACCCCAGCTACGCGACCTTTCGACCCTGGCCGCGCGCTTTCAATTGGTCATGTCACAGCAGTGCAATGAGCAGGCCCGTCGCGATCGCAAGGATCAAGGAAGCGGGGATCAGTGCCTTGGCCACATCTGCATAATGGGTCGTGCCGTCATAGGATTCGCCTGACCAGACTGCAGTGGTGCGGCCAGCGTTCTCGAATGCCCTGATTTCAGCCTGAGTCATTTTTGCCTCCAGCGCCCTTGAAAGGGCTATGGTCAATGCCCCGAGGGGCAGTGCCATGAGAACGGAGGTGCCCCGGATTTGGTTCCAGGGGCGCTAGGGGCTCACTCTACGGTGATCACATCGACCGATTGGCGGGTTTCGTGGGAACCATAGGTACGCAGAACGCCGACGATCGGAGATATGTCGGCATAGTCGCGTCCGTGGCCGATGGCGATGTGGTCCGGCCCCGCGACCATGGCATTGGTGGGATCGAACTCGACCCAGCCCAAATGTGCCCCGCACCAGGCGCGCACCCATGCATGCATGGCATCTGCACCCTCGAGCCGCGGCTGACCTGCTGGCGGCAGAGTCCGTAAAAATCCCGAGACATAGCCCGCGGGAATGCCGAGACCCCGTAGCCCGGCGATCATCACATGGGCAAAATCCTGGCATACGCCCCGCCTCAGCGCGAAGGCCTCCGCAGGCTTGGTTTCAACATCGGTAGCGCTCGGATCGTATTCAAAATCGCGGTGGATAGCGCGGCAGAGGTCGAGGGCCGCCGCGTAAACCGAGAGGGAACTTTTGGTCGCATCTGCACCATAAGCGGTGATCTCCGGCACGATCTGAACGCGTGGCGAGGCGGCAAGAAAATGCTGGGGGCTGTCCGGTTCGACCGACCAGTAGCGCGTTATTTCGAGGGCGAGCTGCTCCCGTGTGGCCGAGCGCGCCTCCGATCGCTCCGTCTCTTCCACCACTACCCGCGCCGCGAGGCGCACTTCGAGCTTGGCATGCGGCTCCACGAAAGTGATGTCGCTGACCGCATTGCCGAAGAAATCGATAAAGCTAGTCTCACGGTGCGGTGCGGGAGAAAAGGATAGCGATGAGGCGACCACCCTTTGCACCCCCGGAATAGTGCAGGGGGCAACCCTGATGTGGTGGCGGCCCCCATGCACGGGCGCGTCGTAGTCATAGCTGAGCGTGAGGCGAATATCGTACAGCATGAAGCGCTCAGGTGAAGTAATGGGCTGCGATCAGGCTGGCGAGAAGCCCGGTCTCGGCTGCGATATCATCAAGGACATCCGGCGTCACCTCTTCGGGTTCAGCGATCTTGAGGCGCGTCTGAAGTTGCAGCGCGGCCTTGGCAACGGCGGATAGCTGACCGTCCCTCACGCCACCTGGCAGGGCTTCGAGCTGCGTGCGCAACTCAGAGAGCTGGAAAAGCGCCGATCGCGGATTGAGCGGATCTAGGATCAGCAGATCCACCGCGCTCTGCGTGCCTGCGGTTACCGAATAGCGGCGTCGGTGCGACATGACGCTGTCGCCGATCTCGAGCAGCATTTCGAGAGAGCCATCCGGGGCATCCTCGTGCGTGAGCCAGCCAGTGATGCGGGCGATCTGCAGGGCGCGCTCGATACGGCGGCCCATCTCCAGAAAGCGCCAGCCGGCGAACCGATACATGTTTTCGTGCACGAGGCCAGAGAAGCCGGCAAGCTTTCGCAGGAGCACCGTCATGGCGCGCGTGGAATCGTCACCAATGCGAATGCGGCTGGCAAAGCGCTGAGCCGTCTTCTGCATGTCGTTGAGCGCCAGCCACCCATCCGGGGAGAAGCGGTCGCGGATCTGGCTGGCACTGTGAACGGCGCTGTCGATCGAGCGCAAGAGACCTTGCGGCATGGGCTCGGTGGCATCGATATCGATGGTTTCGAGAAACTCGGAACAGCGGGTGAGGATCGGCAGATCGGGCTTGGAGAGTTCGGCAAGGCGAGCATTGTAAGCGCGCAGAATGCGCAAGGTCGCTTCGCAGCGCTCAGCATAGCGGCCAAGCCAAAGGAGGTTGTCGGCTGCCCGGCTCGGCAAGCTGCCGGGAGCATTGCGGATCAGCCTCTCCCCTTCCTGAGGCAATAGGGAAACCTGCTCGACAGGTGCCGAGGAAACTACCCAGACATCGGCGGCCTGTCCGCCGCGCTGCATGGCGAGCGCGGTCGTATCCGGCGTGGAGCCGACCCTGGCAAAGCCGCCGGGCATGAGGGTCCAGCCGTTTTCGGTTCGCGAGGCAAAGACGCGCAGGGTGATGGGCCGGGGTTCGAGCTGGCCAGCGACATAGACGGGAGCAGTCGACAGGCGCACCGGCTCCTGACCGACATAGTCCTTGCCATGGCTTTCGATCCGCGCCTTGAGCTGCGCTTTCTGTGCCGGAGTCATGCTGGCGCCCAGCACCGTGCCGCGCAGATCATCGAAGGGCAGGGTGGTGGCAAAAGCCGGACCGATCATGAGTGTATCGAAATTGTCGAGCACATAATCGCGCTCGGCCGACTGGCCGCACCACCAGGTGGCGATCTCGGGCAGGTCGAGGCCGGTTCCGAGAAGGTGCTTGCAGATCCGCGGCAGGAAGGCGGCAAGCGCGCGCGTTTCGAGAATGCCGGTACCCAGAGCATTGATCATCGCGATCGACCCCGAGCGCACGGCCTCGACCATGCCGGGCGTGCCGATGCGGCTGTCGTAGCGCAATTCCAGCGGATCGACGAAACTTGCATCCATGCGCCGCCAGAGCACGCTGACTGGCTTGAGCCCGGCCACCGTGCGCACCATGACCTGGCCATCTTCGACCACCAGATCCTCGCCTTCAAGCAGCATCAGGCCAAGATACCGGGCGATATAGGCATGCTCGAAATAGGTCTCGTTGAGCTGGCCAGGAGTAAGAATGCCGACTCGGCCCCCGTCGCGCCTGGCGTGAGCAAACAGGTGATCGCGGAAATCGCGGAAAAAGCCGGCGAGCCGCTGGATGTTCATGTCGGCATAGATGTCGGACAGGGCACGCGTGGTGGCGACGCGGTTTTCGAGCGCGAAGCCGGCGCCCGAAGGCGCCTGGGCGCGATCACCCAGCACCCACCACGCCCCATCCGGGCCGCGCCCGAGTTCGAAGGCGCAGAAGTGAAGGAAATGGCCGCCAGCCGGCTGCACTCCCACCAGTGGACGCAAGAATTCGTTGTTCTGGGCCACAAGCTCGGGAGGGAGGAGGCCTTCCTGCACCAGACGATTGTCACCGTAGATATCGGTCACGATCATTTCGAGAAGCTCGGCACGCTGCTTGAGGCCGCTCGAAATGCTGTTCCACTCGTCTTCCGCGATCAGCAGAGGGATGTGAGCGAGAGGCCAGGCGCGCTCCTTGCCTTCGGCACCGTCATATTTGCGGTAGAAGACCCCGGCATCGCGCAAGTATTGATCTGCCCGCTCGAATCGGGCGGCAAGTTCGCTCGACCCCAAGTCGTCAAAGGCGGACATCAGCCTGTCCCAGCCGGGGCGCAGGGCTCCGGCGGGATCGATCATCTCGTCTGGCACGCCATCGAGCAGCCGATATTCCGAGATGATGCTCGCACCATCTAGCGGCAGGCTGCGGCTTTCATGATTCCGCTTCGTCATGAGTTCACGTGAAGCGCGGCGGCCGGCGGAGGTCAAGCGTCAGCGGGAATTCGTCCGACGGCTTTTCGGGGCGTAGCTCATAACCACCCGGGGTATGGTTATGCGGCACGAAACGGGCGAGGCGCCGCGCCTCGGCTTCATTGCCATTGACCGGAAAGGTTTCGTAGTTCCGCCCGCCTGGATGGGCGACATGGTAGGTGCAGCCGCCCACCGGCCTTGCTGTCCATGTGTCGTAGATATCGAAAACAAGTGGCGCGTGTACCGGCATGACCGGATGCATGCCCGAGGCAGGCTGCCAGGCCTTGAAGCGGACGCCGGCGACGGAAGTTCCTGCAACAGACGTTGCTGTAAGCGGCACGGGGCGCTGATTGCAAAGGACAGCGTAGCGGGACGGATTGGCGGCGGTCAGCTTGACCTGCAGGCGTTCGACGGAGCTGTCGACATAACGCACCGTGCCACCGATGGCGCCCTGTTCGCCCATAACGTGCCATGGCTCCAGAGCCTGGCGGAGTTCGAGCTTGACCCCGTCGACCTCCACTTCGCCGCAAAACGGAAAACGGAATTCGAGTTGTGCCTGGAACCAGCCAGGATCGAACGCGAAGCCACTCTGGCGCAGGTTTTCCAGCATCTGCAGGAAATCCTGCCAGACGTAATGGGGCAACATGAACCGGTCGTGCAGCGTCGTGCCCCAGCGGACAAGGTCGCCGTTAAGCGGCTTATCCCAGTAGTGGGCAACAAGCGCGCGGATCAGCAATTGCTGGGCGAGGCTCATGCGTGCATTGGGCGGCATTTCGAAGCCGCGGAACTCGACAAGACCGAGGCGGCCGGTGGGCCCATCGGGGGAAAAGAGCTTGTCGATGCAGATTTCCGAACGGTGTGTGTTGCCGGTGACATCGGTCAACAGATTCCGGAACAGACGATCGACGAGCCAGGGCAGGGGTGGTGGTCCCCCGTCCGGGTTCGGCACCTGCGCCATGGCGATCTCAAGCTCGTAAAGGCTGTCGTGGCGCGCCTCGTCGAGCCGCGGGGCCTGGCTCGTGGGGCCGATGAAGAGGCCGGAAAAGAGGTAGCTCATCGATGGATGGCGCTGCCAATGAAGAATCAGCGAGCGCAATAGATCCGGACGGCGCAGGAAAGGGCTGTCATCGGGTGTGGCGCCACCGACAACGACGTGATTGCCGCCGCCGGTGCCGACATGCTTGCCATCGATCATGAACTTGTCCGCGCCGAGGCGGCTCTGGCGGGCTTCTTCATAGACTGCCGTTGTGGTGGCAACGCAATCGTCCCAGCTCGAAGCGGGATGGATATTTACCTCGATGACGCCCGGGTCCGGCGCAACGCGGATGACGTTGAGGCGGGGATCGTGCGGGGGTGGGTAGCCTTCTATGTGAACGGGCTTGCCGATCTGGCCGGCTGCAGCTTCGGTGGCCGCAATCAGCTCGAGATAGTCTTCCAGTGTCGAGACCGGCGGCAGGAACACGCAAAGCCTGCCTTCGCGCACCTCGACGGTCAGGGCGGTGCGGACTGTAGCGTCGATTTCGTCAGCGACCTGCTCGTTGATGATCTGGCCACCTGGTGCGGACGTGAAGGCGGTTGTGGGCTGGGCGCGCGCGCCAGCCAGAAGGGCCGCGGGTTCGGGCAGCGTTGCGCGAGGCACCGCAGGGTCGTCGGGGATCACATGCGGGTAAGCGGTCGGGGGCAGATAGCGCAGGCTGCCGAGTGGCAGGCGATAGCCGGCAGCGCTGTCGCCGGGCACAAGATAAAGCTTGCCCCGCCGAGTGCGCCAGTGCTCGGTGATCCAGCGGCGATCCGCGGCTCTGGCGTTCCAGCGCTGGATAGGCAGCACGAAACCGGTGGGGTTGGTCAGGCCGCGTTCGAACACCTTTGCCATGCGGGCGCGCTCTTCGGCATCGGCGAGCCTTGAATTTTCGGGATCCACATTGTCCGGAAGGCTGGCCTCGCGGAGCAGCCATTCGGCAGGATCCTCATAAGCTGCGGCGACGGTGTCCGCTGTTACGCCAATGTTTTGGGCGATGGCGCGTGTCAGTGCCTCGGCATCGGCGGGGGAGACGTCGTAGTGGGTGCCTTCGCGTGCGATGAGGCGCTCGTCGCTCCAGACCGGACGGCCATCTACCCGCCAGAAGAGTGAAAACGTCCAGCGGGGCAGGCTTTCTCCGGGGTACCACTTGCCCTGTCCGTGGTGCAGCATGCCCTTGGGTGCGAAGCGGCTTCTCAGGCGCCGGATCAGGTCGTCGGCGAGGCGGCGCTTGGTGGGGCCGACGGCTCCGGCGTTCCATTCGTCGGCTTCGAAGTCGTCGATGGAGACGAACGTGGGCTCGCCACCCATGGTCAGACGAACGTCCTCAGCCTTCAGCTTAGAATCTACCTTACGGCCTAAGTCGTTGAGCCGGCTCCAGCTTTCGTCTGAGAAGGGCTTGGTGATGCGTGGATGTTCGGCCACCCTTGTCACCTTCATGTCGAAGGCGAAGTCGACTTCGGCGAAAGTAGCAGTGCCGGAAATCGGGGCCGCATTGCGGTAATGCGGGGTGGCAGCGAGGGGAATGTGGCTCTCTCCGGTGAGCAATCCGGAGGTTGGGTCGAGCCCGATCCAGCCGGCGCCGGGGAGATAAACTTCGCACCAGGCGTGAAGGTCGGTGAAGTCGTGGCTGGTGCCGGTTGGGCCGTCGAGGGAGACGAGGTCGGGCTTGAGCTGGATCAGGTAGCCGGACACGAAGCGGGCGGCAAAACCGAGGTGGCGCAAGGCGTTAACAAGGAGCCAGCTGGAATCGCGGCAGGAGCCCTTGCCGTGGGTGAGGGTTTCTTCGGGCGAATAGACACCGGGCTCCATGCGGACGATGTAGTCTATCCTTTGTTGAACCAGCGTATTCAGCTTGGTTACGAAGTTGACGGTGTTGCGGGGTCGCTGGTCAACGCCTGAAAGGAAAGTCTTGAGGACAGGTCCGAGCGCTTCTGGCTGGCGATAGACCGCAAGATCGGCGACGATTTCATCGGGATATTGGAATGGCCAGGTTTCGGCGCTCTCCTCGACAAAGAAGTCGAAGGGGTTGTAAACGGTCATGTCGGCAACCAGGTCAACTTCGATCTTGAGCTCGGTTACGGGCTCGGGAAAGACGAAGCGAGTCAAGAAGTTGCCGTAAGGGTCCTGCTGCGTATTGACAAAATGCAGTTGTGGCGTGACCCGGAGCGAGTGGCTGATGACTTTTGTCTTGGAGTGCGGAGCGGGCTGGAGCCGAATGATTTGCGGAGCCAGAATGACGGGGCGGTCATACTGATAATGCGTCAGGTGATATATTGCGGCTTTGATCGACATTCGGCGGCGTCGCTCGTTCCATGGCCACAGTCTTCAGCTTCCCATTTGCAGCTTATCGGCGTTCGAAACGCTTGAACAGATGCTGAAGTGCTAGCATCTGGTTAGCCTTTGGCGGCTCCAAACGACATTTTGCTGACAGCCATGCGGATATCGCGCTCGGTATCGCGCAGATGCATTCGCATGGCATCGGCCGCGGCGCGTCCATTGCCGTCGCGAATGCAATCGAGGATGCGCTGGTGCGCGATGATGGTGTCCCTAGGCGTGTTGCCGCGGAAGGCGTGACCGCGCTGGCTGATGAAGAGACTATCCCGCATCGGCGAGGCCATGGCCTCGAACAGATAGCCAAGAACGCGATTGCCGCTGGCAAGGGCAACAGCTTCGTGAAAGCCGAAATCGAATTGGTGGAAGCGCGCTTCGGCGGCTTCGTCGGCGAAGTCGGCACCGGCGGGGGTGCAGTCGAGCATGCCGTGGAGCGCGTTTTCGATCGCAACGATGCCGGCGCGGTTGGCACGCTTGGCAGCAAGGGTGGCAGACTGAACTTCGAGCGAGAGGCGGACCTCCACGAGATCGAACAGGCCCTTGGGGTCTGTGCGGATGATGGAGGTCAGGAAATCGGTGAAAGCGGATCCGTCCGGCTCGCGCACCACCGCCTTGCGGCCGCGCGAGAGTTCGAGCAGGCCGCGGCCGGCCAGGAGCTTCACCGCTTCACGGATGGTGAGGCGGCTGACCGCATAGCGTTCGGCCAGTTCAGCTTCGCTGGGAAGGGTCTGGCCGGGCACCAGCTCGCCCAGAATCAGTTTCGCCAGGTCGTCGGCGACAGCGCTCGCGGCGCTGCCACTATCGCTGCGCCCTTCTCCCGCAAGACCAGTCACGTCTCCTCCAAGGTATCAGATACCTTTGGCGCCGCCGGACCGTTTTTTGGTGCCTTGATGGCGCAAGATTACTCCCCGTCCGGCCGGGAGCCTTGATCGACGCCTCGGTCATAAGTGCGGGAAATTGGGGTTTGTACGCCTATTACCTTATCTTCGACAATCGAAAAAATATGCGTGATCCACACAGCCATGCTTTACACTCATATCTGATTATCCTAATTTCGGCGGGTTATCCGGGGAGGGTCAACGGGCGGCGATCAAGCCGCTACGCAGGAGGACTTCACGCAGTTCCAGTGCAGCTTGCAGGCGCAAGGCCGGCAGGCAGGCGCAGTGCGTCTGGTGGACGGCTCCGCCGGTGCGCGAGGGACGAGTGGCCTGGCCGCCCAGGGTAACGACGAACATATCAATCACCTCGAAAAAACTTAGGGAGTCGAGACGTGAAGGTTCTGAAATCAATTGCGACGCTGGTTGCCGTCGGTGCCCTGATGGCTTCCGCGGCCACCAGCGTGTTCGCCCAGGACAAGGGCCAGATCGGCATCGCCATGCCTACGCAGTCTTCGCTCCGCTGGATCTCGGACGGCAACGAGCTCAAGGCCGCCCTGGAAGAAAAGGGCTACACCGTCGACCTGCAATATGCAGAAGACGACATCCCGAACCAGCTCGCACAGATCGAAAATATGGTGACCAAGGGCGTCAAGGCCCTCGTGATCGCCTCGATCGATGGCACCACGCTAAGCGCCGTGCTGCAGC
Source organism: Devosia crocina (assembly GCF_900116545.1). GTDB lineage: Bacteria > Pseudomonadota > Alphaproteobacteria > Rhizobiales > Devosiaceae > Devosia > Devosia crocina. The sequence goes on from NZ_FPCK01000001.1 coordinate 801,029, forward strand.
AGGCCGCCGACCAGGACATCAAGGTCATCGCCTATGACCGTCTGATCCGTGAATCGGGCAATGTCGACTACTATACCACCTTCGACAACTTCCAGGTCGGCGTGCTGCAGGCCAATTCGCTGGTCCAGGGGCTCGAAGAGCGCTTTGCCGACACCAAGCCATGGAATGTCGAGCTCTTTGGCGGCTCGCCGGACGACAACAACGCCTTCTTCTTCTATGACGGCGCAATGAGCGTGCTGCAGCCGATGATCGACGCTGGCGACATCGTCATCAAGTCCGGTCAGCAGGGCATGGAAACCGTTGGTACGCTGCGTTGGGACGGTGCCGTAGCCCAGGCACGCATGGACAATATCCTGTCGGCCAACTACTCGGACGGCAGCCGTGTCGATGGCGTGCTGGCTCCTTATGATGGTCTCTCGCGCGGCATCATCTCCTCGCTCCGTGGCGTGGGCTATGGCTCGGGCGATCTCGAATGGCCTGTGATCACCGGTCAGGACGCAGAAGCTCCGTCGGTGAAGGCGATCATTTCGGGCGAACAGTATTCGACCGTCTACAAGGACACCCGTGAACTGGCACGCGTCACTGCCGACCTCGTCGACACCGTGGTTTCGGGCGGCACGCCGGAAGGTCTCGACACCGAGACCTATGACAATGGCGTCAAGGTCGTGCCGTCTGTGCTCCTCACCCCGTACTCGGTCGACCTGACCAACTACCAGGAACTGGTCGTCGACTCGGGCTACATCAGCGCGGAAGAACTCCAGTAAGCCTTTGGGCTGAACGCGATCGGGGCTCCGCGGAAACGCGGGGCCCTTTCAGAATTTTGGGTGATCAGGTTCGATGAAGGTATTCGCCTAGCGCGGAATTCGCCAACCACTGGATGTCACCCCGGCGAAGGCCGGGCCCATCCCGAGATCTCAAGATGGGCCCCGGGCTTCGCCGGGGTCACAATCGAGAGTGTGAGGGCAATAGAGTGCCCGCACTTCAAATGCAGGGCCCAGTATGTCCAAGACCATTCTGGAGATGCGCAGCATCACCAAGACATTTCCCGGCGTGAAGGCGCTCTCCGACGTCAATCTGGACGTCGTCGAGGGCGAAATCCATGCCATTTGCGGCGAGAACGGCGCCGGCAAATCGACCCTGATGAAGGTGCTGAGCGGGGTTTATCCGCACGGTTCCTATGAGGGCCAGATCGTCTACAAGGGCGAGGAGCAGCATTTCCGCTCCATTCGCGACAGCGAACACAAGGGCATCGTCATTATTCATCAGGAGCTGGCGCTGGTGCCGCTTCTGTCGATCGCGGAAAACATCTTTCTTGGCAACGAACAGGCCAAGGGCGGGGTGATCGATTGGGACGAAACCCGCGATGGTGCCCGCAAACTGCTCTCCATGGTGGGGCTGAGCGAAGATCCCGACACGCTCGTGACCAATATCGGTGTGGGCAAGCAGCAGCTGGTGGAAATCGCCAAGGCGCTGTCCAAGCAGGTGCAACTGCTGATCCTTGACGAGCCGACCGCCTCGCTTTCTGAAAAAGACAGCCAGGCGCTGCTCGACCTGCTGCTCGAATTCAAAAAGCAGGGCATCACCTCGATCATCATCAGCCACAAGCTCAACGAGATCTCGCGCATTGCCGACCGCGTGACCGTGATCCGGGACGGGCGCACCATTGAAACGATGGACACCGACCAGATCACCGAAGACCGGATCATCACCTCGATGGTGGGCCGCTCGCTCGATGACCGCTATCCCACGCGCGAGCCGAAAATCGGCGACGTGATCATCGAGGTGAAGAACTGGTCGGTCTATCACCCGCAGCATCGCGAGCGGCAGGTGACCAAGGACGTCAACATCACCTTGCGCAAGGGCGAGGTCGTCGGTATTGCGGGCCTGATGGGTTCGGGTCGCACCGAATTTGCCATGAGCCTTTTCGGCCGCTCCTATGGCCAGAAGATTACCGGCGAAGTGATCAAGGACGGCCAGCGCATCGATGTTTCAACCGTCGAGCGGGCGATCCGCAACGGCATCGCCTATGGCACCGAAGACCGCAAGACCTTCGGGCTCAATCTGATCGACCACATCAAGCACAATGTCACCATCGCCAACCTGCCAGGCATTTCCCGCTGGGGCGTGATCGACGATTTGACCGAGCTCGATGTCGCAAACGACTATCGAAAGAAGACCAATATCCGCTCTTCGAGCGTCTACCAGACCGTGGGCAACCTTTCGGGCGGCAACCAGCAAAAGGTCGTTCTGTCCAAGTGGCTCTATGCCAATCCGGACGTGTTGATCCTCGACGAGCCGACCCGCGGGATCGATGTGGGCGCGAAATATGAAATCTACACCATCATCAACCAGCTCGCCGCCCAGGGTAAGGCGATCCTGGTGATCTCTTCGGAAATGCCGGAACTGCTCGGCATCACCGACCGACTTTACGTAATGAACGAAGGCCGCATCGTGGGCGAGATGCCCACCAGCGAGGCGAGCCAGGAAAAGATCATGCGCGCTATCGTGCGCGCAGAAGGAAAGGCATCATGACCGTTCAAACCGCACCCGGCGGCACCGCAGCCGCCAAGGCGAAACCCAGCGAACTGAGCTTTCTGGGAGCTCTTCAGGCCAATATGCGCGATTATGGCCTGCTGCTCGCACTGATCCTGATCATGCTGTTTTTCCAGTATTTCACCAATGGCGTGCTCTTCAAGCCGGTGAACCTGACCAATATCATCCTGCAGAACAGCTATATCATCGTGATGGCGCTGGGCATGCTGCTGGTGATCGTGGCCGGCCATATCGACCTTTCGGTCGGTTCGGTTTCGGGCTTTATCGGCGCTCTTGCCGCCATGCTCATGGTGGGGTGGCGGTTTCCGCCCGAACTCGCTTTCCTTGCCCATCCGCTTGTGGCAGGCGCAATCTGCCTTGCGGCAGGGGCGGCGATCGGCGCGGCGCAGGGCTATATCATTGCTTATCACCGCGTCCCCGCCTTTATCGTGACGCTGGCCGGAATGCTGATCTTCAAGGGCCTGTCGCTTGCTGTCCTGGCCGGCAAGTCGGTCGGGCCGTTCCCGGCCGAATTCCAGCTGCTTTCTGCCGGTTTCATCCCTGATTTCGTCGGCCCAATCACCATGCCGTGGCTGGCCGAGAACGGGCAGAACGTGGTGTTGCACTCGACAACCATGGTGATCGCCATTCTCGCTGTCGTCGGCATGGTGTTTTCCGCCATTCGCGGCCGCGCCCGCCGCAAGTTGCGCGGCTACGATGTCGAGCCGTTCAGCCTGTTTGTGGTCAAGAACGTCGTCATTGCGGCGCTCGTGATGTTCTTTGCCTATATGCTGGCTTCCTATCGCGGCCTGCCCAATGTGCTCGTAGTCATGGGCATCCTGATCGCCGGCTTCGTGTTCCTGACCAAGAAGATGACGTTTGGCCGGCGTATCTATGCGCTCGGCGGCAACCTCAAGGCAGCTTCGCTTTCGGGCATCAAGACCGAACGGACGACGTTCTACATCTTCGCCATCATGGGTGCGCTGGCAGCGCTTGCCGGCATGATCTATGCGGCGCGCCTCAATTCGGCGACGCCGAAAGCCGGACAGGGGCTTGAGCTCGACGTGATCGCGGCCGTGTTCATCGGCGGCGCCTCGGCGCTCGGTGGCGTGGGGCAGGTGGCCGGAGCCGTGATCGGCGCGTTCATCATGGGCGTGATGAACAATGGCATGTCGATCATGGGCGTCAACATCGACTGGCAGCAGATGATCAAGGGCGTGGTGCTGCTGGCCGCCGTGTTCTTCGATCTTTACAACAAGAACCGCTCGGCCTGATGGTTTTGCACTGACGGAAAAGGGGCCGCTGGGGAAACCTGGCGGCCTTTTTGCTTTGATTTTTCCCTCAGAGGCCTTCCGACGTCGGAGATGGATTGCCCGGACAAGCCGGGCAATGACGGTGGTGGGATGGGGTGTTCGTTTGAAAGCGCTCCACCGGCCCTCGAAGCAAGCAGCGATTTCCTATTTGGTCGCTTTGCCGCGGGCGCAGGCTTCGATGTTGTTGCCGTCGGGGTCGAGGACGAAGGCGCCGTAATAGGCGCCGGCGCCCTGGCGGGGGCCGGGGGGCCCGTTGTCGGTGCCGCCGTTTTCAAGAGCGGCCCGGTGGAAGGCGTCGACCATGGCCTTGTCCCTCGCCTGCAAGGCGACGTGCATCTGGTTGAGGCCAGCCCGTGACCCTTCGACCCAGTATGAGGGGCGGGTGGTGCCGATCCAGAGATAGGGGATGGGTTCGACCGCGCTTTTGCCGAACAGAAAGGCCTCGGGGCCATTGTCAGCGGTTTGGAGCCCCAGGGCAGCGGCGATGGCATCGTAGAAGCGGCGCGCCCGGGCGAGGTCGGAAACGACGACACCGGTGTGGTCGATCATGAGTAACCTCCGCGTCTGCTGGAAAACGCGGAGGGGGATGGGTCGTTCCGCTATTCGGCAGGCTCGGGCCGGGCGTTGGCGTCGTCGAGCTCGCGCTCGAGGCGGGCCTCTTCTTCGGCCTTGGGTTTGCTGAAGCGGGCGAGCAGCAGATAGGCAACGGGCGTGAGATAAAGCGTGGCGATGGCGGCGAAGCCGAGGCCGCCGACCATGACCCAGCCGAGTGCGGAGCGGGCCTCGGCGCCAGCACCAGAGGCGAGCACCAGCGGCACGCCGCCCAAGATGGTGGCGAGCATGGTCATCATCACCGGACGCAAGCGGATGTTGGAGGCCTCCTCGATGGCCTCGGCAACGGAATAGCCGCGGTCGCGCAACTGATTGGCGAATTCGACGATCAGAATGCCGTTCTTGGCCATGATGCCGACGACGAGGACAAGCCCGATCTGGGAGAAGATGTTGAGGCTGCCGCCGGTGACGAGGATGGCCCAAAGCCCGGCGGCGACACCGAAGGGCACGGTGGCCATGACGATGATGGCGCTCCAGAAGCTCTCGAACTGGGCGGCGAGGACGAGGAGGATGATGACGAGCGCGAAGCCGAAGGTGGCAAAGAGCGCGTTGTTTGCTTCGCCGATGGTCTTGGCCTCGGCGAGCGGGACGATGCTGGTGCCCTGGGGCAGAATGGGCGCGGCAATCTCGAGGACCTGGTTATAGGCGTCGCCAAGTGCAAGGCCCCCTTCGAGCGTGGCGGTAACCGCAACGGCGCGGCGCTGCTGCTCGCGGCGAAGCGAGGGTGGAACCGGTGCTTCCTCGATGGAAGCGATGGTGGACATGGGCACGTAGCGGCCATCCCCAGCGCGGATGAAAAGGGTTTCGAGATCGCGCGGATCGTTGACCGGATGGGCGGTCGAAACCATGCGGATGGAATAGCTGGTATCGTTGATGAAGATGCTGCCGACATCGGCGCCGTCGATCATGGCCTGCATGGTGGTGGCAAGGCCGTTGATGTCGATGCCCAGCGCATCGGCGCGGGCGCGATCGACCGTGAGGGTCAGTTGCGGCTGGGTGGTGTCGAAATCGACGGTGACGCGGCCAAAGCGGCCATCGGCTTCGAGGGAATCGGCAATGGTTTCGGCGGTGTCGGCGAGGACGGCATAGTCTGAACCGGCAATGGCGAATTGCAGCCCCGAGCCGCCACCACGAATGCCGAGGCTGTTGCCCTGGCTGACAAAGGCGCGGACGCCGGGCACCTGGGTCATCAAGGCGTTGATCTCGGCCGCGATAACCTGCTGGCTGCGCTCGCGCTCGCCCCAGGGCGCCAGCGACATGGCGATCATGCCGCCATTGCCCCAGCCGGACAGAACGAACATGGAGCGCACTTCACCGCTTTCAACATAGGGCTGAAGCATGGTTTCGACCTGGCTGAGGCGGGTGCGGACGAAATCGAGGCTGACCGTGTTGGGAGCGCTGATGCGCAGGTTGATGGCGGAGCGATCCTCGGGCGGGGTGATCTCCTGGCGCAGGCTGCCATAAACGTAATAGGCAGAGCCGGCAAAGAGGGCGGCGATCAGGATGACGACCACGGAATTCCTGAGCGCGACGCGTAGCGTTGCCCGGTAGAAGCCGCCGACCGCGCGTCCGAAGGCGCTAAAGATGCCGCCGGTATGTTCCTTGTGTCCGGCCTTGAGAAGGCGGGAGGCGATCATCGGACCCATGCTGAGCGCCACGACCGAAGAGAGGAGAACCGCGATGGCGAGGGTAAAGCCAAATTCGCGGAAAAGGCGCCCCGTATGGCCCGAGAGGAACGAGAGGGGCACGAAGACGGCTGCGAGCGTCAGGGTGGTGGCGATGACGGCAAAGAAAACTTCCTGCGTGCCGAGCACGGCAGCGGCGCGTGGCCCGGCGCCCAGATGCTTGCGGCGCATGATGTTTTCAAGAACCACGATGGCGTCGTCGACCACGAGCCCCGTGGCGAGCACCAGAGCCAGAAGCGTGATGATATTGAGCGAGAAGCCGGCGATATACATGCCCGCCACTGCGCCGAGAAGGGCGATGGGCATGGCGATCGCGGGCACGAGCACTGCACGAAGATCGAGCAGGAACAGGTAGATGATGGCGACCACAACGACGAGCGCAACAAGAAGCGCCAGCTGCACCTCGTGCAGCGCACCTTCGATGAAAACGGCTTCATCGCTCGAGATCTTAATGTCGACGCCTTCGGGCAATGTCTGATTCAGACTGTCGACCGCATCCTGGATGGCGTGAGAGATCGAGACGCTATTGGACTGGGCCTGACGCACGATGCCGATGCCGATGCCGGGCTTGCCATCGGAGCGTATGGCGGAGGTGCTGGCGGCAGCGTCGAACACGACATTGGCGACATCGCCGAGCCGGGTGCGGCCATTGATGATGATGTCTTCGAAATCGGCGGGGTCGGTAATCTCGGACATGGCTCTGACCGAGATGTTCTGATTGGGGCCGTTGATCGAGCCGGCCGGAGAATCGAAGGCGACGGTGGAGAGCGCGGTGCGGATATCGGCAACGGTCAAGCCGCGGCTTGCCAGCTTGACCGGATCGATATCGACCTCGAATGAGGAGGTGCGCGTGCCATAGATCTGGACCTCGGCAACGCCTTCGGCCGCTGCAAGACGCTCGCTGATGGTGCCATCGACAAGATCGCTGACCTCGGCGATCGAGAGCGTGTCGGAGGTGACGGCGAGCTGCATGATTGGCTGGGCATCGCTGTCGGCTTTGAAAATGGTCGGCGTTTCCGCGTCATCGGGCAATTGCCGGTCAATGCGGCTTAGAGCGTCGCGCACATCGGAGGTGGCGATGTCGAGATTGGTGCTTTCGGAAAATTCGAGGGTGACGCGGCTGCGCCCGACCGAGGAACTGGAGGAAATGCCGGTGACACCCTGAACGCGAGCCACTGCGCTTTCAACGGCAGCGGTGACTTCGCGGTCAACCGTTTCGGCGGCGGCGCCAGGGAAGCTGGTGGAGACGGAAAGCACCGGGCTTTCGACACGCGGCAGCTCGCGAACCTCGATGCCGAGGAGGGCGGCAAGGCCTGCCACCATGATCAAGGCATTGACCACCACAGCCATGACAGGGCGTTTGACGAAGAGAGTGGCGAGGGCGCCGCCACGTTCGTTCTTGCTGGCTATGGACATGGGCGGTGCCCCTCAGTGGTGTTGGCGTAACGGGGAAGACCCCCACCTAGACTCCCCCTTGAGCAGGGGGAGGGACCGAACTGTTCTTGCCTCGGCAATAGCGCGCTGATCGCGGATCTTTCATACGCATCGGGATAGGGGAGAACTGGACGAGCGAGGGTCATGCCCGGACCTGTCATGGGTTTTTCGCAACGGTTTCAGTTGGCGTTCCGCCATCGGGGCCCTCAAGCAGGGTGACGGCGGCGCCTTCGCTCAGTTGCAGGATGCCTTCGGTGATGATGGCGTCGCCGGGTGCAAGGTCGGCGCGAACGAGAACGCCGTCGCTGTTGCGCTGGACGATCTGGGCCATGACGCGTGTGGCCTTGCCGTCGAGATACTTCCAGACATAGGACCCTTCTGCCGACCAGAGAATGGCGAGGGGATTGACGGCGGGATATTCTTCGCCAGGGAAATCAACCGAGACAGTGAAGCTCATGCCAGCGCGGAGGAGGCGGTCGGGATTAGGAATTTCGGCCTGGACTTGGAGCGTGCGGCTGGCGGGATCTATGCGCGTGTCGATGGCCGAAATGTCGCCGCTAAAGGTGCGCCCGGGAAGAGCGACGGCATCGACCGAGACCGGCATGCCCGGCACGAGCTGGCCGGCATAGCGCTCGGGAACCCAGAAATCGATCAGGATGGAGGATGTGTCATCGATCGAGGTGACGGTGGTTTGGGCCGCAACATAGTTGCCGGGGGTGACGCGGATCAGGCCGATCGTGCCATCGATCGGGCTCGTGATGGTGCGACGGGTGAGGGCGACCTCGGCATTGCGAAGTTCGAGCTCGGCATTGGCGGCGGCAAGTTCGGCGGCGGTAAGGGCAGTTCCGGCCACGACATTGGTGCTCGCCAGCCCCTGGGTGCGGGCGAGAGCGGCGCGCGCATCTTCAACAGCGAGAACGGCACGGTCATAGGCAATCTGCTCGCTTTCACCATCGAAGCGGGCAATGACGGCGCCGCGATCAACGACGTCGCCGGGACGCACCAGCACCTCGGCAAGTTCGCCGCCGGAGGTCGCCGCTACAGTGACCGAACGCACCGGCGTGCCTTCACCGATGGCGGAGAGTGCGTCGTTGATGCGGGCGGTGGTGACGCCCGTCGTGATCACATTGGTGGTGCGGGCGCCGGGACCGCCGGGACGCGGGCCGCCCGGCTGATTGCCTCTGACTTGCTCGCTGCCCGCGGCTTGAGTCTCAGCCTGAGGGCCAAAGGGAAGAACGATGCCGGCATCGGTCAGAACCTGCGGTGCGCCGGGCGCAAAATATAGCCAGGCAAAGCCTGCGGCCAGGAGCACGACGAAGGAGGCGATGATCTGCCGGATCAATGGTCAATCCCGATATCTTCATTTGAAATCGGAGGGAACCTAACAGCTTCGGCTCCGGCTTCACGTTACATTCCCGTAAGATGGCGCGAAAGTGAGTGTGGAAGGGGCCTCAGCTTTCCACTTCGGCGTCGGGACGGGCGCCCCATTCAGCCCAGGAGCCGTCATATACCGCGACATCGCGGGCGCCGGCCTGCTTGAGCGCAAGAGCCAGGGTCGAGGCGGTGACGCCCGAGCCACAGGAGGTGACGATGGGCCGATCGAGGTCCACTCCGCGCTCGGCGAACAAGGCCTTGAGCGTTTCGGCAGACTTGAGTTGGCCGTTTTCGGTGAGCAGGCTCACCGGCACGTTGCGCGAATTGGGGATATGGCCGGAGCGGAGGCCCTTTCGGGGCTCTGGCGCTTCGGCATGAAAACGCGGCGCGGGGCGGGCATCTAGGATCTGGCTTGTTTCGTCCTTGCTGCGGGCGCTGACGGCGTTGAAATCGACGATTGTTTCGGGCCGGTATGTCGCCTCGAAACGGGCGCGGGGACGGCTCACGAGACCAGCTTCGAGCGGGCGGCGTTCGCTGCGCCATTTGGGACCGCCGCCCTCAAGGATCCGGACGTCCTCGGCTCCGAAGGTCTTAAACGTCCACCAGACGCGCGGGGCGCTGAAAAGACCCAGTTCGTCATAGATGACGATGGTCTGACTTTCGCTGATGCCGAGCGCGCCGACCATGCGGGCGAAATCGGTCGTGCTGGGCAGCATGTGCGGCAGATCGGAGCTGGTGTCGGCCACCCCGTCGATGTCGAAGAATACCGCGCCGGGAATGTGGCCCGCCAGATATTCGGCCTGGGCGTTGCGGGCGGCATTGGGCATGTGCCAGCTGGCATCGACCACAACCAGATCGGGGTCGCCGAGACGGGCAGCAAGCCAATCGGTGGGAACGAATGGACTTTCCATGGTGCGACTCCCTTTGGTGCGGTGCGGGGAGAATGAGCCGCGGGGCGGCAGGGGTCAAAGGGTAAAATTGTGACGGAGCGGCGGCTCTGGTCAGGCGCCGAGCGCCAGCACGTCCTTGCGGGCGAGGTGCAGCGTGACGGTGTCGCCGCGCTGGGGCGGGGGGGCGTGGCCGTTGAACGTGTCGATGCTGATCGGGGCGCCTTCGACATCGACCCGGAGGCGGAGCACGGAGCCCAAAAAGCCCACATCTGCAACGGTGCCGGTCAGGGTCATGTCGGTTTCCGGGCGCGGAGCGAGCGAAACGAGTTCAGGGCGAATGGCGCGGTCAGGGCCGAAGGTTGCTGCAGGCAGGGTGTTGAGCTGACCCACGAAGGTCGCGACAAAGCGGGTTTGCGGACGATTGTAGATCTCGTGGGCCGAGCCCATCTGCTCGATATGGCCCGCATTCATGACGACGATGCGATCGGAAATGGACATGGCCTCTTCCTGATCGTGCGTGACGAAGACGGTGGTGATGCCCAGATCCTGCTGGATGGCCCGGATTTCCCCGCGCAGGGAAACGCGGATCTTGGCATCAAGCGCGGAAAGGGGTTCGTCGAGCAGAAGAAGGCGCGGCTTGGGTGCGATGGCGCGAGCCAGGGCGACGCGTTGCTGCTGGCCGCCGGACATTTCGTAAGGGTAGCGCTTTTCGAAGCCGGGAAGGCCGATGAGCCGCAGCATTTCCTCGACGCGGGCGCGGCGCTCTTCGCGTCCCATGCCGGCGACCTTAAGGCCGAAGCCGATATTGTCGCCCACCGTGAGATTGGGGAAAAGGGCATAGGCCTGGAAAACCATGCCGAGCTTGCGCTGATTGGGGCGCAAGTGGGTGATGTCCTCCCCGGCGACGCGGATGGTGCCGGTTGTAGGCGTTTCGAAGCCGGCAATCATGCGCAGGATGGTGGTCTTGCCGCAGCCGGAGGGACCCAGAAGCGAGATGAACTCGCCCTTGCCGAAGCCGAAGCTGACGCCCTTGACGACCTGATTGGTGCCGAAGGACTTGGTCAGGGCATCGACGCGGAGGAATTGGTCTTCGGTCATGGTCAATCTGTGCGGGCGGAGGTACGGGGGGCGAAGCGGCCGAGCACATTGATCATGCCCATGGCGCCCCAGGTGATGATGAAGGAAATGATGGCGAGTGCCGAAGGCTCGTAGGCCCGGTTGGCCCCGACATTTTGCAGGTAGGGGCCGAAGGCCGGCCGGTTGAGCAGGCTGGCAATGGTGAATTCGCCGATGACGATGGCGAAGGTGAGAAAGGCGCCCGACAGCACGGCGACGAGGATATTGGGCAGGATGATGCGCGCGATGATCGTTGCGGTCGAAGCGCCCATGATCTGGGCCGCCTCGGTAAGGGTCTTGATATCGATGGTGCGCATGCCGGTGTCGACGGCGCGATACATATAGGGCAGGGCCAGGGTCACATAGCCGAAGACAAGAAGGATATCGGTGCCCAGGGCCGAGCCGGTGAAGGGCAGCAGCGAGGAGGAATTGTAGAGCCGGATATAGCCATAAACGAGCACGATGGCCGGGATGATGAGCGGCAGCAGCGTGACGAATTCCATCAGCGGTCGCAGATGCGGCAGGCGCAGGCGGACGAAATAGACGGCCGGCACGACAATCAGCACGCCCACGAGAATGGCGAAGAGACCCACAAGGGTGGAATAGCCGAAGGTCGCCTGAAAGGCGGGGTCGGAGAATACCGAGGCATAGCTGTCGAAGCTATAATGGCCGCGCCGCATCTTGAGCGAGAACTCGAAGGTGGCGACGAGCGGGACGATGAAATAGGCGGCCCCCAGGCCGAAGATCACCCAGGCCCAGAACTTGGACTGTTTCATCGCATCCACCTTTCGGCGCGGGCGGAAATGACGAGATAGACGATGTTGGCAAAGGCGGTGATGGCGATCATGCCCAAGGCGAGGGCGGCGCCGAGGCCGGGATTTTGCAGGGCATCGCCGCGGATCTGGGCATAGAGCAGGATCGGAACGATGTTGAGCGAGGAGCCGGTCAGCGCATAGGCCGTGGCGATGGCACCGAAGGCATTGGCAAAGAGCAGGCTCAGCGTGCCGAGGAAACTGGGCCAGATGATCGGCAGGCCGACATAGCGCCAGAACTGCCAGGTGGAGGCGCCAAGCGTCTGGGCGGCTTCGCTCCACTCTTTCTTGAGCCCGTCGACCGCAGGGGCGATCAGCAGCACCATGAGCGGGATCTGGAAATAGAGGTAGGTCAGCGTCAGGCCCCAGAAGGAGAGGATATTGAAGCCGGCGCGATAAATATCGATGTCGAAGAGGGTCTTGAGGATGATGGTGACGAGGCCGAGACGCCCAAGGGTCGAGATGAAGGCAAAGGCGAGCGGCACGCCTGCAAAATTGGACGCGACGCCAGAAAAGGTCATGACGGCGGAGCGCAGCGGGGCAGGCAGACGGCCGCGGATGATGGCAAGGGCGATGGCGAGGCCGATCAGTGCGCCCAGAATGGCTGAAGCCCCGGAGATCCGGATCGAGATCCAGTAGGCGGCCAGGATCTGGCCGGTGAAGAGGCCGCCGATATTTTCGAGCGTCAATTGCCCGTCGCGGCCGATAAAGGCGGTGCCGATGAGATAGAGCGTGGGCAGGATCAGAAACATCACCGCGAAGATGACGAAAGGCGCGACGCCGAGCCATTCGAGCGACAGGCGCCGGCTGGGTTTTAGGGCGGTGGCTAGTGCGTTGGTCATCGTCGCGTCAGAATCCCGATCGCTCAACAATCGTCACCACCAAGCTTGTGCCGGTGGTCCAGTGCGCGCCGCATGGATTGCCCGCAAAGCCGGGCACGGTCGGCGGGATAGATGAAGTAACCTCCGCCACACAGGGCGGCGGAGGTTGGTGCCGATACCTACTGAACGTTGGCGCCGACGGTGGAATCCCATCCGGCGGTGATGACTTCCTTGGCGGCGTTCTGCTGTTCGATGGTGGGGAACACGGCGTTGGCATAGGCTTCGGCGGGCGGAAGCGCGTCGAGCATGTCCTGCGGGATCAGACCGGCTTCTGACATGGCGTTGAAGCGGATCGGATGGCAATAACCCTTGAGCCAGCCGAGCTGCCCTTCGTCGGAATAGAGATATTCCATCCACAGCTTGGCCGCGTTCGGGTGGGGCGCATAGGCCGAGATGGCCTGAACGTAAACGCCGGCGACGACGCCGCTATTGGGGACGACGATCTCGGCTTCAGGATTGCCCTCGAAGCTGTCGCGCCAGGCGAGCAGATTGTAGTCCCAGGCAACAAGAATGGGGGTGGTGCCCTGGGCGACGGAAGCGGCCTTGCCGATCACCGGAACGAAATTGCCGGCATCGTTGACGGCCTTGAAGAAGTCGAGACCGGCCTGGGCTGCGCCTTCGTCGGTGCCGGTCTGGGCAAGGCCTGCGGCATAAACGGACTGGATGGCCTGGGCGGAGGCGCGCGGGTCACCGGCAAGAGCGACGCCATTGGCGTATTCGCTGTCGGTCAGATCCGACCAGTCGGCCGGCATGGTGGAGACGAGATCCTTGTTCACAAGGAAGGCTATCACGCCATAGTAGTCGCCATACCAATAGCCTTCGGCATCCTTGGCATCGTCGGGAATTTCGTCCCAAGTAGAGACTTTATAGGGCTGAAGCAGGCCTTCTTCCTTGGCCTGGGGACCGAAAGCCAGGCCGATATCGAGAACGTCAGGAGCCTGGGGGCCGGTATTGCCCTGATTGGCGCGGACGGCTTCGAGCTCGTCGGCCGAGCCGGCATCAGGGTTGAGTTCATTGACCGTGATACCCGGATACTTGGCCTTGAAGCCGGCGATCACTTCGCCATAGCCGCACCAATTATGGGGCAGGGCAATGGTGGTGAGCTGGCCTTCAGCCTTGGCGGCTTCGTAAAGCGCGTCGAGGTCGGCCTGAGCAAAAGAGGGCGCGGTGAGGCTGAGCACGGTGAGAAGCGAAACAGAGGCGGTGAGCGCAGACTTGAACGTCATTGTGGTCTCCCTGAATGAGCAGTCGCGGGCTGCCCAATGGGAAGCCGCCGCGAACCGGGCGAGGGAGTAGAGCGGTGAGATGACAGTGCAATGACGGTTGCGTGATGCGGCCAAGTCGCCCGGATGAGGGCACTTTACCGCGGTCTCACAGCCTGTCGCACCCTGTTGCCCAACCCTCTGCGTCCTCCCAGCCGCAGGTGGAGATTGCCCAATTGTGACAGTCTCGTCCAGATGGTCAAACTCTGGTTTTTGCTGTTTCAGAAAAGCGGGGCCGGGCCCGAACTTTCGCGCAGCACAAGCTCGACGGGCCATAGCTCATGCACATCGGCGGCCGGCTTGCCGCCCAGCACCTGCATCAATAATTCGGCCATGCGGGAGCCCGCCTGGCGAATAGAGGAGCGGGTGGTGGACATAGTGGGGTACATGTTGTCGGCGTTGAGATAGGGGAAGACGTCGTCGTGCGCGATCATGGAGACATCGACGCCCAGAGTCATGCCAGCCTGGCGAATGGCGCGGAAAACGCCGAGTGCGGTCATCATCGAGCCGGCAAGGAATGCGGTGGGCCGGGGCCGCAGTTCGAGCATGGATTGGGCCAGCCGGAAGGCGACTTCGTCGGTGAAGACGGAATTGCCGATAAGAGCGGGATCAAAAGGTACGCCGCGGGCAGAAAGCGCAGCCATATAGCCAAGCTCGCGATGCTCGGCAAAGGTGCGGCCCTTGGCGCCATTAAGCAGGGCGATGCGGCGGTGACCGAGATCGAGCAGGTGGCTCGTAGCGCGCTCGACGGCACCGGTATTGTCGATATCGAGCCAGGCAAAGGGCCGGGCACTGTTGGTGCGGCCATGCAGCACGAAAGGGATGCGCAGGTCCATCAGCAATTCGGCCCGCTCGTCATGAAGCGAGGGGGAATGGAGGATCATGGCGTCAACGCGGCGGCTGGCGGCCAGACGACGATAGGCGGCCAGTTCCTCCTGCTGGCTGGCGACGGTCGTCACCACGATGTCGATATCCTGCGTCGCCATGCGACCCCCCAGGCCCGACAGAAATTCGGACATGTGCGGACCAAGCTCGTCAGCACCCCGAAGGACGAGACCAACGGCGCCTGCACGGCCGGTCGCCAGGCGCAGGGCGCTGGCATTGGGGCGATAGCCGAGTTCATCCGCCGCCTGTGCTACGCGCAGGCGCGTTGCTTCCTTGACTTCAGGATAGCCGTTCAGCGCGCGGCTGACGGTGGTTTGTGACAAGCCGAGATGCTCGGCGAGTTCTTTCAGTTTCATGCCGACTCGTGGCCCGGATGGCTGCAACACCCCTTCTATGGAGGGAATGGGGCCTATACCGGCCGCCGTCTCGTTTCGCCAACAGGGCAGGTGCGGACCATCGACCAGTGGCTTGCACCAACTCCTCCAAAGCTTATTGAAAGCGATTTCAATTTTCGATGCAAGAGGGCTTCAAAGCACGGCAAAGTTTGAGGTGCGTACATCAGGGTTAGCTGAGCATTCTGCTGCTTCGACGTACGAGCTCATGATTTAACCTCCTGAAACTGCCCAACTAAATTTTGGTTCCGGCAAAAATGGTGAAAATCGGGCAATAGCGCTGCTTGACAGTTTTTCGCCGCTCTGTTTCCTTTTCTGCCAAAGCGCTTTGAAATTCGGCGGCATGGATCGCCAATGCAGCGTTTTGAGGGAGGCCTTGCGGGCTGGGCGCTTTGTCGCTCCGGTGCGTCTTCATGCCTTCCTGATCATGGGTTCCATCGGGAGGATTTCCAATGACACTGAACAAGATGCTCGTCGCGATGATGGCGAGCGTAACCCTGGTCGCCGGCGCTGCTCAGGCAGCCGAGCTGTCGATCGTTTCGGGCGATACTGGTACGGGCCTGCAGTTCCTGCAGTCCGAGCTCGATATCTTCCAGGAAGAGACCGGACACGTCGTCACCATCGTGCCGATGCCGTCGTCCACCAGTGACCAGTTCGGCCAGTATCGCTTGTGGCTGGCGGCCGGGAATGCCGATATCGACGTCTACCAGACCGACGTGATCTGGGCGCCGCAGCTGGCCGACCAATTCGTCGATCTCAAGGAAGCCTTCGCCGAAGTGGCGGACCAGCACTTCCCATCGGTGATCGAGTCCCAGACCGTGGGCGACAAGCTCGTGGCCGTGCCGGCCTTCACCGATGCGCCGGCGCTCTACTACCGCAAGGACCTGCTGGAAAAGCACGGCAAGGAAGTTCCCACAACCTGGACCGAGCTGCGCCAGACCGCGCAGGAAATCATGGAAGCCGAGCGCGCCGAGGGCAATACCGAGATCTGGGGCTATGTGTTCCAGGGCAATGCCTATGAAGGCCTGACCTGCAACGCCCTGGAATGGGTCAATTCCTTTGGCGGCGGCCAGATCATCGAAGCCGATGGCACGATCTCGATCAACAATGAGCAGGCCGTTGCTGCGCTGGAAGAAGCTGCCAGCTGGGTCGGCACGATCGCTCCGCAGGGTGTGCTGGCCTATGGCGAAGAAGAAGCGCGCGGCGTGTGGCAGCTCGGCAATGCCGTGTTCATGCGCAACTGGCCCTATGCCTATGCGCTGAGCAATGGCGACGATGCTGCCGTCAAGGGCAATTTCGACGTTGCTCCGCTGCCGGCCGGTGAAGGCGAAGGCGCCAAGTCTTCGGCAACGCTCGGCGGCTGGAACTTTGCCGTGTCGCAATATTCGCAGAACCAGGAAGCGGCCATCGAACTCGCGCTCTTCCTCAGCTCAGCTGAATCGCAGAAGCGCCGCGCCATCGAGCAGGCCAACCTGCCTACCGTGCAGTCGCTCTACCAGGACGAAGAAGTGCTCGCCGCTTCCCCGTTCATGGCCGCGTGGGAAGAGATTTTCCAGAATGCGGTGCCGCGTCCTTCTGCCCCGACGCAGGAGAACTACAACGAGGTTTCCTCGCTGTTCTGGAGCGCCGTGCATAACACGCTTTCGGGCAATGGCTCGGCTGCAGAAAACCTGGAAGTGCTCGAGATCGATCTCGACGACCTGCTGCAGTAAGCACCACATCGCGATGCGGGCCCCAAGGGCCCGCATCTTTTGCTTTGAAGGGGGGTAGCGCATGACAAGCGAAGCGATCGGTGCGCCAACAGCCGCAGCGCAGCCGCGGCAAAAATCGGAACTGATGCAGCAGCGCGTGCGCGCGGCGCGATTGTTTCTCCTGCCGATGATGATCGCGCTGGCGGTGGTGGCCGGGTGGCCGCTGGCCCGTTCGATCTATTTCTCCTTCACCGATGCCACGCTCAACGACCTTTACGGCGCCGAGTGGATCGGCTTCGGCAATTACCTGCAGATCCGCGTGCTCGAAAGCGGGCGCACGATCTATCGCGGCGTGCTGGCGGATCCGGCCTGGTGGAACGCGGTGTGGAACACGGTGCGGTTTGCCTTTTGGTCGGTGCTCTGGGAAACGATCCTGGGCATGATCGTGGCACTGGTGCTGAACGCGGAATTCAAGGGCCGCGGCATCGTGCGCGCTGCCATTCTCATTCCCTGGGCCATTCCCACCATCGTTTCGGCCCGCATGTGGAGCTGGATGCTGAACGACCAGTTCGGCATTCTCAACGATCTCGGCATGCGCCTTGGGCTGCTCAACGCGCCCGTGGCCTGGACGGCTTCGCCCGACACCGCGATGCTCGCCGTGCTGGTGGTCGATATCTGGAAAACGACGCCGTTCATGGCGCTGCTGATCCTGGCGGGGCTGCAGATGATCCCCAAGGATATCTATGAAGCGGCCGAGATCGACGGGGTGCATCCGGTCAAGCAATTCTTCCGTATCACGCTGCCGCTGGTGCGGCCGGCGCTGATGGTGGCGATCATCTTCCGCGTGCTCGATGCCCTGCGCATCTTCGACCTGATCTATGTGCTGACGCCCAATTCGGCCGCGACCAAGACGATGTCGGTGATCAGCCAGGAGAATCTCTTCCAGTTCAACAATTTCGCCGAAGGGTCGGCGCAGTCGACGCTGCTGTTCCTTTTGATCGCGATCTTCACCATCCTCTATATCTGGCTGGGCAAGGTCAATTTCGATGGGGGAGACCGCTGATGACCGGCAGCTTCGATCTTTGGAAACTCACCAAGGGCGTGCTGTTTTACGCCCTCGTCATTGCCATCGTCGTCATCGCGGTGTTTCCGTTCTACTATGCGATCCTGACGAGCTTCAAAGCGGGGACCGATCTCTTCCGCATCAACTATTGGCCGACCTCGTTCAGCCTTGCCAATTACCAGTCGGTTTTCTCGCAGGGCGCCTTCCCGCGCAATCTGCTCAATTCGGTGTTCGTGGCCAGTGTCACTGTGGCGCTGGCGCTGTTTCTGGCGGTGACCGCCTCGTTTGCCCTGAGCCGCGTGCGGTTCCGGGGCAGGGGACTGTTGCTGATGACGATCCTCGCCGTATCGATGTTTCCGCAGATCGCGGTGCTGGCAGGGCTCTTCGAGGTCATCCGGTTCCTCGGCATCTACAACACGCCCTGGGCGCTGATCTTTGCCTATACGATCTTCACGCTGCCCTTTACCGTCTGGGTGCTGACGACCTTCATGCGCGACCTGCCGGTCGAGATCGAGGAGGCCGCGATCGTTGACGGCGCGACCCCATGGGTGATCATCACTCAGGTGTTCATGCCGCTGATGTGGCCGGCGCTGGTGACGACGGGGCTGCTCGCCTTTATCGCGGCGTGGAACGAGTTCCTGTTTGCGCTGACCTTCACCGTTTCCAACCAAACCCGCACCGTGCCGGTGGCCATCGCGCTGCTTTCGGGCGGATCGCAATATGAAATCCCCTGGGGCATCATCATGGCTGCCTCGGTCATCGTCACCGTGCCGCTCGTGGCACTGGTTCTCATCTTCCAACGCAAGATCGTCAGCGGGCTGACCGCCGGCGGGGTCAAGGGCTAGACCGATGCGTAATCATCCGAAGATGGCCTGCAAAACACAATCCGCTGCGTTTCCGGTCCTTGTGGGCTCAGGTCCGGTTCTCGCGAGTGGCAATTCCCGTCTCATCCTGACTGTCCCGGCGGTCTGAAGGAGTTTTCAAATGGCAGCAATCGAACTTCGCAACGTCAAGAAATCCTTCGGCGTCGTCAATGTGATCAAAGGCGTCGATCTCGAGGTCAAGAAGGGTGAGTTCATGGTGTTTGTCGGGCCTTCGGGCTGCGGCAAATCCACCCTTTTGCGCCTGATCTCGGGTCTCGAAGACATCACCTCGGGCGAGATGCTGTTCGACGGCAAGGTGGTCAATGCGCTGACCCCATCCAAACGCGGCATTGCCATGGTGTTCCAGTCCTATGCGCTTTATCCGCATATGACGGTCTATGAAAACATGGCATTCGGGCTCAAGCTCGAAAAGGGCCACTCCAAGGAGGCGATCCGCCAGCGCGTCGAAAAGGCGGCGGACATGCTCCAGATCCGGCAATATCTCGACCGTCTGCCCAAGCAGCTTTCGGGCGGGCAGCGCCAGCGCGTCGCCATCGGCCGCGCGATCACAAGGGATCCCAAGGTTTTCCTGTTTGACGAACCCCTGTCGAACCTGGACGCCGCCCTGCGCGTTGCGACCCGTATCGAGATCGCCAAGCTGCACGAGGAGATGAACGACGTCACCATGATCTATGTGACGCATGACCAGGTCGAGGCCATGACGCTGGCCGACCGGATCTGCGTTCTGCGCGATGGGCTGGTCGAACAGGTCGGCACGCCCATGGAACTCTACGAGCGGCCGGACAGCATTTTCGTTGCCGGCTTCATCGGCAGCCCGAAGATGAACTTCGTTGCCGGCGAGAAGGCAAGCGCCTTCAGCTGTTCGACGGTGGGCATACGCGGCGAGCACATGGACATCAAGCCCGACGGCATCTGGGAGGGCAAGGTGATTCACACCGAAAACCTCGGTGCCGACTCCTATGTCTATCTCGACATGGGGCAGGAAGAGCCGGTGGTGGTGCGTCACGATGGCACGACCAATTATCAAAGCGGTTCTCTGGTGCGGGTTTCGCCGCAGGAAGACCGCATTCATCGGTTCAACGAGGCGGGCAAACCGATCCGCTGACAAAATCGGGTGGCGGCCAAAGCATCGTCACCTTTGGGATTCACAGTTTCATTCCCGCGGGGCGGGGATCTTCCCTCGAGCAAAGGGTCGGTCCACCGCTTGCGCGGGAATGACACGGATAAAACCGGATGACGAGCGCCTCCCCGCATCGCCATCAAGCTAGGAGACTATTCATGGCTATCCGTACCCTCGTCTGGGGCGAGAACGTCCACGAGCAGAAGAACAAGGTCGTTGCGGACAACTATCCCAATGGCATGCACAACCAGATTGCCAAGCTCTTGAGCCAAGACAGCAATCTCGAAATCAAGACGACGACGCTGCAGGAGCCCGAGCATGGGCTGACCGATGCGGTGCTGGCCGAGACGGACGTGCTTCTCTGGTGGGGCCATGCCGCCCACGACAAGGTGGACGACGCCGTGGTCAAGCGCGTCATGGAACATGTCTGGCAGGGCATGGGCCTGATCGTGCTCCATTCGGGACACCATTCCAAGGTCTTCAAGGGTCTGATGGGCGCGCCGGCGAACCTGCATTGGCGTGAAGCGGGCGAACGTGAGCGCCTTTGGGTCGTTAACCCGGGGCATCCAATCGCCAAGGGCCTGCCAGCCTATTTCGAACTCGAATACGAAGAAATGTATGGCGAGCCCTTCACCGTGCCCGAACCACTCGAAACGGTGTTCGTTTCCTGGTTCCAGGGCGGCGAAGTGTTCCGCTCGGGGCTGACCTATCGGCGCGGCGCCGGCAATATCTTCTACTTCCGTCCCGGCCACGAAACCTACCCCACCTATCACGACGAGAACGTGGGCAAGGTGCTGCGCAATGCCGTGAACTGGGCCTATGACGGCACGCGTCATGCGCATCTGATGAAGGCCCCGAACACCCCCGTCAGCGAAGCGATCGAAAAGATCGAGGAGCGGGGCGCCAAGTTGAGCGCTGCCGATCACGCAGGCGAAGTGAAGAAGTAAGATACTCTCCCGCACCGCCCCTTGGTTCTTGCTCGGTGCGAGGCCAAGGGGCGTGGTGCCAGCGACGTGGCACGACCCCATCCTTCGACAGGCTCAGGACGAGGTCTACTGCAGGAGCGAGCCTCAGTTCGAATGGTCCGCAGGGACAGTTCAAGGAATAAAATATGCGTATCCTCATACTGGGTACCGGCGGCATGGCCAATACGCATGCCAAGAATTTCGCCGAGATCGAAGGCGTGGAGCTGGTCGGGGGCGTCGATGTCGATCCGGCGCGCGTCGAGGCGTTCAACAGCACGCATGGGATTCAACGAGGCTTCGGCTCGCTCGATGCCGCCCTTGCCTGGGGCGAGTTCGATGCGATCGCAAATGTGACGCCCGACAGCATCCACCATCCCACCACCATGGCGGCGCTGAATGCGGGCAAGCACGTGTTCTGCGAAAAGCCGCTGGCGACCGACCATACCAAGGCCATGGAGATGACCGAGACCGCCGAGCGGCTCGGCCTCGTCAACATGGTGAACCTGACTTATCGCAACGTGGCGCAGCTGCAGAAGGCGCGTGACATCGTGCAGTCGGGCCAGATCGGCAAGGTCAAGCATTTCGAAGCCAGCTATCTCCAGAGCTGGCTGGTGTCCAAGGCCTGGGGCGACTGGCGCACCGAAAGCCAGTGGCTGTGGCGCCTGAGCAAGAAGCACGGCTCCAATGGAGTGCTCGGCGATATCGGCGTGCATATCCTCGATTTTGCCGCCTATGGCGCGGGGAGCGATTTTTCGAAGGTGTTCTGCCGGCTGGAAACCTTCGATAAGGCGGAAGGCAACAAGATCGGCGAATATGACCTCGACGCCAATGACAGCTTCGCCATGACGGCGCAGCTGGAAAACGGCGCGCTGGGCGTGATCCACGCGACGCGCTGGGCGACCGGCCATTTCAACGAGCTGCGCCTGCGCGTTTACGGCGATCATGGATCGGTGGAAGTGCAGCACCGGCATGACTGGTCCAAGCTCTTCACCTGTCTTGGCGATGACATTGAAACCGGCGTGTGGACCGAGGTCGCAGTGGATCCAGTGCCGACAAATTACATGCGCTTCGTCGAAGCGGTGCGGACAGGGCGCAATCTGGAGCCGAGCTTCCGCCACGCGACCAATATCCAGAAGGTGCTCGACATTGCGACCGTGACCGATCGCGACAAGTACGAGCATAAAGTGTGATCCAAGGCCCGCTTCGGCGGGCCTTTTTCTTAGCCGAAGCGTTCGCGCGAGCGCTCGCGGGCTTTTGCCGCGACAGCGTCGCGGTCGCGCGGCGGGGCCTTGGTATCGAGCGTCGTCAGCAGCTTGCGCACGGCGCGTTCGATCTCCTCGACTGCGTCGTAGAAGGCGCTTTCATTGGCCTGGGACGGCTTGTTGAAGCCCGAAATCTTGCGGACGAATTGCAGGGCTGCATCGTGCATTTCGTTTTTGCTAGCAGGCGGCTCAAAATTGAACAGGGGCTTGATGTTCCGGCACATGAGCGTTTCTCCTCGGCCGATCGCGGCGATGTCGGACCCGCAAAGCCAGGGTCATGCAACCCCCGGGCGGGCCTCGGACTTATTGAGTCCGGTAAACCTTGGAGCGTCAAATGGGTATTTTGTGGGCCATCATCATCGGCTTTTTCGCCGGTCTTATCGCCAAATGGGTCACGCCGGGCGACAACAAGCCGTCGGGCTTCATCCTAACCACCATATTGGGCATCGTCGGCTCGGTGCTGGCGACCTGGCTGGGCCAGCAGATCGGCTGGTATGGGCCGGGCGACGGCGCCGGCTTCATCGCCTCGATCGTTGGAGCGGTGATCATCCTCTTGATCTGGGGTCAGCTCGCTCGGCGGCGGGCTTGAAAAAGGGCGCCCCGCGGGGCGCCCTCCTCGTTTTGCAGCCTTACTTGATGGTGATGCGGCCATCGAGATAGGGGGTATATTCACCGCCAAGCTTGGCGATGTAGTCGGCAACGACCTGCTCGAGCGGCGGGCCGAAATCATAGGGATTGTCGCCTTCGGCAAAGGTGCCGTAACCGTCGCCGCCGCCGCGGACGTAATTGTTGGTGACGATGGTATAGGTGGCTTCCTCGTCGATCGGCACCCATTCATCGCCCTCACCACGCACCATGACGTCGCTGACGCGCTGGCCGGCGGGGTTGGCAAGGGTATAGGCGTATTTGAGGCCGGCGACCTGAGCAAAGCGGCCTGCGCCGTTCTCGATATCGCTGACGCCGTTTTCAAGCGCCTCGATCACGTCGGCGCCTGAAATATCGACGGTGGCGAGTGTGTTGGAGAAGGGGAGGACGGTGAGGATTTCGCCCATGGTGATGTCGCCGGCGTCGATCGAGGCGCGGATGCCGCCGCCGTTCTGGAAGGCGATATCGGCGCCCTGATCGGCCACGCGATCAAGAATTGCGTCGGCAAGCAGGTTGCCCATGGTGCATTCCTCGACGCGGCAGACTTCGCGGCTGCCTTCGAGCGGTTCGGTGGTGGTGCCGATGACTTCGGCCATCAGATCCTGGAGCGGGGCTTCGAGCTCGGCCAGGCGCTCGGCATATTCGGCGTCGGGTTCGACGGATGCATCGATCAGGATCGGGGCGCCCTCGGCCGAGATCACATTGCCTTCGTCGTCCCAGGTGACAACCAGATCACCCAGATATTTGGCATAAGCACCGGCGGTGACAACCGGGACTTCCACGCCATCGGGATTGTTGACCAGCGTAGGGTAGGGCCCGGCAGCAGCTTCATCGGTGTTGGAGAGAAGCGTGTGCGAATGGCCGCCCACGATCACGTCGATCCCCGGCACGTTGGCTGCGATCTCGAGATCGACCGTGTAGCCGACATGGGTGAGGGCGATGATCTTGTTGACACCAGCGGCAGTCAAGGCATTGACCTGCGTGCGCAGGCTCGTGATCGTGTCTTCGAACTCTACGTTTTCACCGGGGGAGGAGGTTTCGTCGGTGTCTTCGGCCAAAGCGGAAACGAAACCGATTTTTTCGCCGCCGATCTCGAGCACATGGGTGCCCTCGAACTTGCCGGCGAGCAGGGGCTCGTTGGTGATATTGGTGTTGCCCGAGATGATGGGGAACTCGATGGCGTCGATGAACTTGGCAAGCTCTTCCGGGCCATCGTCGAATTCGTGATTGCCCACGGCCATCACGTCGATGCCGAGCTTGTTGGCGAACTCGGAAATGATCTCGCTGCGATACTGGGTGTAGAACAAGGAGCCCTGGAACTGGTCACCGGCATCGACGAGAACGACGTTCTGACCCTCGAGCTCGGCGCGCTTGCTTTCGATGGCGGTTGCAAGGCGCGCAATGCCGCCAAAACATTCCCCGGCTGCGTCGGTCTCCGGATCGCAATTGGAATCGGAACCGGTGATCGGGCCGAAACGGGAATGGAAATCGTTGATGTGAAGGATGTTGAGCGTGAACTCGGCCTGGGCGGCGGTCGAAAAACCGGCGCAGAGCGTGAGCGCGGTGGCGCCCAGCAAAAGTTTCTTCATCCCTGTTGTCCCTTCTGGCTTGCAGCAAAAGCCTGCCTCGAAGCCGGTTCTCCCGGAACCGCTATCGCTTCGCCGAGGCATTGCAAGGGAGTTAATCAGCTAATTGTGACAGTGGAAAGTGGCTCATTTGCTCGACTTTCTCTTCGGGAGAGCGACCTCGGGCCGAGGGGTAACGATCTTGCCTTTCGGGGTTTCAATACCGGATGAGTCAGGTATTCTCGCCGCCGTTTGATTTGCGGGGGATCCCAAATGCGCAGTGCTTTGATCGTTTATGGCGGATGGGAAGGCCATGATCCGGAAGAATGCGCGACGATCTATCGTCGCTGGCTGCACGAGGATGGCTTCTCGGTGCGAACCGCGACCGAGACCAGCGTCTTCGCGGATCCATCCATTCACGACCTGTCGCTGATCGTGCCGGTCTACACCATGAGCAAGATCGCCAAGGAAGAGGCAGAAAACCTGACCAAGGCGGTGCAGGGGGGCGTTGGCTTGGCCGGGCACCATGGCGGCATGAGCGATGCATTCCGCGAGGCGGTGGACTACCAGTTCATGGTGGGCGGCCAATGGGTGGCGCATCCGGGCAATATCATCGACTACACGGTCGAGGTGACGAAGGGCGAGGACCCGATCATGGCCGGTATTCCTGCCTCGTTCCCCTATACGTCCGAGCAGTATTACATGCATGTCGACCCTTCCAACGAGGTCCTTGCGACCACGACCTTCAGCGGGGAACATGCGGACTGGATCGAGGGCGTGGTGATGCCCGTCGTCTGGAAGCGGCGCCACGGGCAGGGCAAGGTGTTTCATATGACCCTCGGCCATCAGGCCAAGGAATTCGAGAACCCAAACATGGCCACCATCATGCGCCGCGGCATGAACTGGGCGGCGAGGGGCGAGTAAGCGCCGCTGTTGCGGCGTTCAAGAGGCTCTCACCCATACGAAAACGTCATCGGGGAGGGGGCTCGATTTCGGAACTGGTTCCTGCGGGCCGGGTTGTGCCTTGACCTTTCAAGGAGCAACCCAATGAAGATCTTTGCGCCCAGCCTCGCTGCCATGGCCGTCGCCGCTTTCTCCATGCCCGCCATCGCGCAGGACATGCCGTTCGAGCTGCCCGAGCTGGGCTACGCCTATGACGCGCTCGAGCCGGTGATCGACGCCCAGACGATGGAACTCCATCACACCAAGCACCACCAGACCTTCATCGACAATCTCAACAAGGCGGTAGAAGACGGCACGCTCGACACCGACCTGTCGGTAGAAGAGATCGTTGCTTCGGCCAGCACGCAGACCACCACCGTGCGCAACAGCGCGGGCGGACACTGGAATCATACTTTCTTCTGGGAAATCATCGGCCCTCAGGATCAGGCGGGTGAACCGAGCGAAGATCTGGTTGCCGCGATCGATGCCGTTTACGGCTCCATGGACGAATTCAAGGCCGAGTTCGAAGCGGCCGGTGCGGCTCAGTTCGGTTCGGGTTGGGTCTGGCTGATCGTCAACGATGCCGGCGAGCTCGAAATCACTACGACGCCAAACCAGGATAACCCGCTGATGGACCTCGCCGAGGTGCAGGGGACGCCGGTGATCGGCAACGACGTTTGGGAGCATGCCTATTACCTGACCTACAACAACCGCCGCGCCGAGTATCTGAGCAGCTGGTGGGATGTGGTGAACTGGGACGAGGTCTCGAGCCGTTATCAGGCAGCCCTCGCCAACTGACCGGGCGAACTGAACGACAAGCGCCGCAGCTGCTCGCTGCGGCACTTTTTGTTGCCGCGACATGACAGCGAGGTGAGTTGAAACCGGAGGCGCGATAGGATCGTATCTGAGCCAGAGGTACGACCATGACGCACAATGGTGAAGGTTTGGAACAGAAAAGCAAAGGACCGCTCGTCTACCGACAATCCATCTGGACACGGCTGACGCACTGGACCTGGGCGATCTGCCTGTTCTTCCTGTTGCTTTCGGGATTGCAGATTTTCAACGCGCATCCCGCGCTTTATATCGGGCAACAATCCGGCTTCGAGTTCGATAACGCGGTGCTGCGGATCGGGGCAGTCAATACCCCTGAGGGGCCACGGGGACAGACAACGGTCTTCGGGCAGACCTTCGATACGACCGGGGTTCTGGGGATGAGCGGCTCGGCCGAGGCGCCGCAATATACGGGTTTTCCGGGAGCAGTGACCATTCCGTCGTTTCGCGATCTGGCGACCGGGCGCGTGGTCCACTTCTTTTTTGGATGGATCTTTGTTGCCGCATTGTTCATCTGGTTCCTAGCAAGCGTCATCAACGGGCATTTGCGGCGGGATATCATACCGAAGGGGCAGGATATTGCCGGTTTGCCAGCCGATATGGCTGACCATGCGCGGTTTCGGTTTCAGCACCGGCGGCGCTACTCTCCGCTGCAGAAGCTGAGCTATTTCACTGTGTTTTTCGTCCTGTTTCCGCTCATCGTACTAACCGGACTGACCATGAGCCCGGGGATGAACGCAACTGCGCCGTGGCTGCTGGACCTGTTCGGCGGGCGGCAGACGGCGCGGACGATCCACTTTGCCGTCATGGTGCTTCTGGTGCTGTTTTTCATTGTTCATGTGATCATGGTGGTGCTGGCCGGACCGCTTAACGAGCTGCGCTCGATGATCACCGGCTGGTATCGGACTAGCCCGGGCACCGCGGCAGAGCAGGGGGACCGGCCATGAGCCAGATCATACTCAATCGGCGGCGGCTGCTTCTCGGCTCGGCGGCTCTGGGCTCGAGCGTTGCGCTTTCTGGCTGCAACCAGTTCGACTTCTTGGGCCAGCGCGGCAACCCCGTCCGGCAGGCGATGGAACAAGCCAATGTTCTGACCTATCATGCCCAAAGGGCACTGATCGGGGATCAGGTACTGGCGCGGGAATATTCGGAAAGCGAGATCCGGCAGGGCATGAAGCCCAATGGATCGACTGAGCCGACTACGGCCGAATACAGCTTTCTCCGGATGCAGGATTTTGCTCCTTACCGGCTCACCATCAAAGGCATGGTGGAGCGGGAAGTCTCGTTTTCGCTCGAAGAGTTGCGCAACATGCCTGCGCGCACGCAGATTACCCGGCACGATTGCGTGGAGGGCTGGAGCTGCATTGCCAAGTGGACCGGCACACCGCTGGGGCCGGTGCTCGATGCGGCAGGCGTGAAGCCGGAAGCGCGCTATTGCGTCTATCACTGCTTCGACAACATACAGCGCACGCTTTCGGGCGACATTTTCTATTATGAGAGCTCGGATCTGGTGGATGCCTACCATCCGCAAACCCTTCTGGCTTACGGGCTCAACGACCAGGTGCTGCCGGTCAGCAATGGCGCGCCGGTGCGGCTGCGGATCGAGCGGGCGCTCGGCTACAAGCAGCCGAAATATCTCCACACCATCGAGCTGGTGGATGACCTGACGCCGTTTGGGCGAGGCAGGGGCGGATATTGGCCGGATAACGGGTATGACTGGTATGGGGGCATCTAATGTGGCCGCAGGCTACGTGCACCCCCACCGAACCTCCACCCTTAAGAATGGGGAGGGAGGTGGGTGGCTGTTGACGCGTGCTTATGAGCCATGCACCTGCCACACTTGCGTTTCCCGGCAATCTCGCCCATATGAGCCCTAGCGTTGCGGCGAACTGTGCCGCTAACGGGCTTCTCTTCTTACTTTTGCGGTGAGCGGCGAAGTCACCCCGGATAGCCGATGTGCTCCGGGTTTGAGCCAGCACCCGCGCGATATTGCATCGCCCGATTGCCCCTTTTGTTTCGGCGTCCGCCCTTTTGGCTGGGCGCCACGCGCGCATTCGCGCATCAAGAAAGAACCGGATTTGACCGATTTTTCCAGTCTCGGATTGCCCGAAACCCTGACCGATAGCCTCAAGACTGGGGGCTTTGAGACCCCAACCAAAATTCAGACCCAGGCTATTCCCAAGCTGCTCGAAGGCCGGGACATGATGGGTATTGCCCAGACCGGCTCGGGCAAGACGGCTGCCTTTGGCCTTCCGATCCTCGCCGGCATCGCCCAGCTGACCGGGCGTCCGCGGCCGATGACGACGCGTGCGCTGATCCTGGCGCCGACGCGCGAACTGGCCGTGCAGATCGAAGAAAACATGCGCAAATTCGCCGGCTCCAAGATGAAGCTCGATACCGTGCTCGTTCTGGGCGGCGTGTCGCGCTATCATCAGGTGCAGAAGATCGCCAAGGGTGTCGACGTCGTTGTCGCAACGCCTGGCCGTCTCAAGGACCTGCTGGACGACAACAAGATCCGTCTCAACGAGACGCGCTGGCTGGTGCTCGATGAAGCCGACCGCATGCTCGACATGGGCTTCATCGCGCCGGTCAAGGCCATCGCTAAGGCCATTGGCCTCAGGCGCCAGACCATGCTTTTTTCAGCCACTATGGCGCCGGAAGTCGAAGACCTGGCCAAAGGTCTTCTTAAGGAGCCGGTGAAGGTCGAAGCTGCCGTTCAGGGCTCAACCGTAGTCAAGATTGACCAGCGGGTGATCCTTTCGGGGTCCAAGGCCAAGCGCGGCGTGCTCAATGGTTTGCTTGCCGACGAAAAGGAAGGCATGGAGCGCGTGATCGTGTTCGCGCGAACCAAGCATGGGGCGGACCGGGTCGCAAAGAACCTAGCCATCGATGGGCATGAAGCGGCCGCGATCCACGGCAACAAGAGCCAGAATGCGCGGCAGGCTGCGCTCAAGGGCTTTGCCAGTGGACAGGTGCGCATCCTCGTGGCGACCGATATCGCGGCACGCGGCATCGACGTTGCCGGGATCACCCATGTGGTCAACTATGACCTGCCGGACGATCCCGAGAATTACGTGCACCGGATCGGCCGTACGGGCCGCAATGGTGCTTCGGGCGTCGCCATCACGCTGTGCGATGGCACGGAACGCCCTAAGCTGCGCGACGTGGAAAAGCTGATCCGCCGCACGCTGCCGCTTTCGGGTGATCTCAACATGGTCGAGGAAGCGACGGCTTCGGCACCGCGCCCACCGCGGCACACCGCAGGCGCGCCCGGTGGCGCACGAACCGCGCGCAACCCGAAGAAGGATCCGCGCAAGTTCAATACGCCGCGTCCAGGTGGCGAGCGCACAAAGGGCGGTGGGCCCCGCGAGGCCAACTCGCCGCGGGAAGTTGCTGCTGGTCCGGCACGCGATCCCCGCAATCCGTTGGCGCCGGCGCGGTCTGTAAAACCCCCGCGCGCGGATGGTCTAAAGGCCAAGCCGCGCTGGACGACGGCGGCGAAAAAGTCCGCTGCACGCAACCGCCGTGGCGAAAGCTGATCAGAACAAAGGGCGGTCCCAAGGGGCCGCCCTTTTTATTTGGGGTGGGGTGCCGCGAGCTGAGACGTCTCGGTGCGCCAGACGCCTACACTCTTCAGGCAAAGCTCGCGGCCGGAGACTCACTCAACCTTAGGCTCTGCAGGGGAAGTATCTGCCGGTGGCTCCTGCGAAGTGTGGCAGGCCGCATCATCAGGCGGGTCGCTGTCCGCTTAAGCCACTGAATCCAGATAGATGATGTCGCGGCTGTGGGAGCCGGCGTCGGCCGTGCCGGGGGCGAGGCGATCCAAGAAGCGGAGTGCCCAATCGTCGACATTGTGGGTCCGGGCGGCGGCCATCAGGCCCTGCCAACGCTCCTTGCGTTCCTCCAGCGGCATATCGAGCGCCATGCGCAGCGCTTCCGAGGTTTCGTCGGTATCGAAGGGGTTGACCAGCAAGGCTTCGGGGAAGATCTCGGCGGCACCGGCGAAACGGGACAGCACAAGAACGCCGGGGTCGGCGGGATCCTGTGAGGCGACATATTCGTGTGCCACGAGATTCATGCCATCTCGGAGCGGCGTTACGAGCCCGACGCGGGCCATGCGGTAAAGGCCGGCAAGGCTCGGCTGGCCGTAGGCGCGCTTCACATAGGTCAAGGGTGACCAGTCGGGTTCGGAAAAATGCCCCATAACGCGGCCGCAGATGGCGTCGAGCGTGTCGCTGGTTTCCTGGTATTCCTTGATCGTGTCGCGCGAGGGCGGGGCGACCTGGAGGAGATGAACGTTGCGGCGCAGACGGGGATTGTTGGCGAGGAGCTTTTCGTAGGCTTCGACGCGCTGGGGCAGGCCCTTGGAATAATCGAGCCGGTCGACACCCAGGATAAGGGCCTGATCGCCCAGGCTGCGGCGCATGCGGTGGATCATCTTCTTGGCGGCAGGGCTTGCCGCGAGACGGGAAAAGGCCTCGGGGTCCGAACCGATGGGGAAGGCTGCAACATCGGTGCGGCTGAAGTCGATCGCCTCGATAGCGCGGGCGCCGAAGGTGGACGGAGCCTGGTGCTGGGCAAAGTCGGTGAAGGCAGCCACGTCGCGCTGCGCCTGGAAGCCGACGAGATCGTAGCGCGAGACATCGCGCATCAGTTCGGCATGGTGGGGGATGGCATAAAGCGCATCGGCTGTGGGGAAGGGAATGTGAAGGTAAAACCCGATGCGGTTGCGGGCGCCCAGATTTCGCAATTCGCTGGCGAGCGGGATCAGGTGATAATCATGCACCCAGATGATGTCGTCGGGGCGCAGGAGCGGCATCAGAGCCTTGGCGAACTGCGCGTTGACGCGACGATAGCCTTCGTACCAGTAGCTTTCGATGGTGGCGAGATCGAGCCGCAGGTGGAAGCTGGGCCAGAGGATGGAATTGGAAAAGCCGGCATAATAGGCGTGGTGGTCTTCGCGCGTCAGATCCACCTGAGCCACGGTGAGGCCATCGATGTCCTCGATGCGCGCTTCGGCTTGGGGCTGTTCGGTCAACTTGCCCGACCAGCCAAACCAGAAACCTTCCCGATTGCCCAGTACCTTGCGCAGGGCGACGGCCAAACCGCCAGCGGCTGGGCCCTTGCCTGGCGTTCTGTTCGATACAATGACAATGCGGCTCATGCTCGTTCCCCCAAAGTAGTTTTCAGTACGCCGGGGCGCGGGAAGCGTCCTGGCCATAAGCGTGTCGTCCGGACCCCAGGGGGTCAGTGAGCAGTCGTTTCGGCCAGGAGCGGCTCGTCGCGGTGGGTGATGTCTCCGAGGCCACGCAGAAGGGCATGGACGGAAGCCACATCTGCAATGCGCAAGCGGGCGGCAGTTTCGCCGGGTCCGAGTTTGATACCGACCCCGCCGAGTTCCTGAGCGGCACGGAAGGCATCCTCATCGGTGCGATCATCGCCAATGAAGATGGGGGTGCGGCCAGCAAAGGGCTCTTCCTGCATAAAGGCGCGCAGGGCTGCGCCTTTGTCGAAGCCGGTGGGGCGGGCTTCGAGCACCATCTTGCCTTTGACCAGGGCGAATTCGGGATGATCGTGCAGCGCTTCTTCCATGGCGCGCAGGCACGGGTCGGCCAGTTCGGGCGCCTGGCGATAATGAAGAGCGACGGCGCCGGTCTTGGGTTCGATCAGCAGCTCGGGATGGGCCATGGCAAGAGGCTCGATGGCGCGGACGATATCCTCGGCACCCGAGACCAATGCGTCATCGAGCATTTCCATGGAGCCGTCGGCGCGGCGGCGTTGCGAGCCATGGGCGCCGGCGATCGGGAGCTGCAAGGGCGAGAGGAAACGGTCAATATCGGAAATCTCGCGGCCTGTGATCACGGCAAAGGCGTGATCGAAATCGCGGGTGGCGCGGTTGATCTGATCGGTGAGTTCGGTCGAGACATGCACAGCGTCAGGCGTTTCCGCGATATCGACGAGCGTGCCGTCGAAATCGGTGAAAATGGCCAGCAAAGGCAGCTCTGCCCCGCTTTCAAGAAGCGTTTGTGTCATGGCAGCTCCATCTGTTTACCCTGATCGCTCCAATGGCGACCGGCAGAATTCGAAATGCTTGCGCTTTCTGGACGGAAATGTGGTGGCCACATTTACCCAATGCGCTCAGGGGGTCAGGTGCTCTAACGCCAGCAAGAGCAAAAGGTTCGCGCCACATGCCTGCCATGCACGTGGCTGGAATGTGGGAGATCAGATCATCACACGTTCGTGAAGGCACAAAAGCGGGAGCCATCCGCGATTTTCTGCGTTGCACAATGGACCCCGATCTGAGGCGTCGGGACGAATAAACTGAGGGAATACAAGAATAAAATGCGTCCGATCCTGTCCAAGCCAGCCCAGTCGCAAATCATGCTCAGCGCTCTTTTCGTTGCTGCGCTGAGCTTCATCACGCTTGCCGCATCTTTTGCGGAGATGCCTGTGGCGGACTCTTCGTCAGTGGTTCTGAGCAATGAATAAGGGCGAAGACCGCGTGAGCGGGTTGGGTGCCGATCTCTGGAGGATGGCTCAGCCTGTGCCCAGGGTCCAGGCAGTACCACCGGCGCAGAACCCGACAGCGCGGCGTCCGTTGCGCTCGTTGCGCAAGGTTCAGGCGAGCGGGATGCCTTTTCTGCCCTTGTCGCGCTGATAGATGGCCGAAAGATCGGCATAGGCGGCGCGCAGATCATCGACCCGCGCCAGAAGCGTTTCCCGGTGCGCCCGGTCTAGACCGGCGATCAGTTCATCGACGCTGCGACTTCTGAAGAAAGCGTTGTCGCGATTATAGAGCGGCCTTTCCGGCGACACCGCGGCGCGATCGGGGTCCGGAACGGCGTAGACCTGTTGCAGAATCTGGATGTCGTAAGGGATGCCGAAACTGTCGCGGCTGTCCTCATAGCTGAAGAGATAATAGAAATTGTCGAAGCCCGACCATGTGATGCCGGACAGGCAGAGCGAACATGGCTCGTGCGAGGTGACAAAGACGCAGTCCTTCGAAAGGGGGCGCTGATCGGCCGGCAGTTCGAAGAAGCGCTTTATGGCGTGCATCTCGCCGTGCCAGAGCGGGTTTTCGGTTTCGTTGTTGGTTTCGGCGACTACAACCGAAAGGTCGGACTTGCGCAGAATGGCCGCGCCGAACAGCTTGTTGCCTGCAGCGACGCCGCGAGCGGTGATGGGTATGATGTCGTGCTCTATGACATCGAGGAGGCGCGAAACGAAGTCGGCTTTATCCACCTGGGTTACTCTCCGGATGCAACGAGGCCGATCAGCGGGATCCCCGCCGCATCGAGCAGGCGCAGGCTGTTGCCGCTGATCTCGTAGCCGGCGGTAGCGGCAAGGGCAGCAAAGAACGCGGTTTCTTGGGCCATGAGACGCGGCGTGCAGGCTTTGCGGGTCGCGGCTGCAAGACCGAAGCGCAAGGCGGTGTCGTCAAGGCTTGCTTGCGTGAAATAGCTGTTGCAGCCGGCAGATCCATCAGCGCGCAGATCGGGCGCGATCTCGAGGGTCATCGGGGTGTCGCTCTGGGCTGGGCTGCCGGCGATGCTGGTGACGGTCCAGACGGTGCCGATGAGGCGCGGGTCAAGGGTGGGCGGCTCAGGAACAGGCTCTTGCAGCTTTTGACGAGTGACGAGGATGGAGACCGGGCCTGGGGCGAGAAGGTCGACCGGCACGGCGGCCGAACTGCGGAAAAGAACGGTCTGCCCGGAGCGTATTTCGGCAACGACGCCGAGGGGGCCGGCTTCTGTTGCCGTGTCGCTTCTGATGTTGAGTGAAAACTGCAGCGGCACCTGACCCCTGATAGGGATGGCGGCGCCCGCGCCGACGACGGGATTGCCCGAAGGCATCGTGACGAGGCCGACATAGAGTGTGGCGCCCTGCGGCAAGGCGATGCGCTCGCGATAGAAGACCTCGCCGGTGACCGTCAGATGCGCAGCCTGAGCCGGTGCGATCATGACAAGCAGCAGCAAAGCCAATGCAAGGACAGGCTTGAGCATGGCAGTCCCTCCCTCATGCGAGCTAGCCTAGCAAAGGGCGCGGGAAGTTGCGAGGCGAATGGGACGAAGCGGTTAAGCGCCACGTTCCCGATGCGTTACAAGCTGTGGCGGATCGAAGAGATATTCCTCGAGATTGTTGCCCTCTCCGCCCCGGTCGATAACCAGAAATTCGGTTTCGCGCTCAAGCACGGTGAGCACGCCATGCCAGGTGTTTCGGGCGATATTGACACCCTGACCAGGGCCCGGGAGGAACGCCCGGAGGCGGGCAGGCGTGCCGTTCTCGTCTTCGGCCACGATCACCAGCCAATGCGCATCCGGGGTGAGCGGAAAAAAAGCCTGGCTGCCAAGCGGGTGGCGCTCGACAAGGCCGAGAATGAGCGGAAGGGCGTAGGGTTGGCCGCGGAAGATCGAGATCATCGGGCGCGCGGCATCGCCTTCCAGTTCAATCCGGGCGAGATCGTGGAAGCGCTCGGTCATGTCGGCATTGATGGGGTAGTGATGGGACCCCACGGTCTGGATCACCTGGCCGAAGGGGGCAAAGGCATTAGGGGTGAGCGGCTCGATGAAGACAGGGCGCTGAGGCATGGTTCAGAACGGGAGTTTGGCGTGGCGGTTGACGTCCTTGTAGAGCAGGTAACGGAACCGCTCGGGCCCGGCATAGCACGCCTGAGGGCAGAAGGCGCGCAGCCACATGAAGTCGCCCGCTTCCACTTCGACCCAATCGCGGTTGAGACGATAAACGGCCTTGCCCTCGAGAACATAAAGCCCATGCTCCATGACGTGGGTTTCTTCGAACGGAATGACGGCGCCGGGTTCGAGAGTGACGATGTTGACATGCATGTCGTGGCGGAGGTCACTCGGCTCAACAAAGCGCGTCGTGCCCCAGGTGTCGTTGGTGCCCGGCATCCACCGGATGGGCTCGTTCTGCTCGTTGGTGACGAAAGCAGGCGGCTGGTCGATGCCTTCGGCGGCCTCGTAGCGCTTGCGTACCCAATGGAAGCGGGCAGGGGCATTGCCGGCATTGGCGAGGGTCCAGGCGGTGCCGGGCGGCAGGAACGCGTAACCGCCCCGTTCCAGGACATGAGCTTGACCCTCGATTGTCAGATCAACCTGCCCCTCGACGACGAAGATGACGCCTTCGGCGGCGGGATTGGGTTCAGGCCGCTCGCTGCCACCACCGGGGGCGACTTCGACGATGTATTGGGAGAAGGTCTCTGCGAAGCCGGACATGGGACGGGCAATGACCCAAAGCCGAGTTTCGCGCCAATGCGGCAGATATGAGGTGACGATATCGCGCATGACGCCGCGCGGAATGAGGGCATAGGCCTCGTTGAAGGTGGCGCGTCCGGTATGGAGCGCCATTTGGCCCGGTAGGCCGGCTATTGGGGAAGCGTAGTGAGGGGCCATGTCTCGCATTCGTGTCGATGGGCGGCAGCAACGCGCTGCCACCCATGCTTAGCGAGAACTCGTGGCGTTTGGCTAGATAGCGTAACGCAGGACCGCCGCCATATCCGCATCGCGCGGCAGATCCTGCCGGCGCACTGCGAGAACAGTTGCGCCGCTATCGAGCGCCCGGCCGGCGATCTCGTCGACGATGCCATAGTGAGCGGCGTCGGCGCCTTCGGAGAATTGGACCGCCCCGGTTTCCTCGTCGACCGTGCCTGTCACGACATTGTCCATATCGACGAGAAGGGTCTCGATAGCGCCAAACGTGGCGGCGCGGGCGGCATCGGAGAGATCGGTAATGGCGCGGTTTTGGCCAGAGCGGGTTTCGAAAAGCTGGCGGAAGCTATCGATCTTGCGCGCATAGCGGGTGTCGAGCACAGGTCGCGCGGCTTCCGCCAGTTCGCTCTCGGTGAGGCGGTCGGGGCTGCCGGCGATGATCTCGGGCTCATAGTCGAAGCCGCTGATCGAGCGGACCAGCGAAGCGACCGGTTCCGTTGCAGCCAGGATGATGGGCAGGTCGCTGCCATTGAGCACCGGCCGGAGGGCCGCATCGACACGGCGGATATATTTGGCAAGTTGCACCTTCTCGCCCTCCGAGCCGTGGATACGACGCGCGTGCGAACGGTCATTGATGGTGGATTTGCCCACCGCGTCAGCCGCGCTATCTGGGAAGTCCTGCACCTTGACCTCGGTCGGAGGAAGGTCAGCTGCCACTTCGACGAGACGCACGGCGTTTTCCGAGATCGCGAGTACATGGGCGGCATTGCGGAAGGTGACCGCGCGCAGGAGCGGCTTGAGGTGAAAACGGTCCGCGACCTCCACCATTTCGGTCAGGCGGTTGGCGAGGCGGAAGGTGCGGATGCTGTCGGGCGTAGCAAAGATCGCAAGGCTATGGGCCTGATGGCGCCAGAAATCTTCGTCGTCAGCGAGGTCGTCCAAGGCTTCACGCAGGCTCGCCAGACGGCGCTTGTCGATGCCGGCTTCTTCGAGCTGGGCGATGGCTTCCTTGCCGAGATTGCCGAAACTGATGCGGCTCTTTTCGATTTCCTGGGTGAGGGGCGTGGTCTCGAGATAGATCGAAACACTGGCTTCATCGCGCACGGCACGAAGGGCGGTCAGGTCCTTGTGGGTCGGAATATCGACATAGAGCATGCTGCACAGATCCTTTTGCTTGGGGTGTCGAGGGCGAACGCGTGTGCCGCGCCTGGGTTTCCGCGCAAAAGGTCGCAACCGGTGCGGGGTTGATCCGGTTAGATTTGATTAGGGTTACCGATTTTCAACCATTGAAGCGAGATACTGGATGCCATGAGCAAGCTGTTCCTCAGTTTCGAAGGGGCAAGTCCCCACTGGCTGCAGCATCACCTGCCCTGGCTGGCGGTGCTGATCGTGCTGTTCGGCCTCGACCGGATGGGCGAGGCGGGCGAAGGCACGATCGAGCTCGACGGCTAGAGCCTTATCCCAATAGAGCCTCGAGGCGGAGGAGGGCTATCCGCTCGACCTGGGCTGCGGCAGTTGCGAACTCTTCGGCCGCCGAATTGGCAACCCGCTTTTCGAACGCTTCGAGGATGCTGGCCTTGGTATTGTCGCGAACCGCGATGATGAAGGGGAAGCCGAATTTCTGCATATAGAGCGTGTTGAGGGCGGAGAACTTTTCGCGCTCCTCATCAGTCAACGCGTCCAGCCCGGCAGAGGCCTGTTCGGCGGTGGAATCCGCCGTCAGGCGCTTTGCGGCAGCCAGCCTTCCGGCCAGGTCAGGGTGGGCGCGCAAAACCGCGAGGCGCTCTTCAGGGGTGGCGGCGCGGAACTGGGTGCGCAAGGCGAAGTGAAGGCCGATTGCCGTGTCGCTGGCCGGCCCGAGCTCGCTTTCCCAGGCGCGCTCGGCAATCCAATGGGAATGCTCGAAAATCGAACCGAACCGCTCGACGAATTGAGCTTTCTCCATCTGGCTCGGCACAAGGGTTGGAGCGGCATAGGGATGGTGCTCGGCCCAATGGCGGGCGATCTCAAGGCGGGTCGGCACCCAGACCTTGTCGAATTTGTTGATGTAATCCACGAACTTCTTGAGGCCTTGGAAGCGGCCAGGCTGGCCCACGAGGCGGCAATGAAGCCCAAGGGACATCATCTTGGCACGTCCCGCCACGCCCTCGGCATAGAGGCAATCGAAGGTGTCCTTGAGAAACTGGAAGTATTCCTCGCCATTGTCGAAGCCGGGCCCGGTGACGAAGCGCATGTCATTGGTCGAAAGCGAGTACGGGATGATCAGCTGCGGCTTGCCGTGGATCAGCTTCCAATAGGGCAGGTCATCGTCATAGGTGTCCGAGATATAAGCGAAGCCGCCGAAGTCAGCCACGAGCTCGACGGTGTTGAGCGAGGAGCGGCCTGTATACCATCCTTCCGGCCGGGAGCCGGTGGCGAGCGTATGAAGGCGAATCGCTTCGGCGATCTGCCGGCGCTCTTCTTCGGGCGGCATGTCCTTGTGCTGAACCCATTTCAACCCGTGAGACGCAATCTCCCAGCCCGCCTCCTGCATGGCGGCGAGCTGCTCGGGTGCGCGCATCAAGGCGGTGGCGACGCCGTAGACGGTGACCGGCAGATTGGTCTCGGTGAAGAGGCGATGGAGGCGCCAGAACCCGGCGCGCGCACCGTATTCGTACATCGACTCCACATTGGCGTGACGCTGGCCGGGCCAGGGGGCGGCGCCGAGCACGTCGACCAGGAAGGCTTCGGACGCGGCATCGCCATGAAGGATGTTGTTTTCCCCACCCTCTTCGTAGTTGAGCACGAATTGCACCGCGACATGAGCGCCGCCGGGCCAGTTTGCATCGGGCACTCTGCGGCCATAGCCGTGCATATCGCGGGGGTAGCGGTTCATCAGCATCTCACTCTTCGGTTCGCGGCAAAGTTTAGCGGGGCCGGGATCGGAAACAAGATGCACAAAAATGGACCAGTTGGTAAAAATTGAGCATTGCGCCGGGCGCGGGTTGGGATAGACTCTCCTGTCGGGGAGTATGACTGGAGCAGCACAATGGCAGAAGGCCGCCTGACGACACACGTTCTGGACACGATGGCGGGCAAGCCGGCGCGCGGCATGCGGCTCGAGCTCCACTTCGTGCATGGCGACCACACCCACCACCTGCTCGACAGCTATACCAATGCCGACGGACGCGTGGACCAGCCGCTTCTGGCGGACGATCAGTTTCAGCAGGGTGAGTTCGAAATCCGCTTCCATGTGGGGCAGTATTTCGAGCGGATCGGGGTCGAGATCGAAACGCCGTTTCTCGACGTCGTGCCGATCCGTTTCACCATCTCGGAAGACAAGCACTACCATGTGCCCTTGCTGGTGAGCCCGTTCTCCTATTCGACCTATCGGGGGAGCTGAGGATGGTTGACGTTTCGAATGCCATCCGCTTTCTCCTCAACGGCGAGGAGATCACCCTCACCGATGTGGCGCCGGACCTGACGCTGTTGGACTGGCTGCGGCTCGAGCGGCGGTTGCGCGGCTCCAAGGAAGGGTGCGCGGAGGGCGATTGCGGGGCCTGTACCGTGCTGGTCGGGCGGGTATCGGGCGAGGAGATCATCTATGACTCGGTGACGGCCTGCATCCGGTTCGTGGGCAGCCTTCACGGAACACACGTGGTGACCATCGAGCATCTGCGTGGCGAGAATGGCGCGTTGCATCCGGTGCAGCAGGCCATGGTCGATCACCATGGTTCGCAATGCGGATTTTGTACGCCCGGCTTCGTGATGAGCCTTTATGGGCTCTGGATGCGGGAGCCCGACCCGTCGCGCGCGGCAATCGAAAAGGCGCTGCAGGGCAATCTCTGCCGGTGCACCGGCTATGCACCGATCATCCGGGCAGGGCAGGCAATTTCGAGCTACGGACAGCCGCAGGGTGATCCGCTCTGGGCCGAGCGTATCGCGGTCAAGGACAAGATCAAGGCGATCAACGACGGCCGGCGCGTGGTGATCGGCGAGGGCAACCAGCAGATCATCATTCCCGCCACTCTCGATGATTTCGCAGAACTTTATGAGGCACTGCCATCGGCGCGGATCGTTGCCGGTTCCACCGATGTGGGGCTGTGGGTCACCAAGTTCATGCGCCCCATCGGGCCGGTGATCTTTACCGGCCACCTGCAGGAGCTGAAGCGCATTGCCGAAAACGACAGCGAAGTACGCTTTTATGCCGGCGTTACCTATTCGGAGGCGCTGCCGGTTATCGCAGCCAATTTCCCGCAGCTGGGCGAGCTCTGGAACCGGTTTGCCGGTGAGCAGATCCGCAATATGGGCACGATCGGGGGCAATATCGCCAATGGATCGCCCATCGGTGACACGCCGCCGCCCTTTATTGCCCTCGGCGCCAAGCTGCATCTGCGGCGCGGGGAACACCGGCGCGAGATCAAGCTCGAAGACTATTTCCTCGCCTATGGGCAGCAGGACCGGCAGCCCGGCGAATTCGTCGAGAGCGTGACCATCCCGCTGCTGCCTGCAGGGGAGAAGTTTGCGACCTACAAGGTCTCCAAGCGCCGCGAGGAAGATATTTCCGCCCTTTGCGGAGCGTTTCGGGTGTTCGTCAACGACGGGGGCAAGGTCGGCATGGCGCGCATCGCTTTTGGCGGCATGGCGGCAACGCCCAAGCGCGCACGGGCGGTCGAGACGGCGCTGGTCGGCAAGCCATGGACGATGGACACGGTCGAGGCCGTGCTGCCCGCTTTCGCCGCGGATTACCAGCCGATCACCGATATGCGCGCTTCGGCCCAGTATCGCCTGCTGGCAGCGCAGAATCTGCTCAAGCGGTTCTTCCTTGAAACGGCAGGAGAGGGCCAGCGGCTCAAAAGGGAGCTAGCGTGATGAACAAGCATCAAGCGCCCATCGACCTTTCGGTGATGCACAAGCCAACGCGCCACGATAGCGGCCCGAAGCATGTAACCGGGACGGCCGAATATATCGACGATATTGTCGAGCCGGTCGGCACCATGCATGCCTATCTCGGGCTTTCGAGCAGGCCGCATGCCGAGATCGTGGGTATGGATTTTGCGCAGGTGCTGGCTGCACCGGGGGTCATCGGCGTATTGACCAATGACGATGTGCCCGGCGAGCTCGATATCAGCTCCGCGCACAAGCACGACGAGCCCGTCTTTGCCGATGGCGTGATTCATTTTTGGGGGCAGCCGGTTTTTGCGGTGATTGCTGAAACGCGTGATCAGGCACGAAGGGCCGCCCACCTTGCCCGGATCGAATATCGGGATCTGCCTTTTTTCACCGATGTGCGTTCTGCGCAGGCAGCGGGCGGCAAACTCGTGACGCCGCCGCTTAAGCTCGAGCGCGGCGATGTGGACGCCGGACTTTCCGCGGCTCCGCGCCGGGTCAAGGGCGCGATCACGATTGGAGGGCAGGACCACTTTTATCTCGAAGGCCAGATCGCGCTCGCAATCCCCGGAGAAGACGAGGATGTGGTGATCCACTCCTCGACCCAGCATCCGACCGAGGTGCAGTTGATCGTGGCGCAGGCGCTCGGCATTCGCCAGAACGCGGTGACCATCAATGTGCGGCGCATGGGTGGGGGCTTTGGCGGCAAGGAAACGCAGGGCAATCTTTTTGCTGTGATCGCCGCGCTCGGAGCCAAGAAGTGGAACCGGGCCTGCAAGATCCGCCCCGATCGCGACGACGACATGACCGCCACCGGCAAACGGCACGATTTCGTGGTCGATTACGATGTCGGCTATGACGAGACCGGCAAGATCCAGGCGGTCGATGCGGTTTATGGCGCCCGGGCCGGTTATTCCTCCGATCTGTCCGGGCCGGTGACGGATCGCGCGCTGTTTCACTGCGACAACGCCTATTGGTATCCTGCCGTGCGGGCCCGCTCCGAGCCGCTTTACACCAACACGGTATCGAATACCGCATTCCGCGGGTTCGGTGGGCCGCAGGGAATGATGGCGGCGGAGCGCTGGATCGAGGAGATCGCCTACGCGCTGGGCAAGGATCCGCTCGAGATCCGCAAGGCCAATTTCTACGGCACAGACACCGAGAATGTGACGCCCTACCATCAGGTGATCGAGGACAATATCATCCACCGGGTGGTGGACGAACTCGAAAGCGCGTCGGACTATCAGGCCCGGCGCAAGGTCATTCTCGATTTTAATCGGACAAGCGCTGTTCTCAAGAAGGGTATCGCGCTGACTCCGGTCAAGTTCGGGATCTCCTTTACGGCCACCTGGTACAATCAGGCGGGCGCGCTCGTGCATGTCTACAAGGATGGCTCGATCCACCTCTCACATGGTGGCACCGAGATGGGGCAGGGGCTCTATATCAAGGTGGCGCAGGTGGTGGCGGACGCGTTCGGGGTCAATCTCGACACCGTCAAGATCATGGCGACTTCGACCGGGAAAGTGCCCAATACTTCGGCCACGGCAGCCTCTTCGGGCACCGATCTAAACGGCGCGGCGGCGCTGGATGCATGCAGGCAGATCAAGGAGCGGATGCTCGCGCATGCGGCAAGGCTGCACGACGTCAGCGAGGCCGAATGCGAATGGGTCGCGGGCGGGCTCCAGGCCGGCGCCAAGTTCGTGCCTTTTGCCGAGCTTGCCATGTCGGCCTTTATGAACCGGGTACAGCTTTCGGCGGCAGGCTTTTACAAGACGCCGAAGATCCATTGGGATCGGGCGACGGGGCGGGGGCACCCGTTCTACTATTTTGCCTATGGGGCTTCGGTGAGCGAAGTGACCATCGATACGCTGACCGGTGAATATACAGTCGATCGCGTCGATATCCTTCACGATGTAGGCAAGTCGCTCAATCCTGCCATCGATCTGGGGCAGGTGGAAGGTGCTTTCATTCAGGGCATGGGTTGGCTGACGACGGAAGAACTGGTGTGGGACGAAAAGGGACAATTGCGCACCCACGCGCCCTCAACCTACAAGATCCCGCTCGCCAGCGATGTGCCGCCGGTTTTCAACGTCAAGCTGGCTGAATGGTCTGT
The DNA here is from genome assembly GCF_900116545.1 of Devosia crocina. Lineage (GTDB taxonomy): Bacteria > Pseudomonadota > Alphaproteobacteria > Rhizobiales > Devosiaceae > Devosia > Devosia crocina. The sequence goes on from NZ_FPCK01000001.1 coordinate 843,613, forward strand.
CAACCGTGAGGCGGTGATCGGCCGGTCCAAGGCAGTGGGCGAACCGCCGTTCATGCTTGCCATGAGCGTGCCAGAGGCTCTCGGCATGGCCGTTGCCAGCGTCATGGATTACGCCGAGGCGCCGCGGCTCGATATGCCGGTGACGCCTGAACGGGTGCTGTTGGGGATCGAGCGATTGAAGCGGGAGGCGCGGGGGTGATCTTGCAGGTCTTTGTGCCAGCGCCTCTCACAGTGATCCGCTCCGTAGAGGGATGCGGGGACAGCTTGACCATCTGCCTTGTTTCAGAGGCCGCGACCGGCCTGGCCCCCTTGCCCCTTCTGAGGGGCGGGTTGGGTGAGGGGAGGTCAGCGTGAAGACTTCTCAGATGCTTGAAACCTTTCTTGCAGCCAATGCTGACGTGATCGTCTGCACTTTGACGTCGGTGCGCGGCTCCTCCCCGCGGGAGGAGGGCGCGTTGATGCTGGTGGCACCAGACGAAATCTGGGGGACGATCGGGGGCGGGGCGCTCGAATATATGGTCATCGACCATGCCCGTCGCCTTATCGCTAGCGGGCGAGCGGAAGAGGCGATGGATGTGCCCCTGGGACCAGAGATCGGCCAGTGCTGCGGCGGTCGCGTGACGGTTCGGCTGCGATACGCCGATGTGGCTGCCCGGGGCGAGGTCACGACGCTTGCCATGGCCGAGGAGGAAGCGGCTCCGCATGTCTATGTGTTCGGTGCCGGACATGTCGGGCGCGTTCTGGCCAAGATCCTTTCCTTGTTGCCCGTGCGCGTCGAGGTGATCGATACGCGGCAGGAAGAGCTGGATCTGCTCGATGGCGGCATTTCCCATCGCCGTGTGGCCATGCCCGAAGCGGTGGTACGCACCGCCCCGCCCGGCAGCGCCTTCGCGATCATGACCCATGATCATGCGCTCGACTTCCTGATTGCCAGCGAGGCGCTGGCGCGCACGGACTGCGCCTATACCGGCATGGTCGGATCGCGGACCAAGCGCGCAAAATTCGCCAGCTGGTTCCTGGAGCAGGGTGGGGACAGGGCAGCGCTGGAGCGATTGGTTTTGCCGATCGGGGCGCAAGGGCTTGGGGATAAACGGCCATCCGTTATCGCGGCACTGGCGGCGGCGGAAATTATGGTCCAGATTAACAGCCGGGAAGCATCTGACGGGCGAAAGTCCATCCTTTCGCAGGAAAGGGTGGCACGTGGACTTTGACATGCCCAATCGGCTTGAACTCACCGGCATCACCAAGCAGTTTCCCGGCGTTCTGGCCAACGATGGGGTGTCTTTCGCGGTCAAGCCCGGCGAAATCCATGCGCTCCTTGGCGAAAACGGCGCCGGCAAGTCCACCCTCGTCAAGATGATCTACGGGATCATGCAGCCCGACGCCGGCGAGATCCGCTGGAATGGGCAGAGTGTCACCGTCCCCAATCCCAAGGCTGCCCGGCGGCTGGGGATCGGCATGGTGTTCCAGCATTTTTCGCTGTTCGATGCGCTGACTGTGCTAGAAAATATCGCGCTCGGCATGGACGCCAAGATCCCCTCGCGCGCGCTCGAGAGCCGCATCCGCGAGGTGATGCAGACCTATGGCCTGTTGCTCGATCCGCACCGGACGGTGGCGACACTTTCGGTGGGTGAGCGGCAACGTATCGAGATCGTGCGCGCGCTCTTGCTCGATCCGCAATTGCTGATCATGGACGAGCCCACTTCGGTGCTGACGCCGCAAGAGGTGGATCAGTTGTTCACCGTCCTCCGCAAGCTCGCCGCGGAGGGGTGCTCGATCCTCTATATCTCGCACAAGTTGCACGAGATCAAAGCGCTGTGCGACACCGCGACCATTCTGCGCGGCGGCAAGCTCGTCGATACCTGCGACCCCAAGCAGGAAACCAGCCGCTCGATGGCCGAAAAGATGATCGGCACAGGGCTTCGGGATATCGTCAAGGCGGAGGGCAGGACCTTTGGCCCGCCAAAGCTCGTGGTCAACCGCTTGCGGACGCAAAAGACCGGGCATTTCGATGTGCCGGTGGATGGGGCAAGCTTTACGGTCCGGGCCGGAGAAATCCTCGGGATTGCCGGCGTTGCCGGCAATGGACAGAACGCACTGCTCGATGCGCTTTCGGGCGAGATCCTGGGCGATGATCGCGAGGCCATCACCATAGATGGGCTGGGGATCGGCACCATGAATACGACCGAGCGGCGCAAGCGCGGTCTCTGCGCAGTGCCCGAAGAGCGCAACGGTCATGCTGCCGTGGGCGACTTTTCGCTCAGCGACAATTCCGTGCTGACGGCGCGGGATCGGCTGGGCATGGTGGTGATGGGCCTGATCAATTCGGGCGCGGCAAAAACCTATACCGGCAAGGTGATCGCCGATTTCGCCGTCAAGGCGCTGGGACCAGCCTCGACCGCAGGGTCGCTTTCGGGCGGGAACCTCCAGAAATACATCATGGGTCGCGAAATCCTCCAAAAGCCTTCGGTGCTGGTGGTCAGCCAGCCGACCTGGGGCGTGGACGCGGGCGCGGCGGCGGCCATTCACCAGGCGCTGGTGGATCTTGCTTCGGCCGGATCGGCGATCGTCGTGATCAGCCAGGATCTCGATGAACTGCGCGCGCTCAGCGACACGCTTGCGGTGATCAATATGGGGCGGCTGAGCCAGGCCCGCCCGGTGAAGGATTTCAGCGTGGAAGAGATCGGCCTCTTGATGGGCGGCGTGCACGGGGCGACGGAGGCCGCATGATGCAATTCAGGCTCGAAAAGCGCCGTGAGCCTTCCAAAGCCATGCTCTATGCCACGCCAGTGGTCGCCGTGTTGCTGACCATGGTTGTGGGCGCGATCATCTTCTCGCTGATCGGGTTCGACGGGATCGGCGCGGTGCGGGAGATCTTCTTCACGCCCCTGACCAATGCCTATAAATGGCAGGACCTTGGGGTGAAAGCCGCGCCGCTGATCATAATCGGTGTCGGCCTCTCCATCGCTTACCGTGCCAATGTCTGGAACATCGGTGCCGAGGGGCAATATGTGATGGGCGGGCTCGCGGCCACCTGGATCGCTCTGCTGACCTATGGCATGAGCGGCTGGTGGATCCTGCCGCTGATGGTTGTGGCGGGGATTGCCGGCGGCGCGCTTTACGCATCGATTCCGGCACTGCTCCGAACCCGTTTGAACGTCAACGAAATTCTGACCTCGCTGATGCTGACCTATGTGTCGGTGCAGCTGATCTACTATCTCGTGCGTGCGCCCTGGAAAGACCCAATGGGGATGGGATTTCCGCAGACACGGCGCTTTTCCGCCGATGCGCTGTTGCCCAATATCTTTCCAGGCACCATCGTTCATGCCGGGGTGCCGATCGCCATCGTCGTGGCGCTGGTCGCCTGGTTCGTCATGAGCCGTTCGGTGTTCGGTTATCAGATGAAGGTGGTGGGCGCGGCCCCGCACGCGGCGCGTTACGGCGGCTTTTCGGAAAACAAGACGATCTGGCTGGCATTGCTGGTCTCCGGTGCCCTTGCAGGGCTCGCGGGCGCGCTCGAAGTATCCGGACCGTTCCAGCGGATGGTGCCAGGATTCCCGACCAATTACGGCTTTACTGCCATCATCGTCGCCTTCCTTGGCCGGCTGAATCCCCTTGGGGTGATCTTCGGGGGCATTGTGATCGCGATCACCTTTGTGGGTGGTGAAGTCGCGCAAACCTCGATCGGGCTGTCCAATGCCGCGACCGGCGTGTTCCAGGCCATGATGCTGTTCTTCCTGCTCGCGGGCGATATTCTCGTGCGCTATCGCATCAGGCGCGTCGTGCCGCAAACCGCAGAGGCGCGCTCATGAGCCCGGAACTGATCATCGCGATCATCGTCACCGTGGTCGGCGCTTCGACCCCGATCCTGATCGCGGCCTTGGGCGAACTCGTTGTCGAGCGATCGGGCGTGCTCAACCTCGGCGTCGAGGGCATGATGCTGGTCGGCGCGATTACGGCGTTCCTCGTCGTGTTTCTTACCGGCAACCATTACCTTGCCATTCTGCTGGCAGCGGCAGCCGGCGTCGCGGCCTCGATGATCTTCGGCTTTCTAACCCTGAGCCTTTCGGCCAATCAAACGGCGACGGGGCTCGCACTCACCATCTTTGGCACAGGCTTGTCCGCGCTGGCGGGGCAGGGTTATTCCGCACGGCCGGTGACGTTGCTGGGGCCGCTCTTTCCAGCGGAACTGGCGCTGCACCCGATCTGGCGCGTGCTGTTCGGTTATTCCGCGCTTGTCTACTTTTCCTTTGCGCTTGTTTTTGCAGTCTGGTGGTTTCTCAAGAAGTCGCGCGCCGGGCTTATCCTGCGTGCGGTGGGAGAGAACGATCTTTCAGCCCATTCAATCGGCTATTCGGTGATCGGGGTGCGCTATGCCGCCGTCGCCTTTGGTGGCGCAATGGCCGGCATTGCTGGCGCCTGTTTCCCCTTGCTGCTGACGCCGCAATGGGCCGAACGGATGACGGCGGGCCGTGGCTGGATCGCAGTGGCGCTGGTGGTTTTTGCATCCTGGCGGCCTTTCCGGCTGCTCGCGGGGGCATATCTGTTCGGGCTCGTGATGACCATGGAGCTCTATGCCAAGGCAGGCGGCGGTCCGCTGAGCGCCATTCCCGCCGAGCTCTGGGCTGCCATGCCCTATATCGCAACCGTTGTCGTGCTGGTGCTGATTTCCATCCGGCGCGACGCTTCCAACAATGCACCGGCCTGCCTCGGCAAGCCGTTTCTGCCCAGCAATTGAGCCGGCACCAAAGACCGTCTCAAGCAACGAAAGTCACTCAGGAGAGAACAATGACCCTAAACCGCCGCACAATGCTCAAGGCCGGGGCTGCCGCCGCAGCAGCCATTCCGCTCTTTGGCTCCAAGGCTTTTGCCCAGGAAGAACCGCTCAAAGTCGGCTTCGTGCTGATCGGCACCGTCAATGACAATGGCTGGAACTTCGGCCATTCCGAGGGCGCCAAGTACATGAAGGCCGAACTCGGCGATGCCGTTGCTGAGCCGACCATCGTTGAAAACGTGCCGGAAGGTCCGGACTGCGAACGCGTGCTGCGCGAGCTGGCCCAATCAGGCCACAAGCTGATCTTCGCCACCAGCTTCGGCTATGGTGACTACGTGATCAAGGTTGCACAGCAGTTCCCTGACGTACGGTTCGAACACGCGACCGGCTATCAGCGGTCCGAGAACGTCGGCACCTACAATGCGCGCTTTTATGAGGGCCGCGCCGTGTGCGGCACTGTCGCCGGCCATCTCAGCCAGACCGGCAAGGCGGGCTATATCGGCTCGTTCCCGATCCCGGAAGTCGTCATGGGCGTGAATGCCTTCGTGCTGGCCGCGCGTAAGGTGAACCCGGATTTCACCATCACCCCGGTTTACATCTCGACCTGGAACGACCCGGCACGCGAAGCCGACGCTGCCCGCGCCATGATCGACCAGGGCATCGATATCGTAGCCCAGCACACCGATGGTCCGGCTGCCCTGCAGGTGGTCGAGGAGCGCGGTGCCGTTGGCGGCTTCGGCCAGGGTGCCGACATGTCGGCCTTTGCGCCCAATGCCCAGCTCACCTCCATCATCGACAATTGGGGTCCGCACTATGTGCTGGCTGCTCAGGCCGTGATCGATGGCACCTGGGAGAGCAAGGATGTGTGGCCCGGCCTCAAGGAAGGCGAAGTCGAGATCGGGCCTTATGGTCCCAAGGTGCCGGAAGACGTGATTGCGGCAGCCGAAGCGGTCAAGAACGGCCAAATCGACGGTTCCATGCACATCTTCACAGGACCGATCAACGACCATACCGGCACCGAGCGCGTCGCCGCCGGCGTGACGCTGACCGATGCCGAGCTGCTCAGCATGGACTGGTATGTCGAAGGCGTCATTCCGCCGGCCTGATGACCTTGCTCTGATCGAGATCGAAGGGGCGGGCTCGCGCCCGCCCCTTTTTCGATAGTCCGGTTTCCCCTCCATCTGGCGCTTTGCGCACCTTCTGCCTGAGGGGAGAAGAACAAGGGGGCGCGCGACTGTTCCTCTCCCTCTTGGGGAGTGGGTGGATCGCCCCAAGGGCGATACGGGTGAGGGGGCTCACCTCTGACGGGAAGGAACCATTGCAATGCCCGATCTAGCGATCTTCTACGAATGGCTGATGTTTGCCGTGCGCTGGTTGCACGTGATCACGGCGATCGCCTGGATCGGTTCGTCCTTCTACTTCATCGCGCTCGATCTTGGCCTGAGAAAGACGCCGAGCTTGCCACCGCTTGCGCATGGCGAGGAATGGCAGGTGCATGGGGGCGGGTTTTACCACATCAACAAATATTTGGTGGCGCCGGAATTTCTGCCCGAGCACCTGACATGGTTTAAATGGGAAAGCTATTGGACCTGGATGAGCGGCGCGATGCTGCTGGCGCTGATCTATTATGTCGGTGCCGATCTATACCTCGTCGATCGAAACGTGCTCGACATTCCGAGCTGGACCGCCATCCTCTTGTCCGTCGGCTCTATCGTGCTGGGCTGGGTGCTCTACGATACGCTTTGCAAGTCGCCAATCGGGCAATCGACGACGGGGCTGATGCTGGTCTTATTCGCCATTCTGGTAGCGGCGAGCTGGGGCTATACCCAGCTTTTCACCGGCCGCGCCGCCATGCTGCATATGGGTGCGTTCACCGCGACTATCATGGCGGCGAATGTGGCCATGATCATCATTCCCAACCAGAAGATCGTGGTGGCCGATCTCAAGGCGGGCAAGGTGCCCGATGCCAAATATGGCCGGATCGCCAAGCAGCGCTCCTTGCACAACAACTACCTGACGCTGCCCGTCATCTTCTTCATGCTCTCGTCCCATTATCCGCTGGCCTTTGCCACCCAGTGGAACTGGATCATCGCCTCGCTGATCTTTCTCGTGGGCGTCGTTATTCGGCACTATTTCAACACCCGCCATGCCCGAAAAGGCAATCCGCATTGGACCTGGGCTGTGGCGGTGATCATTTTCATCATGATCGCCTGGCTCTCTTCCGCACCGAAAATGGGACAAGACGGCGCGGAACTCCTCGCCAGCGCGTCAGGCGAGCGCTTCATGGCGACCGAACACTTTGCGTCAGCGAGCCTTGCCGTGCAGACCCGTTGCGCCATGTGCCACACAGCCGAGCCGGTTTGGCCCGGCGTTTATCAGCCACCGAAAAACGTCATCCTCGACAATGATGTCGCCATCGCCAATCACGCCCGGGATGTGGTGATGCAAGCTGGCTATGCCCATGCCATGCCGCCCGGAAACGTCACCGAGATGACCGCCGAAGAACGGGCACTTCTCGTCGAATGGTTCCGCGAAGGATCGGGCTCATGAGCCGCACGGTGCTCCGGGGGCGGGTGCTGAGTTTCCACCGCGCGCCGAACTCGATCGAGGACAGCGACAGCTACCTCTATATCGAGGATGCCGCCGTGTTGATCGAGGATGGCGCCATTGTTTGGGTGGGCGCGTTTGCCGAGGCGGAATCCAGTGGCGCCGTGATCATCGATCATCGGCCAAACCTGATCATGGCCGGTTTCATCGATCTTCACCTGCATTACGTGCAAAGCCAGATCATGGCCGCCTATGCCGGATCGCTGCTCGAATGGCTCAACAACTACACCTTCATCGAGGAGCAGAAATTTGCCCAGCAGGGGCATGCCGATGCGGTAGCGGTGGATTTCTACGATGCACTGATCCGGCACGGCACGACGACTGCAGTCGCCTATTGCTCGAGCCACCCGCGCTCGGTCGATGCATTCTTTGCCGAGGCGCAGCGGCGCAACATGCTGATGGTGGGCGGCAAGGTGATGATGGACCGCAATGCGCCGGAGGGCCTGCTGGACACGGCTCAATCGAGCTATGATGACACCAAGGCACTGATCGCCCGCTGGCATAAACGGGGCCGGGGGCTCTACGCGATCTCGCCGCGCTTTGCGATCACCTCGACCCCCGAGCAGATGGGGATGGCGCAGGCGCTGGTGCTTGAGCATGACGACTGCCACATCCAAACCCATCTAAGCGAGAACGACCGGGAAATCTCGTTTTCGATGGAGCTTTATCCGGACGCCGTGGACTATACCGGCATTTACGAGATGTACGATCTGCTGACGCCGCGGACGCTACTTGGCCACTCGATCCACCTCAACCACCGCGAAACGGAAGCGCTGGCGGCATCGGGTGCGGTGGCGGTGTTCTGCCCCACCTCCAACCTGTTTCTGGGTTCGGGACTTTTCGATCGCGAGCGGCTTCTTGAACGCGGCGTTCGCATCGGCCTTGCTACCGATATCGGCGGCGGCACCAGCTTTTCCATGCTGCGCACCATGGACGAGGGTTACAAGATCCTGCAGCTGCGCGGGCAGCGGTTCAATCCGCTGGCCTCGTTTCACCTGGCAACACGCGGAAATGCGGAGGCGCTTGGACTTGCCGACACGATCGGCAGCGTTGCGCCGGGCCGGGCGGCCGATCTGATCGTGCTCGATGCGCAGGCCACCCCGACCATGCGGATGCGGATGGCAACCGTGGAAACACTGGTCGAGGAATTGTTCCTGCTGCAAACGCTGGGGGATGATCGCGCCATAGCCGAGGTCTATGTGGCTGGCGCAAGGGCGAAGTCCACTTTAGGCGGGTTGTGACGCAGGGCGCGATGGCCTAATGCTGTCGCGAAAGTGTTATCTGCTGAGGCTTCCTCGTATGAGCAACTATGTGACGAAATCCGGTCTTTCCGTACATCCGCTGCTGGTGGATTTCGTCGAAAAGGAAGCGCTCCCCGGCCTCAGTGTCAGCGCCGATCAGTTCTGGAATGGCTTTGCAGAGCTCGTGCGAGAGCATGCACCGACCAATGCCAAACTGCTCGCCAAGCGAGACATGCTGCAAAGCCAGATCGACGAGTGGCACCACAAATATGGGCCCGTCGCCAATAATGCGCAGGGCTACGAGTTCTTCCTCAGGGATATCGGCTACCTCGTTCCCGAGCCGGGCGATTTCACCATCGAAACCGAATATCTCGACCCCGAGATTGCAAGCCTTTGCGGGCCGCAGCTGGTGGTGCCGGTTTCCAACGCGCGCTACGCGCTCAACGCCGCCAATGCGCGCTGGGGCAGCCTCTACGATGCGCTTTATGGCACGGATGCGATCGCGCGCGATGGCGATCTGACGCCAGGCCAAGGCTACAACGCCAGCCGCGGTGCTGCAGTGGTGCGGCGGGCTGCCGAATTTCTCGATGCCAGTTTTCCGCTCGCCAGCGGCAGCCATGCCGATGTGACGGGCTACCATGTGGTCAAGGACGGAAGCACCCGCCATCTGCAGGTGGATACGCCTGCAGGGCGTACCGGACTCCGCGATCCCGCAGCTTTCGCCGGCTATGGCGGCACGGAGGAGAGCGGCGAGATCGTTCTGCGCCATAACGGGCTTCATGTCATTCTGGTGATCGATCCCAAGAGCACAATCGGCGCAGCGCATAAGGCCGGGCTGGCCGATGTTGTGGTCGAAGCGGCGCTGACCACGATCCAGGATTGTGAAGACTCGGTTGCGGCGGTCGACGCCGAGGACAAGGTCGGCGTTTATCGCAACTGGCTCGGCCTGATGACCGGCACGCTCGAGGACACGTTCGAAAAGGGCGGGCAGACGATCACCCGCAAGCTCAAGGCAGACCGGGTCTACAAGGATGCCAATGGCGAGCCGCTGGTGCTCAAGGGGCGTTCGCTGCTGCTGGTGCGCAATGTGGGACACCTGATGACCACCGATGCCGTTATGCTCGATGGCAAGCCGGTGGGCGAAGGGCTGATGGATGCCGCCGTCACAGCGCTTTGCGCCATGCACGATCGCGGCATGAATTCGAAGTGGGCCTCGATCTATGTGGTCAAGCCCAAGATGCACGGACCCGAGGAAGTCGCTTTCGCCTGCACCGTTTTCGATGCGGTGGAGCGTTTCCTGGGTCTCGCACCCAAGACCATCAAGATCGGCATCATGGATGAGGAGCGCCGCACCTCGGCCAATCTCAAGGCTGCGATCTATGAAGCGCGGGAGCGGGTGTTCTTTATCAATACCGGCTTTCTCGACCGGACTGGGGACGAAATCCACACCTCGATGGAAGCCGGCGCGGTGCTGCGCAAGGATGAAATCAAAGCGGAGCGCTGGATTGCCTCCTATGAGGATCGCAACGTGCTGATCGGGCTCGCCTGCGGCTTCTCGGGCAAGGCACAGATCGGCAAGGGAATGTGGGCGCGTCCCGACGATATGGCCGCCATGCTCGAAGCCAAGATCGGCCATCCCAATGCCGGGGCCAACACGGCCTGGGTTCCTTCGCCGACTGCGGCCGTGCTGCACGCCTTGCACTATCATCAGGTCGACGTGTTCGAAGCACAGGCGCGCCGGCACAATCAGCCGGTGCCGGCGCTTTCCGAACTCTTTTCCATGCCCATTCAGGCGCCTTTCTCGCTCAGCCGCGAGGAAATCACCCGCGAACTGGAAAACAACGCGCAGGGCATTCTGGGCTATGTGGTGCGCTGGGTGCAGCAAGGGGTGGGCTGCTCGAAGGTGCCCGACATCAACAATGTCGGCCTGATGGAAGATCGCGCTACCTGCCGGATTTCGGCGCAGGCGGTAGCCAATTGGATCCGCCATGGCCTTGTCAGCCGGGACGAGGTGACCTCAGTGTTCGAGCGCATGGCCGTCGTCGTCGATGAGCAGAACAAGAACGATCCCGTTTATCGGCCAATGGCTGAAAACTACCAGTCGGTGGCGTTTCAGGCCGCGCTCGATCTCGCGCTCAAGGGTGCAGATCAGCCGAGCGGATATACCGAGCCGCTGCTCCATGCCGCACGCCGCAAGGTCAAGGCCCGCGACGCGAAATAGTGCCGCCTCGGAACTAGTCCAGATCGAAGGTGGGGAGGGTGAGCGCCGTCCCCTCGTGAAGAACTTCGATGTCATTGCTGCGCATCACGGTCGCGATGCTGATGTGTTCGTCAGTACCCATGTTGCGCGCGTAGCGAGGATGGGCACCGGAGGCAATCAGGAGACGCAGGCGGTGGCCGGGGCGGAAGCTGTGTGCGGTAGCGTGCAGTGGAAGGGTCAGGTGCCAGGATCCGTCGGTCCGACGCGGGGTCTCCGGCGTAAGGCGGATGAAGCCATCGCAAATATTGCGTGACACCCCGTCCGGCCCGACGTCGCTGAGGCGGGCAAAGAAGTCGGCGTGGGGCAGGGCGGCTCGCGCAGCAATCGACACGCTTGGCTGCCCGATGATGGTGAGGTCCGCGGTCAGCACGGGGCCAGTATAGGTCAGGGTGTCCGTGCGGCTCTCGAGCGGGGCCTGATCCACTGCTCCGGCTCCAGTGAAGGCAAAGATGGCGCCGCCCAGGTTAGGCGTCGGGTCGGCCGGGTCATAGCGGTAGATATCGCTGCCCGTGCTTGAGCCACTCTGTCCCAGAGTTCCCGGACCCGTAATCCGCAGGATCTGCGGCGCCGGGGGGCCAGGCGGATAGTGATCGAACTCATGCCATTCATCGCGGCCAGAAATGTGGAGACGCACTGGCCTCTGGCGCAGGCCTGAACTATCGCCCATCAGTTTGGCGCGCATCCAGATCAAGGTCTCGCGAAGATTGTCGCGCTGCAGTTCCTCGGCGACGTGAAACCAGGTGCCGATCGTCAGATAGGGCGTGTGGCCCAAGGCAACGAGACGACTGTAGTCCGCGAGCAGCGGATCGAGCATGAAGTCATACCAGCCGGAGATGAAGTGCACCGGCGGTGTGCTTTCGGACAGGCGATGGCTGTGGTCGAGATCAGTCCAGAAGGCGTCATTGCCGATCGAGTGCTCGAACCAGTAGCGCCAGAATGGGATCTTGTGACCGACGGCAGCCTTGTCCGCTTCGATCAGCGGCAGGATGGCAGCCGCGCGGTCCGTTCTGCGTTCGATATCTCCGGAAAACATGCGGGCCGCAGTGGCGAGCGGCCGCTTCCTAAGTCCTTCGATCACCTGGACCCAGGAGAGCCAGAGATTGAGATGGAAGGCGCCGGAAGGGAACACCACCGGGCGGAAGTTGGAGGTGGTCACCTTTGTAGCCATGGCTGCCACAGGCGGCAGCGCGTCGGAAATGGCCCATTGTGCATAACCGAGATAGCTGGGGCCGGTGAGGCCGATCCGGCCATCGAACCAGGGCTGTTCCTCGATCCAACGCAGGGTCGCAAGTCCTTCGGATCGTTCGTTTGCAAAGGGATCGAACTCGCCGCCGGATTGCTCGGTCCCTCGGCAGGCCTGAATGACAACATGAAAGCCGCGCTCGGCATAGGCTTCGGCGATGGGGCCAAAACCACGCCGTCCATAGGGCAGGCGCATCAGGATGGTTGGGTGGGGTCCTTCGCTGCGCGGGGCATAGTGGTCGGTCTTGAGAATGACGCCGTCATCCATGGCCAGGGAGAGACCGCGGGTCTTCTTCACTCCATTAAGGCGCGGCGGCAGATCTTCGAGCCAGGCGAGATAGAGCGAAGACAGGCTCATGGTCAGCTCACGAAATCGAACCTGTCGACATCGAAGAGCCCGCGATCGGTCATCTTGAGGTGCGGTATGACGGGCAGAGCGAGGAAGGCGACCTGCAGGAAGGGCTCGGGCAGGACACAGCCGAGGGTCTTGGCAGCGTCGCGCAGGTGATGCAGGTCCTCGGCGACCTCCTCGAAACTTTTCAGGCTCATCAGGCCCGCAAGCGGCAGCGCCAGCTCGGCCTTGACCTCGCCGCCATCGGCAACAGCAAAGCCGCCACCGAGCTCGATCAGCCGGTTAACCGCCACCGCCATGTCGGCGTCGTTCGCTCCGACAACGGTGAGGTTGTGGCTGTCGTGGCCCACCGAAGAGGCGATAGCGCCTCGCTTGAGGCCGAAACCAGTGACGAAGGCGCGGCCGATATTGCCATTCTTGCCGTGGCGTTCAATGACGGCGACCTTGATCACATCGGATTCGATATCGGGCTGCAGACCCTCCGCAGTTGCTGAAAGGGAGGCCTCTTCGCGGAAGGTGAGGATCAGGCCGGGGCGAACGCCGATAACAGGGATGCGGTTTTGACCCGGCTTGGGCTCCGTGATGAAGTCGCTGGCGTTGACGGCCTGTGCCTTGACCGAGTGGAGCCCGACCGGGACAACGCTTGAGCGCTTTTCGAAAAGCTCAGGCGTAACGAGCTGTCCGCCCGCGACCACGTCAGAAACCCGGCATTCTTCGAGGGTGTCGAGAATAGCGATGTCGGCGCGCCAGCCTGGCGCGATGAGCCCGCGATCGCGCAGGCCGAAGATGCGGGCAGCCGAGTGGCTGGCGGCACGATAAACGTGGTGGAGCGGCCGGCCTATGGCGATCAGCCGGCGGATCGAGGAATCAAGGTGTCCTTCCTCGGCGATGTCGAGTGGGTTCCGGTCATCGGTGCAGAGCGCCACAAAACTCGATGTGTTTTCATCGAGGACCTCGGCAAGCGCTGCGAGATCCTTCGATACCGAGCCTTCGCGGATGAGGATGGCCATGCCCTTGGCAAGCTTTTCCCGCGCCTCTTCAGCGCTTGTCGCCTCGTGGTCGGTGCGGATACCCGCAGCAAGATAGCCGTTGAGCGCTTCGCCGCGCAGGAGGGGAGCGTGGCCATCGATATGGCCATCCTGAAACGCCATGAGCTTGGCAAGAATGCCCGGGTCGGCGTTGAGTACGCCGGGGAAATTCATCACCTCGGCAAGGCCCACGACCTTGGGGTGATCACGGAAGGGCAGGAGATCGTCGATTTCGAGCTGCGCACCGGCTGTCTCGAACGGCGTTGCCGGGACGCAGGAAGACAGATTGATCCTGACATCCATGATGGTGCGGTCGGCACAATCGAGGAAATAGCGAATACCTTCCGCCCCAAGCACATTGGCGATTTCGTGCGGGTCGCAAAGCGCGGTGGTCACCCCATGGGGCAGCACGCAGCGGTCGAACTCGAGCGGAGTAACAAGCGAGGATTCAATATGGAGGTGTGTGTCGATGAAGCCCGGCACGGCAAAGCGCCCGGAGCCATCGATTTCCACTTCGCCCTCGTAGCGGGCGTGGGTGCCCACGATACGGTCCGCAACGATGGCGATATCAGTAACGGTTACCGAGCCGGTGATGACATCTAGCAGTCCCATATTGCGGATAACGAGATCGGCCTTTGCCTTGCCCTGTCCGGCCATGATCATGCGGGTGAGGAGGGCAGGGGTGGTCATGAACTCTGTCTTTCTTGTGTCCGTGCGAAAGCTGGACCGGCTTGCCCCTTGCGTCAAGGCGTGCGGGGAACTCTCGACAGGCGCAAACGTTGGATTTCACGAGAGTTTAGGGAGAATGACATGGAAACCTACGATCCGCAGAAGACTGCTACGGAAACGCGCCAGGCAAGCCCGCGCAAAATGAACGCACGCGTGCTGGTGTTCTCGCTGATTGGCGTGATCGTGGCCTTTGCCGTTATCTACCTCGTTTACAGCATCGCCATGCCCGCGCCCACCACCTGAGGGTGAGGGCTGCACTGGCGCTGACGGACCGCATGAGCTAACCGTTTCTTTCTATCTGGGAGGATCTGATGGCTAAGGTTCGCGCGCTCGTACTTGAAAAGCAGCATGAGTTGCAGCTGCGCGATATCGAGCTTCCGCTCGATGTCGGCAGGGGCGAGGTGCGGATCGCCATACATACGGTGGGCGTCTGCGGGTCTGATGTCCATTATTATACCCACGGGCGCATCGGTCCCTTTGTGGTCGACGCGCCCATGGTCTTGGGGCATGAGGCGGCCGGAACCATCGTGGAAGTGGGCGAGGGGGTTTCCCATCTCAAAGTGGGTGATCGGGTCTGCATGGAGCCGGGCGTGCCCGATTCTTCCTCGCGTGCCAGCCGGCTCGGCATGTATAATGTCGATCCGGCAGTGCGCTTTTGGGCCACGCCGCCCATCCACGGTGTCCTGACCCCGGAAGTCGTTCATCCAGCCGATTACACTTTCAAGCTGCCGGACAATGTGAGCTTCGCCGAAGGCGCCATGGTAGAGCCATTCGCTGTCGGCATGCAGGCGGCAAGCAAGGCACGCATCGTGCCCGGCGATACTGCCGTGGTGCTCGGTGCAGGGCCGATTGGCACCATGGTCGCGCTGGCCGCACTTGCCGGGGGATGCGCGAGGGTCATCGTGGCGGATCTGGCGCAACCCAAACTCGATATCGCGGCGCGCTATCAGGGCGTCATCCCGGTCAACATCCGGGACACCAACCTTGTGGAGAAGGTCGGTGAACTCACGGAGGGCTGGGGCGCCGACATCGTTTTCGAGTGTTCGGGATCGCCCAAGGCCTGGGAAACAATCATGGATCTGCCGCGTCCCGGCGGAGCGATCGTGGTGGTGGGCTTGCCGGTCGAACCCATCAAGCTCGATATCGCGGCGGCTTCGACCAAGGAGCTGCGGATCAAGAATGTCTTTCGCTATGCCCACCAGTATGAGCGGGCAATTGCGCTGATCGCATCAGGCAAGGTCGATCTCAAGCCGCTCATCTCCCAAACTTTTGCCTTCGATGAGGCCAAGGAGGCGTTCGACCGCGCCGTTGAGGCCAGGCCACAGGATGTCAAACTGCAGATCCGTGTTGCAGCCGAGGGGTGAAACGGAACCCGCAGCGGTTTAGCGCGATTGTGATCTTATCGTCACAATCGGAGGCAGTTGATGGATACCGGGAATAGTTTCGGGCTAACGGACACCTATTTGCCTGAACACATCATGGGAATCAGGTTGGTGATCGCTGCAGTTTGCGGCGCCATCATCGGCTTTGAGCGGGAAATGCGGACGGCCGAGGCGGGCCTTCGCACCCATATCCTTATCGCGGTCGCCGCAGCGCTGTTCACGATCCTGGCCTTCGAGATTTTCCATACTATCGGCGATGGCATGACGTCGCAGTCCGACCCCATCCGTGCGGTCGAGGCCGTAACGGCAGGCATCGCTTTTCTGGGTGCCGGAGCGATTTTCCGCAGCGGCGTGGGCGTACAGGGCCTGACGACGGCAGCGGGTATGTGGCTTGCTGGCGCAGTGGGTGTCGCCTGCGCGCTAGGGTTTTATACGCTCGCCGCAGCAACCACTGTACTCGCGGTCTTGATCCTGGCTGCGTTACGCGCCATCGCGCACAAGATTGGGCACAAGTCCCAGGAGGATGCGCAACTCGATCACCGGGCGGAACTGCGCAAAGGCGAAGAAGCAATGTGAACGGGCCGCGGGGAGAAGCATATGGAGTAGCCCTGCAACGCTGAGGGACGATGCGTTGCAGGGCGGAATGCTTCTCCCCCCGTACGGTCATGATCGGGAGGTATCACGACCGCGCCCCCACGCTGCCTCGCACAGAGCCAAGCAGCGCTTCCGGGTTCCGATGGTGCAGATCGAAACCCTTGTCCAATGGGCGGAGAGAACGCTTGGGAATGCCTGACACGGTCGGGACAACCGCATCCAGCAACGTTCTCTCCGCCTAAGGCACGTAACCTGTGGACGCAGGAGTCACATGCCGACAGCGTCCAGGCGCTGAGTGCGCGCCCGGAAATTTTCGATGCCTTCCAGTTCGCGACGATAGGCGTCGCGCTCGGGCTGGCGGAAGAAGACGGCAGCCGCGCCGGCTTCGTGGTACATTCGGCACGCCTTGGGATCCGCAGGCGGCACCATGGCGATCAGCGGAATGCCTTTCTGGCGCAACCAGGAGGCGTGACGCTGCACGAATTCAAGTGTGGCAAGGCTATGAGCCTTTAGATCGACCACCAGGAGATCGGGCCAGTCGGCGCGCGAATCGCTCAACACCAGGTCAAGATCTGCAACGGCTTCGCAGTCACCGCCATAGCTGCACACATCTGTGCCGAGCAGCTCGCGCATTTCCCGCTGGAACAGATACGCAGAGTGACCGTCGTCATCGATCAAGCCGATCCATGGAGCGATCCCGCCCGGGTTTTCCACACGCAACTCCTTGCCCGGCGTCCACTGGGCAAATCTACTCTTGAGGCAAGTGGGACTCACCTAGTCTCCAACCTGCGTAATATCGAAGAGAAATCCGCAGTCTTGGGGGCCTTTCCGCCGACTGCGAAACCCGGCGCAAATCAGTTCAGCGCCAGTAGGGCGAGGTATGCGGTAGCCGGGCTCGCGCGAAAAGGATGCTCCTGTAAAATCAAGGTAAGTTTGCACTTGCCTTTTACATGTCAGCGACGGCATTTTACGTAGCGTCCGGGGGTAAAATGACTGACGTTGCGGCAGACAGGGATGCGGTCCTGGCGGCGCTCGATCGCTTGACGGCGTGGTCAGAAATGGCCCGCTCGCCTCAACTTACGCGCTTCTTGAGCTACATCGTCCACAAGCGGCTCGACGGCGAGACACAGTCGGTGAAGGCTTACTCCATCGCCGTTGACGTGTTCGGCCGCCCGGCGGACTTCGATCCGCAGAGCGACCCGATCGTTCGGGTGCAGGCGCGGCGATTGCGAGCGCTTCTGGATCAATATTATCGCGGACCAGGCACTGGAGAAGCGGTGCAGATACAGCTGCCGATCGGGCGCTACGTTCCCGATTTCGTGCTTGTGGCTGCGCCTGTCGTGCCTCGAGACGAAGCATCTGTCCCAACTTTTGCCGAGCCTGAGCTCGACCTCGTTCCTGCCCACGAGGAGAAGCGGCCGCGAGGACAGGTGACAGTGTCGTGGATCGTTCTTTTTGTGATCGCGATCGGTGTGGCCGTGCTGGCCTATTCTCTATCGAGCTGGGGCCCGCTTAACCGGCCCGCGGCAGTAGCCGAGCCGCTCTTGCGTCCGCCGGAATTGCGTATCGTCGATTTCCAGAACTTGACGGACACACCTGCCGTGACCACGGCGCTTTCGGCGCTCGCGATCGAGCTGGTGACGGATTTCCAGCCGTTTATCGCGGTGAATGTGACCTATGACGGGCGAGGCGATGTCGCCGTGCCCGACGATGTGCAAGATGATTACCTGCTCAGTGGACTTGTGCGGCAGGAGACGCCGGAATCGGACTATGTCGTTAACGCCATCCTGACCGATCTCGATACCAACAGCGTCGTGTGGAACCTCTCGCTTGCAGTTCCGCCTGCCGATCTCTTCGAGTCCGGCAGGATCGATGCGATTTCGCAGCGGCTGGTTTCTTCCCTCGGCACTTTCCGTGGACCGCTCCATGCCAAGGCTCGCGCTGCCCTGAGCAATGGCAACTTTGCAGGACAAGAGGGGTTTTACACCTGCGCGTTGTTGTTCAACATCTATCGCGCCAGCCAGGCGACGGGCGCCGCCGGCCGGGTCCGTTCGTGCCTCGCAGCGCTGCCCGAGGATCAACGGACGCATCCCAGCTTGCTTGCCATCGAGGGAAGCCTGATCGCGGAGACCAGCGATACGGTGCGCGTGACGCCTTCGACGCAGATGGCGCGGTTTGGCCAAGCCAACGAGTTCATCTCTCGCGCTCTTCAAGCTGCGCCGACCAGCAGCTTCGTTTGGGAGCAGAGGGCGCGCCTGCATGAGGCGATGGGCGCACATGACGACGCGGAAGGCGCCTATAGTACATCGCTGCAACTCAACCCCGCTAGCGTGGACGGAGCGGCTGCCCATGCAAGGCACCTCGCGCTTATGGGACGGCTCGAACAGGCGCTTCCCCTCGCTCAGCGTGCCATCGGAGCCTTGCCGGTCTCCAATGTTCCTGCCTGGTATCAATGCGTGCCCGCCCTCGGGGCATATAGGGATCGCCAATTTGCCCGGGCCCTGCAGCTGGCAGAGCTTTGCGCGCGTGTCGATGTGGAGGTTGGAGCACCGCTTGGGATTGTGTCAGCACAGGAGCTCGGCGATGCCGGGGCTGTCGAGCGGCTCCTGCCGCGCGTTTTGGAAGTGTCGAGCTTCCGAGGCTACGGGATCATGACCCAGCTCCGTCGCCGGAGTACGGATGTCGAGCTACTGGAGCACCTGCGGACAGGACTGTCACGAACGGGCATACCGCCAATGTCGCTGGTGGCGGCCTTCTGAAGCGCTTAATGCGTGCTAGAATGACTGAAGAGATTGATCACCAGCACACCGGCAAGGATCAGGCCGATGCCGACCAGGGCGGGGATATCGAGGGACTGACCATAGGCGAAAAAGGCGATGATCGAAACCAGGACAATGCCCACGCCTGACCAGATGGCATAGCCGATGCCGACCGGTATGGTCTGAAGGGCAAGCGAGAAGAAGTAGAAGGTGATGGAATAGCCCACCACCACGATGATGGTGGGCACAAGCTGAGTGAAGCCCGCCGAAGCGCGCAGGAACGATGTGGCAATCACCTCGCCTACAATGGCGACGGCGAGGTAAACGGCGCCGTTCATGCCAGATTGGTCCCGAACTGAGTTCGGCATAGTTCGACAAAGCGGGTGCCGCGTTCCTCGAAATTCTTGAACTGATTGTAAGACGGCGCGCCAGGGGACAGAATGATGGTATCGAACCGGTCCCGTATCGAGGCGAGAGTGGCGATCGCCGCTTCAAGATCAGGACATTGGCTGACGGAAAGATCGGGAGCTGCTTTGCGTGCAGCCTCGGCAAGGCGCGCGCCCGTTACCGGAAGGGTGACGAGAACCGTGACGCCCCGCATCGCCAGGAGCCCTGCCAACTCGCCGTAATCCTGCTCCCGTTCGTGCCCGCCAGCGACAAGGGCAATACGACGGCCGGGGTAGGCTGCAAGCGCTGCCTTTGTGGCCTCGGGTGTGGTCGAGATGGAATCATCGACGATGGTCAGCGTGCCAATCCGATGCTCTTCGAGCCTATGGGGCAGGGGGCGAAACGCGGCAATACCGGCCAGGACGCCGCCCATCGTAGCGCCGGCTGCGAGTGCGATCTTTGCCGCAAGCAGGGCGTTATCGAGATTGTGCTCACCGCGAAGGCGCGAGTGGGCGACGGCGCCTTCGATGGTGATGGCTTCTTGCGGTGTCAGTTCACGCACAAGACGCCGATGATCGCGAACGGCCCGCGCGACCCGCCCATTGCCGGCAGCGGCAGAGCCGAGGGCGACAGCAAAACTGCCCTCCCGGTCCACCAAGTGCAATTTGTCATCAAAATAGCGTTCGACTGAACCGTGCCAGTCCACGTGTTCAGGATAGAGATTGGTAATGGCGGCGATATCGGGCACGAATGCCATGTCGGCGGTCTGGTAACTCGACAGTTCGAACACGGTAATGGCGTGCTTGTCGGCAATATCGAGCGGGGCGAGCCCGACATTCCCTGCAAGCCCGGCATCGAGACCGGAGCGGACCAGCATGAGGTGCACCAGCGTTGCGGTGGTCGACTTGCCCTTGGTGCCGGAGATGGCGATCACCGTGCGGTTCTTGCGATAGGCCGCGCCCCATAAATTGAGGTTGGAGGTGACTGCAATGCCGGCCTTGGCCGCGTGGGTAAAGATCGGCTTGTAGCGGGAGACGCCCGGGCTCTTGACGATGGTGCCGAAGCGGCGCTCCCCAATCGCCTGTTCGATTTCTCTGGGAGGGATGAAGGCCGTCCCGTCAATGGCGGCCGAGCCGGTGTCGGCGGTCACGAAGACCGCAAGATCGGGCTGGATCTGCCGGAGGAACTGACGAGTCGAAATCGCTTCGCGGCCCGCCCCATAAAGCAGGACTGGTTCGTCAAACCGCATGAGCGGCCACCTTGGCGGCCAGAGCCACCGGGATGTGGTGGTCGTGGCTGTCGGTCAGGCATTCGGCCATGGCAAGCTGCAGCTTTTCCTCGCCATACTGGCTGAATAGATCGGCCTTCACTGCCCGCACCACGGCCTCCTGATGCCAATCGGCGTGGCGGGTAAGCGTATAAAAACAGGCCGCCGCTTCGAGGATTTCGCCGACGCATTCCCAGGGTTTCTGGCCTGCAAGGCCTGCGAGCTCGCGGAAGGATTGCTCGTTGGCCGGTTCATCGAGAAGGTTCTTGCCGAAGATCCGGAGCAGCCGGTCCTTGGCCATGAAGGGAGCAAAGATCAGGAAAACGAAGTGGCATTTGGGGCACTCGCCACACCAGAGAGGGCCATCATTGCCGTTGAGGCGGAAATTGCGATTGCAGCTGGAAAAGACCGTGTCGAACCGAAGACCCTGGGTAAAGAGCGAGGCAATGCGAGCTTCCGAATAGGGGCGCAGCAGGGAGAAATAGGTCAGCGCTCCACCGGTGGCATCGCCGAGGATATCTGCGATCAGAAGTTCAAAGCCGAGCGACTTGGAATATTGGTGATTGGTCTCGCGCCCGTCGAAGGTCACATTGCCTTCGCTGGCCGAGCGCTCGTTGCTCAAGACGATCTGGTCATAGCCAAAGAGCACGGCGCAAAGCGAGGCGATCATGGAGTTGATCGCCGTGGAAGGAACGTGGCCGTTGTAAAAGCCCGGCTCCTTGCCCAAACGGATCATCTCCGCGTCGAGCGTGCGCGTGACATAAACGGGGTCTCGACCGATCGCGTCGATCGAGCTGAGGATCGGACCCTTGGGGTTGACGGCGAAGGGGGAGAAATCCAAGCCGACATGGCTGAGGAGGTCGACGCTGACAAGCGAATCCTTGCCTCCGCCGATGGGAAGAAGCGTCCGTTCGGCAAGATCCGGCGCGGGTTTGCGCACGATAGCGTCGGACGGGACATCGAGCTGCAACCGCCCAAAACGGGCAAGGTCGTTGCGGGCATAGAATTCGCCAAGGCCGTTTTCGTAGACATCGATAACGAAGGCTTGTTCCGCCTCGGTGAGAGCCAGTTCCGACCGGATGTGGAAGGGCGCGCGCAGCTTGAAGTAACTCACCCCCAGGACAAACGCCGTCAGCTCGAGCAGCTTGCGAAAGGCCGGCGTTGCAGCCTTTGCCGGATCGGCACCCCGCGGCAGCCCGAGAACTTCGACAAAATCGAGATCGTTGAGGCGATAGCTGAAATGCGCCTCGCCGGTTGTGGGATCGAAGCGGGGGGGGAGGATAGAAAAGGTTTCGGTCACGGGCAACTCACGCGGCTTTGCCACATCATATAGGTGATTTGCACCAGTCGCGGGAGTGGCTAGTAGATCCGCATTTGCATGCGCATGACGATGTCGTCGCCGACTCGCTGGAAGCCGTATTCGCGCATGGTGCAGGACCAGCCATTCCCGACCTTTTCGATGCGGAAAAGATTGTAGCGGGCAGGGTCGTCCAGCGTTCCCCCCTGCGCTGCGCTGGCAGCAGCAACGCCGATCACCGGAACCTCGTGATCGAGACCGGGGATATGATGGATAGAGGAGCGATGGGTATGTCCATGAAGGACCAGTTCGGCGCCGCGCTCCTTGATCACCTGGCGGAAGATTCGGTGTCCCTTGAGGCCGAATGAGGGGTGTTGCAGCTCGGCGTTCGGCGGGTGATGGATCAGAACCACACGGAAGTAGCCGGCGTCGCCCAAGAGCTTGAGCATCCGGTCGAGACGGGCTGCCTGCTTGTCCTCGAAACGGCCGATCGCAAGGAAAGGGGCCGTCGGCACAGCGCTCGAGCAGGAGACGATCGCGACATCGCCGACCCGGCGGACAAAGGGGAACGTCTCCCCTTCCAGTGTCTCGCCCTTGAGATATTCGCCCCAGTTTTCAATGGCTTCATCCATGGCGCCAGGGACATAGGCGTCGTGATTGCCCGGGCAAACGGCGATGCGATCACTGTGGCCAAGGTCGGTCAGCCACTGTCCGGCGCGGCGAACTTCTTCGGGCAGCGCGAGATTGGTAAGGTCGCCGGTCACCACGGTGAAATCGGCGTCTTGGTCGCGCATATGGGCCACAAGCCTATGCAGCGTCTCGGTTTTCATCTCGCCGTGGCGTTTGAGCTTCCAGTTGAGGAAGCCCGTCAGGCGTTTGCCCACCAGGTTCCTGAGGGCCACCTCGGGCAGGGGGGAAAGATGAATGTCGGAAATGTGGGCAAGTGTGATCATCGGCTGTGGTTTTGCCAGAAGCGAGATAACAGGGAAACGGCCAATCGCCGTGGATTAGAATGTATGCAGGCGTAAACATAGGTTTGTTTCCGCCGTCACGCCTTCTAACGCACAAAGGCGCGCTTGGCTCTCGACTTTTGCGCAGGAGACGCTACGCCTCCCAGAAGGGCCAAGGAGTTTCTAGCGATGATGAATCGATTCCAGCAGGTTCGTGCCAAGGTTTTCCTGACCGTCGTGGGGCTTTTGCGGCGGATGACGATCGGGACGCGAGTGATGCTGGTGGACGGGGATAAGGTATTTCTGATCCGCCACACCTATGTGCCGGGCTGGCAATTTCCCGGTGGGGGAATCGAGCCGGGGGAAACGGCCGAGGTTTCGGCGGCGCGCGAGGTGCTGGAGGAGACCGGCTACCGGGTTACAGGTCCCATGGAACTCTTTGGAATCTATCATAATTCCAGCCCCGTGACCAACCGTGACCATGTGCTCTTCTATGTGGCGCGGGCGCATGAATTCGTGTTCGAGCGCAAGAAGGATCACGAGATTTCCGAAACCGGGTGGTTCCAGATCAGCAAGTTGCCGGAGGGAGTAACTCCAGCCACGTCGCAGCGCATCGACGAGGTTTTCGACAATGCGCCGCGCCGCGATATATGGGGATATTGACCTCTTCCGGCTATGGTTTTGCTAGCATCTGGTTAGCACATCAAGGCCGATCAGCTCATAAACGAGAGTTTTGGGCCAACCGGGATGATCCTGTGCGGATTGATGGTGGTGTGGCTCCAATAATAGTGCGTCTGGATCTGACCGATATCGACCGTCTCCTTGACGCCGGGCACCTCGTAAAGCGCCTTCAGATAGTGGGATAGGTTCGGATAGTCCGCGATCTCGCGGATATTGCACTTGAAGTGACCGAAATAGACGGCGTCGAAGCGCACGAGGGTGGTGAACAAACGCCAGTCGGCTTCGGTGATGCTGTCGCCGGTGAGATAGGCCTTGTCGCTGAGAATGTCCTCGACCCAATCAAGAGCGGCGAAGAGCTTCCGGGCGGCTTCCTCGTAGGCGTCCTGGGTGGTGGCGAAGCCGGCCTTGTAGACGCCGTTGTTGATGTCGTCGTAGACGCGGGCATTGATCGCGTCGATTTCCTGGCGCAGTGCCTCGGGATAGTAATCGTCGGTGTTGCCGGTCAGCTCGTTGAAGGCTGTGTTGAACATGCGGATGATTTCCGCACTTTCATTGGACACGATGGTGCCGGTCTTCTTGTCCCAAAGAACGGGTACGGTAACGCGGCCGGTATAGTCGGACTGAGCCTCGGCATAGACCTGCCAGAGGAAATCCTTGCCCAACAGAGTGTCGCCGGTCGAGCCTTCGTCTTTCTTGAAGCTCCAGCCGGTTTCGTCCGGCATCTTGGGTGAGACGACCGAAACCGAAATCAGATTTTCCAACTCCTTGAGCTTGCGGAAGATCAGGGTGCGGTGCGCCCAGGGACAGGCGAGGGAAACATAGAGGTGGTAGCGGTCTGCTTCGGCAGCAAAGCCGCCGTTGCCTGAGGGACCGGGCGCACCATCCGCGGTGACCCAGTTGCGGAAACCGGATTGGGAGCGGACGAACTTTCCGCCGGTCTTTTTGGTGTCGTACCACTGGTCCGACCATTTGCCGTCGATCAACTGTCCCATCTTTGGTCCCTTTCGGTCATCTTGCTGTCTGGATTGGCCGGTCCTCTGTTGCCAGCGAACGAGTCGGCCCTGATCCTACCCAACATCTAAAGACGCTTCTTCGATGCGATAAGTCAGGGGAACGGCAACAAACTGTTGTGCAATCGGGTTACATCGGGACAATGTGGCGGAGGAATTTCAGCCATGAAGCAGATATTCCCATTTACGCCGGGCAATGCCGGTGCTAATGCGCGATCAGACGTGGAGGCGTCCAGGATGGTAAAGGTTTTGCAGATGCTCCGACGACCATAGCCGGTCGATCAGCGCGGTGCCCTTGGGGCGGCCGCAATTGTTTCTGCACAGCTTTTCTGGATCCAAGCTCATGACCACGCCTGTTGCGGCCGAGGCCGCTGTTGCCCCCCTGTCCGGCCAACCCACTGTGCGCCTTGCACGCGAGGAAGACGAGGTCTTTGTCGATGACCTGCAGGCCATTGCCTTTGGTCCCGGGCGGTTTTCGCGCACGGCCTTCCGGGTTCGGGAGCGTTTTCCCATCGACAAAAGCCTGAGCCTGATCGCCGAAGTCGACGGCACGCCATGTGGCTCGGTTTGGATGACTCCGATCAGCGTCGGCGGGATCAAGGGCTATTTGCTCGGCCCACTCGCAACCCATCCCAATTTCCGCAAGCGGGGCGCGGGCAAGCTGCTGGCGCGTGAAGTGAGCAAGCTGGCCATGTCCCGCGGCGAAGGGCATTTCGTCTTGCTGGTGGGCGACCAGGATTATTATTGCCCGCTTGGCTGGAAGATCACGGTGCCGGGTAATGTGCAGTTTCCCGGACCCGTAGACCCGACGCGGGTTCTGCTGTTGGCGGATGATCCGGAACTGGCGAACACGCTCAAGGGTTCGATCGCGGATTTCGATCTGGGCGCTTGAGGTGAGGCTGGCATCCTCTTTCCATAGAGGGACTGGCAGGAGCCTTTGCTCAAGTAAAGACCCCTCACCCTAACCCTCTCGCCGAAGGGGCGAGGGGATTGGGCTGGTGGGCGTCGCTGTTTCTCAGCTGGAGCGGGGCACCCAACAGGGCTTAGCTGGCGAACATTGCGAGGGGTCGATCGTTATTTCGATCTGGGCGCTTGAGGTGAGGCTGGCATCCTCTCCCGCGGAGAAGGACTGGATGGACCTATGCTCGAAGGAAGAAAAGGGGCGAGGGGATTGGGCTGGTGGGCGTCGCTGTTTCTCAGCTGGAGCGGGGCACCCAACACGGCTTAGCTGGCGAACATGTTGCAGGGGTCGATTGCGGATTTCGATCTGGGCGCTTGAGGTGTGGCTGGCATCCTCTTTCCATAAAGGGACTGGATGGAGCCATTGCTCAAGTAAAGACCTCTCACCCTAACCCTCTCCCCATAGGGGCGAGGGGATTGGGCTGGTGGTCGTCGCTGGTTTCGGGCTTGAATTGCGAGCTTTTTGGCGCGACGGGTTCAAGTTGGAGCGTGCATCGGTGGGGCGGCTGGCATAGTCTTAGTCCGTTATGCATAGTTTTCCGGACGCTCTCTTGCCCCCTGATATGCCGATCGTCGATTTGCTTGCTGCGCGCTTGCTGGCGGCGCCACCGGATATGCCAGGAGGGGAGGGGCTGGTGCCCGATTGGGCGCCACTCGAGCCGTTTTCGCGGCCGCCTACGCCAGCCGCGGTGTTGATCGGGCTGGTGAAGCGGCCGGAGGGACATACGGTGCTCTATACGGAGCGATCGCCCGATTTGCGGTCGCATTCGGGGCAGGTGGCCTTTCCGGGCGGAAAGATCGATGCGGTGGATGCCGATGCCGGGGCCGCGGCGCTGCGCGAGGCCAATGAAGAGGTCGGCATGCTGGCCGAAGAGGCGCGAATCCTGGGGTTTATGGAGCCCTATTTCACCGGCAGCAATTACCTGATCACCCCGGTTGTGGCGGAGGTGGAGCCATCGGGGCCTTTCGTGCCCAATCCTGAGGAAGTGCATTCTGTTTTCGAGGTGCCGCTGTCGCGTATTCTCGATCCTCAAAGCTATGGCCGCTTTCGCATCACTCGGGGCGGCAAGGAACACTCGACCTGGCAGATCGACCATGACGGGCACACGATCTGGGGCATCACGGCAAATCTCACGCGGCGGTTTCGCGACCTTGCTTTGGGCGAGGGCTGACGAGAGTGGTGACGCGATTGCCTGAAGCGGAATGGCTCGCCCGGCCAGAGGTGCAGACCATCTTTCGGGTTCTGGGTGCAGACGAGGGGCAGACCCGGGCCGTGGGCGGGATCGTGCGCGACACGCTGATGGAGCGCCTGCGGCCGGACGCCGATATCGATATGGCTACCGAGCTGCTGCCGGTGACGGTGATGCAGCGTGCCAAGGCGGCGGGTATCGCGGCTTATCCTACGGGAATAGAGCACGGTACGGTTACGTTGCGGCTCAATGAAACAGTGGTCGAGGTGACGACGCTGCGGCGCGATGTCGAGACCGACGGGCGGCACGCCGTGGTGCGCTTCGGCACGGACTGGACCGAAGATGCGCGCCGGCGCGATTTCACGATGAATGCGCTTTATTGCGGACCGGATGGAGGCGTATTCGACCCGCTTGGTGGCGTGGGCGATGCGGCCAATGGACGGGTGCGATTTATCGGCGAACCGGGGCAGCGGATCGCGGAAGACGGATTGCGGGTTTATCGCTTTTTCCGCTTCACCGCCAGCCATGGCGGGGAACGGCTAGACCCCGAGGGTCTGGCCGCGTGCCAGGCGGCGGCGGGGCGGCTCGACCATCTTTCGTCCGAGCGTGTCGGGGCCGAGATGTGGCGCATGCTGGGGCTGCCAAAGGTGGCGTTGACGCTGGCGGTGATGAGCGAAATCGGTATTCTGGATGCATCGCGCGACCAGATGGCCACTCTGCTGCGCTATGAAGTGCTGGGCGGGCAGAATGGAACAACGCGCCTTGCCGTGCTGGCCGGTGGCGACCTCGACGCATGGCAGGAGCGGTGGCGGCTTGCCAACACCGTTGCGGCAGGGGCGGAAAAAGTTGCGACTGCGGCACGGCTGATGGAGGCGGATCGGCTTGCCGAGGCAGTTTACCGCCATGGGGACGCGGCGATCGAGGGTTTGGCACTGGCGGCGGCAGAGGCAAACTGGCCGCGCGAGCGGCTGATGGAGGCGGCGCGGGAAATCGGACGGCTGCCCGAGCCTGGGCTGCCGGTTTCAGGCCGGGATCTGATTGCGCTGGGCATGAAGCCGGGCCCGGAGATCGGTGCGGCATTGACGCGAACTGAGGCGAAGTGGATCGACAGCGGTTTTTCGCTGTCGCGGGAAGAATTGCTCGCAGACGCTGCAAAAGGATGAGACGCGGCGGCGCGCCTCATCTCTGACCGGCCCTACCCAAGGGTGGGGCCGGGAGGGGGTGAGTCACACTCGGGAAGACGCAGCTTCGCGATCAGTGCTTTGTCGAGGAATTGGTGTCGACGTCCACAATGCGTTCCTTGATGCGCTCGACCATATCGGGGCGCACTTCGGTTTCGCCGTGGAAATTCCTGAGGTTCTCGACGGCACGACGGACGACCTCGGCCTCGGATTCAGCTTCAGCCTTCCAGGTGGAGCCAGGGATAAGCGTACCGGAATCAAAGCGTTTCATTGCCATTCCTCCTTTGTCGCGGATGGACAGGGTTAACGGCAGGGCTGGGTATTGGTTGCACGGGGCCGGCGCGCTCAACCTTCGGGGAAGGTGCCGATGTCGGAAAGGCCGGCAAGCCAGGTGCCGCCGTTGCGGCGCACGACCTCACGCGGAATGATCCCGGACTGGTCGGCGATCGTGTCGGCGAGAAGCGTCGAGTGGGTGACGACCCAAACCTGCGTGCGCTCTGCGGCGCGGGCAATTGCGGTGGCAATCGCGGGAATGAGATCGGGGTGGAGCGACGCCTCGGGCTCGTTGAAGGCAATGAACGGGGCGGGGCGGTAGCCGAGGAGTGCGCCCAAAAGAGCGAGGAATTGCAGCGTGCCATCGGAGAGTTCCCCCGGCCCGAATGGACGATTGGGCATCTCCGGAAAAATCATGGAAAAACTGGCATCCGGCCCCGGATGAGGGATATCGAGGCGGGCGCCGGGAAATGCCAGATCGATGGCTGCATCAAGATCAGTGGTGTCGCCGCGGATATGCTTGAGGGTGGCGAAGACCGCGCCGAGATTGCTGCCATCGGCGTCGAGCGTGGGGGCGGTGACCGCGAGGGACGGACGCCGGAGCGGGGATTCACGGTCGGTGCGGAAGCCATGGTAGAAGCGCCAGCTCGAGAGCATGTCGCGCACCGTATCGACCTCGGGCAGGGTGCCCCGCAACTCAGACAGCAGGGTTTCGCTGGCAAGAAGGGTGCGCTCGAGCGGACGCCGGGCGCCGCTATCATCCCGATACCAGGCGCCTGGACCGGTGCGCTCGAGCAGGGTCACGGGGCGGCGGGCGGCAAGGACGAGGCGCTCGGACTTGATCTGCGGCTCCTCGCTGAACACCGCCTCGTAGCGGGAATCGCCGAAGCCGATCTCGATGCTGTAGCGGGGCATGAAAGCGGCGTGGTCATCGCCGGGAAGCACGGTGTCCAGCCCCACTTCCAAACTCATGCGCGGTGACTCGTGGCGCTTGCGCTCGCCCGCCCAGATGGCGGAGGCAAGGCCGCCTTCGCGCGCAATCGACATGGTGAGCTCGCCAGTGGCGGCGGCGCGGACGAGCTCGAGAGCGCGATACAGATTGGTCTTGCCCACGCCATTGCCGCCGGTGAGAACCGTGAGGCGGCGCAGGGGGAAGCGGATGGTGCGAACCGAGCGATAGAACTTGATGTCGAGGTCGTTCAGGCTCATGTAACACGTTCCCGGTCTGCGTTTATCAGCGCTTCGTTTTAGACCAGGCGACTAGACAAGGCACCGACCCATGGCCAAAAACAAAATCGCGCAATTGTGGCACAAGTTCTGGCCGCGAATGGGGTTGCGGCGCTATTTCACCTATCTGCGTACCCGCATCATGCGCATTTCGGCCAGCCCGCACGCAATCGCCGCCGGGGTCGCGGCAGGAGCGGCGATATCGATGTTCCCGCTGTTCGGCTTGCACTTCGTGCTGGGAATCGTGCTGGCCTTTTTGACGGGCGGCAGCCTTCTTGCGGCAGTGATCGGAACGGCCTGGGGCAATCCGCTGACCTTTCCCTTTTTCATGGCTGCCGCCTATGGGATTGGAGACTGGATGCGCGGTGGCGGCGGAGTGAGCCCGTCCGAGGCGGACCAGGTGAGCGCCGTGGGCCAGCATATTCCGCACAACGTGTTCTCCGAGGAACTGGCGGCTTTGTGGCCCACGTTCAGCACCATGATGATCGGCGCCATTCCGCTGGCGCTGATCGTCTACGCGATTTTCTATGTGGTGGTGCGTTGGCTGGTGACGCGGTTTCGCGCGGCGCGGGCGGAAAGGCTCGCCGCCCGCCGGACTGGGCACTAGATGCTCAGGGCCATTTCACCGCAGGCGGCATGGACGAGAGAATCGAATTGACGTTGCCGCCGGTCTTGAGCCCGAAGGTCGTGCCGCGATCATAAAGCAGGTTGAACTCGACATAGCGGCCGCGGCGGACCAGTTGCTCGTCGCGCTCGGCTTCGGTCCAGGGCTTTTCGAAATTTCGGCGGACAAGGGCGGGATAGATGGTGTCGAAGGTTTCACCCACCGTGCGGGTGAAAGCAAAATCGGCATTCCAATCGCCAGAATTGAAGTGGTCGTAGAAGATCCCGCCAATGCCGCGATGCTCGTTGCGGTGGGGCAGGAAGAAGTAGTCGTCGCACCAGGCCTTGAAGCGATCATAGTCGACGCCCGGATGGGTGGCACAGGCGCGCTCGAAGGCGGCGTGGAAGTCGATCGTATCGGGATCCGTCTGGGTGCGGCGGCTATCGAGCACCGGGGTGAGATCGGCGCCGCCGCCCCACCATTGCTTGCCCGTGACGATCATGCGCGTGTTCATGTGCACGGCCGGCACGTGCGGGTTCCAAGGGTGGACGATGAGCGAAATGCCTGCGCTCCAGAAGGCGCTGCCGGCTTCGGTGCCGGGCATCTGTTTGGCGAAATCTTCCGAGAAATTACCGTGGACGACGGAGATGTGGACACCGGCCTTTTCGAAGACGCGGCCATGAAGCATCGACATTTCGCCGCCGCCTCCGGCTGCGCGGTCCCAGGGGGTGCGCTCGAACGTGCCGGAGGGCAGGTGCGCATTGGGGCCGGTCACCTCGGCTTCAAGCGTTTCGAGGCTGACGCAGATGCGGTCGCGGATGGTCCGGAACCAGGCGGCGGCGGTGGTTTTCTTGGCTTCGATATCGTCAGGCAGGGTCATGGCGTGGGGAATGGACCTTCAGGAAAGCTCTGTAAAGAGATCAGATGAGCCGGTCGCCTTCTCGGACCGCCGAGGTGCGTTCCACTTCGGCTGAGAACGCTCCTATCTGTCTCATGGCTTCCCCCACTACCATGCTGCCGGCGATGGCTACATTGATCGAGCGCAAACCGGGACGCATTGGAATGCGCACGCGCAGGTCGCTCGCTTCGGCAACGCTGTCGGGCACGCCGGCACTTTCGCGGCCAAGCATGAGAATGTCGCCGGACCGGTAACTCGTCTCGTAGGCGGAGTGGCTCGATTTGGTGGTGAGCAGTACCAGGCGCCGGCCCGCTTCGCGCCGCCAGAGATCGAATCTGTCGAAGCTGTCGTGTTCGCGGATGGTGGCGAACTCGACATAATCGAGACCGGCACGCGCGAGATTGCGCGGGGTCACGGCAAAGCCTGCGGGATGGATGATGTGGAGTGTCACGCCGATGCAGGCGCAAAGACGCACGAGAGTGCCTGTATTCTGCGCGATATCGGGCTGATAGAGGGCAAGATCGAGGGACAAGGCGCGCTGTGACCGACATGTTGGGGGAGGGAGAGCGCATCGATATAGGTGCGCACGTGCACACTGTCACCTGTCGCGCACTGGACAAGCCCTGCGCAGAGTGCAAAAAGAACCCCAACTGACGGACCGCTTGAGGGCGGCCGGCTCGTCGATTCTGCTTGAAGTGGTCGAAGGCTGGTGCCGGCTCCGTCATTTGTGCATCGTACGGGGAAACGGACTTGTCCACGCAAGCAGAACATACAACCACCAACCGGCGAGATTTTCTTTTCGTCGCCACGGGCGCCGTGGGCGCTGTTGGTGCAGCCGCGGTGGTTTGGCCGCTGATCAATCAGCTCAATCCCGACGCGTCCACGCTGGCTCTGGCCAGCATCCAGTATGACGTGTCCCCGATCGCCGAAGGGCAGTCGGTAACCATCATGTGGCGTGGTCTGCCGGTCTTTGTGCGTCACCGCACCGAACGCGAGATCGAGGAAGCCCGTGCAGTACCGCTGAGCGACCTCAAGGACCCGGAAACCGACGAAGCGCGCGTCAAGGAAGGCCATGCAGAATGGCTGATCATGATCGCCAACTGCACTCATCTTGGGTGCATTCCTACCGGCCAGTCGGGCGATTTCGATGGCTGGTTCTGCCCGTGCCACGGTTCGCACTACGATTCCTCGGGCCGTATCCGTCGTGGTCCAGCGCCAGCCAATCTGGTGGTTCCGCCATATGAATTCGTCAGCGATACGCTGGTCCAGATCGGGTAGTGGGGGCTTTTCCGATGTCAGAACATTCGACTTACATTCCGGGAAATGCCGTTGAGAAGTGGCTGGACGACCGCCTGCCGGTGGTGCGCTTCGCCAGAGAACATCTCATGGATTTCCCCACGCCGAAGAACCTCAACTATTGGTGGACGTTCGGCGCCATCCTGGTGATGTGCCTCGGCGTGCAGATCGTCACCGGCATCATCCTTGCCATGCACTATACGCCCAATGTCGCCATGGCGTTCGACTCGGTCGAGCATATCCGCCGTGACGTCAATGGCGGCCGCATCATTCAGGCGACCCACGCCGTGGGCGCTTCGATGTTCTTCGTCGCGCTCTACATCCACATGTTCCGTGGTCTTTTCTATGGCTCCTACAAGGCGCCGCGTGAAATCCTCTGGATCCTGGGCGTGCTGATCTTCCTCCTGACGACCGCAACCGCGTTCATGGGCTATATCCTGCCCTGGGGCCAGATGTCGTTCTGGGGTGCCACGGTTATCTCGAACATCTTCTCGGCCATTCCGCTGGTCGGCGAGAGCATTAAGCAGCTCGTGCTCGGCGGCTTTGCCGTGGGCAATCCGACGCTGAACCGCTTCTTCTCGCTGCACTATCTGCTGCCGTTCATCATCGCAGCCGTCGTGGCGCTCCATATCTGGGCGCTGCACGTGCCGGGCAACAACAACCCTGTCGGCGTTGAGGTGAAGGACACCCGCGATACCGTGCCCTTCCATCCGTATTATACGATGAAGGACCTGTTCGCGATGGTGGTCTTCATGATCCCATTTGCCTGGTTCGTATTCTTTGCGCCCGACATCCTGGGTCACCCCGACAACTACATCATGGCCAACAGCCAGGTGACGCCGGCCCATATCGTGCCCGAATGGTACCTGCTGCCCTTCTACACGATCCTGCGCGCCATCGACTTCAACGTCTTGTTCATCGACTCCAAGCTCGGTGGCGTGATCGCCATGGGTGGCGCCATGCTGTGCCTGCTGATCGTGCCGTGGCTCGATACGTCCAAGGTGCGCTCGGGCACGTTCCGCCCGATGTTCAAGTGGTTCTATGGCCTCTTTGTGCTCAACTTCCTCGGCCTTGCCTATCTCGGCGCCCAGGAAGCGGCCGAGCCCTACACCACGCTCGCCAAGGTCTGCACCGCATATTACTTCATCTACTTCCTCGTCATCCTGCCGGTTCTGTCGCGTATCGAAACGCCCAAGCCGCTGCCAACCAGCATTTCCGAGAGCGTTCTCGGCAAGGCACACGCGTGATCGGGGCGAGACCAATGAAGAAGCATTCCTTTATCCTCGCTGCCGCCGCGCTCGTTGCCGGCCTTGCGATGGCACCGGCCGCCCAGGCGGCCGAGGCCGGCATGCAGCCCGAACGCCAGGCCTGGTCGTTCGGCGGTATTTTCGGCACCTATGACACCAACCAGCTCCAGCGTGGCTTCCAGGTTTTCCGCGAAGTCTGCGCAAGCTGCCACGGTGCGCATCTGATCGCGTTCCGCAACCTGATGGAGCCGGGTGGTCCGGAATTTTCCGAGGCCCAGGTGCGTGCGCTGGCGGCAGAATATGAAGTAGCCGATATCACCGCCGATGGCGGCGTGCGGCCTGCCGTGCCCGCCGACCGCTGGCCTTCGCCCTTCGCCAACGACCAGGAAGCGCGCGATGCCAATGGCGGCTCCATGCCGCCAGATTTCTCGGTTCTGGCCAAGGCGCGCGGCGTCAAGGACCCGTTCCCGACCTGGGTGTTCAATTACTTTACCGGTTACCAGGAAGGCGGCCCTGACTATATCCACGCGCTGCTGACCGGCTATCACGCGGAGGTGCCGGAAACGGCGCCGCACGGCGAAGACGGAACCCCGTTCCAGTTGCCGGAAGGCAAGTATTACAACGACTACTTCCCCGGCCACGCCATCGGCATGGCGCCGCCGCTGGCCGATGGGGTCATCGACTATGCGGACGGGGAAAACGGGGTTTCTGTTCCCGAAACGCTGGACCAGTATTCGACCGACGTTTCCGCCTTCATGATGTGGATGGCCGAGCCGCACCTGGTTTCGCGCAAGCAGACCGGCTTTGTGGTGCTGATCTTCCTCGTGGTCTTTGCCGGCCTGATGTGGGGCACCAAGCGCAAGCTCTGGGCCGGTATTGAGCACTAAGCAACGACTGCGCAGATACGATTGGAATTGGGGCCGGGAGGCCCCTTTTCTTCGTTTGGGGGAGTTTGAGGCGGTTTTGGCTTGCTGGAATAGGGTTTCTCGGCATTGCTACCCCTCACCCTAACCCTCTCCCCGAAGGGGCGAGGGGAGGACTTCGAGTTGGGATAATATCTGTTCAAGATCACTGGCCCGGTCTCCTTGCCCCTCGGGGGAGAGGGCTGGGGTGAGGGGTTGGGTAGGAGAAAGGGCTCGAATTTTCCGGTCACATGGCCGCAAGGCCCTTGCCATTGCATGGCTCAGCCGCAATATGGTTCATATCGGTTTTTGGAGGAGGTTGCCTTGTCCGCCATTCGCCTGGCTGTCACTGTCGTGTCCGCCGCCATGACGGTGAGCCGCCATCCGGCGGTGCGCGCCGGCATTCATGCCGTTGCGACCAATCCGAAAGCGCGCGAGGCAGCCGTCAATGCGACGCGCAGCGTGGCCTATAATGCCGGCGTTATCGCCCGGCACATCGTTGGCCGGCGCAATTCCTGATCCAGACCACTCTTCTAGGGCCTTCCATGTCGCTCGACCTCAAGTCGCTCGTCCGGACCATTCCGGACTATCCCAAGCCCGGGATTCTCTTTCGTGACATCACGACGCTGATCGAGCACCCGGAGGGGTTCAAGGAAAGCGTCGAGGCAATCGCGGCGGGATACCGGGGCCAGGGGTTCACCCATGTGGCGGGCATCGAGGCGCGAGGCTTTATTTTCGGGGCTGGCGTAGCTATTGCACTGGGCGTCGGCTTTGTGCCGGTGCGCAAGCGCGGCAAGTTGCCCGGTACGACGATCGGGCAGAACTATGCGCTCGAATATGGCGTCGACACGATCGAAATCCATGCCGACGTGCTGGACGAGAACCACAAGGTTCTGGTGGTGGACGACCTGATCGCGACCGGCGGGACGGCTATTGCCGCCGTAGGGTTGATCCGGCGCACGGGGGCAAGCTGCGATCACGCCGCCTTTGTGATCGACCTGCCCGATCTGGGTGGTGCGGCCAAGCTCAAGGCGGAGCAGGTCGAGGTTTCAGCCTTGATGGCATTCGAAGGGCACTGATCCAGCTACCAGTTGGCGCGGCCGTCGAGTTCCTCGATCTCGATCCTGGACCAGTCAAGATCGTCGATCAGATTGAGGTTCACCTGGCATCTGGTCAATTTTGGCTCAGGCATTTCGTCGATGCCCTTGAGGGTGCCGTCAGTGTTGTAGACCGTGGACCAATCGATGCTTTCGCCCCAGGTGTGCATGCCGCAGCTGCCGCAGAAGTGGTGCAGGCCGACGCTGGGGTCAGTGGAATAGTCGCGCTGGCCGTCTGCTCGTTCGATCTTCAGCGCGCCATGGGGGTAGTAGGCCCATACCGCACCCGTGCGGGCGCAAAAGGTGCAGTTGCACCGTGCTGCACTGGTGGGATGGTCGGGCAGGGTTATGCGGGTCGCGCCGCAATGACAGGTTGCTGTTAGGCTCATGGGTGACCTCCTCCAATTGGACGAGGCACATTAGGAGTGGGCGCTGACGGAGCGTGTCAGCACCGCTAGGCGGCAACCATGGTTTCGATCTCTGCGTCAACGAGGCAGAACTGGTTGCCTTCGGGGTCGCGCATGACGGTGTAGGTGGGCAGGACGCGGTCGACGCTGGCGCCAGCCCCGACCAGACGCTCGACCTCGGCGCCGCGATCGCTCACCTCGATATCGAAATGCACGCGATTGTTTTCGGTAACGCGGCCATCGACATTCTGGAAACACAGGGTAGGGCCGGGACCATCGACCATCACGGTTGTGTCGGTTTCCGGCGTGAGGCCCAGCGCGCGCAGTCGGGCAAGCTCTTCCTGGTCATAGGGACGGACGTCATAGCCGTCCAGGATCTGCGCCCAGAACCGGGCGAGGACCGGGGGCTTGTCGCAGTCGAAGACGATCTCGTGGATCACACCCATAGCGCTTCTCCTTGTCACGATGATAATTCGGTAACCATGAAATGCGGCAAGTTCCGGGCCTTGCACGGGACAGCAAAAGGCCCGGCATTGCTGCCGGGCCTTGTCATATAGAAGGGCTCAGGGTTCGAGCTGGCCCTGTCTGGGGTCTTCCTCGGCGCTGATATTGGGTTCGTTGCGCGTCTTCCAGAGCGAGTAGAAGACGCCCGCGGCGAGGATGCCGATAGTCAGTCCGAGCGAAATTGCCGTGGGGACATGATAGCCGAAGGGCACGAGACAGATCTTGAAGCCGATCATCACGAGAATAATGGCGAGCGAGGTCTGCAGATAGCGGAAGCGGTTCATGGCGGCAGCGAGCGCGAAATAGAGCGCGCGCAGGCCCAGGATGGCAAAGATGTTGGATGTGTAGACGATAAAGGTGTCCTGCGTGACCGCGAAAACGGCGGGCACCGAGTCGACTGCGAAGATGAGGTCGACGATCTCGACCATGATCAGCGCCACTGCAAGCGGGGTCAGCCAGGTGACCATCTTGCCGGTGGTTGGGTGCGGAGCCTTGACCGTGAAGCTGCGGCCATGGAGCTGCTTGGTGATGCGGAAGCGCTTGTTGAGGAACTGGAAGATCTTGTTGTCTTCCATGTTCGGCTCTTCGTCCTGGTGCCGGAACATGCGAATGCCGGTGAAGATCAGGAAGGCCCCGAAGAACAGCAGAATCCAGCTGAACTGATAAACGAGGGCCGCACCAATGCCGATCAGGATGGCGCGGAAGGCGATGACGCCCAAAATGCCCCAGAACAGCACGCGGTGCTGATAAAGCCGGGGAATGCCCAGGAAGCCGAAAATAGTGGCGATGACGAACATGTTGTCCATCGCCAGCGACTGCTCGATCAGATAGCCGGTGTAGAATTCAAGGCCTGCCTGAGCGCCGCGCTGGAACCAGACCCAGGCGCCGAAAGCAAGAGCAATCAGGACATAAAAGCCGTAGAGCAGCAGGCTCTCCTTGGCTTCGATCTCGTGCTCATCCCGATGCAGGATGCCGAGGTCGAAAACGAGGAGGCCGATCACGATCGTGATGAACGCGACCCAGAAATAAAGGGGAGTACCGAGAAAATCGCCCGATAGGGCGGCAATAAGCGATTCCATTCGCCGGACCTTCTCCATGTAACGTGGTGGAGCAGCTCCGACATCGCCATGGAGAACCCATGACCAGAGGGGCCCGGCGCTGCCCCTCTAGATTGAGCAACGGCACGAAAAGGTCAACCCCTGATTTTTCCAGCCGGGACGGCGGCTAGCGTGGGGTGCAGAGCATGACGATGGCGTCGGCGGTCTCGAGCTGGACCGCGACGCCATTGGCGGGATCCTCGACCATGCGGGCAGCCTGGATGCCGGTATTGCTGGCGAAATTGCCGTCGTTGAAGCCCACGCCATCCTGATAGGGGGTGACGGTGCCCGTGCCCGAATTTGGATCGCCAGTGGTTCGGGAGGCCCAGCCATAGACATTTCCGTAGATGGTCAGGATGCCCACCCGATTGGTGGTCGCATCCCGGCAACTCCAATTGCCCTGATAGACCTGCGCCATGGAGGGCGCGGCGGAAGCGGAAAGCAGCAATAGGGCAAGAACGAATCGGCGCATGGGAGGAGAGTGCCGATGGGCCCGAACTGTTTCAAGTGCTCCGGCGCAGCCTTTTGCCGATGATGGGCAATCTGGTGAGTGCCAGCAACAGTTTTAGCCGCCATGGCATGCGGTAGTCGCGCAGCTTGGAAAAGCCGACGATTTCGGCGCAATAAACCAGATCGCCACGCTGATTGACCGCGGTCAAGCGATTGAACAGCAGCCCCCATCCCGGCAGGGAGTTCGAGGGGCGCTTATCGGTGACGACCAGCTCATAAGTCACGGTGTCGCCGGGCCGTACAGGAACCTTAAATTCCATCGAATTGACGCCGGGCGACGGACCGGATACGCCGGGCTCGTCGCCTTCGGCCTTGAGCCGCCCGGCTTCGGCATCAAGCGCATCGACCATCTTGCGGTGGCCCACGCTCACCGTATGCCAGCCGCTGGCAACCAAACCGCCGAAATGGCTATGGCGGGCGGCTTCGGGGTCGATGTGGAAATATTGCGGGTCGTAGAGCCGGGCGAAGCGGATGATTTCGCTCTCTGTGAAGGTGTGGTCGCCGAGTGGGAAAACTTCGTCGATGGTGATGTCCTCGAACCAGCGCGTCATGCGGCGACCTCGCGACATTCGACGAGATTGGCGAGGCGCATGGTGAGGACCGGTTTGCCGGCCTGGTTGCGGATGTCGAAATCGAGCGTGACGATGCCCCATTGCGGGTGGCTGGACGAGCGGCGCAGACCCGCAATGGTCACAGTTCCGCCGATCGTGTCGCCGGCCATGACCGGGTTTTTCCACTTGAGATTTTCAAAGCCCAGACCGCCGCAGGAGGCAACTTGTCCCAGAAACGCGTCGACCAGCATGCGCAGGCTTAGCGCACCGGTTTGCCAGCCACTCGATGCCAGTCCGCCGAGCAGGCTCTTGCGTGCCGCGTCCTCGTCGAGGTGAAAGGGCAGGGGATCGAACTCCCGCGCGAAGGTGAAGATCATGTCCCTGGTCACGGTCACCTGACCGAGTTCAATGACTTCGCCAAGCGCCAGGTCTTCGAAATGCCGCCGGTCTTGCGTGACAGGATTGGTCATCGTCTTTCCCTATACGTCAATGCGGGTTCTCGCATGTTGACGGCGTGTGGGCAAGCCAGGGTGGCGGGGTTCGAGCGTGCAGGTCCCGTTCCTCAGAAGTCCTTCGCGGAGAGCTCTCGTCGCCTTGCACCTTGATTGGTTTTCGATTGGCGAACGAGCCTGTGGCTTAGGGCCGTCGAGAGGCATCGCTCATTTCAGCGGCATGTCCTCTCACACTGCAGGGCGTCCCGCCGGCTTTATCCAAGGTCATTTTGTGCAAGCACACTGCATCATGCGCAAGAGGTGCGCAGGTGGTGCCCCCTATCGGCGAAGTGACGACGCGGTGTGACATCTGCTCTGAAGATTGAGTCAGGTGCTAGGAAGCGTTCGGCGGGAGGGGAGGGCGAGGGGTTCGAGAAGGAGCGCGCGAAAATCGGCTTCGGGCATGGGGGCACCGAAAAAGTAGCCCTGCGCTTCGGTGCAGCCGGCCTTGGCAATGATGTCGAGTTGGGCCTGGGTTTCGACACCTTCGGCGGTCGTAGCCATCTTAAGATTTTTGCCAAGGGTCGCGATGGACTGGACGATGGGCAGGCTTTCGGGACGCATTTCAAGACCACGCACGAAGCTCTGGTCGATCTTGAGCTTGTCGAAAGGGAAGCGCTGCAGATAGCTCAGCGAGGAATAGCCGGTGCCGAAATCGTCGAGCGCGATGGTGAGGCCCAAGGCGCGCAGCTGACGCAAGGCTTCAAGATTTGCTGCGTTATTTTGCAGCAGCACGGACTCGGTGATTTCCAGTTCGAGGCGGCGTGCGTCGAGTTCGCTTGTGGCAAGAACCGCCTTGACCATGTCGACCAGTCCGGATCTGCCGAACTGCACCGGGGAAAGGTTGACCGAGACGCGGACATGATCGGGCCAGCCCAGCGCATCCTGGCAGGCCTGCTTGAGCGCCCACTCGCCCAGAACTTCGATGGCGCCGGTTTCTTCGGCAAGCGGAATGAACTGGCCGGGGGAAACCATGCCGTGCTCGGGGTGATGCCAGCGCATGAGTGCTTCGCCGGAGACGACGAAGCCTGTCTGGAGTTCCACCAGCGGCTGATAATAAAGCTCGAACTGGTCGAGCTTGATGCCGCGCCGCAGGTCGCTCTCGATGTGGCGACGGTTCTGTAGCGACTTTTCCATCTGCGAAGAGAACAAGCGGTAGAAGCCGGCACCATCCGCCTTGGCACTGTAAAGCGCGAGATCAGCACGCTTCATAAGCTGATCTGCATCCTGACCATCGCGCGGCGCAAGCGCAATGCCAACGCTGGTGCTGACGATGATTTCGTTGTTCTCGATGTGATAGGGGCGACCTACCGCAACGATGAGGTCTTCGGCGAGGGCGCGGGCGCTTCGGTCGGTGGTATCTTCGCAATAGTGGAGGAGTGCAAATTCGTCGCCGCCAAGGCGGGCAATGGTGTCACGCGAAGAGGCGGTGCGGCGCAGGCGTTCGGCGACCTGGCGAAGCAATTCATCGCCCACCGGATGTCCCATGGTGTCGTTGACTTCCTTGAACCGGTCGAGATCAAGATAAAGAACCGCGAAACACTGCTGGTGGCGCTCGAGGCCGCGCACGGCCTGGGCGATGTTTTCCCAGAAAAGGAGCCGGTTTGGCATCTCGGTGAGATGATCGTGACGGGCAATGTGCACGATGCGCTTTTGCGCATGGTAGCGCTCGGTGACATCTTCAAACGTGCAGACATAACCATCGTCCTTGACCGTCTCACGGCGCACCAGCAGCACCGTCCCGTCGATCAACTGGTGGGCATGCTCGTCGAGAAGAGCGAAGTCGTGATCGGGGGAAAGGTCGCTGCCGAGTTCACGATGGTTGAACAGGGGCGAGATCGAATCCTGAAGAAGGGCGGGATCGACGAGGTCGGCGATGGGCGTGCCCGGTGCAGCCTCTGCTTCGGTGAGCCCGAACAGCATAAGAAAGCGCGGATTGCAGACCACGACGCGATTGGCTTTGTCGAGAAGGCAGACGCCCAGCGTCATGGCATCAAGCGATGCATCGAAACGGGCATTTTGAATTGCCAGATCCCTTTCGCTCTGGCGCAAGATTTTCTGCGTTCGATTCAGCAGGCGATTGTGGATGAAAAGCATCGCGATCAGCAGGCAGCCGACCGCAACAAGGCCCATGGCGGTGACGATGAAGGTCCATTGCAGGTCTATCAGGCCCTGCCGGTCGGCCTCGATGCGGCCGATGTTCCAGACATTGGCATCGGTCGAGAGCCGCACAAGCTTGGGATAGACGGGATCGAGGATTTCGAGAATGCGGGCGGGAGTGCCCGGTTGATCGAGCTCGGCGAGGAGCGGCCGGGCAGCTTCGACTGCAGCTTCGAACTCATCAAGCACCTGGGCAATGCGCGGATCGGAATCGACAAAGGCCGATACCGACTGAGTGCGCAGGGTCTTGACCCGGTTGACCACGATATCGAAGCGCAGCCTGACCTCGTCGGCAC
Organism: Devosia crocina; assembly: GCF_900116545.1. Classification (GTDB taxonomy): domain Bacteria; phylum Pseudomonadota; class Alphaproteobacteria; order Rhizobiales; family Devosiaceae; genus Devosia; species Devosia crocina. The sequence continues at coordinate 885,064 of NZ_FPCK01000001.1, forward strand.
TGACTGTGCCATCGCCCATGCCGAAGGCGGCGACGCGCTGTTCGAGCCTGGCGAATTCGCTTGGGGTCTGGGCGATCAGCCAGGTGACATTGCCCAAGCCCACGCCTTCGAGCGCGGCATGGCGCTGAAACAGCACGGCTGAGACGTAAACTGCTGCCCCGACGAAACCCAGGATGAGAACGATCAACGCTATGCGCAGAAGCCGCATGGTGAACGACTTTATCCCTTGGGTTCGAGTGTGACTACTGGACGGAAATTTCCTTCACCTGCCAGACGGCACGCCCATAGTAGGGCTGTCCCTGGAGGGCTGGATCGGAATCAAAGGGATAGATGACGAAGAAGGGGCCTTGATCGGCAACGGGCATATATTCACCGTCGCGCTTGAGTGCCAGAATGGCGCCGAACTCGGCGAAGTCACTGGTGGGGATATCCACGGAATAGTCGTTGAGGGCGGTGACGGTGGTAGTCTCGCCGGTTGCTTCGGCGCGTTCGAGCAGCGCTGTCATCGGCACGCCCTCGAAATCGATCACGCCTTCGTTCCAGGGGGTGTGGGTCTTTACGGAGACGAGGCCCATCTCCTCGAGCTCGTCGCGATCAAGGGTGATCGAGCCAGCGCTGCCGGAGATCGTGACGGTGGGTAGATCCTGCGCATAGGCAGGGGCCGCGAGAGCGGCAAGTGCGGTCAGAGTGATGGCGAACAGCGACGGCAGTGCAGTCATCTCGATGATCCTTTTCTGACTCCACAATGCACGAGGAGATCTTAAGAGCCCTTATGGCATGGATCATCGTGTCGATACACTTAACAGGCTATAACGCGTAAAATGCGTATTGTTGCCGTTGAGCGGTGAAGATCGCATCTGATGTCTGGTGATCCGCTTGGGGCAGCCGTGCTGCATTGACATTGCGGGCAAACCGACCCAATTGGAGCCCAAAGATTTCCGGAGATACCCATGGGCTTCAAGATGGGCATTGTCGGCCTGCCGAATGTCGGCAAGTCGACGCTTTTCAACGCACTGACTCGCACGGCTGCGGCGCAGGCGGCCAATTTCCCGTTCTGCACCATCGAGCCCAATGTGGGCGAGGTGTCGGTGCCTGACGCGCGGCTCGAAAAGCTTGCCGCGATCGGCAAGTCCGCCACGATCCTGCCGGCGCGCATGAGCTTTGTGGATATTGCGGGTCTCGTCAAAGGCGCTTCGCAGGGCGAAGGCTTGGGCAACCAGTTTCTGGCCAATATTCGCGAGACCGATGCAATCGCTTACGTGCTGCGGTGCTTCGAAGATCCCAATGTGATCCACGTGTCCAACCGCGTCGATCCCTTGGCCGATGCCGAAGTGGTCGAGACCGAGCTGATGCTGGCCGATCTCGAAAGCCTCGAGAAGCGCCGCGCCGGCGTCGAGAAGAAGGCCAAGGGCAATGACAAGGACGCCAAGGTTACGCTGGAGCTGATCGACCGCGCGCTTGCTGTGTTGCGCGAGGGTAAGTCGGCTCGCTTCGTCAAGCGCGAGGCCGAAGAAGAAAAGGCGTTTACCGAGCTGCAGCTTTTGACCAGCAAGCCCGTGCTCTATGTGTGCAATGTAGACGAAGGTTCGGCCGCAACGGGCAATGCGCTGTCCAAGAAGGTCGAGGAATACGCCAAGGCCAACGATGCCGGCATGGTGGTGATCTCGGCCGAGATCGAATCGCAGCTGGCGCAGCTGCCCGACGAGGAGCAGGCCGAATATCTCGACTCTCTCGGGCTCGATCAGCCGGGCCTTAATCGCCTGATCCGCGCGGCCTATGATCTTTTGAACCTGCAGACCTATTTCACCGTGGGTCCCAAGGAAACGCGCGCCTGGACCATTCACAAGGGTGACAAGGCTCCGCAGGCGGCAGGGGTGATCCATACCGATTTCGAGCGTGGGTTCATCCGTGCCCAGACGATCGGCTACGATGATTTCGTGACCCTTGGCGGTGAAGTGCCGGCCAAGGAAGCGGGCAAGGCGCGCGACGAAGGCAAGGAATATGTGGTGCGGGACGGCGACGTGATGCTGTTCAAGTTCAACACCTGATCGACGCCCTGTCGATGAGCCACGCGATCGAAAAGGTGACGATCGCGGCGAAGCGATGAGGCGGGGGCGTCAGTCGCCCTTGCTGCCGAAGAGTTTGCTCAGCATGTCGGCCATGGGGCCGGTTTTGGGAATTTCCGCCTGTGGCTTGCCGGCGCGGGCCTGGCGGACGTGGCTCTGCGCCTTGGGTGCTGGCTTGGTGTCCTCACCCGGTTTGGCCGCGAGGGCCATCTTGTTCATGAAGCCCGCATCGTCGCCCGACAGAAGCATGCCTGCATGGCGGCCGATATCATCGAGAAGCGGATCGAGCCAGGCTTTGTCGGCTTTGGCGAAATCGCCGAGAACGTGATGGGTGACGAATTCCTTGCCCGGATGGCCGATGCCAAGGCGCACGCGCTTGTAGTCGAGCCCGATCTGCGGGTCGATTGACCTGAGGCCATTGTGCCCGCCATTGCCGCCGCCGATCTTGACGCGGACCTTGCCGGGGGCGAGGTCGAGTTCGTCGTAAAACACGATGATGTCTGCGGGTATGAGCTTGAAGAAGCGGGCGACCTGCTGAACCGAGTCGCCGGACTTGTTCATGAAGGTCTGGGGCTTGAGGAGCAGCACGCGTTGGCCGCCGATACTGCCCTCGGCAAGAAGGCCGGCATGTTTGGATTTCCAGCCTGAAATGCCATTGGCGCGTGCAATCGCGTCCAGAGCCATGAAACCGATGTTGTGGCGATTGCCCTCATATTGGCTGCCGGGATTACCCAGGCCGACGAGCAGTTTCATGCGGTGCCCTTCCATGCAGTCGCCTTTTCGCGTCCCGAGGCTTGGCGTGGAACGGAGGAGGCCGGAAAAGAAAGGGGCGACCCGAAGGCCGCCCCTGATTGTGTCGAGCCAGAACCGATTATTCTTCGGTGGCTTCGGCTTCGCCAGCAGCTTCTTCGGACTTGAGGCCCGAGGGAGCAACAACGGTGGCGATGGTGAAATCGCGGTCGGTGATTGCCGGGGTGACGCCGTTGGGCAGGGTCACGGCAGAGATGTGGATCGAGTCGCCGATTTCGCTGCCGGACAGGTCGACAGTGATTTCTTCGGGGATGGCGTTTGCCGGAGCGATCACTTCCACGGTGTGGCGCACAACGTTGAGCGTGCCGCCGCGCTTGAGGCCGGGGCTCTTTTCTTCGTTGATGAAGGCGACGTGGACTTCAACGTGGATCTTGGCATTGCCCGAAACGCGCAGGAAGTCGATGTGGATCGGCTGATCCATGACGACGTCGAGCTGGTAGTCACGCGGGATGACCTTGTGGATCGTGCCGTCGACGTCGAGGTCGAGCACGTGCGACTTGAAGCCGCCGGCATAGATCGCCTTGAGCGCGTCCTTGTAGGCCACGGAAACGGTGACGGGGGGCTTCTTGTCACCATAAATAACAGCGGGAACGAGTCCCTGACGACGAGCTTCGCGAGCGGCCCCCTTGCCCACTCCGTCACGCGCCTGTGCCTTGAGCACTTTGGTCTCAGCCATGGAAAGCATCCATTGGGTTGGTGTATGGCGTCATCTCAACGGCATACGCGCCCGTCCTCCAGGGGTGACGAGCGCTTCATGGCGGCGGGATATAGAGGAAAGGGGGGAAGTGGGCAAGGGATTCTCGTGATCCCTCGCCACTCCAGCTGCCTTTCGGCAGAGATCAGTTCTTGCCGTCGTTCGGGCGAGCCTTGTCGCCACCATCGCGGGTATTCTTGGTCTTGGCATCGCCCTGGGTCTGGCCGAAATGCGTGCCGCCCAGATGGCCGCCGGTGCTGACATTGTCGAGCTGATCTTGTTGTCGGTCTTGCTTGGTCATTGTCCAATCCTTTCGAGTTGGACGGGACCAACGAGGCGCGGGCCATGCAGTTCCGAAATTACCTCGACCAAGCCTTTCAGTCGAAAAGGCTCGAGACGCTCTGTTCGCTTGCGGTGCGCGCGATGGCTTCGCCGATCAAGGGGGCGATGGTGATGCGGCGGATATTGGCAGCAGCCTTCGTGGCCGGCGTTTCCTCGATGGAGTCGGTCACCACCAGCTCCTTGAGCTTGCTGGCAGCGACGCGCTCGGCAGCGCCTTCGGAGAGAACGCCATGAGTGATATAGGCGGAGACCTGCTTGGCGCCCGCTTTAAGCAGCGCTTCGGCGGCATTAACGAGCGTGCCGCCGCTGTCGACGATATCGTCGATCAGGATGCAGGACTGGCCGGACACATCGCCGATAATGTTCATGACTTCAGAGACGCCGGCCCGGGGGCGGCGCTTGTCGACGATGGCGAGATTGGCGCCAATGCGGCTGGCGACATTGCGCGCGCGAACCACGCCGCCAACGTCGGGAGAGACGATCATGACGTTCTTGACGTCGTAATTGTCCTTGATGTCGCGGACCATGACCGGTGCAGCGGTCAGGTTGTCGGTTGGAATATCGAAAAAGCCCTGAATCTGGCTGGCATGTAGATCAAGCGTCAGGACGCGATTGGCGCCGGCTTCGGTGATCAGATTAGACACGAGCTTTGCCGAGATGGGCGTGCGCGGCGCCGATTTCCGATCCTGGCGGGCATAGCCGAAATAGGGGATCACCGCGGTGATGCGGCGCGCCGAGGAGCGGCGAAGCGCGTCCGTCAGGATCAGCAGCTCCATCAGGTTGTCATTGGCCGGGTAGCTTGTCGATTGCAGGATGAAAGCATCCTCGCCGCGCACATTCTCATGCACTTCGACATAGACTTCCTTGTCTGCGAAGCGCTTGACGGTGCAATCGGTGAGGGGGAGCTCAAGATAGCTGGCGACGGCTTGGGCGAGGGCACGATTGGAATTGCCGGTCACCAATTTCATGGGTGCGATCCTGTCTCAACTGACCCGGGGAGCAGGGCCTTCCAGTTTCAGGGGCTGCTTTAACGAGTCATTTTTATGACTGCAACGCCCCTTTGGCCGCATCGGTGAATTAAAGGCTAAGCCAATCCAATGACTGCGATCTGCCGTCCGGTGCGTGTGCCTTGGTGGGTGGCACGGCGGTGGGAAAAGAAGCGGGCAGGCTCGGCGTAAGTGCAAAGGCCGGTGTCGGTGATCTGTGCAAGGCCAAGCGTCCGCGCTTCGGCGGCGAGATAGCCGGGCAGATCGAAATGAGGTTTGCCGCGCGGGGAGGTGGCGAAGGCGAAACCGGCCTTGCCATTCTGATTCAGGACTTCGGACTTAAACTCTTCCCCAACCTCGTAATTTTCCTGGCTGATGGTGGGGCCGATGGCGAGGCGGATGCGATCCCGGCGGGCACCGAGTGTCTCCATTGCCGCAACGGTGTTGGTCAGGATGCCACCCACTGCTCCCTTCCAGCCCGCATGGGCGGCGCCAGCAATGCCGTTCTCCGCGTCAAGAAAGAAGAGCGGGGCGCAGTCGGCGGTGAGGATGCCGAGAAGCACATCCGTGCGGCGGGTTACGAGGGCATCGGCCTCGATCACTGGATCAGGAAGCGCTTGGAGATCGACGGTGAGGACGCGTGTCGAGTGCACCTGCTTGACGGTGACGAGAGGCCTTCTGCCCAGGGCATTGGCGACGGCCTCACGGTTCCCGTCGACTGCCGCGGGATCGTCGCCCACCGTATGCGACACATTGAGGCCGGCAAAGTCGCCGGTCGAAACCCCGCCTTGCCGGCCGAAGAAGCCGTGCGGGACGGCGGTGAAGGAGGGGACACTCTCGAAAGGGATCATGCCGCGAACCCCGGAGGCACGAGGCCGGGTGAATGGGCGCAGAAGACCTTGAAGAGCTCGCCCATCTGGCTTTTCCCGACGAGGCGGTCATGAGCGATGCGGATATCTTCGGCAGAGGCAGGGTTGGCTCCGGAGAGGGCCTTTACGCGCTCGGCAATACCCAGGCGGATCAGGAATTCGCCTTGCGTTGCAAGCGGTTGAACCGCAAGGCCAATCTCTTGAGTCACCGCAGCGAGGGCGCCGAAATCGACATGGGCGGAGAGGTCCACCTCGCCGGGTGCCTCAAGCACATCGGCATAGCGGTGGTCGCGGACAGCCTGAAGTGTGTCTCCGGTCTGGGTGCGAGCATAGCCATAATCGATGGCAAGGATGCTGCCGCCTTGCCTGGCGACGGCCTTGCCGATGCGCGACATGACTTCACCAGCGGCGAAGCAGACTTCGAAGAGGCTGTCTTCGGCGGCCTCGGCAATGGCGGTCGGCATGGTTTCGGCGGGAATGGGGGTGGGCGAAAGGCCAAAGGTGCGCTTGCCATCCACAAGGCCCACAAGACGCTCGTGCCAGCCATCGGGCTTGCGAACGAACTGGCGGATGGGAAGGGCGTCGAAAAATTCATTAGCAACGACAAGGATCGGGCCTTCGTCGAATTGCTCAAAGTTCTCAAGCCATTGCGGCTCGTAGCTGGCAAGGCGATTCCGCTGTTCGCCGGTCAGCACCGGGTTGGTCTCGAAAAGCTTGAGCTTGAGCGCATCACGGAACCCTTCGGCCCGGCAGGCGACGCGCAGGATATCGGCCATGAGCGTGCCGCGGCCAGGTCCGAGTTCGAGGAGGTTGAACTGGCGCGGCTGGTCCATCTGTTGCCAGACATTGACCAGGTGAAAGCCGATCAACTCGCCGAACATCTGGGAGATTTCGGGGGCGGTGATGAAGTCGCCAGCCGCGCCGAGCGGGTCTGCGCCCTTGTAGTATCCCTTGGTGGGATGGGTGAGGCAGAGGCCCATATAAGTGGCGATCGAAATGGGGCCATTGGCTGAGATCTGCAGGTCGATCTGCTGGGCAAGCGAGAGCGGGCTGTTCACCGGAGCCTCCTATGGACGCAGTTGATTGACGGGGCGGGTGAGGGCGTAGGCCACCAGAACGATGCCGCCGAGCAGGATCGGCAGGCTCAGGATCTGCCCCATGGTCACCCAGCCGAGATAGAGATAGCCCAGTTGAACATCGGGCAGGCGAACGAATTCGACGAGGATACGCGAGAGCGCATAGCCGATGGCGAAGATGCCGGCGACGAGGCCGGGCTGGCGCAGGGCATAGAAGACATGGGTGGCAAGCCGGATCACGAGGAAAAGCAGGAGGCCTTCAAGCACGGCTTCATAGAGCTGGCTCGGATGACGCGCGACCTGCAGGGGATCGGTGGGAAAAACGACTCCCCAGGGCAGATCGGTCGGCGCCCCATAAAGCTCGGCATTGATGTAATTGGCGACGCGGCCAAGAAAGATGCCGATGGTTGCAACGGCGCCGAGCAGATCCAGCGAGGACAGCCAATTGCCCTTTTTGCTGAGGGTGAAAAGGATGGCCGCCAGCATCAGACCGAGCATGCCGCCATGATAGGACATGCCGCCATCGAGGGTGTTGATGATCTCGAGCGGGTTCTGCAGGTAATAGGGCAGATTATAGAAGAGCACATAGCCGACGCGGCCGCCAATGACAATCGAGAGCATGGCCCAGAAGGCGAAATCCCAGATGTCCTTGGCTGGAAAGGGCGGGGCGCCGCGATGCCAAAGGCGTTCGTTGCGCAACAGCAGATAGCCATAGGCGGCGCCGAGCAGGACGCCGAGCAGATAGGCCAGCGCGTACCAGCGGATGGCGAAGGGGCCGATGGCAAAGGCGATGGGGTCGATATCGGGAAAGGGCAAGGGCGTTCCTTTTGCCGGCTTGGCCAGAGAAGGGGTGTCGCTATGCCGTAACGGCAGGGGCTTTGGGTCGCAAGAGGGACTTGCCATCACAGCTGAGGGAAAGCGGGGAATAGGCGGTGTGGCGGCGCAAGCAACGGCGCACGAAATACAGATGGGGGTGGCGCGATTTTAGGTGCAAGCAAGCAGTCTCAGGCGTAAATAGTGTTCTTGTTTCCTCCAAACTTTTGGGCATGGGTGTCTTTCATGAAGTGGGCAAGTTGTCTGCGCCTGGCACGCGTGGGTGCATGGCAGGTCGGGGTAGTTGCGTTTTTGGCCGCCGCGCCGCTGGCGCTGGGGGGCGATCCGTTGCCGGAGCCGCAGGGGCCGGTCATCTTGACGGTGAGCGGGACGGTCGGGGTGACCAATAGCGAGGCCGGGGCGCAGTTCGACCGGCAGATGCTGCGGGATATCGGTGTCACGCACGTCAAGACCTCGACCCCCTGGACGGATGGGGTGCAGGATTTTTCGGGCGTGCTGGGCCGGGCCTTGATGGAGCGGGTGGAGGCGCAAGGCGATGTCGTAATGGCCTCGGCGCTCAACGATTATACGGTTGAGCTGCCGATGAGTGACTTCCTTGACTATGATTTGCTGCTCGCCACCGAGATGAACGGCGAGGAAATGCGCGTTAGCGACAAGGGGCCGGTCTGGATCGTTTATCCGCGCGATGACGAGCCGGCGCTGCAGGACAGGCGGCTCCACGACCGGTGGGTTTGGCAGCTCAAGTCGCTGCAGGTGCAATGAACGGCCGGCCCTGGACGTCGCGGCCTTTTTTGGCTGCGACGCTTGCGCTGACGGTTCTGTTTGTCCTGCTTCTGACCACCGTCACCCGCCTGATGATGAACGAAGGACGCCTTGCGGGGGAGCCAGCCGAGGGGGTGATCTGGTTTTCAAGCCAGGGCCAGTTCGAGGCCATGCGCCTTGCCGATGCCGCCTTGTTGTTCGAAGCGGGGCGCGTCAGTCGCGACGAACTGCAACTGCGCTATGACCTGCTCGACAGCCGCATTCATCTGTTCGAGGAAGGGCAGATACCGAGGCGGGCTGCCGCAATGGGGTTCAGCGACGAAATCGCGGGATTGCGCGACATGCTCGAAAGCCATCGGGCGGGGCTGGCCGACTTCGAGCCGGACAACGGCGCGGCGATTCTGGCGCTGCATGACACGGCGGTGGCCATGGCTCTGACCATGCGCGACTTCGCCAATGCGGGCATGCTCGATGGGCGCGACCGGCAAAGCGTCGTGAGGGACCACCGCCGGCAGATCCTGTTCGAGGTCATCGGCTATCTGGTGGCAACGATCGTGGCGGGCATTCTGGTGGCGATCATCGTAGTGCGGGGGCTGCGCAACACAGTGCGTACGGAAGCGGCGTTGCAGCACGAACGCGAGGTGTCGCGCCTCCACCGCGCTTTCACGTCGGTCGTGTCGCACCAGTTTCGCACGCCGCTTTCCATCATCGACTCCAGTTCGCAGCGCATGTTGCGGCGGGGTAGCGCGATGTCGATCGAGGAGATCACCCATCGCGTGACCAAGATCCGCAATGCCTGCCAGCGGCTGACGCGGCTGATGGAAAGCACGCTCAATGCCGCCCGGCTCGAGCAGGGCGAGATCGCGTTTCAGGCGCGGCCCTGCAATGTGCGCGAACTGATCGACGCGGTTTGCGAAAATCAGGTGGAGGAAGAGCAGGCACGGATCGAGCGGCATCTCGTGGGATTGCCGGACCTGACGATGGCCGATGGGGTCCTGCTCGAGCAGGCCGTGCACAATCTGGTTTCAAACGCGCTCAAATATTCAGCGGCCGATACGCGCGTGGTTATCCGCGGCAGCGAACAAGACGGCAATGTCGTCGTCAGTGTCGAGGATTTCGGGGTCGGCATTCCCGCCGACGAGGTGGGGTTCGTCACCGAACGGTTTTTCCGCGCCCGTACCGCCGAAGAGTTTCCGGGAACCGGGATCGGGCTCAATTTCGTGTCGCAAATCATGTCGCTTCATGGTGGCCGCGTCGAGGTCAAGAGTGTGGAAGGGCAGGGCTCGACTTTCAGCCTCGTCTTTCCGTTCCGGCCAGTCGAGCCCGTGGGACAGACACGGGCGGCTCTGGCGCCCTCTGTCTAGCGGCGCGTCCATTCGCTGCACTGGCCAAGCGGGCACCGGTCGCTTACATAGGGACATCACCAGAGCAAATGGAAACAGCCATGAATCAGAGCAGCAGAATTTTCGACGGGCTCGGACGGATCATGAACGAGGCTGCAGGCGTGGCCGATGGCGTGCGCCGGGAAGTGGAAACCGTTGCCCGCTCTCAGGCCCAGCGCATTGTCGCCGACATGGAGCTGGTCAAGCGCGAGGATTTCGATGCGCTGCGCGAGCTGGTTCAGGTGCAAGGCGAAGAGATCGACGCCTTGCGCAAGGAGCTGGCTGCCCTCAAGGCCGACAAGACAGCCTGACGAATCCCGCGCGCCCGAAAGGGGTGCGCAAGCAAAAGACGCGGCCGGGCGGCTATCGAGGCGTGCCCGGACGGTGTGATATGGTTAACGGCTGGTTACCATCTTCCACAAGAGATTGGGGTGTCGTGACCGGGGTTGGCTCCCTGAATCAGCTATGGCGTGTAGGCTTTGAGTCGTGGACGATTCGAGCGCAGGAGTGAGGCGCCCGGGATAGTCCGCTCTGCCCGAAGCTCCGGTGCGCCGGTGTGGATGGTGATCTGCCAAGCCAGCACGGAACCGCCCCAATGTCCCTGATTGCTTATGAGCCCGATCGTAGCTCCCATCCGGTGGACCTGGTCGAGCATATCGCGTCGATCAATGACTGGACATTCGAGCGGCAGGATGCGGACGAGATTTCCATTTCCGTGCGGGGCGGGTGGAGCGACTACCACGTTTCGTTCAACTGGATGGAAGATCTGGAATCGCTCCATATCGCCTGCGCCTTTGATCTCAAGGTGCCCGATGGCCGGCGCAACGAGGTGCGCCAGCTGATCAGCCTGATCAACGAGCAGCTCTGGATCGGCCATTTCGACATCTGGAACAAGGAAGGCGTGGTGCTGTTCCGCAATTCGCACCTTCTCACAGGCGGAGCGGATGTGTCGCCGCAGCAGTGCGAAGCGCTCTTGCGCTCGGCCACCGATAGTTGCGATCTCTACTACCAGGCATTTCAGTTCGTGGTCTGGGCTGGCAAATCGGCAGCCGATGCGCTGAGCCATGTGATGTTCGAAACCGTGGGCGAGGCATGATGACGGATCTGCGTTCCATTGGCCCGGTGATGCTGATCGGGGCTGGCAAGATGGGCATAGCGCTCGCCACCGGCTGGCTCGAAGCAGGCCTGCCGCCCACCAATCTCGTTCTGGTCGAGCCGCATCCGAGCGAAGAGACCAAGGCTTTTGCCGCCGAATATGACCTGATGATCTATGATCAGGCGCTTGGGCTGCGCCCCAATGTGCTGGTGCTTGCGGTCAAACCGCAAGTCATCGACGCGGTGATGGAGGGGCTTGCCCCCGTGATCGGGCCGCAGACGCTGATCCTTTCTATCGCAGCCGGCATTTCGCTGACGCGTCTCGAACAAGGCTCCGGCACCGACCGTGTGGTGCGGTCCATGCCAAACACGCCAGCGCAGATCGGCAAGGGCGTGACGGGCGTTGTTGCGGGTCCCGGTGTTGACCAGGATGGCAAATCCGCCGCCGAGGCGCTGCTGTCGGCTGCGGGCCTCGTCGTCTGGTTCGACAGGGAAGGCGATCTCGACGCGGTCACCGCCGTTTCGGGTTCGGGCCCAGCCTATGTGTTCAATCTTGTCGAAGCGCTGGCCGCAGCGGGGGTGGCACAGGGGCTGGATGAGCATGTGGCCATGGTGCTGGCTCGCCAGACAGTGATCGGTTCTGCGGCATTGCTTGAAGCCGATGCGGCGCCGGCAAGCGTGCTGCGCCAGAACGTGACGTCACCGAATGGCACGACCGCAGCGGCCCTCGCGGTGCTGATGGCCGCGGATGGTCTTGCCCCCTTGATGGAGCGGGCTGTGGGCGCCGCGCGGCAGCGCAGCGAAGAACTGGGCCGCAGCTAAAGCCGCGCGTCCTGGCGCAGGGCCAGCAGCTTGATCGAAGCGAACTGGCCGCGCAGCTTTTCGACTTCGGACAGGATCTGGGAAGGCGCTTCGTCTTCAATGATCGCATCGATCAGCAGATAAGCAGCCAGCAGGTCGCTCGCTTCGCCCGCCAGCGCATAGCGCAGGCCATAGACTTCGGCGAGGAGAAGGGCGGCCGGGTGACGCGCCGCCCCCGTCATGATCGTCCGGCTCAGAATGGCGATTGCGCGCGAGACAAGGCGTTGGCGCCGTTCGAGTTGATTGCAACGGCTCGCTTCCGCAAGCAGCAGGCGCGCCATGTCCATGCCGGTCGTCTGGCGAAGCAGCAGATTTTCCGCAATCATGGGATCGCGCAGGACGCTCTCGTAGCACCAGAGTGCTTCGAGAAACTCACCCTGGCGCTGCATTTCGTGCGCTTGATCAAGATAGTCCCCCAGACCCGGCATGGACGCCCCCGCTGCCCCAACCGAGTCGAACGTGTCGCACAAGCGGCTGGCGTGCAAGCCTTTTATGGGCGGCGGTAATTGATGGTGAGGCTGAGCCGGTCGAGCACCGGGTGATCATTGGGATCGACCATGCCGATCAGAAACTGGCGCACCATGTGAGCGCCATCAGGAGGTAGGGCCGCGATGGCATCGTCTATGCGGCTGGCCTGGGTGGCAGACAGAGTGGCGAAAAACGCGCGGCCCTTGTCGGTGGCATGCAGCAGCCGCTGGCGCCGGTCGGCCTGTCCGGTTTTCTGCTCGATATAGCCATTGTCGATCAGCTGGCGCAGAACGCGTGCCAGGCTCTGCTTGGTGATCTTGAGAATGTCGAGCAGATCGGCCACGGGCATGCCGGGCCGAAGATTGACGAAATAAAGCACCCGATGATGGGCGCGTCCAAAGCCCTGTCGCTCGAGGAGGGCGTCCGCGTCGCCCGTGAAGTCCCGGTAGGCGAAGAAAAAAAGCCCCATGATATCGAGGGGCAGATCGGAGCGCGCCGGAAGCGGAGAAGTTATGTCAGCCTTGTTGACATTTTTTTGCGGCTCTGGCATTGTCGCTCCATCACAACGGCGTTCCGTCTTATCCCAAAGACATTCAGGTTTGCCAAGGGCATGGCCCTTGGGGCATGATCGACGAAGCGCCCGTTTCGTGTGGAAATGGCAAGAACGAAGACTTTGGAGAGGATCATGGCAGGCGTGCCCATGGACCAGCGTGATGGCTGGATCTGGTTCGATGGCGAACTCAAACCGTGGAAGGACGCGAAGATTCACGTGCTGACGCACGGGCTTCACTATGCCAGCTCGGTATTCGAAGGCGAACGCGCTTATGGCGGCGAGATTTTCAAGTCGCGCGAACACACCGAGCGTCTGATCCGCTCGGCGGCAACGCTCGACATGCCGTTTCCCTATTCGGTCGACGAGATCGAAGCGGCCAAGCGGCTGGTGCTGGACAAGAACGGCCTCGTGGATGCCTATGTGCGTCCCGTTGCCTGGCGCGGCTCTGAAGAGCTGAGCGTTCCGGCCCGCAACAACAAGGTGCATGTGGCAATCGCGGCCTGGGTGTGGCCAAGCTATTTCTCGGTCGAGGAAAAGCTCAAGGGCATTCGCCTTGAGTGGAGCAAGTGGAAGCGCCCGAGCCCTGAAACCATTCCCTCTTCAGCCAAGGCTGCCGGGCTCTACATGATCTGCACGCTGTCCAAGGACGCGGCAATGGCCAATGGCTATGCCGACGCGCTGATGCTGGACTATCGCGGCTATGTGGCTGAAGCCACCGGGGCGAACGTGTTCTTCATCAAAGGCAAGGACATCACGACGCCGACGCCGGACTGTTTCCTCAATGGCATCACCCGGCAGACGCTGATCGCGCTCGCCAAGGAGAACGGGTTCACCGTGACCGAGCGGCATATCATGCCCGAGGAACTGGGCCAGTTCGACGAGTGCTTCCTGACCGGCACCGCCGCGGAAGTGACGCCGGTTTCGGTGATCGGCGATTATTCGTTCACGCCCGGCGAAGGGTGCCGGACGCTGATCGACGCCTATTCGGCCGCAGTGCAGCCCAAGCGGGCGGCGGCGGAATAAGATTTTGATGATCTGAGATCGAAAGGCCGGGCAGGGATGCCCGGCCTTTTTCGTATTGGGTGATAGGGAAGGCCCCTCACCCTTCCCTGCGGGCGACCTTTCCCTCAGCGGGAGAGATAAGGTAGTTCCTGAGCGTGGGGGCCTTACTTCGCCCAGCGGTCTCTAGCCGCGTCGTCTGCCGTGTTCGCCTCTACCCATTGCGTGCCGGACGCGGTTTCTTCCTGTTTCCAGAACGGAGCGTCGGTCTTGAGGTAATCCATCAGAAACTGTGCGCCATCGAAAGCGGCTTGGCGATGGGCTGCAAGGGTCATCACTTGCATGATCGCCTCGCCGGGAACGAGGCGTCCATAGCGGTGGAGAATGGCGGCATCGATCAGGCCGAAGCGCTCGATGGCCCGCCCGCGCAGGGTGGCGATCTCGTTTTCGGCTAGTTCCGGATAACATTCGAGAATAAGCGCGTTGATGGGACGGTCGGGGCTGGACCGGACCATTCCTGTAAAGGTGACGGCGGCGCCGGCATGAGGATGATCGGCCGCAAAGGCGGCGAGCAGGGCGCCGGGATCGAAGGGGGAGGCGGAGACCAGGATCATCTCAACCGCCGGTCATCGGCGGCAGAATGGCGACCGTTTCGGCGCCATCGATCGGGGTGTCCCAAGGCACGATGCGGGCGTTTTTGGAGAGCTTGAACTGCCGGGGATTGGCCATGGCAAGATCGAGCGCTTCGTCGTTGCTCCGCAGCCAGCAGACAAGATCGTCGAGCGTGCGCACACTATCGGGCGGCGTGACCTCGTCGCTGGCGCGGTTGAGGCGCTCGCGCAGCCAGGCGAAGTATAGGACTTTCATTTCGGCCCTATGCCGGACAGATGCGGCCAGGAGGCGCGCAGATAGTTCCAGCCGGTCCAAAGCGTGATCAGCCCGGCAGCCCAGAGCATAAGATCGGAAACGAGTCGCAAGCCGGGGATGATGCCCTCGAGCAGAACGACGGCGAGCGCCACGAGCTGAATGGTGGTCTTCCACTTGGCCAGCTTGCTGACCGGCAGAACGATGGCGGTATTGCCCAGAAATTCGCGCAGCCCGGAGATAAAGAACTCGCGAAAGAGGATGGAGGAAACCGGGATCATGTCCCAGCCCGAAAAGCTGCCGTCCCAGGCAAGCGCGGCGACCAGGATGCCGACCAGCAGCTTGTCGGCGATCGGATCGAGCATGCGGCCAAGGTCCGAATACTGGTTCCAGGCCCTGGCGAGGTAGCCATCCACCCAATCGCTGGCCGCGGCCAGCACAAAAAGGACCAGCGCAATGATGCGCAGAGTGATGTCGCCACTCATCACCAGCCAGACGATGGGGATGATTGCGGCAACGCGCGCGATGGTGATGATGTTGGGGACGAGAGTGAGCGGGTTGCGGGTCATGGGGGGAGAGAACAGGAATGGGGCAGGGGGGTCAAGACGGTTCGGCGTCCTTGACAGATTTGCACCGTCCTATGCTCCTGGAGCTCTGGTCAGAGAAGACGGGGGAAGAGTGTTGAACAAGTCAGCACGAAACGAACGGCGCGAGCTGACGGCTGTGCCCTTCATTGGTTTAGATTTGGAACCGTTCGAGCGGCTACCCGGAAAAGCCTGCGGAGTGACGCTTTAGGAGCGTCTGCCCTCCCGTTAGTTAGAAGGGCAGACATCATCAGATTCAGGCAACGGCCTGGGCGTTTGCCGCGCGGCGTTTCTCGACAGCTTCGGCAAGGGCTTCGAGGGCGGTAACGGTGGTGCTCCAGTCGATGCAACCGTCGGTTATGGATTGGCCGTAGACCAGGTCCTTGCCGGGTTCGAGATCCTGGCGGCCGGCGACGAGGTTGGACTCGATCATGACGCCGATGATGCGTTTGTCGCCAGCGGCGAGTTGCGCCCCGATATCGGCGAGCACAAGCGGCTGGTTCTCTGGCTTTTTGGCGGAGTTGGCGTGGCTTGCATCGATCATGATGGCGGGGTTGACCCCTGCCTTGCCAGCAGCATTGGCGGCTTCATCGACGCTGTGGGCATCGTAGTTGGTGGTTTTGCCGCCGCGCAGGATGATGTGGCAGTCTTCATTGCCGGTCGTCGCCGCGATGGCTGAGCGGCCGTCCTTGGTAACAGCCATGAAGTGGTGCGGCTGACCGGCGGAGAGCACGGCGTCGAGCGCAATCTTGACATTGCCATCGGTGCCGTTCTTGAAGCCGACCGGGCACGACAGGCCAGAAGCCAGTTCGCGATGGATCTGGGACTCGGTGGTGCGGGCGCCGATAGCGGCCCAGGAGACGAGATCCGCGATATATTGCGGGGTAGTCATGTCGAGGAACTCGCAGGCGGCCGGCAGACCGAGATTGGCAATGTCGAGCAGCAGGGTACGTGCGGTGTGCAGGCCCTGGGTGATGTTGAAGCTGCCATCAAGATCCGGATCGTTGATCAGGCCCTTCCAGCCGACGGTCGTGCGCGGCTTCTCGAAGTAGACGCGCATGATGATTTCGAGCCGGGACCCAAGGGTTTCGCGCAGCGTCACGAGGCGTTGGGCATAGTCCATGGCCGCTTTGGGATCGTGGATTGAACAAGGGCCGACGATGACCGCGAGACGATCGTCCTGGCCTTGCAGAATGTTGTGGAGGTCGTGGCGCGCGGCGATCACGGTGCGCGTCGCCTGATCGGTACGCGGATGCTGGCGCATGACGTCGATCGGCGTCGTCAGCGGCTTGATTTCGGTGATGCGAAGATCGTCGGTGGACTTGAGCATTTTGCGGGTCTCTCGGGTGATCGAGGGGCCAACAAAAAAGCCGCCTCGGAAGTCGGGCGGCTGGCTTGCGATTTGGGTCTGGTCTCTAGGGGATCAGGACGCGCGCGCATTAGCCTCCGCCGGGAGCGGATAGCTAAAATACCAAAAAAAGGTGGCTGCGTTGATCATGACGGCGAAGCTAGCGGAGGCGTGCCGGCTTGTCCAGCCCCGACTTTGGTCTGAGGCGGGGCTAAGCAAATCCCCGCCGGCGGCGGGGATTTAAGAGCAGCGTCAATTACATATCGGCTTTGCCGGTGTCGCCCATGTCGGGCTTGGCGCCGGTAGCAGCAGCAAACAACATCTTGGCGCCGGCGATTACCTTGTTCGGGCTGTCCCAGACTTCACCTTCGTCGGGCGTCACCTTGAGCAGGCGAATCTCGGGATCGCTAGCGTCATCCCACCATGCCTTGTCGAATTGTTCCCACAACTCTTCGATCTTGACGCGGTCATTGAGCACGACGGCGTCGCCGGAGATCACTGCATATTTGTGGCCACCATTATCGGCCCAGGCAAGGGAAACGTTGGGGTACTTCTCGATCTCGGTCAGCTTGTGACCTTCGATGTCGGTGAGGAAGTAGATGGCGTTCTCTTCGCGACGGACGCGTGCCGACATGGGGCGGCTGCGCTGATTGGACCCGTTCCAGGTGGTCAGCATGCAGATATCGATCTTGTCGGCCAGCTCCCAGATGCGATCGGTCGCTTCCTGGGGGGAGAGAATGTGATTGTTGTCATCGGACATGGTGCGACTCCTGATTGGTCAGGAAACGAACGAGCGGAAGCCGCGGAAGTTGCTCCCGAAAGCACGGCGAGGGTGATTTCGCCGTGCCTGCCCGGTTCACGCGTTCATCTGGAATCGCTGGAGATGGAGGATCGTCACCTCACCTTCCCATTCGGGCCAGTGCTGACGATGAAGGTCCACGAAGCGTTCGGTCCAGCGAACGATCTCGGCGTCTGTTTCAAGCTCGTAGATGGCGTAGCCGCCGACCAGTTCCTTGGCTTCGGCGAAAGGGCCGTCCGTGATGAGCTGACCCTGGCGCATCGTCACTGTGCCGGCCAGTGCCATTCCGCCGGTTTCCGTCATGCGGGCACCAGCCTCCATGCCAAGCTGGACGATAGCCTGCATCAGAGCGGGCGGCGGGTTGATCGCAACTTGCGGGTTGAGGGTCTTGACCATGGTGAGAAACTTCATCGGACGCTCCTGTGTGTCTGCCTATGCGACGAAGCGGCATGTCGGATTTCGACAGAACGCGGAGATTTATTGCACGGCGCGCAGTGCTGCGAAATGAACCACCCGAACCAGCCGGGTGGTCACGGTAGGGGGTACGCGTCAGGTGCGATTGAAGTGGTCGTAGACCAGCTGGGCCATGGATCTTGAGATGCTGGGGACGGATTCCAGATCGAGGAGGCTGGCGCGGGCGACGGCCTTGGCGGAGCCGAAGTGGTTGAGGAGCGCGCGCTTGCGGGTGGGGCCGATCCCCTCGATCTCGTCCAATGGGTTCTTGACGACGTCCTTTTTGCGCTTGGCGCGGTGGGTGCCGATGGCAAAGCGGTGCGCTTCGTCGCGCAGGCGCTGCACGTAGTACAGCACGGGGTCGCGATGGGGCAGCATGAAGGCATCCTTGCCTTCCATGAAGAACTTTTCGCGCCCGGCGTCCCGCTCCTCGCCCTTGGCGATGCCGATGAAGGTGACTTCCTTGGGCAGGTTCAGTTCAGCGATCACCTGGCGTACGGCGTTGAGCTGACCGGCGCCGCCATCGATGAAGACGACATCGGGCCAATCCGGCATGCCGGTGGACTCGTCTTCCGCATCGGTCTCGCTTTCAGTGGCAAGACGGGCGAAACGGCGGGTCAGAACCTCGCGCATCATGCCGAAGTCGTCGCCGGCCGAGATGTCGGATTTGATGTTGAACGTGCGGTAGTGTTTTTTGGAAAAGCCCTCTTCGCCCGCAACGATCATGGCGCCGACCATGTTGGTGCCCGAGATATGGGAGTTGTCGTAGACCTCGATACGGCGCGGGGGCTCGTCGAGACCGAAGCAATTCGCGACGCCTTCGAGGAGGGCGCGGTGTGACGCGCCTTCGGCCAGCTGGCGGCCAAGGGCTTCGCGCGCATTCTGCAAGGCATGGTTGACGAGGTCCCGTTTTTCGCCGCGCTGCGGAGTTTCGACCCGCACTTTGTAGCCGGCGCGGGTGCGCAGAGCTTCTTCGATCACCTCGGGCTCGGCAAGGTCGTGGCTGAGAAGCACGAGGCGGGGCGGGGTGCGATCCTCATAGAACTGGGCGATAAAGGCTTCGAGCACTTCGGCATCGGACAGGCTGTCGTCGGCCTTGGGCCGGAAAGCGTGGTTGCCCCAATTCTGAAAAGCCCGGAAGAAAAAGACCTGTACGCAGAACTGGCCGCCTTCGTGATGAATGGCGAACACATCGGCCTCCTCGACCGACCGAGCCGTGGCGTCCCCCTGCGACTGGACGAGAGCCAGCGCCGACAGGCGATCGCGCAACAGCGCGGCGCGCTCGAAATCGAGGTTTTCCGCGGCGGCAGCCATATCCTTTTGCAGATGGTCGCGCACCGACTGAGACTTCCCAGTCAGAAAAAGACGCGCATCTTCGACAAGCTCGCCATAGGCTTTGAGGCTGGTTTCCCGTGTGCAGGGTCCAGCGCAGCGCTTGATCTGGTATTGGAGGCAAGGACGCGTGCGGGCGGCATAAAAGCTGTCCGAGCAATTGCGCAGGAGGAAGGCCTTTTGCAGGCTGGCAATGGTTCGCCCGACCGCGGTAGCGGAGGCGAAGGGACCGAAGTAATGACCTGGGCGGCGGCGGGAGCCCCGGTGTTTGGTGAGTTCGGGCGCTTCGTGATCCGTGGCGATCAGGATGTAGGGGAAGCTTTTGTCGTCCCGCAGCAACACGTTGAAGCGTGGCTTGAGGCGCTTGATGAGATTGGCTTCAAGCAGCAGCGCTTCGGCTTCTGTTTCGGTGCGGACGAATTCCATCGACACCGTGGCCATGACCATGCGCTGAATGCGCACGGAAAGGCCTTCGGGTCTGGTGTAGTTGGTGACGCGCGCCTTGAGGCTGCGCGCCTTGCCCACATAGATAACCTCGCCATTAGCATCGAGCATGCGATAAACGCCCGGCGCTGCGGGCAGGGTACGCACGAAATTGCGGATAACCTCCGGGCCAGAGGGGAGCGGAGCAGGGGTGGTGTCGGTCTCAGTCATTTTCGAGGCGTCGGGCCGCGTCGGGAGGGGTAATCAAGATGCTTGCCACCATCGAGAGCAAGCATCTGGCCGGTATAGGCGGTCATGCCCAGAATGGCGAGTACACCCTGGGCTATGGCGTCGGGATCGGCGTGGCGCTTGAGCGGCAGGGACTGGATACTTTGGGCGAAGTCCTCTTCACTCTGGCCGCTATGGGGCAGGACGGGGCCGGGGCCGATGGCATTGACGCGAATGGCCGGGGCGAATGTCTGCGCCATGGTGCG
Source organism: Devosia crocina (assembly GCF_900116545.1). Lineage (GTDB taxonomy): Bacteria > Pseudomonadota > Alphaproteobacteria > Rhizobiales > Devosiaceae > Devosia > Devosia crocina. The sequence goes on from NZ_FPCK01000001.1 coordinate 905,158, forward strand.
CGTCGCAGTCCAGAGCACGGACTTCGATAAGGTATAGCTGAAATAGGCAGGGCTCGGGTGCAATACCCGCTCGTCAATCATGTTGATGATGTTTCCTTCGCGGTCGGCCGGCAGCTGGGCGGCGAAATCACGCGAAAGGAATATGGGGGCTTCGGCATGAATGGCAAAGTGCCTGTCCCACTCGGTTTCGATCACATCATGGGCACTGTCGGGGTCGAAGACCGAGGCATTGTTGATCAGAATGGTGAGCGGACCGAAAAACGCCCTGGCCTTCTGGACGAGCGCGGCGCGCTCGGTGCGATCGGCGAGGTCGGCCTTGATTTTTTCGGCACGGCCCCCTTTGCGCCGGATGTCCTCCACAAGTTCACCCGCATCGTCGCCGCCCGAGCGATAGTGAATGACGACGGTGTAGCCGGCTGACGAGAGCGTGCGGGCCAGAGTTGCGCCGATGCGGTCGCTGGCGCCGGTGATCAGGGCGACACCGGAGTGGTTCTGGTTTTGGCGGAGCGATTCAGACATTGGCGAAACAATAGGCCGGATCACCGGCCTCCTTCAATCGACGCATTTGAATGGGTGTTGCGAACGGATGTCGCAACGGGGTGAGTGTAGGCGGAGGAGATGACAGATCGGGGCAGGAATGAGATGGCAAAACTCGAGGGCCTGCGCTAGCGTGATCGCGTCCTGCACCAAGGTTCCAGCGGGACGTATCGGTGCAATCGGTGACCATGTCTTCCCCCCAGATCCAAGGCGCGGACAATCTCGGCCGCGCGATCATCCTGACGCTGCTGACTATCGGGGTTTTCGGCGTTCAGGATGCCGTCGCCAAACTGTTGGTGCAGGATCACTCACCTTTCCAGATCACCATGATGCGCTATTGGGGCTTTGCGCTCTTTGCGCTGGTGATGGTGATGCGGCAGGCGCCGCTGCGGCGGGCCTTGCAATCGAACATGCCGCGGCGGCAAGTGCTGCGCGGCGTGCTGCTGATGGTGGATATCTGGTGTTTCGCCATCGCCTTACAGAGTGTGCCGCTCGGCGAGTTGCAGGCGATCGTGATCGTTTACCCGCTGCTGGTGACGGTATTCGCGATACCGATCTTGGGCGAAAAGGTCGGGATCTTCCGCTTTGCCGCGGTGGGCGCGGGATTGCTGGGTGCGCTGGTGATCCTGCGGCCGGGCGGGGTGGCGCTCGATTGGGGCGTTGGGTTTGCTCTGGCGTCGGCGGCGACCTATGCGCTCTATATCGTTCTGACCCGGCAGGTTTCGCGTGTGGACACGGCTGCTACAAGCCTGGCTTATGGCTCGCTGATCGGCCTGTTGATGTCGAGCGCGGTTGGAGTGTTTTTCTGGCAGCCGATGGAATGGGCCGACTTCGGGCTGGTCGTCCTGACGATGATCACGACCTGCATCGGGCATGGACTTATGGTTTATGCCTTGACCATGGCGCCAGCCAGCGTCCTGCAGCCGTTCAACTACTTCTCGCTGCCATGGGCCATCATTCTGAGCATCGTGGTGTTCGAGCAGTGGATTGATGCGGTATCGCTGCTGGGCGCGGGGATCATCGTGGCAGCAGGGCTCGTCGTCATGGCGCGGGAGCGCCGGAAGCAGGTACGCGTCGTCCTGCCGCCTGTGCCCGGCGAAGCATAGCGTTCAGGCAAAGAACTGAGCCACCCAAACATCCAAAGCTGCCTTCGCAGTAAGCGCAGCGCCTGGTTCGTTTTCGGATGATTGGCAGAGATCTGCCCCTGACGGGTTGCAGCAGCGCGCCGGAATGGGCATGTGAGGCAGAGGATTACCCGGGGAGGCTCGCTATGGGCATTTTGCAGATCGCGCTCGTCCTGTTGTTGATCGGCGGTGGCTGGACGCTTCTGACGAGGGGCAAGGCGACGCGCGAGCGGGATGCGCTGACGCTGCGGCGGGTGGATGCCTATATCGAAACGATCCGGCGCGAGCGCAGCAACCGCGAACTCGTGGCCATGAGCGACAGCGAACTGCGCGATCTCCTGCATTCGGGCGCGCGCAATTACCGGATTGCCGGCCAGAAGCGCGGCTGGATCGTGCTGGGCGTCGGCGCGGTGACGCTGATGGCGGGGATCGTCGTGGGCAGCCAGGATGGCTGGCGCGGATTCGGTATCGCCGTGGCAGTAGGCGCCGTGGTCGCCTACGGGGTCAACGAATTCCTGCTGCGCCAGTCGAGGGCGCCGCTTGAACGGCACGGTGTCGACGTCGAACGGCTGACCATCGAATAGAAAAGCGCACCGACCGGGATCGATGCGCCTCGGGATTGCGCTGAGCTGGCATTAGTTGCCGGCGCAGAAGTATCCGTTAGGTCCGTTGAAACAGAAGCTGCCGCTCGGACGGCTCGGATAGGGGGCAGGGATCACCGGCTGCGGACGCTGGTTCCAGTGGGGCGGACGCGGTGGGCGCGGGTTCCAGTGCGGCGGGCGCGGGGGTGCCGGATTCCAGACGGGCGGGCGCGGCGGACGCGGCGCGTAATAGTCGTCATCCCAACCGGCATTGGACAGGTAATTGGACGACACCCAGCCATTGGGGCCGCGCTTTTCAATGAAGCACCAGCTGCCCTGGCAGTATTGAACGTCAACACGTTGGCCGCGGATCAGCGTATCGACGACGCGGTAGCCGGTGCCCGGACCGTTGCGAACATTGACATTGCCGGTTGCATAGGCTGTCGCTGCGGACGCTGCAACAGTGGTTGCCAGCACTGCCAGGGTGGCAAGCCCGGAGGCGATCAGCTTGCGATTAAGAGCCATGGGAGTTCTCCTTTCCCTGTTATTGGCCTTTGGCCTTGGGTCTAGATAAGCGCATCGCGGATGAACCCAGACTGAACAAACCCAACAGGGGAAAGCGACTGTAGCGCAGCCGAACCAGCTCACTGCATGAATGCCTGAACGAGCGCTGCGTTGCCGGGCGCGATCAGAATTGCAGCAAGTCAGTGAAACGTCGCAGGATATTGCCCAGCTTCTTGGCATGCTTGGGCTTGAGTTCGCCCAAGAGCGCATCTTCAAGCTGCTTCCAATGATCGGCAAGGCTGTTGCGAATACGGATGCCCCGTTCGGTCAGCGCGACGCCGGGCAAGAGCTCGGGCCCCACGGCGCGCCGTTCCACCAGGCCGCGATCGGCAAGGCGGCTGAGGCGAGGCGACAGGAAGTCGAGCGGCAAGCCCAGCTCCTCGCCGAGTTCGACTTCGGTCCGGCCTGCGCGGCCGAGTTCGAAGAGAATGGCATCGTCTCCTGGTTCGAGCCCGCGCTCGACAAGCGGCACAAGCACGGCCTTGTGCGCCAGCTGGCCGGCAGCAATCAGCCGGTAGAGCACTGAACTGGAAGATGGTTTTGACATAGGCGGGAAAATAGTCCGAACTCCCGTTACACGTCGATGGCGGTTCCATCCTATCGTTAATCGGGCAACGACCAAGAGGCGTTATTGTTCACTCGTTGCAGATGAGTTATGCGTCGATTGGCAGGGCAAGGCGCGATAATGGCCGGAAAACGCCCCACGTCTGGAGGCCAGGTTGCAGGATCTTGCTCGCATTCGCGCGTTCGTTCAGGTCTTCGATGCCGGCGGTTTTTCTTCTGCGGCGCGCCTGCATGGCCGGTCCAAGGCGCTGCTGAGCAAGTATGTCACCGACCTCGAAGACTATCTGGGCGTGCGGCTGATGAACCGGACAACCCGTAAACTGAGCCTGACCGAGGCGGGTGAAGCCTATTACCGGGAAGCCTCCTCGCTGTTGCAGCAACTCGACGACCTTGATTCCACAATCACCGACCAGACGGCGGAACCGCGCGGCATGCTCCGCGTCTCGGCACCGCGCAATTTCGGGGAGTCGACGCTGGCTCCCGCCATCTTCGAATATCTCAAGAAACATCCCAAGGTGACGCTCGACCTGCGGCTCGAGGATCGCTACGTCGATCTCGTGGACGAAGGGATCGACGTGGCGCTGAGGATTTCGACGCTGGCGGACTCCTCCCTCATTGCCCGCAAGATCGCGGATATGCATGTGGTGGTCGGGGCAGCGCCGAGCCTGATCGCCGCTATCGGAACGCCGCGGCATCCCGAGGATCTGCGGCATTTGCCGTGCATCGTCGATGTGAACCTGCAGGGTCAATCTAACTGGCGCTTCATCGAGAACGACAAGACCATTTCAGTGCCTGTGACCGGGCCGCTCCGGGTCAATTCTCCGCTTGCGGCGCGCACCGCAGCAGCCATGGGTCTCGGTTTCGTCGTATTGCCGTCCTATCTGGCGGACCCGCTGGTGGCGAGTGGCGAGCTCGTGCCGGTGCTGCCCGACTTTCTGCCGACCGGCCAGACGCTGCAGGCAGTGTATCCACATCGGCGGCACCTTGCCGGAAAGGTGCGGGCCCTGATCGACCATCTGGTGGACTGGTTTGCGGTTCACCCCATCAACTGACGGATCTTTCTCTTGAGCCTCATGCGATTTCTCAGCCCGGCGCTTGCTGCTCTGGCGGTGCCGGCGGCACTGTTCGGCTTGTCGCAGCCGGCGCTTGCGCATCCGCACATCTTCATCGATGCCAAGGTCGAGGTGGTGTTCAACGATGCCGGAGAGATCGCGACGCTGCGGCACGCCTGGACCTTCGACACTGCTTTTTCGGTGTGGATGGTGCAGGGGCTCGACACCAATGGCGACGGCATTGTCAGCACCGAGGAAATGCAGGAGCTGGCCGACGAGAACATGATCGGGCTTGCCGATTATGGCTTCTATACATTTGCCGGGGACGGGATGGCGTTCACCGCCGCAGGCGACCAGCGCATGCGCTATGAGGACAATCGCGTCACGCTCGATTATGCGATCAATGCCACGCAGCCGGTGGCGCCGGGTTCGGATTTCGAACTCGGGATCTACGATGCCGAATATTACGTGGCGATCGGCTTTGCCGATGCCGGGGATGTCACCCTTGTCAACGCGCCGGACAGCTGCCGCGTCGATCTCATACCCCCCCATCCCATGGATCCCCAGACCGAAGCGCGGCTTTATGCGCTGGGGCCCGAAGTGCTGGAACTGCCGCCTGATCTCGCGGCCGCAATGCGTGGAACACAAGGAGCGATCCGCATTGCCTGTGGCGCTGCGCCTGTGCCGAGCACGGCGCTCGAAGCAACCGAGCAGGTGGCACAGGCCCGGCCCGCAGCCCCCTTTAGCGGGCCTCCACCGGAAGTGGGCCTCAACCTTCCGCGGACCGGGTTTTTCGGCTGGCTGCAGGAGCAGCAGCGCCAGTTCTATGGCGCCATGACCGGCGCGCTCGACCAGATGCGGACGGACTGGACCGCGTTCTGGGTGCTGGGCGGGTTGAGCTTTCTTTACGGCGTGTTTCACGCCGCAGGGCCCGGGCACGGCAAGGTCGTGATCTCGTCTTATGTGCTGGCGAGCGAGCGGCAGTTGCGGCAGGGCATTACCCTCAGCGCGTTGTCGGCTTTGCTTCAATCGCTTGTCGCGATCGGCTTTGTGCTGGTGCTTGCGGGCGTCTTGCGGCTGACGAGCACGGCGATGGGCGATGCGGCCTATTGGGTGAGCGTGCTCAGCTATGGCCTCGTTGCGCTTCTGGGGCTTTGGCTGGTGGCGCGGAAGCTTTTTGGGTGGGGTCACCACCACCATCATCACGCGCCCGAGCCCGTCCGCCGCGACATCTGGCACGATGATCACGAGCACGGCCATGGCGAGCATGGGCACCACAGTGACGACCACCACCATGGGCATGAGCGCAATCACGATCACCACCACCACCATGGCGAACATATGCACCACGCGGTTGCGCCTGCCGATCTCAATGGGAGCTGGCGCGAACAGCTCGGCGTGGTGCTGGCGGTGGGGTTGCGGCCGTGTTCGGGAGCCTTGGTCGTCATGGTCTTTGCGCTGTCGCAGGGTGTGCTGGCTGCAGGTATCGTTTCGGTGCTGCTGATGGGCGTGGGCACAGCCATCACGGTTGCAGCGCTCGCCTCGCTGGCAGTGGGTGCAAAGGGCCTTGCGAGCCGGCTCGGCGGCACCGACAGCGCCCTTGCCCGGGGGATCGTCTGGTGGGCGGAGCTGGTCGGCGCGGTTCTGGTGCTGTTCTTCGGTGTGTTGCTGTTGCTGGCAAGCTTCTAGCGCCACTCCGCTTATCCCGGTGGGCAGGTATCCCGTCCGCCGCCCAAGCGCGACCCATAGCCGCCTTGCGGAGCGGCGCGAAGCGGGTATGTTGCGCGCCATTCTGGAAGAGTTCCAAACTGGCGCCCCATGTCCCATCTGCCTCCCGACCATCCCAAAGTTCCAGCGCAAAAAATTGGCGTCCTGCTGCTCAATCTCGGTACGCCCGACGCCACCGACTTCTGGAGCGTGCGGCGCTATCTCAAGGAGTTCCTGTCCGATCCGCGGGTGATCGAGACCAACAGGCTCCTGTGGTGGCCGATCCTCAATCTGGTGATCCTCAACTTCCGGCCGCAAAAGGCAGGGCACGCCTATGCGCAGATTTGGGACAAGGAGCGCAATGAAAGCCCGTTGCGCGTGATCACGCGGGCACAGACCGAGGCTCTGGCCGAGCGGATGAGCGGCGACGGCGTGATGGTCGAATATGCCATGCGCTACGGCAATCCTTCGACCCGCAGCGTGCTCGAGCGCATGCAGGCCGCAGGGTGCCAGAAGATTCTGCTTGTGCCGCTCTATCCGCAATATTCGGCGACCACGACGGCGACCGCAAACGACAAGGCGTTCGATGCGCTGCGAAACATGCGCTGGCAGCCGGCGGTGCGCACGGCTCCGGCCTATTTCGAGGACCCCAATTATATCGAGACCCTCGCCAATTCGATCCGCGACGGTGTCGCCGGGCTCGATTTCGAGCCGGATCTGGTGATCACCAGCTATCACGGCATGCCGGTCGAGTATCTCAAGAAAGGCGACCCGTACCACTGCCAGTGTTTCAAGACGACCCGGCTGGTGCGGGAGTATCTTGGCTGGCCCAAGGAAAAGCTGATGGTCACGTTCCAGAGCCGGTTTGGGCCAACCGAGTGGCTGCAGCCCTACACCGACAAGACGCTCGAGGAGTTGCCGGGCAGGGGCGTCAAGAAGGTGGCGATCCTGGCGCCGGCTTTTTCGGCCGATTGCATCGAGACGCTGGAAGAAATCGCCATGGGCGGCAAGGATACGTTCATGGAAGCGGGCGGGGAAAACTATGCCTACATTCCGTGCCTCAACGACAGTCCTGCCGGGATGGACATGATCGAAGCCATGGTGCGGCGCGAACTTGGTGGCTGGCTCTGAGCGCTACCAGCCGGGGCCCATGAAGTCGGGCGGGGTAGCCTGGATCTTGGCGGACCAGCCGACGAGCCAGGACGCATCGACCCAGCCGCTATCGGTGACAAGACACCAGCGATCGTTGCGGGTGCAATAATCGAGGCTGACCTCGGTGCCGTTGGGGATGCGGCCGATGATGCCATATCCCATGCCGGGGCCGGAGCGGACGGCGACATTGCCGCCGCTGACGCGCGCGGTGGGCGCTGCGAGGGCCGGGGTGAACGCCAGGGCGACAAGCGCCAGGGAAAAGACGATACGCATGGTGCCGCTCCGTTTGCCCGGCGCAGTATAGCGCAAGTGCCCCAAGCGGGAAGAGAGAACGGCCGCCCGGAGGCGACCGTTGCTGAGTAGATTATTCTGCGGCAACCACGATGCCGGGGGAATACACCACGGCGCGGTTGCTCATATCCACGAAGTAGACGCGGTCATTGGTGTAGAAGTAGCCATGGCTCGGATCGCCCTCGATGGGGTGGATCACGATGGCTTCGGGAACCGCGTAGCCGACATCGATGGTGCCGTCGATCACGACGGGATCGGTCGGGTGCATGCGGACATAATCGACCGAGGAGGCTTCTACGCCGCCGGCTGCGCCGATGGTGGCGCCGGTAAAGCCGCCGATGGCAGCGCCGATCGGCCCGAAGATCAGACCGCCGACAATGGCGCCGCTGACGCCACCTGCCGTGCCGCCGACGACGGCGCCGCCGGCTTCGGCTTCATTGGAATCCTTGATGATCTGGGCCTGGGCCAGGGTGGGGGCGAGCAGGGCTGCCGATGCAATGATTGGGATGATAAATTTCTTCATTTTCACTTCCTCTAGCTCTCGCTGTTGGCAATGGCGAAGAAATGGAGGAGAGCGGAATAGGTTCCGCGTTTTAACCTTACAAGAAGCTGACAAATCACTGATTTTAAACGCAAATATTTGAAATTCCATGGAAATGCAGGCGTGCGGAATTGCCGCCCGGCCCGGGGGACGGCGGTTGCGGAACGGGTAACGGGCGGCCGTTGACTCGGCCTGTTTAGGACAAGAGGGAGCCAAGGGCCGCCCGTCACGATCCGGATTTTGCCAGCGGGTCCGGTTCAGGCGCATCCATTATTTCAGGTGCGGCTGCCGCATTCATATCCCCGCCTGGACAGGCGCCCCCGTCCTCCGGCCATTCCGCCCGGCCCTGCGTGCGGGCCGCGTGATGGCGGAACACGGCCAGTATGAGGGTGGAGGCTGGTGGCGGGGATAAGTTTTTTGGCGGGTGGCCTTTCCGCTTTCCCATCCAATGACATCGTTGATGTAGGCGGCTGCAAGGTGAACGAGGACAAGAGTTTTGCTGAAAGGAGGAAGTGCGCTTCACGGGTGTTTCGAGGGGAAGCCGTCGGCGTCGAGCTTGAGCAGGCGCTCGCGCTCCTCGGCGGCCTTGCGTAACGCTTCGGCCTTGTAGTGGGCGTAGCGGGCCTCAAAAGTATTGCCGGCGGCGGTAAGCCGGGTGACGAGGATCTGCAGGTCGGCGAGGTAGAGCGGCTCGTCCTCGATCAGGAGGCGGAACTGGGGCATGCCGTGTTCGCGCTTGTAGAGGCGATTGGCGACAGAGATCATGCGATTGCAGGCGCGGATGGTCGCAAGCCCCAGCGCGCCGCTGGGTTTGGCAAAACGGATGACGTAGTTCATCGCCGCAACATCGCTTTGCAGGCGGTTGTAATTGACGATACGGCGGTCACTCAGACGGTTGGTTTCGGGCATTTCGCGCTCCTGTGCAACGCGCAAGGATACAGCCACGGCACGGAGCGGGGACAAGGAGGCGAGCGCGGGATGCGGGTGGTCCACTGGCTGTGGATGGCTTAGTAGCGCACCGGGCGTTTGGCGATGATTTCGGCAATGCGGGTGCCATCGGCGGCGGAGAGGTAACGGCCGCGTTCCAGAATCTCTAGGACGTATTCGTCGTATGTCAGACCGATCATCGCGGCGCGGCGGGCGCGAAGTTTTGCGATGTCCATCGGCGCATCGAAGGCGCGCTTTTTGGCAGCGGCCCATTCGAAATAACGGCCAATGCCGTTCTTGCCCCAGGGCGGGGTGTGGGTGTCGTCATCGTCGAGTGGCGGGCCGCCATTGGAGAGGGTGGACATGAGGGCAGGGTGGCGCGACAGCGAAGCGCGGGCAATGCGTTGTTTGGCGTAGGTCGGCCAATCGGATGGTACCGGGTGATCGGTCTTTGGGGGCGATATCCCGATCCCCACCTAGCCTCCCCTTGGGAAGGGGAGGGACGCTGCGGTTCTTGCCGGGGTTTTGGAGAGCCGCCGGAAGATCCCTCCCCCTGCCAGGGGGAGGCAAGGTGGGGGTTCACTTAGCCTGTGGTCCTGCTACGCTCCCGTGGGGGACGAAATGGACGATCAAACCACCTTCGCGCGAAAACTACGCCGGGACCAAACGCCGGCCGAGCGGCGGTTTTGGGTCTTGCTGCTGCCGTGGCGAACGGCCGGCTGGCACTTTCGGCGGCAGGCGCCGATCGGTCCATTCGTGGTGGATTTTGTCTGCAAGCGGGAGAAGTTGATCTTTGAGATCGATGGCGACAGCCATTATTTCGATGAGGGGATCGAGCGCGACATTGCGCGGACGGCGTATCTGCGGCGGCTTGGATATACCGTGGTGCGATTTAGCAATGATAATGTGCTGGACAGTGATGAAGGTGTGTTTGAGGCGCTGCGTAGGGTCTTGGGCGAGCCGGACCTAAGGAGCTAGGCAGCCCCAATTTCCGTTTCCTACTAGCGGCAATCGGGGACCGTCCTCGCGTGCAGGTTGGAAAAACCAGCCGCTCCAAAGGACCGAGGCTTGCATCTAGGGAACGCTCCTCTCAACCTCCTAGTATTGTCGACAAGTCTAAAACGGCCCGCCGAATTGATCGGTAATCATCAGGCGGCACTTCAAGAAGGTCGTCTTCTCCCGATTCCCCTTCGTCGAACATCAACGCTAATGGCGCTTTTGTCGTGTTGATCAAGTCCACATAGCATCCATAATCGAGCTTGTAGACATCGTACCGTCGTCCGGGATTGTCGCGATCAGACACATTTTTCTTTAAGATGTGTAGTAGCCTACTATCAAAGAGACGATCTATCCTGTCCTCTCGGATCTCACTTTGTAGTAGAAAAGCGCGTGCTCTACGATGGCCAATAACGTCGTCGATAATGTGATTTAGCAGCGATGATAGATCAGGATTGTTTTTGAGCACAGACGACTTGTCGCGCGAGTACCACTGTCGAGCACCAGATCTCACATGGTTTACAGAGATTGTTTCACCAAATGCTGCTCGTGCAACTTGTGATATCAAGTAAATTGCGTCTCGAGGCACGCCTTCAGATGCGCGAACGAACTCTTCAAAGACAGGAAACTGTTTGAATAACGCTTGTACCATTTGATCGGGGGTGGAGAATGCCGTGTCCACTGTCGAGCTCAGGTGTTTGAAAATTAGGCTTTTGAAAAATTCGACGGATCTAGAGCTGTCATTGTCGAACACCATAAAATCATCAAGGTTTAAGTCTGCGCCAGCATCTGCCCCAAGCTCAATGCCGATATACGCACCTTGTTCAAGCGGGAGCATAAAATCTGACCGATGCTCAATTGCAGCGATCTTAACTACAATATAGGGCGTCGGGAGGATTGTTCTCCGCAGCATATCGGCCAAATATGGTTGGAGCGCAACAGGTACCTCGCTCCACTCATCAAGTAGAAGCCAGACCTTGCTTAGCCCAAGTTCGTCAATGAGTCTGGAGAGCGTGTTCTGAATAGCGCCGAATTGAATATAGTATCTTTTACTACCAACTGTGCGTAGTGATTCTGCACGGGATAATACGGTATTATTTTCGCTTTTCGCTCCCCCTGTTGCACTGGGCGACGCTCCAAGCACTCCAGAGAAAGACCACCCCTTATTATTCGCCGTCTGCTCATTGTTATGAGTTTCGATTGTCGTTTCACCAACCACCCTCACCGACCCAATGACGTCCGCAAACGCATCAAAAGCTTTGGTTACGCTGACAGGACTATTGAGAAAACTATACTGCTGATTGGCTATCTCTAATAGACTGTCATGAATGGCCACCAATACATCCGTTAGAAGCGTGCTCGTTCTCTGCTCTAAAGGTATGTTTTGATCGGTGTATATGGATCCGTTCGAACCGATGGTTCTGAGATCGAGATACACAGAGACATCGCCAGCTTTTTCAACAGACTGAGCTAGGTAGCGTAAGGCGTGAGTTTTGCCAGTGCCGCGTCTACCAAAGACGACTTGATGATTATTGGTGCTAAGAAGAGCAAAGAGAGGTTCCGCATCGACAAACGTCTCAGTTAGTTTTTCCGCACTAGCCTTTTCAGCGCGTGTTTCAAATCCGATTAGAGATGACTGGATTTTTTTTAATTCTTCAGAAAGCATCTGCGACCGTCTGCTGCGTGGAAATACGTGTTTGATATTCGATGTATATTGCTATCGAACTGAAATTTGCACCTGATTTTGATTCCGTGTGACGACGCGGGTTGACTAAATGGGTAAGATGGTTGCGCAGTTCGGCTGGTTTTGGCTAAGAAGCTAATATTAGTAGGATATCGACTTTTATCCTTCGCAACCCAGTAAGCCAATCCAATATGGCATTCATGGTCTTCTTACCTCAGATCGGTGTATTGGAGCGATTTGTCGGCTGTCCAACTCCATCTCGCGCAACCGTTTGACCTCGTCGCCGAGCCTTGCAGCCTTCTCCGCCGTTCGAGCATAGCTCTCACGGCCCTTTCGACTAAAATCTCTCCACCGGAGAGATTTGCTGCTGCGCAGCCAGCTCGAAGTCCAAGAGTTGTAGGAAGCTCCTACGAGATCTCGCCGTCCAAAGTATCGAGTTCCATCTCGCGAAGGCGCTTGACCTCATCCCTGAGGCGGGCGGCCTTCTCAAACTCAAGGTTCGTCGCAGCTTCACGCATCTCGCGCTCAAGATCCTTGATGACCGTCGCCAGATTATCGCCGGTGACGACTTTTTCCTTGCCGTCTTTGCCTTTGCCGATTGAGACCGTGACGTGGTCTTGTTCGTAGACGCTGTCGACGATGTCGTTGATGCGGGCTTTGACGCTTTGGGGCGTGATGCCGTGTTCGAGGTTGTAGGCGATCTGCTTTTCTCGGCGGCGGGTGGTTTCGGCGAGGGCGCGTTCCATGGAGCCGGTTTCTTTGTCGGCGTAGAGGACGACCCTTCCATCGACGTTGCGCGCGGCGCGGCCGATGGTCTGGATGAGGGAGGTTTCGGAGCGGAGGAAACCTTCCTTGTCGGCGTCCAGAATGGCGACGAGACCGCATTCGGGGATGTCGAGGCCTTCGCGGAGGAGGTTGATGCCCACAAGAACATCGAATGCGCCGAGGCGCAAATCGCGGATGATTTCGATGCGCTCGATGGTGTCGACGTCCGAGTGCATGTAGCGGACCTTGATGCCCTGCTCGTGCATGTATTCGGTGAGGTCTTCGGCCATCTTCTTGGTCAGCACCGTGCAGAGGGTGCGATAGCCCCTGGCGATGGTCTGGCGGATCTCGTCGATGACGTCGTCCACCTGATGGGTGGCGGGGCGGATTTCGACCGGGGGATCGATGAGGCCGGTGGGGCGGATGACCTGTTCGGCAAAGACGCCGCCGGCCTGTTCCATTTCCCATGAGCCCGGAGTGGCCGAAACATAGACCGATTGCGGGCGCATGGCGTTCCACTCCTCGAAGCGGAGGGGGCGGTTGTCCATGCAGGAGGGGAGGCGGAAGCCGTATTCGGCCAGCGTCGCCTTGCGCCGAAGATCGCCGCGATACATGGCGCCGAGCTGGCCGATGGTGACGTGGGATTCGTCGACGAAGACCAAGGCATTGTCAGGGAGGTATTCGAACAGGGTCGGGGGCGGCTCGCCGGGTTTGCGGCCGGAAAAGTAGCGCGAATAGTTTTCGATGCCGGCGCAGGAGCCGGTGGCTTCCATCATTTCGAGATCGAACAGGGTGCGCTGTTCGAGGCGCTGGGCTTCAAGGAAGCGGCCGGCGCCGTTGAGCTCCTGAAGGCGCGCGGCGAGCTCGGAGCGGATCATCTTGATGGCGCCGGTGGTGGTGGCGCGGGGGGTGACGTGGTGGGAATTGGCGTAGATGCGGATGAATTTGCGCTCGCCCACGGTTTTTCCCGTGAGCGGATCGAACTCGACGATCTTTTCCACCTGATTGCCGAAGAGCGACACGCGCCAGGCGGCGTCCTCATAGTGGGACGGGAAGATTTCGACCGTATCGCCGCGGACGCGGAAGGAGCCGCGGGTGAAGCTCTGGTCGTTGCGCTTATATTGCAGGGCGACGAGCTTTTGCAGCATTTCGCGCTGGTCGATGCTGGCGCCCTGGTGAACGTCGACGATCATGGCGGAATAGCCTTCCACCGAACCGATGCCGTAGATGCACGAGACCGAGGCGACGATGATGACGTCATCTCGCTCCATCAGCGCCCGCGTCGCCGAGTGGCGCATGCGGTCGATCTGCTCGTTGATGGTGGATTCCTTTTCGATATAGGTGTCCGTGCGGGGCACATAGGCCTCCGGCTGATAATAGTCGTAGTAGGACACGAAATATTCGACGGCGTTGTCGGGGAAGAAGTGCTTGAACTCGCCATAGAGCTGGGCGGCTAGGGTCTTGTTGGGGGCAAGGATCAGGGCTGGGCGCTGGGTGCGCTGGATGGTCTGGGCGACGGTGAAGGTCTTGCCCGAGCCGGTGACGCCGAGGAGGACCTGGTCGGTTTCGCCGTTCTCGATGCCTTCGACAATGTCGGCGATGGCGGTGGGCTGGTCGCCGGCGGGGACGTAGTCGGTGGCGAGCTTGAAGGGGCGGCCGCCTTCGAGCTTTTCGGGACGCGTGGGACGGTGCGGCACCCAGGGGGAGGAGCCTTCGACCTCCTTGCGGCCGTGCAGAATGATCTGTTCGAGGGCCTTCACCGTGGCGGTGATGCCGACGGTCTGGGCGTTTTCGAGGGATTCGCCTTTGCGCGCCTTGTTCTTTTTGACAGAGGCAGCCAGAGCAGCGGCGATCTCGCCCTCGTCCTTCGAGACGGGGCTCTGCGCCTCCTCAGGTAGAGGACTTCTTACGACCCGCGAAGAGGGGACGTGGCCGAAGCCGGCTTGCGGGGCTTCGCCGAAGCCGTCGAAGTTGACGCGGTCGACGGAGTTGATCTTGGTCTTGCCGGACTTGGGCGCCATGCCGGTGGCGGTGTCGTAGTTCGCCTTGGTGGTGCGGCGCTTTTCAAGAGCGGTCTTCGGGGCCGCCGCTTCTTTTTCCTTAGCCTCGGCGCGGTCGAGAGCGCGCTTGTTCTTCATACGCTCTGCGTAAAGCGGCTTCGATGCCTGCAGGTCCTCGGCCTTTTCGATCTCGGCGAAGAACTCGTCGATGGAAAATTCGGCTTTGCCGGGGCGTGTGGACTTTGGGGCCATGGCTCTTCTCAGCAGGACGGGTGGGGCAGGAGAACCCTTAGATGGGTGTCCTGTCACGCATTGTCAGCAGGGGATCGGATCACGGCTGTTAACATATTGTGAACGGAAACGGAACGGGTGCGACCGCGCAGGTTTGTGAACCGGGATATGGAACGCAGACCCGTGGACAGGGATTTCCCCTGTAGTCGAAAGGAGATCAATCATGGACCACAGCAATCACGTGCGCCTTTCGAGCGCAGAACTGATCCCGTCCACGCTGGAAGGCGCAACGATTTACGGAGCCGGCGACGAAAAGGTCGGCAAGGTCGACCATATTCACGGCACCGGCATGGAAAGCACGGCCGTTGTCGATGTCGGCGGCTTTCTTGGCATCGGTGCTAAGCCGGTTGCGCTGCCGCTGCATGAACTCGAATTCATGCGCGACGAAAAGGGTGAGGTCCACGCGACGACATCCTGGACCAAGGATGAGCTCAAAGATCTTCCCGAGCATCGTCACTCGCACCACTGACGAAAAAAGGCCCGGCAATGCCGGGCCTTTTTCTTGCGCACCATTCAGTCTGGAGACCCAAGAGGGCGCGATGGGAGAGGCCTTGGCCGGTCCCGGTCTGCGTTCTGGGCATCGGCGGCACGCTGTTCGGCATCATCTGACATATGGGGACGTCCGTCCGGCCCCCGCACCGTCATGGGACGGGGCGGGGGTGTCTTTTTTGCATCCGCGTTCATGGCTGCCTCTCAATCGTAGGTGTCTTGATCGGCGCGAGCCGATAGCGGACCTTCGGCGCCGGGCATGTCCTCGGACTGTTGCTTGTGCGCGTCCTTGGCGCCGGTCTTGCTGCTGGAGCCGCGATCGGGCTGGGCAGTCTGTTTCTGCGCCTGATCGATCTGAGCCGGCTGAGCTGGGCCCTTGGGCTTTTGTTCATTCATGGCAGTCTCCTTTCAATGGGAAGCAACGGCGCGTCGGGGCAAAGGGTGCATCACAAGCTCGGGCGGTAACGCAGGCTTGGAGAGGGCTTGCTTTTGTGGTGCGCTCCACTACCACTCGGGTGAGTTTCTGCTGGACCCGGTCATGACCACACTGCCACTCGACCCGCAGCGCATTCGCGCACTTTTTCCTGCTTTCGAAGAGCCGAGCTTGCAAGGACAGGCATTTTTCGAGAATGCCGGCGGCTCCTATACGGCGCAGGCGGTGCTCGACCGGCTCGATCGCTACTATCGGCAGACCAAAGTGCAGCCCTATGGCGTTTATCCCGCTTCGATCGAGGCGGGCGAGGCGATGAACCTGGCCTATGAGCGGATCGCCCAGGCTTTCAATGTCAGCGCGGACTGGATCCACTTTGGGCCGTCCAGTTCGGCCAATAGCTATGTGCTGGGCAATGCGTTTGGGGGCTGGTTGAAGCCGGGCGACGCCATCGTGGTGACCAATCAGGATCACGAAGCAAATTCTGGCGCCTGGCGGCGGCTGGCGGAGCGGGGAATCGAGGTGCGCGAATGGGGCGTCGATCGCCAGACCGGGCGCCTGGCGCTTGCTGCACTGGATGCGGTGCTGGACGAGAAAGTGCGGCTCGTCGCAATGCCGCATTGCTCCAACGTAGTGGGAGAAATCAATCCGGTGGCAGAAGTCGCCGAACGGGTTCACGGGCTCGGTGCCGTTCTGGCAATGGATGGGGTCAGCTATGCGCCCCATGGTCTGCCCGATCTTGCGGCACTCGGGGCCGATATCTACCTGTTCTCGGCCTATAAGACCTATGGGCCACATCAGGGCGTCATGGCGGTGCGGCCGGAACTGGCTGCGCAACTGCCTAATCAGGGGCACTTTTTCAACGACGGCAAGCCGCGCTACCGGCTGACGCCAGCCGGACCAGACCACGCGCAGATCGCCGCTTGCGCCGGTATCGCCGACTATCTGGAACAGGTGGCCGAAATAGCCGGTTCCGGCAAGACGGATCCGTTCCGCCGGGCGCATGCTGCCATGCGCGCGCAGGAGGTAGCGCTGTCGCGGCCGCTGCTCGCCTATCTCGCCGAGCGGAATGACATGAAGCTGATCGGGCCGGCCGATCCGGACCTTCGGACGCCGACCATCGCCCTGCATCATGCAGAGCCGGGTGCGGCGGTTGCGCGGCGGCTTGCCGAGCACGGGATCATGGCTGCGGGGGGCAATTTCTACGCGTGGCGTCTGATGGAGGCGCTCGGCATCGACCCGCAGCACGGCGTCTTGCGCCTGAGCTTCGTCCATTACACGAGCCCGGAAGAAATCGAGAGTCTGATCAAGGCTTTGGATCGGGTGCTTTAGAGAATGAGTCCGGTGGCGCCGCGCATTTGGTCGGGCGCCAGGCGTTCCCTGCGCTTGATCGGAGTGGGCCTCTCAGCCCGCAGGGCTGTGCCCGCTGAGGGTGGTGGACGGACCCCCATCTGGTCTTCCCCTGAAAGGGGGAGGATAGGGGCTCTCTGTTGATGGTGTCTGGCTGAGCATTCTGCTGTCTTGCTTCAAGCGCTCCGCAGGCGAGCGCACCAAACGAGTGAAATGATATGTCGCGTCCCGTGGCGGCCCTGTTGCTGTTGTTTTGTACCATGTTCTGGGGGTTCGCCTTTGTGGCGCAGAAATCGGCCATGGGGTCGATGGGGCCGCTGAGTTTTGCCGGGGTGCGCTACATCATCGGCGGACTGCTGGTATTGCCGCTGGCGATCTGGGAATGGCGGCGGCGACGGACGGTTCTGAGCCCGGCGCAATGGGGACTTGTCGGGGTTCTCTGCCTCGCGTTCTTTTTCGGTTCATGGCTGCAGCAGGCGGGGCTGGCAACGACAACCGCGACCAATGCGGGGTTCCTGACGGGGCTCTACGTTTTCTTTGTGCCGGTGATCGGCTTTTTCGTGTTTCGCAGCCGCCCCCACCCGGTGGTCTATGTGGGCGTGCCGCTGGCGCTGATCGGCATCTACTTCCTCAATGGCGGGGGCATAGACAGCTTCAATGGCGGGGACTGGCTCGTCGTCATCAGTGCCGTCTTCTGGGCCATGCATGTGCTGACGTTGGGGCATCTGGCGCGGATAACGGGGCTGCCGATCTTTGTTTCGGCGATCAGCTTTCTTGTGGCGGGAACGTTGGCCACCGCCATTGCGGTGCCGCTCGAGGCCCCGACCATGGCGCAGATTTCGGGGGCGTGGATGCAGCTGGCCTATGCCGCCGTGCTGTCGACGGCCGTGGGCTTCACGCTGCAAGCCATCGGCCAGCAATATGTGCCCTCGGCCAATGCCGCGATCATCCTTTCGGCAGAGAGCCTGTTTGCCGCTCTGGGTGGCGCGCTGTTTTTGGGCGATCGCCTGCCCGCGGTGGGCTATGCGGGCGCCACATTGCTGTTCCTCGCCATCCTGATGGTGGAAGCGGTTCCCGCCCTGCTGGCGCGGCGGCGACCGGCCGAGATGAAGGCGACGAACTAGGCTCCGGCGCGCGGCACATGTCGAGCGGCCTTTTTTGTGGACCTGCGGAAAATAGGCTCGCTGCTCCGATCAGTCTGGGTCACAAGGAATGGGCGCTTCCGGGGCGGACCATGGCGAAACTCTATTTTTCATACGCGGCAATGAATGCCGGCAAATCGACCCTGCTGCTGCAGGCCGCGTATAATTATCGCGAACGGGGCATGCGGCCGCTGCTCTATACTTCGGCGCTTTATGCCGAAGGTGGGGTGGGGGTGATTTCCTCGCGCATCGGCATCAGCGAAGCGGCCGAGCTCTATGCGCCGGGCGATGATCTCTACCAGTCAATCCGGGATTTCCACGAGGAGTCCAAGGTCGATTGCGTCTTCGTGGACGAAGCGCAGTTCTTGACGCGCGAGCAGGTGTGGCAGCTGGCGCGCGTGGCCGATCGGCTCAATATTCCCATGATGTGCTATGGGCTGCGCACCGATTTCCAGGGCAAGCTCTTTCCCGGCTCCATGGAACTGCTGGCGATTGCGGACTCGCTGCGCGAGATTCGCACGATCTGCACCTGCGGAGCCAAGGCGACCATGGTGGTGCGCCAGGGCATGGATGGGCGCGTGCTGACCGATGGCGACCAGGTCGCGATCGAAAAATCGGTCTACCTCTCGCTTTGCCGCAAGCACTGGGAAGAAGAAGTGGGCCGCTGGCCAGTCAAGGGACCAGAATGATGCAGACGACACCTGGGGAACCGCGGGGGCAATTGACCATCCGCACGCTGGCGATGCCAGCGGACACCAATCCGGCCGGCGACATCTTCGGGGGCTGGGTGATGAGCCAGATGGACATCGCCGGGGCCATAGCGGCGGTGGAAGAGGTCAAGGGCCGGGTCGTGACCGTTGCCGTCGAGGCAATGACCTTTATCGCGCCGGTCAAGGTGGGGGACGTGCTCTGCGTCTACACAGTCATCGAACGGGTGGGGACAACCTCGATCACTATCGGTTTAGAGACCTGGGTACGGCGCGATCGGCTCGATGACCGGCAGAAGGTGACCGAGGGCCGCTTTGTTTATGTCTCGCTCGACGAGAACGGGCAGAAGCGGGTGATCGCCAGAAGCTGAACCGAGCCGTTCAGCCTGCGTTCAGCGGAGAGGTGACAATGGTTTACCTACATCAGTATCGTGTCCGGAGGGACGTTTCATGAAACTCGTCGCAGCTAGTGCCGCGTTGGCTATCGGACTTCTTGCGGGTGTCTCGTCGGCTTCCGCTGCGCCCGCTTTCGCCAATTCGGGAGCAGATGTGCGGCAGGGGCCGTCCTATGACAGCCCGGTGATCGGCTATGCGCCCCAGGGTGCCAAACTCGATGCGAACTGCGATCCGCGAGGCTGGTGCCAGGTGACGGGGACCGATCGCCGGAACAGCTTCGCCGGCTGGATGGAGTCGCGGTTTGTAACCTTTTCGGATGCCGGTATCGAGCCTGCGCCGCCGCGCGCGCCGCGTCCGCCGGCGCCGCAGCCATTTCCCGGCGGCAATAATGGCCCGAACTGGTCGTTCGACTTCAACTTCGGCAATCCCGTGCCGCCGCCACGTCCGCAGCCGCAGCCGCCCCGGCCGCAGCCGGTCTACGAGGAAGCGGGTGCGTGTTTCTTTACCGAGCGCAATTTCCGGGGCGCGAGCTTCTGCCTTGAAGAAGGGCAGCAATATGCGCGACTGCCGCGCGACTGGAACGATCGCATCCGCTCCGTTGAGGTCTATGGCGGAGCTTCTGTCGACCTGTGCAGCGACAACAATTTCTACGGCAACTGCGTGACGGTTCGGTCTGACACCGGGCGCCTGCCGAGCGGAGTGGAGCGTCGCGTCTCTTCGGTCGAAGTTTACTATTGAAGCCTTGGAAAGTGGATGAGCCCGGAACCCAACGGTATCGTGCTCGTTTTTCCAACATAATCATTCGCTTCGGACGATTGCGTCGCAGCCGGAGCCTGGAGGGTCAATCAATGAATCGTCACACGCGCAAGAATGTGCTCAATCTCGCTACCGGTGTCGCCGTCGCGGCGATGGCCGCAGTGGTGTTCCTGCCCGCTGCACAGGCAGCGCCCGGAACCGTCACCAGCAATGTGAATGTGCGCTCGGGTCCGGGCACGAATTTTGCCGTAGTCGACACAGCGCGCCGCGGCCAGCAGGTCGACGTGCAGCAGTGCCAGGGCTCCTGGTGCTATATCAGCAAGCCGGGTCCGGATGGCTGGGTTTCGGCCAATTATCTCAGCGCCAGCGGTGGTCCGGTCAATCCGAGCCAGCCTGGCCTGTCGTTCGGCTTCTCGGTCGGACCGGGTGGTCCGAACGTGAATATCGGTGTCGGCTCGCCGCGTCCGCCCGTCGTGGCTCCCGTGCCGGTGCAGGATGTGTGCTTTTATGACGGCAGCCGCTATCGCGGTGCGAGCTTCTGCATGTCGCCCGGCGAGAGCATTCCCGATCTCGGCCAGTGGGGCGACCGGATCTCGTCGCTCCAGAACGATGGCGGCTATTCGGTGCAGGTCTGTTCGGAATCGCGCTTCCGCAACTGCCGCACCTACACGACCAGCGCTGCCCAGCTCGGCGATTTCGACGACTACATCATCTCGATTCGTGTGCGCTAATTGCATCTGGCGCCGCCTAAAAGCGCGGCGCCGGCCTGCCGGCTCTTGGCCGGGAGCAAGCAACAAGGTAAGGTCCGCTCGCGTCTTCGCCAGCGGACTTTTTTTCATGAAGCTTTTTCAGACTATCGCCCTTGCCGCAGCTCTCGCCGTTTCGGCGCTCTCGCCCGCTTTAGCCGAGACCACCGGATCGCACGGCTGGAGCCGCGCGGAGCTGACGCTGCGCAGCGGTCCGGGTGCCGCCTATGACGTGACGGGGGCGATCCCCGGAGAAGTCGCGATCCGCATCGTGCGCTGCCAGGTGAACTGGTGCGTCGTCGATGGGGAAGGCCAGCGTGGCTGGACGAGCCGCGAACTCGTCAGCTTCGGACTGAATCCGCATAGCCCGCTTTTCGTGATTGCACCGGACCATCCCGATGCCGGGCCAGGGCTCGTGTGCTTTTATGAAGGCACCAGCTATAGCGGCGCTTCACTCTGCGGCAAGCCGGGGCAGGTGTTCAACGATCTCGCCCTTTACGGCTATGACAATCGCTTCCGCTCGGTCGAGGTGATCGGTTCGGTCAATGCCGCAGCCTGCCGGGACCGCAGCTTCCAATCTTATTGCGAGCGGATCGTCGAGAGCCAGCCGGTGCTCAATCAGTTTCTTGCGAGCAATCTTTCCTCGTTCCGCGTCTATGGTGGCGGCACGACGCGGCCGCTCGATACGTCCAGCCCGATCTCGTCGGAGCGCGGTGGCGACGGCGACGAGCAGTAGTCAGCACACCGGCCACGGGGCAGGAGCCGCGGCCACGGGTAGTCCTGACGAGGCGATGTAGCTCCGGATCAAACCACCGGGTCTAGCCCGAGGGACGCATGGTGGGCGTGACAACGCGTGCACCCCACAGCGAATGGTGCCTAGAGACAAGGGTCAGCTAGCGATATATTCCCGCATCGCCTCGGCTTCGTGCTCGACTTCCTCGATCTTGAGCTTGACCACGTCGCCGATGGAAATGATGCCCGCCAGACGGTCGCTCTCGACCACAGGCATGTGCCGGATGCGGCTGCGGGTCATGCCCTCCATCACCTCGGCTATGGACGTTGTTCGCCTGGCCACGATGATGTCCCGGGTCATGACCGTGCCGAGAGGGATAGTCAGCGCCGTTCCCGGCGAAGCTTTGCCAAGCTGGCGGACGATGTCGCGCTCGGACACGATGCCGAGCACGGTGCCAGACGAACTGACGACAACCACGGCACCGACGTTGTGAGTGTTGAGCAGGGCGACAGCGTCTGCCAGCGTGTGGCTCTCGCCGAGCGTGTAAACGGCCGTACCCTTGGTCTGCAGGATGGTATCGACATTCATGGCCTGGTCCTCCTTGCGGAGAGAGTTTGCGCCTCTCTAGCCAACCAGGCAAGAAAAATGGCCAGCCTTGCGGCTGGCCAGGAGGACTTTGGAGGAAAGCTGCAGCGCCTGGGCAGGGCGCTGGCCGATCGGTCAGCGAGCAGACTTGCCGCTTGACCAATTGGTTGGACGCCGGCGTTGCGGCGTCATGTCCGGAATGCGGTTGCGCCAGGCAAAACGGCCGACTTCAAACATCATGACGGCCATGAGGAGCGTTACCGGGACCATGAAGACCGCGATCTGCGTATCGGGCTGCTGCGCGAGATCTGCGGCGGCCGCCGGAACGGCGCCGGTGACTGCCGCGACACCGCCGCCAAGTACGGCGGCAAGGCCGGTGGCAATGGCAGCCTTGCGGCTCAAGTTCCGGGGCTTGGGAGACGGGGTATCTTGCATGGGACCAGCGTCGTGTTCGATTAACTCGGGGCCAATGAACCACTCAAATGAGGTTCCTCTGTGACCCAATAGGGAGCCGGGCTGATCTTTTGCCGGCGGAAGTGTGGCGCGGAAAACGGAGCAGTTGCCGCTTTGCCCGCCGTTGCCTAATGATGCACGCGAATTTGGAGACAGAAATGGCCTTTCTTTCGGATGCACTTGGGCGCGTGGCACCATCGGCCACGGTAGCAATCAGCCAAAAGGCGCGCGTATTGGCGCAGGAGGGCCGCGACATCATCGCCCTTTCAGCCGGCGAGCCCGATTTCGACACTCCCGTGCATGTGCGGGACGCCGCCAAGGCAGCCATGGACCAAGGCAAGACGCGCTATACCAATGTCGACGGCATTGCCGAGCTCAAGGAGACCGTTGCCCGAAAGTTCAAGCGGGACAATGGGCTCGACGTTTCGGCGGCCGATTGCTTCGTCTCCTCGGGCGGCAAGCAGATCATTTTCAATGCCTTGATGGCGACGCTCAATCCGGGCGACGAGGTCGTGATCCCCGTTCCCTATTGGGTGAGCTATCCCGAAATCGTGCGGCTCTGCGGGGCCGAACCGGTTTTTGCCCGCGCCGATGCGGCGACCGGGTTCAAGCTGGCGCCGGACGTGCTCGAGGCCGCGATCAGTCCGCGTACCAAGTGGCTGATCCTCAATACGCCATCCAATCCCACCGGCGCGGCTTACAGCGAAGACGAGCTCAAGGCGCTCGCCGCGGTGCTGATGCAGCACCCGCATGTTCATGTGCTGACCGACGACATCTATGAAGTGCTGGTCTATGACGACCGGCGCTTTGCCACGCTGGCGCAGGTGGAGCCGGCGCTGCAGGAGCGCACGCTGACCATGAACGGCGTTTCGAAGTCTCATGCGATGACCGGCTGGCGCATCGGCTATTGTACGGGTCCGCGGCCGCTCCTAGCCGCCATGACCAAGCTGCAAAGCCAATCGACCACCAATCCCTCCTCCATCTCGCAATGGGCAGCCGTGGCTGCGCTGGAGGGACCCCAGGATTTCCTTGGCGAATGGCGTCAGGTGTTCCAGAACCGGCGCGACATGGTGGTGGCTGGGCTGAATGCCAATACCGGTCTCGACTGCCTCACGCCCGAGGGGGCGTTCTATGTTTTCCCATCGTGCCAGAGGTTGCTGGGGAAAAAGAGCGCTGGGGGCAGGGTGCTCGCGACAGACGAAGACTTCGTTCTCGGGCTGCTCGAGGAGACTGGCGTGGCGCTCGTGCATGGGACGGCCTTCGGGCTCGCCGGCCACTTCCGGCTCAGCTATGCGGCGAGCGAGGCGGAACTCACCGAGGCCGTCAAGCGTATCCAGCAGTTCTGCGCTGGCATCGCCTGAGGGCGCTGTGTCACCAATTGCCGAGCAGGCCGGCA
Organism: Devosia crocina; assembly: GCF_900116545.1. GTDB lineage: Bacteria > Pseudomonadota > Alphaproteobacteria > Rhizobiales > Devosiaceae > Devosia > Devosia crocina. The sequence goes on from NZ_FPCK01000001.1 coordinate 929,117, forward strand.
AGACCCGTTCCGGTCTTGCCGGTGCCTGAGCCGCCCAACTGATCGAGCATGGATAAGAGCTTGTTCGAGGTCGCGTAATTGGCGACGGCCGCTTCGTAGAGCTTGTCCGACCAGCCGGCCGCGAGGCGCTCTTCGGGGCTGAGCGAGGAAAAGGCTGCGATCACGTTCTGGCTGAAGGCGGTGGGATCGCCTGACTGACTAGCAGACTTGAGGCCCGCCATCAGGGCAGCGCTCGACTTGGTGCGCAGGTTCGCCTTGGCGGCCTGGATTTCCTGGGTCGAGAACTGATCGCCCTCGTTGAGCACGATGGCCGAAAGGGTGCGGCTCGACAGTCCGGAGAGATCGACCGCGTTGGCGGGCGAAGCGCCGGGCTTGAACGAGGGAATGCGGCCATTTGCCGTGATGGCTGCGTAGCGCTGATCGAGCGCTGTGCGGGCATTGGCAGCAAGCGTATCAAGGCTCTGGTCGAGCGCGCCGCGCATGTCGACGAGCTGGATATAAAGAGCCACGGGATCGTCTTCGCCGGCTTGCGGGAGTTTACCCGGCGCTTTCTCCAGTTGCTTGAGGCCGTCGGCAACGGCGCTGCGCGAAGCTTGCCAATCTGCGCTGGCCTTTTCTTCGGGGCCCAGGCTGTCGAGGAAGGACGCGGCGGCCGTGTAGAGGCTGGTGAAATCGCCGGTGACCTTGGCGATGGCATGGGGGCCGGAAAGGGCGGCCTCGAGGCGGCGCTGCATTTCGAGTTCCGCCGCCTCGCGCTCGTCGGCCGAAAAGCTTGAATCACTGGCGATAGCGTAGATCTCGCGCGCATCGATGGTCGAGAGATCGAGGGCCAGTTGACCCTTCTCGAGCGGGGTGGTGCGACCGGCGGCTTTGAGAAGGCCGGTGAGTTTGCTGCGCGCCTCGGCCAGAACGCCGGCAAAAGACTTCTCGCTCAGGGCGGCCTTGGCTTCTTCGGAGAGCGTGACCGATGTGGCGCTGGTTTCAGCGGTGCTGTGGGTCGCGTTCGAAGATGCGGCAGAAGTCCTGGCCATGCTTGCGGCGCTGCCGGTCCGATAGGCGGAATAGTAGGTGTTGGTGACAGCAACCATGGCAGAGCTCCTTGCTCCGCATGAGGATGCAAGGGGCGTGCCGCAAAATTTCGTCGTGGAATCAAGGGGCGGTAGGCGCAGGGAAAGGGCAGTGGGCAAGTCTTGCCCGGCAAATCCAGACCGGGAACAAAGAGGCCTCGCCCGAGGGGATGGGCGAGGCCAGGGGTCGTCGGCAAGGCCGCTGACCTTGGAGGGGCGGCCACCACGATTGCCGCCTTCGCCACCACTATCTGCCTGCTCTCGAATCGGCACAAACGCCGAATGGGAAGAGCAGCCATGCAGAAATGGAGCGCAAAAAAAAGAGGCTCCAACCGAAGTTGGAGCCTGATGATAGGGCCGAAGCCAAATCCAAAGTTTTGCCCGGGCACAAGGGAGGAGGATTTGCGCCGAGCGGGTGGACATCAACCGAGGGAGGAGGATTCGGTTGCTGTCCGGTGCCGAGCGTCGCGGGTCCTAGGGAGGAGGAAAAGGAGCGGCGTCGCATCGACAAGACCGAATATAGATTTTGACCTTCTGGTCAGCAATGCACGATGTGACATGTCAGCTATGCATTAGGCACAGCGACAATGTGTCCAAAAATTGGGCAACTTGTATGGGAGTTGGGATTGATGATGCTTTGGGCAAAAAAAGAGGCTCCAACCGAGGTTGGAGCCTGATGACTGGGCCGAAGCCAAATCGAAAGTGGGGCAGAGGCAAGGGAGGAGGAAATGCCATCTGCCGTGAGCTTTGGATCAGGGAGGAGGAAGATCCGCAGCTCGATGTCGCGATACGGGGTCCGAGGGAGGAGGAGTTCGGAGCGCGTCTCAGCGACACGACCTATATGAACTCTACCGGTTCAGTAGGCAATGCCGAGACTGACATGTCAGCCATGCATTTTTGCATAGCCGAGCGTGGGTGCACGGTTTCAGACGCAACGCTGCTCCATGAGGAAGGTTGCGCGGTATTCTGGGAGGAGGGCAAAAAGAAAGGCTTCGCCCGAGGGGAGAGCGAAGCCTTAGGAGGGTGCGGGCAGAGCCCGCTAGGAGGGAACGCAGCGCGATGCAAGGGAGGAGGAGAAACATCCGCGCTGTGATGTGCTCGATATATGGGCTCGGTGCCCATTCGCCAACCAGGTTGCTGACATGTCAGATATGCGGTTTGTGCATGCGAGGGGAAATTCTGTAGCGGAAACAACGTACATAGCGTCACGTGTGGCGGACTGACGCATGGTGAGATTTTCCTCTGCTTACGAGGAGCCCTGCCGCTGCATTACGCAATCTTCAACGGGTGCCGAGCAAGTGGCCGATCGCGGCGTCGAGTTCGCCGAGATGGGCGATGCGCCGATAGCGCGGATCGTTGAGCGGCTCTTCGGCATGCTCATACGCCCAGGTGAGGTCGTGGGGCACATAGATGGCAAATGCCCCAGCAGCGAGTGCGGGAACAATGTCGGAGCGGAGGGAGTTGCCGATCATCACCGTATTCTCGGCGCCCTCGGTGTGCCGCGCGAAGATGCGCTCGTAGGTTGCCTTGTCCTTGGCCGCGGTGATTTCGACGGCTGCAAAATATTCGGCGAGGCCGGAGGCGGAGAGTTTGCGCTCCTGATCAAAGATGTCGCCCTTGGTGATCAGGATGAGGCGGAATCGATCGGCCAGCGAAGCGAGCGCCTGATCGACATAGGGCAGGGTCTCGATTGGGTAGGTGAGCAGTTCCCGGCCAGCAGCGAGAATTTCGGCGATGACGGTTCCGGGCACGCGGTGGTCCGTCACCTCAAGAGCGGTTTCGACCATGGATAGGGCAAAGCCCTTCATGCCGAAGCCGTAGAACTGGAGATTGCGCGTGACCGCGGCGATCAGGCGCTCTTTGAGATCGGGACGATCGGTGTAATCACGCAGAAGATCGGCAAAGCGCTGCTCGGTGAGGCGGAAGAACTGCTCGTTTTGCCAGAGCGTGTCATCGGCATCGAAGGCGATGGTGGTGATGCGCGGCAATTTTCGGTCTCCTGCCGGAGCCTAGAAGCTCCACTCGCGGGCCTTGGACACCAGAAAATCGCGGAAGACGCCAACGCGCTTGGAATTCTTGAGGGCAGGGGGATAAACGAAGTAGGCTTCGTAGGCCGGCAATTCGACCTCGGGCAGCACGCGCACGAGCCCGTCGGTTTCCTCGGTGACATAGGCGGGAAGCATGGCAATGCCTATGCCAGCGCTGCAGGCCTGCTTCATGCCGTAGATGGCGTTGACCTTGAGCACGGCGCGACGCGGGCTGGAATCAGAGCGGCCGAGACGCTCGAGGTGGTTGATGTCCCCGAGATAGGAGGGCACAGGCTCGCCGAAGCTGATGATCCGGTGATTGTCGAGATCTTCGACCGAGCGCGGCATGCCATGTTCGTCGACATAGCGATTGCTGGCGTAGAAGTAATTGTGGACCGTGAACAGCTTGCGCTGGATCATTTCGGACTGGTTGGGCCGGTGCAGGCGGATGGCGACGTCGGCTTCGCGCATGGCGAGATCGAGTTCGGCATCGTTGAGACGGATTTCGAGCTGGATCAGGGGATAGAGCTTGAGAAATTCGTCGAGGCGCGAGCTGAGCCAGGTGGAGCCGATCCCCACGGTGGTCGTGACGATCAGCGGGCCGGTCGGCTCGTCCTGGCTCTCGGACATCTGCGTTTCGACCTGCTGCAGCTCCCAATGCATGCGATGGGCGGTGCGGAAGAGCTGTTCGCCCACTTCGGTGAGGACGAGGCCACGGGCGTGGCGGATGAAGAGTTTCAAGGACAGGTCGTCTTCAAGGGCCGAAATCTGACGGCTGACGGCCGACTGGCTCATGCCCAGCTTTTCGGCCGCATGCGTGAAGCTGCCCGACTCTGCAGCGGTGTGGAAGATACGGAGCTTGTCCCAGTCGAGCATTTCTTGACGCTTTCTTGTGTACGGTCAGCCAGTCAGCAGGTGGCTCGACCTATCCGAGCTTCGAGCAGCCATTGTGACGATGATCCACTTTTGCCCGGACATGCTGTCGCAGCCTATTCTGCCGCTTCGGCGAGTTCGTGTTCCGCGAGGAAGCGCTCTGCATCGAGCGCTGCCATGCAGCCCATGCCGGCCGCGGTGACGGCCTGACGATAGACATCGTCGGTCACATCGCCCGCGGCAAAGACGCCGGGGATATTGGTTTCAGTCGTGCCGGGCTTCACCTGCAGGTAGCCGCCCGGTTTCATGTCGAGCTTGCCGGCAAAGACGGCTGTGGCGGGCGCATGGCCGATGGCGACGAAGACGCCATCAATGGGCTGCTCATAGGTGCGGCCGGTGGCATTGTCCTTGAGCGTAACCGAATTGACTGAAGGGGGCATGGGAGAGCCGCCGACCTCGACGACCTCGGTGTGCCAGCGCACTTCGATCTTGGGGTTCTTGAAGAGGCGTTCCTGCAGGATGCGCTCGGCGCGGAATTCACCACGACGATGCACCATGATCACCTTCTCGGCAAAATTTGTGAGGAAGAGGGCTTCTTCCACCGCCGTATTGCCGCCGCCCACAACAAGTACCTGCTTGCCGCGGTAAAAGAAACCGTCGCATGTGGCGCAGGCGGAGACGCCAAAGCCCTGGAATTTCTGCTCGGACGGCAGACCCAGCCACTTGGCCTGAGCGCCGGTGGCGATGATGAGGCTATCGGCGGTGTAGGTGTCGCCGCTATCGCCCGTGAGCACGAAGGGGCGGCGGTCGAAATCGACATGGGTGATGATGTCGTTGACCATGCGCGTGCCGACATGCTCGGCCTGAGCTTTCATCTGATCCATGAGCCAGGGCCCCTGGATGACGTCGGCAAAGCCGGGATAGTTTTCGACATCGGTGGTGATGGTGAGCTGGCCACCGGGCTGAAGCCCCTGGATCATTACCGGTTCGAGCATGGCGCGCGCGGCATAGATCGCAGCCGTATAGCCGGCCGGACCGGACCCGATGATGATGACTTTCGCGTGCATCGCGACGCCTCTTTGCAAGCTGGATTGCTCCCTCGCCCTCTACTTAAGAGGCGAAGGGGGATTGTTTCAAGGCAATCATGAAAACGGGTCCCGATGGGACCCGTCAAAATGCCGGAAAGTCACAGTATATCGCGGCAGGCTCAGAAATTACGCTTCAGACGTAGCGAACCTTGAGGATTTCGTAGCTGCGGGCGCCGCCGGGCGCTGCCACTTCAAACGAATCGCCTTCGGACTTGCCGATCATGGCGCGAGCGATGGGCGAGGAGATGGAGATGCGGCCAGCGGAAGCATCGGCTTCCGGATCGCCCACGACCTGGTAGGTCTTTTCTTCCTCGGTGTCCTCGTCGATATAGGTCACCGTGGCGCCGAACTTGACCGAAGTGCCCGAGAGCTTGCTGACATCGATGATATCGGCAAGGGCGAGCATGGTCTCGAGTTCCTTGATGCGGCCTTCATTGAGGCTCTGCTGTTCCTTGGCGGCGGAATATTCAGCGTTTTCAGACAGGTCCCCATGAGCACGCGCTTCTGCGATCGCATCGATGATGCGCCGGCGTTCGTTGGAGGTGCGGTGCTCGAATTCCGCGGTCAGGGCCTTGTGCCCCTGAACTGTCATTGGGATCTTGTCCATGTCGTCTGCCTCCAATGGGCATGGCAAATGAATCCGGCGCGCCCTGACGAATCCACTGGACCGCCACTGCGCGCCTTGATCAGGTTGTGGGTGGGCGCGATCGTGGATCGCTACCCTGCATGACATCTCCCGCCAAACGCCGTTCGGCCTCCGCTTCACGATAAGTTTTGGGGGAGATGAAAGCCAACTTGCCCGGAGGACGCGTTGCGGTCAAGCCGGTGTGTGAAAGCAGATGGGGGCAGGCCAGAAAGGTGCCCGCCCAAAGAGAAAAACGGAGGGAGGTCCTATCATGACGCTGTCGATCCGATCGCTTGCTCTTGTTTCGGCCGTGCTGATGGTGCCGGTTGCAAGCGCAGGGGCGCAAACGAGCGAGACGAGCGCTGGGCCGGTGGCGGCGACGGTGCTGGCGGAAGGGCTCGACCATCCCTGGGCGCTGGCGCTGCTGCCGGATGGGCGGTTTCTTGTTACTGAACGCAGCGGGCGCCTGTTGCTGATCGAGCGCGGTGTGGTTGCCGGTGCGATCGAGGGTGTGCCCGCGGTCGTGGCGCAGGGGCAGGGCGGTTTGCTTGACCTGGCGCTTGCACCGGACTTCGAGACAAGCGGCAGGATTTACCTCACCTATGCCGAACCAGCGGAGGCGGCTGGCCTGCAGCGCGGCACGGGAACTGCCGTGATGGCGGCCAAGCTCGTGATCTCGGGTAAGACCGGGCGGCTCGAGGATCAGCAAGTGATCTTCCGCATGAACGGCTACAGCAACTCGACGCGCCATTTCGGATCGCGCATCGCCACTGGCCAGGATGGTAATCTCTTTGTTACGCTTGGCGACCGGGGCGACATGGACCGGGCGCAGGATGCGGGGGATCTGGCGGGCGGCGTGGTGCGCATCGCGCCGGACGGGACCATACCCGCCGACAATCCGCGGCCCGAGGGATGGCACGAGGCGTTCTGGAGCATCGGGCATCGTAATCCGCAGGGCGCCACGATCCGCCCTTCGGATGGCGCACTGTTTACGGTCGAGCACGGTCCGCGCGGTGGAGACGAATTGAGCATGCCTGAGGCAGGCGACAATTTTGGCTGGCCGATCATCACCTATGGCGTCGACTATTCCGGCCTGCCGATTGGGGAAGGGACGGAAAAGGAGGGGCTGGAGCAGCCTATCCACTATTGGGACCCCTCGATTTCGCCATCGGGGCTCGTCTTTTACGAAGGCGAGCTTCTGGCGGAGTGGCGGGGTGACCTCCTGACCGGCGCGCTCAGCGGGCAGGCGCTGGTGCGGCTCGACATGGAGGGGGATAGCGTCGTGGGTGAAGAGCGGCTGTTCGAAGGTCAGTTGGGGCGGATCAGGGACGTGCGGGTAGGCAGCGACGGCGCGATCTATCTGGTTACCGATGCGGGCAATGGGCGGCTGATCCGGGTGGCGCCCGAGGGGCAGTAAAATGCAAACAAAAGGCGCGCCTCCCAAGGGAAACGCGCCCGACCACTCAATCGATGTGGTTCAGCTGGCGGTGAGATTGTCAGCGGCGGACTTGCCCGTCCGCTTGTCCTTGACGATCTCGTAGGTCACCTTTTGACCTTCATCCAGGCCATTGAGGCCCGAGCGCTGGACAGCGGAAATGTGGACGAAAACATCGGCCCCACCCTCGTCCGGCTGGATGAATCCGTAACCTTTTTGGCCATTGAACCACTTAACGGTGCCCGTTGCCATGTGCGCGTTCCCTCGTGCAGTCAGTGCTATTAGACCCCGATCGATGCACCCGATCCAGGTCCAAGACGTATCGAAATAACGGAAGTGGACGTCAGCAACGGCGAATAGCTTCGCGTCTATAGTTCAGTCTGCCGCAATATTCGATTTGATCACCCTAGCGTGAAAACCACCGTTCTTCAATATGGCGATTTTGCACGACAAAGCGCCCGGCGGAATTTCCATTCCAGCCGAGTGGGCGACAGGGTCACGCTTGCAGTGTTCCAAACCCTGGGCGGGCGGAACGAAGGGGCAGGCGGAGCGAATCCTGCGGGCCCCAATCCATGAAGCAGTCTGCTCCACAAAGATGATGGCACTGTAACGCAGCAGGACGGGCAGCAAAACCCGCAAAGCTCCTGCCTCACAAAGTTCTGCACTTCATTTGTCTTGCCAAGCCCAGCGATTTCCGGCAAATCCCGCGCGCCGCTCCGAAGGAGAGTGGTTTTCTCGAAAGCTTCTCGTCTTGACCAAGGCGTTTTACTCATCCGGCGACGTGATCGCCGACCGGCGCGCGGATTATGCCCGCATGCTGGCCGAAGGCGGTGACCATGCCGCTGCGGCCGAACTCATGGAGCAGGCCCTCGAAATCGTGCCCGACTGGGCGGCGGGGTGGGATCGCCTCGGCAGCTTCCACGAGAAAAGCGGCAATGTGGCCTCTGCCATTGCTGCCTGGCGGCGGCTCGAAGCGCTTGACGACAACGGCACTTTCGGCGCGCGGCTGAAGCTGGCAGCGCACAATGCCGGGGCGGCCGGCGAGGGCACAGCGGTGAGCTATGTCGAAGCGCTGTTCGACCAATATGCACCGCAATTCGAGAATGCGCTGGTGGGCAAGCTCGGCTATCGCGTGCCCGAAATGCTCGATGCCAGGGTCGCTCAATGTGCCGCCACGGTCGGGATCGAGCGCTTCGCCAAGGCGGTCGATCTTGGATGCGGCACGGGACTGATGGGGGAAAAGTTGCGCGGTCGCGTCGACTTTCTCGAAGGCGTCGATATCTCTGCGGCCATGATCGCGGAGACGGCGCGCAAGGGGATTTATGACAGCCTGCAGAAGGCCGAGCTGGTGGCAGCGCTCAATACGCGGCGCGCCGAAGCTGACCTGGTGACGGCGGCCGATGTGTTTATCTATTGCGGCGACCTGCAGCCGGTGCTTGCGGCGCTGGTGCCGGCGCTCAAGCCCGGTGGGCTCGTGGCGTTTTCGCTCGAAGCGCATGACGGCGAGGAAGCGCTCTTTCTGCGGCCCAGCCTGCGATACGCCCATGGGGTCGCGGCAGCGCGCGATGCGCTGGTGGTGGCAGGGCTCGACATCATGTGCTTCGAAACGGCCGTGCTGCGTTTCGATCGGGGCGCGCCGATCACCGGAATACTCGTCGTCGCGCGCAAGCCACCGGTGGAGCTGTCGGCGGCAAATGACGGAGCCGAAGGCGGCAATGTCGCGGCCTAGCCAAAGCGCCTGACACTTGGCACAAGGGCCTTCTGACTGGAGGCCCTTTTGATGGATGCGATCCGCTACGATTTTCGCTCCGACACCGTGACCCGGCCAACCGAGGGCATGCGGGCTGCTATGGCTGCTGCCGATGTGGGCGACGACGTGTTCGGCGATGATCCCACCGTCAACCGGCTTGAGCAGCGCATGGCTGGCCTCCTTGGCAAGGACGCGGCGCTATTCGTGCCGTCGGGGACCATGTCGAACCTGCTTGGACTGATGAGCCATTGCGGGCGGGGCGACGAGTTCATTGCCGGGCAGAAGGCGCATCTTTACCTCAACGAGGCGGGTGGCGCGGCGGTGCTCGGTTCGATCCAGCCGCAACCGATCGCGCATCTTGCCGATGGGACCATGGCGCTCGAAGAAATCGAAGCGGCGATCAAGCCCGACGACAGCCACTATGCGCGGACGCGGGTGATCGCGCTCGAAAACACGTTCGGTGGACGGGTGCTGCCGGTTAGCTACATGACCGCCGTGGCCGAGATTGCCGCACGACATGGGCTGGGGCTGCATCTTGACGGGGCGCGGGCCTTTAATGCGACGATCGCTCTGGGAATGGATATCAGCACGTTCGTCGAGCCCTTCGATACCGTGTCGATCTGCCTTTCCAAGGGGCTGGGGGCGCCAGTTGGTTCGGTGCTCATCGGGCGGCAGGATCTGATCGACACGGCGCGACGGCATCGCAAGATGCTGGGCGGCGGCATGCGGCAGGCGGGCCTCTTGGCAGCAGCGGGGCTTTATGCCCTCGATCATCATGTTGCGCGCCTTGCCGATGATCATCGCCGGGCGCGGCGGTTGGCCGAGGGCCTCGCGCGGCATGAGGCGTTGACGGTGAGCGTACCCGACACCAACATTATCTGGGTGACCGTGGCTCAGGAGGCGGCCGAGGGGTTCGATCGGTTGCTCGAAGAGAACGGCATCGGCGTCATGGGGCGCTATGGCAGCCAGCGCTGGGTGACGCATCTCGACATCAGCGATGAGGCTGTGGACACTGCATTGACGTTGGTGGATCAGCACTTTGCTTGAACTGGACAGCTAATCGTTGCGAAGGCCATGGTGTTGACGCGTTTTTACCGCTCGATGCTCAGATCATGGACCGCAGAGGAGGATCGGCAATGCGGGCAATCGCGATTTTGATGGGTCTTGGCGCGATGGTGGCGCCGGCTCTGGCCCAGGATGATGTCGTGTTGGACTATCGGGACAGTTCGGTGCTCGACATGGCCGATATTGCGCAATGGGAGCCGGTCGGCGAGCGGATCGGCGGCGATGTCGTGGTGCTTGGGGAGGTCAGCGGAGCGTTCACCGAGGCGGGGGCCGAGGAAATCGCCTATCTCGTCAGCACCGAGGTGCCATCGCAAATCGATCCGTTTCCCGATGTCGCGCAGCGACTGGTGATTTTTGCCGGTGACGCCCAAATTGCCGATTGGGCGCTTCCCGAGGATTCTGCGTATTCCCGCGCCGTGACCGCACGGGACCTCGATGGAGACGGGATCGACGAAGTCATCCTCGAAATGGGCTTTTACAATATGGGGACGCAGACCATCGGGCTTGCAGTGGTCAGCGTGGGCGAAACGCCTGAGGTGACCCAGACGCTTCCTGATGTCTATATCGACAGCTGCGAGGCCGGTGCCGGCCAGCTCAGCATCGAAGCCAGCGTCGTCTTTGTCAGCGATGGGATGCTGTCGAGCCAGACGGAGACGCTGCCCTGCGCTTGAGCTAGCCCGCGCGCCAGAAGGCGTGAAGCCCCTTGATATCGGCCGAGGTCAGGAGCGGCATGGCAAGGCTCAGGCGTTCGACCGGCCAGTCCCACCAGTTCATTTCAAGCAGCAGCGCAATGTCGTGTTCGGCAAATCGCTTGCGGATTGGCTTGGCTGGGTTGCCGCCGACGATGGTGTAGGGCTCTACGTCCCGGGTGACCAGGGCGCGGGTGCCGAGCACGGCGCCATGACCGATTTTCACGCCGGGCATGACGATGGCCTCGGAGCCGATCCATACATCGTTGCCGGTGACCGTGTCGCCAGCGGGCTGGAAGGCATTGTTGCCGGTGGCGAACTCGGGCGCGTCGGGGACGAAGGCGAAGGGAAAAGTCGAGACCCAGTCATTCCGATGGCCCTGATTGCCGGCCATGATGAAGGCGGCACCGGAGCCGATCGAGCAGAAGGCGCCGATGATCAAGCGATCGACGCCCGGCTCGCGCATGAGATAGCGGGCGCAATCATCGAAGCTGTGGCCGTGATAATAGCCGGAATAGTAGCTATAGCGGCCCACGACGATATTGGGATTGGTGATCTGGCGATCGAGCGGGATGCCCAGGAACGGGCTTTCGAAATAGTTGGACATGATTGATCCATGAAGAGAACTGAACAAACAGCGCGCGCGACAAGGCGCCGGCGCTGTGGCCGGTAGAGGCGGCGTTCCTTGCGCGGGTCAGGCGCGGGGGAACGCGATGGCGCTGGTTCGGTCTGTGCGCTTCATGGTGCGCTTTTGGTAGCGCAGACGGGTGGGGATGTCGAGTAGGGTGGCAGTGGGGGCACTCGCATTTGGCAGGTCCGCCCCCTCACCGACTCGGCTTTGCCGAGCCACTTCTCCCCCAGAGGGAGAGGTATGGCGGCTCACGAGCATCAGCTTTCCCAAATGGGACCGTCCTCCCCCTTCAGAAGGGGGAGGTGCAGGGATTGTGTCAGTCCGCGAAGTATTCCTGCAGGGCGCGGACCTGGAGGCCGCCTTGTTTGAGGGCGACGATGCCTTCGACGGCGGCCAGGGCGCCGTCGATGGTCGTGTAGTAGGGGATTTTCGCGAGGAGCGCGGTGCGGCGGATGTCGCGGCTGTCGCTGACCGACTTGAGCCCATCGGTGGTGTTGATCACCAGCTGCACGCCGCCATTCTTCATGGAATCGACGATGTGCGGACGGCCTTCGAGGACCTTGTTGATCTTGGTCGCGGGGACGTTGTTGTCGACGAGGTAGCGCTGGGTGCCGCCGGTCGCGAGAATTTCGAAACCGGCTTCGACGAGGTGGCGGGCCATCTCGACGATGTACTGCTTGTCGTCATCGCGCACCGAGATGAAGGCCTTGCCCGATGTCGGGACCTTCTGGCCGGCGCCCATCTGGGACTTGGCGAAGGCGACGGCAAAATCGCTATCGAGACCGATGACTTCGCCGGTCGACTTCATCTCGGGCCCCAGAACCGTGTCGACGCCGGGAAAGCGGTTGAACGGGAAGACGGCTTCCTTGACGGCGACATGCTTGAGCTTCTTCTCGACGAGGTTGAAGCTCGCCAGCGTTTCACCGGCCATGACGCGCGAGGCGATCTTGGCGATGGGTTGGCCGATCACCTTGGCAACGAAAGGCACGGTGCGCGAGGCGCGCGGATTGACCTCGATGAGGTAGATGGTGCCGTCCTTGTAGGCGTATTGGACGTTCATCAGGCCGCCGACCTTGAGGGCGAAGGCGAGCTCGCGGGTCTGGCGCTTGAGTTCCTCGATGACTTCAGGCGGCAGCGAGCGCGGGGGCAGGGAGCAGGCGCTATCGCCCGAGTGGATGCCGGCTTCCTCGATGTGTTCCATGATGCCGGCGACAAAAACGTCCTTGCCGTCGCAAAGGGCGTCGACGTCGATTTCGATGGCGCCCGAGAGGTAGGCGTCGAAGAGAAGCGGATTGTCGGAAAGAACCGAATTGATCTGGCCGGTCTTGTCGTTGGGGTAGCGCTGGAGGATGTCGGGCGGGACGAGGCCGGTCAGGGTGTCCTGGATATAGGTCTCGAATTCCTTGGCCGAATGAACGATGGCCATGGCGCGGCCGCCCAGAACATAGGACGGGCGGATAACCAGCGGATAGCCCAGCCGCTCGGCAACAAGGCGTGATTGTTCAAGGCTGTAGGCGATGCCGTTCTTGGGTTGAGTCAACTCGAGACGGTTGAGCAGCTTCATGAACAGGTCGCGGTCTTCGGCGAGGTCGATGGCCTCAGGCTGGGTGCCGAGGATCGGCACGCCGGCCTTGGCGACGGCTTCGGCCAAGTTCAGCGGGGTCTGGCCGCCGAACTGGACGATGACGCCGTGAAGCGTGCCGTTCTGCTTTTCCGTAAGCAGGATTTCGATGACGTCTTCTTCGGTCAGCGGCTCGAAATAGAGGCGATCGGAGGTGTCGTAATCGGTCGACACAGTCTCCGGATTGCAATTGACCATGATGGTTTCGTAGCCGGCATCGGCCAGCGCGAAGGCCGCATGGCAGCAGCAATAGTCGAACTCGATGCCCTGGCCGATGCGGTTGGGACCGCCGCCGAGGATGACGACTTTCTTGCGATCGGAGGGACGCGCTTCGTCGTCGACGGCGCCAGCGAAGGGGGCCTCGTAGGTCGAATACATGTAAGCGGTCGGTGACGCGAATTCGGCCGCGGAGGTGTCGATGCGCTTATAGGCGGGGCGCACTTCGAGGCTGTGGCGCAGCTTGCGCACGTCCGAAGTTTTTACATTGGCCAGCTGGGCGAGACGGGCGTCGGAGAAGCCCATGGACTTGAGCTTGCGCAGGTTGGCCGCGTCCTTGGGCAGGCCGAATTCCTTGACCTTGGCTTCGGTGTCGACGATGCCGCGCATCTGCTCGAGGAACCAAGGGTCGATCTTGCAGGCTTCGAAGATGTCTTCGTTGGAGACGCCAAGCCGCATGGCTTCGGCGACATGAAGAAGGCGGCTGGGCGTAGGTGTGCCGAGCGCTGCCTTGATGGCGTTCTTGTCTTCGCCTTCGCCGAGGCCCGGAATGCCGATCTCGTTGAGGCCAGTGAGGCCCGTTTCGAGGCTGCGGAGAGCCTTTTGCAGCGATTCCTGGAAGGTGCGGCCGATGGCCATGGCTTCGCCGACCGACTTCATGGCGGTGGTCAGACGGTTGTCGGCGCCGGGGAATTTTTCGAAGGCGAAACGCGGGATTTTTGTCACCACGTAGTCGATCGTGGGTTCAAAGCTCGCGGGGGTAGCGCCGCCGGTGATGTCGTTTTCGAGTTCATCGAGCGTGTAGCCGACGGCAAGGCGCGCGGCGACCTTGGCGATCGGGAAGCCGGTGGCCTTGGAGGCGAGCGCCGAGGAGCGCGAGACGCGCGGGTTCATCTCGATGACGACCATGCGCCCGTCAGCCGGGTTGATGCCGAACTGGACGTTGGAGCCGCCAGTTTCGACGCCGATCTCGCGCAGCACCGCCAGCGAGGCGTCGCGCATGATCTGGTATTCCTTGTCGGTGAGCGTCAGGGCCGGGGCAACGGTGATCGAGTCGCCGGTATGGACGCCCATGGGATCGATGTTCTCGATCGAGCAGACGATGATGCAGTTGTCCTTTTTATCGCGGACAACCTCCATCTCGTATTCCTTCCAGCCGAGAACGGATTCTTCGACGAGGACTTCATTGGTCGGCGAGGCATCGATGCCGGATTCGCAGATGTTGAGATATTCTTCGCGGTTGTAGGCGATGCCGCCGCCCGTGCCGCCCAGAGTAAAGGAGGGGCGGATGATGCAGGGGAGGCCGATGACCTCGAGCGCCTGCAGCGCCTCAATGGTGTTGTGGGCCAGCATGGAGCGCGGAGTGTCGAGGCCGATCTTCTTCATGGCGTCGCGGAAGAGCTCGCGGTCTTCGGCCTTATCGATGGCTTCGGCGGTGGCGCCGATCATCTCGACGTTGAACTTGTCAAGGACGCCCATCTTGCGCAGCGACAGGGCGCAGTTGAGCGCGGTCTGGCCGCCCATGGTGGGGAGGAGCGCGTCGGGGCGTTCTTTTTCGATGATCTTGGCGACGACTTCGGGGGTGATAGGCTCCATATAGGTGGCGTCGGCGAGATCCGGATCGGTCATGATCGTTGCCGGATTGGAGTTTACCAGAATGATCCGGTAGCCCTCTTCCTTGAGCGCCTTGCACGCCTGGGTGCCGGAATAGTCGAATTCGCAAGCCTGCCCGATGATGATGGGTCCCGCGCCGATGATCAGGATCGATTTGATGTCGGTACGTTTTGGCATGGCGCTCGCTCTGTTCTAGCAATTTTGGCAGCGGGCGAGGAGAGGGGACTCGCCCGGACACACCTATCCGCGCGAAACCCGCACGGCAACTGAGCGCTGCGGCACGGGAGGGAAGACCGGACATGGCGGTTAGGTGGGCTGTCTAACCGAAGAGTCGGCAGATGGGAAGGGGCGGGTTATGCTTGTTCCCGCTTTGGCAGGGATCGTTCACTCCAATCAACAACGGAATGGGGCAAAAGTGCTGGCGGCTCCCTCGTTCATCAGCACCATGGTCAGAAGATCAGCGATATCGCGTTCCCGGTTGGATCGCGGGCAAATACCGGCGCTTTCCATGCAGCCCGAAGCTATGAAATTCTCGTTGCTGGCAAGAAAGTTGTAGTTGATGTCATCCGGCCCGACAGTCTCGAGCGCGCGGCTCCACGCGTCGGCATAAAGAGCGCATTTTTGCTGCTGCCAGGCAGATTGCTCTTCGGCGAATGCAGGCGGAACGACCAGCAAAAGCAATAGCGGGATGAGACGCTTCATCAGAGGTCACCAAGGAAATCGGAGCACTGTCCTGCGCTTTCGCCGGATTGCTCGAGACATGCACACTGGCTTTCGAAGCGTTCGATCTCCTCTTCAGTCAGCTTGTTGCCGGACACAAGCAAACTCAGCTGGGACCGGCAAAGCTGCGCTTCGACCATAGAGGTTGTCGCTGCAGCGGGTGTGGCGATTAAAAGAGTGGCAAGGATCAAAACGATAGGGCGCATGGTACTTCCGGCAAGATTGGCTCCTTGTAGCCGGGGGATTGTGTTCGGCTGGTGGCGGCCCGGAAGACATCGGAAAACGCCCGGCCCGATTGCCCTCAAACCGCCTCGCCGCAGTCAAACAGTTGCCCATATTGGTGGCTCACATCGCTGTGATTGCTTGTGCGATCTTCGACTGTTTGCATTTCTGCGCCGGACCAGCGTTGGGCTGTCCGCGCCCTGACAATGAGGTTGAAATGAAAAATCTACGAGTTGCCGCTTTTGCGGTCGTCACTGCACTGGCTCTGGCGGCCTGTGGAGGCGATGCTCCGCCAGCCAATCCGCCAGCGGACACGACGACGCCAGCGACACCGGCTGCGCCGCCTCCATCCTGACGGTATCATCAAAAAGCCCCGGCCAAGACCGGGGCTTTAATTTTCAGGCGGCCTCGACATGGGCGTTTCGCTCGAGAGCGGCGGCGATGTGGGCAACGCTATAGGGCTTGGGCACGAAGACGGCGTTCGGCGCGAGGTCGGAGGGCTTTGGATAGACACCGCCGGAGACCACGACAATGGGCAGGCCGGGCAGGGCGCGGGCGGCCAATCGCGCCAGCGCCAGACCATCGGGGCCGACACCGAGCTCGATATCGGTCACGAGCGCGGAAATGGACTGATCAAGGAGGCGGGCGGCGCTTGCCGCGCTTGAGGTTGGGACTGGATCATACCCGAACTCGATCAACTGGTCGCACAGATCAAGAAGCAGGATCGGGTTGTCTTCGACGACGAGAACTCTGTGAATAGTATTCATCGGTCTTCCCCATGGCATATGCCAAACAAGCGCGGGAAAAGATCGATCGTTGCATGTTGCGAGCGCATGGCTGCCAACATGGTTACCATTTGATTTAAAATTTCAGAGCCTGGCGCGGTAGAGGCCGACCCGGATGCCCCCATGAAGGACCGGGGGGAGCGGCGCTTCGAATTTAAGGCCGGTTGCCTGTGCAAGGCTCTTGTCGGCGGTGATGATGCCCACCTGCCAACCGCTGAAGCGGGTCTTGAGCACTTTGCCGAGCGTTCGGTGCAAGGTGACGAGTGGGGCCTTGTCACCGATGCGCGTGCCATAGGGCGGGTTGAGGATGACAAGGCCAGGCGGGCCGGGGGGCGGCTCAAGGGCCTCGATGGGCGTCTGCTCGAAAGCCGTGATGTCAGCGACACCCGCCCGTTCGGCGTTTTCGCGGGCCATGCGGATGGCGCCGGCATCGCGATCTGATCCATGGAAGGTTCGGGTCGTCGTTTGTGGTGTCGGGGCGGCGCGCATTGCCTGCCAAGCTTGAGGATCGAAAGAGGGCAGGGTTTGGAAGGCGAAGTCGCGCTCCCGGCCCGGTTTGAAACCACGTGCAATCTCGGCAGCTTCGAGGACGAAAGTGCCCGAGCCGCACATGGGGTCGAGAACGGGGAACGACCCGTCGAATCCGCATTGGCGCAGGAACATGGCGGCCATGGTCTCGCGCATGGGTGCCTTGTTCACCGCTTCCTTGAAACCGCGTTTGTGGAGCGAGGCGCCGGTGGTATCGAGGCTGAGGGTGACGAGGTCATCCTCGATGCGGACCATGACGCGCAGGTCGGCATCTTCGGCTATCGGCGCGCGGAGTTCCTCGCTGATGGCAGTGGCGACGCGCTGAGCGGCGGCCCCGGCATGATAGATGCGCGAGCGCTTGCAACTGGCCTCGACCCGCAACGGGATTCTCGGGTCGAGATAATCTCCCCAAGGGATCTTGCGGGAGCGCTTATCGAGCTGGGCGAGATGCATGGCGCGAAACTCGCCGATGCGGGCAAGGACGCGGGTTGCGCCACGCAAAGTGAGATTGGCGAGCCAGACGTCGTTCCAAGTGCCGGAGAAGCTCACGCCACCATCGACAACGGTTGCGCCGGCAAAGCCCTGTTCGAGCGCTTCGGCGCAGAGCGGGGCTTCAAGGCCGGGGGTGGAAACGAGAAAGATGGGAAAGGTGGCGGTCATCGCGCAGCAGTAGCGAGGAGCGGCGATTGGAGCAATGGGGTGAGCTTGCCTTGGCGTCACTGCATGGGTTGTGCGGGCGGGATGGATTGCCGGGACGAGCCCGGCAATGACGGTGCGGGGTGTCTTTCGGCGCGGTCAGTTGTTGATCGAGAATACGCCCCATTGGGTTTCGCTGCAGGCGTCGTCGAGACAGATATTGGTGATCCAGAGGGCGCCATTGGCAAGCCCGACGCCTTCGGAAGTTACGATGAGATCGTCGACATCCTGACCAAGGATTGCGTCGATGGTTTCGGGATAGACGAGGGTGTCGAAATTGTCGATGAGGTCCTGTTCTTCCAAGATATCGTAGACTTCGCCATTGGCGTTGATCGTCATCGGATAAAGTCCATAGCCGGCGATATCGATCGGATTGAACATCGCTGCATCCTGAACGCCAGAAAAAACATCGAAGAAGCCATCGGCATCGCCGTGAATATTTTCGATGGAAATGTAGACTTCTTCTTCGCTGGCGCTGGCGGGCACGAGAAGAGCGAGCGTGAGCAGTGCAGATGCGAGGGTGCGCAGCATGGTGTGATCCTCTGGAAGCCGCATGGAAACGGCGGACGCGATACTGATCCAATTCGCCGCAAGTGCAAGACAGGCAGCAAAATATACCCGCCGTTAAGCCTGTGTCCGCATTATGGCACTGCCGGAGAAGACAGGCTCGCTCTGCTCCCCCGCATCTTTGTAGTATTGCGTTCAGGTCGGGTTTCATGCGTCTGATTATCGGTATTGTGTTCGTGTTCGCCTGCGTTCTCGGCGGCTACGCGGCGATGGGCGGGCATGTCGAAGTGCTCTGGCAGCCATGGGAATTCGTGATCATTCTGGGCGCCGCGATCGGCGCCTATGTGATCGGCAATAGCGGGCGGGTGCTGAAGTCCACCGTCGGCATCTTCGGTACGCTGTTCAAGGGACCGAAGTACAACAAGGCCGCCTATGTGGAGCTGCTGGGCCTGCAGTTCAGCCTCTACAAGCTGATCCAAGCCAAGGGTGTCCTCGCCATCGAGCCGCATATCGAGAACCCGCACGAATCCGAGCTGTTCAACCGCTTCCCCACCTTTGCCAAGAACCACCATGCGGTGGAGTTTATGTGCGATTATCTGCGCATGGTGACCATGGGCACGAATAACGCCCATGAAATGGAAGCGTTGATGGACGAGGAGCTCGAAACTCACCATCAGGAGCAGGAGCAGCTCGTCGGTGCCATGCAGGCGCTGGCGGACGGAACGCCGGCTCTCGGGATCGTGGCCGCCGTGCTCGGCGTGATTAAGACCATGGGCGCCATCACCGAGCCGCCCGAAGTGCTCGGCCACCTGATCGGCGGCGCACTCGTGGGTACGTTTTTCGGCGTGTTCGTCGCCTATGGTTTCTTCGGGCCCATGGCGCAGTCGCTGCGCGGCATCTTCGAGGCCGAGTCCAAGTATTTCCTGTCCATGAAGGTGGGGCTTCTGGCCCATATCAGCGGCCAGCCGCCGGTCATGGCTGTCGAGTTCGCCCGCAAGGCCCTGATGAGCGATGTGCGCCCGACCTTCAACGAGGTCGAAGAAGCAACCGCAGCTCTTCCCGCCGCCACCTGATCCAGACTTTGCTTTCCGCCCGGGCCGAAGGTCCGGGCCATGCCTATCCAGAGACATCTTATGGCCAATTACGAACAGCCGATCATCATTAAGAAGGTCAAGAAGGGTGGCCATGGTCACCATGGCGGGGCGTGGAAGATCGCCTATGCCGACTTCGTGACGGCGATGATGGCGTTCTTCCTGCTCATGTGGCTGATCAACATGACCACGGCCGAGCAGAAGCAGGGTCTGGCCGACTACTTTTCTCCGCCTTCGGTAAGCCTGTCTTCGAGCGGAGCTGGCGGGGTGATGGGCGGGCAGGCCATGGACAATGCCGGCGCGAGCATGTCGGGCTCTGCGTCCGACATCACAGCGCGTGAACCAGCATCGCCTGCCGAAGCTACCTCCGGCGAGGCCGAGCTGTCGGTCGGTGGTGAAGCGCGTGAAAATGGCAGCGAGCTCGAGGCCAGCAGCGATTCAGAATTCAATCTCAAGGCCGTGGATTCCCAGGAGTTTCACTCTGCGGCAGCCAGCATTCGCCAGGCCTGGCAATCGATGCCGGAGCTGACGCCGTTTATGGACAATCTCCTGGTCGAGGAGACCGAGGAAGGGCTCGATATCCAGATTGTCGACCAGCAGGGACGTCGCATGTTCCCGGAGGGTTCGAAATATCCGCTGGAGCCGACGCGTGCCGCCATCGCCGCGATGGCGCCCTATCTGCAGCAGCTCAATTCGCAAATGGTGATTTCCGGTCATACCGCAGCCGGCGGCCGCTATGAAAACCCGCGCTATGGCGCCTGGGAGCTTTCCTCGGACCGGGCCAATGTGGTGCGCTCGACCCTTGGTGAATTCGGTCTGACCGATGACCGGATCAAATCGGTCAATGGAAGGGCGACGGACGAACCCTTTTTCACCAACGACCCCTATATGGCCGCCAATGAGCGGGTGCGTATTACGGTCTTGCGGACAGCGCCCCCCGTGCCAATGGGTTTGCGCCCCTAGGCGGGCCGGAACGCTCGTTCAATCCACGCGTTGCTGTCCACGCAATCTGGGATGTGGACGGCACCATGCTGCAGCTTCTTCTTATACTGGTCGTGGTTGCCCTCGTGGCTGGCGCGATGGGTTTCACCGGGATTGCTGCAGGGGCGGCGAACCTTGCCAAGATCGTTTTCGTGGTGATGCTGATCGGGATCGGCATCATCCTTGTGCTGGCCTTCATGGGGCTCACGATCATCTTCTAGCGCACGGCACTAGAGGAACAGCTTGAACCCCTCGTGCGACTTCCGGAACCCAAGCTTCTCGTAGAAGCGATGCGCATCGAGCCGCACTTTATTTGATGTGAGCTGGACTATGCCGCAGCCCATGGACCGGGCCTCTTCGATGGCCCACCGAACCATTTCGGTGCCGAGGCCAGTGCCGCGCTGATCGGCGCGGATATAAACGTTTTCCAGGATCGCTCGCTTCATGCCGAAGCGCGGCAGGCCGGGCACGGCGCTGATCTGCAGCGTGCCGACAACCTCGCCATGACGCTCGGCAACGATCAGGCGGTTGTTGGGGTCAGTCGCGATGGCGTCGAAGGCGACGCGATATCTTGGGTCGGAAAGTGTTGCCGGATCGAGCGGCGGCGTGTCCGCACCGCGGGCGTCGCCCGCATGGTTGAGCATGAGGATAGTGGCGATGTCGTCTGGCCGAGCATCGCGGAAGGCTAGTTCGGGCATGAGTAACCTCAGCGGGTTCAAATGGCCGCGGACTAGCACGGGACCTTTTGGAGGGCGAGGCCGCGCCTTAGGGGCGCGGCCTGGAGTGATCAGGCGACAGAAAGCTTCACGTCGACATTGCCACGGGTGGCGTTGGAATAGGGGCAGACTTCGTGAGCCTTGTGAACCAGAGCTTCGGCCTGGTCACGCTCGAAACCGGGAATGGTGACCTTGAGTTCAACGGCGATGTTGAAGCCCTTGCCGCCTTCGTTGGCGTTTTCGCCAAAGGACACGGCGGCATCGATCGTGGCTTCATCGGGAATCTTGACCTTCTCGCTGCGTGCCACCGCCTTGAGCGCGCCAAGGAAGCAAGCGGAATAGCCTGCGGCAAACAACTGCTCGGGATTGGTGCCGGCGCCGTCATTGCCGCCCATTGCTGCCGGGGTGTCGAGGGTGACGGACAGGCGGCCGTCGTCGGTCTTGCTGGTGCCGGTGCGGCCACCAGTGGTGTGGGCATGGGCGGTGTAAACTGCAGCCTTGATCGAGGACATGGAAAACTCCTGAAGGGGAAGGGGGCGTTGACCCCTAATAGATAGTGCACAATTTAATTGTGTGCAATAGGGTTTTGTGGCAATGTGATCGCGAGAGGTAAGATCATGACCGAAACGCCTATGCCCACGATCGACCAGATGCTGTGCTTCGCCGTTTATTCAGCGGGGCATGCCTTTACCCGTTTCTACAAGCCGCGGCTCGAAGCGCTGGATCTGACCTATCCGCAATATCTCGCCTTTCTCGTTTTGTGGGAGAAGGACGACATCACGGTAAAAGCCCTGGGGGAGAGATTGTTCCTCGACAGCGGCACGATCACACCTCTGGTCAAGCGCCTTGAGGCCCGTGGGCTGGTGCAGCGGCAGCGGGACCAGAAGGATGAGCGTCAGGTGCGCATTCAGCTCACCGAAGCGGGTAGGGCGCTCCAAGAACGAGCGCTGGCGATCCCGCTGGCGGTGATTGAAGGCACGGGTCAGTCGCTGGAAGCGTCCGAGGCAATGCGGCTCGAATTGGTGGCGTTGCGGGAGCGGCTGAACGGGGCCGGCGAATAGAGTTCAACCGACTTCAGTCTTTTTTGGGGGGACTATCGGGTTCCGACCGCGTCGATCTCGCCGGCATCGCAGCCGCCATCGGTAGGAGGCGCGGCGGCGATGAGGCGCGGGAGCGATGCGGAGCCGTCGACCTCGCCTGCAAGACTGATGGTGAGTTCGGTGATGATGGTGCGGTTACCATCCTCGGCACAGGTGACGCGCACGCGCGCTCCGGCGCCAGAGCCGAAGGCATCATCGAAGGCGGAGCGGATTTGCCGCAGGGTGATGCGCCTGCCGATATTGCCCGCGAAGAGATCGGCGACCGGCGAGGTGTTGAGGGCGGTCATGAGATCGAGTAAATCCCGATAGTAGGTGCGGGCGTCCGTGCCGTAGCAGGTGCCGTGCTTGATCCACTCGTGACGATCAAGCCCAGACTGGCTACCGGGCATGACGCGATCGAGTTCGCGACGGAGGGCGAGCGGCAGGTCGAGCGGCGCGATGTCGCGCCAGCGGCCGTCTTCGCTCGCCATGCGATCCGCTAAGACGACATCGCAATATTCATTGCTGCGCGGCTGGGGCCAAAGGCCGTGAAGGGTGAAGTTGGTGGCTTCGAAACTGTTCGCGCCCTGGTTGCGGCATTCGGGTTTGCGCGGGCTGAGTTCACAAAAGGCGGGCTGCCAGTTGACCGCGAGAACATATCGAGCGCTGGAGGTGGGACGAGGGGTGGGCACTTCCGCTGTTGTCCCCCGGGCATCGGCCGGGAGGGTGCCACATGCGACCTCGACCCAGCGGCGGTCAGGTTCGGCATTAGGGATGACGATGCGGTAGTGGGTGGGATTCGCTTTGTTGGCGGCGACCAGAGCGTAGGTGGCGCCGGGCGTTATGGTGATCCCGCCAGGATTGGTCTGCCGGTTGATCGACTGGAGGGCGGGGCAGGCCCTCGCGGCGGTAAACGTGCCATCGAGAGGCACTTCGGCCTGGGCTGGGATAACCGGGAGGAACAGGGCGAAAAGGGGGATGACCCGCCGAAGCCAGTTGCGCTCTGCCATAGTTTTATCCCGTCATCGCCAGACTGAATGGGGCACTCCAGTGCACCCCCGATGCACCACCCGGACATGCCGGGTGGTGAGATGTGTTGTGCGATCAGATCAAATCACAGCGTGATGCGATAGACGCCGAAACCTTCTTCATTGGTTTCGCCTGTTGCTTCGATGCTGACACCCTCGACGTCATCGACGTAATCGGCGCCCTTGGGGCCGGTGGTGAAGAGCACGGTGGTGTCGCCGATCTCGGCGAGCGACCAGTTCGCGTCCGCCGTCGGCGAGATGGTGCCGTTTTCGACGATGAAGCGGATGATGATGTCGCGATTGGTATCGGGGCCGACAAAGACGATCTTGTCTGCCGTGATGCCGGGGAACGAACCACCGCCGCTGGCGCGGTAATTGTTGGTTGCGACGATAAACTCCTGCGCCGGATCGATCGGGGCACCGTCATACATCAGTTCGATGATGCGGTTGGCGTCGGGATTGATCTCTTCCTTGCCATCGCTCGAATATTTCGAGGGTTGAGTCAGGTCGACCTTGTAGGTCACCCCATCGATCACGTCGAAGTTGTACGAGGGGAACTCGGGATTGATCAGTTCGGCATCGGTTGCGCCTGCCTCGACCTGATTGAACATGCCCGCCGAGCGCTCGAGCCAGTTCTTGACGTCGGCACCGGTGATCTTCACTGCCTGGATCGTATTCGGATACAGGTAGAGATCGGCCACGTTCTTGATGGCGATCGGACCCACGGGAACGTCGGTGTAGTAGTCCGGGCCGCCGCGACCACCAGCCTTGAAGGGGGCTGCCGCCGAAAGGATGGGCAGGCTTTCCCACTCGGTGCCGCGCATCATCTGTTCGATATACCAGGTCTGGGCCTGGCTTACGATCTGAACCGAGGGATCATCGGCAACAAGGGCGAAGTAGGAATAAAGCGGGGCCGAGGTTTCGCCCACGGCGCGACGCACATATTCGAGCGTTTCGGTATGGTCTTCCTGCGCCGCGGCGAGCACTTCGGGCTCGTCTTCCACAAGGGCGTTGACCTGACCATCGACCCGCTCGGAAATCGGGCGGGCTTCGGCGGTGTGGGACACGACGGTCCACTTACCATCGGCGTCCTGCTCAAGCAGAAGATCCAGAAGCCCCATGTGGCTGCCCCAGAAGCCCGGCATGACGGCAGGCTTGCCGTTGAGCGTGCCTGCGACCGCGTCGACGCCTTCGATGCCTTCGAAGTTCGGGCCGGGGAAAACGAGGTGCTGGTGGCCGAGGAGCAGGGCATCGATCCCTTCGACGGCGGCAAGCTGCAGCGCCATGTTTTCAGCCCCGGTGGTCTGGTCGGCCGCGATGCCGGAGTGGCAAAGGGCGATGATGATGTCGGCCCCTTCTTCGCGCATCCTGGGCACATAGGCCTCTGCGGTCTCCACGATATCGCGGGCATTGGTCTTGCCTGCCAGATGGGCGGCGTCCCAGGTCATGATCTGGGGCGGAACAAAGCCGATGATGCCGACCTTGATGGTCTTGTTGCTGCCGGCGCCGTCGGTCAGTTCTTTCTCAACGATCAGATAGGGCTGGATGTAGGTGTCGTCGCCGAGCGGATCGGCCGCCAGCTCGCCCCGGACCACATTGGCGGAAACGAAGGGGAAATTTGCACCCTCAATGGCCTTATCGAGATATTCGAGACCATAGTTGAACTCGTGATTACCCAAGGTCGCTGCATCGT
Source organism: Devosia crocina (assembly GCF_900116545.1). GTDB lineage: Bacteria > Pseudomonadota > Alphaproteobacteria > Rhizobiales > Devosiaceae > Devosia > Devosia crocina. The sequence continues at coordinate 953,864 of NZ_FPCK01000001.1, forward strand.
AGCCAAGCGTGTTCATGGCGGCTATCACGGGATGGACGTTGCCATCGAGGCCCTTTTCATAGGCGATATAGTCGCCCATGGGGTTGCCCTGGATGATGTCGCCATTGTCGACCAGCATGGAATTGCCGGCTTCGGCGCGGATCGATTCAATGATCGATGCGGTGCGGGCCAGACCCATGGTGTCGTTCGGCGCGTCCGCAAAATAGTCATAGGCAAAGACGGCGACGTGCAGGTCAGTTGTTTCCAGGATGCGCAGATGGGCCTGATTGGCCTGTGCCTGAACGGCGAATGGGTGAAGTACGGCCATGGCCCCTATGCTGGCTGAGCCGGCCAGAAAACTGCGTCGAGAAATGCTGGGAAGAAAGTTCATCGATCATCTCCACTGAACAATGCCACGAGAGCCTGGGGTGAGTGTGCCCCGATGGCCGGCTGGTCCGGCTCCGGGCGCTCCCTCTGCGGGGAGCGGCCTGCTCATGACGAGGTTCGGTGACGATCGCATGACGGCAGCCAAACGAGGCTAGGGAAATTTTACCGGCTGGTCAATTTATGACAGTCGTGTGGCCGCGTGCAGCCTTATGCAACCTGTTTGAACCATGGCGCCTTATTGGTCTGATTGTGGGTAGATGAGGGGACCGTCATGAAGTGGCGTGGTCGGCAGCGCAGCAGCAATATCGAGGATCGCCGCGGGGCGGGGCGGACGGGCGGCTTTGGCGGGCCCATGCTCGGCCGGGGTGGCGGAATGCGGATTCCCATGGGCGGCGGATCGCGCGGCGGCATCGGCGGGGTGCTCGGGATCGTCGTGGTCCTGGGCATTCTCTGGCTGGTTTCGGGCCAGAACCCGCTCGACATGCTGTCCGGCGGCTCCTCTACCGGGTTCGCACCCTCCAGCACCACATTCCGGCAACTTCCGGCAGAAGGCGAGGACGAGCTTGCCGATTTCGTGGGCGTGGTGGTCAAGGAAACCGAGGACCTCTGGACACAGGTGTTTGCCGCCTCGGGTGAAGACTATCCAGAGCCGCAGGTGGTGCTGTTTACCGGCCAGACCAATTCGGGATGCGGCGTTGCAGATTCGAGCGTCGGGCCGTTCTACTGCCCCGCTGACTCCAAGGTCTATATCGACCTCAGCTTCTACGATCAGTTGCACCGTGAGTTCGGCGCTCCCGGAGACTTCGCGCAGGCCTATGTCCTGGCTCATGAAGTGGGGCATCATATTCAGAACCTGACCGGTGTGCTGCCGGACTTCAACAGGCGCAGGCAGGCCATGAGCCAGACCGAGGCGAATGCTTATTCTGTGCGCGTTGAGCTGCAGGCGGATTGCTATGCGGGGGTCTGGGCCAATTATGCAGGCCAGCAGAACCTGCTCGAGAGCGGGGATATTGACGAAGCCCTCAATGCCGCCAGCCAGATCGGCGACGATACGCTCCAGAAGCGGATGCAGGGTTTCGCGGTGCCCAAGACCTTCAACCACGGCACTTCGGCGCAACGCGAATCCTGGTTCGAGCGGGGCTATCGCTCGGGCAATCCGAGCGACTGCGACACCTTCTCAGGCAGCGTCTAGGAGGCAGCGATGCTGGGCAATCTTTCAAACATCAAACTCGAACACTTTTCACGCGACGGCGACATCCCCAACAGTGCCTTGCCGGTCGTGATCTACAAGGGTGCGCTGGCCGAGCCGACGCCCGAGAGAATGGAAGCGCTTTTCGATGCGAATGGCTGGCCGAGCGCCTGGCGCTACGGCGTTTACGATTATCATCACTACCACTCCACCACCCACGAATGCCTCGGCGTGGTGGCGGGCTCTGCGCAGCTGCACCTGGGCGGACCGGAAGGGCGGGTGTTCAGTCTCGAAGCAGGCGATGTGGTAGTACTGCCAGCGGGAACGGGCCACAAGAACGTCGGTTCTACGGAGGATTTTCTTGTGGTAGGCGCCTATCCGCCCGGCGGCGAGGCCGACATGCTTTATGGCCGGGAGGGCGAGAGGCCGGAGGCAGACGAGCGGATTGCGCGCGTGCCGCTGCCGAAGACCGATCCGGTCGGAGGGCAGGGCGGCCCCGTGGTCGAGCGCTGGCGCTAAAGACCGAAAACGTGCCGGGCAATCATCGCCGTGGCCCATCCGGCGACGATGGCGATCAGGCCAGGATAGCGCAGGCTGACCAAGAGGCCGGCGATCATTGCGAGCTTAATTTCGAGGCCTCCCGTGAAGAAGGCCGGCGCGAAGAGCGTGGTCAGCACCGCCGCAGGCACAGCGTTCAGTGCTGCCTCGACGCGCGGAGGGATGGCGCGGAAGCGCGCGATCAAGACATAGCCGCCGATGCGGGTGGCAAAGGTCGCAACGGCCGCGGCAAGAACGATCCAGACGATGGTGGGTTCGAGCGAGAGGTCCATCAGTGGCTTGCCTCGGCAGGAGCTGGCAACGGCAGAAGCGCGCCGACGAGGACGCCGAAAGCCGCGCCGATGCTGACATGCCAGGGCGAGCCCACGAGCACATAGGCCGCGATGGACGCGACAAAGGCGGCGATGGCGACGGGATAGAAGCCGGGCTTGCGCCGGAAGCCTATCGTGATGCCAAGGAAGTAGACCGGCAGCAGCACGTCGATGGCCCAGACCTGAGGGTCGCCAATCAGCGAGCCGAAGGCGGCACCGAGTGTGCTGAAGATGATCCAGGGAATGTAGATGGCGAGAGCGAAGGCAACGTACCAGGCAAAGGTGATGGTCTTGCCGGCTTCAGCCCGTCGCGCCGTTTCGGCAAATTGGGGATCGATGAGGAGAAAAAAGGCGACGAGCTTCTGGCCGAGGGTGAAGTGCGGGATGAAGCGGGTGACGGCAGCCGAATAAAGCAGGTGCCGAAAATTGACCGCGAAGATCGAAAGGACAATCAGCCACGGGGCAACGTGATTGCCAAAGAGCTCGATGCCGACGAGTTGGCTCGCGCCGGCATAGATGGTGGTGCTCATCAGCGTCGCCTCGGCAACGCTGATGCCGTTATCGACGGCCAGAGCTCCAAAAAGGACTGCAAACGGAGCCGTCGAGAGCGCCACGATCATGCCGCCCCGCAGCCCCTCGGCCATTTCGCCGCGGCTCATATCCCGTCCCCCTGCTTGCCGTGCTGATCAGGCGGCAGGCGCCTCGAACTCGGCGCGTTCGGGCAGGCCCTTTTCCTTGCGCACCAGATTGATGAAGCGCGTGAACAGGTAGTGGCTGTCCTGCGGGCCGGGACTGGCTTCAGGGTGATACTGCACCGAGAAGATCGGTTTGCCGTCGACAGCGAGACCAGCATTGGAATTGTCGAAGAGCGAAATGTGGGTCTGAGTGACGCCGGCGGGCAGGGTGTCCGCATCGACCGCGAAACCATGGTTCATCGAGGTGATCTCGACCTTGCCGGTCGTCAGGTCCTTGACGGGGTGATTGGCGCCGTGATGGCCCTGATGCATCTTGCTGGTCTTGCCGCCAAGGGCTAGGCCCAGGAGCTGGTGGCCGAGGCAGATGCCGAACATGGGCTTGCCGGTTTCCATCAGTTTCTGGATGGTCGGGACGGCATATTTGCCAGTCTCGGCCGGATCGCCGGGGCCGTTCGAAAGGAAGACGGCGTCAGGATTGTGCGCAAGAACGTCAGCCGCCGTGGCCGTGGCGGGCACGACGGTGACCTTGGCACCCTGATCGGCGAGGCAACGCAGGATATTGCGCTTGGCGCCGTAATCGATGGCAACCACATGGAATTCGGGGTTGTCGAGCGTGCCATAGCCCTTGTCCCACTGCCAGCCGGTCTGATCCCAGTGGTAGGTCTGGGCGGTGGTGACTTCCTTGGCGAGGTCGAGACCTTCAAGACCGGGGAAGGCACCGAGCTCGGCCTTCATCGAGCCTTCATCGAACTGGCCGGTCGGCTCGTGAGCGATGACGCCATTGGGCATGCCGTGCTCGCGGATGCGCGCAGTCAGGGCACGCGTGTCGATGCCAGCGATGCCGATGATGTTGCGTTTCTTGAGCCAGGCATCGAGCTTTTCGGCGGCGCGGTAGTTGGACGGATTGGTGATATCGGCCTTGAGCACGACGCCACGGACACCGGAGAGTGCGGCCATGTTGACCGTTTCGATGTCTTCATCATTGGTGCCGACATTGCCGATGTGGGGGAAGGTGAAGGTGATGATCTGGCCGGCATAGGAGGGGTCGGTGAGGACTTCCTGGTAGCCGGTCATGGCAGTGTTGAAGCAGACTTCACCGGCGGCGTGGCCGACTGCACCGATGCCTTGGCCCTCGAGGCGCGTGCCGTCAGCGAGAATAAGAACTGCGGTCGCGGGGGATTGCTGCCAGCCGGTCACGGTGGGTCTCCATGCTTGTTTCACACATTCGCGCGCCAAGGATCCGGCCGGAGCCGGTGCGGGAGCGCTGCGGAAGCTGTCGGTTGAGGCCTCCTCTTAGAAGGCCAAGCCCGATAGCGCAAGTAGCGCGCTTCCTGTTTCACGCCTATATGGGGACAACAAAATGCATGGCAAGGAGCACACCAAGATGCGCGAAACGATCAGCGAAGGCCTCAAGACGGCATTGAAGGCCCGCGACCAGCGGCGGACGGGCACCCTGCGCGCCATCAACGCGGCGATCGGGGATCGGGACATTGCCAATCGTGGCGACGGCAAGGGTCCTGCTACCAATGACGAGATTTTGGCGATGATCCAGAAGATGGTGAAGCAGCGCGAGGAAAGCTTTGCCATCTATGCCCAGGCGGGCCGGGCGGACCTTGCGACGGTCGAAAAGGAAGAGATCGACATTCTCAACGAGTTCCTGCCCAAGCCGCTGAGCGATGATGAAGTCGCCGCTGCGATCGAGGCTGCCATCGTGTCGAGCGGTGCGGCTGAACCCAAGGACATGGGCAAGGTGATCGGCTTGCTGAAAGCCAACTATCCCGGCCGAATCGATTTCGGCAAGGTGAGCGGTCAGGTGCGTAACGCGCTGGCGGCGAAAGGCTGATCTATGGTGGGCGGCGCAGTCTCCCGGGGACTGCGCTGCGGCGCGGGTAGCTTGTGGATCAGGCGACCAGCCGCAGGGCGGCAAGGCGAACCTGGTTGCGGCCGCCGTTCTTGGCGAGATAAAGCGCGGCATCGGCGCGGCTGAGGAGGGCCGAAAAATCTTCCTCGGGACCAGTTATGGCAAGGCCGATGCTGACGGTCGCGGAGAGCCCCTCATCATCGAGCAGCATGCCGAGCGCGGCATAGGCGGCACGGATGCGTTCGGCGATCAGCTTGGCGCTTTCCTGGTCGATGGCGGGCAGAACAGCGCAGAACTCCTCGCCGCCGAGGCGGGCTGCGATGTCCCCGCGGCGTAGCTCGGCGCGCAAGATCTGGGCAAATTGCTGCAACGCGCGATCGCCGCCGGCATGGCCGAAGCGATCATTGACCTGCTTAAAATGATCAAGATCGAACATCAGCACGGCCGTGCGCGGAGCAGGGGAGGCATTGCCGAAGAGTTCGAAAAGGGCCCGACGGTTAAGCGTGCCGGTGAGCGAATCGGTGTTCGCCTCGGTACGGTGGCGATCGGCGGCGCGCGCGTGGTGCAGCGTCAGCGTCAGGGCCCCGATGCCGGTCAGGCCCACAAGGGACATGATGGAGTTGAAATCCTCAGCCCAGTTTTCGGGCGGCGCGGTGACGACCAATTCGCCTTCGTAGATAATTACTAGCGCGCAGGCGAGAAACGAGAATGCGGTGACGCAGTATATGATGGCGTTGGCATTGAGGGCCACACGCGCATGGCCCTTGCTACGCCAATGTTCGACGGCGCAAAGAGTGAGCAGGATCGCCGAGAAGGTGTTCAGCAGAATAAGGCCGATGCCGGTATAGCCGAGCAGAAACGGTACCGCATTGGCAATCACCATGATCGTGCCGAGAACGATGGGCGGTCGCACGCTGGCGAGAGGGCTCCGGAACTTGCGCACGCCGGCAAAGACGAAGCTGAAGCCGATCAGGATCAGCGTATAGGGAACCAGATGCTGGGCGAGGCCATAGTGACCGGCCCGCAAGCCCATGATCATCACCGCCGTGACGATAAACGCCATGCCCATGGCGCCAAGGACGAGGTAGGTCTCGGAGCGTGCGTTCAACCAGCCGATGAGCAGGGCGAAAAGGAGCGATGCGCTTGAGAACGCGATGCCGATCAACAGTGTCGCATTGTCGATGACCATAAGAACTCCGACCGCTACGGCCATTATTAGCGGCCAAACTCACAATGCTCCCTAAAGGCGCATGCGCAATTATACCAGTCGATAATCACACTTTTGATAACCCTATTCCGCCGGAGCAGGAATAGGCGGGGTGGCGCCGGTGCGCCGATCCCAAATGGCCGACAGCAAAGCAATTGCTGCCGATAGAGCCGAGCATGCCGCCCCGATCAGTGGCAGTACGCCATAGCCAAAGCCGGCATCGATCAAAGCCGCACCCAGGATGGCGCCGATGGCGATGCCGACATTGAAGCCAGTGGGGATGAGCGCTGAAACCAGATTGGGCGCATCGGCTGCCCAGGCAAGGACGCGGGACTGGACAGGCGACCCGAAGGCGAAGTTGACGCCACCCCAGATGATGGTGGTGACGGCCATCAGCATCGGATAGGGGCTGACAAAATACATGGCGGTGAACATCACCGCCTGAAGCGCGAGAATGGTGATCAGCGATGGCATGAGCCGCCAATCGGCGAGGCGCCCGCCGATGAAGACGCCGACCGTCGAGCCGACGCCATAAAGCAGCAAGAGCCATGGCACCAGACCTTCATCAAGCCCGGTCACCTCGGTCAGGAGCGGGGCGACATAGGTGAAAAGGCTATATTGGCCGATCATCACCAGAACGGTGATGGCGAGGCAGGTAATGATCGGGGGGCGGCCGAGCACCCTGAACTCGCGCATGAAGCTGCCCGAGGTCGTGGCGCTTGCCACATTGCGCGGCAGGAAAAATGCGACAGCCAGCGTCGCCACCAAGCCAATGGCGCCCACGGCCCAAAAAGTTGCGCGCCAATCGAAGGCATTGCCGATAGCTGTGCCGCCGGGGACCCCGAGAATGTTGGAAACGGTCAGCCCCGAAAGGATCAGCGCTACCGCAAAGCCGCGCTTTTCTGGCGCAACGATGCTGACCGCGACGATGGCGGCAATGCCGAAATAGGCGCCATGGACCACCGAAACGAGAATGCGGGCCAGCATCAGCAGCTCAAATGTCGGGGCAATGGCGCACAGAACCTGTCCGACGACAAAAACACTGCCCAAAAGCAGGATCAGGACCTTGCGGGTCAGCTTCTTGGTGGCAACGGCGAGCAGCGGTCCACCGATGGCGATGCCAATGGCATAGAAGGAGATCAGGTATCCGGCGACAGGGATCGTCACACCCAGTCCCCTCGCGACATCGGGCAGAATGCCGGCGATGACGAATTCTGCGGTGCCAAAGGCGAAGGCCGCAAGGAAAAGAGCGATCAGGGGCAGGGACATCGTTTCGACCGCCCGTGGCGGCTCCAATTGAGCGCGTCTCTTTCCATGGCAGGCAAGGCGGCACAATCCATATTTTGCCTGGCCCGCTTTAGAAAATCTGCAATGGAGCGGCAATCGTTTGGTGGCAAGACAATCCCAGTTTAAGCTTATCGCGGGCAATCAGGGGATATTCCATGGCTATTTCGCAGACAACCAAACGTCGCTTCGCCTTCGCGACCGCCTTGCGCGGGGTGCTGATGCTGATTGCCGGGATCTACGCGATCCTTTTTCCGGCAGATGCTTTAACGGTGCTGATCCTGTTCGGCGGCGTCCTGCTGATCATCGACGGCGCGCTGGGCCTGTGGAGCCTTACCTTCGGCGGCGGCAAGAGCGGCAATTACTGGTTCGATATCATCGGCAATGCGCTGTCGCTGCTTCTGGGCGTGCTGTTTTTCATCCAGCCGCTGATCGCAACGATCTTTACAGCGACGTTTCTCGGCACCGTTGTCGGGCTCGCTGCGCTGTTTGTGGGTGTGATGCAGATCGTCGTGGTGGTTCGGGAGCGGGAAAGCTATGCCCGCATCTGGCCGGTGGTGCTGTCCGGCATCGCCTATGTGCTTCTGGGACTGGTGTTCCTGCTGTTTCCGCTGTTGACGGCGACAGTGGGCATGATCCTTGGTGGTTTCTTGCTCGTGATGTTTTCTCTGGGGCTTTTCGGCTGGGCCTGGCGGCTCTACCAATCGAGCAGAGGGTAGGCGGATCTAGCGATATCTGACGCTGACGCCCGCGACAGTGTCGTCGGCTCGCAGGGGGGCTGTTCCCGTTGGGGCCGTCAGGGCGATGGCATGGGCATCGATCCAGGCGGGCTCCAGAGCGGCACTGGCCGCAACTGAATAGAAGCTGGCGGCGTCGAAGGGGATCTCTTCAGCCGCCGGCACCAATGCTGCCTGGGTATTGGCCTCGGTTTGCCCACACTCGCGCGAGAAAATGACGAGGTCGAAGCGGCCGTCCGGAGATGTCAGGCGTTCCTGCTCTTCAACGGTGCAGGTGGGCACAAGATCGGCCACGATCCAGAGCGTGGCGCCGATCACCAGCGCCGGGCCGAGCGTGAGGCCGATAAGCACGAGCGGTGGCATCTTGGAACGAGGAGCCATGGTGCATAACCTAACCTATTGCGTGACTTTTGCTGGTTGAGTGCCTAGTTAGCCGATGCGCTTTTCTGATCAGTTCCTCGACGAGATCCGCCAGCGCCTGCCGATCACGCAGGTTGTGGGCGAACACGTGCTCTGGGACAAGCGCAAATCGCAGCCCGGCAAAGGGGACATGTGGGCCTGCTGCCCCTTCCATGCCGAAAAAAGCCCGAGCTTCCATGCCGATGACCGGCGCGGGATATATCATTGCTTCGGATGCGGAGCGAGCGGGGATCACTTTCGCTTTTTGACCGAAAAGGCCGGGATGAGTTTTCCGGAAGCGGTGGAAAAGCTGGCCGGAATGGCCGGTGTTCCCATGCCCGCTCGCGACGAACGGACCGAAAAGCGCGAAGCGGCGCAAAAGGGTCTCGTCGAGGTCATGGAGCTCGCAACCAGATATTTCGAGGCAGCACTGGCCCACAATATCGGGGCGCGAGCTCGGGGCTATCTGCTCGACCGCGGTGTTTCGCCTATGAGCCAGACGCGTTTCCGCATCGGTTTTGCCCCTGATAGTCGTAATGGGCTGAAGGAGCATCTGGCGGCCAACGGGGTTTCGGCTCAGGCCATGGTCGATGCGGGGCTCGTTACCAGCCGGGATGATGATCCACTGACTTATGATCGCTTCCGCAATCGCGTGATGTTTCCGATCACCGATTTCCGCGGGCGCATCATCGCGTTTGGCGGCCGCGCGCTGAGCCCGGATGTGCCGGCCAAATATCTCAACTCGCCGGAAACCAGTCTCTTTTCCAAGCGGCAGACGCTCTACAACGGGCAGTCCGCGCGTACTGCTGCCCGGGACGGGGCGAGCGTGATCGTGGTCGAGGGGTATCTCGACGTGATCTCTGCAGTGGCGGCGGGGTTCGAAGGCACGGTCGCGCCGCTCGGAACGGCCCTGACCGAAGAGCATTTGCAGCTGCTGTGGCGCATGAGCGATGTGCCGGTGCTGTGTTTCGATGGCGACAAGGCGGGTCTCAAGGCGGCCGAGCGGGCGATGGATCTGGTGCTGCCGCACCTCAAGCCGGGCCAGACCGTCAAGATCGCAACGCTGCCGGAGGGGCAGGACCCCGATGACCTGATCAAGTCCCATGGACGCGCAGCCTTTGCCGAGGTGATCGAGAAGGCGCGCAGCCTTTCGGACATGATCTGGAGCCTGGAAACCGGAGGGTTGGTGCCGGATGCGCCAGAAGAGCGCGCGGCGCTGCAGGCGCGTTTGCGCGAGCGCGCCAATTCGGTGCAGGACGCTACCGTGCGCTTCCACTACCAGCAGGCGTTCGACGAGAAGCTGAAGGCGTTCTTCGCGCCGATCCGCCAGGGCAGGGATGGCGGGCGGGGGCGCCCATCCTATGGGCAGAGCGGGGCCTATGGCTTTCCCTCGCGCGGTACGCCCCGCTCGGTGGTCTCGGACACATTGCGCAATTCACGCCTTGTCCGGGGTGGTGCCGGAATCGATCCCACCCCACGCGAGGCGACGATCATCCTGACGCTCGTCAATCATCCCGCGCTTGTGGAAGACAAGTTCGAGGCCCTGGCGGCGCTCGATTGCGAAACGCCGGCGGCGCAGAAGGTCCTCAGCGACATCCTGACACTTGTGGTTCGGCACCACGATATCTCTGCCGATGACCTGCAGGCGGCGCTGGGTATCCGCGGCCATGGGCCGACGCTTGGGCGCATGGCCGACACTCTGGTGCGCCAAGGCGTGTGGCAGGTGAGCAGCAGCACGGCGCTGGCCGATGCGGAAACAGGATTAAGTCATGCCCTGGCCTTGCATAACAAGAAAGTTCAGCTAAATAGGGAACTCAAGGCAGCCGAAGCGGCGCTGGGCGAAGACCCGAGCGATGAAACCTTTGAAAGGCTGCGAGACATCAAGAACCAGATTACCACTGTCGATGGCACAGAGGCATTGATCGAAGGATTTGGTTCGTTATCAGGACGCGCGACTCGCAGTTTTTAGAGCATGACTCTGAAGGCCGGCGAAGACGCGCGATTTCGCATATGGCGGTACGGCCGATGCGTCCCGAGGCGAGCCATGATAACCCTGGTGTGTTAACGCCTCGGTGACCAAACCTTTACCTTGTCTTGAGTCGTCACCACCTATGACAAGTCCGGCGCCCGAAGCCCACGGGCCCCGAGGAGTAGCAGATGGCCACCAAGGCAGCGAACAAAGCCAGCAAGGAAACCGAGAAGCCCGAATCCGGGGCTCCGGAGGCTTCCAACGACAGTCCTTTGATCGATCAGAACGATGCGGCCGTCAAGAAGCTCATCAAGGTCGCCAAGAAGCGCGGCTATGTGACCTATGAAGAGCTGAATGCCGTTCTGCCTTCGGACGAAACCACGTCCGAGCAGATCGAAGATTTCATGTCCATGTTCTCGGAAATGGGCATCAATGTCGTCGACGAAGACGAGGTTGAAGAGACCGAGGTCGAAAAGGACGAGGACGATACCGGCACCGAAGTCGCCCCCTCGGGTGGCACTGCGCTGGCCAATACGTCGAACACCAAGTCCGGCTCGGATCGCACGGACGACCCGGTGCGGATGTATCTGCGCGAAATGGGTTCGGTGGAACTGCTCAGCCGCGAGGGCGAAATCGCCATCGCCAAGCGCATCGAGGCCGGCCGCGAGACCATGATCGAAGGTCTGTGCGAGTCGCCGCTGACCTTCCAGGCCATCATCATCTGGCGCGACCAGCTCGCTGAAGGCGAGATCTTGCTGCGCGACATCATCGATCTTGAAGCCACCTATGCTGGTCCAGACGCCAAGCAGGCTGCGCCCGAGATTCCCGTTGCGCCCGCCAAGCCTGCTGCCGCAGAGCCCGCCAAGCAGGAGAAGGCAAAGCCCGCGCCGCGCCGCGCCGCCTCCGGCGAAGACGACGACTACGTGCCCGAAGAGCCCGAAGCGCCGCAGGATCCGGTCGAGGAAGAAGACGACGAATTCGACAACGCCTTGTCGCTGTCGGCCATGGAAGCCGAGCTCAAGCCGCAGGTTGTCGAAACCTTCGATCGTATCGCCCTAGCCTATGGCCAGATGCGGGTGATGCAGGACCGGCATGCCGAGGACCGTACTGCTACAGTTTCCGATACCGAAGCCAAGAAGCTCGAGGCGCTGCGTGGCGAAGTGATTGCCGACGTGAAGTCGCTCTCGCTCAATACCAGCCGTATCGAAAGCCTCGTCGAGCAGCTTTACGACATCAACAAGCGTCTTGTGCGGTTTGAAGGGCGCCTCCTGCGCCTTGCCGAGAGCTATGGCGTCAAGCGCGAAGTTTTCCTCCAGAATTACTATGGTCGGGAACTCGACCCGTCTTGGGAAACTTCCTTCGAAGGCTTCGATGGCAAGGGTTGGGCGGAATTTGCCCGTCGCGAAGTCGATACCGTGCGCGATATCCGTCACGAGATCGCAACGCTTGCTACCGAAACCGGCCTTGATATCGCCGAATATCGCCGCATCGTGCACAAGGTGCAGAAGGGCGAGCGGGAAGCTGCGATCGCCAAGAAGGAAATGGTGGAAGCCAACCTTCGCCTCGTGATCTCGATTGCCAAGAAGTACACGAACCGCGGCCTGCAGTTCCTTGATCTCATTCAGGAAGGCAATATCGGCCTGATGAAGGCGGTCGACAAGTTCGAGTATCGCCGCGGCTACAAGTTCTCGACCTATGCGACCTGGTGGATCCGGCAGGCGATCACCCGCTCAATCGCAGATCAGGCGCGCACCATCCGTATTCCAGTGCATATGATCGAGACGATCAACAAGATTGTCCGCACCTCGCGCCAGATGCTGCACGAAATTGGTCGCGAGCCGACGCCGGAAGAGCTGAGCGAAAAGCTGCAGATGCCGCTCGACAAGGTCCGCAAGGTGCTCAAGATCGCCAAGGAGCCGATTTCGCTGGAAACGCCGATCGGCGATGAAGAGGACAGCAACCTCGGCGATTTCATCCAGGATGTGAATGCGATCCAGCCGATCGATGCGGCGATCCAGTCCAACCTGCGTGAAACGACGACGCGCGTGCTCGCTTCGCTCACCCCGCGCGAAGAGCGCGTTCTGCGCATGCGTTTCGGCATCGGCATGAATACCGACCACACGCTTGAAGAAGTGGGTCAGCAGTTTTCTGTTACCCGCGAACGTATTCGCCAGATCGAAGCCAAGGCGCTGCGCAAGCTCAAGCATCCGAGCCGGAGCCGGAAGCTGAGGAGCTTCCTCGACAACTGAGTAGGTGGCTGACTATGCCGACGATTGCGTTGTTCTTCGGCATGGTTGTCCAGATGTACTGGCGCGACCACGCGCCACCGCATTTCCACGTGTTCTACCAAGGCTATGAGGGCAGTATTGCCATTGAGACCGGCGAGTTGATCGCCGGTAATTTACCAAAGACCGCCAAACGGTTGCTCCGGGATTGGACGGCAACCCATCGCACCGAATTGCTGGAGAATTGGGATCGCGGTAGGCTTCAAATGCCGTTCAACTCAATCCAGGGAGCCGACTATGACGATTGAATATGTGACGGTTGCTTCTTTGAAGGCGTTGCCTGACTACCGTCTCCATCTTGTGTTCAGCAATGGCGATGAGGGTATCAGGGACTTCTCCGATATTCTGGAAGATGCGGGTCCGATGATCTCGCCGCTGCGCGACGAGGCGGTATTCCGCAAAGCGTTTCTGACCTATGGCGTTCCGACTTGGCCCAATGGTCTTCAGCTCGATCCGACGAACTTGCGACTGGAACTGGCTGAACGTGGCCTTCTGTCCCATCCCGTGGCGGCTGAGTAGTTGGGCGCACCGGTCAAAGTCACCGCGCTGCGGGCCAGCGTGCCGTTCAAGCTGCAGGTGACGTTCTCGGATGGCACGTTCGGCACGTTCAACGCTGCCGATATGCTTGGTGAGCGCGGCGAAGGAACGGAGCCGCTGCGCGACAGGCGGTACTTTGCCAAGGTCGAACTCGTCAACGGCAAGCCGATTTGGCCCAACTACTTTGACATCTCGCCGCTTTGGCTGCAGGAGGAGATGGAGAAACGGGGCGAACTCGAGCGTCCCAAGCCTGTGCGTCGCATGATAACGGAGTAGCCCATGTCGTTCTGGAAGAAGATCTTTGGTGGCGGTGAAGACAATCAGGCCGCCCCGGCTGGCGACAAGGTGCTCGGTGAAGAAACGCACAAGGGCTTTCTGATCAAAGCCATCGAGATGAAGGCCGGCAGCGAATATCAACTGGCCGGCACGATCGAGAAAGAGCTCGATGGCGAGCTCAAAACATACAAGTTCATCCGCGCCGACCGGATGAGCTCCAAGGATGATCTGATTGCCTTAGCCATCGGCAAGGGGCGCCAGATCATCGATGAACAGGGGGACGCGATCTTCCGCTGACCTCACTCGCAGATTTGCTTTTCGACCGCGGGCCCCTCGGCTCGCGGTCTGTTTTTGAAGGATCGCATCATGGCCAAGAAGCCAACCGCCCGCACTGAATTCGTGATGTTCGACGTCGTCTATGAAGACGGCTCGCAGCGCTCCAACCGCAAGGTCGATGCCAACCTCCTCGGTGGTTTGGACGGCGATGAACCGGCACGCACCGCCATCGAAGAGCAGGATCGGGCAATTTCCGAAAAGTCCGGCGTTCCGCCGCTGGCGATCAAATCGATCAAGCGCTCAGGCAAGTAGGCGCAACGCCTTCTGCAGTGTTGCGGCCAAGGCCGTAGCACGTTCCAAGTAGCTCTGCCCGCGGGCGCTGAGATGGCGGGCGGGCAGGTGAGCCATGCCGTGCCGCGTGCATTGTCGCCTCGCCTCGCGTCCCAGGGCAATGACCACACGGCCTTCTAGCTCGTATCGCGCGACAGCTTCAAACGAGGCGTCCACGGCGGCAAGCGGCAATGCCTCCGAGCGGCTTTGCGCCAGAAGGTGGAAGCAGTGGGTGACGTAGAGATCGGCTCGCGTAAGGCCGAGTCGGACCAATGCAAGGTCGAGCACTTTATTGAATGCCATTTCCGGCAAGTAGCCGGTGCGCCGCAGATGCTCGCACTGCAGGAATGCGGTTGGCGCGTCGAGATAGTTGTAGGTCAGGAGCACGGGGCCGGACGGGCTGGCCGAGGCGAGGTGATAGGGTGTCACCCAGGCGCCATCAAGGCCCGCATCGGCATAGCTCAAATAGCCCGGCCACGAAAATGCACGGCGGCGCCTGACGATTTCGCCGTAGGGCGCCGCCGTCATGTTATTTTTCCAGGGCCTTATCAACAGCGGGTTTGACCACAGTTCCGTAGAGCTCGATCGCCTTCATGACCTTATCGTGAGGCAGGGTGCCGACGCTGAGTTGAAGCCCGAAGCGGTCGTGTTTAAACCACTCGTGCTGCATCAGGATCTTGTCGATCACCTCCTGCGGCGAGCCCATATAGTAAGCGCCGTCCGGGGTGGCGCCTGCATCGAACTGGGCGCGCGTGGTTGGCGGCCAGCCGCGTTCGGCGCCGATCTTGCTCATCACCGCACTATGGGCGGGAAAAGCGATGTCGCGTGCATCCTGACTCTCTGCGGCGATGAAGCCGTGGCCTGAAACGCCGAGCCTGAGCTGACGCGCATCGTGACCCATCTTCTCGCCCGTCTGGCGGTAGAGGTCCACGAGCGGAGCAAACTGACGCGGGCGGCCGCCGATGATGGCGATCATCAGGGGCAGGCCATAATAGGCGGCACGCGCGACCGAATTGGGCGTTCCGCCTACGGCAATCCAGAGGGGCAGGGGGTTTTGCAAAGGCTCGGGATGGATGGCGATGCCGGGGATCTGTTGGGTATGGGTGCTGCCCGGCCAGGTGATTTTGCCGCCCTGTCGAATGTTCAGCAGCATTTCGAGCTTTTCCTCGAACAAGGCGTCATAGTCGTCGAGCTTGAAGCCGAAGAGCGGAAAGCTCTCGATGAAGGAGCCGCGGCCGGCCATGATCTCGGCGCGGCCACTGCTGATCAGGTCGAGCGTGGCGAATTGCTGCCAGACGCGCACCGGATCTTCCGAGGACAGCACCGTCACCGCCGTCGAAAGGCGGATCGACTTGGTGCGGGCAGCAGCGGCGGCCAGGATCGTGACGGGGGATGAGGCGACATAGTCGGGCCGGTGATGTTCGCCAAGGCCATAGAAGGCCAAGCCCAGCTGGTCGGCCAGCTCGATCTCCTCGATCAGATCGCGCAGGCGCTCGGCAGGGGACTGCAGCGCATTGCCATTGAGCGGGTCAGGCGTGTTTTCCGCGAATGAATAAAGTCCGAGTTCCATGGCATTCTCCTTGCCCGCAGACATGGCGGTGGTCAGGGGCTGCCGCAAGAACGCACACCGGTGTTACCGGCGCGAGGGGAAACTGAAAGGCCCGGCAGTGCCGAGCCCCTTATCACACGTTGCTGTTCGAGGGCGTGTAGGCCCAGGGCTGAGGCGGCGTCGGCGCGGCCTGTGGTGCTTTTTCGCCAGCGGCTTTATGGATTTCGGTGATGAGGGCGGGCTCGAGCCGCAGCTTGGCCGCAAGGGCCTGGAGATAGGCCTGTTCTGCCGGTGTGTCGGCGGTGATTGCAACCAGAGACGCGGCATAGATTTCCGCGGCGTGTTCCGGCGTATCGGCCCGCGCGACAACTGCGTTGATGTCGAGCGGTGCGGAGAGTTCGTCGAAAACCCAGGCTTTTTCCTCAGCGGACAGGGGCATTGCCTTGAGGCGCTCGAAAATCGCCTCCTTCTCCTCGGCGTCAATGCGGCCATCGGCCTTGGCGGCTGCGATCATGGCGCGGACGAGAGTCTTGCCGAGCTCTTCTTGCGCAGCCTCGTTGCCAGGGGCGGGAATGAAGGCGTCCTCGCCCGGCATGCTGCTGTTGGAAGATTGCTTTTCCTGATAGCTCTGCCAAGCCTTGTAGGCCAGACCACCCACGGCAGCCATGGCGCCCAGGCGAGCCGCATTGCCCAGCATCTTTGTGGGTTTGCCGCCTGAGAGCAGCATGCCCGCCGCAAGGCCAGCAGCACCGGTCATCGCCGTCCGCTTCGTGTTCGGGTCGGACTGCATGGCCTTGATGATCTGATCGATATTGAACATGGAGGCTCCCTTGTGGTTTCCAGACAGATGGGGACTGGTGGACGGCCCTGCAAGCTAGCGACTTTGCTTGAGCACGAAAAAGCCCCGGTTCAGTGAACCGGGGCCTTGTAGCCTCGATGGGAGGGGTCGAGGCTGGAGGGGTACCCTTAGGTAGCCGGGGTGGTCGGAGCAGCAGGCTCAGCGGCCGGCGGAGCGACAGTGTCGGTAGCAGCCGGGGCCGTGGTGCTCGGAGCGGCTTCAGGTGCGGCTGCCGGGGCTTCGGTCATCGGGGCCGGGGCAAGGGCCGGATCAGTTGCCGGTGCTTCGACCGCAGGGGCGCCGTTCACATCAACCGATGTTGCCGGACCCGAATTGGCCGAGAATACGAGATAGCCGATGGCCAGAAGGGCCAGAGCCACAATGATGCCGACAAACCAACCTGTACCATTGCTTTCACGGGTGTAGACAGTGCGGTTGCCGTCGTTGGTATAAATCGTATCACGTTCTGGGGTAGCCATTTTGTGCTCCTTACAAGTGAAAAACCTGGCTGAAGAACGCGACGTATTCGAAGACAGTTCCGTTTTTTGTGATCACATCGCAAAAACAATTGTGGCACGAAAAAGACGCTGGCGGCTGAAGCGGTTGCTTGTCTTTTCTCAACTGTCATGATCCGTAACTTCCCCGTTGTTTGATGCTCTGTGTCGGATCAACAAAGAAGCTGGCAGGTGCCGGACAATAAAAAAGGGCCGGACTTGACGTCCGGCCCCTTGTCTCTTGCATCAGCGCCAGGTCAGTTGCTGGCGACGGTGATCAGCGGCGTGATCCGGCGGATCGTAACACGACGGTTTTCGCGCTCCGCAGCTTCGGTGCGGATCTTGAGATAGCGTTCGCCGTAACCCTGGGTGGCAAGGTTTTCCGGCGGCACGCCGTAGAAGTCGGTCAGGATACGCGCAACAGTCGCCGCGCGCAGGTCCGAGAGGCGCAGGTTGGAGATATCCGAACCCACCGCGTCCGTATGACCTTCGATCAGGAACGTTTCGGCGGGGTTGGTTTCCAGCAGAGCCAGCATGGCGTTGGCAACGCCGGAGAGGGCGCCAACCTGATCGCGATCGATGGTGGCGGCGCCTGTGTCGAAGGTCAGGTTACCCACCTCGAGACGGCGCACGGAGTCACGAACGCGTGCCGAACGCTTCACTTCGTCGATAGAGTAGAGGCGCGCCACCTGTTCGACGGGAGGCTGACGGAAAAAGGTCTGGACATCGGACTCATCGGCGTAGGCGGCGTCGAGCACGTAGTCCCGGACCGGGATGTTGAGGCGAAGCGGGGGCAGGTCTTGGCCCGGATCGCGCCAGACGACCAAATCCTGGTCATAGCGGTCATCAAAATAGGCGAGAACGATTTCCCGACCGTCAGGCGTGATGCGCGAACGACGCAGGATGTCACCATAGCGGTTGCGAACCGTAACGACTTGGCTGCCGTCAGGACGGGAGATAACCTCGCGTACCCGGTCGCCGGGCAGGTTCTCGTAGTAAACCTCGTCCTGCTGCGGGTTGTAGAAGCGATCGGTGTCCTGTCCGATGGAATTGACCACGAGCTGCGTGCCGACCTGCAGGATCACCTGCGTGATGACATCGCCAGCGCTGGCGGGACGCACCGGCACCTGCTCGACAACGGTCACGTTGTTCTGCTGGCCGATATTGTTCTGGGTGTTGTTGGTGACATTGTTCGTGACGTTGTTGGTCACGTTGCTGATATTGGTGATGTTGTTGACGTAGTTGTTCACCACGGTCTGGTTCACCGTTGTGCTGTCCGTTGCCTGGATAGCAGTGCCCTCTTCAGCGGAAACCGGCGGCAGCGGTTCGGCGGCAAGAGTCTGGATGAAGCGGGACTGTGCAGCGCGGTCATCCTCAGGCGGAGCGACGGGGGCAGCCTGGGCTTCAGCGGCAGGCTGTTCAGGCGTGGGCGCAGGCGCTGCAGGCTGCGTGCCATCGGCGGCAGCGGGAACCGGGGCTGCAGCCGATTCATCCTTGGCGCTGTCGAGCACGGGTGCAAGCTGCTCCTGCGTTATGCCGGGTGGCAGCTCTTCAACAACCTCGGCCGGCTGACCATCGGCAGTGACGGGCGCTGCCGGATCGACCTGACCGGCATTGGCGTCGGCTGCGGGAGCAGCGTTGGGGTCAACGACTGCAGGCTGATCTGCCGGAGCAGGCACGACAGGTGCTTCAGGAGCGGGCGCTTCGACCGGCTGTGCCGCAGCGTCTGGCACGGTCGATAGCGTCAGGCCAAGGGGAGCAAGGCAGCTGGCTGCATCGGGAAAGCCCGCATTGGAGCAGATTGCATTGATCTCGGAAAGCGCAGCATCGATGCGGGCCCGGGCAGCGCTTGAATCGCCACCGGCCGCGATTTCGGCGACAGCAGCGTTGTGGGCATCGACCTGAGCGGTGAGGGCAGCGGAAACATCCTGAGCGCGTGCGGGCTCTTCGGCCGGTGCGCGTTCAGCTTCAGGAGCCGGCTGCTCTGGCGCTGGCTGCTCGGGGGCAGCTTCTGCAGGTGCAGGTTCCTCCGGAGCGGCCTGTTCGGCAGCGGGAGCGCGTGGTGCTGGAGCCTCTTCGGGCACGGGGGCGCGTTCAGCGGGCTGTTCTGCAGCGGGCTCGGGCGCAGGTTCAGCCGGGGCTTCGGCCGGTGCTTCAGGCTGCGGCTCGGGTTCTGGGGCCGGAGCTTCGGGTGCGGGTTCTTCTTGTGCAGGCGCTTCCGGAGGCGGCGCTTCTGCAGCAGGCGGTTCAGGTTCGACCGCTTCAGGCGCAGGCGGCTGTTCAGCCGGCGCTTCTTCAGGGGGCGCCTCGGCAGGCGGAGCTTCAGGAGCCGCTTCTTCAGCAGGCGCTGCGGCCGGTGGCTGTTCACCGCCGCCTGCGGGCTGAGCCGCGATACAATCCTCGATGGTCGTGAAACCAGCATCCACACATGCCTGCGGCAGCGCGGCACCGTCCTGAGCGTTTACCGCTACGGGCGCCATGCTGAGCAGCGTGAGACTGGTGCCGGCGAAGAGCCAATTCTTGAGGCGCATATTCTTTCCTTCGTCGTGTGATGACACGTTGTACCAAGCATCGAGGGCTCTTTCTGAACGCAGGCTGAATGCGATGGCTGCGCGCGCTGATGCGCCCGATATTCCTGTAAGGCCCAGAACGCTGCGGATTTGAGGCGGGTTCCCGATGCTCTTCGGACACAGGTGCCGGCGGGATCGTGACCGATCTGGGGCAGATGGACGCTTCTTCACAGACTCGGGCTTCGCCCTTCGGTCTCGATCATGCTAGGGGCAACCATGCGCCAAACCAGAGAACAGATCGTCATCAGCACGCAAGGGCAGGGGCTCTACGACTTCACTCGCGCGTTGCGCGGCTTCATCGAGCGAAGCGGTGTCGTCGATGGTCTTGCGACTGTCTTCGTACGCCACACCTCCTGTTCGCTGCTGATCCAGGAGAATGCCGATCCCGATGTTCAGACCGACATGCTCGGCTTTTTCCGGAGTCTCGTGCCCGAAAGCATGGATTGGCTCGTCCACACAACCGAAGGGCCCGATGACATGCCGGCTCATATCAAGTCGGCACTGACACAGGTTTCCATCGGCATCCCCGTCACAGAGGGCCGGCCGGTGCTCGGCACCTGGCAGGGGCTCTACCTTTTTGAACATCGCCACGCCCCACACCGGCGTCAGGTGGCGATGCACATCATCGGAGAATGATCATGGATTGGAACACGCTGATCGATTACTGGCCCTTCGTGCTCGGGATGCTGGCTACCGGCGTGGTTTCGGGTGTGGCGGCGGGCCTGCTCGGCATTGGGGGCGGCGCGGTTATCGTTCCGGCGCTGAGCAATGCGCTCCTGTTGATGAACTTTGATCCCGAAGTGGTGCAGCACGTTGCCGTAGGCACTTCGCTCGCCATCATCATCCCCACCGGCATTATGAGTGCCCGCTCCCATCACAAGCGTGGCGCACTCGATCTGGAAGTGTTCAAGCTTTGGACGCCGTTTATCGTCGCTGGCACCTTTATCGGCGGACTGATGGCGGGGCTCTTTTCGGGCGATACGCTGCGCGTGGTGTTTGCCGTGCTTGCCTTCGTGATCGCAGCCAATATCCTTTTCTCTTTCCAGACCAGGCTGATGGGACATCTGCATGAGTCGAAGCCCACCCATCGCATCGCAGCGCTGGTGGTGGGCTATCTCTCGTCATTGATGGGGATCGGGGGCGGTTCGCTCACCGTGCCGACGCTCGTCGCGTTCGGCCAGAGCATGCATAAGGCGGTGGGAACATCGGCGGCCATTGGAGTTGCCATCGCGCTATCGGGTACTCTGGGTTTCGTGATCTCAGGGCAGGGCGTGAGCAACTTGCCGCCGCTGAGCCTTGGCTACGTCAATCTCGTGGCGCTGGTGCTCGTTGGGGGCATGGCAACGGTGTGCGCGCCGATCGGCGCTGCCCTGGCGCATCGCATGGACCAGAAGACGCTCAAATATGTCTTTGCCGGCTTTCTCGTGGCCGTTGGACTCAACATGCTCTGGAAGGTTCTGGCCGGCTGATCTCGTCCGGAAAAGCCGGCGGGGGCGGGTGACTACGGAAACCGCCCCCACCATCCGAGTTCCCGATGGGGAAAACGGAGGCTGCGTCCCGGCGGACCGAGACGCTGAAAGATGCAAATGTGGATCGGCCCTCAAGGGTTCAAGAGCGCTAATGCCGATTAGTTTCGAGTGTCTTCCAGATCCCACTCGACCTTGACGGTGATGGAGAAGCTCATTTCACCTGCTTCCACTGGCACAGGGGCCGAGGCCATTTCTGCGCGTGCGTACATGGGATAGGGCTGCGGCGCATCGAAGCCCTGGCTTTCGCTGATCGATTCAAGCTCGCCAAGGGTCGCGTTGGCCGTGGTGGCGTAGAGTTCGGCCTTGGCGCGTGCATCGGCAAACGCTTCCCTGCGCGCTTCATCAAGGAGGGCGCTCGGATCGGCGACCGAGAAGCTGATGCCATTGATGGTGTTGGCGCCGACATCAACGGATTTATCGAGGATCGACCCCAGCTCTTCAAGATTGCGCACAGCTACGGTGACCGAGTTCGCGACCTGATAGCCGTTGATCTTGGGGGGCAGGGTATAGCCGTTCTCGTCGCGCTCTTCGGAATAGACATAGTTGGGGTTGACCGTGAACCCCGAGGTCTGAATATCCCGTGCCTCAATGCCGGCTTCCTTGAGTGTCTCGATCAGCTCGGACATGGCGGCAGTATTGGCGTCGAGCGCTTCGCGGGCCGTGGCACCCTGGGTGGTCACGCCCGAATTGATGAGGGCCATATCGGGTGCGGCGCGCACCTCGCCACGTCCTTCTATGGTAATGGAGCCGGCCAGCGCCGGAGCGGCGGCAGCGAGAAGCGCGAGGGGGGCGACGGCAAGGGCGAGACGCATTGTAAACTCCTGTCGATGGTGGGCATTTCTATCCCACCCAATGCGTCAGTATTGCGGCGCAGATGAACGGAGCTTGAATGAAGCCTTCAGGGCGGGGTTGGCTATAGGTCTGACTATCCCAAGGTTGGACTTGCGCCCGGCCGTGTCACCGGGTTAGTCACGGCTAACATTTTAGCTGGGGACCACATGGGCACGAACATCATTCCAAACGGCATCCTTCTCGGTCGAGCCCGCGTGCCTGGCCAGACCCTGCCGCGCGTGGTCACCGTGCGCGATGGCAAGCTTGTGGACATCACCGCCAAGGGCTTTGCGACGGTGCGCGACATTGCCGAGAGCGGCAAGGCGGCGGAGCATGTCAGGACGGCACCGGGAACTGAGCTGGCCGATATTGATGCTGTTCTGGCCAATTCCGTTGCCGGCAAAGGCGGTGACGATGTGCCGGTGCTGCTCTCGCCTATCGATCTGCAGGCGATCAAGGCTTCGGGCGTGACCTTTGTGGTCTCGCTGCTCGAGCGGGTGATCGAGGAACAGGCGCGCGGGGACAAGTCCCGCGCCGATGCCCTCCGCAGCGAAATTCTTGAACTGATCGGCACCGATCTGAGTCAACTCGTGCCCGGCTCCGAGCCGGCCATGAAGGTCAAGGCCGCGCTGATTGGAAAGGGTGTCTGGAGCCAGTATCTCGAGGTCGGCATCGGGCCGGACGCGGAGATCTTCACCAAGAGCCAGCCGATGAGTTCGGTCGGCTATGGTGCCGAAGTCGGCCTCCATCCTATTTCCAGCTGGAACAATCCCGAACCGGAAGTTGCGGTGCTGGTCACCAGCAAGGGCGAGATCGTGGGCGCAACTCTCGGCAATGACGTTAATCTGCGCGATGTCGAAGGCCGTTCGGCCCTGCTTTTGGGCAAGGCAAAGGACAATAATGCGTCCGCTTCCCTTGGACCGTTCATCCGGCTCTTCGATGGCGAGTTTACGCTTGAGACCGTCAAGCAGGCCGAGATCGCCCTTCATGTGGAAGGCACGGATGGCTTCGTGCTCGAGGGCGCGTCCAATATGTGTCAAATCTCGCGCACGCCGGAATCGCTGGTGGCCGCAACCATCGGCGAGCATCACCAATATCCTGATGGACTGGTGCTTTACCTCGGCACCATGTTTGCTCCGGTTAAGGATCGCGACGGGGCGGGCAAGGGTTTTACCCATAAGATTGGCGACACTGTCTCCATTTCGACGCCATCGCTCGGTACGCTGACCAACACCGTCAACCTCTCCACCCAGTGTCCGCCCTGGACCTATGGCACGAGCCATCTGCTGCGGGATCTCGCCCGCGCTGACCTTCTTTAAATCCAGCGCTTAACTCCTCCCGAGCGCGAATGCGAAAGGCCTCGACATGACCGAACTGCACAAGAACCTGATCAACGGCGAGTGGGTGGGATCCGATGGGGTCGAGAACATCAACCCCTCCAATATCAAGGAAGTCGTGGGCGTTTATGCCCGCGCGACGGCTGAAGAAACCAAGCAGGCCATTGCTGCCGCCAAGGCCGCTTTCCCGGCATGGTCGCGTTCGGGCATTCTCGAGCGGCACGCCATTCTGCGCAAGACGGCCGACGAAATCCTGGCGCGCAAGCAGGAACTGGGCGAGCTTCTGAGCCGCGAGGAAGGCAAGACGCTTCCCGAAGGTATCGGCGAAGTGACCCGTGCGGGCCAGATCTTCGACTTTTTCGCCGGTGAAGTGCTGCGCCTTGCCGGTGAAGTGCTGCCGTCCGTTCGTCCGGGCGTGGGTGTCGAAATCACCCGCGAGCCGATCGGGGTCATCGGCATCATCACGCCGTGGAATTTTCCGATCGCCATTCCGTCCTGGAAGATCGCGCCGGCGCTCGCCTATGGCAACACCGTCGTGATCAAGCCGGCTGACCTTGTACCGGCTTCCACCTGGGCTATCGTCGATATCCTGGTGCGTGCGGGCCTGCCTAAGGGCGTGCTGAACCTGGTGATGGGCAAGGGTTCAGTCGTGGGCCAGACCATGCTGGACAGCAAGGATGTGACCGCAATTTCGTTCACCGGTTCGGTGGGCACAGGCAAGCGCGTTGCCGCGGCTTCGATCGAGCATAATCGCAAGTTCCAGCTCGAAATGGGCGGCAAGAACCCGACCATCGTGCTCGATGATGCCGATCTCAAGGTGGCTGTCGAAACCGTTGCGCAGTCGGCGTTCTTCTCGACCGGCCAGCGCTGCACGGCGGCTTCGCGCGTGATCGTGACCGAAGGCATCCACGATGCATTCGTGGAGGCTTTGGCCGAGCGCACCCGCAATCTGCGCGTGGGTGATGCCCTTGATAAGAATACGGAAATCGGCCCCGTGGTCGATCCCAGCCAGCTCAAGCAGGACACCGACTATATCGAGATCGGCAAGGGCGAAGGCGCCAAGCTGGTAGCTGGTGGCGATCGCGTAACGTCGGCCAATGAAGGCTACTTCCTGCAGCCGACGCTCTTTACCGAGGCGACCAATTCGATGCGCATCGCGCGCGAGGAAATCTTCGGACCTGTGGCTGCCGTGATCAAGGTGAAGGATTACGAAGAGGCGCTAGCAACTTCCAACGACACCGAATTCGGTCTTTCCGCCGGGATCGTCACCACCTCGCTCAAGCATGCGACGCACTTCAAGCGTAACTCGGAAGCGGGCATGGTGATGGTCAATGTGCCTACGGCTGGCGTCGATTTCCACGTGCCGTTCGGTGGTCGCAAGGGCTCGAGCTATGGTCCGCGCGAGCAGGGCCGGTACGCCGCCGAGTTCTTCACTGTGGTCAAGACCGCCTACACCGCCGCCGGCTAAACAGAGGCGCAGATTTGATGTGAAACGGGGCCCATTGGGCCCCGTTTTGTTAGCATCCGGTTAGCGCGACCGCTGGGTAAGCGCCATTCCGGCTATGATCAGGAGAACGCCGAGTGCGCTCGCCCAGACCGTCACGGGTGCGCCGCGCACAAGGTCGAAAATCACGCCCGAAACCATCTGGCCGGAGATGACCAACAAGGTCGAATTGACCGCGCCGATGCGCGTGATGAGCCAGGAGCCGGAAGCGACGAAAACGACGCCGATGGCGCCGCCGAGATAGATCCACCAGGGGAAGGTGGCGATGTCGGCCGGAATGAAATTGCCCAAGGCGAGGCCGAGTACGGTCAGCACCACGGCGCCAATGATGTGATTCCAGAACGAGGAAATCATCGGAGTGGTCGAGAGGGAGAGACGGCCGTTGACCTGGCGGCTGAGGATGACGAGGAGGCCGGCTGCGAAGGCGGCCACGATGGGCAGGATCATGCGGCACCCAATCCGAACAGGATGATGAGAAGGGAGCCGGCAGCAATGAGGATGACCGCGCCAGCGTCGCGCAGGTCGAGCCGGCGCCGGGGGAGGCCGAGGAGGCCCCAGAAATCGGCGGCGAGCGACAGGACGACCTGTCCGGCGAGACCCAGCGCCAGAGTGCCCGCAAGGGCGAGGGGGGAGTTTACCGCTGTCGAAGTCAGCATCACCGTGACTGCGCCGCACACCCCTCCGAGATAGGACCAGAGCGGCGGCTGGCCGTACGTGACGGTGGCGGTTTGCGCTTCGGCGCGCTGTCGGCGCCAGATCAGGGCTAGCAGTATGACGGCGACGACGGTGCCGACCGTGTGAGCGATCCAGGAAGAGAAAAGGGCGCCGCCATAGCGGCCGGCTTCGCCATTGATGAAAATGGCGAGCGTGAGCAGGCATCCGCTCCCGAAGGCGGCAACCAGATGCAGCGGATTGGTCCGCTGGGGCGTCGAGGAGGTCATCAGGGGAAGATCCGAGTCGGAGGTCGGCGCAGTGTAGCGGCAAGCGGCGAGGGAAGGAAACGTTGGCGGTCGAGTGAAGGAGCCCCCACCTGACCTCACAACAGAAAAGGGGAAGGGATCGTGCGGTGGCTCACGGGCACTCTTTCGCGAACGAGATGCGGCTTGCTTTAGGATGTTTGGTGAACCATGAGAGGGGAAGGAGTTTTAAGCAACCATGACAGAGCGCGCGTCCATTCTTGCGCCCTTCCGCCACGACACGTTTCGCATGTTGTGGCTGGGCACGCTGATTTCCAATCTGGGGGGATTGGTGCAGGCGGTGGGCGCGGGGTGGATGATGACGACGCTGACCACCTCGCACAATATGGTGGCGCTGGTGCAGGCCTCGAACACGCTGCCGATCATGGTTTTTTCGATCGCAGCGGGCGCTCTTGCGGATAATTTCGACCGGCGCAGCGTGATGCTGGTGGCCCAGTGCGGGATGGCGATGGTGTCGCTGGCCCTTGCGGTGACGGCATTCATGGGATTGCTCAATCCCTGGCTGCTCCTGACCTTCACCTTTCTGATCGGCTGCGGCACGGCGCTGTTCAACCCATCCTGGCAGGCGAGCATGGGCGATATCGTGCCGCGCGAGGATCTGGCGGGGGCGGTAACGCTGAACGCCATGGGCTTCAACATGATGCGCAGCGTGGGACCGGCGGTAGGCGGGCTGATCGTGGCCTTTGCGGGGGCGAGCGCTGCCTTTGCGGTGAATGCGGCGACCTATATGGGCCTGATCGCAGCCTTGCTGCGCTGGAAACCGGAACGGAGCAAGCCGCGCTTGCCGCGCGAAACGCTCGGGAGCGCCATGGGCGCGGGTATTCGCTATGTCTCAATGTCGCCGAACCTGCTGACGGTGTTGTTTCGCGGGCTTCTGTTCGGCTTTGCGGCCATTGTGGTGCTCGCTCTGCTGCCGGTCGTTGCAGAGCAATATGTGGGCGGCGGCGCGCTGGTTTATGGAACGCTGCTCGGAGCGTTTGGGCTTGGCGCCATCGGCGGGGCGTTTTTGAACGGTCGGATGCGCGCGCGCTTCGGCAATGAAGCGATCGTGCGGCTTGCTTCGCTCGGCTTTGCCGCGGCGATGGTGGGGCTGGCCTTCAGCCGGGATCCGCTACTCAGCCACTTCGTGCTCTTGCCGGCGGGCGCCTGCTGGGTGTTGTCCCTGTCGCTCTTCAATGTCTCGATCCAGCTTTCCGCGCCGCGCTGGGTGGTGGGGCGAGCACTCTCGCTCTATCAGACGGCGACCTTCGGCGGCATGGCCGCAGGCAGCTGGATCTGGGGCATCACGGCGGATGCCTGGGGTCCGAACTGGGCACTGGTGGCGGCGGCCTGCGTGCTGGTGCTGTGCGCTGCCGTGGGCCTGCGCCTGCCTTTGCCGCAGTTCAACGATCGCGATCTCAACCCGCTCGATACGTTTAACGAGCCGATGCTGAAGCTCGACCTGCGGCCGCGCAGCGGGCCGATCCTGATCATGGTGGATTATCGGATCGCCCAGAGCGATATCCCGCGCTTTCTCGGGCTGATGAGCGAGAGGCGGCGCATTCGCATCCGCGACGGGGCAAGGCAGTGGTCGCTGCTGCGCGATCTCGAACAGCCTGACCTGTGGGTCGAAAGCTACCACGTGCCGACATGGGTCGACTATGTGCGCCACAACCTGCGGCGCACCAAGGCCGATGCCGACAATATCGAGCAGTTGCGGGCACTACATCAGGGCGCGGACCTGCCGGTGGTGCACCGGATGATCGAACGGCAGACCGTGCCGCTCGATGATCGCACGCCGCTGCGCGACAGCCCGGAAGTGGCACCATAGATGGTCGCGGTTTTCGTGGATGCCGATGCCTGTCCGGTCAAGGACGAAGCGCTTCGCGTTGCCGAGCGACATGGCCTCGTGATCACCTATGTCGCCAATTTCGGGCTCAGGCCCTCGCGCGACCCCATGGTGCGGCACGTGATGGTGCCGCAGGGGGCGGATGCGGCAGATGACTGGATCGTGGACCATGCAGAAATGGGCGATGTGGTCGTAACCTCGGACATTCCCCTTGCAAGCCGGGTGCTTGCCAAAGGGGCTGTCGCGATCGGGCCGGCCGGGAAGCTCTTTACCGCCGACTCCATAGGCATGGCGCTGGCCATGCGCGATCTCAACCAGCACCTGCGGGAAACCGGCGAGAGCCGGGGGCTCAATGCCAGCTTCACCGCCAAAGACCGCTCGCGTTTCCTGCAGGAATTCGACGCTTTGATCCAAAGGGCAAAGCGCGACGCGGCAGGGGCCTGAGGCGATTTGCGGCGCCAGCCTTGACTTTGACGTATTCAACACCGATTATCTGATCACACGTTTTCTGCCCATGTTGGCGATCTACCTATCGGCCCGGCCGATTTTGGCTTTCCTTCGAAACTGCAAACGTTATCTCATTCCCTGTGCGTGCTGCACCGGGAACTCCATCGCTTGCATAGTCGCGAGCCCAATCCTGAGGACGCCATGATCAACGGCACCGTAAAATTTTTCAACACTACAAAGGGCTTCGGCTTCATCTCGCCTGACAATGGCGGCAAGGATGCCTTTGTCCATATCTCCGCTCTCGAGCGCGCCGGCATTTCCGGCCTGGCCGATGGGCAGAAGGTCACGTTCGACCTTGACAAGGGCCGCGATGGCCGCGAGTCCGCTGTCAACGTGCAGCTGGCCTGATTTCGGCCGGGGCAGCCAGCCTGCCCCGCCAACAAGGAACGTCTGATGTCTCATCGGTACATTATCGGCCAGATGCTCGAGCTGCGTTCCGCACCCCGACACAGCAACAGGCCCTCTGGCCCTTGCGAAGTCATTTCTCGCCTGCCGCATGAAAACGGACCGGTGCTCTACCGGGTCCGGTCACAGGGCGAGAGCATCGAGCGCGTTGTCGAAGAGGGCGACCTTTCGCCCAGCGACGCGCGCAAACCGGCAGAAAGCGAACGCGCAACCGCGTTCAGCATCGCCATCACCAAGCGGTAAGCGCCTTAACGCGCCAGCTGTCTTCGAGCGCCGGAGCCGAAAGGCTCTGTCATGCGCTTGAGACATTGCGCGCGCCAATATGAGCCAGCCCGCTGCCGCCGCGAGTCGCGGCGCGCCAGAACCGGCACAAGCCGGCAGAAAGTTTGACATGAATACGCATAATCTCAGCGCTCCGGGCCATCTGTTCCTCGGGAGCGACATCCAGACCGCCCGCGCCCTCGGCGCCCGGCGCTTTTCCTCGGCTGCAAAGGCCGTCCGCTTCGCCATGGAACAGGCAGCACCCGTGAGCCTGCGCGGTGCGATGCTGCTGGTGGGCGAAGAATCCCTGGGGCCGGACCAGATCCGTTCGCTGCATCGGCAGATGGAAAAGATCGGCCAGGCGCGCCGGTCGCACCAATAGAAACGCCGGCCATAATGGCCGGCGCATTCAGTCCCTAATCCGAGCGGAAGGCTCAGCGCTTGAAGGCGCCAGCCGGACGCTTGGGAGCGGCGATCAGACCTTCGCGGATGGCCTGCTTGCGAGCCGCCTTGCGATTGCGACGAACGGCCTCGGCCTTCTTGCGCACGCGCTCCTCGGAGGGCTTCTCGAAATACTTGCGGAGTTTCATCTCACGGAAGACGCCCTCGCGCTGAAGACGCTTCTTGAGAACACGAAGGGCTTGGTCGACGTTGTTGTCGCGTACCTGAACCTGCAAAAATAATTCCTAACTTGATGCTCGCCCCGGCCGACGTGGCGGGCGGAGCCGACCAGACGATCGGTGCCCCGTGACTATCAGCCTCGGGCGGCGATGCCAACCCTGACCGGCGAAGTAGCGGTTTATGCGGCCTGGCTGCCCACCGCTTGCTTGACGGCGATGTTCGCCATGGCCAGTGCCGCCTCGCGTGTCTTGGCGGCGGCAATGAAACGACCATTGTGGCAGAAGGTTGCGCCTTGCACCCCGCACGCCGCTTCGAGATCGCCATTCACAAGGCCTGCCCAGGCCGCAGGCAGATCGGCGCGCAGTTCAAAACCTTCCTCGGAGCGGCGGATGCCGGTGAGGCACCAATCCTTGTCGCGCGGATGGACCACAAACAGCAGGTGGTCGGCGCCAGCTTTCACCACGGCGGCGCGGAAAGGCATGCCCATGGGCAGTTCCAGCACCTGGTCCGATCCGGCGGCGGCAATGGCGGCGAGAACCAGCGCTTCGGCGCGCAGCTTGGCAGCGTTGCGGGCAATGCCGGCTTCGACGAAGCTGCGGGCGACGACGAGCGCGGCATGGAAGGCGCGCCGGTCGGCATCGGGGTCGGTGTCGTCGAAATCAGGCTTGAGAGTCTCGAGCAGCGAGGACAGCGAGAGGCCGGCAAGCGGCCCGGTTGGGCTGAGGGCGCCGTTGTCGACAAGATCTATGGGCAGAACGAAACTGGTATCGAAGGCTGTGTGCACGGCTTCGATATGGTCGGAAGGCACGCCGAGCGCGGCGATATAGTCGCGGCCAAAATGCTTCCAGACAAGCCCGAAGGAGCTATAGGGCTGGCCATCGTCGCGCCTGGGTGCGCCGCGCTGGTGATGATCAAAGATATTGGCCGCCGCGTCATAGGCGCCGCCCACATCGTAGATGATGCGGCCGGGGGCGGGGGTGATCCAGTCGGGCGAGCGGGAACGCACGATTTCGGCTTCAGGGAAAAGCCGGGTCAGCACCACGCTCGACAAAAGTTCATCGGCATGGAAGCCACCCGAATGGGTGACGAGGTGAGTGACGGACATGCCAGAAGGGCCTTTGCTGGGGCTGCGCTCGGTGCCGCACAGCTAGCCTGCTTCGCACCAAACTTGCAATGGTAACTATCCGGTAAGGTCTCCTTTAACCGTTTCGCTCTATGCCTGAACAGATAAGCTGCGGGACGTTACCCAAGGCATTGGGCGCCGCCTCGCCGGCCCAAACCATGGGGACGCCATGATCAGCCTTTATTGGGTGGCGACAGGGGGCTTTGCCTTCCTGTCCTTGTTGTGTTTTTGCGTGTTCATTGGGATGCGCCGCATGACCTCGCTCGGCTGGCTGGCAGCGACCATGGTGCTGGGGACCATCGAGACGCTGTTTCTAGCGGAGATGGACACGAGTGCCACAAGCTCCGTGGTGGTGACCATGCTGACCCCGCTTGTTTATCTGTGCTTCGCGCAGGCTGTGCGGGCGGTTCTCAACCAGCGCCACCAGAACTGGCCGATTTATGGTGCGGTGCTGGCCCTTTCGATCGGCTCGGTGGTGCTTAAGCTGACTGGCGTGCCGTTTGTGTCGCGGACGAGTGTGTTTCAGTTGGCGTGTGCGCTGGCGGTGCTTGACATCGTGCAGCGGCTTTATGTTCACCGGGTCCGCGGGGGGCTCGAATGGGCGCTGCTTGCCGTTATGGTCGTGATGATGGGCGTTTATGTTTTTCGCGGCGTCACCTATCCGTTTATCTATCCCATGGGAACGGAGTATAGCGCGATCCGTGCGGGCGGAGCGGAGCGGATGACGCTCACGATTTCGGCGCTG
Organism: Devosia crocina; assembly: GCF_900116545.1. Lineage (GTDB taxonomy): Bacteria > Pseudomonadota > Alphaproteobacteria > Rhizobiales > Devosiaceae > Devosia > Devosia crocina. The sequence goes on from NZ_FPCK01000001.1 coordinate 985,263, forward strand.
TGCTCGGTTGTGGCGGTGTTCGTGCTGCTGGCGCAGATCATCAACGGGGTGATCGTGACCTATCGGCTGCGCTCGGAAAGCGACAGCCTGACCGGATTGCTCAACCATCAGGCGTTTTACCGGGTCGCTTCGCGCGCCGGGAAGACCGGCGGCAGCGTCGTCGTGTGCGATCTCGACTATTTCAAGTCCATCAATGACCGGTTTGGGCATCAGGCGGGCGATGTCGCCCTGTGCGCCTTTGCCGATCTCCTGCAGGCCAGCGGCTATCAGGCGGGGCGTGTGGGGGGCGAGGAATTCGCGCTGATCGTGCCAGGCCTGAGCCCGATGGCCGCAAAGATCGAGGCGGAGCGACTGCGCAAGCGGCTGAGCGACCTCGATCTTGCCGACATGCCGGGCGATCTGCGGATCACCGCAAGTTTCGGCGTTGCGGGCTATGAACCGGGCGAGGAGCCGCGGCAGGCTTTTTCACGCGCCGACGCTGCGCTCTACCGCGCGAAGGCCCAGGGGCGGAACACGGTTGTGGTTTCCGAGCCCGCGCCGGAGCAGAAGGTCGCGGCGGCCTGAGGGATTTCAGGCCGGCTGGCCGAAGCGTTCGTCGAAAGCATAGCCGGCGCCGCGGACGGTGCGGATGGGGTCACTCTCGCGGCCGCGATTGATGGCGCGGCGGAGGCGGCCGATGTGGACGTCGACCGTACGCTCGTCCACATAGACGTCATTGCCCCAGACGCCATCAAGGAGCTGCTCGCGTGAATAAACGCGGCCGGGGTGGCGCATGAGATATTCGAGCAAGCGGTATTCGGTGGGGCCGAGATGCACGTCGCGGGTGGAGCGGCGCACGCGATGGGTGGTGCGGTCAAGCTCGAGATCGCCGACCTTGAGGGCGGCGGTGACGAGATTGGGATTGGCGCGGCGGAGGAGGGCATGAATGCGCGCAACGAGTTCGGGCACCGAGAAGGGCTTTACCACATAGTCGTCGGCGCCGGTCGACAGGCCGCGGACGCGCTCTTCTTCTTCGCCGCGGGCGGTGAGCATGATGATGGGGATGCGCGAGGTTTCATCGCGCGCGCGAAGGCGCCGGCAGAGTTCGATGCCCGAAATTTCGGGCAGCATCCAGTCAAGCAGGATCAGGTCGGGCAGCTTGTCCTGAATGGCGAGCTGGGCTTCGTCGCCCGTTTCGGCAGTGACGACGCGGAAGCCTTCGGCTTCAAGGTTGTAGCGCAGGAGAATGGCGATATCGCCCTCGTCTTCGACAACGAGAATGGTCGCGGGCATAGGCGTGCTCCATCGATCGGCGATCCGCAAGGTCGCCGGGATGCTGATTTTGTGGTGAGGCCCCCACCCGGCCTCCCCCTCAGGGAGGGGGAGGAGAAGAAAGGGCTAGGCCTTGATCTGGGTCCGGTGCAGGTCTTGTACGTCGGCGGTGAGCTGCTTGCCGGTCTGGAGGTAGTAGGCGCGTTCGGCGATGTTGGTCGCGTGGTCGCCGATGCGCTCAAGGTTCTTGGCGCAGAACAGGAGATGGGTGCAGGTGGTGATGTTGCGCGGATCTTCGAGCATGTAGGTCAGAAGCTCGCGGAAGAGCGAGGTGTGCATGGCGTCGACTTCGTCATCGCGATTGCACACTTCCACGGAGGCGGCGGCGTCGCGATTGGCATAGGCGTCGAGCGCGTCCTTGAGCTGACGCAGAACCAGGGCGGTCATGTTTTTGACGCCGTTGTAAAAGGTCGGCTGAAGGTTGATGCCTTCGAGCTTGAGCGAGCGGCGAGCAAGCTGCTTGGCCATGTCGCCGACACGTTCGAGATCGTTGGCGACGTGAATGGCGGTGACGATCGAGCGCAGGTCGCTGGCCATGGGCTGGCGGCGGGCGATGATCGAGACGCACATGTCGTCGATCCGGCGCTGCATGTCGTCGACGCGCTGATCGGCGATGATGGTGAGATCGGCCAGCTCGCGGTCGAGCTTGAGAAGGGCCTTGGTGCCGTTCTCGATGGCGACTTCGACCTGACCGCCCATCTCGGCAATGGCCTGGGCGAGGCTGTTGAGTTCGTCGGTAAAGGACGAGACGATGTGGTCCGAAGCGGTACCGGGCATTTTCGTGTTCCTCTGTCCGCGATCAGCCGATGCGGCCCATGATGTAGTCCTGGGTCTGCTTGTTCACCGGATTGGTGAAGATGTCTTCGGTGTTGCCCTGCTCGATCAGGTTTCCGAGGTGGAAGAAGGCGGTGCGCTGGGAAACGCGGGCGGCCTGCTGCATCGAGTGCGTTACGATGACGATGGTGTAGTTTTCACGCAGTTCGTCGACCAGCTCTTCGATGATGGCGGTGGCGATCGGGTCAAGGGCCGAGCAGGGCTCGTCCATCAGGATCACTTCGGGACCGACGGCAATGGCGCGGGCAATGCAGAGGCGCTGCTGCTGACCACCGGACAGGCCCGTACCGGGCTCGTTGAGACGATCCTTCACTTCTTCGAACAGGCCTGCCTTGCGCAGCGACGAGACGACGATTTCGTCAAGATCGCTCTTGGAGCGGGCGAGGCCGTGGATACGCGGGCCATAAGCGACGTTGTCGTAGATCGACTTGGGAAAGGGATTGGGCTTCTGGAAGACCATGCCGATGCGGGCGCGCAGCTCAACCACGTCCAGGTCGGCCGCATAGATGTCTTCGCCGTCGAGCTTGATCGTGCCGCCGACCTTGGCGCCTTCGATCGTGTCGTTCATACGGTTGATGCAGCGCAGAAAGGTCGACTTGCCGCAGCCCGAAGGTCCGATGAAGGAGGTGACGGCGCGATCGGGAATGTCGATCGAAATCCCATGCAGGGCCTGCTTGGCGCCATAGTGGACGGTGACGTCCTGAGCGGTGAGGCGAATGGGGCGTTCGAGCGCGTCAGTCGGGTTCATGGCCGTGTTCACAGTCTGCTGAGTCGTTTTCACTTTGCCGGCAAGCATATCCATTTGGTCCTACTCCTCTTATGCGCGCTTTTCGAGGCGCGAGCGCAGGAAGATCGCGATAGCGTTCAGGGTGATCATGAAGCCGAGCAGCACAAGGATGGCAGCCGAGGTGCGGGCTTCGAAGAAGTTGCGGTTTTCATTGCCCTGCCAGAGATAGATCTGGACGGGGAGGGCGGTGGCCTGCTCGACCGGGGTGCCCGGAACGGCCGCGACGAAGGCGTTCATGCCGATCAGGAGCAGCGGGGCGGTTTCGCCCAGAGCCTGGGCCACACCGATGATGGTGGCGGTCAGGATCGAGGGGAAGGTGACCGGCAGGACGTGATGGAACACCATCTGCGTACGCGAGGCACCCATGCCGAGGGCCGCCTGGCGCAGGGCCGGTGAGACGCCCTTGAGAGCGGCGCGGGTGGCGATGATGATGGTGGGCAGCGTCATCAGGGTCAGCACCAGACCACCGGCAAGTGGCGCGGACAGCGGCAGGCGGAACCAGTTGATGAAAACCGCTGCACCGAGGAGACCGAAGACGATGGAGGGCACGGCGGCCAGGTTGTTGATGTTGACCTCGATGAGATCGGTCAGACGGGATTTTGGGGCAAATTCCTCGAGATAGATGGCGCTGCCGACCCCGATGGGAACGGCGAGGACGACCACGATCAGCATCATCCACAAGGAGCCCATGAGTGCGCCGAGAAGACCGGCAGAGGCAGGGGCGGAGCGGCTATCGACATTGCTCAGGAGCGACCAGGCAAAGCCCTGACGGATCGTGCCGTTTTCCTCGAATGTGTCGATAAGGGCACGGGCGGGCGCCGAGAGCTGCTGCTGGGTGTCGCTGAGATCGCGATTGATATTGCCCTTGACCCAGTTGTCGGCATTGGCGGAGGCGAGCAGATCGACCTCGACCGTCTGCCCGAGAAGGCTGGGATCTCTCACAAAAACTTCGCGAACGCGGTGGCGTGCATCGGTTTCCACGATGGACAGGATCTGGCGGCTGTCGATATCGAAGCCTTGCGGCGCAGCGTTGCGCAGAGCCGCCTCGATGACCGTGTTCCAGTTGAGCATGGCCACCTGGCGCTGCCAGGCAAGATTTGCGGCATTGAAGGCTGCGTCGGACTGACCGGGCTCGCGCACGGGAGCCGGATCGACATTGAGCGCTTCGGGATCGAAGGTGACCGACAGGTGGATGTTGGACTGGGTGAAAGCCGGGATGCCCTTGCGCAGCACATCGGCGAAGAGGATCGCCACGAAGCCGAGCGCCAGGACGATGGCAACCACGCCGAAGAAGCGGAACATCTTTTCGCCGACATGGCGGCGGGAGAGGCCCGCGCGCACCAGCTTGCGCCGTTCAGCAGCCGTATCGAGGGTGGTGCTGGTCATTCATACTGCTCCCGGAAGCGGCGGACAATGTAGAGGGCGACGACGTTGAGGCACAGCGTCATAATGAAGAGCGTCAGGCCAAGGGCGAAGGCGACCAGGGACTGGGGACCGGTGAAATCAGTGTCGCCGGTGAGCTGGTTGACGATCGACACGGTGATGGTGGAGACCGGCTCGAGCGGATTGCCGCGCAGGATCGGCGCATTGCCGGCGGCAAGAACCACGATCATGGTTTCGCCGATGGCGCGGCTGACGGCGAGAAGGAAGGCGCCGACGATGCCGGGGAGGGCTGCAGGCAGCAGCACGTTGCGGATGGTTTCGGACTGGGTGGCTCCCAGGCCATAAGCGCCGTCGCGCAGGCTGCGGGGCACTTGATTGAGAATGTCATCGGAGAGCGAAGAGATGAACGGGATGATCATCACGCCCATGACGAGGCCGGCGGTCAGGGCGCTGGTGGCGCTGATCGAGAGCCCGATGGCATTGCCGAAATCACGAAGGAAGGGGCCGACGGTGACGAGGGCGAAAAAGCCGTAGACGATGGTGGGGATGCCAGCCAGAATCTCGATGATCGGCTTGACCACGGCGCGGACCGAGCGGTGCGCATACTGGTTGAGGTAGATGGCAGCCATCAGCCCAACGGGCACGGCCACCAGCATGGCGATGCCGGAGATCATCAGGGTACCGGTCAACAGCGGCAGGAGCCCATATTGGCCCGCATCGCCGGCGCCGGTCGAGGAGAAGCGCGGCGCCCAGACAGTGCCGAAGAAGAAATCGAGCGGATTGATGAAGCTGAAAAAGCGCAGCGCCTCGGTGACGAGGGAAGCGACGATGCCCACGGTGGTGAGAATGGCGACGGCGGAACAGGCGATCAGCAGCAGCGAAATGGCGCGCTCGACTTCGGTACGGGCGCGCAGGCGCGGGGTGATGCGGCGCTGCGCCAGCATGAGCCCGAGGACGCCCAGGCCTGCGGCAGCGGCGAGCATGATCAGAAAGCTCAGCAGCTGGAAGCGGCCGATATTTTCACCCGCGGCCTGCTCAAAGGGCTGCAGTTCGCCAGTAACGCCATAGCCCGAGGCCAGATCGTTGAGGCGCTGAAGCTGCTGGTTGAGCTGGGTCTGATTGAGCGAGGTGAGAATGTCGGTGGGAATTTGGGAAACGGCATACCAGTGCTGGACGCCGGGGGAAAAGAAAGCCCAGACCGCAAGCACCAAAAGAGCGGGCAGCATGGTCCAGAGAACGGCCAGGGAGCCGTGATACTGGGAGCGGGAATGAACGCGCGCACCATTGGCGGTGGCGAGGTTGCGGCTCTTGGACCAGCCGAGCTGATAGGCCAGCCCCAGCAGAACGAGAAGCAATGCAGCGACGATCAAGGTGTTCACTTGAGGAGGCTTTCCTGAGGCGGCCCGGAAGGGGATGGGCCGCCGTCATTGCTGACAGCGGCCCGAGGATGGCTCGATTACTGGCCCTGGAAGGCGGCCAGGACTTCGGCAGTGGTTTCTGCCGGCTGCGGGATCAGACCGGCCGATTCAAGCGTGCCGCCCATGCCCGACATGCCTTCGGAGAGGAAGTATTCGGTGAATTCGGCGAGACCAGGGATGACGCCGATGTGCTCGCCCTTGACGTAGAAGAAGAGCGGACGCGAGACCGGGTATTCGCCAGCGGCGACGGTTTCGAGCGAGGGGGTGACGCCGTCAACGGTCGCAACCTTGAGGGTGTCGCGGTTCTGGTCGTAGAAGGAGAGACCGAAAACGCCAACAGTGTTCGGGTCCGAGGTCAGGCGAGCCAGGGTCTCGGTGTAATCACCAGCGATTTCGACGACCACGTCCTGACGGAAGGTGGTTTCGACGGCTTCGATCTCTTCGTCGGACAGGCCTTCGGGCAGTTCGGCAGCTTCGGCGCCGGGGGTCACGACGCGTTCCTGGAACACTTCGCGGGTGCCGTGGTTGGAGCCGGGGATCGCGAGCGCGATCGGCTGGTTCGGCAGCGAGGAGTCGACCTGGTCCCAAGTGGTGTAGGGATTGTCGACGAGTTCGCCATCAACGGGAACCTTGGCAGCGATTGCCTTGAAGACCTGAACCGGGGTCAGGGCGAAATCGGGACCATTGGCAGAGGAGGCGAAGACGATGCCGTCGAAGCCGAACTGGATTTCGCGGATGTCGCTGACGCCATTGGCGGCGCAAGCTTCACGCTCGCTGTCGCGCATCGGGCGCGAGGCATTGGCGATGTCGATGGTGTTTTCACCAACGCCTTCGCAGAACTGACGGAAGCCGCCGCCGGTGCCGCCCGAACCCACGACCGGGGTGTTGAACTCGGGGAAGGTGGCGCCGAACTCTTCAGCGACGATAGACGCGAAGGGGAGGACCGTCGAGGAGCCGGCGATCTGGATGGTGTCGCGCGACTGGGCGAAAGCACCGGTGGTGCCGAAGGCGGCGAGCGCGACGACGGCGGCGCTGGCGTAGATTGCGGTCTTCATGAAAGTCCCTTTCGGAATTCGGTTCTCAAATGGCCAGCCACTGCTTGGGGCCGCCTTGTGACGCGGCAGACCATATTGGCGCCCGGCAACGGTTTTATTGCAGTTCAGTGACTGGTTTGTGACAGTGCAAACCGTTGTTGTTGTTGGATTTTGTGTAGGAGGTGCCCTGCGGAAGCGCGGAATGTGACGCGCTTTGTGACTCCATGGGAACTACCTGGAGGCGGGCTAGCGGGCGCAGACTAGACGAGGTTTGTGACAGCAGGCCGACGCTTAGCGCAGAAGGGGGCGCAGGTCCGACTGGATCTTGCGCATGAGCGGCAGGAAACTCGCGATCATACGCGATGTGGAGGCGCGAGCCGTCTGGGCGCCGATATTGATGGCAGCGACCACGCGGCCGGACGCATTGTAGAGCGGGACAGCGATGGAACAGAGGCCAAGCTCCAGCTCCTGATCGATCACCGCAAAGCCCTGGGCCGCGACCACGGCGAGCTCTGTCGTGATGGTGGGCAGGTCCGCCTTGGTGCGGGCGGTATAGGCGATCAGCTCGGAGCGATCGAGAATGGCCTGGGCTTCTTCGGCAGGGAGCGCAGCGAGCAGGATTCGGCCCATCGAGGTGCAGTAAGCGGGAAGCCGCGCGCCCGGATTGAGATTGATCGACATGACGCGGCGATTGGAGGCGCGGGCGACATAGAGGATGTCGGTGCCATCTAGGACCGCGGCCGATGTGCTCTCGTTGGTGGCGGTCGACAGCTCTTCGAGGAAGGGCTGAATCATGCCCGGCAGCGTGTTGGCGGCAAGATAGAAGTGGCCGAGATTGAGCACACGCGGGGTGAGGGCAAAGAACTTGCCGTCATAGGTAGCGTAGCCGAGGTGAACGAGGGTCAAGAGACACCGCCGGGCCGTGGCGCGCTCGAGGCCCGTCCTTTCGGCAACCTCGGTGATCGACATGCGTGCATGCTGCTCGTCGAAGCACTCGATGACCGAAAGCCCCCGTGCCAAGCCGTGAATGATGTCGCCTTCGCGCATGATCGCCCCGTTCCTCCCCGATTGTCCTAGGGCAAGAAGGGGCAGGCGGGAAGGGGTTTCTGGGCTGCAGCGAGTGCCGCCCCGCCGCGAAAAAACGATCGCTTTTGTATCAAGGTGAATCTTTTATGCGGACGGTTGCGGGGAAAATTTTGAGCATTCTCAATGTGCCCGGCCAGACATGGCTAACGAAGCGATAAACCGATGCTGCAAATGCCAGCATTTTTCCAAAAGGGGCCTAAAACCCTGATCTCTAAGACAGTTTCCAACACGGCACTCCATTGGGGCGGGGTTGGAAATGGCAGCGACTACTCGGGTTTACTCTTCTGGCGGCAGCAATATCGATGCGTTCTTGCAGCGTCCAAATGGAACCTTGATACGGTTCGGTTCAGCTTCAGTCAGTCAGCCGCTGTGTATGGCAATACCTATGGCAGTGGCGAAGCAAAGACGTTTGCACCGGTGAACGCGCTGCAGCGCGATGCGACCATCCAAGCCATGAAGAAGTGGAGCGAGGTCTCCAACCTGAACATCGAGCTTTCCTCCAGTCCTGACGCCGAGTTGCGCGTCGCGGTTTCATCGAGCCCGGCAACGGCCTGGGCCTATCTGCCTTCTTCCTCGGACATGGCGGGGACGTCTGGCTCGGGACGCGATACCTCGCTTCGCCAGATCTGGGTAACTACGCCTATTTCACCATCATGCATGAGATCGGTCACGCGCTCGGCCTGCGGCATCCGCATGAAAAGATTACGGTTTCCGGGAACGGCGAAATCGCAGGTGGTGTCGAAGATGCGCTGTGTCCTTGCTGCGCTGGCGCATTGCATGGGCAGGGAGCGGGTGGGGCAGCTAGCAATGCACCGGTGACAGCTAACGACGCTATGGCCCATACCGTCATGAGCTATCGCTCCTTTGAGGGGCAGGCTGTAACTACGGGCTACACCAACGAAACATTCGGCTATGCCCAGTCGCCCATGGCGCGCGATATCGCGGCGATGCAGTACCTCTATGGTGCCAACTACGAGACGCGGTCGGGTGACACGGTTTATCGCTGGAGCACCTCGACGGGCGAAAAGTTCATCAACGGCGTCGGACAGGGCGCCCCGGGCGGCAATAAAGTCTTCGAAACGATCTGGGATGGTGGCGGCGTCGATACGTTCGACCTTTCCAACTATTCGACGGCGCTGACCATCGACCTGACGCCCGGCGGCTGGACCAATTTCAACAACAATCAGCGCGCCAATCTGGGCAACGGGCAGATGGCTCCGGGCAATGTCGCCGTGGCCTACCTCTTTGAAGGTAATCCGGCCAGGCTGATCGAAAATGCCATTGGCGGGACGGGCGATGACCGGATCACCGGCAATGTGGCAGGCAATGTGCTGGTCGGTGGCGCCGGCAACGACACGATCTACGGTGTCGGCGGGCAGAATATCCTCATCGGCGATGGCGTGGGCAACGAATTCTCGATTGTGGGGCTGCGCCAGTCGGAGGTCATCGCGGTCGACCTGCCCAAGGTCAGCACGGGAGGAAATGACGTGCTCGTGGGTGGGAATGGCAATGATCTGTTCGTGCCCGGTCTCGGGCACAATGAAGTGCGCGGCGGCGGCGGCACCGATACGGTTGTGCTCGACTTCAATCGCGACGCGCTGACCATAACCGCCTCTGTCGATGGTGTGATGAACATCGTCTATGCTGGTGGTTCGGTGAAGATGTCCGGTGTCGAGATCCTGGCGCTCCGTGACGGCATTTTTGCGCTCGACGGCAGCGTGCCGGCCTCGGCCGCAGATGGTGGCTTCGGCGACGACGTGGCGCTGCTTTATCAGGCCGGCTTCGGGCGCAGCGCGGATGCACCAGGCCTCGCCTACTGGACCGACAAGGTTCATTCTCAGGCCGACCTGCGGGAGGTCGCCCTGTCCTTCCTTGACAGCGACGAATTCGAGCACCGGTTCGGTACCTCGGATAACATGGCTGCTGCCGACTATGTGGGTGTGCTCTACCGCAATATCCTTGATCGCGAAGGAGAGGCCGAGGGTCTGAACTACTGGACGCAGAAACTGTCGAGCGGAAGCACCAACCAGGCCGATCTGCTGCTTGCCTTCGCCTTCAGCGAGGAAAACCGGCAGAGCGCAGCACCCCAGGCGGACGAGTTCGGGTTCGTCGCGATCAGCAAGACCGACTGGGCTGCGATCTGGGCCAAGATCTGAAGGGTCGGGCTGGGCTCAATCGTTTCGACATCGATGGGGAACGGCTCGGTGGAGACATAGCAGCCGGCGCGCGTGAGCAAATCACGCGCTTCGGCCATGTAGCCGAGATAGTGACCCGTCCAGTTTTCGCTGTCCCAATCTTCCGGGGAGGGGGGCAGAGCCTTGTCCCGCTCCCGTTCGAAATCGTCGAGCCGGCCATCGATGCTGGCCCAGGCACGGGCGAAGCGTTCGATCACCTCGAAGCTGAAAACCAGTTTGGGTTGGTGTTCCGGCATGGCTGTGGTCCTTCTGGCCGCGGCTCGATTTTGCCACAGACTCCGGCGTCCCATAAGACATCCAGGGAAAAATCGCGCAGGTTGCGCGGGTGAATTATTTGAGTGCTATCAGGTCGCTGACGCGCTCGATGAGGGCTTCCATCTGGAAGGGTTTAGTCAGCACCTGCATGCCGCGGGCGAGATGGCCGTGGTTGAGGACGGCGTTCTCGGCATAGCCGGTGATGAAAAGGACCTTGAGATCCGGGCGCTTGACGAGAGCGGCTTCTGCCACCTGGCGGCCATTGATGCCGCCAGGAAGGCCCACATCGGTGACAAGGATATCGATGGTCCGGTCCATTTCGAGAACCCTCAGCGCGGTGGCGCCATCGTCGGCTTCGAGGACCGTATAGCCTTGCTCCTCAAGCGCCTCGACGGCAATCATGCGTACGAGCGGTTCGTCGTCGACGACAAGAACGGTTTCCTTGCCCTTGGCGAGCGGCAGTTCGGTCTCTTGCGGCGCGGTATCCTCGGGAATATCCGGTCCGGCATAGCGCGGCAGGTAAAGACAGACCGTAGTACCCTTGCCCAGATCCGACTGGATACGGACAGCGCCCCCCGACTGGCCGGCAAATCCGTAAACCATGGACAGGCCCAACCCCGTGCCCTGGCCGATGGGCTTGGTGGTATAGAAGGGCTCGAAGGCGCGCTCGAGCACTTCGGGCGCCATGCCGACGCCCGTGTCGCTGACGCAGAGCGACACATATTCGCCCGATGTCAGGCCTTTGCGGGCGGCCTCTTCACGCCCCATTCCGACATTGGCAGTCTCGATGGTTATCGTGCCACCGGTCGGCATGGCGTCGCGCGCATTGATGCAGAGATTGAGCAGCGCGTTTTCCAGCTGTCCTGCATCGATGAAGGTGGTCCAGACCTGGTCGGTCGCCACCGTACGCACGTCGATCTCGGGGCCGACGCTGCGCTGCACCAATTCGAGCATGCCGCCGATCAGATTGGTGAGCCTTGTGGGCTTGGGCTCAAGCGTCTGGCGGCGCGAGAAGGCGAGGAGGCGCTGGGTGAGGCTCGCCGCACGCTTGGCCGCGCCGGATGCGCCGGTGAGATAGCGTTCGATCTCGTTGAAGCGGCCCTGGCCAAGGCGGATCGACATCAGTTCGAGACTGCCGACGATGCCGGCGATGATGTTGTTGAAATCATGCGCAATGCCGCCGGTGAGCTGACCTACGGCTTCCATCTTCTGAGCCTGGCGCAGCGCATCCTCGGTATCGCGCAAAGCCTTGTTCGCCTCACGCTCGGCCGTGACGTCGCGGCCTACCGCATGGATGTGCGCTTCGAATGGTACGGCAGTCCAGTTGAGGGTGCGATAGCTGCCATCGGCATGCCGGTAGCGGTTTTCGAAGGCGAGGGTGGTGTGCCCCTGGGCGAGTTTTTCAATCTCCTGCCCGGTGGAGTCGATATCGTCGGGGTGGATGAAATCGGTGAGCAGACGCCCGGCCATGGCATCCGGTTCAAGCCCGAGAATGCGTCGGGCTGATGGGTTGACCGATGTGATCCGGCCGGAGTGGTCAGCCACCAGCATCAGTTCCTGCGAAATCCGCCAGAGGCGGTCATGGTCGCGGGTCGTTATCTCAACACGCTGCGCAAGTTCGCGATTGGCCCGTTCGAGCGCATGTTGCGCCTGTGCGCGTTCAAGAGCCGACCAGGTGCGTTCGGCAACGTCCTGGACGAGGTGGGTATCGGCTGACGTCCATTTGCGGCTGTCACGGCAGTGAACATAGAAGGCGGCGATCATGCGACCGTTTTTGACGAGGCTGGCGGTCAAGGCAGCGCGGGTCTGGAGATAGGCGAAAGCGGCCTGACCGCCTTCTTCTATCCGGGGGTCAGCATTGACATCATCAACGGTGAGTGGCTCGCCACGCTTGAGAGCGCCATGGATTTCGGGACCAAAGGCGGCAAGATCGTGCGTGCCGTTGAAGTTGTCGACCTGGCCATCGGTCCAGTTGTTGTCGGTGATGAAGAAGCGTTCGGTCACATCGACCGAGCCATAGCCGACGCGATTGGCCTTGAGATGTTCGCCGAGCCGGCGTTGGGACAGCTGGATGATCTCGGCGGAATCGCTGAGGACGCGCAGTTCCTCCTCGAGCTGGCTGAGAAAGTCCTGTGCCTGACGGGCCAGAACCTGCCCGGTGGTTTCCCAGACCGAGCAGATCAGGCCGGCGATGGCGCCATCCTGGCGGAGAGGCGTATAGGAGAAGCTGAACCAGGCATCTTCAACGCCGTGGCCGCGCTCGACCCGCAGCAGAGCGTTTTCGATATAGACGCTCTCGCCGGCAAGGGTCTGCTCGATCAGCGGGCCGACAACGTCCCAGATCTCGCCCCAGACAGATTTGAGCGGCTTGCCAAGGGCGTGCGGCTTGTCGCCGAGAAGGGGACGGTAGGCATCGTTGAAGAGAAAAGTGAGCTCGGGACCCCAGGCGAGCCAGACCGGAACATTGGCATCGAGCATGAAGGAGACCATGGTGCTCAGCGCCGGGGGCCAGCTGTCCATGCTGCCCAGGGGAGTGTCCGACCAGTCTGTGTTCCGGATTTCGGCGGCTGCGGGGCAGATAGGGTTGGTCGTTCCGGTCACTTACTCTTTGTCCGATCAGCTGGGCTGGCACTGCATAGCGGGTCTTGGAGCCCGGCGCGACTCTCAAACGTGCGGGCGGGCGGACCGTTTCTCCAGGTGCAAAATATTGGGGTAGGGTGGCGAGATGGCAGGGCAAAGCACCCAGACCCCTTTGACAGCCGCTGCGACCCTGCTAAGAGGCAAGCGATGCGCCTATAGCTCAATGGTTAGAGCCGACCGCTCATAACGGTCTGGTTCCAGGTTCGAGTCCTGGTGGGCGCACCATTTTCCCCAGATCGGATCAGGCTTTTTTGGACAGGCGCTGCATGGCGACGCGGGAGACGACGTTGCCCTTGCCGATCGATTCCTGGGTCTTGATCGAGTTGAGGGCGTTGGCGGTGGCGGCGAAATTCTGGGTGCGCTCGAAGGCTGCCTTGCGGCGGGCGCGCCAGGTTTGCATGTTTTGCCAAGCTGAACCTTGGGAAGAGCCGATCTTTGCCATAACCGCACAATGGCAAAGGAGGGTTAGCGGCTGCTTAATCAGTGCTGGAGAACGACAAGGCCGGCGGCCGTGGCCATCATGGCGCCTGCGGTCTTGTTGAGCCGCCCCAGCGCCTTTTGGCTGCGGAACATCTCGCGGGCGGCCGAGGCGAGCCAGGCATAACCGCAGCCGATCAGCAACAGGACGACCACCACGATAGCGGTGAGTTCGACAAAGGCGAGCGGGGTCATCTGGTGCAGCGGAATGACCGTGGGCAGGATCGCAAGGTAGAAGACGATGGTCTTGGGATTGCCCATGGTGAGGGAGAAACCGGCGAGAAAGGTCTTCCAGGCGTTCTCGTTGCGAGGTTTCATCTGCTCGGTGCCGGGTTTGGCGGTCCAGAATTTCCAGGCGATGTAGAGAAGATAGGCAGCGCCGGCCCAGCGGACGACGACAAAGACCGGCCAGAAGAGCGTCGCGATGGCGGCAAGGCCGAAAACGGCGAAGACGAAATAAACAAGATCGCCGGCGAGAATACCCAGCACCATGGGAAAGGCGCCCTTGAACCCGCCACCGAGGGCGCGAGCAACCACGGCGGCGACACCCGGACCGGGCACGAGCACGGCGATGGCATAGGCAAGGGTAAAGGTGGCGAGGGTGAGAAGATCCATGGAGGCAGTCCGGCGCAGCGAGAGCCGGACACTAGCGCTGGCGACCGGACTTGACCAGTGGCGGTTGACGCCAGCAGTGGGCGCGCTACACTTATGAGATCGCAACTCGACCGGATGGTGCCTGATGGAACGTCTCTCCAACGCAATGCCGACCTGCCTTGCCCTTGGAGAAACCTTGTTCCATGCCCGTATCCGTAACGATTTCGCGTCTTTCCTTCGCCGGCCCTGACGGCCAGACACTCTTCTCCAATCTCGACCTGACATTCGGTCCTGGGCGCACCGGCCTTGTGGGGCGCAATGGCGTGGGCAAGACGACGCTGCTGCGGCTGATTGCCGGCGAGCTGACGCCCACGAGCGGCACCGTTTCCGGCACGGGGCGCATCGGCGTGTTGCGCCAGGAGGTTCAGCCGGGGCCGGAGGACACCATTGCCGACCTCTTCGGGGTTCGCGAGGGGATCGACCTGCTCGAGCGGGCGGGGCGAGGAGAAGCCACGCTCGATGAGCTGAGTGCAGCTGACTGGACGCTCGAGGCGCGGCTTGAGGAAGCGCTCGGCCAACTCGGCCTTGCGGTGACCGACAAGACCCGCCTCCTGACGCTTTCTGGCGGACAACGGACGCGTGCGGCGCTGGCAGCGCTGATTTTTGCCGAGCCGGACCTGATCATTCTCGACGAACCGACAAACAATCTCGATGCCGAAGGTCGGGCCGGTGTGGCCGACCTTCTGGCGCGGTGGCGCGGGGCGGCGATAATCGTGAGTCACGACAGGGCCTTGCTCGAAACGGTTGATGCCATAGTCGAGCTGACGAGCCTGGGTGCCACGAGCTATGGCGGGGGCTGGACGCAGTATCGGGAGCGAAAGGCGCTCGAGCTTTCCGCAGCGGAGCATGATCGGGATGTGGCCGAGCGCCAGATCCGGGAGGCGGCGCGCAAGGCGCAGGATGCACGCGAAAAGCAGGCCCGGCGCGATGCTGGAGGCAGGCGCAAGGGTGCGCGGGGCGACATTCCCAAGATCGTTGCAGGCGGCTTGAAGCGGCGAGCCGAGGAAACGGCGGGTGGCCTCGATACGCTTGCCGAAAAGCAGGCCAGCGCTGCCGCGGAGCAGGCTCGCACGGCCCGCGAAAAGATAGAGGTGCTGACGCCCTTTGCGGTCAAGCTCGCGCCGAGCCATCTGCCGGCGGGAAAGGTGGTGCTGCGCGCGAGCGAACTGACCGGTGGCTACGACCGGGACGCGCCGATTATCCGCGATTTTGCGTTCGAGATGACCGGGCCGGAACGCGTGGCTCTGACCGGTCCGAACGGCGCGGGGAAAACAACGCTGCTCAAGTTGCTCACCGGCCAATTGCAGCCTTTTGCCGGGGCGGTGCATATAGGTGGCCCCTTTGCATTGCTGGACCAGCAGGTTGGCCTGCTCGACCGCAGCGAAACCATCCTCGGCAATTTCCGCAGGCTCAACCCCGACAGCTCGGAGAATGACTGCCGGGCCTTGCTGGCCGCCTTCAGCTTCCGGGCCGACGCGGCTCTGCAAAGGGTGGGGACGCTGAGCGGGGGCGAGATGCTGCGGGCTGGACTTGCCTGTGCGCTGGGTGGAAAGACCCCGCCGATCCTGCTGGTGCTGGACGAGCCCACCAATCACCTCGATGTCGAGGCCGTCGAGCAGGTGGAAGCAGGATTACGGGCCTTCGACGGGGCGCTGCTGGTGATCAGCCACGATCGCGCCTTTCTCGATGCCATCGCCATAACGCGTGAGGTGGTGCTGGGCTGAAGGGCAACCATTGCCCCTTCGTGTCGTTGGTCGGCCAGTGATGCAAGACGAGGGCGCGCACCATGGCCGATCCTGACAGACCCAATGTCGATTTCACCGATCCGGCCAAGCGGCCGAACCTTGACGATCAAGGGGCCGGCCCGGCGGAGAGGGCGGTGATGGGCACGATGGGATCAGGCGGCATGGTGCGCCTCGTGATCGCTATCGGTGTTTTCATCATCGTGTGCGGAACGATGTTCTACCTTTGGAACAACTAGACTCTTCCGCGCCCTAGGGCAGGCGCGCGATCCTTTCGGTGAGAAGACAATAGAAGCCTTCGGCATTGCCCGACCGGATATAGGTGGCGTTCCGGGGCCGGTCCGTGACGTGCCAGTAGTCCGTGACGGTCATGCCGATGGTAAGCTCGCTTGCCGTCTCGATGGTGACATTGCACAGGCGTCCCTCGAACAGGCCTGGGTCAATGAGGTAGGCGATAACGGTGGGATCGTGGAGCGGCGCACCTGCCCAGCCGTATTTGGCGAGATCGAAGCCCTGCGAGAAGCTGAGCATTTCATAGACGGCCTGGCCGGCCTTGTTGCCGATGGCGCGAAAGGCTTGAAGCCGCTCCGGCGTCGCCTGCATCTGATGGGTGACGTCGAGGGGCAGAACGGTAAGCTTGATGCCGCTGCGGAACACGATGTCGGCGGCATCGGGATCGACATAGATGTTGAACTCGGCAGCCGGCGTGATGTTGCCGACTTCGAAATAGGCCCCGCCCATCATGACGATTTCAGCAATCCGCTCGGCGATGCGCGGCTCCTTAACGAGCGCCATGGCGACATTGGTCAGAGGGCCCAGGGTGCAGAGCGTGATGGTGCCGGGGTCGGCCTGCATGAAGGTTTCAATGAGATAGTCGACGCCGTGCTCGGGCTGCAACTCGAAGCTGGGGGCGGGCAGGTCGGGTCCGTTGAGCCCGGTGTCGCCATGGACGTGTTCGGCTGTGACAAGAGTTCGGCGCATGGGGCGGGCGCAACCGGCATAAACGGGCACATCCTTGCGGCCGGCAAGCTCGACCACCTTGCGCGCGTTGGTGGCATTGTGGTGAAGGCCCACATTGCCCGCGACCGCGACGACGCCCATCACCTCGAAATCTTCAGGCGAGGCGAGCGCCAGAAGAATGGCGACGGCGTCGTCCTGTCCCGGATCGGTATCGATGATGATCTTGCGCGGCATGGGTAATCCTGAGGCGAACCGGTTGAAAACAGGCGGACTTTAGCGGGCGCGAAGCCATCGGTCGACCGGGCGTTTGCGGACGGAACATAAAGGTTAAGGCAACGTTGTATGCGGCAGTCACCACTGGTGAGTTCAAGCCATGCCGATACGGCCGCACTCCGAAGCCATGAGCGAAAGTCAGTTCGAGCGCGTCCTCAACAACGCGGCGCGGCTCGCCATCGTGGCCATGGGCTGTGTGGTGCTGCTTGTCGTGCTGCAGGCAGGGCAGGTGTTTCTCGCGCCGGTGACACTGGCGATCGTGGTGGGGCTGATGTTCGGGCCGGTGGCGGATCGGGTCGAGTCGTTCGGGGTGCCGCCGGCGCTATCAGCCGCTATCGTCGTTTTGCTTCTCCTTGGCATTATAGCCGGTGGCATCGTGGTCTTTGCCTTGCCGCTGAGCGAGTGGGTCGCGCGGGCGCCACTGATCTGGGAGAAGCTGCAGGCCCAGCTCGCCAATCTCAAGGAGCCGCTCGAGTCGTTTTCTCAGTTCCAGACGCAGCTCAACGATATCTGGGGTGGTGACACTGCGATGCGGGTCAATGTGGAGGATGGCGGCGCCATGGCGAGCGTGGCGCTGTTGGCGCCGGCTGTGCTGGCGCAGATGCTGATCTTTCTCGCCAGCCTCTACTTTTTTGTGGCAACGCGCGATCATATCCGCATTTCGGTGCTGTCGCTGTGCGTTACGCGCCGCATGCGGTGGCGCACGGCGCATGTATTTCGCGATGTCGAAAACAAGGTGAGCCGGTTTCTGCTTTCCATCACCTTCATCAATCTCTGCGTCGGATGCGCGGTGACGCTCATCATGTGGATCATCGGCATGCCATCGCCGATCCTCTGGGGTGCCCTGGCGGCCGTGCTCAACTATATCCCCTATGTGGGGCAGGGCACGATGATCCTGATCCTGCTCGCGGTAGGACTGGGTACGCAGACCAACATCCAGCAGATCCTTCTGCCGGCTCTTTGCTACATGGGCGTCAACTTCGTCGAGGGGCAGATCATCACGCCTCATTTTATCGGCCGGACGATGACGCTCAACCCGTTTATCATCTTTCTCTCGATCACCTTCTGGCTCTGGGCCTGGGGACCGGTAGGGGGACTTGTCGCGGTCCCGACGCTGCTGATCGCCACTTCGGTTCTGACCCATACGCTGCCGAGCAAGCCGGTGGCGCCCAAAAGGCCGGTGCGCCGCACGCGCTACATGACCGAGCGCGAGGAACTGCTGGCCAATGCTGCCCAGGTCATCCGCGAACAGCGCGAAGAAGAGACCAACGACAACGAGCAGCGTAAGCAGGAGCGGCTCGAGCCGCCCGATGGCACGGCGCCGACCGGAATCGAAGCGAAAACCTGATCCAGCATCCGCAGGGCACCGATGCATCCGGGTGGCTTGACGGGATCTCCCCCCGCGCCACACTGTCGCGCCTAAACGGAGCGACCGGAGTAGAATCATGGCAGGCGAAGCTGTGGCGCATGCAGCCGATGCAGCGCATGGAGCCATCGACCTCGTTCCCGTGGTCGCAATGCTGGCGGCCGGCGTGGTGGCCGTGCCGCTGTTCAAGCGCTTCGGGCTCGGCTCGGTACTCGGCTATCTTGCGGCGGGCCTGTTGCTCGGCCCATCCGGGCTTGCGCTGATCGCTGATCCTGCCTCGATCCTGCATCTGGCCGAACTCGGCGTCGTGATGTTTCTGTTTATCATCGGGCTCGAAATGGAGCCGAGCCGGCTCTGGGCCTTGCGCAAGCAGATTTTTGGGCTCGGGATGCTCCAGGTCGGCGGATGCGGCGTGCTCCTGACCGGCATCGGAATTCTTCTCGGGTTCGCGCCGGTGGTGGCATTCGTGTTCGGCATGGGATTTGTGCTGACCTCCACGGCTATCGTCATGCAGATCCTGGGGGAGCGTGGCGAGCTTTCGAGCGAAAGCGGGCAGAAGATCGTTTCAGTGCTGCTGCTCGAGGATCTGGCGATCGTGCCGCTGCTGGCTGTGGTGGCGCTTCTGGCGCCCACGGGCGAAGATCAATCCATGCTGGCGCGTACGATCGGTTTTGCGGCGGCAATCGGAGCGGTTTTGCTGCTGATCATCCTGGGGCGCAGGGTGATGAACCCGTTTTTTGCGCTGCTGGCTTCGGCCAAGGTGCGGGAGGTAATGACGGCGGCGGCCCTGTTCGTGGTGCTGGGGGCGGCGCTGCTGTTCGAGGTCAGCGGACTTTCCATGGCCATGGGCGCGTTTCTGGCCGGTGTGCTGCTGTCGACCTCGACCTTCAAGCACCAGCTCGAAGCCGATGTCGAGCCGTTCAGAGGCTTGCTTCTGGGGCTGTTCTTCATGGCGGTGGGCATGTCGCTTGATCTCGGCATCGTGCTCGGCAACTGGCAGATCATCGCGCTCAGCGTCCTGTGCTTCATGCTTGTCAAAGGGTTCGCGATCTATGCGATCGCGCGCGTCTTGCGCTCGAGCCATGGCGAGGCGCTGGAACGCGCCGTGCTGATGGGACAGGGTGGTGAATTCGCCTTCGTGCTTTATACCACCGCCGTCTCGGCCGGGATCATCGACGGGCCGACCAATGCCATCTTCACCGCAACGGTTATCATCTCGATGGTGCTGACGCCTTTTGCCTTGATTGGGATGCGCTATTTCATGCCCAGACACGTGCAATCCATGGACGGCGTCGAGGCAGCGGACGGCCTGACCGGGCGCGTGCTGATCATCGGCTTCGGGCGCTTCGGACAGATCGCCAGCCAGCCGCTTCTTGCCATGCGCCACTCGGTCTCGATCATCGACAACGATACCGACATGATCCGGGCTGCGGCCCAGATCGGGTTCAAGGTCTATTATGGGGATGGCACGCGGCTCGATATCCTGCGGGCGGCAGGCGCGGGAACAGCGGACCTGATCCTGGTGTGCACCGACGACAAGGTTCAGACGACGCGCATTGCCGAGTTGCTGCGGGACGAGTTTCCCCTGGCCCGGGTGATGGCGCGCGCCTATGACCGTTCGCACGCGATCGAACTGGTGCAGGCCGGGGTCGAATATCAGCACAGGGAAACCTTTGAGTCGGCCGTGGCGTTCGGTGGTGCGGCGATCAACCTGCTCGGCGCCAGCGAACAAGAGGCTGCAGATGTCATCGAGGGTGTTCGCAACCGGGACCAGCAGCGCTTCGAGCTGCAACTGGGAGGCGAAGACTGGCGCAATCTCGACCGCCTGCTGATCAGCAATGCCCAGGAACAGGCGCGCGAGAGTGGCGTCAACGTTCCAGAAACCGTGGCCGAATCCGCCGTCGCCCGCTCGGCAGTGGTAGCAGGCAACTAACTGAACTCCCTCTATAAAGGGCTTTCACGGGCACCGATTAAGTGCAACAGTGACGGCTTATGAGGGGAACATCGTCATGAAAACTGGATTGCGACATGCCGCAAAAACCGATCGTCTACGATGCTCCTACGCCCCAGCCGCGTGCGACCACCGTTGAAGCCATACAGGCTGAAATCCTTGAACGGCTGATCTATTCGGTCGGCAAGGATCCCATTGTTGCCCGCCCGCATGATTGGCTGCGCGCGACGATCCTGGCGGTGCGCGACCGGGTGATGGATCGCTGGATGGAGAGTTCGCGGGAAACCTGGCGAACCTCGAACAAGCGCGTCTACTATCTGAGCCTTGAGTTCCTGATTGGTCGCCTGATGCGCGATGCGATGAGCAATGTGGGGCTGATGGAGCCCGTGCAGCAGGCGCTTCGCAATCTCGATGTCGATCTGGGGGACCTGATCAATCTCGAACCCGATGCGGCGCTCGGCAATGGCGGTCTCGGCCGGCTGGCGGCGTGTTTTCTTGAATCCATGTCGTCGCTGAAGATTCCGGCCTATGGCTATGGAATCCGGTATGTGCACGGCCTCTTCCGGCAGGAAATGAGCGAGGGCTGGCAGGTCGAACTGCCGGAGGACTGGCTGGCTCACGGCAACCCCTGGGAGTTCGAGCGCCGTGAAAGCGCCTATGAGGTCGGTTTCGGCGGCCATGTGGAGCCGATCAGCGATCCCGATGGCGAGGTGCGGCAGGAATGGCGGCCGAACGAGCATCTGCTGGCGGTCGCCTACGACACGCCGATCGTGGGGTGGCGCGGATCGCGCGTCAACACGCTGCGGCTCTGGAGTGCGCAGCCGATCGACCCGATCCTGCTCGACAAGTTCAACTCCGGGGACCATATCGGCGCACTGGAAGAAAGCGCGAAGGCAGAAGCGATTACGCGGGTTCTTTACCCAGCCGATTCAACTCCGGCAGGGCAGGAACTGCGGCTGCGGCAGGAATTCTTCTTCTCCTCGGCCTCGCTCCAGGACATCATCCGCCGGCACCTGCAGCAATATGGCGATCTCAGCTCGCTGCCGGACAAGGTGGCGATCCAGCTCAACGATACCCATCCGGCAATCTCGGTCGCCGAACTGATGCGTATCCTGGTTGATGAAAACGGGATCAAATGGGCCGATGCATGGACCCTGACCAAGGGTACGTTCGGCTATACCAATCATACGCTCTTGCCCGAGGCGCTCGAAAGCTGGCCGGTGTCGCTGCTCGAGCGCCTTTTGCCGCGCCACATGCAGATCGTCTATCAGATCAATGCAGACATTCTGAAGGAAGCCCGGGAAAAAGCCGGGTTCAACGATCAGCAGATCGCCAATGTGTCGCTGATCGACGAGCATGGCGGACGCCGGGTACGCATGGGGCAGCTCGCCTTTGTCGGTTCGCACTCGATAAACGGCGTTTCCGCCCTCCACACGGACCTGATGAAGCAGACCGTCTTTGCGGACCTGCACAAGCTTTATCCCGAGCGCATCAACAACAAGACCAACGGCATCACGCCGCGTCGCTGGCTGATGCAATGCAATCCGGCGCTGACCAAACTGATCAGCGAGCGGATCGGCACCGACTTTCTCGACGATATCGAAAAGCTTCATGCCCTGGCGCCGCATGCCGAGGATCCGGGCTTTCAGAAGCAGTTCGCTGCCGTCAAGCACGCCAACAAGGAGCGGCTGGTCCGGGTCATCAAGGACCGGCTCAATATCTCGGTTTCTCCAGACGCGCTGTTTGACGTGCAGATCAAGCGCATCCACGAATACAAGCGGCAATTGCTCAACATCATCCATGCCGTGGCGCTTTACGACGAGATCCGCGCTCATCCCGAACGCACATGGGTGCCGCGGGTCAAGATCTTTGCCGGCAAAGCGGCGCCGAGCTACTGGAACGCCAAGCTGATCATCAAGCTGATCAACGACGTGGCGCGGGTCGTGAACCACGATCCGGCGGTGCGGGGCCTTCTCAAGGTTGCCTTCCTGCCCAACTACAATGTCAGTCTTGCCGAAACCATCGTGCCGGCAGCCGATCTTTCCGAGCAGATCTCGACCGCAGGCATGGAAGCTTCCGGTACGGGCAACATGAAGTTCATGGCCAATGGTGCGATCACCATCGGCACCATGGACGGCGCCAATGTCGAGATGCACAAGGAAGTGGGTGACGACAACATCGTCATCTTCGGCATGACGACCGAAGAAGTGGCGGAAAAGCGGAGCCGCAGCGAAGTGCCGCGCTCGTCGATCGACAAGTCTCCGCGTCTGCGCGAAGCGCTCGAGGCGATCGCTTCAGGCGTGTTTTCGCCGGATGACCCCAACCGGTATCGGGACCTGATCGGCGGGCTCTATGACCATGACTGGTTCATGGTGGCGCGTGATTTCGACGCCTATTGGGATGCCCAGGTCGAGGTGGAAAAACTCTGGACCAACCGAAAGCGCTGGAACGCCATGGCGATCCGCAACACGGCCAATGTCGGTTTCTTCTCGTCCGATCGCACGATCCGGCAATATGCGGCCGATATCTGGGGCGTCCAGACAGCCTGAAGCAAATAAAAGAGGCGACGGCGTCGGTGGGCTGAACCGATTGTCGCCTCTTCCGTTATCGACCGCGGGCCGAGTGCTCGCGGGACCAGGGGGTGAGGCGTGACTAGGGAAGTTTGGCAGGCCGAAAGCCGCGACGTTGAAGATATTGTCGCGGGGCGCCATGGCAATGCCTTCGGCGTTTTAGGCTTGCATGAGGTCAGTGGGGTCTGGGTGCTGCGTGCCTTTATTCCCCATGCCGAAACCGTGACGGCCTATACGCTGGCGGGCGAGGAACTCGGACACCTGATCCCCCGGCATGGCGGCGGGTTCTTCGAAGGACCGATCAAGACCAGAGAACGGCAGCCGATCCGGCTCCGTGCCCGAAATGCGGGCGGGGAGTGGGACGTTCTCGATCCATATTCGTTTGGGCCAGTGCTCGGTCCGATGGACGACTACCTCATGGGCGAAGGCAGCCACTTGCGGCTCTTCGACAAGCTAGGCGCCCATGAGATGAAATTCGAGGGCGTGCACGGCACGCACTTTGCCGTCTGGGCTCCCAATGCCAGGCGCGTTTCCGTGGTTGGGCCCTTTAACGATTGGGATGGCCGGCGCAATCCCATGCGCAATCGCAACGGCTATTGGGAAGTGTTCATTCCGGTTCTGGGGACGGGAACGATCTACAAATACGAGATCGTGGCCGCCAATGGCCAGGTCTTGCCGCTCAAGGCAGATCCCTTTGCACGGCAATCGGAATTGCGCCCGCGCAATGCCTCGGTCGTTCCCGACCCCACGCCATTCACCTGGAGCGACCAGGCCTATATGGAAGAGCGCGCGTCCAAGGACTGGCGGCGCACGCCCATGTCTATCTACGAAGTGCATCTGGGGTCCTGGCGGCGCCGGCCCGATGGCACATTCATGAGCTATGACCAGATGGCCGAGCAGCTCGTGCCCTATGCCGCGGATATGGGATACACCCATCTCGAATTCATGCCGGTGTCCGAGCATCCGTTCGATCCAAGCTGGGGCTATCAGCCGACGGGCCTGTTTGCGCCGACGGCCCGGTTCGGCGATCCCGCTGGATTTGCGCGGCTCGTCAATGCGGCGCACGAGGCCGGGCTCGGCGTCATCCTGGACTGGGTGCCGGCGCATTTCCCGACCGACGAATTCGGGCTGTCGCATTTCGACGGCACCGCGCTTTACGAGCACGCGGATCCGCGACAGGGCTTCCACCCGGACTGGAATACGGCGATCTATAATTTCGGGCGCAAGGAGGTTTCGGCCTTCCTGACCAATAGCGCGCTCTATTGGTTCGAGCAGTTCCATATCGACGGCCTGCGCGTCGATGCGGTGGCTTCGATGCTTTATCTCGATTACTCGCGCCAGCCGGGGCAATGGGTGCCCAACAAGCATGGCGGCAATGAAAACCTCGAGGCCGTGGCCTTCCTGCAGCGCGTCAATGCCGAGGTTTATCGTCAGTTTCCCGGCGCCTTCATGATCGCCGAGGAATCGACATCATGGCCGGGGGTAAGCCACCCGACCTATGCCGGCGGGCTCGGATTCGGGTTCAAGTGGAACATGGGCTTCATGAACGATACGCTCCGGTTCATGAGCCGGGAGGCGGTGCACCGGCGCTACCACCACGGCGACATGACCTTTGGTCTCGTTTACGCCTTCTCGGAAAATTTCGTGCTGCCGCTCAGCCATGACGAGGTGGTGCACGGCAAGGGTTCGTTGCTGGAAAAAATGCCGGGCGACGACTGGCAGCAATTTGCCAATCTGCGCGCCTATCTCGCCTTCATGTGGGGGCATCCGGGCAAGAAGCTCTTGTTCATGGGTCAGGAGTTCGCGCAGCGCGAAGAGTGGTCGGAAGCGCGTGGCCTTGACTGGTGGCTGCTCGATGCAGCGCCTCATGAAGGGATGCGACGGCTGGTCGCCGATCTCAACGCGGCCTATCGCAGCTTGCCCGCGCTTTACGAGCGCGATTGCGAGCCGGACGGCTTCGAATGGCTGATCGGCAATGACCAGGCCAATTCGGTTTATGCCTGGCTGCGCAAGAGCAAGGGCGCCGATCCGGTGCTGGTGATCGCCAACTTCACGCCAGTGCCACGCAGCAACTATAAAGTGCCCGCGCCGATTGCAGGGCGCTGGGTCGAACGGATCAATACCGATGCCGGCTGGTATGCCGGCGGGAATACGGGAAATCAGGGTGCAGTGATCGCCAAGCCGGTGGAAGGCCGGCACATGGCGGCGGAACTCGAGCTTTATCTACCGCCGCTTGCGACACTGTTTCTGAAGTATGAGCCGGAGTGATCCGGTTTTGGGTGCAATACGTCCCGCGGCAGGCGGGCACGAGTGGAGGGAAGTAAATGGCTGATTACAGGGTACCGTCTCCGCTGGCGCGCGAAGCCATGGCTTATGTGCTGGCGGGTGGCCGGGGAACGCGGCTGATGGAATTGACCGATCGGCGCGCCAAGCCGGCGGTCTACTTTGGCGGCAAGTCGCGCATCATCGATTTTGCGCTGAGCAATGCCATAAATTCGGGCATTCGCCGCATTTCGGTGGCAACGCAATATCAGGCGCACAGTCTTATCCGCCACCTGCAGCGTGGCTGGAACTTCCTCAGGACCGAGCGCAACGAAAGCTTCGATGTGCTGCCCGCAAGCCAGCGGGTGAAGGAAGACATGTGGTATGCCGGGACCGCCGATGCGGTCTATCAGAACATGGACATCATCGAGGATTACGGCGCGCGCTATATCGTGCTGCTGGCCGGCGACCATATCTACAAGATGGACTACGAAATCATGCTGCGCCAGCATGTGGACACGGGCGCCGATGTAACCATCGGCTGCCTCGAAGTGCCGCGCATGGAAGCCACGGGCTTTGGCGTGATGCATGTCGACGGGCGCGACCGCGTCGTCGATTTTGTCGAAAAACCCAAGGATCCGCCAGGTATCCCGGACAAGCCGGACATGGCGCTTGCCTCGATGGGCATCTATGTGTTCGAGACCCGGTTCCTGATGGAACAGCTGCGCCGGGACGCGGCGACGGAAGGCTCGAGCCGGGATTTCGGCAAGGATATCATCCCCTATATCGTCAAGAACGGCACGGCCTGGGCGCATCGCTTTCCACGCTCCTGCGTCCGGTCCAGTAACGAGTCGGTTTCCTATTGGCGCGATGTGGGTACGGTCGATGCCTATTGGAAAGCCAATATCGATCTGACCGATATCACGCCGCAGCTCGATCTCTACGATCGTGACTGGCCGATCTGGACCCATGCGGAAATTACCCCGCCGGCCAAGTTCGTGCATGATTTCGACGGGCGGCGCGGCTCGGCGGTCAATTCGCTGGTGTCGGGGGATTGCATCATCTCGGGCGGTCACCTGCAGCAGACGCTGCTCTCGACAGGCTCGCGTGTTCATTCCTACTCGGTGCTCGATCAGGCTGTGGTGCTGCCCTATTGCGATATCGGGCGCAATGCGCGGCTCAAGAAGGTCGTCATCGATCGTGGCGTGTCCATTCCCGAGGGACTGGTGGTCGGGGAAGATCCCGAATTCGACGACAAGTGGTTCCGGCGCACCGAGGATGGCGTGACGCTGATCACCCAGCCCATGGTCAATCGTTACCTGGCCGATCGATGATCGAGGTTCTTTCCGTCACATCGGAAATCTATCCGCTGATCAAGACGGGCGGGCTGGCCGACGTCGCCGGCGCCCTGCCGGCGGCGCTGAGCAAGAATGGCGTCTCCATGCGCACGCTGGTGCCGGGCTATCCTGCCGTCAAGGCCAAGATGGGTCCCTCGCGCGAGGTCTACTACTTTGCCGATCTCTTCGGGGTTGAGGCGCGGCTCTTTGCGGGCCGCGCGGGCGGGCTCGACATCATCATGCTCGATGCTCCCGCGCTTTATGATCGCCCGGGCAATCCATATGTGGGCCCGGAGGGGTGGGACTGGCCGGACAACTGGAAGCGATTTGCGGCGCTCTCCTGGGTGGCTTCGGAACTGGGGCTGGGACTGGTCGAGGGCTACCGTCCTCATATCATCCATGCTCATGACTGGCAGGCAGGGCTCGTGCCCGCCTATGTCAAATACGGTCCGTCCTCGACGCTGAAGACAGTGATGACCGTTCACAACATGGCGTTCCAGGGTACGTTCGGCTCCGACATTTTCGGACAATTGCGTCTGCCGCCGCATGCGTTTTCGCTCGAGGGCGTCGAGTATTACGGGGGCGTGGGCTATCTCAAGTCGGGCGTCGAGTGCGCCGATGTGGTCACGACCGTGTCCCCCACCTATGCCGCCGAAATCCGCACACCAGATTTCGGCATGGGTCTCGATGGGCTGCTGAACAACCGCAGCGAAACCGTGTTCGGCGTGCTCAACGGCATCGACATGGACGCCTGGAATCCCTCGACGGACCAGAGCCTGCGCTCCACCTATTCGGTCAATTCGCTCGGCAGCCGCAACTTGAACAAGGCGGCTGTGCAGGAAGCATTCGGGCTCGAGCCGTCCAATGGTCCGCTTTTTGCCGTGGTCAGCCGCCTCACCTGGCAAAAGGGCATCGACCTCCTGGCCGGGTGTATCGAGCTACTGGTGTCTCATGGCGCGCAGCTTGCGGTTCTGGGTTCAGGCGAAGCCGAGCTTGAAAACGCGATCCGGGCGGCCAGCGTCGCCCATCCGGGGCGCGTGGGGCTTGTGACCGGTTACAACGAACAGCTCAGCCATTTGCTGCAGGGCGGGGCGGATGTGATCGTGGTGCCCTCGCGGTTCGAGCCGTGTGGCCTCACCCAACTTTATGCGCTGCGCTATGGCTGCGTGCCGCTGGTGAGCCGCGTCGGCGGGCTCAACGACACGGTGATCGACGCCAATGTGGCAGCGCTGCAGGCGGAAGTGGCAACAGGGGTGCAGTTTGCCCCACCGAGCCAGGATGGGCTGGCCAATGCCATCCGCCGCACGCTGGCGCTCTATGCCGATGAGAAATCATGGAAGAAAATGCAGAGGCGCGGGATGAAATCGGACGTGAGCTGGGAAACCAGCGCTGCCCGCTACGCCCAGCTCTATGCCTCGCTGATAGGACTGAAGCTCGATGACGATCAAGACCATTAACACTACGCCATATACCGACCAGAAGCCGGGCACATCGGGCTTGCGCAAGCGCGTGCCGGTCTTCCAGCAGGCCAATTATGTCGAGAACTTCGTCCAGTCGATTTTCGACAGTCTCGAAGGCTTTGCGGGAAAGACCCTGGTGATCGGGGGCGACGGCCGCTTTTTCAACGATGTCGCCATTCAGAAGGCCATCCGCATCGCCGCAGCCAATGGCTTTGGCAAGGTGATGGTGGGGCAGGGCGGTATTCTCTCGACGCCGGCGGCCAGCAACGTCATTCGAAAGTACAAGGCTTTCGGGGGCCTGGTCCTATCCGCCAGCCATAATCCGGGCGGCCCGGAAGGCGATTTCGGCATCAAGTATAATGTGGGCAATGGCGGCCCGGCACCTGAAAAGATCACCGATGCCGTTTTTGCGCGAACAAAGGTGATCGACAGCTACAAGACGCTCGACACCGCAGATATCGATCTTGGCACAATCGGCACGCAGACGGTTGGCGACATGACGGTCGAGGTGATCGACCCGGTCAAGGACTATGCCGCCCTGATGGAGGAGCTGTTCGATTTCGAGGCGATCCGCGCGCTGTTCGCCAGTGGTTTCCGCATGACGTTCGACGCCATGCATGCGGTCACGGGGCCCTACGCGCACACGATAATCGAAGACATGCTGGGTGCGCCCAAGGGTACGGTGATCAACGGCACGCCGTCGCCATCGTTCAACGACGGTCATCCCGATCCCAATCTAGTCTATTGCAAGGATATGTACGACCTGCTGATGACCGAGGACGGACCCGATTTCGGGGCGGCGTCGGACGGGGATGGGGACCGCAACCTGATCATCGGCAAGAACCGGTTCGTTACCCCTTCGGATTCATTGGCGCTGCTGGCTGCGAATGCGCATCTGGCGCCGGGCTACAAGGATGGTATCGCAGGCATCGCCCGCTCCATGCCGACGAGCGCTGCGGCGGATAGGGTGGCAGAAAAGCTCGGCATCGAGATGCACGAGACCCCAACAGGCTGGAAGTTTTTCGGTAACCTCCTCGATGCAGGCCGGGTGACGATCTGCGGCGAAGAAAGCGCCGGAACCGGCTCCAACCATGTGCGCGAAAAGGACGGGTTATGGGCGGTGCTGCTCTGGCTCAACATCCTTGCGGTGCGCAAGCAGGGTGTCGATGCGATCGTGCGCGAGCACTGGGCGAGCTACGGGCGCAACTACTATACGCGGCACGACTATGAAGAAGTGGACAGCGCCATCGCCAATGCGCTGATGACGGATCTTCGCGGGCGGCTGCCAGCGCTGGCGGGACAGGTGCTTGAGGGGCTTGAGGTCGCCTATGCCGATGACTTTACCTATCATGATCCGGTGGATGGCTCGACCAGTTCCATGCAGGGCGTGCGCATAGGGTTTGCAGACGGTTCGCGGATTGTGCTGAGGCTGTCGGGAACCGGTACCGTAGGGGCCACGTTGCGGGTCTACCTCGAACGCTATGAGCCCACCGATGGACAACACGACCTCGATACCCAGCATGCCCTTGCCCCCCTCATCGGGATCGCCGAATCCCTTGCTGGGATCAAAGCCCGAACCGGCCGCACCGAACCCAGTGTCATCACTTGAGCGCACCGCAATGACCGGTCCGCAACTCGTTCCCGGCGCCGGGACCATCGACAAACTCGGTGCCACGATCACGCCCGACGGGGTCAATTTCGCGGTCTATTCGGAAGCTGCCAGCGCGATCTGGGTTTCGCTCTATGATGAGCAGGACCAGGAAATCGACCGGTTCGAACTGGATGTGCACGAAGACAATATCCATGCCGGCCTGATCGCCGGCATCGGGGCGGGTGCGCGCTACGGCCTGCGGGCCGATGGCCGCTACGATCCGGACCAGGGCTATTTCTTCGATCCCAACAAGCTGCTTGTCGATCCCTATGCCCGCCGGCTGGACCGGGTGTTCGTGCGCTCGCCGCGTTTGCGCCTGCCTCGCGAAGAGGCTGTGGACACCGCGCCGCTGATGCCCAAGGCGATCGTTGTCGGTGAAGGCACTGAAACCATCCTGCCGCGCAAAAAGGCGCCGAACCTGTTCTACGAGCTCAATGTGCGCGGGTTCACCATGCGCCACCCGAGCGTGCAGGGACCTCTGCGTGGAACGATTGCGGCGCTGACCACCAAACGCGTGATCGACCACTTCAAGTATCTCGGTGTCGACACCGTGCAGTTGATGCCGACCGCCGCCTGGATCGACGAAGGCCACCTGCCAGCCCTGGGGCTGACCAATGCCTGGGGCTACAATCCGGTGACGTATTTCGCCATCGATCCGCGCCTTGCCCCGCGGGGTCCGCAGGAATTGCGGGTGATGACCGATCTTTACCGCAAGAACGGCATCTCGGTGATCCTCGACGTCGTCTACAACCACACCGGCGAAGGCGATGCGCAGGGCCCTATGCTCAGCATGATGGGTCTCGATGCGCACACCTACTATCGCTATGTCGAGGTGGATGGAAAGCAGCACCTGATCAACGATACCGGTACCGGAAACACGCTTCGTTGCGATCATCCGGCGGTACAGCGTCTCGTGATCGAAAGCCTGCGTTACTGGATCGAGGAGATGGGCGTTTCCGGCTTCCGGTTCGACCTTGCTCCGGTGCTGGGGCGCGATCCCGCGTTCAACCCTGACGCCGAGATGCTCAAGAAGATCAAGGCCGATCCGGTGCTGAGCAAGGCGATCCTTGTTGCCGAACCTTGGGATCCGGGTCCGGGCGGCTATGCGCTCGGTAAATTCGGGAAAGAATTCCAGGAGCACAACGACACCTATCGCGACGAAATCCGGGCCTTCTGGAAGGGCGAGCCGGCCAAGATCGGTGCACTCGCCGGCAAGGTGGCGGGATCGGCCGAGGTGTTCAACGTGGCCGGTCGCAAGCCGAGCCACGGCGTGAATATGCTGGCCGTGCATGACGGTTTCACGCTCCGCGACTTCGTGAGCTACAACGACAAGCACAATGAGGCCAATGGCGAAGACAATCGCGACGGGCACAACAACAACCAGTCGTGGAATTGCGGCGTCGAAGGCGAGACGGACGATCCCAACATCATCGCCGCACGCAAGCGCGACGTGCGGGCGCTGCTCGCCACGCTGTTCCTTTCGCGCGGTACGCCGCTGATCCAGCAGGGCGACGAGATGTATCGCACCCAGCAGGGCAACAACAATGCCTATGCCCAGGACAACGAGATCTCCTGGGTGGATTGGGAAGGCGCAGACGGCACGCTCGTCGATTTCGTTGCGGCGATCAATACGTTCCGCAAGGAGCATCCGGCCGTCAGCCACGACCATTTCCTTTCCGGCGAGGAACGCAACGGGGTCAAGGACGTCGTTTGGCTTCATCCCGACGGAAGGGAAATGAACGAAGGCGACTGGAACGACAGCGGCGCTTCGGTGCTCGGCATGCATATCCGCCACAAGGATGACGAAGTGCTGGTCTGGTTCAACCGCCGGATCGAGAGTGTTGCGGCACAGCTGCCAGAGGGTGAATGGACTGTGGGGATCGATTCCGATCCGGACACCGAAGTCACCATCGAAGACGGTCAGGTGCAGATCGGAGCACGCTCCGTACTGGCGCTGGTGCGTACCCAGCCGCAATGATCATTGCTCAACTGAGCGATATCCACGCCAACGGCTCGAGCGAAAGGCTCGAGCGGCTGGACGCGGTGGTCGACTGGCTGATGCCGATGCAGCCTGACATTCTGATCGTGAGCGGCGACCTCGCCGAGGACGACTTCAGCCAAAGCTATCGGGCCGTTCAAAAGCGGCTCGAAGGCTTTGGCTGTCCTTATTTTGTCGTGCCGGGCAATGTCGACAATCATGCCGAGATGCGGGACGTGTTCGGGCGCCGATTCGGATGGAGCCGTGACTGGCCGCTCAACGTCTCGGGCGTCGTCGGGGACCTGCGGATCATCGGCCTCGATGTGACGGTGGAGGGTGCTCATCATGGCGATGCGGCGCCCGTGCTCGACTGGCTGGCCGACGAGCTACGAAGCGAGATGCTGCCGACGCTGATTTTCCAGCATCAGCACCCGTTTCCGACCGGGATCGACGGCAAGGATCGAAACGTCTGCTTCAACGGCGATGCCTTGGCGGAGGTGATCGAGAGCGCGGGAGACAGCGTGATCGGTTTGACCTGCGGCCATGTCCATCGGGCGCTTTTTACGCGGTTTGCCGGACGGCATGCGACCATGGCGCCTTCGATCAAAAAAGCGAACATGCTGCGGCTCGATGGCCGGGAAAGCGCTGTCGTCGATCCGCCTGGGCTATTGCTGCATCACTGGAGCGAGGGCCGGCTGGTGAGCCATGTGGTGATGGTGGGCTAGAGCCGAGCGGCGGCTACTCGGCAGCCACTGCCTCGAAGCCACCGTGCTTTTCGATGAAGCCGATGATCTGGTCCAGACTCTCGCGACGCAGGAGATCGGTGAAGACATAGGGCCGACCTTCGCGCACCTTCTGGGTATCGCTTTCCATCACCTGGAGGCTCGCACCGACATGTGGAGCGAGATCGGTATGGGTGATGACGAGGAGATCGGATCGCGAGATGGCGGGGCCGCCCTTGCGCGGGATCTTCTCGCCCTGGGCAACGGAGATCACATAGATCGTCAGATCAGCAAGATCGGGTGAGAAGGTGGCTGCAAGATTGTCGCCGCCGCTCTCGATCAGGATGATATCGAGATCGGGGAACCTGCGATTGAGGTCATCGATGGCGGCGAGGTTGAGCGAGGCGTCTTCGCGGATCGCGGTATGCGGGCAGCCGCCGGTTTCGACGCCCACGATGCGGTCTTCAGATATGGCCTGAACCCGCGACAGGATCAGCGCATCTTCGCGTGTGTAGATGTCATTGGTGACGACGGCCATGGAATAGCGGTCACGCATGGCCTTGAGCAGCATTTCGCACAAGGTCGTCTTGCCCGAGCCGACGGGACCGCCGATCCCGATTCGGAGGGGGCCGTTGAGACTTTTGTTCATTACGAGGTCCTCCGGGATCAGGTGAGGCGGAAAAACACGAGGGCGAGAAAGCCGAGCCCCAGAGCGAGGCAGAGCGGGGAATAGACGCGGCGGTCGTTGAGGCGGAAATTCGCTTCGGGGGTGAGTTGCTGCCACCAGGGCGTGAAGCCGAGAATACCGCGGGCGAGAAACAGCGCGGCCAGCGCCAGGCCGCCAAGATTGAGCCAGATGCCGCCACTGTCATGATCGGCAAGGGCCAGCGCGTATGTGCCCGCGGCAAATGAGCCGAGGGCAATCGCGAAGGAGGCGAGGCGCGGCGGCATGCGTTCGATGTCGCGAAAGCCAACAACCGTCTGGGCGAGGAGTTTTTCATTGCGGATCGGCCAGGTGCGGCCGAGGGACCACAGGAAATGCGCCAGCGAGACGGCGAAAAGAGCAATGAACATCAGCGAGGCGATGAACATGTTCATGAGCGGAAAATCCTTGTGGGCAGCGTTTCGTGCTGCATCTGCGCGATGTCTGCGCCATAGGCGACGGTGCCGATCTCGTCCAGTGCGGCATGCTGGCACAGATCGGCAAGCGCTGCGATCGCCGGCTCGAGTGCAGCCATGATGGCCAGGCCATCGGTCTGTCCGATGGGGACGAGACGCACCGCGACCGAGACTTGCCCGTGCACCGTTGCGGTAAGAAAGGCGAGAAGAGTGTCGCGCCTGTCGATGCCATGGGCTCCGGCCAGGACCCCAACGGCAACGGGGTAGGGGCAGGGATCAGGAAGAACCGGCGCGGCGACCAGCGGCCATGCAGCGGATGCGGTAGCAAAGGCGCTACCGGTCATCGTGGTTTCCGACAAGCGTTCGCGGGATGGCGTGAGCGCCAGGCAAAGATCTGCGAGGTCCTGCACGGCTTGCGGATCGCCATGGGCCTGATGCGCATGAGCGAGGATGATGGCATCGGTCTTGATGCTGCCGTTTCCGAGAGCGCCGCTTATCCAGTTTTCGGTGGTTGCGCGATCATGGACGAGACGGGAGACGATGGCCGTCTCAAGGCCTGCAGACCAAGCGAAAGCCCCCACCGGAAAGGCAGGCGAGAGCCAGGTCAGCAGTTTTTGCAGATCGGCACTCACTTGCGGGCAAGCAGAGCGTGCGAGGGTTCGGCATGGCTGTGGCTGTGATAGGCGCCATGCTCGGCGAAGAAGGGCTCGGTCACTTCGGCAACGGTGGCACCCAGGCCCTCCAGCATGGTCTTGAGCACATGATCGCGCTTGATCAGAATGCGTCCGGCTTCGAGCTGGGCTGGGGTGTGGCGATTGCCGATATGCCAGGCGAGGCGCAACAGATGCGCGGTATCGCGAGCGCTAACGGCATAGAGGAGTTCACTGGCGGCAAGGATGCCGATGCGGCGCCCGTCTTCGAGTTCGAGAGCGCCGGCATGGTCAAGCGTGACGGTGTTCGGGAAGTCGACCGTGACTTCGGTGCCATTCCGCCCGGTCAGCAGCTTGCGGCGCAGCCGGCGTTCGTCATGGGCGAGCGTGATGGTGTCGATGACGTCGTGGCCGTGGCCGGCGGGGAGATGAGCTTTGGCGCGGAGCATTGAAGGCGGGGGTCCTCGGTCAACCTGCGAAGGTGAAGAAGCGGATGGTGAGATAGAACTGATGGAGGAGGTGTATGCCAACTATGGCAAGGTGCAACCGCCGATCGGCATAGCGCCAGGCGAGCACACATAAAACCATGCCGACGGGCACCTGGACGAAGTAGCTCCAGTCGAAACGCTCCAGGTGTCGGCCGCCCTTGATCAGGGTGTCGACGGTATCGAGAACGAACGTGCCGGCCAAAATGGAGAAGAACCAGCGGCGGCGTTTGAGGAAGAAATCCTCGTAGCCGTCGTAGTCGGCAATATTGTCCGGCGAGAGCAGCGCTGCGAGCAGGAACAGCGTGATGGCATAGCCGATCAGGAACAGCGCGACGCCAAAGGTCCAGAATTCGAGCCTGAACAGCGCAAATTCCCACCACCAGAATAAAATGAGCTCGAGCAGGAGCGAGCCCATCCAGAGCAGGTGCAGGGTGGACCACCGATTGCGATGGGGATGCTGGATCATGCCAGCAAAGGTCATCAGCAGCCGGGTGATGCCCAGCCCGACGACAGTGCCCATGACAACCCGCATATGGGGGAAGATCTCGGCGGCAGTCGGCGTCGGGTCCATGGCGGCCTATGGGGTATTGCGGGCAGCAAGGCAGGTGGCAAGCGGGGCGGCATCCTCGTCGGACTGAACGTCGCGAAGCGTTGCTTCGTCTCCGCTGCTCCACCACTCGTAAGGGCCCGACACATAGCGCGCGCCGGAGCCCGAGAGCGCGGTGGCGAACAGGTGCGTCTCGCCCTCGACCGGCAGAATGGCGAGGAAATTGGGCGCAGCATTGATGTATTGCACGCGGAAGCCCTCACCATTGTCGCATTGGTAGATGACGACGCGGCGCTCGATATCGGTCTCGCTTTCAAGCGTGAGGGTGATGCCAGCGCTGACGAGGGGAGGGGCGGGGGCCTCTGCAGGCGCGACGGCGGGTGCAGCTTCCTGAGCTGCGAGTGGGACGGTGGCGAAGGCAACAAGTCCGACGGCCAGGGTAGTCTTGAGATCGATCATGGCTCTAGCTCGGGTTATTTGGTGTGGTGCGAAGCACTACCGAATAGATAGCCACAATCGTGGTGATTGATTGTTCTTGCAAGCTGTTGCGCCTCCGAATTGGCTCTAATCCTGCCGAAAGACGAACAGCGTTCCGGGGATAGGCGTGTTGCGCTCGAGGCGGATCGGATGGGCCTGTTCTTCAAGGGGCGTCAGGCCGTTGGCTTTAGCCAGAT
Organism: Devosia crocina; assembly: GCF_900116545.1. Taxonomy (GTDB): domain Bacteria; phylum Pseudomonadota; class Alphaproteobacteria; order Rhizobiales; family Devosiaceae; genus Devosia; species Devosia crocina. Next base: position 1,021,087 of record NZ_FPCK01000001.1, read on the forward strand.
CGTGCACATAGGCCCCGGCATGCGCAAAGCGCCCGCTCGAGCGGATGGCGAGACCTTCGCCGTCGTGACTTTCAACCGAAAAGGCGAGAAGGCCGGCAGGCTGGAGGCGAGAAACCAAGGCGGCGAAGAGGCGGGCGATGTCGCCGATATAGATAAACACATCGGTCGCAACGATCATCCCATAGGGGCCGGCGAAATTCCCGTCGCTTTGGAGAACGGCAAGCGCATCGCCTGCGGCGAGATGGCGGTAGATGCCGCGTTCGCCGGCCTTGGTGATCATCTTAGGCGCGATGTCGATGCCATCAAGCGGGCGGTGAGTCTCGGGCAGAGCTGCGCCCATGAGGCCGGTGCCGCAGCCGACGTCGAGAGTTGGTGCGCGCGCCGGCCCGTGTTTGGCGACGAGACCAGCCAGAGCTTGGGGGACCTGATAGTCTAGGGTGCCGGTGAGATGTGCATCGAAGGTGTCGGCGTAGGAATCAAAGAGTTCGGCGACATAGGCGGTGTCTGGCGCGCCGTCCTGGCTGAGCGCTGCCAGCATGTGGCTCGAATAAAGATCGGACGGGCTAAGCTTGGTGGCGCGGGAAAAACTCTTGAGGGCTGCTGCGGGCTGGCCGAGATCGAGCTGGGCCTGACCTAGCTCACGGAAGATGCCGGCGTTATTGGGATGAAGCTTGCGGCCCTTTTCAAGAAGCTCAGCCGCGGCTTGCGGCTTTTTGGCTGCGAGAAGGGCCTGAGCAAGGGCAATGTGGAGATCAGCCGAACGGGGCTTGAGGGCGAGGGCGCGTCCAAAGCTGACAGTGGCAATCTCGGTCGCGCCGGTGCGCATGGCGAGGTTGCCCATGAGTTGATGACCCTCGGCCAGATCTGGCGCGACATTCACCAACTGGGCGCTGAGGCGGGCAGCATCGGCAATCTTGCCCTGCTCCTGCAACTGTTGGGCGCTGGCCAGCAGTTCCCGCGCGCGGAGGGCGAGGATCGGATCGGTCGGAAGACCTCGGGGCAGTGTGCCGACCGGCTTTTTCATCAGAACAGGAAATATCGTTGTGCCATCGGCAGCACCGTAGCCGGTTCGCAGGTGAGAAGTACACCATCGGCACGCACTTCATAGGTTTCCGGGTGCACTTCGATGTTGGGAGTGGCGGTGTTGAGCTTCATGGCCGCCTTGCCGATGCCGCCACGCGTGTTGCAGACGGGTAGCAGATCCTTGTCGACACCGAGACGATTCCTGAGGCCCGCATCATGAGCGGCCTGCGAGATGAAGGTGACGGAGGACCGGCTGACCAGCTTGCCATAGGCGGCGAACATGGGGCGGTAATGCATGGGTTGGGGCGTCGGGATCGAGGCATTGGGATCACCCATGGGCGCAGCGGCAATCGAGCCACCGATCAGCACCATTTCGGGTTTGACCCCGAAGAAGGCCGGGTTCCAGAGAACGAGGTCAGCGCGCTTGCCGACTTCGACCGAGCCGATGTGCTGGCTCATGCCATGGGCGATGGCGGGATTGATTGTGTATTTGGCGATATAGCGGCGAACGCGGAAATTGTCGTTGTCGCCGGTTTCCTCGGGCAAGCTACCGCGCTGGCGCTTCATCTTGTCGGCGGTTTGCCAGGTGCGGATCAGCACTTCGCCGACCCGGCCCATGGCCTGGCTGTCCGATGAAATGACCGAGAGGGCGCCCATGTCGTGGAGGATGTCTTCGGCAGCGATAGTCTCCTTGCGGATGCGCGACTCGGCGAAGGCGACGTCCTCGGGGATGTTCTGATCGAGGTGATGGCAGACCATGAGCATGTCGAGATGCTCGGCAATGGTGTTGACCGTGTAGGGACGGGTCGGATTGGTCGAGGAGGGAATGACGTTGGGCAGGCCCGCGACCTTGAGGATGTCGGGGGCATGGCCGCCGCCGGCGCCTTCGGTGTGGAAGGCGTGGATGGTGCGGCCCTTGAAGGCGCCGACCGTGTCCTCGACAAAACCGGATTCGTTGAGTGTGTCGGTATGGATCATCACCTGCACGTCGAAGGCATCGGCGACGGAAAGGCAATTGTCGATGGCCGCTGGGGTGGTGCCCCAGTCTTCGTGCAGCTTGAGGCAGGAGGCGCCCGAGAGGATCATTTCCTCGAGCGGGGCAGGGACGGCCGCGTTGCCCTTGCCGGCAATGGCGAGGTTCATCGGGAAGGCGTCGAAGCTTTCGATCATGCGCTCGATGTGCCAGGCGCCGGTGCAGGTGGTCGCAAGGGTGCCATGGGCGGGGCCGGATCCGCCACCGAGCATGGTGGTGACGCCCGACATCAAGGCTTCCTCGATCTGCTGGGGGCAGATGAAGTGGATATGGGCGTCCATGCCGCCGGAGGTGACGATCTTGCCTTCGCCGGCGATCGCTTCGGTCGAGGGGCCGATGATGATGTCGACGCCGGACTGGGTGTCCGGGTTGCCGGCCTTGCCGATGCCGGCGATGCGACCGTTCTTGAGGCCGATATCGGCCTTGTAAATGCCGGTATAGTCGACGATCAGCGCATTGGTGATGACGGTGTCGACGGCCCCTTCGGCCCGCGTGCGCTGGGATTGGCCCATCCCGTCGCGGATGACCTTGCCGCCGCCGAACTTGACCTCCTCGCCATAGGTGGTGAAGTCCTTTTCGACCTCGATGAACAATTCGGTGTCGGCCAAGCGCACCTTGTCGCCCGTCGTGGGGCCATACATGTCGGCATAGGTGGCGCGGGAAATGCGGGCAGGCATGGGCGAACTCCGGGGCTAACTGGAGAAAACGGGAAAAGCGCCCGGCCTGTCAGGACCGTGCGGGAAAAGGGGCACAAAGAGTCGGCGGACCTCAGAGAGGGGAGGGCCGGTATAGCTCTGCTACGTGCTAGTGGCGCGACTTCAAGGCTTGGGTCTGGAAAACGGCGACCGAGCGGTCGATCACCGCATCGAGCATTTTCTCGCCCTGCGCCAGCTGCGGATCGGCGCGCATGGTGGATGCAACGAGAGACATGGCCAGGGCCTGGATGGCATAGGCGTGCCTGTCGCGGCCGGCGGAGTGATGTTCGTTGCCGCGTTGCTCGAAGATCTTGAGCAGATCGTTGTATGTCTGGCGAGACATCACCGACTTGGCAGAAGACCAATTTGGTTGCTGCAGATTGGCCGAAAGTTCCGCAGCCAGGCTCCCGATCAGGGCCATGGACTCGCCATCCTGGCCGCCGGTTTGCTGAATGTCGGCCAGAACAGCGGCGAAGCGCTGCTTGAATTCGGCGTTGCGAGTTGCGGTGTCGGGAGCTTGGGCAGTCATGGCAATCCAGAAGGCAGCAAAGATCGATGACGCTTAAAGCATCAATCGGCCTGGATGGCCATGGTGGAAGGGGTAAATCGCCCAAGCGCAGCGACACGGCTAGAGCGCTCCCATGATCTTCTGGCGGAAGCCGAAGACTTGGCGCGCGCCGCCGATCGGCACGAGCCGCACCTCCCGGCTCTGGCCCGGCTCGAAGCGCACGGCAGTGCCGGCTGCGATATCGAGCCGCATGCCGCGGGTCTTTTCGCGATCGAATCTGAGGCCGGCATTGGTTTCATAGAAATGATAATGCGAGCCGACCTGGATCGGACGATCGCCCGTGTTGGCGACCTCCAGCACGGTCTGATCGAGCCCCTCGTTGAGTTCGATGTCGCCTGTCGTGGTGATGACTTCGCCCGGGATCATGGATCAGTCCTCTATGCGATGAAGGCGAGCCAGACGCCGCTCAGCGCCGTAGCAAGACCAGCGATGCGGCCGAGGAGCTTGCCGCCCAACCGGCTAAAGAGCAGGCCGATGCCGATGCCCACGGCATGAAGGAGAGCGGTGGCGAGCACGAAGCCGGCGGCAAATTCAAGGGCGCCGGCATGGCCAAGTTCACTGCCATGGGCATGGCCGTGGAACAGCGCAAAGAAAGCGACGAGCGCAGCGACGGCCGGAGTGGGGATAGGCAAAGCCAGTGCGATGGCGATGCCGATAAAAATCACCGAAGCCAGAATCGCTGGTTCGACGAGGGGCAGGGGCATGCCGATGGTCGCGGCGACGAAGCCCAGAGCCATGGTGCCGACAAAGGCTGCGGGAACCAGCCAGATGGCGCGGCCTCTCTGGGCTGCAGCCCAAAGGCCGACCGCGACCATGGCGAGCAGGTGATCAAGCCCATGGAGGGGATGATCGAAGCCGGCCGCAAAGGAACCATGCTCGACTGGATCAAGATGCGCGAAGGCGGGAACGGTGGCGGTCGCGGCGATGGCAAGGGCGAGAAGGGTGCGCTTGAGCATGATGGTCCTGTCAGCGGATGGGTTGGTGAACGGTGACGAGCTTGGTGCCGTCGGGAAAGGTGGCCTCGACCTGGACGTCGTGGATCATTTCGGCAATGCCCTCCATGACCTGATCGCGGGTGATGACATGAGCTCCGGCTTCCATCAGCTCGGAAACCGGTCTGCCATCGCGTGCGCCCTCGACCACGAAATCGGTGATCAGCGCCACCGCTTCAGGGTGGTTGAGCTTGACGCCGCGCTCGAGACGCTTGCGGGCGACGATGGCCGCCATGGCGATCAGCAGCTTGTCTTTTTCGCGGGGGGTGAGATTCATCGGTCGGTCCTAGAGATGCCAAAGGCGCGGCAGGGCACCAGCGCCTGTCAGTTCGACAAGGGTTGGAACAAGAAGGCGGCGCAACGCAAGCCCGGTCTGGGCCATTGCGCGAACTACCAGTCGCTCGCCGGTTGTGCTTGCGCCGATCATGCCCTCGCCATCGCGCGCTCGAACGCGGCGGAGAAGGGCCTCCGCAGCATCGGCATTGTGCGCGATGTGCACGACCGAGGCAAAGGCGCGGTTCCCTGCGAGCAGGGATAGCGATTGGCGTTCATCGATGCCGCCGCGGATGCGGGTTGCTTCGGCATGGACGAGGCGGCCATTCCGGCGGATGCGCCAATTGTCCGAGATTTCTGCTGAAAGGGCTTGTTCGCCCATGGCATCGCGGCCGAGGAGGACGGCTTCGATGGCGGTGAGCGTCGCGTCTTCTTCAAGGTGGATATCGAGCTGCCGATCGAGCTTGCTGGCTTCAAAGAGGATCGTCTCCTGCGGCAGCCAGTCAAGATGAGCGCCCGCGCCAACACGAAGCCTGGTATGGACATGTGCGGTGTCGCCGGTCGAGCGGTAACTGCGCTCACAGGCCTGGGTGGTGACCACAAGCCGGCCCTGTGGCGCAACGCTTGCGCCCCATTGCAGGTGATCGCCGCCGGTAATGCCACCAGCGGTGTTGATGAACACGGCTTCGAGAGCCGAAGAATGCGTCTTCGGCATGCGGATCTTGCAACAGCCTTCCTGAAAAAGCGTTTTGAGACAAGTCCTTCCGTCGCGTTGCTGCGTGCCTATGCGCGCGATGCCACGTGCCCGCTGCAAGGTGGGAGTAGGCAGATATGCCTGATCTTGAGGCATAAGCGCGAAATTCATTGCAACGATCCCGGGGAAGCGTCGTTGTATAGCCGAGCAAGCGCTCTTTCATAGAGTTTTTTCAAGAGGTTATTGGAATGACTATCAAATCTGCTTTGTCCGTTGTCGCTCTTACCGTTGCTTTCTCCGGTGCTGCTTTCGCCCAAGGCATGACCATCAATGGCACCACCGTTCCCGAGAACGAAGTGCCGCTGGTTCAGGAGCGTTGTGACGGCCTCGCCAATGCTGAAGCCACCGAGTCGCTGAGCGCGACCTCGGGCGATGCCAACAGCAACTCGATCGGCAGCAACACCAATGAAGGTACTGCCGGCAACGATGCCCTGGTCGAAAACGCTCCTGGCGTGAACGAGGCTGCAAACGCTACCTCCACCATCGACCTCGAAACGATCAGCCTGCAGGCTTGTGTGGATGGCGGTTTCGTCACCATGTAAGAACTGGCTCATCGCAGCCTTTCAGGGCACCCGGCATTTGCCGGGTGCTTTTTTTTTAGACCATCAGATGCTTGCGCACGTCCGCTCGATCGAGATCGCTGGCGGGACCGGTATGCATGATCTCGCCGCGGTCCATGACGTAGATGTCGTCCGCTACTTCGCGGCAGAAATCGAGGAACTGCTCGACAAGCAGGATGGTCATGCCTTTTTCATCGCGCAGGAATTGCAGGGCGCGGCCGATATCCTTGATGATCGAGGGCTGGATGCCTTCGGTCGGCTCATCGAGAACCAGTACCTTGGGACGCGTAACCAGCGCACGACCGATAGCGAGCTGCTGCTGCTGGCCGCCCGACAGGTCGCCGCCGCGCCGGCCGAGCATGGATTTCAGTACGGGAAAGAGCTCGAAAATATAAGCGGGGATATTGCGCTCATTCCGGGCAAGGCCGGCATATCCGGTCTCGAGGTTCTCCCTCACCGTCAACAGTGGGAAAATCTCACGCCCTTGCGGCACATAGCCGATGCCCATCCTGGCGCGTTTATACGGCGGTGTGCGCTTCAAGGTATCCTCGCCAAACGCGATGGTGCCCGAGGAAACGTGATTGATGCCGGTGATGGCGCGGAGCGTGGAGGATTTGCCCACCCCATTGCGGCCGAGCACTGCCGTGATTCGTCCCGGTGCGCAGTCGATGGAAATGCCCTTGAGCGCCTGGGCGGCGCCATAGTGGAGGTCGACCGTCTTGACTGACAGAGCAAGGCTCATCGTCCCAGATACCTTTCGATGACAACAGGATTGGCGCTGACCTGATCGAGCGAGCCTTCGGCCAGCACTGCGCCTTCGGCCAGGCAGATCACGCGCGAGCCCAGTTCGCGTACGAAACTCATGTCGTGTTCGACGACGACCACGGATCGGGTCTGGGCGATTTCACGCAGCAATTTGGCCGTCTCCCCTGTTTCGCTGTCGGTCATGCCGGCGACGGGTTCGTCGACCAGCAGAAGCTTGGGATCTTGTGCAAGCAGCATGCCAATTTCGAGCCACTGCTTTTGCCCATGGCTGAGATTGGCGGCGAGTTCATCTTTGCGGTGCAGGAGACGTACAGTTTCGAGAATGCCGGTGATCTGGGCTATGTCGTCATCACTGGGGGTATAGAAAAGCGCGGCGAAAATGCCCCGCGGCTTGCGGAGCGCCATTTCCAGATTGTCCCAGACCGTATGGCTTTCGAACACGGTCGGCTTCTGAAATTTGCGCCCGATCCCGAGATTGGCGATAGCGGCCTCGTCAAGCCGGGTGAGGTCGGTGCGACCGTCGAACATGACGTCGCCCGTATCAGGGCGGGTCTTGCCGGTGATGATGTCCATCATCGTCGTCTTGCCCGCGCCATTGGGACCGATGATCGCCAGCATCTCTGTGGGGCGGACGATGATCGAAAGATTGTTGATCGCCTTGAAGCCGTCGAACGCTACCGAGACGCCATCGAGGTAGAGCATCGTATCCTGGGCTTTGCTCATCGGCGCTACTCCGCGGGCCTGGGTTGGGGATTGCTGAAGCTGGCAGGATCTTTCCCGCGCTCCACATCGGCGGATTGGCTTGGCGACGGTGGGGCAGGGGTCTTGCGGCGCCGTTCGAAAATCTGCTGCCAGAGCCCGACGATGCCTTTGGGCAGGAAGAGCGTCACAAAGATGAAGAGCGCGCCGAGGGCAAAGAGCCAAAACTCGGGAAAGGCCGTTGTGAACCATGATTTTCCGAGATTGACTGCGATGGCGCCAATGATCGGACCAACCAGAGTGCCGCGACCACCAACTGCTGCCCAGATGACCACCTCGATGGAATTGCCGGGCTCGAATTCGCCGGGATTGATGATGCCCACCTGTGGAACGTAGAGGGCGCCGGCGATGCCGGCCATGATCGCGGAGACAGTGAAGGCAAAGAGCTTAACGTATTCGACGCGGTAGCCGATGAACCGGGTCCGGCTTTCGGCGTCGCGAACGGCGATCATGACCTTGCCAAGCTTGGAATTGACGATCATCGAGCAGACGAGCACCGACAGGGCCAGCGCCACCGCCGTTGCGGCGAAAAGCGCAACGCGTGTGGTCTGCGCCTGAACCGGGGCGCCGAGAATGTCCTTGAAGTCGGTCAGGCCATTGTTGCCGCCGAAGCCCATGTCGTTGCGGAAGAAGGCGAGGAGCAGGGCGAATGTCATCGCCTGGGTCATGATGGAAAGATAGACGCCGGTGACGCGGCTCCTGAAGGCGAAGAAGCCGAAGACGAAGGCGAGAAGGCCGGGAACCACAACTACCATGGCCATGGCAAACCAGAAATTGTCGAAGCCGAGCCAGTACCAGGGCAGTTCCTTCCAATTGAGGAACACCATGAAATCGGGCAGCACCGGATTGCCATATACGCCGCGCGATCCGATCTGGCGCATGAGGTACATGCCCATTGCGTAGCCACCGAGCGCAAAAAATGCGCCATGCCCGAGCGAGAGAATGCCGCAATAGCCCCAGACCAGGTCAAGCGCCAGCGCCAGCATGGCGTAACTGAGATATTTGCCGAAGAGCGACACCATGTAGGTGGGCACATGGCCGAATTGTCCCGGCGGGATGAGCAGGTTGGCCATCGGCACGAGGATGGCCACGGCGAGAAAGATGCCGATGACCCAGACGGCTTTTTTGTCGAGGGCACGGAGGAGGGCTTGGGTCAGCATAAGATATTTCCAGTTATGGACAGAGTCCCCCTCATCCGGCGCTGCGCGCCACCTTCTCCCCGAGAGGGAGAAGAACAAGAGGGGGGCACCATACCTCTCCCACTTCGGGAGAGGGTGGATCGGGCGTAGCCCGAGACGGGTGAGGGGACATTCACCATCATTGCTCCACCGCCCGACCCTTGAGCGCAAACAGTCCTCGGGGACGTCGCTGGATGAAGAGGATGATCAGCACAAGGATCAGGATCTTGCCGAGGACCGCGCCGGCATAGGGTTCGAGGAACTTGTTGGCGATGCCCAGCGTCAGCGCGCCGACAAAGGTACCCCAGAGATTGCCCACGCCGCCGAAGACGACGACCATGAAAGAGTCGATGATGTAGTTCTGCCCCAGATTGGGAGAGATGTTGTCGATTTGGGTGAGGGCGACACCGGCAAGGCCGGCAATGCCGGAGCCGAGGCCGAAGGTCATGGCGTCGACAAAGGGCGTGCGGATACCCATCGAGGACGCCATGCGGCGGTTTTGCGTCACCGCGCGCATCTGCAGGCCGAGCGGGGTGCGGTTGAGGATCAGCAGCAGCATGAAGAAGACGATCAGCGCGAAGATAACGATCCAGAAGCGGTTATAGGTGATGGCGAGGCCGAAGAAGTCGGTGGAGCCGGACATCCAGGTGGGGGCGATGACCATCTGGTTGGTGGGGCCGAAGATCGAGCGCACGGTCTGCTGGAGAATGAGCGAGAGACCCCAGGTGGCAAGGAGCGTTTCGAGCGGGCGGCCATAAAGCCAGCGGATGATGCCGCGCTCGATGCCGACGCCGATGGCGCCGGTGACTAGGAAGGCGACGGGCAGAGCGATGAGCAGGGAATAATCGAGAAGCCCCGGAAAGCTCTGGCGGATCACCAGCTGAACCAAGAAGGTCGTGTAGGCGCCGAGCATGACCATCTCGCCATGGGCCATGTTGATGACGCCCATGACGCCAAAGGTGATGGCAAGGCCGATGGCGGCAAGCAGAAGAACGGAGCCGAGCGAAACGCCGAACCAGACATTTTGAAGAGCCGACCAGACGGCACGGCTTTGTTCGAGTCCCGCCAGAGCGGCCTCGATCGTGGGGCGCAGCTCATCGGGTGCATTGGCGAGAGCGCCTGTCAGAATCGTGATGGCATTGCGGCCAGCACCAGCGACGACCCCGGGAACGGCCGCCCGGCGGTCCTCGATGCCGGCTTCGCTGTCGGACAGGATGGTGACGGCGCGGGCGGCCTGCATGAGGCGCAGGACGTTGCTGTCGGTTTCGGCGGCGATGGCTTCGTCGAGCAGGGGAATATTGATGGGATCGGGTTTGGCGAGAAAGCCCTGAGCGGCAGAGAAGCGCGTTGCGGGATTGTCGCTCATCAGCGTCATGCCCGCCAGGGCCGATGCGATGTCGCGGCGCAGGCTGTTATTGACCCTGATGCGGGAGAGATCGGCGCCGGCGCCGAGGTCGACTTCTTCGCCGGTCAGAGGGTCGGTGATCGCCGAGCGGCCTTGAATGACGATCCGTCCCGAGGTTTCGTCGAGATAAAGATTGCCGCCGCCGAGCGCTGTCAGAACTGGCACGACCGCAGGGTCGCCGGTGGCGGCGAGGTCGGTGACGATGGATGTGAGTTCACGCAGGTTCGCTTCGCCCATAGCGGCGATGCGCGCCGGGATGTCAGTGGGTTGCGCTTGTGCGAACTGCGCGGGCAGGAGAAGCGACAGGGTGAGAAGCGCCAGGCGGAGAAAATGAGTCAGCATCGCTTGGGAAGTCCTTGTCGCGGTTGAGATGTCAGAGAGAGTGGTGCTGGTCGCTACCCCCTCCCGGCCTCCCCCTGCAGAAGGGGGAGGAGAAGATTTGTGATCGGGCGATGTTCTGGCCCGGTCACCAGCCAGTTCCTCCCCCTTCTGGAGGGGGAGGACAGGTGGGTGACCCCTTACTGCGCAGTGCCGCCGCAGGTCTGGGTTTCGGTGTTGTAGTTGCCGCAGTTGATCGGGGCGGTCCAATCGGCTTCCAGCATGGCGCTCTCGGGCAAGAAGTCGGACCATGCGTCGCCGGGAACCAGGTCTTCAGTTTCCCAGACCACGAAGAACTGGCCGTCGTCCTGGATTTCGCCGATCAGCACAGGCTTGGTGATGTGGTGGTTCGGCAGCATGGTTGCCGTGCCGCCGGTCAGGTTCGGCGTTTCGAGACCAACAATGGAGTCGATGACAGCGTCGGCATCGGTGCTGCCGGCAGCTTCGACGGCCTTCACCCAGAGGTTGAAGCCGATCATGTGGGCTTCCATGGGATCGTTGGTGACGCGGTCCTCGGAGCCGATGAAGCTCTGCCAATCGGCGATGAACGCCTCGTTTTCGGGCGTATCAACCGACATGAAGTAGTTCCAGGCCGCAAGGTGGCCGACCAGCGGGGTGGTGTCGAAGCCGGAAAGCTCCTCTTCACCCACCGAGAAGGCGACCACGGGAATGTCCTCGGCCATCACGCCCTGATTGCCGAGCTCGCGATAGAAGGGAACGTTGGCATCGCCATTGATGGTCGATACCACGGCTGTCTTCTTGCCGGCGGAGCCGAAGGTCTTGATGTCGGAGACGATGGTCTGCCAATCGGAGTGACCGAAGGGGGTGTAGTTGATCATGATGTCGTCCGATGCGACACCCTTGTCGAGCAGGTACTGCTCAAGGATCTTGTTGGTGGTCTGGGGATAGACATAGTCCGTGCCGGCAAGAACCCAGCGTTCGACGCCTTCTTCGTTCATCAGGTAGTCGACAGCCGGGATGGCCTGCTGATTGGGAGAGGCGCCGGTATAGAAGACGTTGCGCTGGGATTCCTCGCCTTCGTACTGAACGGGGTAGAAGAGGAGCGAATTGAGTTCTTCAAAGACCGGCAGAACCGACTTGCGGCAAACCGAGGTCCAGCAGCCGAAGACCGCGTCCACACCATCGACCTCGATCAACTGGCGAGCCAGTTCGGCTGCGAGGGGCCAATCCGATGCGATATCGACGACCACCGGCTCGAGCTGCTTGCCGAGCACGCCGCCTTTGGCGTTCTGCTGCTCGATCAGAAACAGCATCGTGTCCTTGAGCGTCGTTTCCGAAATCGCCATCGTACCCGAGAGCGAATGGAGGATGCCGACCTTGATGGTGTCGTCCTGCGCCAGGACGGGAACAATGGGCAAAGCAATGCCGCCGGCGAGTGCTGCAGCAAGCAGAGCGCTCTTGGTGCGCGAGAAGTTCATGTGATCGTCCCTCTAGTGTGTTGACTCGGGGAGACAGCCAAGGGAGGCGCCTCGATAGGGGCAAGTGAGACGATTTTTTTTTGCTGCCCTATACGTCGATTGACGTAACCAGCTGCGGAGCTGAATCCGCTTTGCTGCGGAAGCGCCTGAAAAACCGCGTGATTTTGGCTGAAGTCGTGCTACAAGGCCGTTGGCGAATTTTTGAGCAGCACAGAATTCTGGTTAAGGCTTGGGCGACCAATGGCGCGGCAGCGGATCATCCCCATCAGGCGCGAATACAATCGCTGGGTGGCGAACCAGACGCTGGAAGACTATGCGCTCCGCTTCACGGCCAAGTCGGCGCGGCGCTTTTCAAGCGATCGAATTTCGCAGACCGCCATCGGCGCCATCTCTTTTCTGGCGCTCGAAGCGATCGGGGGCAGCATCACGCTCTCCTATGGCACGACCAATGCGTTGATCGCGATCCTCATCGCCTCGATCGCCATTCTGCTGGTGGGTCTGCCGATCTCACGCTATGCGACGCGGCATGGCGTCGATGTCGATCTGCTGACTCGCGGCGCGAGCTTTGGCTATATCGGATCCACAGTCACATCGCTGATCTATGCCAGCTTCACCTTCATCCTTTTCGCCATCGAAGCCTCGATCATGTCGAGCGCGCTGGAGCTGGCTTTTGGTATTCCGCTCTGGATAGGACATATCATCTCGGCGCTTATCGTCATTCCGTTGGTGACGCACGGGATCAGGATGATCTCTAGTTTTCAGGTGCTGACGCAGCCGGTCTGGATCGTGCTCAACATCCTGCCCTTCATCTTCATCGCATTTCTCGATTGGGAGAAGTTCGACCTGTGGCGGGCCTTTGCCGGGCTAGGGCAGCCGGAAGGTGCAGCGGGCACGATCGCGCCATTCGACATCGCCAAGTTCGGGGCCGCCTCGGCGGTGATCCTCGCGTTGATGACCCAAATCGGCGAGCAGGTGGACTTCCTGCGCTTCCTGCCGGCGGAGGGTGCTCCGAAATGGCGGCACCGGCTGGGCATCTTCCTTGCCGGGCCAGGGTGGGTGGTGGTCGGCGCGCCCAAGCTGATCGCTGGATCGTTTCTGGCGTTCCTCGCGCTTTCGGCGGGCATTTCACCCGAGCATGCCGCCGAGCCCGGGTACATGTACGCGGTCGCGTTCGGTTACATGATCCCCAACGAACTGCTCGCGCTGATGCTGATGGCTGTGTTCGTCGTTGTGAGCCAGCTCAAGATCAATGTGATGAACGCCTATGCAGGGTCGCTCGCGTGGTCCAATTTCTTTTCGCGGCTGACCCATAGCCATCCCGGCCGCGTGGTGTGGCTGCTGTTTAACGTGGCGATTGCGCTCTTGCTCATGGAACTGGGCATCTACCGGCTTCTGGAAGAGACGCTCGGCATCTTTTCCATTATCGCCATGGCCTGGCTCTGTTCGATCTCGGCCGATCTTTTCGTCAACAAGCCGCTCGGGCTGGCTCCTCCGGGCATCGAGTTCAAGCGCGCGCATCTTTACGACATCAACCCGGTCGGGGTCGGTTCGATGCTGCTCTCTGTCAGCATCGCGTTGACGGCGCATTTTGGAGCCTTCGGGGACATGGCGGCGGCTCTAGCCCCTTACGTCGCCCTGGTCGTTTGCTTTATCGCCTCGCCCACCATCGCCTGGGCGACAGGTGGAAAGTATTACCTGGCGCGCAAGCCGCGAAAGTCGTGGCGGTCGAAAAGCACCCTGACCTGCTCGATCTGCGAGCATCCGTTCGAGCCTGAAGACATGGCGTGGTGTCCGGCTTATGCTGCCCCGATCTGCTCGCTTTGCTGTTCGCTCGACGCGCGGTGCCATGACATGTGCAAGCCGCATGCGCATTTCCGCGCCCAGACGCATGCGGTGGCGGCGAGCATCCTGCCGCCCTGGGCCATCGCCAAACTGCAGACGCGGCTCGGGCGCTACAGTCTGTCGATGGGTATCGCCACGGCAATTCTCGGGAGCATTTTGGGCCTGATCTACTCCTTTGCCAGCCGCTCGGCACCGAACACCGCAGATGTGGTGGGCGGAACGCTGCTGGTGGTGTTTTTTGTGTTTGCGGTGGCGGCCGGGATCATGACCTGGTTCCTGGTGCTGGCGCATGACAGCCGGCTCGTGGCCGAAGAAGAAAGCAGCCGGCAGAACACTCTTTTGCTCAAGGAGATCGACGCGCACGGGCGCACCGATGCTGAATTGCAGCGCGCCAAGGAGAAGGCCGAGGCCGCCAATCAGGCCAAGAGCCGCTATGTGGTGGGGCTCAGCCATGAATTGCGCACCCCGCTCAATGCGGTGATGGGCTATGCACAGATTCTCGAGCGAGACCCCGGGGTGCCGGAAAACCGGCGCGGCTCGGTGCAGGTAATCCGCCGCAGCGCCGAGCATCTTTCCGGGTTGATCGACGGGCTGCTCGACATTTCAAAGATCGAGGCGGGCCGGCTGCATGTCTACTCCAACGAGATCAACATCCAGGACTTCCTCGACCAGATCGTCGATATGTTCCGGCTGCAGGCTGCCGCCAAGGGGCTGGAGTTCCGGCATGCAAGAGCGAAGGCATTGCCGGTTTATGTCCGCACCGACGAGAAAAGGCTGCGGCAGATCCTGGTCAATCTGCTCTCGAACGCCATCAAGTTCACCTCTTCCGGACATGTCAGTTTCGAGGTTGGCTACCGCATGCAGGTGGCGACTTTCATGGTCAGCGACAGCGGCAGCGGTATCTCGACGCAGGATCTTGAGCATATCTTCGAGCCCTTCGTGCGCGGCGAGGCGGAGCATAACCGGTTCACGCCGGGGCTGGGCCTTGGGCTGACCATAACCAAGCTTTTGACGGAAACGCTTGGCGGGGAGATCACCGTGTCGAGTGTGGTGGGCGAGGGAACCCGCTTCCAGGCGCGGCTGATGCTGACAAAGGTGGAACGTCCGGCCGAGCGGCTGATCGATCCGCGACGCGTGATTGGATATGGCGGCTCGGTACGCAAGGTGATGGTGGTCGACGACAATGAAGACCATCGCGAACTGACGCGCGACATGCTGGTGCCACTCGGCTTCGTTGTTGTGACAGCAAGCGGTGGGCGTCAATGTCTTGATCTTTTCAAGATGGAGCGACCAGACATCTTTTTTGTCGATATCCGTATGCCTGGCATGAGCGGCTGGGATCTGGTCGCGGCGCTGCGCGACCGGGGTGTGGCCGAGCCGATCGTAATGCTCTCGGCCAATATTGGGGATGGGGCTGGACCGGCAAGCCGGGATGCGGGGCACAATGACGCCTTGGCGAAACCCTTCGATCTCACGCAATTGCTGGACAAGATCGGCGCCTTGCTTGGCCTCGACTGGACCTACGCAGAGCCCGAGAGCGGCGCTGTGCCATTTGCCGGTCAGTTGCGCTCGCCCGGTATCGAGCACTTGCGCGAATTGGCCAATCTGGGGCAGATCGGCCATGTGCGCGGGATCGAAGCCAAGCTCAACGCGTTGGCGGGCGAGCCCGGCAATGAGCCGCTCGTTCGTGCCCTACGTAGTCACCTGAGTGCCTTCGACTTCGATGCCTATGCCGAGCTTCTCGAACGGATCAGCCATGAGCCGGATTGAAAAAGATCAGGATATCGTTCTTCTGGTGGATGACTCCCCGGAGTCGCTGGGGTTTTTGACCACGGCGCTTGAAGACGCAGGAGTCACCGTACTAGTGGCGCGGAACGGGGAGGCCTCGCTCGGTATCGCGCAGCGGATCACACCAGACGTGGTGCTGATGGACGCTGTCATGCCCGGCCTCGACGGGTTCGAAACCTGCCGCCGGCTCAAAGCCATGGCGCCGCTGACTCATGTGCCTGTCATCTTCATGACCGGCCTTACAGACACCGAGCACATCGTTCATGCGCTTGAGAGCGGCGGTGTCGATTATCTTTCCAAGCCCATCGATGTCGATGAGTTGCGCGCCCGCATTCGCGTGCACCTAGCCAATGCGCGCAGGGCACAAAGCGCGCGGATCGCCCTTGATGCTGCGGGGCGCCATCTGGTCGCCTTTTCAGGCCACAGTGCGGTTCTGTGGTCGACGCCACAGGCCAACAAGCTGCTCGAGCGATCCGGATTCGATCCTTCGCGCCAGAAGGACATGTCCGAAGCGTTCACTGCATGGCGGAAGGAGCACGGCGAAGGGACACCCGGAAGCGGGTTCGATCTTTCACAGCCCGGCGCGCCAAAGTTGCAGTTCTCCTTTCTCGGTGTCGTTGGTGGGGAGGAATATCTGTTCCGGCTCGCCGGAGCGCAGGACGAAGGTCAGGAGGATAGTTTACGGCAGCATTTTGGGCTGACGCAGCGGGAAAGCGAGGTTTTGCTCTGGATTGCGCGGGGTAAGTCCAACCGCGATATCGGCGAGATCCTTGGGCTCAGCCCACGCACGGTGAACAAGCACCTCGAGCAGGTCTACACCAAGCTGGGGGTGGAAAACCGCGCCTCGGCCGCCATCAAGGCAATACAGACCATGCAGGTTGGATACGATCTATAGGCGCTGTCGGCCCGCGTTTGTACGTGCAGGATAATCTCGCAGCATCAACCTGATGCGTGGTCATTCCTATCACAGGCGATGTGATTGCATGTTCGGGAACTGATACGTGACACACCCGTTCTGATCGCGAACCCGCAAGAACTGCGGTGGTCATGCGGCGATCCCAGATGCGGATCAGCCCGGAAAGTCGGCGGTGGCAGGAAGGTTGACGCTCCTTTGCTGTAGCCCCGATGGGGCGCGGAACTCCGGTTCCGCGCCTTTTTGTTTGTTGCTACAATTTAGATTCACTTGAGTTGTACGTGTACTAACCTGGTTAACCAGGATGCGTGGTGAACACGTATGAGTGCAACGATAGTTCGCTTCAGATCGTACCTTCTGCTGTGGCAATCAGCCGCAAGGATGGAGAAGAGCTATGATTAGACATGCGCTCTCATTTCTTCCCTTCGTCTTGCTGGGAGGAGTGAGCATTCCGGTTCAGGCCGACAGTTTGCTTGGCATTGTCGGTGATGGAGACTCGGGCGCTTTGGTGACTATCGGGTCCGGCAGCGCCTCGGATTCCGGCCTCGTCAATGTTGGCGTGGGCGGCGGCGGCGGTCAGCTTGTCGACGTTCAGGTGGGCGGGCAAACCGATGTGGTTAACGCAACTGTCGGTTCGGGCGGTGGCTCCATTCTCGGAGTCGATGCAAATGTGCTCGGCAACGCGGCCAATGTCGGAGCCACGGTCGGCGGCAGTAGTCTGGTGGACGCGGACGTCGATCTCCTGAACAACAATATCCGTGTGGATGCTACCGTTGGTGGCGGCAGCTTGGCGACTGTTGGCGTGGGCATCGGCGGCGGCGGCAGTGGCGGCGGCGGCAGTGGCGGCGGCGGCGGTGGCAACGGTGGCGGCGGCAATGGCGGCGGGGGCGGTAATGGCGGCGGTGGTAACGGCGGCGGTAATGGTGACGGTGGCAACGGCGGTGGCGGCAACGGCGGTGGCGGCAATGGCGGCGGTAGCGGTGGCTCCATCATCGGTAGCTCCGGCAATAACGGCAGCGCCGCGTGCGCTGGCACCTCGCCGCGCGAGATCGAACGTCTTCTGCGTGGCACTTCCATCGGCGCAGGCTGGCAGCGGGCCAGCAACGTGCAGATCCGTCGCGTCGAGCTTTGCCCGGAAGTGCAGAGCTGGCTGGCGGCATCTCTTGCAGCCACGGGTCTCGGGCCGTCTCTCCATTCGGCCATTCAGGGTGATGGCCTGCTCAGCGCATCGCTGACGCGCTCGAGCTACAGTGTGGACCGGGTTTTCGCCGTGCAGCATCGCGGTAACCAGCTGACGATGTTCGTGTACTAGCAACAGCAAGAGGGCCGGTTACAACCGGCCCTCCTCCCACATGTGCTGCCAATTCGGGCAGCAAGGTGGCGCTTATGTGGGCAGATGTAAATTCTGTCTTCAAAATAAGCACAAAAGACTTGCGCGCATGCTGTGGCTGAGATTGTCTCCCTGGTGAACTTACCTTGGGGATGATTTTTCATGTTCAACCGCAGGCACATTACTGCCGCTCTGCTGCTCGGCTCGCTCGCCTTTTCGATGCCTGCCGTCGCGCAGTCTGATGTCAAGCTGACGCTCGACTGGCGCTTCGAGGGGCCGGCTGCCGGTTTCCTGCTGGCGCAGGACAAGGGGTACTTTGCCGAGGAAGGGCTTAATGTCACGATCGACACCGGCAATGGCTCGGTGGAAGCGATCCCGCGTGTCGCAACCGGTGCTTACCAGTTCGGCTTTGGCGATATCAATTCGCTGATCAAGTTCCTCGATGAAGACAGCAGCCAGCCGGTCAAGGCCATCATGATGGTCTATGACAAGCCGGTGTTTTCGGTGATCGGCCGAAAGTCGCAGGGCGTTACGGAAGATCCCAAATCGCTCGAAGGCAAGACGCTGGGCGCGCCACCGCCGGACGGCGCTTTCGCGCAGTGGGCTGCGTTTGTTGAAGCAGCCGATATCGATACATCGGGGATCACCCTCGAATCCATCGGGTTTCCCGTACGTGAGCCGATGCTCGCTTCGGGCGACGTAGATGCCGTGTTCGGCTTTGCCTTTTCGGTGATCCTCAATCTCAAGGCCAATGGCGTGCCGGACGATGACATTGCCACGATCCTGTTTGCCGATAACGGGCTCAACCTCTACGGCAACGCCATCATGGTCAACGAAACCTTTGCTGAGGAAAACCCGGAAGCGGTTACCGGATTCCTCCGTGCGCTGGCCAAGGGCTTTGCCGATGCTGTCAGCAATCCCGAAGAAGGCGCGGCGGCGGTTCTCGCGCGCAACGAAACGCTCGACATCAACACTGAGACCGAACGCCTGACCATGGCGAACGAGATGAACATCAGAACTCCCTATGTGGTCGAGAACGGTTTTGGCGGCATCGATGAAGCACGGCTCTCCGCCTCCATCGAGACGCTGAAGATTTCGATGGGCCTGCAAGGCAATGTCACCGCTGCCGACGTCTTCGACGCACAGTATCTGCCACCGGCAGAAGAGCGCATGCTGCCGTAAGACAGCAAACGCGACCTCTGCTTTCTCCCTGATTGACGGGGAGAGAGCGCTCTATCCCGGGCGAAAAGGGCGCCTGGGTCTTCCGCTCCGGGCCGTTCTTCCGAGGGAACGGGATTGGCCCGGAGCGGTCCTTTTGCTTCCACGAGGATCGGGCATGGCATCGCCGCTGGTTTCCATCGAAAATGTCGATATGCGCTATGGCGGGCCTAGTGGCACGCTGGCGGTAAGTGGGCTCAATCTCCGGATCGGGCGTGGTGAGTTCGTGGCCGTGGTGGGGCCTTCGGGGTGCGGTAAGTCCACGCTGATGAAGCTTACTACCGGGCTGCATATTCCGCAGGGCGGGTCGGTGATTGTCGCCAATAGCCAGGTGACCAAGCCTGTTTCAATCGTGGGGATGGCGTTCCAGAATCCGACCATGCTGCCCTGGCGCACAACGCTCGAAAATATCTTGCTGCCGCTCGAAATCGTCGAGAAGCATCGGCGCCGGCTGCGCAGCCATAAGTCGGAATACGTCGCCAAGGCCGAAAAGCTGCTCGAAACAGTTGGGCTAAAGGGATTCGGCGACAAGTTCCCCTGGCAGCTCTCGGGCGGCATGCAGCAGCGGGCCAATCTCTGCCGGGCGCTGATTCACGAGCCGGAACTGCTGATGCTCGACGAACCGTTTGGGGCGCTCGATGCCTTTACGCGCGAGGAACTCTGGTGCGTCATCCGCGATCTTCACGCCAGCCAGGACGTGACTATTGTTCTCGTGACACATGATCTGCGCGAAAGCGTGTTTTTGGCCGACAAGGTCGTGGTGATGAGCGCCAGACCGGGCAGGGTGATCGCCGAGCACATGGTGCCCTTCGAGAGACCGCGGCAGCTCGACTTGCTTTATGAGCCAGCATTCAACGAGATGGTGCAAAAGCTGCACGGGGAAATTGCAACGGCGAGGGCTGCAGCATGACGACGCTCGACGAGACTGCGCCGATCGCTGCGCCGCCACGGCCGGCCGTGCGGATCAACTGGGTGCGGCTGGCGCCTCTCTTTTATACGATCGGTCTGTTCGTGCTCTGGGAGGTAGGCGTCCGCATCTCAGGCCTGCCGCATACGATCCTGCCGACACCCACACGCGTCTTCGAAGCCATAGTCCAGTATTGGTCCCCGATCTGGAAGAACTCGATGCAGACGCTTTATACGACCGTGCTCGGATTTCTCATTGCAGTGGTTGCGGGGCTCGGTATCGGGCTGTTCATCGGCTGGTCAAAGACCATCTATGCCGGGCTTTATCCGATCATGGTCGGGTTCAATGCCATTCCCAAAGTCGCGCTTGTGCCGATCCTCGTCATCTGGTTCGGAATCGGGACGGTGCCGGCGGTGCTCACGGCGTTCCTGATTTCTTTTTTTCCCATCGTCGTCAATGTCGCCACGGGGCTTGCGACGATCGAGCCAGAGACCGAGGACGTGCTGCGGGCCCTCGGGGCCAAGAAAATGGACATCATGCTCAAGGTGGGTATTCCGCGCTCGATGCCGTATTTCTTCGGCTCGCTCAAGGTGGCGATCACGCTCGCCTTTGTGGGCTCGGTGGTGAGCGAGACCGTGGCCTCCAATTCGGGCCTTGGAAACATGATGGCCTCGGCACAATCCAACTTCAACGTGCCGCTCGTTTTTGCCGGGCTGCTGATGCTGGCGGTGGAAGGTATCGTTATGTATGCGCTGATGGCATGGGTTGAAAAACGCATGACGGGCTGGGCGCATCGCTCGACCATGGCCAATTAGCCGGTTGCAGGCGCGCTGTATTACGGGGCGCCAAGCTGTCACGAAAATGCAATCCTGGTGTGGCCAATGAGGACCGGACCAGGAGTGCGCTCTGATGAACGATTTCGACCAATCCGCCCGCTTCGACAATTTCGAGGCTGAGCTCGACCGTATCCGCAAAGAGATCACCGATAGCTTCGATGAGGAGCTGGAGCTGCAGTTCGAGGACGATCAGCTCGAGGCCTTTGCCGATGGCAGCGAGCGGGAAGGGCGGCAGTCGCTCGATCGCAACATCTACTTCCGCGAGTTGTTCCGCCTGCAGCACGAACTGGTGCGGCTCCAGGACTGGATTGCCCATAGCAAACTGAAGGTTGCGGTGATTTTCGAAGGTCGCGATTCCGCCGGCAAGGGCGGCGCGATCAAACGGATCACGCAGCGGCTCAATCCACGGGTGTGCCGCGTTGTAGCTCTGCCCGCGCCTTCGGACCGCGAAAAGACGCAGTGGTATTTCCAGCGCTATGTTCCGCATCTGCCGGCGGCCGGCGAAATGGTGCTGTTCGACCGCTCCTGGTACAACCGCGCCGGGGTCGAGCGCGTCATGGGCTTTTGCACGCCCGACGAGCTTGAGGAGTTTTTCCGCTCGGTACCGGAATTTGAAAAGATGCTGATCCGCTCGGGCATTATCCTGATCAAGTTCTGGTTCTCGATCACCAATGAGGAGCAGGAATTCCGCTTCCGCATGCGCATCCAGGATCCGCTCAAGCAGTGGAAGCTGTCGCCCATGGACATGGAGTCCCGCCGGCATTGGGAGGATTACACCAAGGCTAAGGAAGATATGCTGGCTCGCACCCATGTTCCGGAATCGCCGTGGTGGGTGGTGCAGGCGGACGACAAGAAACGCGCTCGGCTCAATTGCATCGCTCATCTGCTGGAGGCGGTGCCTTATGAGGACGTGCCCAAATCCGAGATCGTGCTGCCCGAGCGCATCCGCCATCCCGATTACATCCGCGGACCCGTGCCGCAGGACATGTATGTGAAGGCGGTTTATTAGCCCTCTCGCGCCCCAGGGACGCGGTTGTGGCACTATCCAGCCCCCCGACCTCGTGTCACCACGAGGTCTTCGGGCACTCTCCACCCTCGACCGCACAAGTCCCGCCTATCTCTGGCGTCGGCAAAAGCTTGCTTGTCTCTCGCCCCGATCGGAACGAAAATGCCGCCAAATCAGGAGACGCGGCGTGGCCGATACCAGCACAATCGTGGGCGGCGGCCCCAAAAAGGTTCTTTATACCCTCGCCACCATCGGCAATATGGGCGTGGGCAAGGCCGCAAAGGCGCTGACGGCAAAGAATACCTGCAAGGCCTGTGCCTATGGCATGGGCGGGCAGCATGGCGGCATGACCAATGAGCTCGACGAGTTTCCTTCGGTCTGCAACAAATCGGTGCAGGCGCAATCGACCGATATACAGCCTCCGATTCCGCTGCCGATCTTCGAGCATACGCTGAGCGAGTTGCGCGAACTCACCGGGCGTGAAATGGAAAAGCTTGGACGGCTCGGCACGCCGCTTTTCCGCCGGGCCGGCGCCGAGCAGTTCGAACCGCTCGATTGGGACGCCGCACTCGACCATGCCGCTCATCGGCTGGCCGAGACTGATCCGAACCGCACGTTCTTTTATTCCTCCGGCCGGTCATCGAACGAGGCGGGGTTTCTGTTTCAGCTGCTGGCACGCGCCTATGGCACCAACAATGTCAACAACTGCTCCTACTATTGTCACCAGGCGACCAGCGAGGGTCTAGCCACGACCATCGGCAAGGGCACGGCGACAGTCGAGCTCGAGGACCTGACGGGTGCTGACCTGATCTTCGTGATCGGCGCAAACCCCTCGTCCAATCATCCGCGCTTCATTCACATGCTCAAAAATTGCCGCGAGCGGGGAGGGCAGGTGATCGTCATCAATCCGGCTCGAGAGCCGGGGCTGGTGAAATTCGCGGTGCCGAAATCTCCGCTCTCGATGCTCAAGGGCGGAAGCGAGATCGCCTCGGACTATCTGCAGCCTCGGATCGGTTCGGATATCGCCTTGTTCAAGGGCTTGGCCAAGGCGGTGCTCGAAGAAGGAACGGAAGACCGAGGCTTTATCGCTGCCCACGGGGCGGATTTTGCAGGGTTTCAACGGGATATCGAGGCGCTTGGTTGGGACGAGATCACCGACGCTTGCGGCCTGTCGCAGGCAGAAATCAGGCGCGTGGCCGCGACCTATGGGCGAGCGAAGAATGCGGTCTTTGCTTGGGGCATGGGGATGACCCACCATGTTCATGGCGTGGCAAATGTCGAAGCTATCGCCAATCTGGCGCTCCTGCGCGGCATGATCGGCAAGCCTTTTGCCGGGCTTCTACCGCTGCGCGGACATTCCAATGTGCAGGGGATCGGCACCATCGGCGTGAAGCCGGTGCTCGCCAATGATGTGCTCTCACGCATGCAAGAGGTGTTTGGCGTCAGCTTCCCCGAGGAGAAGGGCCTCGACACCATGGCTTGCCTCAAACGCGCGGAGGCAGGCTCAGTCGATGCAGCCGTGATCATGGGTGGCAATCTCTGGGCGGCGACGCCCGACACCGCGTTTTCCAGCCGCGCCATGGGCGCGATCGGATTCAAGCTGTTTCTCACCACCACACTGAACCAAGGGCACGTGCATGGACTTGGCGACGGCGAGGTGCTGATCCTGCCGGTAACTGCGCGGGACGAGGAATGGGAGCCGACAACGCAGGAATCGATGTTCAACTATGTGCGCTTGTCGGATGGCGGTATCGAGCGGATCGCGACGGTGCGGCCAGAGAGCTGGATCCTGGGTCAACTCGGCAAGCGCATGATGCCCGGATCGCCAATCGACTTCGAGGCGTTTTCCGGGCACGCAAAGCTGCGGAATGCCATTGCCGCGATCGTGCCGGGCATGGAGCAACTGGCTGATATCGATGTTGCCAAACGCGAATTCCACATCCGCAACCGGGTGTTGCATGTGCCCGAGTTCGGTACGCTGGACGGCAGGGCGCATTTCGTGGTCACCCCGATTCCGCGCGTGGAGCCGGGCAAGCTCTTGCTGGCCTCGGTGCGCAGCGAGGGACAATTCAACTCGATCATCTACGAGGAAACGGACAGCTATCGCGGCAAGGCGGGGCGCTATTCGGTGTTCTTGAGCGCCCTCGATATGGCCGACCGCGGCCTTGTCGAGGGGCAGCGCGTGCGTGTGCGGTCCGAGGTGGGAGAAATGGAGGGCGTGGCGGTCGGCTTCGACCTGCCCAAGGGATCGGTGCTTGCCTACTATCCCGAGGCCAATGTGCTGATCCCGACCGCGGTCGATCCGCGCAGCAAGACGCCGGCCTTCAAATCTGTGCCGGTCGAGGTGATGGCGGCCTAGTGAAATGGCGATGTGCGGTCGAGGGGCGGTTGGCAGCTTTGCATTGCCTGCCCCCGTTGCCCCTTGCGCGGGCATGCCCTACATAGGCGCCAATTCCCGAACTCGTTCGAAGAGGTCAGAGGCCCATGGCGCGCCAATTCATCTATCACATGCACGGAATGAGCAAGGCCTATGCCGGCGGCAAGAAGGTGTTGGACAACATCCATCTCTCCTTCTACCCCGATGCCAAGATCGGCATTCTCGGCCCGAACGGCTCAGGCAAGTCGACTTTGCTCAAGATCATGGCCGGCATCGACACTGAATTTTCAGGTGAAGCCTGGGCAGCCGATGGCGCCAAGGTGGGCTATCTCGCCCAGGAGCCGCAGCTCGATCCGGCGTTGAACGTGCTCGGCAACGTGATGATGGGCGTCAAGGAAAAGAAGGACATCGTCGACCGCTACAACGAGTTGATGATGAACTATTCCGACGAGACAGCCGACGAAGCGACCAAGCTCCAGGACATCATCGACAGCCAGAACCTGTGGGATCTCGAATCCCAGGTGGAAGTTGCCATGGAAGCGCTCGGCTGCCCGCCGGCCGATGCGGACGTGACCAATCTTTCGGGCGGTGAAAAGCGCCGCGTGGCACTTTGTGCGCTGCTCCTTTCCAAGCCCGACCTGTTGCTGCTCGACGAACCGACCAACCATCTCGACGCCGAAACCACGGCCTGGCTCGAACGGCACCTGCGCGAATTCGAAGGCGCGGTGCTGATCATTACCCACGACCGCTACTTCCTCGACAACGTCACGGGCTGGATTCTCGAGCTCGATCGGGGTCGCGGCGTGCCGTACGAAGGCAATTATTCGGCCTATCTCGACGCCAAGGCTAAGCGCTTCGCCCAGGAAAAGAGCGAAGACGCGGCCCGCGCAAAGGTGCTGGAACGCGAAAAGGCCTGGATGGGCATGTCCCCGCAGGCCCGCCAGTCCAAGTCAAAGGCCCGTATCAAGGCCTATGATGAACTGGTCAAGATCAACGAAGAACGCACCCAGTCGCACACGGCGCAGATAATCATTCCGCCGGGCGAGCGCCTGGGCCAGAACGTGATCAATGTCGAAGGCATCTCAAAATCATTCGGTGATCGCCTGCTGATCGACAATCTCTCGTTCAAGCTTCCACCGGGAGGCATTGTCGGCATCATCGGGCCCAACGGGGCGGGCAAGACCACGCTCTTCAAGATGCTGACCGGCCAGGAAAAACCTGACTCCGGCGAGATTACGGTCGCGGAAAACGTCCACCTCGGTTATGTAGACCAAAGCCGCGATGCGCTTGATGGCAACAAGACCGTCTGGGAAGAAATTTCTGGCGGTGACGACATTCTGATGCTCGGCAAGCGCGAGATGAACTCGCGCGCTTACACCTCGACCTTCAACTTCAAGGGCGGGGACCAGCAGCAAAAGGTCGGCAATCTTTCCGGCGGCCAGCGCAACCGCGTTCACCTAGCCAAGATGCTCAAGGCAGGATCGAACGTTCTGCTGCTCGACGAACCGACAAACGACCTCGACACCGAAACTCTTGCCGCTCTTGAAGAGGCGCTGGAGGAATTTGCCGGTTGCGCCGTGATCATCAGCCACGACCGCATGTTCCTCGACCGCCTGGCGACGCACATGCTGGCCTTTGAAGGCGACAGCCACGTGGAATGGTTCGAAGGCAACTTCCAGGACTATGAAGCGGACAAGGTGCGTCGCCTGGGTGCCGATGCGGTCAACCCCAAGCGCGCGACTTACAAGCCGCTGACGCGATAAGCGGTTTCGATTGCGGTTTTCCGGCGAGTGTAGGGTGATTGCCGGAGGGCTTTACGCAGGATACCCTCACCCTAACCCTCTCCCCAGAGGGGCGAAGGACTAAACCTGTGGCTTTCGTCAGATGGCGCCTCAAACTCGATCCGATCCCCTCGCCCCTCTGTGGAGAGGGCTAGGGTGAGGGGCCTTTGCGTTGGGACGCAAACCTAGTTCCGGCAAAATACTGCCCTGAGGTCGGTTCGCACCGCGGTGTTTTTTCCACGCTCCGATGCGAAATTGGTCGACGCGACTTCGATTTCTCTACCGTGTCTCTATAGATTGCCTCTAATTCCCTATTGGAGGCTCGCATGCGTTTTGCATCGTTCGTCGCCGCCGCAGCTTTTGTGGCCGTTGTTCCCGCTTTTGCCATTGCCCAGGAAGTCACGCCGCTTGTCACGGCTGAATGGCTCAAGGCGCATGCTGGCGATGAAAATATCGCCATCATCGACATCCGCGACAATATCGATGGCACAGATCTTGGCGAGTTGCCCTACATCGCGCATGCGGCCGTTGCTCCCTATGCCAGCGCCGGCTGGCGCACCGAGACGGATGGCGTCCCGGGGCAGATCCCTGCGCCAGAGCAGATTGCCGAACTGATCGGAAGCCTGGGCGTCGATGCCGACGATCATGTGGTGATCGTGCCGTGGGGCACCGACTCCTCAGAGTTCGGTGGCGCGACCCGCGTCTACTGGACCTTTAAATATCTTGGCCATGACGCCGTTTCGATCCTTGATGGCGGTTGGCGCCAGTATGATGCCCTGGGCGGAGAGCGCGTTGCCGAAGCTGCAGTTCCGATTGCAGCCGAGTTCGTGGCCAATGTCCGCCCCGAGCTGCGCGCCACCACGGCTGACGTGGAAGCCGCGCTTGCCAATGGCGTCAAGCTTGTGGATGGACGACCCGAAGAGCAGTTCCTTGGCCAGTCCAAGAGCCCGGTCGTGCGCATCGAAGGGACGATCCCCGGTGCGGTGAACATCCCGCACTCGACCCTTTATAGTGCGGAATATGCCAGCTTTGCCCTGCCTGAAACCATTGCCGCGCTGGCACAGGGCGTGGGCCTTGCAGAAAACGAAGAGAACATCGTCTTCTGCAATACCGGCCATTGGGCTTCAATCGCCTGGTTCGCGCTGCACGAAGTCGGCGGCAATGAAAATTCGGCCATGTATGATGGTTCCATGGCCGAATGGGCTGCCGATCCGGCGCGTCCGATACAGTGATTGCCCGCCTAGTGCTGTAATTGCCCGGCTTGTCCGGGAAAGTCATCGATTGGGATAGACCACCCGAACGCGTTGGGTGATGACGGCCACTCACGATAGATAGTGTGGATGTTGCGCCTGATGGGTGCAGCATCCAAAGTCTTTAGACGCCTTAGAATTCTGGGAATCATGAGCGATATTTCCGCATCCGCGCCGAAGTTTCTGCCGCCCGCCGCGGTTGACCGCTGGCCACTCGTTGTTGCCGCCGCCATGCTGCTGGCTGGCTTCACCTTTATCACTTGGCAGGTCGACCTGCGCCAAGGCACGCTGTTTCTGATCGGCGGAGGACTGGGCGTGGCGCTCTACCACGGGTCGTTCGGGTTTACCGGCGGTTGGAAGCGCATGGTGGTTGAAAAGCGCGGCCGTGGCATGCGGGCGCAGATGCTGACCATCGGGGTTGCGGCACTAGCCATGATTCCTCTCGTTGCGGCTGGCAATATCGGCGGACAGGGCATTGTGGGTGCCATGGCACCGGTCGGCATTTCGGTTCTGCTGGGGGCTGCGATCTTCGGCTTGGGCATGCAACTGGGCGGTGGCTGCGGCTCGGGAACCCTCTTCACAGTGGGAGGGGGCTCGGCTCGAATGCTGGTAACGCTGGTGTTCTTTATCGTTGGCGCCGTAGTGGGCACCGCGCATCTGCCGTTTTGGCTCGAACAGCCGGCTCTTCCGGCGATCAGCCTCGGAGCGGAACTGGGCGTCGGCTTCGCGATTGCTGCAACGGTGGCCGGACTTGCTCTGGTGGCGCTGATCACCGCCGTCATCGAGAAGCGCGTCCATGGCAATATCGAGCCGGAACCGGCGCCGGCCCGGCAGGGTTGGAGCTGGATCCTTTATGGTCCCTGGCCCCTCGTCGGGGCAGGGCTGATGCTGGCGCTTCTCAACATTGCGACGCTGCTGCTGGCAGGCCATCCCTGGTCCATCACCTATGGCTTCGGACTTTGGGGCGCCAAATTCGCCGATGCGGTGGGCATTCCCGTGGCCAGCTGGGAGTTCTGGACATGGCCAGCTCAGGCTCAGGCTCTGAACTCCTCGGTGCTGGCCGACAGCGTTTCAGTGATGGATTTCGGCCTTGTGTTGGGTGCTGCAGCTGCGGCGGCAATCGCGGGCAAGTTTGCTCCCAAGGCGAAATTGCCGCTGGGGTCGCTGCTTGCGGCGGTCGTGGGCGGACTGCTGATGGGATATGGCGCGCGGCTCTCGTTCGGCTGCAATATCGGTGCGCTGTTCTCGGGCATTGCCACCGGCAGCCTGCATGGGTGGCTATGGTTTGCCGCAGCCTTTGTGGGGTCACTCGCCGGCGTCTGGGCCCGCCCGTTCTTTGGTCTTGATGGGTTCGCAAAGAAATGAGCGCTCGCAACACTCTGCTTTTCGGCGCGGCGCTGGCTGTTTCCACGGCTGCGATTGCCTACGACCATGTGACCAAGCCAGTGCCGCCGCGCCCGGCTGCGCAGACGGCTGCTCCGGCGGGCGGTTCACCCTGTGCGGCAGGGGCTGCACCATGCGCTGCGGGTGCTCCCTGTGCTGCGGGCGCGCCGACGCGTGCCGCGCCGCCTCCTCCACCCGCTGTAGCACCTTGTGCTGCGGGGGCTCCGGCCAAGGCTGCGCCGCCACCACCGCCAGCGGCTCCGTCGGCTGCGCCGGAGAAGATTGCACCACCCCCTCCGCCCGCGACACCGCCTTCACCGCCGAGCGAAAAGGCAGCGCCTCCACCGCCGCCGCTCACCAAGTCGGCCGGAGAGGAAGCGCCGGACCTGGTGGTTGGTGGCGCCTGATGAGCCATGGCGCGCGCGAACAGGCGCTGGCTGAAATCGCCTTTTGCCAGTCGATCTGGGAAAAGGGCGGATTGACCGTGCTCAGCGACACGTTCCGCGGCGTCGATGCCATCACGGCTTGGGAGCATTACCCGCCCGGAGACGTGTTCGATCCCTCAAGCAATGGCCAGTGGTTCTACCACTGCCATCCAGCCGAAGAGGGTGCCGAAGAGCATGGGCATTTCCATTGCTTCATGAGGCCGCAGGGGCCGTGCGGTCCAATCCACCATCTCGCCGCCATCGGCGTTGACGCTAGCGGGCGAATGACACGGATCTTCACCGTCAATCAGTGGGTGGTGGGCGACGACTGGGCCAGCGCGGAAGCGACGGTTCCGCTCCTCGGATCCTTCGACATGCAGATGCCCACTCCTTCATATCTCGTCAATCGCTGGCTCACTGCGATCTTTGTCGCCTATGGCTGCGAGATTGCCGAGCTTGTGCGCGAACGCGATAGGCTGCTGCAATCCTTCGGCCGCGACATGCGAGGCGACCGGACGATCGAAGTCACTTCAGAGATGGTCTTTCCCGCGAGAGCCTGAGCCATCTAAAAATTTTCAGTGCACCGCGGAACTGTCACGCAAATGTTGCGTTTGGGTATGTCGGCCGAATGAGGCCGGGCAGGCCGGGGGACAAGTTGCACATGGCGGAGCTTGACTATGCACGCATATTCGACGTGCTCCCCAGCCCGTTCATGATCCTCGATGCAAATCTAGTTTATGTGGCGGCCAACAAGGCCTATGTGGAAACCACAGGCCGAACGCTCGAGACTCTGCTCGGGCGGCAGATTTTCGAGCTTTTTCCCAATACCGGCGAGAGTGGCAGGCGCTTGAAGCACTCGCTCGAAACGGTTGTGGCAACAGGCAAACCGGACACTCTGGCTTACCTGCCTTATCCCATAGCGCGTGCTGATGGCGACCTGGAATATCGCTATTGGACCGCTGTGCATGTGCCCATTTTGAACGACGCGGGGGAGGTCGAGTTCGTGATGCAAAACACTGTCGATGTGAGTGAGTTCGCCCGCATCCGTGCTGCTTCCACAGTGCCGTTCGCAACGCTTTCTGCAGAAGCACGCCTGATCGAGCGTACGAGGGAGGCAGAGGCTTCGAACGCCGACTTCCGCAGGCTGTTCCAACAGGCGCCCGGCTTTTTCGCTATCCTATCCGGCCCTCGCCATATCTTCACCTTCGCTTCCGACTCTTATTTACGCCTTGTCGGGGGGCGCCTCGTCCTGGGACGGACAGTTGCAGATGCCTTGCCCGAAGTGGTCGAACAAGGTTTTGTCGACCTGCTCGACCGGGTCTATTCCGAGGGCTATGTGCACCAGGCGGAAAGCGCCCGGCTGATGCTGGCAAGAACGCCTGGACGCGAGCCGGAAGAAACGTATCTTGATTTTTCCTACCATCCGATCCGTGATCCCAGCGGCGAAATCACCGGCGTTTTCGTGCAGGGAACCGATAGGACTGAGGCGGTCAAGGCGGCGCAATTGCAGCGCCTTTTGATCGATGAGCTCAATCACCGGGTCAACAACACGATGGCGACGGTGCAATCCATTGCCAGCCAGACCCTGCGCAGCACCAGCGATCCCGTTGTCGCGCGCAATGCGTTTCAGGCGCGGATCGCGGCGCTTTCCAAGGCTCACGGCATGCTCAGCGACCGGCGGTGGCACACGACCGAAATCGGGCGCCTCGTGCGACAGGAACTCGATGCTTTCGATACCAATCAGGTCCGCTATAATGGTCCGATGCTGATGGTCAATTCCAAGGCGACGATCGCCCTGGCCATGCTTTTGCATGAATTGGCCAGCAATGCGGTGCGTCACGGGGCTTTGTCCCAACCAGAGGGGCGTCTCGATGTCGCCTGGCGTGAGGACGATGCGGACAATCTCGTGCTCGAATGGCGCGAGCGGGGCGGGCCGGCAGTGACAGCACCCGACAAGCGTGGCTTCGGTGCGCGCCTTCTCGACACGATCGTGTCGGGCGAACTCGGGGGACACCTCGATCTCAGCTACGATCCTGCCGGCTTGATTGCCCGGCTTTCCATCCCACCTGTCGGCTACATCGCTCAGGAGTTGACCCTTGGCTAAATTCTCCGGAAGCCGTGTCTTCGTAGTCGAGGACGAGACGCTTGTTCTATTCAATCTCGAAGACATTCTGGCCGAGCTCGGCTGCGAGGTCGTGTCTCAGGCGATGCGGCTCGAACAGGCCCTGACGCTGGCGCAGGCTGCAAATGATGTCGATGTGGCCATTCTCGATGTGAATATCGGGGGCACGACAGTGTTTCCGGTCGCAGAAATTCTGGCAGAAAAGGGCATTCCGCTGTTGTTTGCCACAGGCTATGGCCGAGAGGGCCTGCCGGTCGAATGGCAGGACCAGGCGGTGATCGTTAAACCCTATTCGCCCAGTGACGTCGAACGTGCGCTGGCGCCGCTGCTCGAGGCTGCGAGCCAGCCCTGACTGCTTCCGATCCTCAGGAGCGCCGCGCTTTACCATTGTCGTCAAAGCGCAATAAAATCTTTGGTTTTGCTGCGGTTTCTGCCGTAAGTTGAAGCGCCGGGGCCTGTGCCTCGTGCGCTTTTGGCGTTCTGGGGGAATGCATGAAGAGGTTGACGACGGGGACGATGCTGCTGGCCAGCCTTGCCCTCGCAATTCCAGCATGGGCCGCGCCTGGCCAGTGCAGCTTTACCGGGTTCGATACATTCGCGTGTGACATCCAGTTCGATGGCGGGGGACTGGCTTTCGGTCTGCCCAACGGACAGGTCTTTGCTTTTGCCGTGACAGACCAAAGCGAGGGTCAGGGCTACTTGATCGCAGCGGATGCAGCACCGGGACGCCCGCCGGTGGAGATTGGATCGTTCGAGGCGCAAGCCGATCAGCCAGGCTGCTGGCTGGCCAAGGATAGGGATCTCACATTTTGTGCGCTGGTATTCGAATGAAGCGATATGTGATGGCAAGCCTTGTTGGGGCTACAGTTCTGACCGTGGGCTCGATCGCGACAGCAAAGGATGCAACCTGCTTCACGAGCGATGATGGAGAATATGCGTGCAGCTTCAAGCGCCTCGATGACGCTGGCAGCTTCCGCATTTCTGCACCGGACAAGCCCACCTTCGAGCTCTGGATCGAGGGTGAGGGCGAGGGTTTTGCCAGCGCGACGTTTACCCCTGGCGGACGCTCGGTGGCTTTGCCGGGCACCTATGTCCGCTCCAAAAAGGATCGCGCCTGCTGGGTAAGCGACGAAACCGATACGGAAATCTGCGCGTGGTAGAAAAAGCCTTTTCCATCCCGGTCGATGGCGGGACGCTGAGCGGCGTCGAGATGGGCGAGGGGCTGCCTGTCGTTTTCCTCCATGCAGGTGTTTGCGACCATCGCATGTGGCGCGAGCAGATGCAGCTTGCCGCCGAGATGGGCTGGCACGCGATCGCCTATGATCGCCGGGGATATGGCGAGGCAAAGTCCGAGGATGTGGCGTTCAGTCATCTCGACGATCTCGAGGCCGTGCTGGCCTCGTTCGATATCCATGCCGCCATCTTTGTCGGCTGCTCCATGGGCGGCGGGCTGGCAATCGACTTTGCGCTTCGGCACCCCGGGCGCGTGATTGGGCTTGTACTGATCGGCACCTCGGTTACCGGTGCTCCCTGGAGTGCGACAGAAGAGGAAAGTGCGATCGAGATGGCCGAGGAGGATGCCTGGGAGCGTGGCGATCTCGATCTTCTCAACAAGGTGCAGGCTCACGAATGGCTCGATGGCCCACGTAGCCGTAGTGGTCGCGTAACAGGGGCGGCACGAGAGCTGTTTCTGGACATGAATGCCAAGGCTTTGGCGAAGCCGACGCTGACGGCGGAGATCGAACGGCCTGGTGCCTGGCGCCGCGTTGAGCAGATAACGGCGCCAACCATGTTGATCGTGGGTGAAGAGGATTTTTCCGCCATTATAGACCGGCACGAGCACCTTTCGGAAACGATGCCCAATTCCTTCGCGGCCGTGCTCGAAGGTGTTGCGCATATCCCCAGCATCGAGCGTCCCGACCTCATCAACCGCATGCTCGAGGAATATCTTGAAGCGTTCGAGGATGAAGACGACGACGCGGACTAAGACCTGGAGGACTGAATCAAGCGCTTGCGGAAATGAGTCCGCGCTTGCGTCTAACTCTCTATAATGAATAAGAAAGCCGGCGATAGCGCCGGCTTTCTCGTAGGCTCGGTTCGATCCTGCCCCTAGACGGCGATGATGCCGTCGAGGTGCTTGTCGATGTTTTGTGTGGGAAGGTTCGTAAGGTCCTTGTCGAGTTCGGCCAGGATGGCCTTCTTCACATGATCGGACAGGTTCTTGCGGAAATGCCCCAGCGCGATAGGTGCGGCTGCGATGACGATGCGGTCGAACGCACCTTCCTTGGCCTTCCGATCTAGCTCGGCGGCAACCGAGCGCACGAATTCGGCTTCGCGGTGTTCTGCCGGGTCGGTCTTGGGCGTGATGGCGGAGCGGCCAGGGCCGACGGAAGAATGGCTGCGCCCTGGACGATCGGTGTCGATATCCTGGCTCTGGAGCGGGGCGATGGACCATTCAAGACCCTTCACGGCGGCCAGCCCTTTTCCCGGCCCATTATGTTCGAGCACACGGGCCTGCGTGCCATCGGCGATCAAGATCCAGGTGACGGTCTTTTTCATCTGCTGCTCCTGCAAGTTGTTTCGGGCTGGTGCCCGGCCAGGTTGACCGGAACCCTGCTCCCCAAACGTCCAATGCGTGGAAAGGTTTGATCGGCAGCCGGTCTTTGCCGCCTCGGCCGATCACATTTGTTCGTCTGGAATGGTATTGCCGCCGCGAATGACCTTTGCGATCTCGGCCAGCACTGGGCTCAACGGGTTGGCCTCACGCCACACAAGAGTAAGAAGACGGCCGGCTCCCGGGTCATCAAGCCGGTGAATGGAAATGCGCGGATCGCTTGCTTCCTTGCGCAGGGCGATCCGGGGCAGCAGCGTCACACCCTGGCCATTGGCAACGAATTCCACAATGGTCGAGAGCGACGTTGCCGCGAAGGTGCGCGGCGCGCGGTCGCCTTCGAGCCGGCAGGCCGAAATGGTCTGATCGCGGAAACAATGGCCTTCGTCGAGAAGAAGAATTCGCTCCGGTGCGAGAGCTGCGAGCGAGACCGGCTCAGCTGTCGTCTCGTTGCGCGGCGTGGCGAGCACGAAGGGATCTTCAAAGAGCGGCGTGACCGCGAGCCGCGGCCCTCCAGCGGGCGGATCCGATGCGATAAGCGCCACATCAAGGCTGCCATCTGCCAGAGCGGACAATAGATCCTCGGTTCGATTCTCGCTGATAGTGTACCGCAGCTCCGGTAGTTGCCGGGTCAGCCTCGGGAAAATCTCGGGTAAAAGGTAAGGCGCGACCGTGGGAATGAGCCCAAAGCGGATCGGGCGATCCGGTGAGCCGGATCTGTGCAAGGCGAAATCATCAAGCGCATCAGCGGCGCTGACCGTGGTGCGGGCAAGTTCAACAAAGTCCCGGCCGAAGGGCGTGAGCCTTACACCGGACCTCAGCCGATCAAAGAGAGCACTGCCGCAGGCCGTCTCGAGTGCCTGGATCTGCTGGGACAAAGCTGGCTGAGACACGGCGCATTCATGCGCCGCCTGCCCGAAGTGTCCGGTGTGCGCGACGGCCAGAACATAGCGCATCTGCTTCAGTGTGATTGCCACGATAATTTTACCCTATCGACAGGCAAAGAATAATCGATTGGCCTAATGGATGTCACGCCCTTATAAGGCGCTCAGCAGCAAAGGAGCCCTCTCATGGAAGACACCAAATCCACCCCCCATGGTGAAGCCCCCGCCGGCAAGTGCCCGGTCAATCACGGCAAGCCCGGCCGCTCGAATCGCGAGTGGTGGCCGAACAGCCTCGACGTGCAGAAGCTGCACACCAATTCCGCACTTTCGGACCCGATGGGCGCCGATTTCGATTATGCCGAAGAGTTCAAGAAGCTCGATCTCGAAGCCATCAAGGCCGACTTGCGCGCCGTGATGACCGACTCCAAGGACTGGTGGCCGGCCGACTTCGGCCACTATGGTGGCCTGTTCGTGCGCATGGCCTGGCATAGCGCCGGCACCTATCGCATCACCGATGGTCGCGGCGGTGCAGGCATGGGTCAGCAGCGCTTCGCCCCGCTCAACTCCTGGCCGGACAATGCCAGCCTCGACAAAGCGCGGCGCCTGATCTGGCCGATCAAGCAGAAGTACGGTCAGGCCATTTCCTGGGCCGACCTCATGATTCTGACGGGCAATGTCGCGCTCGAGTCGATGGGCTTCAAAACCTTCGGCTTTGCCGGCGGTCGCGCCGACGTTTGGGAGCCGGAAGAACTCTACTGGGGCCCGGAAGGCACCTGGCTGGGTGACGAGCGCTATTCGGGCGAACGCCAGCTGTCCGAGCCGCTCGGTGCCGTGCAGATGGGTCTGATCTATGTGAACCCGGAAGGTCCGAATGGCGATCCGGATCCGATCAAGGCAGCCCGCGATATTCGCGAGACCTTTGCGCGCATGGCCATGAACGACGAGGAAACCGTTGCGCTGATCGCGGGCGGCCACACCTTCGGCAAGACCCATGGTGCGGGCGATCCGTCGCTGATCGCAGCGGAGCCGGAAGGGGCCGACCTTGAAGATCAGGGCCTTGGCTGGAAGAGCAAGTTCGGCACTGGCGTTGGCAAGGATGCCATCACGTCCGGGCTAGAGGTGACCTGGACGCAGACCCCGGTTCAG
The DNA here is from genome assembly GCF_900116545.1 of Devosia crocina. Classification (GTDB taxonomy): domain Bacteria; phylum Pseudomonadota; class Alphaproteobacteria; order Rhizobiales; family Devosiaceae; genus Devosia; species Devosia crocina. Next base: position 1,056,728 of record NZ_FPCK01000001.1, read on the forward strand.
TGGAGCAACCACTTCTTCGAGAACCTCTTCAAGTATGATTGGGAACTCTCGGCGAGCCCCGCGGGAGCCAAGCAGTGGGTGGCCAAGACGAGTGACGCGGTTATCCCCGACGCGTTCGATCCGGACAAGAAGCATCGCCCCACCATGCTGACCACGGACCTGTCGCTGCGATTCGACCCAATCTACGAGAAGATCTCGCGCCGGTTCCTCGAAAATCCGGATCAGTTCGCCGACGCCTTTGCCCGCGCCTGGTTCAAGCTGACCCATCGTGACATGGGCCCGAAGGTCCGCTATCTCGGCTCGGAAGTTCCGGCGGAAGACCTGATCTGGCAGGATGTCATTCCTGCTGTCGACCACCCGCTGGTCGATGACGCCGACATCGCTGCACTCAAGGCCAAGATCCTGGAGACCGGGCTTTCCGTTTCCGAGCTGGTTGGCACCGCCTGGGCTTCGGCTTCGACATTCCGCGCTTCGGACAAGCGCGGTGGCGCCAATGGCGCGCGCATTCGGCTCGCTCCGCAAAAAGACTGGGAGGTCAACAAGCCCGATCAGCTTGCAAAGGTGCTTGGCAAGCTCGAGGGTGTGGTCTCCGATTTCAATGCGAACCAGTCGGGTGGCAAGAAAGTATCGCTTGCCGACGTGATCGTTCTTGCAGGCGGTGTCGGGATCGAGAAGGCAGCCAAGGCGAACGGACAAGACATCGTCGTGCCGTTTACAGCAGGCCGCATGGATGCCTCGATGGAACAGACGGATGTCTTGTCCTTCCAGGCCCTGCAGCCGCGCGCCGATGCGTTCCGCAACTACTATACCGATCGCGCCTTCATGAAGCAGGAAGAGGCGATGATCGACCGCGCACAACTGCTGCGGCTGACGGCGCCGGAGATGACGGTGCTGCTCGGCGGCCTGCGTGTGCTCGACATCGGCGTCAACAAGAACGGTCTCTTCACCCACCGGCCCCAGACGCTGAGCAACGACTTCTTCCTCAACCTTCTCACCATGGACACGGTGTGGAGCCCCAAGGCAGAGGAAGACGGCCTCTACGAGGGCCGCGACCGCCAGAGCGGTGAAGTCAAGTGGACCGGCACGCGGGTTGATCTCGTGTTCGGCTCGCACTCGCAGTTGCGGGCCTATGCGGAGGTCTATGGGCAGGTGGATTCTGCCGCCCGCTTCACGCGCGACTTCGTTGCTGCCTGGGTCAAGGTGATGAACGCGGACCGTTTCGATCTGCACCCGAACGCAAACGCACGCACGCAGTAAGCGACGCATTGCATGCAAATCAAAGGCCCTGGAACAGTGTTCCGGGGCCTTTGTTCATTAAGCGTCTCGCAATTTGAGTTAATTGCCGGAAAGAGCCTTTAGCTCTCCCAAGCGACTTACCCTGCACTTTGACCTTCACTACGGCCCCACGACCGGAGAAGGTTATGAGCGAATTTGAATCCGGCCACCGAGCCTTTGCCAGTTTCCGCGTGCTGAATGGCGAGGACAGCCACTCCGAACGCGATCAGCTGTTCCGCAACATGGCCAAGCTCTTCAGCTTCGTTTCCGACCGGTGCGAAGACGAGCAGGTGGTGCAGTATGACGAGGCGCTGTGCCTGCTTGCGGAACTGGTGGAAGTGGAAGCGCGGGCGCATGTCGCCAAGCTGCTTGCGCCGCTGCAACGCGCGCCCGGAACAGTGGTCGTCAAGCTCGCCAATGACGAGATCGAAGTTGCCCGCCCGCTGCTTGAATTCTCCAATGTGCTCAGTGATGACGACCTGATCGACATCATCGAGAACAAGTCCGAGGAGCACCGTCTCGCCATCGCGGGACGCGCGAGCGTCACAGAGCGGGTAGGGGAGGCTATTGTCCAGCACGGCGATACCGGCTCTGTCATCAAGTTCGTTCGCAATGCCAATGCAGAGATCGGGCGCTCGACGCTGCAAAAGCTCGTCGAGCGCGCCAGCACGGATGCTGCGATCGCCGAGGACCTGCGCAATCGTGCCGAGATCGACTGGCGCTCGCTCCGCGGCGAGATCGATTCGGTGGCCGACAAGGTGCTCGAGAGCCTGGGCGAGGTGGATGGACGGTTCGATCCTATCACCGCCGGCAAGGTCAATGCCGTCGTCTACAAACGTATGCGCAATCGCGCCGGGTTCAACGCGCAGGAGTGGAAGGTCGCATACAATCAGGTGCGGGCGCTGGCCGATCGCAAGCAGCTCGATGATCGTGCCCTCGCGCGCTTCGCCCGTTTCGGCTACGGCCACCATGCTGCCGCTGCCATTGCCGTAACCCTTCGGGTCACGCCGGAAATCGTCGTGAAGTGGCTCGCGAGCCAGGACTATGCTGCCGTAACGGTTGCCCTGCGCGCAGCAGGCTTTACGTCCGAACTTTTTGGCGCCATCGCACCGACCTTGCCGTGGCGCGACCTGCCCACGCCCGAACACCAGCAGATGATTGTCAGCCGCTTTGTGGCGCTTGAAGAAGAAGAGGCGCGCAACATCTTCGAGCTTTGGCGCGCGCACTCCTTCCGCCGGCGCAACGCGGCTGCAGCGGAAGAACGCCAGGCGATGAGTGCCTAATTCAGTCTGACGCGGACGACTGGCGGACGAGGCAAGTTCAGATGCTTGGCTCTCGCCTAGCGCGGAAAAAACACTGGACCACTAATCGCTCCAGATATAAAGATATCTTTATATCTCAGGAGTGACGGTGTGTCTGGATTGGTTGGCATTTTGAAGGCGGCAGGCGAGAGCACGCGCTTGCGGCTGCTGGCCTTGCTGTCGGATGGCGATCATTCGGTCAAGGACCTAACCGAAATCCTCGACCAAAGCCAGCCACGGGTTTCGCGACATCTCAAGCTGCTGGCCGATGCCGGCCTTGTCCAACGTCACGCTGAAGGGGCATGGGCTTATTACGGTCTTGCGCCGAGTGGACACGGCGCGGAACTGGCGCGATGGCTCGTCGAACGCATCGATAATGACGAGCCGGGACGGCGGCGCGATCGCGCGCGGCAAGCAGCCGCCTTTGCGGCGCAGCAGGCGCAGGCCGCCGCCTACTTCGCCCAGGTTGCCGAGAGCTGGGATCTGCTCAAGACCTTGCATGTTCCCGAAGAAGCGGTCGAGGCTGCCCTGCTGGAAGGCATCTCCGGCCGATCGATCGATCTGCTTGTGGATCTCGGCACAGGCACTGGCCGCATGCTGGAATTGCTGGCGCCGGCCTATAAGCGGGCGATCGGGGTCGACTCAAGTCGGGAGATGCTGTCTGTAGCTCGTTCGCGCCTGTCGGCTGCGGGGCTGAGCCAGGCGCAGGTGCGCTTGGGCGACATTGCCGATCTCGATATCACCATCGGCCCCGCCGACATGGTCGTGATCCATCAGGTGCTGCACTATTTTGACGATCCCGGCCGCATGCTGGCGCAGGCGCGGCGGCTTCTCAAAGCCGGGGGAGAGATTCTGATCGTCGATTTTGCTCCGCACGATCTTGAATTTCTGCGCACCGAGCATGCCCATCGCCGCCTCGGTCTTTCGCGCGAACAGATGAATGGCTGGGCCGAAGCGACAGGGCTAGAGGTACTGTCGGTCAAAGATTTTCCCAGCAAGACAAGGGAGGGCGGGCTGACAGTATGCCTCTGGCATCTCGGCGAGCCCCGCAATACGGACAAGACTCATGATTGACGACGACCACCGCGCCAGCCGCAAGACGGCCGATGAACGCCCGGACCTGCAAATTTCCTTTGAGTTCTTTCCGCCCAAAACCGATGCGATGGAGGAAAGGTTTTGGGAGTCGATCCATAAGCTTGCGCCGCTCAAGCCGCGTTTCGTTTCGGTAACCTACGGCGCCGGTGGTTCGACCCGTGAGCGGACATTGCGCATGGTGCGGCATATCACCTCCGATGCCGGTGTGCCTGCGGCTGCGCACCTGACCTGCGTCGGGGCGTCACGCGACGAGGTCGACGAGGTCGTGCGCGGCTTTGCCGAAGCAGGCGTCAAAAGCATCGTTGCCCTGCGCGGCGATCCGCCAGAGGGGGTTGGCAAGCCTTTCGTGCCTCATCCTCAAGGGTACCAAAATGCGGCCGATCTTGTGGCCGGCATTCGCAGACTTGGCGATTTCGACATCTCGGTTGCCGCCTATCCCGAAAAGCACCCGCAGAGCGCCGACTGGGACGCCGATATCGACAATCTCAAGCGCAAGCTCGATGCCGGTGCCAATCGCGCCATCACGCAGATGTTCTTCCGCAATGCGGACTACCTGCGCTTTCTCGAGCGAGCTCGCCGTGCCGGGATCACTGCGCCTATCGTGCCGGGTATTCAGCCGATCCATAGCTTCAAGCAAATTGCCGGGTTTGCGGAGCGCTGCGGCGCATCGATCCCAGACTGGCTCGCCGACCGCTTCGAGGGGCTCGGAGAAGACCCGGAAACCCATGCCCTTGTGGCCGCAGCCGTAGCCGCCGAACAGGTGACCGAACTTCTGGACGAGGGCGTGACCGAGTTTCACTTCTATACGCTCAACCGATCGAACCTGGTTCTGGCGCTTGCGCGGCTGCTGGGCCGTCGCCCCAACTGACGTTCAGCCTGCGTTCAGGCGAATGCGCGCAGACATGTGAACAGGTGGTTCATAAAATGGCCACCAAGTTCGCCTTGAAGGGCGGATCATTTGCGACGCAATGCGGAGCCAAACAAAGACATGAAGATGGATCGCCGTTTGAGCAATGGTCTGGCCTGGGCCGGAGCGCTGCTTGTCATTGGCATTCCCGCGGCCGATTTCGCTATTGGTGCGATTTCCGGCGCTGCCCAGCCCAGTGTCGCGGTTGTCGATGCCAAAGTTGAAACCGAGACGCCTGCGCCTGCGGTAGCAGAGGCGCCGCCGCCGGCTCCCCGGCCCACCATAGCCGCCGAGCCGGAAATCGCGACTGCCCCGCAGCCTACTGCTGTGGAAAGCAAACCGGCTGCCGTTGCAGCCGATGCCGGCAATGCCGTGGACACGTTCCTGCAATCGGGCAAGCCGTTGCCGAGCTATATCTCGGGCAGTGGGGCCACCGAGCAGGCCGCCATGACTCCCAAGCCTGCAACACCGGCAGCAACGAGCAACCTGCCTGCCACACACCCGCCGCAGCAGCAGGCGGTCACCCAGCAGCCAGCGGCCGCGCCGCAGATTGAAAAACCTGCCGAGCAGGTTGCTGCTTTGCCGCCGGCTCAGGTGGCCCCTGTGCCCATGCCTTTGTCGATGCGTCCGCGTCCTGTTACCGTTCCGCTTGCCAATGCAAATGCCGGCGGCGATGTGCCGTTGGTGATCGACAGGCCGAGCACGCCGCCGCCCGCGCCTGTTCCAACTGCTGCAGAGCCCAATTTCGTCACGGCTGAAGACCTGCGCGATTGGGAATCGGGACCGCTTTCGGATTTCCTTGCCCAGCGCAATTCGCGCAGCAGCGCGACTTATCAGGTGCAACAGAATGAGCCGGCTTATGGCGGCAATAACGGTTTCTGGCTGGACGAAGGACCGCAGAACGAGGGTCAGTTCGGGCAGTATCCGTCTGATGATCGCGTTTATTATCTGCCGTACTGACGCCGATGGCATGGGTAGCTCCCATGCCGATCAGGGCATGGACCCGGGCTGCGCGTCCCGATAGTCTGCGCGCCGGTCGCTTCGCGGCCGGACTACGGCAAGAGGGCTGTTCCATGCTGTGCTGCGTACGCAAGGCTGAAGAAAATCGCGATGTCTGGCACAAGTTGTCGGCCTTCCTCGGCTCGTTTTCCCGACGCACCGGCCTTGCCGGCCATATCGCCAATGCGCTTGATCCCGATACCTGGCTGCCCGGCGGCAAGGATGCTGCATTTACCCTGGCTCTCATAGCCCTGTCGGCGAAGATGGCGGTTTCGGATGGAGCCGTGACGGCTTCGGAGGTGCGGGCATTCAACGCGACGGTGGAGATTGCCGAAGGTCAGGAATCGCAGGTCGAGCGCCTGTTCAATCTCGCCAAGCAGGATGTCGCAGGGTACGAATCCTACGCCCGCAAGGTTGCCCGTTTCTTTGCTGATGCGCCTGAAACGCTCGAACATGTGCTCGATAGCCTGTTCTTCATCGCAACGGCCGATGGCCTCGTGCACGAGGCAGAGCTCGATTATCTGCGCACCGTCAGCACCATCTTCGGTTTCGACGAGGCTCGATTCGAACAGATTGCGTCCCAGCATGTGCTGCTCGACGATGGCGTTGATCCCTATAAGGTTCTGGGGCTCTCGCACGATGCGCCCCCCGAGGAGGTTCGCCGGGTTTATCGTCTCCTCGTTGCCGAGCATCACCCGGATCGATTGATCGCCAAGGGCGTTCCGGAAGAACTGATCGAGGTGGCAACGGCGCGCATGGCCGCCATCAACCTCGCCTATCAGGCGATTACCAAGCCACGTCCGCAACCGTTGCTTGCCTGATCTTCGCGCTTGACGCGGGGCAGGGCGCACCCCTACATCGGCGCGCCAGTTGACCGGGTGGCCGCTGGCAGTGGGGTAACCTGCTGCGAGAGGAAAGTCCGGGCTCCTTCGAAACACGGTGACGGCTAACGGCCGCCGGGGGCGACCCCAGGGAAAGTGCCACAGAAAGCAAACCGCCTCGGCTTGCCGGGGTAAGGGTGAAAGGGTGCGGTAAGAGCGCACCGGGTGTCTGGCGACAGAGACCGCACGGTAAACCCCACCGGGAGCAAGACCAAATAGGGATGACGCGGGGCTCGCCCCAGCCAGTTTTGAGGCCAGTCATCCGGGTTGGTTGCATGAGCGTCCTGGCAACAGGCGCCACAGATGAATGGTCACCACGTCGCGCTCGCGCGGCCTTACAGAACCCGGCTTATAGGTCAACTGGCGTCGATCTCCATGCAACGTTGGCGTCACTTAGATTGCCGGCGCATTACCATAAGGCCATGATTTCTCTGCATAATTTCTGATATCCGCAATGTTGCGGCAATGGCCGCACGGCTAGTGTGTGTCTGTCAACAACACACGGAGACACTGCAAATGAAGAAGATCCTCGCTCTCGTTCTCGCCTCGGTAATGGTTGCTGGTGCAGCCGCTCCCTCCTTCGCAGCTGAAACCTGCGCCTTCAAGGACGTGAATCTGTGCACTTCGGAATCGCTGGTCAGCTACTCCGACTGATCTCGGTCTCGTCGTTCCAGATTTGACCATAGTCGCCCCCGGACCGTGTCCGGGGGCTCTGTTTTGCCGCTCGTGTGCCGCCACATGGCTGATATGACAGCGACTTGGGCGGGATTCACGCGGCTTTCCCTTGCAGTCCCCCTTGCATCTGGGTAGACCGGGGCCTTCATTTTTTGCCGGCCGCAACCGGCACTTCCGGAGCGTCCGCCAGCATGCCTTTGCCGACCCCATTCTACCTGATCGACGAGACGGCGCTGGACCGGAATCTGGCGCTCGTGGATCGATTGCGGGCGGCCTCGGGAGCGAAGTGTCTGCTGGCGCTCAAGTGCTTTGCCACGTGGTCGACATTCGAGCAGATCGCTCCGCATCTTGATGGCACGACATCTTCCTCGCTCAACGAGGTCAAGCTGGGCCGTGAGAAGTTCGGCGGAGAGACGCACGCCTATTCGGTGGCGTGGTCCGATGGCGAGATCGACGAAGCCATCGCCAATGCAGACAAGATCATCTTCAATTCGATCAGCCAGTTCGAGCGGTATGGCGCCAAAGCCGCGCATATTCCCGTGGGCTTGCGGGTCAATCCCGGTGTCAGCCACTCGCATTTCGATCTGGCTGATCCTGCACGGCCCTATAGCCGCCTGGGCGAGTGGGATATCGAACGGATCGAAGCGGTGATCGATCGCGTCTCCGGGTTCATGCTCCATTGCAATTGCGAGAATGACTCCCTCGAGGCGTTTGCCGCGCTGCTGGATCAGTTCGAAGCCAAGCTCGGGCATCTGCTTGAGCGACTTGATTGGGTGAGCCTTGGTGGTGGCATTCACTTCACCAAGCCCGGATATCCGATCGCTGCGCTTGCCGCCCGGTTGCGCGCTTTCGCCGAACGCTTTGGCGTACAAGTGTATCTCGAGCCCGGCGACACGCTGGTGACCGACACGACAACGCTTGAAGTCAGTGTGCTCGACGTCGTGGATAACGGCAAGGCGATCGCCATTGTCGACAGCGCCGTCGAGGCCCATATGCTTGATTTGCTGATTTATCGGCAGAGCGCTGCGGTAGCGCCCGACGCCGGAACGCACAGCTATGTCATTGCCGGCAAGTCGTGTCTTGCCGGTGATGTGTTCGGGGAATTCTCTTTTCCCGAGCCGCTCACCATCGGTAGCCGCATCTCTTTGCTCAATGCAGCCGGCTATACCATGGTCAAAAAGAACTGGTTCAACGGCGTCGCCATGCCAGCGATCGCCATACGCCGGAGAAACGGAGCAGTCGATCTCGTGCGCGAGTTCGGCTATGCCGATTACGTCGCCAGCTTGTCCTGAGGGCAGGCTGATATCGTCCACCCGCAAAAAGGTGTTTCGTGCCAATTGAAAAAGAACATTCTGATTATCGGTGCCGGAGGTGTGGCGCAGGTTGCTGCCGTTAAGGCAGCCATGCACAACGATGTCCTCGGTGACATCAACATCGCCTCCCGCACCCTTGAAAAGTGCGACTCAATCATCGTGAACGTGCTTGCGCGCCAGGCGCTCAAGCGACCCGGGCTGATCGCTGCACATCAGCTCGACGCTTTCGACATCGAAGCGACCAAGGACCTGATCCGGCGCACCAAAAGCCAGATCGTCCTCAATGCCGGATCGGCCTTCCTCAATATGTCGGTGCTGCGCGCCTGCATCGAGACCGGCGCCGCCTATATCGACACTGCCATTCACGAAGATCCTTCCAAGGTGTGCGAGACGCCGCCGTGGTACGGCAACTATGAGTGGAAGCACCGCGACGAGTGCGAGCGCAAAGGCATTACGGCAGTTCTGGGCGCAGGCTTTGATCCTGGCGTTGTCAACGCCTATGCAGCACTGGCCGCTGAGCACTATTTCGACCGGATCGATTCCATCGACATCATCGATGTGAATGCGGGTAGCCATGGCCGCTATTTTGCGACCAATTTCGACCCGGAGATCAATTTTCGCGAGTTCACCGGAACGGTCTGGAGCTGGCAGAATAGCCAGTGGACGGCCAATGCCATGTTCGAAGTGTCTCGTAGCGACGATCTGCCCGTCGTGGGAACCCATAAGACTTATCTGACCGGGCATGACGAAGTGCACTCGCTCTCCGCCAACCTGGGTGTGCCTGATATCCGGTTCTGGATGGGCTTTGGCGAGCACTACATCAACGTCTTCACGGTGCTGAAGAATCTGGGCCTTCTCTCCGAGCAGCCTGTGCTGACCGCCGAAGGGCAGGAAATCGTACCGCTCAAGGTGGTCAAGGCTGTGTTGCCCGATCCGGCATCGCTGGCACCGGATTACCAAGGCAAGACCTTTATCGGCAATCTGATGAAGGGCACGCGCCAGGGCGTCGAGACCGAGATGCTGGTCTACAATATCTGCGATCACGCAGAGACGTTTGCCGAGACTGGAAGCCAGGCGATTTCCTATACGGCCGGTGTGCCGGCTGTCGCGGCGGCCATGCTCATCGCCCGCGGTGAATGGGATTGCCACCGCATGGCCAATATCGAGGAACTGCCGCCTGTGCCGTTCCTGAGCCTGCTCGAAGGCATGGGCCTGCCAACGCGTCTGCGCGATGCTGCTGGCGACCGCAGCTTCGCCGATGAGAAGCTACCGGCACAGAAGCAGGCCCGTCTCGGAGTTTCGTAACTCAGGCAGCGTTATGGTGCTTAAGCGATAGCCTGACGGTTTCTACCGCCCTCGGATCCATCCGGGGGCGGTTGTGTTTGTGCATCAGCAATCAAGGGAAAGGAACGGAATACGGAGCCGGAGTGAAGCGCTTCAGCCTTCGAAAACCACACGCACCGTTGTGCCGCCGCGGTCGGTTTCGTAGCCCACAGTGGCGCCCAGGCTATGAGCCATGGCCTTGACGATGCGGCTGCCGAGGCCTGTGCCTTGCGGTTTTCCGCTTCCGGACCAACCGATGCCGTCATCTTCCACGCGCAACTCGATCTGCTCCTCAGCGCGGCGCATATGGATGCGGATCTCGCCGGCTGGCCGGCCGGTATAGGCATATTTAAGTGCGTTTGTGACGAGTTCGGTGAGCATCACGCCGAGCGAGGCGACCTTTTCGGTCGCCATGGGGAAGGGCTCGACCTCGACGCGGAGGCTGGGGGTTTGACCCTCGAGTTGCACCGATGCTTCGAGTTCGGCGACCAATGAGTGGATATAGTCTGCAACCTGCACCGATCGCACGTCGTCGGAGGTGTAGAGATGACGATGCACACCGGCGATGGCATGAATACGCGCCTGCGTTTCGGCAAGTGCACTCTTGGCCTCAGCGTCTGTCACCGCATTGGCCTGGAGGCCCACGAGAGCTGCCACCATGGCCAGGGAATTGGCAACACGGTGGTTGACCTCGCCCAGCAGCATTTCGGCACGTTCACGCGCTTCGAGGGTCTCGCGCTCCGCCCGGGCCTTGGCGCGGTTCAGCCGGGAATGCTCGATCGCGTGCTCGATTGCGGTCACGAGCAGTTCCATGAACTCCTCGCTGAGCGTCTTGGGCACATAGTCGGTCGCGCCGGCCTTGAGGGCGGCTACAGCCACAGCTGTTTCCGCGGAGCCCGTGACATAGACGACGGTCGGGCGGTCTTCCACGTCGGCAATGCCGGCGAGAACGTCGAGACCGGTGCCAGTGGGCAGATAGTGGTCGAGCACGACCACATCGACGCCCCCCTGGCGGATCAGGTCGATGCCTTCTTCCCCGCTCGTTGCATGATGATAGTCATAACCGCGACGCTGCATGGCTTTCTGGACCAGCCGTGCCAGTCCCGAATCGTCATCGATGTAGAGCACATGCGGCGTGCGGTTGGTCATCGTCTATTCGGCCTCGGGGATCTGCATGACCGAGAAGAACAGGCCCAGCTGCCGGATGGCATTGGCGAAGCCTTCGTAGTCCACCGGTTTGGTGATGTAGACATTGGCGCCAAGATCATAGCAACGCTGGATCTCGCGCTGATCATCGGTGGTAGTCAGAACCACGACGGGGGAGCGCTTCGTGTGCTCGTTGCCCTTGACCTTTTCCAGGATGTCGATGCCGGTCATGTCGGGCAGGTTGAGGTCCAGCAGAACCAGCAATTGCCGGCCTTTGTTGACCGCGCCCGTGCCATCCGGCCCAAGCAGATAGGCCAGGGCGTCTGTGCCATTGAGGAAGGGCACGATCTGATTGGCGACGCCTGCGCGGCGAATGTTCTTCTCGATGAGCCGGGCATGCCCCTCATCGTCCTCGATCATGATGATGGTAACTGGCCGTGCGTCGTTCATTGTGTGGTTGTCCCAAGGTAGGTCCGCAGGTCGCGCGGCAGGTTGATTATGAAAGTGGTGCCTTCGCCCAGTTTCGAGTTCAATGTGACATCGCCCCCAAGCGAGCGCGCCATTGTGCGCACATGCGCCAAGCCGATTCCTTCGCCGGGCTGGCTTTGGGCACCGGAGCGGCGGAAGAGTTCGAAGACACGTTCGTGGTCAGTGTCGGCGATGCCGCGGCCATTATCTTCGACTTCGATTTGTACACGATTACCGGGCACGTGACTGGCGCGGATTTTCACCGCAAGAGGCCGGCCGGGCTGCTGATATTTGATGGCGTTGTCGAGAAGGTTGCCCAAGACCTGCTCAATTGACAGCTTGTCGGTGATCACCTTGCCCAGCCGGATATCGGTTGTGATCGAACCTTCGTTCTCAGCCACCTGGTGGTGGACGGCGGCGGCAGAGTTCTCCGCGACCTCGCGGATATCAACGAGTTCGGGCTTGAGCCGGCGGCGGCCTTCGCGCGAGATCTTGAGAATGGCGTTGATCAGGCCGTCCATCTTGCGCGTTGCGGCACGGATAAAGGAGATCGCCTCAGGCAGATCCTCTGTGGCGGCCAGCTTGGCTTCGGCCTGGATGGGATCCTTCTCATCGGGCTTGTCGGCCATGTAGTCGCGCAGCGTGTTGACGCTGGTTTCAAGCTCGGCAGTGAAGCCCATGATGTTGACGAGCGGGGCCCGCAGGTCGTGGGTCACGATATAGGCGAAGCGCTGGATCTCTTCGTTCGCTTTTCCAAGATCGGCCGTGCGCTCCTTGACGCGCTCTTCTAGGCCGGAATTTGCTTCTTCGATTTCGCGCCGCGCGGCTGTCAGTTCGCGCGTGTATGACAACACGGCCCAGATGGCGCCGGAAACGACCAGCAGAATCACGATGCCGCCGATAACCGATACCCAGCGCAGGGTGTCGATCGTGCGGTTCTGATTGCCCACGCCCTCGATCAGGCGGGCATCGACTGCATCGATCAGCCCTTCAACGAAGGCGCGGATGCGGTCCATCGCCTGCTTGCCGTCGTCGGTGGAGATCATTGCTATTGCGGCATCGCGGTCGCCCGTCTCGGCAATCTCAATGGTGCGGTTCATCTCCTCGATCTTGAAGGCGATGTCGCTTTCCAGTGTTGCGAGCGGCTCGGTGGCTACGGGGTAGGGGGCCAGCACGCCCCGCAATTCCTGGAGCTGGGTGTCGATCAGCGGCAGGGTCTCGCGATAAGGCGCCAAATATTCGTCGTCGAGGGTGATGACAAAGCCGCGTTGTGCGCTTTCAAGATCCTGCATCTGCGCGCGGAGGTCCACTGCGACACGACGGGCGACACGGGCTTCAACCACTTCATTGAAATAGACCTGGCTGCGTTCGACGAGCCAGATATTGGTTCCGACGATACCCAGAAGGGCCAGAAGGCCCACAAGCAGAAGCAGAGCTGTGGACCGTACGAAGGTCTTGCTGGTGATCGGCATTGTTTGTCCCGTGAACGTCCAGCCTTCTTCGCCGTTTCCGAACGGCGGGGCAATAAAAATAGGTTACTGCCCGGTGCTTTTCCCAACATCTAGTGAAGCTTGCGCGCCGCCGCCATTGCATGGGAAACAAAATCTTAAACGTCCACATGCAATGGTGCGTCGGGCCTGCGGCATGGTTTTCGCAGCCCGAACGTGGAGTTATCGTGACTATGGGCAAGCCTGACCTGCCCGGTTCCCAGCCGCCTGATGTGCCCCATGTGCCCGTTCTCCTGGACGAGGTTGTGGCGGCGCTTTCCTCGCTTGCCGGGCGTCGCGTGGTGGATGGTACGTTCGGTGCGGGTGGTTATTCCCGCGCCCTGCTGGCGGCCGGTGCCGATGTGGTGGCGATCGATCGCGATCCAACTGTGCGCGTGCATGCCGACCGGCTCGCTGAAGAGTTTCCCGGCCGCTTTCAGTTCGTGACGGGGACGTTCTCGAAGCTCGATATCCTCGCTCAGGAATTTGGTCCGATCGGCGGCGTGGTACTCGATATTGGCGTCAGCTCAATGCAGCTCGACCAGAGCGAGCGCGGCTTTTCGTTCATGCGCGAAGGACCTCTCGACATGCGCATGAGCCAGTCGGGTGAAGGCGCGGCTGACCTCGTCAACGAGCTGGAGCAGGATGCGCTCGCCAATCTGCTTTATGCCTTCGGTGAAGAGCGCAAATCGCGCCGTATCGCCCAGTTCATTGTGGCTGCCCGCGAGCAGGCGCCGATAACGACAACTCTGGAGCTGGCGCGAGTGGTCGAAAAGGCCATTGGCCGCAAACCGGGTGATGCGCATCCGGCAACGCGCACTTTCCAGGCGCTGCGCATTGCCGTCAATGGTGAATTCGAGCAGCTTGTCGAGGGGCTGTTTGCTGCCGAGCGCCTGCTTGGCGAGGGTGGCGTGCTGGCTGTCGTCAGCTTCCATTCGCTCGAAGACCGTATCGTCAAGCGCTTCTTTGATCCGGACAAGGGCGGTCCGGCTCAGTCGCGCCACCTGCCTCAGGTCAAGATCAATCCGCGCCGCTGGGATCCCGTTTCCAAAGCCGTAAAACCCGGTGCGGCGGAACTCGATCGCAATCCGCGCGCACGATCCTCGGTGTTGCGCAGCGGCATCCGAACCGCCGAACCGGCGCGCGAGCCGGTCTATGACCAGCTTGGCGTTCCGGTCGTGAGGGGTGCTTCATGATCCGTCGCCTCAATTTCTTTCTGATCGTCACCAGTATTGCGATGCTCGTGGGCGTCTATATGCTCAAGTTCTCCATCGAAGGTACGGCATCCGAACGTTCGGCCATGACAGCCCATATCGCCGAGCAGGAGAGCGAGCTCTCCACGCTCAAAGCCGACTGGGCAGTTCTCAATCAGCCTGGCTATGTCGAACCCATCGTGCGGCGTCACCAGGCCGAACTGGCAGTTGAGCAGGTGAAGCAGGAGCAGTTCGGCTCTTTTGCGGATTTGCCGATGCGTCCTGCAGAGCCTGACACTTCGGCCATGGATGCTCTGTTTCAGGCAATCGACGCCGGCATCGACCCCATTGATGCCATTCTTGAGCTGGAGGGCATCGAATAATGGCCGTGACTGCTGAAGATCTGGCCCCCACCATTTCCCTTGACGGTGTGCGAAAGGCGCGCGGGAACCTGACCCAGGCCCGTATCCGCTGGATGATCCTGGCGCTGGTGATCGGCTTCGGCGCGGTCGGTGGCCGGTTGGTTCAACTGGGCATGGTCGAGACAGATACGACAATCGAAGGCCAGGCGCGTGACGCCATTACTGCCACCCGGCCGCCCATTCTGGATCGCAATGGTCTTGAAATGGCCGTCGATATCCGTGTGCCCTCGCTATTTGCCGAGCCACGCCGGATCATCGATGTTGACGAAGCGGTAACCAAGCTGCGCACCGTTCTGCCCAATCTCGACGAAGCCTGGTTGCGCAACCGGCTGAGTGGAGACCGCGGCTTTGTCTGGGTGCAGCGCGAACTGACGCCTGCCATCGAAGAACAGATAATGCGTCTCGGTATCCCGGGCATCGACTTCATCACCGAATCCAAGCGCTTCTATCCCGGCATGAATGAAGCGGCGCATATCCTGGGCTCGACCAATGTGGACAATCAGGGGATTTCCGGCATCGAGCGGCACATGGATCGCGAATCCATCGCGCTTTTGCAGGAGCTGGGCCTGGCGCGCGGAAACAAGCTGACCCCTGTCGAGCTCAGCGTCGACATGCGCGTGCAGCATGTGATGCACGATCAATTACTTGACGCGATGACGCGCTACCAGGCGATCGCAGCGGCCGGCGCGATCATGGACATCTATACGGGCGAGATTATCGCACTCGCTTCGCTCCCTGACTTCAACCCCAACGATCCAGCCTCGGCTCTCGTCAAGGACACGTTCAACCGCGTGACCTCAGGCATTTTCGAGCCTGGCTCGATCTTCAAGACAGTGACGCTTGCCGGTGCGCTGGATGCCGGCGCCGTGCGGATCACGGATGACTTCGACGCGCGCTATGGCGTGCGCTTCGGCCGCTACACGATCTCCGATTTCCATGGCAAGAACCGTATCCTCAGCCTGCCCGAAGTCTACAAGTACTCGTCCAATATCGGCACGATCCGCATCATGCAGGCCATGGGCAAGGACAACTTCCGCGAGTTTCTCAGTCGTATGAAGTTTGACGAGCGTGTCGAGTTCGAACTGCCGGAGATGCGCGTGCCATCGGTTCCCAAAAGCCTTTCGGAAGTGGGCGCCGCCACGGCATCCTTTGGGCACGGCTTGTCGGTGTCGCCGCTGCACATGCTGACCGCCTATGCCGCGTTCGTAAATGGCGGAAACTATATCTCGCCAACGCTCTATAAGCGCTCCATCGCCGAGGCTGAACCTTTCTATGAACGGGTGCTGCAACCCCAGACCAGCGCCTATATGCGCTACCTGATGCGGCTCAATGCCATCTCTGTGGGCGGCTCGGGTTCGCAGATGAATAAGCTCGCGCAGGGTTACCGCGTTGGCGGAAAGACCGGTACTGCGGAGAAGGTGGTCGATGGACGGTACTCGTCCAGCAAGGTGACCAATTTCTTCGCTTCGGCATTCCCGCTCGATAATCCGCGTTATGCCATGGTGATCATGGTTGACGAGCCCAAGGCCGAAAACCCGCAGTCGGGCACGACCGCCGGCTGGAATGCCGGTGCCCTGACCGGGCGCGTGGTGCAGCGCGTGGCACCCATGCTTGGCATTGCGCCGGATTTCGGCGAATTGCTTGATCAGCAGATCGTACCGCCCGAAGTCAGGCGGATCTTTCCAGAAGGATATTGATGGTGTCCATCAGCGTTTCGCAACTGCTCGAAGGCTCTGGCGCCCGCCCCAAAAAGGGCCTGGGCACAGTCTTTGGGCTGAATTCCGACAGCCGGCGCATCGAGCCGGGGGACATCTTCTTCGCGCTACCCGGGCAGAAAGTGCACGGCAATGAGTTCATCGCGGACGCCGTTCATCGCGGTGCGCTGGCGGTTGTTACGGATCTATCCCCGGTAGGCGATCCCGGTGTGCCGGTGATCGTGGTCAAGGATGTGCGCGCCTCCTACGCGCGCGCGGCATCACGCGTTTTCGAGCCCCAGCCCGAAATCGCCGTCGGTGTAACCGGAACCAACGGCAAGACCTCGGTCGCCTCTTTCGTACGCCAGATCTGGGACCATGCTGGTCTGCCCGGCGCCAGCATCGGTACGCTTGGCGTGCAGACTGCCAATCGCACCATAGAAGGCGCGCTGACGACGCCGGATTCGCGCACCCTGCATCAGGCCATGCGCGCATTGCGCGCGCAGGGGATCGACCATGTCGCGCTCGAGGCTTCGAGCCATGGCCTTGATCAGCGGCGTCTCGACGGTATCCACTTCGAAGCCGTTGCCTTCACCAATCTGAGCCGCGACCATCTCGACTATCATGCCGACATGGACGAATACCGCAATGCCAAGCTGCGCCTGTTTACCGACCTGCTGGTCGATGGCGGGGCTGCCATCGTCAATGTCGACGATCCTGAATATGAGCCCTTCATGTTCGCAGCGCTTTCGGCCAATGCCACGCTTTTGACCGTCGGCCGGGAAGGCGCCTATATCGAAATCATCTCGATCGAGCCCGAAGCCTATGGGCAGCGGGTGCAGATCCGGCATATCGGCGAACTCGTGGACTTCCACTTGCATATTCCGGGCGAGTTCCAGGTATCCAATGCGCTGATCGCAGCGGCCCTTGCGATGTCCTCCGGCGTGGACAAGAACGACGCCTTTGCCGCGCTCCCCAAGCTTGTCGGCGCCGTAGGCCGGCTCGAACTCGTTGCCGAGCATAACGGAGCGGCCATCTTCGTTGATTATTCGCACAAGCCCGAAGCTTTGCGTACGGCGCTCAATACCCTGCGCCCTTATGCACCCAACAAGCTGCGGCTGGTCTTCGGCTGCGGCGGAGATCGCGACAAAGGCAAGCGGCCGCAAATGGGCGCAATCGCCAGTGAGCTGGCTGACGACATCATCGTTACCGATGACAATCCGCGCACTGAAGACGCCGCCTCCATCCGCGCCCAGATCCTCGCCGAGGCAAAAGGCGCGCGCGAAATCGCGGATCGCAAGGCTGCCATCGAAGAAGCGGTGAGATCGCTGCAAAAAGGCGACGTATTGCTGGTCGCCGGCAAGGGCCACGAGACCTACCAGATCATCGGAACGACCAAGCACCACTTTTCAGACCATGAAGTGGTGATGGAAGCGGTGAGGGGCTGAGTTCAGCCTAACACGTAGTATCCGGGCCCCGGTACCCCTACCTAACCTCCCCCTCCGGAAGGGGGGGTGGGTGGGGGGGGATCACGCTAACCCCACCAATCTGCTGGTCCCCGCCAGAATTGCGCTATAAACCGCGGGTAGTCATCCGGCTCCAGCCGACGACACCGTGTATTCCCGTTCGCAGAAGGCGATATGACCCAACCTCTCTTTACTCTCGACGCCATCCTTGCCGCCACGGGCGGTCGAGCCGAGCAGGTTGCTGCCAAATCCTTCGACTACATCACCATCGATTCGCGAGAGATCGGGCCCGAATCGCTTTTCGTTGCAATCAAGGGCGATCGCTTCGACGGTCATGATTTTGTTGACGCCGCCCTTGCAAACGGTGCCGCGGCGGCGCTGGTCAGCCGAGGGGAAGGGCCTGGGCGCATCATTGTTCCCGAAGCCTTGGGTGGACTTGTGGACATCGCGCGCGCGGCACGGGCGCGCAGCGAGGCGTTGATCGTCGGGGTGACCGGCAGTGTGGGCAAAACCACAACCAAGGAAGCCCTCCGCACCGTGTTCGAGGCGGCAGGCGAGACACACGCCTCGATCAAGAGCTTCAATAATCACTGGGGCGTGCCGCTGATGCTGGCTCGCATGAGCGAAACAGCCCAGTTCGGCGTCTTCGAGATGGGGATGAACGCACCGGACGAGATCCGTCCGCTGAGCCAGCTCGTGCGGCCGCATATCGCGGTGATCACCACCATAGCGCCGGCGCATCTGGAGAAGCTGGGCAGCATAGAAGCCATAGCCGACGCTAAGGCGGAAATTTTCGAAGGGCTTGAGCCAGCCGGCACTGCGCTTGTGAATGCCGATCACCCCCAGCTTGGCCAG
The DNA here is from genome assembly GCF_900116545.1 of Devosia crocina. Lineage (GTDB taxonomy): Bacteria > Pseudomonadota > Alphaproteobacteria > Rhizobiales > Devosiaceae > Devosia > Devosia crocina. Next base: position 1,075,228 of record NZ_FPCK01000001.1, read on the forward strand.
TTGCTGGAAGCGGCAGCGGAAGCCGGCGTAGGCCACGTCGTGACATTTGGCTTTGCTCGCGGCGCCGACTGGCAGATCATCGAACCGGAAATGGCCGGCGAGAGGAGTTTCGCCACCGTTGTTCATGGCGAGGACCGCTATAGTCTGGTCATATCGGTGGCTGGGCGGCACATGCTGAGCAACGCCACGGCGGCGCTGGCTGCCGCCAGTCTGGCTGGCGTCGAGCCGGCAATTGCCTTGCGCGCCCTGGCCGGTTTCGGCCCACAGCCTGGCCGTGGCCAGCGTGTGCTGCTCGGCGGTGGCGACAAGCCGCTTATGTTGATCGATGAAAGCTATAATGCCAACACTGCCTCGATGATTGCGGCGCTCGAGGTTTTTGCGAGCGTGTCTTCCCCTTCGGGCCGCAAAATAGTGGTGCTGGGGGATATGCTCGAACTCGGAGAGGCAGGCCGGGAGCTTCATGCAAGCCTTGCCGGGGCGGTTTCCGGCAGTGGGCCAGACGCCGTCTATCTCGTGGGCGAGAATATGCAACATCTGCAGCGCGCATTGCCACAAAGTATGTTTTCCCAGCACTTCACAACTGTTGACGAGGCTCAGGCGGACCTTCTCGCCACCCTTGCCTATGGGGATGCAGTTATGGTCAAAGGGTCCAACGGTGTGGGACTGTCGCGTCTCGTTGCCGCCATGAAGGACAAGTTCCAGCAGCGTTAAGCGCCCCAACCAGGACACCTAGAGAACATGCTCTATTTTCTCGGCCAGTTGGGTGACACCCTCGCCGCGTTCAACGTCTTCCGCTACATCACTTTCCGCACCGCGGGTGCGGTGATCACGGCGCTGTTTTTCGTGTTCATGTTTGGCCCCGGCATGATCGCGCTTTTGCGCGTCAAGCAGGGCAGGGGACAGCCTATCCGCGAAGACGGCCCGCAGGGGCACCTCCTGACCAAGAAGGGCACTCCCACCATGGGGGGGCTGATGATCCTTTCGGGGACCGTCATCTCGACGCTGCTGTGGTCGAACTTATCCAACGGTTATGTCTGGGTGGTGCTGTTTGTCACGCTCGGCTTTGGCGCCATTGGCTTTTACGACGATTATCTCAAGGTCAAGCGGATGAGCCACAAGGGGTTTGGCTCCAAGCAGCGCCTGCTGCTTGAGGCGATCATCGGCTTCATCGCGGCCTTTGCCATTTCCCAATTGGCCGTTGGCGCCTATGGCACGTCGCTGCTGTTCCCCTTCGTCAAGGACCTGGCGGTAAACCTCGGATATTTTTATATTCTTTTTGGCGGCTTCGTGGTGGTCGCTGCAGGGAACTCGGTGAATTTGACTGACGGGCTCGATGGCCTCGCGATCGTGCCGGTGATGGTTGCAGCGGCGTGTTTCGGGTTCATTGCCTATCTTGTCGGCAGCACCAACTATGCCGACTATCTGCTTCTCAACAACGTTCCGGGCACGGCCGAACTCGCCGTGGTGTGCGGCGCGTTGATCGGGGCTGGCCTTGGTTTTCTTTGGTTCAATGCGCCGCCGGCCCAGATCTTCATGGGTGACACCGGCTCGCTGGCACTGGGGGGCGCGCTTGGCACCATCGCCGTTGCCACCAAGCACGAGATCGTTCTGGCCATTATCGGCGGTCTCTTTGTGCTCGAAACTGTGTCGGTGATCGTGCAGGTGACCAGTTTCCGGCTGACCGGCAAACGTGTGTTCCGTATGGCGCCCATTCACCACCATTTCGAACATCTAGGCTGGACCGAAAGCCAGGTGGTGATCCGGTTCTGGATCATCTCTTTCGTGCTCGCGCTGATCGGTTTGTCGAGCCTGAAGCTCCGTTAATTGTTCACGGCTGCGCCAGCCGTGAAACTTTTTCGCCTGTCTCCCGTAACTGCTTGAGACGATAGCAATCGTCCCCAGCAACGCCGTTCGCATAGTCGCATTCCGGCCATCAAGGAGACCCGCATTGCCTGCTACCGCCCGTTTTTTCATGACGACCAGCCTTACTCTCGTAGCTTCCGCCATTGGCGTCGGCGCGACCCATGCCGCCACCGCCGTTGCTTTGATAGACGGCACTTCGCTTGCCATGGTGGATACTGAAACCCGTGCTGTCACAGGCACGCTCGAAGTGAGTGGGGTCGACGGGCTCGCTGGCATCGATATTCGTCCCGCCGACGGCATGCTTTATGGCGTGAGCCTGTCTGGTCAGATCGTTACGATCGACACCTCGACCGGTGCGGCCACGATGGGCGCCGAGCTTTCCGAGAAGCTGCCCAGCTATGATGGTGCGATTGTCGACTTCAATCCTGTTGCGGACCGGCTCCGCCTCATGGGCACGGACGGAACAAATCACCGCGTCAATGTCGACGATGGTGCCGTGACGGTCGATGGTTCGCTGGCCTTTGATGCCGAAGACATGCATGCCGGCGAAACGCCTGCAGTTGTCGACGCTGCCTACACCAATTCAATCGGCAGTCCTGAAGAGACAGCAATGTACGACATTGACGCCACGCTCGCAGCGCTGCTCCAGCAGGTGTCGCCCAATGACGGGACACTTGCAGCTGTCGGCGAACTCGGCATCGAGGGCGGTTCGAACTATGCTTTTGATATCCACACCACGGAAGACATGACCAACACGGCCTATCTCGTGGTCGACAACACTCTTTACACTGTCGATCTCGAAACCGGCGCTGCAGAAAGCTGGGGCATGATCGAAGGCGTTGACGGCACGATCACTGATATCACCGTCATGAACTGAGGCTTTCAGCCTCGCATTCTTTCCCCCGTGCGAGGTGATAGTGAGGCGGCCGCAAGGCCGCCTCTTCTGTTGTGCGATTGTCGCAAAACGCGAGACCCTTACCAAATCGGTAACCAAAGCCGGGTACAATTTGCGTCAGTTTGTATCGAGTGCCCGGCCCCGTTTCATGATGTTTTCCCGCGCCGAGAAGACGCCTCTTGCCGAATGGTGGTGGTCGATTGACCGCGAATTGCTCGGGAGTTTGATCCTTCTACTCGTTCTGGGCATGGTTTTGTCGCTGGCAGCCAGCCCGCCGGTGGCTGAGCGTATCGGCCTGAACGAGTGGCATTTCGTTATCCGTCACGCCATGTTCTGCATGATCGCGGTGCCGATCATGCTCGTCACCTCAATGATGAGCCACCGCCAGGCCCGATTTGCGGCGCTTGGCACGCTCATCGTCATGGTGGTTCTTCTGTGGGCAACCCTGCGCTTCGGTGCCGAGGTGAAAGGCGCGCGCCGCTGGATCGCCTTTGCCGGACAGTCGGTGCAGCCATCAGAATTCGTGAAGCCGGCCTTTGCGATCATTGGTGCCTGGTTGTTCTCGGAATATATGATTCACCGCAATGTGCCCGGACGCGCCATCGCGACCTTGATCATGGTCGTTATTGTTGCGGGCCTGCTGCTGCAGCCCGATATTGGCCAGACTGCGCTGGTTCTGGCGACCTGGGCCGTGCTGCTGTTTTTGTCCGGCATCTCATGGTGGATCATTTTCGGCCTTGCGGGCGCTGCGGGCGGCCTCCTGATGGGCGCCTATCTTTTCTTTCCGCACTTTGCTCGCCGCATCGACACCTTCCTGAACCCTGAAGGGGGCGGGAACACCTACCAGATCGACCGTGCGCTCGAATCGCTTGCAGAAGGCGGGTGGCTAGGCCGCGGTCCCGGTGAATCAATCGCCAAGAAACTGATCCCTGACGCGCACGCCGACTATGTGTTTTCCGCTGCTGCCGGCGAATACGGCATCCTGTTCTGTATGGCGCTTGTCGGCCTCATTGCCTTTATCGTCCTGCGCGCCATGATAGGCGCTCAGCGTCAGCAAAGCCTCTTCGCCCGTCTTGCCGCTTCCACGATCGCCATACAGTTTGCGATGCAGTCCGGCATCAACCTGGCGGTCAATCTCAACTTGATCCCGCCCAAGGGCATGACCCTGCCATTCGTTTCCTATGGTGGCACCTCCATGCTTGCCGTTGCCTTCGGCATGGGCTTGATGCTCGCAATGACAAGAACCAAACCCGAGGAGCGCATGACAACCGGCATCCCATCCTATCGCAGCGCCGTGGTTGCACCCGCCGAATGAAGACCTTTGTTCTTATGGCCGGCGGCACGGGTGGGCATCTCTTCCCTGCCATGGCGCTGGCGCAGGAATTGCTCCGCCGCGGCCATGGCGTCGAGCTGATGACCGATCATCGCGTTGAAGGTTACGGCCAGGATTTTCCGGCCAGGCGCATCCATATGGTGCCGTCGGCAACCCCGAGCTTGACCAATCCTCTGAAGTTTGCTGGGGCCAGCTTCACCATTGCGCGCGGCGTCGCCAAATCCTTCGGTATCTTGCGCGCTCTTCGTCCAGACGCGGTGATCGGCTTTGGTGGCTATCCCACCTTCCCGCCCTTTATCGCCGCGAGCCTTCTCGGCGTGCCCGGCATTTTGCATGAGCAGAATGCCGTCATGGGGCGCGCAAACCGTGCGCTCAGCCGGTTTGCCGATGTGCTCGCGCTCAGCTTTGCCAAGACGCGCTTTGCCGATGAGCAGGGGCTCGACAAGGTGCTGACCGGCAATCCGGTTCGCGATCGGGTCCGCGCGATTGCTGCCACGCCTTATCCCTCTCTTGTCGAAACCGGCCCGATCAAGCTTGTGGTGTTCGGCGGCAGCCAGGGCGCACGTGCCATTTCCGATATCGTTCCCGAGGCCATCGGCCTCTTGCCCGATGCGATCCGTGCGCGGTTGCAAATCGTTCAGCAGGCGCGCCAGGAAGACCTCGATCGCGTCACCAAAATCTACCGGCAGTCCCGCACCAGCGTTGAACTAGCGCCCTTCTTCACCGATCTGCCCGAACGCATTGCGCAAAGTCACCTCGTGATCGGGCGCTCCGGCGCATCGACCATCGCCGAGCTGACGGTGATCGGCCGCCCATCGATCCTCATTCCGCTGCCTGGGGCGCTCGATGCAGATCAGAAGAACAACGCGGCTGTGGTGGAGGCGGCCGGCGGGGGATGGGTCATGGACCAGGCCGCGCTTTCGCCGCAATCGCTTGCCACTCGCCTCACCGAACTCTTCACCGACCCGTCGCAGCTGGTGGCCGCAGCGTCTGCCGCGCGCAGTCTCGGCCAGCTCAACGCGGTCGAAAAGCTCGCCGACCTCGCCGAAAGCCTTGCCGGACAGGGCACCAGCACATTGGAATCCGCTTCATGAAAATGCCCCGCAATATCGGCCCGGTCCACTTTATCGGCATCGGCGGCATCGGCATGAGCGGCATTGCCGAAATCCTGCATAACCAGGGTTATACGGTCCAAGGGTCGGACGCTTCGCTCAACCCCAATGTGCAGCGCCTCCTCGACATGGGGATCAAGGTCGAGATCGGCCAGAACGGCGACAATCTCGGCAAGGCCGAGGTCGTGGTCGTCTCCTCGGCCATCAAGAAGGACAATCCCGAGCTGGTCGCGGCCCGCGCCAAGGCTCTCCCCATCGTGCGCCGTGCCGAAATGCTCGCCGAAATCATGCGCTTCAAGACCGCAATCGCCATTGGCGGCACGCATGGCAAGACGACCACAACGACACTGGTTGCGACGCTTCTCGACGCCGGTAATCTCGATCCCACCGTCATCAATGGCGGCATCATCAATGCCTATGGCACCAATGCGCGCCTAGGGGCAGGGGAATGGATGGTCGTCGAGGCCGACGAGAGCGACGGCACCTTCATAAAGCTGCCAGCCGATGTCGCCGTCGTCACCAATATCGATCCCGAGCACCTCGACCACTATGGCGACTTCGAAGGGGTCAAGAAGGCCTTCCACCAGTTCGTGGAAAACGTCCCGTTCTACGGCTTTGCCGTGATGTGCCTCGATCATCCCGAGGTGCAGTCGCTGGTCGGCGAAATCCGTGATCGTCGCGTCATCACCTATGGCCGCAATCCCCAGTCCGATGTTCGCTTGGTCGATCTCGAAAACCGCGACGGCGTGCAGCATTTCTCGGTCGAGATCCGGGATCGCATTCGCCAGACGCAGCTGCGTATCGACGGTCTCGAACTACCGATGCCGGGGGTTCATAACGCGCTCAACGCCACGGCAGCCATTGCCGTTGCCGACCAGCTTCATGTTCCAGCCGAAGCAATCCGTCGCGGCCTCAAGGGGTTTACCGGCGTAAAGCGCCGCTTCACCAAAACCGGAGAAGTCGGTGGCGTCACCGTCATTGACGACTATGGTCACCACCCGGTCGAAATCTCCGCCGTGCTGCGGGCCGCGCGTCAATCGGCCCGGCGCGACGTGGTTGCCGTGGTCCAGCCCCATCGCTTTTCGCGCGTCCACGACCTCTTCGACGATTTCGCCGCGTGCTTCAACGATGCGGACACCGTCATCGTCGCGCCCATCTATGCAGCCGGCGAGCAGCCCTTGCCGGGCGTCACCCACGAAGAACTCGTCAACCGCATTCGCGCCCGCGGCCATCGCGACGCCCGCGTCATCGACCGCCCTGAAGCCCTTGCGCCTCTTTTGGCGTCGCGCGTCGCCGATGGCGACTACGTCGTCTGTCTTGGCGCCGGCAACATCACCCAATGGGCTGGAGCCTTGCCGGGAGAGCTGGAAGCGCTGGGTCTTGGGGAAGAATGAGCGCGCTCACCTTTGCCGCCCCCTCATCCGGCGCTGCGCGCCACCTTCTCCCCGAGAGGGAGAAGAAAAGATCAGCGAGTTCCTCTTATTCCTCTCCCGCTCGGGGAGAGGTGGCTCGGCGCAGCCGAGTCGGTGAGGGGGAATTTTTCCACGCTCAGAACATCAACGGAGCCAACCCATGACCAAGCACGTCGCCGTTCTCATGGGCGGATGGAATAACGAACGCCCCGTCTCGCTGATGACTGGTGCAGGCTGCGCTGCCGCGCTCCGTCGCGCCGGTTACGAGGTCACCGAAGTCGATGTGGGGCGCGATGTCGCCGACGTTCTGGCGCGCCTCAAGCCTGACGTGGCCTTCAATGCCCTTCACGGCCCATTCGGCGAAGGAGGGTATATTCAGGGAGTGCTCGAACTGCTTGAGATTCCCTATACCCATTCTGGTGTGCTCGCCTCGGCGCTGGCCATGAACAAGCACCAGGCCAAGATCCTGTTCAAGGCGGCGGGCATACCGGTGACAGACCATGTGGTCGTGCCGCGCGCCGAAGCAGCGCGCGCTCATGTCATGGCGCCACCCTATGTGATCAAACCGGTGGCCGACGGATCGAGCTTCGGGGTCTTTGTGGTCAAGGCCGAGACCAGCCATCCGCCGCAGGAATTGCTGCGCGAAGACTGGACCAGCGGGGAGGAGCTGATGGTTGAGCGGTTCATTCCTGGCCGGGAGCTCACCTGCGCCGTGCTTGGCGATGTCGCCCTTGGGGTGACCGAGATCGTTACCGATCGCACGTTTTTCAACTACGAAGCCAAGTACACAAATGGCGGTGCGGTGCACGTGTTGCCGGCGCAGTTGAAACCGAAAATTTACGACAAAGTGCAAGAATTTAGCTTGGCTGCCCATGCGGCTCTCGGCTGTCGCGGTCTGACGCGGTGCGATTTCCGCTACAACGATGCGGCAGGCGAGGATGGTGAACTGGTGCTTCTCGAGATCAATACCCAGCCGGGTATGACCGAGGTGTCGCTGGCCCCGGAACAAGCTGCCCATGCGGGCCACTCTTATCAAGAGTTGTGCGCGTGGCTGGTGGAGGATGCGAGTTGCAACAGGTAAAGAGCGAGGCATTTTTCGTCGGAGCCCGCCCCGTCGATCCCCGCGCCCTTCCTGTTCCTGCACGCCGCTCGCCGCTCAAGCGGCTCAACAATCGCTTCAATCGCACACTGGTGCTGCATGGTACGGCCCTGCGCCGCGCCGGCATGGCCGTTCTGGCCTTGGCTGCGCTCGGCGGCCTTTACCAGGTGCGCGAGCCGATCGGCTTTGGTTTGTCTGCTCTGACGACACTGACCCAGGGCGGCTTCGCCGAGGTGGGGTTGGCTGTCGGGGAAATCTCGATCTCCGGCCAGACCCTGACGTCCGAACAGGCGATCTTCGATGCGCTTGGCATCCAGCCGGAGACGTCCACCCTGGCTTTCGATGTCGAAGCAGCGCGGGGCCGCATCGCCGAGCTGCCTGCCATTGATACCGTAACGGTTCGCAAGACCTATCCTGCCGAAGTGGCTGTATCGGTAACCGAGAAGGAGCCGGTCGCCCGTTGGCGCGTGGACGGCATCACCTTTGTGATCGATGCCACGGGTAGCCAGATCGGCGAGGATTTCGGCGCCTATGGTGACCTGCCGCTTGTGATCGGGGATGGTGCGGCGGACGATGCCATGGTGATGATCATGGCGCTCAACAATTTTCCTCAACTGCAGGATGGGCTGGTGGCGCTGTCGCGCATCGCCGATCGGCGTTGGGACATGATCTACGAGACGGGTTTGCGCGTGCAGCTGCCGGAGCAAGGGGTGGCTCAGGCGCTTTCGAAACTGACCCGTTACCAATCGCAATATCAGCTTCTCGATCGCGATATCACTGTGATCGATCTGCGCGTCGATGCCGTCGTCGCTGTTCGCCCCACCAAACGTGAAGACCCTGAAAAATCATGATGACCGATGCGATGACCTCTCGGCTCAGACCTGTCCAGCCTGGCAAGACGACGCTTGTCGCCGTGCTCGATATCGGCTCGACCAAGATCTGTTGCGTCATTGCGCGACTCGTCCCGCGTCCCGAAGGCAAGGCGCTGCGGGGCCGCTCGCACCAGGCCGAAGTGATCGGCTTCGGCTATGGCCCCTCGGCCGGGGTCAAGAGCGGCGTCGTCACGGACATCGAAAAGGCGGAGCACGCGATCCGTACCGTTGTAGGTATGGCTGAGCGTGCTGCGGGCGTGACGTTGGAATCGGTGCTGGTCAACGTCACCGCCGGTCGGCTGGGCTCGGAAACCTTTTCCGCTGCCGTTTCGCTCGATGGGCAGGAAGTGGAAAAAACCGACATCATCCGCGTGCTCAAGGCGGTCAATTCACGCTCAGTGCGTCCCGAGCGATCGATCGTTCACGCGTTGCCGATCGGTTACGCCCTGGATGGGCAAAAGGGTATCCGCGATCCCAAGGGGATGGTGGGTGAAAAGCTCGGCGTCGATGTGGCGGTGGTCAGTGCTGAAACGCTTGCCATGCGCAATCTCGAACTGGTGCTGCACCGGTGCCACCTGCAGATCGAGGCGCTCGTTGCAACACCATATGCATCCGGGCTTTCAAGCCTTGTGGATGACGAGGCGCAACTTGGTGTCGCTTGCATCGATTTTGGTGGTGCGACCACGACTGTCTCGGTGTTCAATGACGGTCATCTGGTTTATGCCGACGCGCTTGCAATTGGTGGCCATCACCTGACGCTCGATATCGCCCGCCAGCTGTCGGTGAGCGTTGCCGATGCCGAGCGCCTCAAGACGCTTTATGGCTCGGTTTTGCCCGGACAGGCCGATGAGCGCGACATGATCGCCATTCAGCCCGTGGGCGCCGCGCTCGACGAAGCACCCGGGCAGGTGGCGCGTTCCGTTCTGACCCGTATCATGCGTCCGCGCATCGAAGAAATCCTCACCGCCATACGGGATCGCATGCAGGCGACGGGTATGATGGATGTCTGCGGCCGCCGTTTCGTGCTGACCGGAGGCGCGAGCGAGTTGACTGGGTTGCCGGAAGTGGCACGCCGCACCTTGGCACGTAATGTCCGCAACGGCCGCCCGATGGGCATTGCCGGACTGCCGGAGATTGCCAAGAGCGCTGCCTTCTCTGCCGTCGCCGGTATGCTCGTTTACCCGCAGGTCTGCGCACAGGAATATTCCGAACCCCGCGGCTCGCGAAAGCTGACGGGAACCGATGGCTATTTCGCCCGCGTGGGCAATTGGCTGCGTTCGAGCTTTTAATCCCGTCCGCCTGCGCCTAGATTTGCTCCCATGAGCAAGCATATCTTCAAAGACCGTGCCGCCCATGTTCCGGAGTTCTGCCGGCCCACGGTGGATGTCATGGCCCAGTTCGGCGGCAAGTGGTTTCTGTTCGTTCTCGGCGCTCTGCAACACGGCCCACGGCGCTTCAGCGAATTGGAGGAAAGCATCGAGGGCATTTCCCAGCGCATGCTCACGCTGACGCTTAGAAGCCTTGAGCGGGACGGGTATGTCTCGCGCCATGTGACCCCTTCAATTCCACCGCGCGTCGATTACGCATTGACCGAAAGAGGCCATAGCGCCATGCAGCCGCTAACCGCGTTGCACGAATGGGCCAGTCAGCACACCGAAGGCATAGTTGAGTCCCGGCGCCGCTTTGACGAAGGCGGCGTGTGACCCACGAACATTTTTGTTCGTCCCGAACAAAAATCTCCCAATCTTGAGGAGGCGTGGCAGCAACGACCATCTCTGGACTGGCAAGCAAAACCAGTCAGGATCGCACCATGAATAACAGACCCCGCATCGGCATCATCATCGGTTCCACCCGCGCCGCCCGCTTTGCAGATCGGCCCACCGAGTGGATCAGGCGCCTCGCGGAAGAGCGCGACGATCTGGAAGTGGAGATCGTCGACCTGCGCGACTATCCGCTGCCATTTTACGATGAGTCGATCACCGACAATGGTGCACCCGCCGGTGCCAAATGGGCAGCCAAAATGGCCGAGCTCGACGGATATCTCTTCGTGACCGCGGAATATAATCACTCCATACCCGGCGTGCTCAAGAACGCTCTCGATCATGCCCATGCCGAATATAACCGCAAGCCGGCAGCCTTTGTCGGATATGGCGGCGTGGGCGCGGCGCGGGCAGTCGAGCAACTGCGGCTGATTCTGGCTGAATTGCAGATTGCTACGCTCAAGCATGCCGTTCATATCAATGCCAACGAGTTCGTGCCGTTGATGAAGAACGAGAAGGATTTCTCCGACTTTCCCTATCTTGGAGATGCAGCCAAGACGATGCTGGATCAACTGGCCTGGTGGGCCGGTGCACTAAAGGTCGCGCGTGCAGCATGAAAGGAGAGGCTGCACCGCTGATACGGGGGCATCCGCCTCGTTCACGACATCGGATCGTTTTAGTCGCCGACGTCGTTCATCCTCCGATATTTTTCGGAGGCTTGCTCATGCTTCGTTCTTTTCTGATCGGTCTTGTAGCCGGACAACGCGGAATCACTCCCCTCGCCAGCATTGGTGTTGCAACCTATCGCGGTGAAGTCGCCGATAACCTGCCCCTGCAGAAATTGTTCCACAACCCTATCGTCACCGCCGGGGCGGTGGCATTTGCTGCAGCCGAGCTGGCGGGCGACAAGATGAAGTCGGCACCCGATCGCACGATTCCGATCGGCTTGGGCGTCCGCGCCATCACCGCTGCTTATGCCGGTGCCGCTCTCGCGCCACGTGGCCAGCAGGTAACTGGCGCTGCCGTTGCGGTCGCGGCGGCGATGGTGTCCTCCTATATAGGGCTGAGCATGCGCAAGGCGACCATGGCCAAGGTCGGTCAAACTCCCAGCGGCCTCGTTGAAGACGCACTCGTGGTCGGGAGCGGTCTGGCAATAGCCAATCCTAGCCTGGTTGAAGGCTCCCCGCTCGAAGTGCGGCATTAAGGCAGGAGAATCGCGTAGATCGTCCCGTTGCTGCCCAACCATCGATCACGATAGCTTTTCTTAACGAATGGCTGAGAGGCCATTTTCAATTCTGCTGATGATTCAATACCCGGCCCGAAAGCCGGGTTTTCGGCCGTCTGCGCGGTTAATGGGCTGTGAACGGGATGTCTGGCCGTCTCGCATTTTGCGCGAGGGTTAACGGATTTGGCTCAATTGTTAGGGGCTGGTTAACGAATTGGAGGGTAAATCTTAATCAACCACGCCACCTATGGGGCCAATCCTTACATGACCATCAATCTCACGATCCCCGATATTCAGGAACTCAAGCCCCGCATCACCGTATTCGGTGCTGGCGGCGCCGGGGGCAATGCCGTTAACAACATGATCGAGTCGGGCCTTTCGGGTGTCGACTTCGTGGTGGCCAACACGGATGCCCAGGCCCTAGCTCTTTCCAAGGCCCAGCGTATCATTCAGCTCGGCGTGGGTGTGACCGAAGGCCTTGGTGCCGGTTCGCACCCGGAAGTTGGTCGCGCAGCGGCTGAAGAGAGCTGGGATGAAATCAACGATCACCTTTCCGGCTCGCATATGGTGTTCATCACCGCAGGCATGGGTGGCGGCACTGGCACGGGTTCTGCTCCGGTTATCGCCCGCGCGGCCCGCGAGCAGGGAATACTGACGGTTGGCGTGGTCACCAAGCCGTTCAATTTCGAAGGCAATCGCCGCATGCGGCTGGCCGAGGATGGCATCGACGAGCTGCACCGTCATGTCGATACGCTGATCGTCATCCCCAACCAGAATCTGTTCCGCGTCGCCAACGAGAAGACGACCTTCGCCGACGCTTTCGCGATGGCCGACCAAGTGCTGTTCTCGGGTGTTGCCTGTATCACTGACCTGATGGTCAAAGAGGGTCTGATCAACCTCGACTTCGCCGACGTTCGTGCCGTGATGCGCGGCATGGGCAAGGCGATGATGGGTACCGGCGAGGCGTCGGGTGAGGATCGTGCTCGCCATGCTGCCGAAGCCGCCATTGCCAATCCGCTGCTCGACGACGTCTCGATGCATGGCGCCCGCGGCCTCCTGATCTCGATCACCGGTGGCCCGGACCTGACCCTTTACGAAGTCGATGAGGCAGCCAGCCGTATCCGCGAGGAAGTCGACTCCGACGCCAATATCATCCTTGGTGCGACCTACGACCCCGACCTCTCCGGCACGATTCGCGTGTCGGTGGTTGCTACCGGCACCGACGCAACCATGGTTCAGGCCATGGAGCCGCCCAAGCCGAACGCGTCGCGTACGCCGCTGGCCGTTCGCCGTCCTGCCGCAGCTCCTGCCGAGCCAGTGCGTGCACAGCAGCCTGAGCCTGTTCAGCCGGTTGCCGAAGACATCGCCTTCGAAGTCGAATCGGCTGTCGCTCAGGCTTTTGCTGCCGAGCGTCCTGCTGCTGCCGCACGCCAGCCGCAGATGATGGAAGACGATGGCATCGTGGTCGAGCCCTATGTGCCCGCCGCTGAAGCCATGGCCGAGCCAGAAGAAGCCCCGGCTGTCGAAGAAAAGCCAATCCCAAGCGTTTACGTGCCGTCCCATGCTGCGCGTCCCGATGGCTATCGCCGGATGCCGCGTACCGAGGAACTCCCTGTTGTTGCGCGCCAGCCACAGCCGGCTCAGGAACGTCACGACGAAGAGCCGCGTAATGCGCGTGCCCTCTTCAAGCGCCTTGCGTCCAATGTCGGTCTCAATCTGGGTCAGCAGCAGGCCGAGCCGCGCCGTGAACCCGGCCCGAGCATGGCAGACGATGCGGCTGCCCGCAGCGCAATTGAAGCTGGTGGCGCAAGGACTTCCCGCGTTCCGGCAGCAGGCGAGGGTGCCCGCGGCTCGCTCGACAACCATGGTCGCAGCCAGCCTGCCGCGCAGCAGAAGGATAGCCTCGAGATCCCGGCTTTCCTGCGCAAGCATGGTTGAGCACGGGCTTATGAAGCTCTGAAAAGGTGACTCGGCGCGGCTTTCGCGCCGAGTTTTTTTTGGCTAACAGTTCGAGCCAGCGTGAGGCCCTCGGGGTGGAGTAAGAAGAGTATGAAGAAAACGTCCACGCGCCAGCGCACGCTTGCCGGCGAAGTCAGCTTTGCCGGTTACGGTGTGCATTCTGCGGCGCCAGTTACCCTGACCCTGTCTCCGGCCCCTGCCGACAGCGGTTTCCTTATTCGCCGCGACCTGGGTGAGGGGCGTCTGACCCAACCGGTTCCAGTGCATTTTTCGCGCGTCAGTCGCACCACCCTGTGTACAACGCTCGACCTCGGCGACAGCGTCAGCGTAGCAACGATCGAGCACGTGACCTCGGCTCTTTCTGGCATGGGTGTCGATAATGCGCTGATCACCCTCGATGGTCCGGAATGCCCGATCCTGGATGGCAGCGCCTATCCGTTCGCCTCCGCGATTCTTGAAACGGGTCTTGAAATCCAGCCGGCCCAACGGAAATTTCTCAAGATCATCCGCGCCGTCACGGTGCGCAATAATGACGCCTTCGCCGCGCTCGAGCCCTATAACGGCCGTGCGCTCGATCTCGAGATCGACTTCGATTCCAAGGTCATCGGCCGCCAGCGCATGATCTTCGACTGGACGCCGCGCCGCTATCTCGATGACGTGTCCCGTGCCCGCACCTTCGGGTTCGCACGCGACGCCAAGATCCTGCGCCAGGCCGGCTACGCTCTGGGTTCGAGCCTCGACAACTCCATCACTGTGGACGAAGACCGGGTTGTCAATCCCGGCGGGCTGCGGTTTGAGGACGAGTTCGTCCGCCACAAGCTTCTCGATGCGATCGGCGATCTGTCTCTTGGCGGCCTGCCGATCTACGGCCGTTTCCGCTCCTACAAGGGCGGGCACGCGCTCAATGCGCATGTGCTGACCGGTCTCTTTTCGAGCGAAGCCAATTATGAGATAGTCAATGCCGAAGACCTGCCGCTGGAAGTCGAAGCCTTCGACGACCAGCCGGAAGGCTTGGGTGTACGCCACTACCTGCGGTCCGTGCGCTGACGGTGCCCACCGCAGCCGCGCCACAGTTTTGATGGATTTGATAATTACGCCGCAAGCAATTGTGGTTGTTTGAGAACGGGGCACTTCGTGACACGTCAAGTCGTTAGCCAGCTGACAAACCGGGTTGCCCGTTTTGCCGCGATGGGTCTTTTTGCAGTCGTGCTCACGGCTTGCGCCGGCAATCTGTTTGGCCCGCAGAAGATGCGGGAAGAGCCGATCGTTCCAGCCGCCGCCCTCTACCAGGGCGCGCTGGATGATATGGACCGGCAATATTATCAAACTGCGATCAAGAAGTTGCAGCAGCTTGAGCGTCAGCACCCGCGTGATCCGATCACGGAGAAGGGCAAGCTGATGCAGGTCTATGCCAATTATCGCATCGGCAAGTTCAACGATGCGATTCTGGCTGCCGATCGCTATGTGGCGCTTTATCCCAATGGCAAGGACGTGGCTTACGTTCTCTGGCTCAAGGGCACGTCCTACTTCGCTCAGATCAAAGACATTACTCGCGATCAGCAGCTCTCGCGCGACGCGATCGACACCTATAATCTGCTGATCGCCAACCATCCCAATTCCGAGCACGCCAAGGACGCCAAGGAGAAGCTGCTCGTCGCCTATGACCAGCTCGCCGGCAAGGAAATGTCGGTCGGCCGCTACTATCTCGGCAGTGGGCAGTATACCGCCGGCATCAACCGCTTCCGCGAAGTGGTGGAGAAGTGGCAGACCTCAACCCACATCGAAGAAGCGCTTTTCCGTCTGACTGAAGGCTATCTGCTTCTCGGCCTCACCAATGAAGCCATGTCGGCCGCCGCTGTCCTGGGGCATAATTACCCCTCGAGCGACTGGTACAAGCGCGCCTTCGAGCTTCTCGGCAAGCAAGGCCTTGCTCCGCAACTTAACTCCGGCAGCTGGCTTGCAGCCCATCGAAGCTGAATTTTCGCGAAATGAGCATTTCAAAGGGCCCCGCGGGGCCCTTTTCATTTGGCGTACATGATCGTCGCGTGAAGTTGAGGCCGGATTCTTCCTCACCATTCAGTTGCCAATTTGTTCTTTTCGGCTATCCTGTGCGAAAGTGAATTGCCGCTGATCCCGGCTCTGTCGCAAATGCTATGACCCGGCCCGCAAGGCTCTGGATGGAACCCGCATGCTGAACGCGATTTCGGTCCGCAACATCGTGCTGATCGATCAACTCGATCTGGCACTCGACACTGGCATGACCGTTTTGACCGGCGAAACCGGTGCCGGCAAGTCGATCCTGCTCGACGCGCTGACACTGGCGCTGGGTGGGCGGGGCGATGCTTCGCTCGTGCGGCAGGGACAGGAAAACGGTCAGGTGGTCGCCATGGTGCAACTGCCCAAAGACCATCCCGCACGTGGCGTGCTGCGCGACAATGCCATAGCGGATGACGATGAAGTTATCCTGCGCCGCGTTCAGTTTGCCGATGGCCGCACCCGTGCTTTCATCAATGATCAGCCGGTCTCTGCTTCGCTGCTGCAAAAGGTCGGCAGCCAGATCATCGAAATCCATGGCCAGCATGACGACCGCGCTCTCGTCGATGTTGCAACCCACCGTGCAGCGCTCGATGCTTTCGGCGAGCTGGCCGCGCCGTCCGCAGCCGTTCGCGAGGCTTGGGCTGATCTTGTCGAAGTGCAGCAAGCGGTGCGCGAGCAGCAGGCAAGAGTAGCCGAAGCCGTTGCGGCCGAGGATTATGCGCGCCACACGGTGGAAGAACTGGGCAAGCTCAAGCCGCTGGTCGGTGAAGAGGATGAGCTTGCAGAGCGCCGCCAGCAGTTGCAGCAGGCAGAAAAGTCCGCGTCGGATCTGGTCGAGATCGAAGAAATCCTCAACGGCCCCAGCGCGCCGTCGCCAGCGCTTGCTGGCCTGATGCGGCGCCTCCTGCGCAAGGTCGATGGTGGTGCTGAACTGTTCCAGCCCATCGTCGATGCGATTGACGCAACGCTTGTAACGCTTGATCGGGCCGGAGAGGCATTGGCCGACCTGCAGCGCGAAATGGCCTATGATCCCGCTGAGCTCGAAGCAGTCGAGGAGCGCCTGTTTGCGCTGCGCGCTGCCGCTCGCAAGCATCAGTCGACTCCAGACGAGTTGCCGGCGGTTCTGGAGAAATATCAATCCGATCTCGATACGCTTCAGAGTGGCGAGAGCCGGCTCAAGGTGCTTGAAGCCGAGGAGGCCCAGGCACGTGCGCGCTATCGGGAAGCTGCCGACATTCTCTCGGCTGGCCGCGCCGAGGCTGCGAAGGCGCTCAGCACCGCCGTCGAGGCGGAGCTGCCCGATCTCAAGCTCGGCGCCGCTCGCTTTATCGTTGATCACGCAGTGGAAAAGGATCGGGTTGCCGCCGCGGGCTTCGACCAGATTGCCTTCCATGTTCAGACCAATCCTGGCACCGCTGCCGGGCCACTGCTTAAGGTGGCCTCGGGGGGCGAACTGAGCCGTTTTCTTCTCGCGCTCAAGGTGGTTCTGGCCGATCGCGGATCGGCGCCCGTCCTGATTTTCGACGAGATCGACACAGGTGTCGGTGGCGCGGTGGCTGATGCCATAGGCCGGCGCCTTGCGCGCCTCGCCAAGACCGTTCAAGTGTTGACGGTGACGCATGCCCCACAAGTGGCAGCACGCGCCAATCGTCACCTGTTGATCGAAAAGCAGATGGTGGAGGAGGGCGCTTTCATGCGCACCCATGTGCGCCCGCTCGAGCCTGCCGCACGCCAGGAAGAGGTCGCCCGTATGCTCGCCGGTGCCGAGATCACCAGCGAAGCGCGTGCTGCTGCCAAGAAACTGCTTGGCGCAGTGAAATAGGATTTCGGCTTCGTGCCGCTTGTTTCAACAAGCGTTCCCGCTTTGATGGAGCTGCGCCTTTATCTAAATAGACATATCAGTTCTCGAGTAAGCCATGTCCGACCTGTCTCACAAGCCCGTTGCCGACCTTTCCGAAGACGAAGCTCGCCAGGAGCTTGAGCGGCTGGCCAAGGGCATAGCCACGGCCAACATCGCGTATCACCAGAACGACGCCCCCGAGATCACCGACGCCGAGTTCGACGCGCTGACGATCCGCAATGGCGAGATCGAAGAAGCTTTCCCGGAGCTCGTTCGAACCGATACGCCTACCGGCAAGGTCGGTGCAGCTCCGGCGGAAGGCTTCGCCAAGGTGCGACATGCTGTGCCTATGCTGAGCCTTGCAAAGGCTTATACCGACGAGGACGTGGTCGATTTTATCGAGCGTGGCCGCCGCTTTTTCCAAAAGGACGAAGGGCTCGAGATCGCTTTTACAGCAGAGCCCAAGATCGACGGGCTTTCGGCCTCCTTGCTTTATGAGGACGGTGTTTTCGTTCGTGGTGCCACACGCGGCGATGGTGCCGTGGGCGAGGACATCACGGCTAATCTCCGGACCATTGCCGATATTCCGCACAAGCTCAAAGGCAGTGGCTGGCCCAGAAGCATCGAAATCCGCGGCGAAGTGTATATGAGCTACGCCGAATTTCAGGCGCTCAAGGAGCGCTCCGCTGCGAGTGGTGGGCAGGATTACGTCAATCCGCGCAATACGGCGGCAGGGTCATTGCGGCAAAAGGATCCGGCGGTGACCGCCAGCCGCAACCTGCAGTTCTTCGCTTATGCCTGGGGTGCGACAACAGAGGATCCGGCCCCCACCCAGTATGACGCGGTGCAGAGATTTGCCGCATGGGGGTTCAAGATCAGCCCCTTGATGGAGCGGGCCCGGTCGGTCGAGGAATTGATCGCTCATTATCATCGGATCGAGGAGCAGCGCGCCGCGCTCGGCTATGATATCGATGGTGTCGTTTACAAAGTGGACCAGCTTGAGCTGCAGCGGCGTTGGGGCTTTGTCACTGGTGAGCCGCGCTGGGCCATCGCGCACAAGTTCCCCGCCGAACGCGCGACAACCGTGATCCGCGATATCGAAATCCAAGTCGGCCGTACCGGCACCCTTGCGCCCGTCGCCCGGCTCGATCCGGTCAGCGTCGGTGGCGTAACCGTGGTCAATGTGACGCTTCACAACGAGGACTATATCGGCGGCCGCGACAGCAATGGCATGCCGATCCGGGAGGGCAAGGATATCCGCGTTGGCGACACCGTGGTCATTCAGCGCGCTGGGGACGTTATTCCGCAGATCGTCGATGTCGTGATCGAAAAAAGGCTCGCAGGCGCGCAGCCCTATCAGATGCCGCAAACTTGCCCTGTCTGCGGTTCCCCCGCCGTGCGCGAGGTGAACGAGAAAACGGGGAAGGAAGATTCCCGCCGCCGCTGCACGGGCGAGATGATCTGCCCCGCTCAAGCCGTCGAAAGCCTTCGACATTTCGTGTCGCGGGGCGCTCTCGATATCGAGGGACTTGGCGCAGAAAACATCGACCTTTTCTTCAATGCCGGACTGATCCGCAGCCCCGCAGATATTTTCACCCTGCGGGATCGTCGCGCGGAGGTGCAGCGCGCCCTTGCCGAGCGGCGCGAGGAGCAGGCGCGTGCCCGCGAGGCGGTTTCCGGCAAGGCGCGCAAGAACGTTCGCAGCGTCGAGGATCGTAATTACGAGGGCCTCGACAAGCTCTTTGCCGCCATTGATGCGCGCCGCAATCCAGAGCTCGATCGCTTCATCTTCGCGCTCGGTATTCGGCATATCGGTGAAACAACGGCCGCAGTGCTGGCTCGCACCTTTGGGTCTATCGGCAAGCTTGAAGAAGCAGGCAAGGAGATGGTGAAGGCCGAGGATCCGATGAGCGTTTTTCCATCAGTTGATGGCATCGGCAGCACTGTTGTGGAGGCGCTGGTGAGCTTTTTCGCCAACCAGCGCAATGTCGACGCGCTTGACCGGCTGCTAGAGCAGGTGACGCCCCAGGATTATGTCGTGACGATTTCGGCGGACAGCGTCGTTGCCGGCAAGACCGTGGTGTTCACCGGCACGCTCGAAAAAATGTCGCGATCGGAAGCCAAGGCCATGGCCGAGCGCCTGGGTGCCAAGGTGGCCGGGTCGGTCTCAGCCAAGACAGATATCCTAGTAGCGGGACCGGGCGCGGGATCGAAGCTGAAGACGGCGCAGGACCTTGGCGTCGAAGTCATCAGCGAGGACGAGTGGTTCGCCCGCGTTGGACGTTGATCTCACTGGAGACTGCTATGCGTTTGCTTCTCGCTATCCTTGCCTCTGTCGCCGCCTTCGGCCTGCCGGCCGTCGCACAGCCGTTCCAAACGCCGCAGGAATTGATTGCAGCCTTTTATGCCCCATACCTGGCGGACGAAATTCCTGAGAACGAAGCGGCGTTCCGGTCAGATGCGCTGAACGCGCTTTACGAGGAAGATGCCGAAAGCACCGAAGAGGGGGATATCGGCGCCATCGAGTTCGACCCCTATGTGGACGGTCAGGACTTCATGATAGCCGATTTCTCGATCGGCGATCCGATCATCGAAGGAGACCAAGCTCAGGTGGTGGTGAGCTTCACCAATTTCGGTGAACCGCGGGATATCATCTACGACCTGGTGAGGGAGAACGGCAGCTGGCTGATCGATGATGTCGCCAACGAAGATGCCGAGCATCCCTATCGGCTCAGCCAGATTTTCGCCGAGGCCAGGGCTGATCGATAGGCCAGATCCCGCGCCGTCGCTTCCGCCGAAGGCGCGGGAACTTGAGGACTTGCTAGATCATCGCTGTTGCTGCGTGCAGCCAGTCCTTGGCGGCGCCTGACAGGCGTGGGCCGATATCGTTCCACACTTCGCCGTGGAACGCGTTGAGCCACTGGCGCTCCGCTTCGGTCAGAAGCGCCATGTCGATCAGCCGCACGTCGATGGGTGCCCGGGTCAGCGTTTCGAATTCAAGATAGCCGGGGAAGCTGGATTGTTTGACCACCAGCAGGTTCTCGATACGGATGCCATATTCGCCTGCCTTGTAGAAACCCGGTTCGTTTGAGAGCACATTGCCTTCTTCGAGCGGCAGCGTGTAGCGCGAAGAAATGCCGATGGGCCCTTCATGCACACCGAGATAGGCGCCGACGCCGTGACCGGTGCCGTGGCTGTATGTGACGCCATCGGCCCAAAGAAACTGACGCGCCAGCACATCGATCTGCGCCCCACTCGTGCCTTTGGGAAAACGCGCCATGGAGACGGCGATCATACCTTTAAGCACACGCGTATAGCGGTCTTTCTGTTCCGGTGTTGCTGAACCGGTGAAGAGCGTGCGGGTGATGTCGGTGGTGCCCGAGAGATATTGCGCACCGCTATCGACCAGCATCAGCTCGCCGGCATTGAGGCGCCTGTCGGTCTTTTCAGACACGCGATAATGCACGATGGCCCCGTTCGGTCCTGCGCCGGAAATGGTGTCGAAGCTTGCATCGACGCAGCTTTCTTCCTCGCGTCGGAAGGCCTCGAGAGCGGTTACGATGGCGATTTCAGTCAGCTCGCCGCTGGGAGCTTCGGCATCGAACCAGGAGAGGAACTTGGCGAGCGCCACGCCGTCGAGCTGGTGCGCCTCGCGCATGCCGGCAAGTTCTGCCTCGTTCTTGCGCGATTTGGGCAGAAGCACTGGGTCCCGCTTCTCGACCAGGCTTGCTCCGGCCTCAATCAGCAATTCGGCAACCGCCGCCGGCGCAGAGGCGGGGTCGAGCATCACCGTCTTTTCCGACTTGCCGAGTTTTTCAAGCGCCTTGGGCAGCTTTTTGGCAGCTGCAATAGTGGCAACGCCCGCAAGTGCGTTCTCGAGCTCGTCGGTGATTTTGGCCGCATCGAGAAACAGCGTCGGCTCGCCCTTTTTCGGCACGACGGCGAAGCCCAAGACGAAAGGTGTGTTGGGCACATCCCGGCCGCGAATATTGAGGAGCCAGCAGATCGATTCCGGCAGCGTCAGCACCACAGCATCGGCGCCGTCATCGGCCAGGGTCTTCTGGATTTCCGTGATCTTGTCGGTTGCCGAACGGCCAGCTCGATTGTCCCCCAAGATTTCGATTGCGCTAACTGGTGGGGCAGGGCGGTTGTCCCAGACTTCGTCGACCAGATTGTCGCGCGCCACCAGCTTGGCATGGCCCTTGAGCTTTTCGGCGAGGTCGCGGATTTCGGTGGGCGTATGGAGCCAAGGATCGTAAGCTACCACATCGCCTTTGGCGACGAGTGCCCTGGCGTCGATGGCAAAGCTTGCCACCTCATGGACCTCGACCAGCGCTGTGTCCGTTTGTGCGGGTGCCTGGAGCGTGTAGCGGCTATCAACAAACAGATGCGCCTTGTCGAGGCCCACCACGGCGAGACCGGCCGAGCCCGTGAAACCCGTCAGATAGGCGAGACGCGCCTCGCTTGCAGGCACGGACTCGCCGCGATGCGCATCCGCCCGCGGGACGAGGAAGTGATCGATACCGGCTGCCTTCATTGCCTTGCGCAATGCGGCCAGCCGCGGCGCCACCTGAGAAGGGTCGGACTTTTCTTCAAAACTCTGGAACTTGGTGGGCGGGAAGGACTGAGACGTCATGGAGCTTTCCTGGCCGGGGTGCATCGCGGGCATGGCTGCGTTGAGGGATTGGCGCTGGTTATCGCGCGATCAGACACTATCTTATGGTCAAGACGATGGAGATGAAAATGGACAAGCAAAACAACCTTATCAGCCGCGCTTTCAACGCACTTGTAGAAGGTCGTCAGCGTCAGGCCCAGCGTTATGTCGCCGAGTTCGAGCGTACTCACGCTCACCTGCGCAACAAGAATACGGACCGTTAATCTGCCTTGCGCAATCGGCATGGCTGGTCTGCCGACAAGCCCCTAACGCAGGGCTGAAAGAATCGGTAAAACCCAACCAGACGCTCGGCAATAGACCCTGCGTCGCATGGAGTTGAAGATGACTGAGAGCAAGAATGGTTTCCGCAGCGCTTTGGGTGGTCTGATCGACGCTCGTGGTCGCGAAGCCTCACGCCAGGTCAGCTACCGCATGCAGCACCAGCTGATCGGCGCCGTCACCAAGCGCCCGTAAGCGGCAGCTAGGACCTACGACGATCTGACGATCCCCGGAGCTCGCGTCGGGGATTTTGCTTTTTTGGGCGTCTGCCGGGGTCCACGAGGCGCTCTTTTCGCTTCAGGAGAAAGCAACACGAGCGCGTGCCATCAGCGACGGCGCAGCGCCAGGCGCCGTCGCGACCGGCAAGTGCTGAAGAACCGATCGGCTCACCGCCGCTGCAGCACAAGCGTGGACCAGTCCTTGCGAACCAGGTGTTCTGCCAGCCGGAACCCTGCTGCTTCATAGGCAGCGATCACGCCATTGGCCTGGGTGTTGAGAATGCCCGAAAGAATGGCAGTGCCCCCGCTCTGGGCGATGCCGCCCATTCCAGGCGCAAGCTCGGTGAGCGGACCTGCAAGGATATTGGCGACAATCAGATCATAGGGTGCGCGGGCCGTAATCTCGGCATGGTCGAGGCCTGTCGCCTCGACCACATCGATGTTTTCGCCAACCCCGTTTTCCTGCGCGTTTTCAATCGTGGTGGTGACCGCAACAGGATCGATATCGGTTGCAAGGACCTTGCCCCCGACGCGCTTGGCAAGGGCGATGGCGAGAACACCAGTGCCGGTGCCGATGTCGATCATGGCTTTGGGCGTCGTGTGGTTGAGAAGCATCTCGATCGCCTCCAGACACCCGGTAGTCGTTTCGTGATGGCCGGTGCCAAAGGCTTGGGCAGCATCGATCTTTATCGGTGTGAGGCCCTCGGGCACAGGCGCGCTTTCGTGACTGCCATAGACATAGAAGCCTCCGGCGATAACCGGGGCAAGGCCTTCAAGCGACTTGGCGACCCAATTGATTTCAGGGTCGATCGCATCGACGGAGAAATCGACTGCCCCGCCCAGCACCTGCTTTGCGAGTTCCACGAAGGCGTCGACATCCGGCGGGCTGTCGCAGGTGGCTTCAAAAAACCACTCGCCTGTTTCCTCGTTTTCGTGTGCCGAGGCCGTCAACGCCAGATCGTCGCGCTCCATTACGGCATCGACCAGGGCGTAGGCCTGTTCCTTGGAAAGAGGTGCAGAGAGCTGGTCGACCGACATGGAAATTCCCGTGAAAGAAATGGCTTCAAGTGAGGCAGGCCGATCAGGCGCGGCGCCGCGTTGCGGAGGAATAGCCGCTTGCTATGACGCGATTGCGGCCGCTGCCCTTGGCAACATAAAGCCTCTGGTCCGAGATAGAGAAGATTTCGTCCCAGCTCAAGCGGCTGCCGGCTTGGCGTATGGCAACGCCGAAACTGGCTGTGACCTTGATGCCCATCTTGCGCTGGACGGCGGTGGTTTCCAGCAATTGCCGGTAGTTCTCGAGCAGGTCCATCGCCTTGGCTTCATCGACATGGCGCAGCACCAGCACGAATTCTTCTCCGCCGATGCGGGCCAGGGCATCGCCAGTGCGTAGCGCGCCATTGATCAGCCGGGACACGCCGGCCAGCACTTCGTCGCCCACGGCATGGCCATGGGTGTCGTTGATCGCCTTGAAGTGGTCGATGTCGAAAAGCGCGACGCCAACGCTCTCCCCGATCCGGTCTGCACGCCTGAAGATCGCATCGACACGGTTGAGCAGAGCCCGCCGGTTGAGCAGCCCGGTCAGGGTGTCTGTGTCGGCCATGCGGCGCAGCTGCCGGTTGAGCTGACGTTGCTCCTGTTCGAGAGCGCGCTTTTCGGCCTGGTGCTTGCGGAGCGTAGCAAGCCCGTCGGCGATATCGCTAACTTCCCGGGCCACGCCGCCTATGGGCGCCGGTTCGCCGAGATCGCCGCGCGCGAGAGCCAGAACATGCTCGTGTAGCTGCATCAGGGGCGCGAAGAGCATTCTGCGCAGCAAGATAGCGGCCGAGATCAGCGCCAGGAGCACGAGCGTCGTCAGGGTGACGGAATTGATCACGCTCCGCATAGTCTTGTCTGCATCGGCATCGAGCGCGTCGATTGCGGCTTCGACGATTGCGGTGCGTAACAGCTCGGAACTGCGCAGCCCCGGCATGAACTTTGCGGTGAAATCCCAGGGTGAGAGGGTGTTTTGTCCGGCATGCTTTTCGATGGTCTCATGAGCCAGCACCAGCGAGCCCTGGAAAAAGTCGGCTTGAACATCTTCGATCAAGGCTTTGACCGCAGGCGTGCCGAGAAGGTCGTCGGCCATACTCAGGCCAGTCATCCAGAGGCTGTGGACGATCCCCTCGCTCTGCCCCATCAGCTGGGTAAAGCGCTCGTCCTGATTGGGCGCGGACATCAGCGCCAGCACTACGTAGGATCCAAGCCGGCCCTCATGCTCGCGTAAGGCGCTGGCGTGATTGGCCAGCATGATCTCGCCGGCCAACTGGGGCACTTGGGCCACGATATAGTCGCTGACGATGTTGCGAATCTCGGCGGCGCGATCGGCGGCGTCAAACATCGACATGATTGCCGTAGCTGCCTGTTCCGTCGTGCGCTGGTCATAGTCCGTTGCCGTCACAGCATCGACAGCGGCGCGTCCCTGGGCAAGCTCGGACATGAGGGCAGAAAAGGCAGCTTCGCCGTCCTCGGTTGCCATATACGAGTGGTACTCTTCCGCCACTTTGGCGATAGCCCTATCCGTCTGCAAGCGCTGCACGGCAAGGACCTGATTCATGTGACCCGCTTGTGAGCGCTCAGCGCCCATCGCGGAGTTGGATGGGCCGCGTTCTGCCGATACCGCGTTGGCTGCATCGAGCAGCACGACGAACCGGGCCAGCTCCTTTGCGCCATGCCTGTGGCGGTCATGCTCCGCCAGGTTCGACATGGTGGAGGCGGCGCCCAGCAGCACACAGCCGACTGCAGCCACGCCGATGCCAAGCCACTGAAGTTGTTGAATGCGAAACACGTCGGTCCCCTGATCCGATAGTGATGGCACAGGGAAATCTGACAACAGGTGAACGTGCGTGGTTAACGGCTTGCGCGGTCAGCCGCGCTGGATGAAACTCTCGAGCACTTTCTTGGTGCCGGCCTTTTCGAAATCGATCGTGAGCTTGTTGCCTTCAACGCTGATCACCTCGCCATAGCCAAATTTGAGGTGAAACACGCGTTCGCCAACCTTGTAGCCGCTCGACTGCCCGCCAAGGTCCACTGACCGGGCGACCAACTCGCCTTCGATGGTCAATGGGCCGCTGCCCTTACGCGTTGCCTGATTGGCGCGGGCGCGCTGCCAGCCGGGCGTCTCATAAAGGCTTTCGAACGGATCGGCCTTGTTGAAGCGGCTCGTTGCGCCGCCACCATAGCCATAGCCGCCATAAGCGGAGCCACGATCGGTCACCACCACGGCATCGGGCGGCAGTTCGTCGACAAAGCGCGAAGGCATGGCCGATTGCCACAGACCGTGGATCCTGCGGTTCTGCGCCGCCGAGATACGGACGCGGTTGCGGCCGCGCGTGATGCCGACATAGGCAAGGCGCCGTTCCTCTTCGAGCCCGGCCTTGCCGCTTTCGTCCATCGAGCGCTGGCTGGGGAAAGTGCCTTCCTCCCAGCCGGTGAGAAAGACGGTGTTGAATTCGAGCCCCTTGGCCGAGTGCAGCGTCATGATGGTCACCGCATCGCTCGCATCGGCGCTGTCGCGATCCATAACGAGGGATATATGCTCAAGAAAGCCACCAAGGGACTCGAACTCTTCCATGGAACGGCTGAGTTCCTTGAGGTTTTCCTTGCGGCCCTGCGACTCCGCCGATTTGTCGGCCGTCAGCATGTCCATATAGCCCGATTCCTCAAGAATTTGCTCGACCAGCTGGTAAGGCGGCAGGTTCTCGGCGCGGTAGGCCCAGGAATCAAATTGCGACACCAAAGCGCGCAGGGTCGAACGCTGCTTGGGCTTGAGCTCTTCTGTTTCAGTGAGCATGCGTGTCGCTGAAAGCAGAGGCACATTCTGGTGCCGTGCGGCCTCGATCAGCAGCTTGACCGTCGAATCGCCAAGGCCCCGCTTGGGCACGTTGATGATGCGCTCGAACGCGAGGTCGTCGGCCGGCTGAGCCACCAGCCGCAGATAAGCGAGCGCGTCCCGGATTTCCTTGCGCTCGTAAAAGCGCGGGCCACCGACAACACGGTAGTTGAGGCCGAGCGTGATGAAGCGCTCTTCGAGTTCGCGCATCTGGTATGATGCCCGCACGAGAATGGCGATCGAGTTGAGTGACTCTCCCTGGCGCTGATATTGCTCGATTTCCTCGCCGACAGTGCGCGCCTCCTCTTCGGAATCGTAGACCTGGGTGAAGGAAATCGGTTCGCCGGCCTCGGCAATATCGGTGTGGAGCGTCTTGCCAAGCCGATCTTCGTTGAAGGCGATCAGCGTCGATGCGGCTTTGAGGATATTGGCGGTCGAGCGGTAATTGCGCTCAAGCTTGATGACCTTGGCGCCAGGGAAATCCGTTTCGAAGCGCAGGATATTGTCCACCTCCGCGCCGCGCCAGCCGTAGATCGACTGGTCATCGTCGCCCACAACGCAGATATTGGCTTCGGGAGCAGGCTTGCCCTGGGCCAGCAAACGCAGCCACAGATATTGGGCGGTGTTGCTGTCCTGATACTCATCCACGAGCATATATCTGAACTTGCGGTGATATTCGGCGAGCACTTCCGGATTTTCCCGGAAAAGCCGGATGCACTCGAGCAACAGATCGCCGAAGTCGGCGGCATTGAGCGTTTTCAGCCGCGCCTGATAATCGTAATAGAGCTTTCCGGCCTTGCCATTGGCGAAGTGACCCGTTTCCGAGGCGGGCACGTCCTTGGGCAGCCAGCCACGGTTCTTCCAGGCATCGAGAATGCCGGCGAACTGCCTCGCGGGCCAGCGCTTTTCATCGATATTCTCGACCTCAAGCAACTGCTTGATCAGCCGGATCTGATCGTCTGTATCCAGAATAGTGAAAGCCGGCTTGAGATCGACAAGCTCTGCATGCGCTCGCAAGATACGGGCCGAAACCGAATGGAACGTGCCCATCCATGGCAAGCCATCGAAATTGGGCACGATCTCGTGGATGCGCCTTTTCATTTCGCTGGCAGCCTTGTTGGTGAAGGTCACCGCCAGAATTTGGCTCCCCCAGGCCATGCGCTGGTTGAGAATATGAGCGATACGCGTCGTCAGCACCCGCGTCTTGCCGGTGCCGGCGCCCGCCAGCACCAGAAGCGGTCCTTCGGTGGTCAAGACTGCGTCGCGCTGCTCCGGATTGAGCCCAGCAAGATAGTCCGGTGCCTGCCGGTTCAATTGACTGGTGATCGGCCCGCCAACAGGACGGGGCAGGGGAGCAGTATCGGCCATGCGCAAATAATCCATGGGCCACGCTTGGGGTGACGCGGTCCAGCCTTGACGAATCTTCTTTTGTTCTCGTCTGCAATATAGGGATCGCAGGCCGCGGTGTATAGAAGCGCAGAGCTGGAGTCAGTAAAGCGTGAGGACCGCCAGTCGCTATCGATGTATCGTGGTTGTGAACCCGTCCTGCTCGCAACCGAGCGAGCTTTCCACTATTTGGCGCGCTCAAGTGGCATTCTGATGCAAGATATAGCGTGCCCGCCCTTGCACGGGCAAAGCAAGTGCCTACACTTCGCGCCAAGACTCTGAGGCAGACCAAAAGCCGTGCTCAATAGGATATACATCGTCGTTGGGCTGCTCGCCATTCTGGCACTGGCGAGCGCATTCATCGTGCCGCGCTTCATCCACTGGGGGGATTATCGCGACCGCATGGAAGTGCTTGCCGAAAGTGTTTTTGGCACTGACGTCCATATACGCGGCGATATCGACTTCACCCTCTTGCCCGAGCCCCGTCTTTCCTTTGCCGATGTCGTCGTGGGAGCAGAAAACGCACCGGTCGCGACCGTTGGCAGTATCGAGGCGCGCTTCGCTCTGCTCGACTTCCTGCGTGACCGCTACAATCTCTCGGCGCTCGTTATGAAATCGCCGTCCATTGCATTTGAGCTCGACGAAAACGGCCTACTTGTCAGCGGCGTTGATCTCTCAGGCGCGGGGCAGGGTGTCGCCCTTGAGCAGGCCCGGATCGAAGAGGGCGAAATCAACCTCATCGATCGCCGCTCCGGCGATAGCTATAGCCTTTCCGAAGTCAATGGGGACCTGCGCCTTGGCAGTTTTGCCGGTCCTTTCCAGTTTCAGGGCAATGCGATCTATGACGGGGAGGCCTATGCGTTGCGCCTTAATAGCGGCGTCGTCGACGAGGCTGGCTCGAGCCGCGTGTCTGCCTTCATTGCCGATGCTTCCGGTTCGAGCTCGTTCACGCTTGATGGCGCAATGCAGACCGGACCGGCGCCCAAGTTCGATGGAACCGTGGTCCTGCGTCAATCCCCGCCGGCTGCAGCGCGCGCCGAGCAGATCCGGGGCAATCTGGTTTTTGAAAGCAAGATCGCCGCTTCCACCGATCGCATCGTTCTCAATGGCTACACGCTGGTTCCGGACGAAAACCGCGCCGGTGTGCGATTGACTGGTGCTGCAAGCGTGCAACTTGGCGCGCGCAACAGCTTTGAAGCGGTGGTATCGGGCGGTGTGTTCAATCTGCCCCCGCGTGATGCCGAGGAAGATGCGAGCCAGATGCCTTATGAGCTGGTGCGTCTTCTCGGCGAACTGCCTGCGCCGCCCATTCCGCCGATCCCGGGCCAGATCGGTGTCGATCTTGCGGAGATCGGCCTTCGTGGCGCAGGGCTTCGCAATGTGCGGATCGATGCCACGACCAATGGCATGATCTGGACCCTGACCCGAGCCGAAGCGGACTTGCCTGGTAATTCCAAGCTCACGCTGTCGGGCTCGCTGCGCAATGATGGGGGACTTCTGGGCTTCAACGGGAATGTCGAGCTCACCACGACCCGGCTTGATGCCTTGAGCCAGCTTTGGCGGCGGGCGCGTGAAGATAGCCCGCTATTCAACGTGCCTGCACAGCTCTCCGGCCAGCTGATGCTCGCAGGCGACGCGCTTGGCTTTTCCCATGGCCTGCTGAGCCTCAACGGCAAGACCCATGCGGTGGAAGCCCGGCTTGGCTTTGGCGAGGAGGCTCGTCTCGATCTCGTGGGGCGGCTGGACGCTCTTGCACCGGGCGATAGCGCTATCCTGTCGGCCATCTTCCCCGATCCGGCATCAGACGCCGCCTTTGGCGTGAGCTTTCCCCAGGGCAGCTTCTCGCTTCGCAGCCAGGCCATTCGCGTGCTGGGTCTTGAGGCGGCCGATTTCCAGGCCGAGGGCAACTGGTCTTCCTCCGGCCTTCGCTTCTCAAGGCTTGTCAGCTCCGATTGGGGCGGCATTGCGCTCAATGCGAGTGGGCAGCTCCGCGGCACGCTTGCAGCACCAGTGATCACCGGCGCCGGTCGCTTCGAAGTCGACCGCTCCGATGCGCCGGCTCTGGCGCGGCTCTACAGTTTTCTGGGCGTCCCTGCGGTCTGGCAAACAGGCTTCTCGCAATCGCTTCCGGCGGCGCTCGAGGTCGAATTGTCCGAGGATGACACGGCAGAAGCACAGCTTCTGGCGCTTCGCGGAGACCTCGCCGGTTCACGGCTCGAGCTTTCCCTCGAGATGGCAGGAGGCCTTTCCGGCCTTGGCGCTGATCGCGTGCGCGTCATCGGTTCACTGGAAACAGACGACACGGCCGGCCTGATGCGCCAGCTCGGCCTCGCCGAGACCGCGCCCTTTGCCGCTTCTGGCGAGGCACTGCTCAGCCTTTTCGCGGAAGGGTCTGCCGAGACGCGGTTCGATACCCGGCTGTCCCTGAGCCAGTCTGGCGAGCTGGCCGCTTATTCCGGCGAACTGTCCTTGTTGCCATCGGGCGAACTGACCGGCACCGGGATGATCGAACTGTCGCTCACCGATGGCTCCGGCATGGCTGATCTTGTGGGCGGTACCGGCATCGGGCTCGGGGGCTTCGAAGCCACGGGCAGCCTCGATTTCTATGGCCTCCAGTCCATTGCGGTGACGAGCCTTGTGGGGGAAACGGACGCTGCGGCCTTTTCAGGCGAAGTATCGATAGAACGCGTGGCCCAGCGTCCTAGCATCCAGGGTGCTCTGGAGTTTGACACGCTCCCGATCGAGGGGCTCGCCGCTGCCGTTTTTTCGCCTGCGGCGCTGGTGGCCGGAGGCGGTTCGTGGCCCGACGGGCCGCTCGCGAGCAGTACGAGTCCTCGATCTACCCGCGGCAGCATCGCTGTGACGGCGCGGGAGATCGACTTCGGCGAAGCGCGCCTCGATGATGCCGGTTTCACGCTCAACTGGGACCAGCAGACGCTCGCGATCGCCGACCTCAGCGGCTCGATCGGTGGTGGCAGGCTTACTGGCACCCTTAGCCAATGCTGCTCCGGCCCCTTGCTGGACCGTACACTGACCGGCCGGCTGACGCTTGAAGATGTTGCTGTGGACGCCCTGGCGCCGACCGCCATGTCCGGAGTCTCAGGCAGCGTGTCGGGGAGCGCCAGCTTTGAAGGCACGGGCGCGTCGCTGTCGGACATCGCCGCCAGTCTCGCCGGCGAGGGCAATCTCACGCTGAGCGATCTGAGAATTCCGCGGCTCAGCCCCGAGGTCTATCCCACGGTTTCCGCGCTTGATGATGTTCTCAACATGGACACGGACGTGCTGACGATCCTGATCGATCAGGCTCTGACCCAAGGCGACTTTGCGGCGCCCACCGCTACGGGAGCATTCCGGATCGCAGGCGGCACGTTGCGCCTCAGCAATCTGCTTGTGGATGGTGGTGGGGCTCGCCTGGCAGGCGGAGTCAATCTGGCCTTCCCAACTCTTGGCCTCGATGGATTATTCGTTCTCACCCCGCGCGGCTTTGCCGATCCCAGTGGGCTGATCGAGGGAGAAAATGCGCGTGTGCTTGCGCGGCTGACAGGAACGCTGGCGGCCCCGCAATTGTCCATCGACACCTCGGAAATGGTAGCGGCCGTGCAGGTGCGGGCCAACGAACTGGAGGTCGATCGGCTTGAAGCCCTGCAACTTGAGGATGAAGCGCGGCAGCGCGCGGCCGCCGAGGAGCGCAATCGGCTGATCGCCGAACAACAGCGCCGGGCAGCCGAAGAGGCGGCCGCCCGGGCAGCAGCAGAAGAGGCAGCGCGGCAAGCGGCGGAACAGCAGGCGCCTCCAGTGCTTGGGCCGCTTGAACCAGCGCCCCCTGCAAATCCAGTCGCGCCGTCCGGCACGCCGCTTGATCTCACCTATCCGCCGCCGTTCAACGTTTTCGGCGGCGAACCGGTCAACGTTCCGCGCTAGCCGCTGCTGCGGCGGCGCCATCCCGATACCAGGCCAGAACCGCAAGCCGGAGGGCAGACGAAAGATTCGTCGTCTCCCGGCTCTCGTCGACCTCGCGCACGAGTGCGGCCATGCTGAGGTCGCGGCGTGCCGCGATGTCCTCCAGCCCAGCCCAGAACTGCGGTTCCAGCGCTATGGATGTGCGATGTCCTGCGATCGAAAAGGATCGCTTCTGCATGCTTTTGTCAGGGCTTCTTGCGGAAGGCGTCGAGGCTCACGACCTTTTCGCCGCTCTGCTCGCCAGCATCCGTGTCGCCCTTTTCGGTGCGTTCGGCGGCGGCATCGGCCGCTTCTTCTTCGGACCCGTCTTCTCGCGGCGCTGTGGCGGGGTCAAACTGCAGACCGAATTGCACGGAGGGATCGAAGAATCCCTTGATGGCAGCAAAGGGGATAACCAGAACTTCCGGTACGCCGTCGAAGCTGAGGCCGACCTCGAACCCTGTCTCAGTGACCTTGAGGTCCCAATACTGGTTCTGCAGCACGATGGTCATTTCCTTGTCGTACTGGGTGAGCAATTTCTCGCTCAGCCGCACGCCAGGCGCGCGTGTCGCAAAGGAAATGAAGAAGTGATGTTCGCCGGGCAGGCCGGTGCGCGAAACCTCGGCCAGCACCTTCCGAACGACGCCGCGCAGGGCTTCCTGGGCGAGAATGTCGTAACGCAGGTGATCTTCGGCCATTTTCGTCCCTTGGTCGTCGCTATGCCGTTCGAATCCGAACGGTCCATATCAGCCTTACGTTCCCGAAGAATTCAAGGACAAAGGCGAACAAGTCAGCTGAGCAGGACGGGAAAAGTGAGTGCAGGCTTCTGTTGCCAGGTGCCTGCGAACCCCGCCTGCCACCCGGCTAGGAGTGGAGGACTTTAATTCCCAGTGCTAGCACCGCTTACGCGGCGAGAGCGACCGGAGCCTTATTGTTGTCATTAGCAACTATAAGTTTTAGCCCGATAACGGCGGTACCATGCCGAGCGAAAGCACACTCTTTACGCCCTCGTCGATCCTGTTTCGTCCCCATTGGCTCCTCTTAGAGAGGGGAGATGGTGGAGACGCCGGGTACTGCCCCCGGGTCCGATGGGTTTATTACAATGACAGTTTATCGCCATAGCCCTTGCGGGCACACCCTATATAGGTGAGCCATCCGGCAGATGCAAATGTCTCCGTTCAATTCGCCTTAACGCCTCCCGTCCATCCTCTCCAAAGAGGGTGCACATGGCTTTTTCGCGCGATACGATCCGGCAGAACATTGGCAAGCGCGGGTGGCGCCACAGAGCGCGCCGGCTGTTCTTCCCGGTTTCCCTGGCAATGGCCGCAGCAGTGGGTGGGATCGGGGCGGTCGTGCTAACCGAAAGCGGATGGGCCGGGCGGCTTCTTGGCGAATCGGGTTGGGCAGTGGCCAGCCAGACTTTTCCTATCTGCGCCGGGCGAAACCGGCAGACTTGCGTGGTCGACGGCGACACCTTCTGGCTTGATGGGGTCAAGATTCGCATCGCCGATATCAACACGCCCGAGATCGGCCAGCCGAGTTGTTCCGAGGAAGCTCAGCTTGGCCGGCTTGCACAACACCGCCTCCGCGAGCTTCTCAGCGCAGGCGATTTCGATCTTGTACGCGCCGGCAGGGACGAGGACCAATATGGGCGCAAACTCCGCGTGGTCGAGCGCAATGGCCGATCGCTGGGCGATGTTCTCGTAAGCGAAGGACTGGCCCATCCTTGGCGTGGCCACCGCGAGAACTGGTGCTGACAGACTGGACAATGCCGGAGCCTTGCGCTCATTTCGGGCAGAAGGAGCGTTCGGCATGGCGTTGTCACCAATAAGCGGTAGGGATTGCGACGGCTGCACCGCCTGCTGTGCCTTTCCCCCGATCCATTCCGAAGAGCTGCGAAAGCCGGCCAATACGCTTTGTGTGCACTGCGTGGAAGGCGGCGGGTGCTCCGTCTATTCCGCACGCCCCACGGTATGCCGAGGCTTCTACTGCGGATGGTTTTTCCTGCCCGAACTCGGCCCGGAGTGGCATCCGAACAACAGCGGCATCGTGCTGCGCTCTGAATCCTTCGAGGACAACGCGGTTACCCTGCTGATCCTGCGCCTGTCGCCGTTCCTTGTATCCGAAGAGTTCGCGGCGACGGTAGGGGGGTGGATCGAGGCAGACATTGGAGTGGAGTTCGAGCGGCTTGGCCCGCCTGCACACTTGCCAGCGAAGATGCGGATCAATGAACTTCTCGTAGACGCGGTCGCCGCCCGCGACCTGCGGGAGATGCAAAAGCTCTTCGCCTGGTCGCTTGCCCACATCGATAACACCCATGAATGGGAAGCGGACAGCACGCCCATGCTCAGCCATTTGCGGGCTTAACTGCTGCCCCGGCGCGGGTTTTCGCGTGACCTGTGCACAGTTGCTGCAGCGGGCTCGGAGTGGACGCGAATCGCTCTATCCTTGAGGGATGCAGCCCTATCTTCAGCTTCTGTCCGATATTCTTGAACACGGCGCCGACAAGTCGGATCGAACCGGAACGGGCACGCGCAGCCTTTTCGGCTATCAGATGCGGTTCGATCTTGCCGAGGGCTTTCCGCTCGTCACGACCAAGAAGCTGCACCTCAAGTCCATCATCTATGAACTGCTCTGGTTTATCCGCGGCGAAACCAATGTGCGCTGGCTGCAGGAGCGGGGCGTCAAGATTTGGGATGAGTGGGCGGACGAGAATGGCGATCTCGGCCCCGTTTATGGTTCCCAATGGCGCAGCTGGCCCGCGCCCGAAGGCCGGCATATCGATCAGCTCGCCGCGGTGGTCGACTCCATCCGCAACAAGCCCGATTCCCGCCGCCACATTGTTTCCGCCTGGAACCCGGCTGAGGTCGACGACATGGCCTTGCCGCCTTGTCACTGCCTGTTCCAGTTCTATGTCGCCAATGGCAAGTTGAGCTGCCAGCTTTATCAGCGTTCCGCCGACACGTTCCTTGGCGTGCCGTTCAATATCGCTTCCTACGCCCTGCTCACGCATATGATGGCGCAGGTGACTGGCCTCGAAGTCGGTGATTTCGTCCATTCCTTTGGCGATGTGCACCTTTACAACAATCACTTCGAGCAGGCTCGCCTGCAGCTGACGCGGGAGCCCCGGCCTTTGCCGAAGCTGGTGATGAACCCGGAGCGCAAACGGCTTGAAGATTTCGTCTTCGAGGATTTCAGCTTCCAGGGCTACGATCCTCATCCCCACATCAAAGCCGACGTTTCGGTATGACGCGCTCTCTTGCCGAACTGACCGCGCTCGTGTCCCAGGTGTCGGACATGTATGCGCGCGAAACCGGCGTGCGGCGTGATGATGACTGGTTTGCCCTCAAGATGCAGGAAGAATTGGGCGAGCTGATCGCCGAACACCTGCGCCTGACCGGTCGCGGCCGGCAAAAGGGTCTCGATGAAGCAGCAATCGTCGCGGCTCGAAACGATGAGGCCGCAGACCTGCTCGCCTTTCTTCTGCTTTATGCCCAGCACAACGGCATCGACCTTGACGCGGCGCTCGAACGGAAATGGTTCGCCTATCTTCGCCCCGACACGGAAAGCGGTTAAACTGCTACGCTCAAGCTCGGCTGGAGAGTCCGGTTTCAAAGTTAGACATCTGTTTTTGTTGAGGAATGGGACGGATCGATGCGTTTGATCGGGTGGGTTGCATTTCTAGCCTCTTGCACCGTGCCGGTGTTTGCCAATGACACCACGGCACAGATGACGACGGGCGGCCTCGAGTTCGTCAGCCATGGCGAGATCGCCATGGAGAGCGAGGAACTGTTCATTTCGCGCGAAGAAATCCGCGTTACCTACCGGTTCCGCAACGATGGCACGGAGGACCATTCGATCCTTGTGGCCTTTCCCATGCCCGAGATCGTTCCCGATCACTTTTCGCCCGTGGCGTATCCCACGGGGCCTGAGGACAACCTCTTCGAATTCGAGACCACCTTCAATGGCGAACCCGTTGCTGTGGAGCTTCACGAATATGCCTATGCATCCGGCGTCGACCGCACCAAGCTTCTGCGCCAGCTCGACCTGCCACTCTATCCCATGGGAGATGCAGCCACCGAGAAGACTGCAGCTCTTGGGGCTGAAGAACTCGAGAAGCTGCTCTTTTATGGGCTGGTGATGCCCGACGAGTTCGACATGGGCGAGGGTTGGGAAACCCGCTATTGGCCAAGCTGGACCTACAAGGCGACCTATACCTGGGAAGCGACGTTCCCGGCCGGGGAGACGGTAACGGTCGAGCACCGCTACGTGCCAAGCGTTGGCGGCACAGTGGGTGTCGCTCTTCTTTCCGAGCCGTTCGAGGGATATGATCCGGCCGAGGAGTACAGGACGCGCTACTGCACCGACGATGCCTTCAAGGCCGCTGTGCGCAAGTCGCTGCGCGACCCCAACGAGCCGTGGTCCGCACCGTTTTACGAGAGCTGGATCTCCTACATTCTGACCACGGGCGGCAATTGGGCCGGTGGCGCCATTGAGAACTTCCGGCTAGTCGTCGACAAGGGAAGCCCCCAAAACCTCGTGTCCTTCTGTGGCGAAGGGGTCAGCAAGATCGGACCTACGACCTTTGCAATGGTTAGAACCGATTTCTGGCCCGAGCAGGAGCTCAACATCCTCATCCTCGAACGCCAACCGGATATGTGACGACTTCCGTGATTGACCAAGACCTGACCATCCGCTCCGCAATCCCTGCAGATGCGGGCCTGATCGTGCGCCTCATCGCAGCGCTCGCCGAGTACGAAAAGCTTGCCCACGAGGCGAAGGCGACCGAGGCCGATATCCTGCGGGACCTCTTCGGTCCGACGCCCAAGGTTTTCTGCGAGATCGCGGAGTTTGCGGGCGAGCCGGTCGGCTTCGCGCTCTGGTTTTATACCTATTCCACCTTCCAGGGCAGGCACGGCATTTGGCTCGAAGACCTTTACGTCGATCCCACGATGCGGGGCAGGGGGTTCGGCAAGGCGTTGCTGATTCATTTGGCGCGCCGCTGTGTCCGCGAAGGGCTTGGGCGCTTCGAGTGGTGGGTACTCGACTGGAACGAGCCGAGCATCGAGTTCTATAAAGGACAGGGCGGCATCATGCAGGACGAATGGACCAAGGTGCGGCTTGACGGGGAAGCGCTGCTTGCGCTTGGCCGGCATTGAAGCAGCGCATTTCCCTGATAGCGGCTGTTGCCGAAAACCGTGTGATTGGCCGTGATGGGGATATGCCCTGGCGCATCCCCTCAGACTTTGCCTGGTTCAAGCGCATGACGATGGGCAAGCCCATGATCATGGGGCGCAAGCAGTTCGAGACTTTCCCCAAGCCGCTCGCAGGTCGTCCGCATATCGTCGTTACGCGTCAAAGCGATTATGAAGTCGAAGGCGCCTTGGTGGTGCACGACCTAGAGGAAGGCTTTCGTCAGGCCTCTAGCCTGCCCGAAGCTGCCGAAACCGGCGAAATCATGGTGATCGGAGGGGGCGACATTTACGCGCAGGCGATCGCGGTGGCCGACCGGCTCTACATCACCCATGTGCGCCTCACCCCGGAAGGGGATGTCCATTTCCCGGTCATCGACCCCGAAATCTGGGAGATCACCGGCCATCCCGAGGTAACGCCGAACGAAAAGGACCAGGCAAGCTACACGATTTCAATCTACGAGCGGCGCCGGCCTGCCGCGCATTGATCGCATTGGGCGCTTGCTTATATATGGTTCCAACCAGATTTCGAAAAAGCCGAAAGGAAAGCGATGCCTTGGGAGAATAATGGAGGCGGAGGTGGCCGCAATAATGGCGGCCCCTGGGGCCAGGCACCCGGCGGAGGTGGCGGCGGCCCGCGCCGTCCTGGCGGCGGTGGAAACACTCCCAATCTCGAGGACATCCTCAATCGCGGTCGCGATCAGTTTCGCGGCGGCGTTCCGGGCGGCCGTTGGGCCATCGTTGGCGGCATCGTTGCGCTGCTTGCATTCTGGGGCGTCAACTCGGTCTACACCATCAATCCGCAGGAAGTCGGCGTCGAACTGCGGTTCGGCCAGCCCAAGCCTGAATTGTCCGGTCCGGGTCTGCATTTCCTTCTTTGGCCGGTGGAAACGGTTGAGCGTGCGACCACAACTGTGAACCAGACACAGATCGGCATTGCCAATCCCAACAGCAATCGCGCCGGCGGCGTTCGGGACGGTCTGATGCTTTCTGGCGACCAGAACATCGTCAACGTCCAGTTCTCGGTTTTCTGGGCGATCAACGATCCCGTCGCCTACCTCTTCAACGTCCGTGATCCTGAATCCATGGTTCGCTATGCCGCTGAAAGCGCCATGCGCGAAGTGGTTGGCCGCCGTCCGGCGCAGGACATCTACTCGGATGACCGTTCCGGTATTTCCGCCGAAGTGCAGCGCATCACGCTTGCTACGCTGGAAAGCTACGGCCTCGGCGTCTCGGTCAATCAGATCCTGATCGAAAATGCCGGTCCTCCGGCGGAGGTCATCGACGCCTTCAACGAAGTGCAGCGTGCCCGTCAGGACGAGACGCGTCTTCAGGAAGAAGCGCGTTCCTATGCCAATACCCTTCTCGGCGATGCCCGCGGTCGCGCGGCAGCGTTGCGGGAAGATGCGGCCGCATACACCAACCGCGTGGTGCAGGAAGCGACCGGTGAAGCAGAGCGCTTCAACGCTGTCTATGCCGAATACGTCAATTCGCCGGAGGTGACGCGCAAGCGTCTGTTCCTCGAAACCATGGAAGAAGTGCTTGGCGCTTCCGAAAAGGTGCTGATCGAGAGCGGTGCCGGTGGTTCCGGCGTGGTGCCCTATCTGCCGCTGCCTGAACTGCGTCCGGGCAACACGAACACGACGGGGAACTGATCATGACGAATCGCCTCTTTATCATCGGCGCCGTCATCATTGCGGCCCTCTATGTCCTCTTCTCCTCGCTCTACGTTGTGGACGAGCGCGAGCAGGCTATCGTCATGCGCTTTGGCCAGATCACCGATGTCCGTACCGAACCAGGCCTCTACTTCAAGGTTCCGACCGATATCGTCGATAGCGTCCAGATCATCGAAGATCGCCTGCTGCGCTATGACATCGCCAATATGCGTGTGCAGGTATCGGGTAATGCGTTCTACCAGGTCGATGCTTTCCTGACCTATCGCATCGCCGATGCGCGCCTGTTCCGCGAGCGCGCCACCGGTCAGCTTTCGGTTGCCGAAGACCGTATCGGGGCCAGCCTCGATGCCGCCTTGCGCCAGGTCTACGGTCTGCGCGAATTCAGCGCGGCCCTGTCCGACCAGCGCGGCCAGATGATGCAGGAAACCCGCGAGCTGATCCGTCCGGACCTGGCAGAACTCGGCATCGACGTCGTGGACGTGCGTATCCTGCGCACCGATCTGGACGAAGACGTTTCGGCAACCACTTTCGAGCGTATGCGCGCTGAACGTCTTGCAGAAGCTGCGCTCCTTCGTGCCCGCGGTGAAGAACAGGCTCAGAGCCTGCGCGCCATCGCCGATCGTCAGGCCGTTGAAATCGTTGCGGCTGCAACGCGCGATGCCGAAATCATTCGCGGTCAGGGCGATGCCGAACGCAACCGCATCTACGCTTCGGCTTATGGACAGGATGCCGAATTCTTCGAGTTCTACCGCTCGATGGAATCCTATCGTGCAGCCCTCGCCAATACCGGCACCACCATGGTTCTCTCGCCCGATAGCGCCTTCTTCCGCTACTTCGGCTCGAGCGGGGAATTGCCTGCGGCCAACACGACTTTCGCGCCGCCGCTGGCTCCGCAGGAACTGCCGGAAAGCGCCACGCCGAGCACCGAGCCAGCGCTCGATGGATTGGGGATCGAAGAGACCGTTGCACCTCCGGCCATTACGCTTGAGGACGGCTCAGAGCTGACGCCCACCATCGGGACAGAGGCGCCGGCTCCAATCGAGATCGAGCCAACGACGCCACCGGAGCCTGCCGAAGCGCCTGCTCCTGAGGCTTCGGCCACAACTCCGGCGCCCTCCACCGCGCAATAAGTCTCAAAGCCCGGCCATTGTGCCGGGCTTTGTTTTTGCAGTGTTGAGCCGCTCAGTGTCGGCTTACGGACGTGAGCAAAGGCGGGAACTTACTCCCGGCCTCAGAAATTTCCGATAGTCTCTCCCCATCACCGGTGCGGGTGAGCCGGCGCGCCCCTTTCGTATGGGGGAGCACGTTCTGGCACCGGCCGACCCTGCGAGGAGCGATCAATGGGCGCGATTCCGGAGCTGTCCGAAAAACCGGCGCCGGAGGCAGGTCTGTCTCTTCAAAAAACAAATCAATCAGAGGCAGACCTGCCTCCGGTCCTGTTCACGGATGCACCAGCCGGAGGCGCCTAGCCAACCGGGACTTTCGCATGCGTGGTTGCTTTCTCCTGCTTCACAGGCAGGACAAGCTTCGAATGCGGGGCGCAGGCTGGCGCAGATCAACGCACGAATTCGTCTTCTTCATAGCCCTGCAGATAGAGCAGGGCAGTGAGATCGCCGTGATCGACGCGGTATGCGGCGGCGGCAGACACTGCCGGTTTGGCGTGAAGCGCGACACCAAAGCCCGCGATCCCGATCATGTCGAGATCATTGGCTCCATCGCCTACGGCAAGTGTCTGACCGAGGGAAAGGCCCCGCTCTGCCGCAAGGGTCTCGAGCCGGATGCGCTTGGTGTCTTTGTCGACGATGGGCTTTCGCACCGTGCCTGTCAGCTGCTCGCCCTCGAACAGGAGAACATTGGCCACTGCCTCGTCGAAGCCGATGCGCTTGGCAAAGTAATCGGCAAAAAAGGTGAAGCCGCCCGAGACGAGCGAAGTATACGCGCCATAGGCTTTCATCGTGTGCACCAGCGTTCGTCCGCCAGGTGTCAGCGTAATCGCCTCGCGGCGCACCGCCTCGATGGTCGCGCGTTCAAGACCCTTGAGCAGGGCAACACGGGTATCGAGCGCCGCGCCGAAATCAAGTTCACCGCGCATTGCTCGTTCGGTGATCTCGGCAACCTGCGGCTTGAGATCGAGCGCGGCGGCAAGTTCGTCGATGCATTCCTGCTCGATCATGGTGGAATCCA
The DNA here is from genome assembly GCF_900116545.1 of Devosia crocina. Lineage (GTDB taxonomy): Bacteria > Pseudomonadota > Alphaproteobacteria > Rhizobiales > Devosiaceae > Devosia > Devosia crocina. The sequence continues at coordinate 1,116,034 of NZ_FPCK01000001.1, forward strand.
TGTCGGCAATCAGCAGCAGCTTGCGCCGGCCATCTGTCGGCACGATGTTGGCATCGACACGCCGCTGGCCGATGAGATCGCGGGCTATGGCGAGCGCATCGGGCGCCTTGGGCTCGATAATGTCGCACGCCACCTGATGGCTGAGCCAGTTGAGTTCTCCGCCGGTTTGTTGCACCACTGCGGCGGCCAGCGACACGTCGAGATCGGAATCGGCGGGATTGGCGATAAGGCTGAGAACCGGCATGGCAACGATGTCTTTCGGGAGGGTGGAGTGACGCGCCAGAGAAGCGCCGTCCTGATAGCGGGTCCCACCGCCAGCGGCAAGTCGAGGCTGGCGCTGGCGCGGGCTGAGGAGCGCGGTGGTCTCATCGTCAACGCTGATTCCATGCAGGTCTATGACACCGTGCGCGTGGTTACGGCGCGGCCGCCGGCTGAGGACGAAGGGCGCGCTGAGCATCGTCTTTATGGCACGGTGCCCGCCAGCCGACGCTTTTCGACCGGCCAGTGGCTCGGTGCCGTAACGGAAATTCTTGCGCATACTGATATCGAGCGCGAGGTGATTTTCGTCGGCGGAACAGGGCTCTATTTCAATGCCTTGATAAACGGATTCGCCGAAGTTCCCGAGATCTCGCCCGAGCTGACCTTGCAGGTTCAGCAGGAGCTCGAGCCTCTTGATGAGGCTGGCCGCATGGCGATGCTCGTGGAAGTGGATCCGGAAATAGCCCGGCGCCTTGGGGTGGCCGACCCGCAGCGGGTTACTCGTGCCCTTGCGGTGCACCGCGCAACGGGGCGGCGTCTTTCATCGTTTCAGGATGATCTGCAGGAGGGGCCGCTGCAGGGCTGGCGCATCGAGCGTTTCGTGCTTGCGCCCGACCGCGATGTTTTGCGCGCCCGAATTGCCACGCGGTTTGAACAGATGTTTGCGAGCGGTGCCGTTGAGGAAGTTGAGGCGCTTCTTGCCAAAAGGCTCGATCCATCTCTGCCGGTCATGAAAGCGATCGGGGTGCGCGAAATCGGCGACTGGCTTGATGGGCTGCACGGACGCGAGGAAGCGATCACGCTCGCCACGATAGCAACCCATCAATATGCCAAGCGCCAACGGACCTGGTTCCGCAATCGCATGGGGGATTGGCCGAGATTAGGTCTCGAAGGCCAGCCGCTTAGATGACGATCTTGACGAGCCCCAGCCGTTCACGCCAGGCAAAGCGCGCCAGAAGAATGGCGGCAACAAAGGCCAGCCCGCAAGCCAGGCCGATCCAGATGCCGACGCCACGCCACCCGACCACCAGACCAAGCACATAGGCAACCGGCAGGCCGACAAGCCAATAGCCGACAATGGCGACGATCATCGGCACCTTGGCATCGCTGATGCCGCGAAGTGCGTGGGCGGCCACGACCTGAACTCCATCTGCCAGCTGGAAAATACCCGCCACGATCAGGAAGGTTGCCGCCAGCGCCAAGGCATTGAGGTTTTCGGGTTTGGTGGGATCGAGGAACACTCTCACAATAAACGGGGCAAGAGTCAAAAAGGCGAGACAAGACACGATCATGAAGCCGGTGCCAAGCGTCATGCCGCTCCACCCGGCGTATCCAATACCCGCCCGATCATTCCGGCCATAAGCTATGCCGACCCGGACGGTGGTCGCCATGCCGACACCCAAAGGCACCATGAATGCGAGGGAGGCGCACTGAAGAGCGATGGCATGAGCCGCCACCTCATCAGTGCCGAGCCGACCCATCAGCAAGGCCGCTGCGGTGAAAAGGCTGACTTCCGCCAGCACAGTAAAGCCAATTGGCAGGCCGAGAGCGAAAATCTGGTGGAACTTCTGCCAATCGGGTTTCCAGAACCGCATGAGAATGTGGAAGCGCCGCAAACGCCTATGCGTCAGCACGAAGCTCAAGAGTGCTGCGAACATGGCCAGATTGGTGAGGATTGTGGCGATTGCTGCCCCACGCAGTTCCAGCCGGGGAAAGCCCCAGTTGCCGAACATCAGCAGGTAGTTGCCGAGCGCATTCACGGCCACGCCGACCAGCGTGACGAGCAGAATGACGCGCGCGGCATCGAAGGTGGACAGCAGCGAGCGCAGAACGACGATGGCAAAACCCGGAAACAGCATCCATGCCGCGATCTGGGTATACTCTTCCGCCCGAGCCGCCAGAGCAGGATCCTGTCCAAGCCACCCCATAATGGTGCGAACCTGCAGGATCAACGGCACCAGAACCAGCGCTGTCAGGATGCCGATCCAGAAGCCTTGTCGCACGAAGCGGCGCACGGCCTTGATGTCACGCGCGCCCCTTGCCTGAGCCGTAAGTGGCGCAACAGCGCCAACGAGCCCGATGCCGCCAACCAGAAAAGGCATAATGAAGGTCGATGCCAGGGTTCCTGCGGCCAGTGCTTCGGGGCCGAGCCAACCCATCATGATCACATCGGTGGTGTTGATCGCATTCTGCGCCACTTGGGCCACCACCAGTGGCCAGGCCAGGGCAAACGTCGCGCGCATCTCATGGGCCCACCCTGTCGGAGAAGGGTGAGTTCGGCTGGCCGCTTGCTGCGGCGACACGACATCTTCAGTCATTTGTATTTCCCACGCGTACCGGCTTGGTCTAGTCCAATGCAGACCCGCTTGGAAGATGGAGCTTACTCATGATCGAAACGACGAAGCGGGTGCTCCTCGCCGCCGCCGGGCTACTCGGTGCGCTGGGAGTGATGAGCGCAGCAATGGCTTCGCACAGCATGGAGGCGCGGAACCTCGCGGCGATATCTGCCATGGCATTGGCGCATGCGCCGGTTCTTCTCGCGCTGGCTCTGGCGGGCAGGGGACGTGTTCATATGGTCGCGGGTGCGGTTCTGGTGGTGGGGTGCACCCTGTTCATCGGCGATCTTGCGATGCGTGAATGGCAAGCGGTTGCACTGTTCCCCGGGGCTGCCCCACTGGGCGGCGGCGCACTTCTTCTTGGCTGGATCGTGATCGCCATCTCGGCCCTCGTTAGGAATTGATTCAAACTTTTGTGTGGAACGCCGGAACCAAGAAGATCGGCGGGGCATTATGCGTCCGATCAGTTTTCTGGAGGATCCCATGCACAAGTTCCTGATTATCGCCGCAACCGCTCTCTCGCTGGCTGCCTGTACGTCCACCCAGCAGGGTGCAACCGTTGGCGCCCTGGGCGGTGCGGTTGTCGGGGCAAGTGCAACGGGTGGTAGCGTGATCGGTACTGCAGTCGGTGCCGGCATTGGCGGCGTTGTCGGTGCAGCGGCAGGCGACGTTCTGGGCCGTGTAGATGGCAGCAGCGATCGCTGCGTTTACCAGCGTCCGAACGGCACCCGCTACGTCGACACCTGTCCGCGCGGTTAAGGTTACACAGAGGCGGTTTACGTCCCCAAATCGTCTGTGTGGTGCGAAGAACACCCGGTCGGAGCCCCCACCGACCGGGTGTTCTGCTGTAAGCCTCAATATGGTCTTGAAAAATTCACGGAGCACCGCAATACTCCGCTTCCGTACATGCCACTTGTCTTGCGCTACCTGAACAACCGGGCTTCCGGAAACTAGGCTACCTCCTGATCTGGTGCATCGTAGGGTCGGGCCACGCGGCCAGACTTAACTTGTGCCGAGCTTCGGCCAGACCTAGAGGATCTATGTCCATGTCTTCCATCACGGGCACCGTGAAGTTCTTCAACACCACCAAGGGCTACGGCTTCATCTCGCCCGACAACGGCGAGAAGGACGCATTCGTGCATATCTCCGCCGTTCAGCGCTCCGGCCTTCAGGGTCTGTTTGAAGGCGACAAGGTCACCTTCGAACTGCAGACCGGCCGCGATGGCAAGGTTTCCGCGACAAATCTCGCGCTTTTGAGCTAATCGCCACAGGCGAATCGCGGCAAAGTGAGTTTGTTCAAGGGGCCTTGGGCCCCTTGAATCGTTTTGGCCGGTCCTGCCGGGTTTGGAGTACCGCCATGTTGCGTGAGTTTCTGAGTAACTGGAGCCCCCGGGTCGAGACCCCTGATGGCCTCCGCCAGGCCGGAGCGTTACCCTATGCGGTAGTGGAAGGTCGCCTCGCTTTTCTGCTGATCACTACTCGAAAAACCGGACGGTGGATTTTCCCGAAAGGCCGGATCGAGCCTGATATGACGCCATGGGATAGCGCCGCCATGGAAGCGCTCGAAGAGGCTGGTGTCATCGGCGAGATTTCGCAGGTAACCGTTGGCAGCTACCGCGCCAGTTCCGGTGGCAGCGGAGCGACGCTGATCGACGTTGATCTCTACCCTCTGCGCGTTACTGAGCAACTCGATGAGTGGCGCGAAAAAGGTCAGCGTCTCCGGCATTGGGCCACCCTTGAGGAGGCCAAGCGGCTCCTCGCTGACCGGTCACTGTCCCGGCTTGCAGAAAAGGTCGAGGCGATGCACCGTAGCGCCGCTACCCGATAAACAGATTCATCCCGAGATAGACGACAGCCGAGAGCGCCGCCGCTGCAGGGACGGTCACGACCCAGGCTGCCGCGATGCTGTAGACATGTTGACGGCGCACGAGCCGTCGCCGCTCGGTTTTGCGCATGTTGGCCAAAGCCTGTTCAGGCGTCGCATTAAGGGTGTCAGGATCAACGAAGCGCGAATTGGTCGGGACGGCCGAGCCTTCCATGTCCCGGCGAGAAATGTGCTCTCTCAAAAAACCGACACCAAAGATTGCGCCCACCGCGATGTGGGTCGAAGAAACGGGCATGCCGAGTGCGGACGCGATCAGCACCGTGACAGCAGCCGACAGAGCCGCGCAGTAGGCGCGGATTTCATTGAGGCGCGTGATGTGCTCGCCCACCGTCTTGATCAGCTTGGGGCCGAATAAAGCAAGGCCGAGCGACAGTCCCACCGCGCCAATGGCTAGCACCCAAAAGGGTAGGGCGACGCCGGCAATCTCGCTATGGCCGGTCTCAAGGCTTGTCACCACAGCAGCAAGCGGACCGATGGCATTGGCGACGTCGTTGGCGCCATGGGCAAACGAGAGTAGTGCAGCCGCAAAAACCAGCGGGAGACGGAAGAGGGCCGCCACGTGCTTCTTGCGGTTTTCCATGTGCAAGGACTTCTTGCGCACCCAGGGCATGGCAACAATCCAGCCAAGCCCGGCGAAAAGAGCGCCCAGCAGCAAAGTCACGGCCGGACCCGGCTTCCAAACGCGGCTCAGGCCCTTGGTCGCCAGATACATCGCGAAGACACCCGTCATCACGGCAACAAAGATCGGTACCCACAAGCGAGCGGCCGTGATCTTATCGAGCCTGGTCGTGATCGTTGCGCGCACGATAACCAGAAAGATCGCCGCGACGATGCCACCCATGACCGGGGAGATCACCCAGCTTGCGGCAATGGATCCGATCACGGGCCAGGCAACGACCGAAAACCCGGCTGCCATGATGCCGGCGCCGACGACGCCCCCGACGACCGCGTGTGTCGTCGAGACCGGAGCGCCGATGAATGTCGCGAGATTGACCCACAGGGCCGAGGCCAAAAGGGCGGACATCATCACCATGACAAAGGAGCGGCTATCCATGTCCGGGACTGTCAGCAGGTCTCGGGCTACCGTAGACACGACATCGCCCCCGGCCAGCAGCGCCCCGGCCGCTTCGAAGATGGCAGCGATGATCAGGGCGCCAGTCATCGATATGGCGCGCGAGCCCACAGCGGGGCCCATATTGTTGGCTACGTCGTTAGCGCCGACATTAAGCGCCATGTAACCGGCGATTACCGCGCCTATGACGATTACGTAGGTGGTTGGGCCTTGTCCGAAAGCGAAAGCCACCCAGACGCCGACCGCGAGCAGGAAGACGAGCGCGAGACCGGGCGCCGCTAGCGTGCGCGACAGGTTGTGGGTTGCCGCTTCGATGCCTTCAACCTGGCTCAGGTCCTTGTCGAGTGCATTAGCCATGTCATCAATCTGTCACAATGAGGTTCACGTGCCTTTATCATCCCAGGAGTGGCCTGCCAGCCCCAAAACTGACCTTGCAAGGCAAGCGTGAACTCGACTTGACAGATTTGCGCCGAAGCTTTTATCAATGGGCCGAATATTTTTGGAGTGGTCCCGTGCGGGCAAGCATTCTCGTAGTAGGTAGGCGCATCGGCAACGTGGGGTAGAACCCCGCGCGATAGCTGATGCGCCGAAAACAGGTCCCACACGGGGCCTTTTTTATTGCCTTTTTTCCGCTGAAACGGTTTTAAGGCGTGAAGGAACGTAACGCCCGGTACGGCGGGCCCGAGGAGTAGGAAAGCGCAAATGGCCGAAAAAATGACCGGCGCGGAAATGGTGATCCAGGCGCTCGCGGATCAGGGTGTTGAGCATATCTTCGGTTATCCTGGTGGTGCCGCCCTGCCGATCTACGATGCGATGTTCCAGCAGGATTTCGTCAAGCACATCCTGGTGCGTCATGAGCAGGGCGCGACGCACATGGCTGAAGGGTATGCGCGCTCGACCGGAAAACCCGGCGTGGTGCTTGTGACCTCTGGACCGGGTGCGACCAATGCCGTGACGGGTTTGACCGACGCGCTGATGGATTCCATTCCGATGGTCTGCATCACTGCGCAGGTGCCGACAACGCTGATCGGAACGGACGGGTTCCAGGAATGCGATACGGTGGGCATCACCCGCTCGTGCACCAAGCACAATTACCTGGTCAAAAGCGTTGCCGATTTGCCGCGCGTGCTGCACGAGGCTTTCCATATTGCGACCAGCGGCCGTCCCGGCCCTGTGGTTGTCGATATTCCCAAGGACATCCAGTTCGCAGTCGGGGAATACTACAAGCCCGAGAACGGCACCTTGCGGCACGCCTCCTACCGCCCGCAGGTCGATGGCGACGTTCGGGCAATCGAGGCTGCGGTCGACCTGATGCTCAAAGCTGAGCGGCCGATCTTTTACACCGGTGGCGGCGTGATCAATGCCGGTCCCGAGGCATCCGAGAACCTGCGCGAGCTGGCCGAGCTGACTGGCTTTCCGGTGACCTCGACGCTGATGGGCCTCGGCGCCTTCCCCGCGTCCAATCGCCAGTGGATGGGCATGCTGGGCATGCACGGCACTTACGAAGCCAATCTCGCGATGCACGATTGCGACGTCATGATCAATATTGGTGCGCGTTTCGATGATCGCATCACGGGCCGCATCGATGCCTTTTCGCCCAATAGCCGCAAAATTCATGTCGATATCGATCCGTCCTCGATCAACAAGATCATCCGGGTCGATATTCCCATCGTTGGCGATTGCAATCGCGTGCTCGAGGAGATGATCCGCATCTGGCGCAGCAAGACCAATCAGCCGCGCACCGAAGCCATTGCACCGTGGTGGAACCAGATCGAGAAGTGGCGTGCAGTCGGCTCGCTCAACTTCAAGAACTCGGATGCCGTCATCAAGCCGCAATGGGCGATCCAGCGCCTTTATGAAGCGACAAGAAAGCAGTCAAAGGACGTCTACATCACGACCGAGGTTGGCCAGCACCAGATGTGGGCGGCGCAGCACTTCCACTTTGACAAGCCAAACCGTTGGATGACGTCGGGTGGCCTTGGTACGATGGGCTATGGCCTTCCCGCTGCTGTCGGCGTGCAGGTGGCGCATCCGGATGCCTTGGTGATCGATATCGCCGGAGAGGCATCGGTGCAGATGACCATGCAGGAGATTTCAACGGCGGTTCAGTACCGGCTGCCGGTCAAGATCTTCATCCTCAACAATGAGCGCATGGGCATGGTGCGTCAGTGGCAGGACCTGCTGCATGGATCGCGCTACGCTCATTCCTATTCGGAATCGTTGCCCGATTTCGTGAAACTGGCCGAGGCCTATGGCGGCAAGGGCATTCGCTGCGAGAACCCAGCCGAGCTCGATGCCGCCATTGCCGAGATGATCGACTACGACGGTCCTGTGCTGTTCGATGTGATCGTTGAGAAGGACGAGAACTGCCTGCCCATGATCCCCTCGGGCAAGCCGCATAATGAAATCATCCTGCCCGACACTGCCAATCTGGGCTCGATCATCGACGAGAAGGGACGCCAGCTGGTCTAGGCCCAGGGCGGAGGAAAAGACATGAACGCACATCTCCAGCCCACCGGCTCGGCCTATTTCCTGACTCAGGAAACGCAACAGACAGAGCGGCATACCCTGTCGGTGCTTGTCGACAATGAGCCAGGCATTCTCGCTCGGGTCGTCGGGCTCTTTTCGGCGCGCGGCTATAATATCGAGAGTTTGACTGTCAGCGAGACCGAACACGGGCGGCGACTTAGTCGCATCACCGTTGTTGTCGTCGCGACGCCCAAGACGCTTGTGCAGATCAAGCTTCAGCTCGAACGGCTGGTGCCGGTGCATCGGGTGCATGACCTGACCGCAGAGGGTAATTATGTCGAGCGCGAACTTGCGCTGATCAAGGTCAAGGGCTCGGGCGAGCACCGCGCCGAGACGCTGCGCCTTGCCGATGCCTTCCGCGCCCATATCGTCGATGCCACTGTGGAAAGCTTCGTGTTCGAGGTGACCGGCAAGCCGGACAAGATCGACAGCTTTATCGCCTTGATGTCGCCGCTTGGCCTCGTTGAAGTCGTACGCACCGGGCTTGCTGCCATCGGACGTGGTCCAGAAGCCATGTAAGCTACTTGCATCGAACCTATCACAAGGTTCGATTGGGCGGCGCGGGCGATCCGGTATAGGAGAATGTATCCTCTGACCGAGTCCGCGCCATGACCCTGCTTTCCGTCAATCTCAATGCCGTCGCCCAGTTGCGAAACCGCCGTGACCTGCCATGGCCTAGCGTTACCGGCATTGCGCGCATAGTTCTCGATGCCGGCGCAAGCGGCATCACTGTGCATCCGCGGCCGGACGAACGACATATTCGCCGCACAGACGTGCGCGATCTCAGTGCTTTGTTGCGCCGTGACTATCCTCATGCCGAGTTCAATATCGAGGGTTATCCAAGCGAAGATTTCCTTCAGCTGGTGGAAGCGGTGAACCCTGAACAGGTGACGCTGGTGCCCGACGATCCCAGCCAGGCCACATCGGATCATGGCTGGGACTTCGTTCGAGACGGGGAGTTGCTCGGTTCGGTTGTGGAGCGCCTTCAGACGGCGACGCGGCGCGTGTCGCTGTTCTGCGACCCTGACGCTGGGCCTTCGGGGATAGCTGCGGCGAAGGCTACTGGAGCCCAGCGTGTGGAGCTATTTACCGGGCCTTATGGCGCGTGCTTCGATGAGCCTGCACGCGCCAAAGAAGAATTGGCGAAACTTTCCGATACATGTGTTGCTGCGCTGGCTGCGGGTCTCAAGGTGAATGCCGGCCATGATCTGACATTGGCCAATCTCCCGGCCTTCCAGGTGGCTGTGCCGGGCGTTGCAGAAGTCTCCATCGGACACGGCATAACCTCGGATGCCTTGCTGATGGGTTTTGCAGAGGCGGTAAGGGCCTATTCTCAGGCCCTTGAAGATGTTTAGGGGCGCTTTGGCGCCCCTTGTTCTTATTCGGTATAGTTGAATTCTGCCAGCTCACAAACATTGTTGCCGTACTTCTCGAGTTCGTCTCCGTCAGAGAACACGGCCTTAAAGTCGAAGACGCAGTAACCGGTGCCATCATCGATATTGATCATGACACTGCTGCCGGCTGGCAGGATGTCGCGTCCGAGAATATCCTCTTCCCAGCTCTTGGCATCGCGATGCGATGCATAGAACTCGATGATATCATAAGAGGTCTTGTTGTTGATCTTGACGCGGCGATCGAGTGCCGCCGTAGAACTTATGCCAATCGCGAGAAAAGCGATGGCGAGCGCAATATGCGTGATTTTCAATTTTGTCCCCGAGAGTAGCCCCACGCATTGGACGTTATCCCAAGGCCATGGGCCGTCAAGCTGGCTTATGAGCACTGCTCAACAGCGTTCGTTGTCGTCCGTTGAACAGTCTGTCAGGCGGCGGATGCCAGATCGCAGAAACAACTCGGGTTGCGCTTCTTCGCTCTTCTGAAAGCCAGCAAATTCGGAAACTTACACGCCTGTAACCGGGGCACCCCCATGTCTCTGGGCGACAAGCGCGTGCCCTCTTGAGGCTTTCGGAGTGTGGGCACATATATCGCCTCAGTTACGATTTGTTACCAAGGAGGGCACCAAATGTCCAAGCTCAAGATCGGCGTCATTATCTCGTCCACTCGTCCTACTCGTTTCGGCGATGTGCCGGCCAAGTGGATCCTCGAAAAGGCCAATGAGCGTCCGGAGATCGAAGCTGAACTGATCGACCTTCGTGATTTCGACCTGCCGTTCTTCGACGAGATGGCGTCCAACGCCTGGATGCCTTCGCAGAACCCTGAAGCAGTCCGCTGGCAGAACAAGATTTCCGAATTTGACGGCTTTATCTTCGTAGTCGCCGAATACAACCGCGCCATCACCGGTGCTCTCAAGAACGCTATCGACCAGGCTTATGTGAACTGGAACAAGAAGGCGTTCGGCGCCATCGGTTACGGTACGGTGGGTGCAGCTCGCGCCATCGAGAATCTGCGCACCATCGGTGTTGAACTGCAGATGGTCTCTACCCGTTCTGCCGTCCATATTGCCGGCGCAGATTTCTTTGCCGTGCATCCGCTCGGTCAGCAGAACAAGCCGATGTCCGACATCGAGCCCTCCATCGGCAATTCGACCAAGGAAATGCTCGACCAGCTGATCTGGTGGGGCCAGGCTGCCAAGGATGCTCGTGAAAACGAGACTGTCAACGCCCAGGCTGCCGAATAATCATACGCTGACCTCCAGTCGCGTTTGCCCGACGGGGAGCGTTCCGCAAGGAGCGCTCCCCGTTGGCGTTTTCACTTCTGTTACAGTTATGATGTTGTGTGCAGGGGGTGGCGGGTGTATAGCGGCGCCCGCCTTTAACAGCGAGAGCCCCAAAGCTCATGACGCAAGCGGATACGACCGGCCATGGCGCCGGTGGCGTAGCGACCGACCAGGCCGGACATAGCCACGGTAATCTTCCTATGCTGACGCTTGGTGCGGTCGGCGTGGTCTATGGCGATATCGGCACGAGCCCGATCTATGCATTTCGACAGGCTATGCAGGTGCGTCCCGGCGCTGCCGCGTCGGACATCGAAGTGCTCGGCTTGCTCTCGCTGATCGTTTGGGCACTGACGCTGACGGTCGCCGTCAAATACGTTTTCTTCGTGACCCGCGCAGACAATAATGGCGAGGGCGGTACACTGTCGCTCATGGCGCTGGCCCGTAAGACCTTCACCAATCCTCCCATGTGGATCACGGCGCTCGGCGTCTTGGGCGCGGCGCTGTTCTTTGGTGACGCCATCATCACCCCAGCGATTTCCGTTCTGTCGGCGGTAGAGGGCATGGAACTCGTGCGCCCCGGCATGAACCGCTGGATCGTGCCGATCACATTGGTGATCATCCTGGGCGTTTTCGCGGTGCAGCGCTTCGGAACGGCGAAAGTTTCCGCCGTATTCGGCCCCATCACGGCTGTCTGGTTCCTGACGCTTGGGATAGCAGGAATATCGCACATCATCGCCTATCCCGGCGTGCTGGCGGCGCTCAACCCGATCCTCGGGATCCAGTTCCTGGTCACCCACGCAGCGATTGCATTTGTGGTAATCGGCGCCATCTTCCTGGCCGTCACCGGTGCCGAAGCGCTCTATGTCGACCTTGGCCATTTCGGGCGCAAGCCGATCGTTCTTGCCTGGTTCGGCCTCGTCTTTCCTTGCCTGTTGCTCAACTATTTCGGGCAGGGCGCCTTCGTGCTGAGCCATGGGGTCGGCAATGTGCAGAGTCCGTTCTTCGAGATGATTCCGGAATGGGGTCTCCTGCCGTTTGTTATCCTCGCAACCATGGCAACCATTATCGCCAGCCAGGCGGTGATCACAGGGACCTATAGCCTTACGCAGCAGGCTATCGCTCTCAACATGCTGCCGCGCATGGTGGTGCATCACACGTCCGAGACGCAGAGCGGCCAGATCTACATGCCGCAGATAAACTCCATGCTGCTGATCGGCGTGCTGGTGCTGGTGGCGGCCTTCGGCAGTTCGGAAGCCCTGTCGAACGCCTATGGTATCGCCGTATCAGGCGTCATGATCGTCACGCTGGCGCTGCTGGTGGTCGTGATGTGGCGCAACTGGAAGTGGCACCCTCTAGCCGTTATTGGGTTCGGTATCGTCTACGCGCTGATAGACGGGGGCTTTTTTGCTGCCAATGCTGCCAAGCTTTTCCAAGGTGGCTGGGTGCCGGCGGCAGTGGCCATCATGGTGGCTCTGGTGATGTGGAGCTGGATGGCAGGGCGCCGCCGCCTAGCCGACAAGACGCGCCGTGATGAGGTGCCTCTGCAATTCCTGGTAGACAACCTTGCCAAGAAAAAGCCCACCACCGTTCCCGGTACAGCGATCTTTCTGACCAGCGATATCGAGGGAGCCCCGACTGCGCTGCTCCATTCGCTCAAGCACTATAAGGTTCTGCACGAGCAGAACGTAATCCTGACGGTGCGCACGTCGACCTCGCCGCGCGTGCCGGATGATGAAAAGGTTACGATCGACGCCTATAACGAGCTGTTCTTCCGCGTGGTAGTCACTTTCGGCTATATGGAAAGTCCCAATATCCCCAAGGCGCTGGCGCTCGCGCGCAAGCTCGGCTGGAAGTTCGACATCATGTCGACATCGTTCTTCCTCTCGCGTCGTTCGCTCAAGCTCGGGCAGAAGAGTGGGCCGCTACGGTTCTGGCAGGATCGGTTGTTCGTGCGTCTGGCGCGCAATGCTAGCGATGCTACAGAGTACTTCCACATTCCGACGGGCCGGGTCGTGGAAATCGGGACGCAGGTCGTTATTTAGACTGAAGTGGGCAGGCCGCGTGACTAGCGCGGGATGTCCGGGCACACCGTCGGCACCTCGGCGGGGGCGAAACGCTGCTCGAGAACTTCGCTACCGAGCTTGAGCGAGAGAACAAGTTCGTCGGCACTCAGCGCAGAGATGTCCGCATTGATGGTCATGCCATCCTCTTCCCACGAAATGGCGGTTTCCGAGATCTGCTGCCATTTCGAAAGCCGGTAGGTTTCCCAGCAGCTGTCGCTGACCAACGTTCCGTCGGCGAGGAAGATCTGCATGGCGCCAGGACCGCCGTTTTCGCCCTGAAGGACCCAAACCTTGTTGAGCAGAGGATTGCTCGTATCTTCCTCGTCTTCCAGCACGGGTTCCTGCGCCATTGTGGGCAGGCAACCCGCCGTGCCGACACCCCAAACCGACAGCAGTGCGATGATGGCTGCTTTAGTGTCCATGGTCATGTCCCTCAAGTGCCAGTCATGGGTATGACCAACATGTTTGCCAAACTTGCTGGCAGGTTGCGGCAAAATTTGGTTCGCCAAGATGATCAGAGGAAAGCGGGGCAGACGAAAACGCCTGCCCCGGTTGAGCTTACGCGACTTGAAGGCCGAGAATGCGATCATGGTCCGAAACACGGCGCGCCTGGATCGGCCATAGCGAATAGTCCTTGCTGCCCAGGGCACGCTGCGCATGGACCGGCCAATTGGGGTCGTTCAGCGCTCCGCGAGCAAGGGCGATCATGTCCGCTTCGCCATTCTCGAGAATCGCATTGGCTTCATGAACATCACCCAGCAGGCCGACCGCCATGGTGGGGATATCAGCACCCTGTTTTACCGCTCGCGCAAAAGGCACCTGGTAGGCAGCTGCAGATGAAATGCGCCCCTCCGCAAACCCGCCGCTCGAACAGTCGATCGCGTCTACGCCACGTGCCTTGAGTTCGCGCGACAGCACGACGCTGTCTTCGGTCGTCCAGCCGCCCTCGGCATTGTCACTGACGGAAAGGCGCGCCAGGAGCGGCTTATGCTCTGGCCAAGCCTTGCGGACTGCCTCTGTTACTTCGAGCACGAGGCGCATGCGGTTCTCGCGGCTGCCGCCATATTCATCCGTCCGGTGATTGGAAAGAGGCGAGAGAAACTGGTTCAGAAGATAGCCGTGGGCTGCATGGATTTCGACGGTGTCGAAACCTGCCTTTTCAGCTCTCAGCGTCGCCGCGACAAAGCCGTCGATGATATGCTGGATGCCCGCCTTGTCGAGGGCCAGCGGCACCTGAAAGCTTGGGTCTGCCGGATCATGCGATACAGCGCTTGGGGCAACCGGCTGCCAATGCTCGTAGCCTGCCGCGGCGCGTTGTTCGCCCGTCGCCAGATCTGCTTCGCCACGCCAGGATACTGGGGTCGAGGCCTTGCGGCCCGCATGCGCCAGCTGAATGCCTGCCTTGGCGCCCTGGCTATGAAGAAAATCGACGATGCGGGCGAGGGGCGCGATATGCTCGTCTTTCCACAGCCCGAGATCGCCATAGGAGATCCGCCCCTCAGGCACGACACCCGTCGCTTCGAACACGACAAGGCCGAAGCCGCCAATGCCGAAACGTGACAGATGGGCAAAGTGCCAGTCGTTGGCGAAGCCATCTACCGAGGAATACTGGCACATGGGCGCGACTACAGTGCGGTTGCGCATTGTCATATCGCGCAGGGAAATAGGAGAGAAAAGTGTCATCAAGGTCTCGTACTGGTCCTTATGCGGCTGGCGAGATAGATGCACATTCCCAGCTTCATCGGCAAGTGGCGATGAAAGAATGCTGAGTTGCCAAGCCAAATCGTCGCGGGCTAGGGTCCGCGCCGCATTGGGGGAAGATCGAAGTGGCGATTACCAGAGCGCGTTTCGCTGAACTGCTTGGGTTTGCAGAGCCTGAATTCCGGCTGATCTCAAGCACGCAAGAGCATGTGGACGACTATGTCATCGAGCATCTCCGGTTCCAGATCGGGAACACCGACGTGCGCGGAATTCTCACCCGCCCTGAAGGGGCAGATCGGAAGCTGCCTGCCATCCTTTATGGGCACTCCCATGGCGGCGGATACGCGATCGGGGCGCAGGAACTGCTCGATGGCCGGGAATACCTTCTTGATCCGTTCGGCCCGGTCTTTGCCCGTGCTGGTTACGTCACCCTTAGCATTGACATGCCGATCTTCGGCGAACGGGCAAGCGTAAGCGAGAGTTATGCAGCAAAAGCGTTGCTCTGGCATGGCCGTTCGCTCTTCGGAGCCATGTTGTCCGATCATGCTGCGGCGCTGACTTATCTAACCAGCCGCGACGATGTCGATCCGAGTAGGGTCGGCGCGTTCGGAATTTCGATGGGCTGCGTACTGAGCTATTGGCTGGCAGCGCTAGACGAGAGAATCGCAGCTGTCGCGCACCTGTGCTGCTTTGCCGATTTTCGCACCATGATTGAACTTGGCGCGCATGACGGGCACGGCATCTATCTCACGGTTCCAGGACTGCTACGCGAAGCTGATGGTGGAACCATCGCGGGGCTGATCGCCCCGCGGCCACAACTGATCTGCGTCGGGGAAGCAGACCGTCTCAGCCCGCCATTGGCCGTCGAGCGTGCCTGGAACGAACTTGTGCCAGCTTATGCCGGCGCAGAGACCATGTTGGAAAAGATCAGCGAGCCTGGTGTCGGTCATCGGGAAACCGAGACCATGCGTGCAGCAGTCCTGCAGTTTTTCAATCGCCAACTGCAGTAGAGGCACAAAACAGTCATCACCTGCAGAATCCCACTTGCCTAGAACCGTACCGTACGGTACGGCTGCGGACGAAAGTAGCCGAAAGCGTTCGGCTGGGAACCAACGGGGATGGCTCTTGCCCGTACCGATCAAGATCAGCGAAGAGACCTTCACGCCGCGGCAGCAGGCTGTTTTGACGGCAGCGCTCGATCTGCTTGTCGAGAATGGCGACGGCATCACCATGACCGCCGTTGCACGGCGTGCTTCGTGTTCCAAGGAAACGCTTTACAAATGGTTCGGTGATCGCGACGGCTTGCTGACGGCAACTGTCCAGTGGCAGGCCGCAAAGGTCCGAATGCCCACTGTCGATCGCAGCCACCTCAGCGCGAAGGTGCTGCGGGAAAGCCTCGAGCAGTTCGCGCGCGATTTACTCACCACGATAATCGGCGAAGTGTCCATCACCCTCAACCGCACAGCCATCACCCATGCGGCGCAGGAAAAGGACAGTCTGGGTAATATCGTGCTTGAAAATGGACCGCTGGCCATTCGCCGGCGCCTCAAACCAATCCTTGAGGCAGCGCGCGATGCACGACTTCTGCGCTTTTCCGCCAGCGAGGATGCTTATCGGACCTTTTTCGGCCTTGTTGTGCGCGATGTGCAGATCCGTCTGCTGCTCGGCGACAGTGGTCTCACCCAATCCAATGTCGAAGCCAATATCGAAGTCGATGTGAAGGCCGCGACGGATCAATTCCTGGCTCTCTATGGGGCCAAGGCAAACCTCTAAAGAAAAACGCAGTTGAGGGGAGATACCCATGCGCGTCTATTACGATCGTGATGCCGATATCAACATCATCAAGTCCCGGAAGGTCGCCATCATTGGCTATGGTTCGCAGGGCCACGCCCATGTGCTTAACCTGCGCGACTCGGGCATCACCGACGTAGCCGTGGGCCTGCGTCCCGGCTCGCCGTCGGCCAAGAAGGCTGAAGGCGAGGGCCTTAAGGTCATGTCGGTTGCCGAGGCCTCCGCCTGGGCCGACGTGATCATGCTGCTGACCCCCGACGAACTGCAGGCCGATATCTACAAGAAGGACATCGAGCCCAATATCCGTGATGGTGCAGCGCTGGCTTTCGCTCACGGCCTTAACGTGCACTTCAACCTGATCGAGCCCAAGTCGACCGTCGACGTGATCATGATCGCGCCGAAGGGCCCCGGCCACACGGTTCGCGGCGAATACCAGCGCGGCGGTGGCGTGCCGTGCTTGATCGCTGTGCATCACGACGCGTCGGGCAATGCTCATGACATCGCGCTCGCCTATGCCTCGGGCGTTGGCGGCGGCCGTTCGGGCATCATCGAAACCAACTTCCGCGAAGAGTGCGAAACCGATCTCTTCGGCGAACAGGCCGTGCTTTGCGGGGGTCTCGTCGAGCTGATCCGCGCCGGGTTCGAAACGCTGGTGGAAGCCGGCTATGCGCCGGAAATGGCCTATTTCGAGTGCTTGCACGAAGTGAAGCTGATCGTCGACCTGATCTATCAGGGCGGCATCGCCAACATGAACTACTCGATCTCCAACACCGCCGAGTGGGGCGAATATGTCACCGGCCCGCGCATCATCACCTCGGAAACCAAGGCCGAGATGAAGCGCGTGCTGCATGACATCCAGTCGGGCAAGTTCACCTCGGACTGGATGCAGGAATACAAGGGCGGCGCTTCGCGCTTCAAGGCGACCCGTCGCCTGGCCGACGAGCATCCGATCGAGGAAGTCGGCGCCAAGCTGCGTGACATGATGCCCTGGATCAAGGCCGGCGCGCTGGTCGACAAGGCAAAGAACTAATCGGGACGGGGGCTGCGGCCCCCGTTTTCTTCTGACCCGTAAAGGGTCAGAACGTCGACTTCGAGCCGGCTGCAGGTAGATCGGTCATCGATTAGGGATTGATGGATGAGCAAAGAAGACGATATTGCCCGCGTTAAGCGGCAGGAGCTTGAGCTGGTGCTCCCTTCGCTCGATGAGGGGGTCGCTTTCGAGGTCGGCGCGGCGATCCGCAAGCGCGCGGTTACCGAAGGGCTGTCGCTGGTTGTGGACATTCGCACTTGGGACCGGCAGTTGTTCTTTTCTGCCACACCGGGGACCAGCGCAGATAATGCGGAGTGGGTGCGCCGCAAGGTCAACTCCGTACGGCGGTTTCAGCGCGCCAGCTATCGGCTAGTGCTTGAGCGGGGTGAGGAGCCGTTCTCGGTGCAATCTGGCGCTGACCCAGCGGACTATGTCATAGCTGGCGGCGGTTTCCCTCTGCGTGTCCATGGCGCAGGGATCATCGGCTCTCTGACTATTTCAGGTTTGCCCGGGCGACGGGACCATGGGGTGGCCGTCGATGCTCTCTGCGACCATCTGGGCCGCGATCGCCACGACTATGCGTTGGCGGAGGGCTGATGCAAGATGAAGCTGCATTACCTGCTGCTTGATGTCTTCACTCAGGAGCGGTTGCAAGGCAATCCGCTGGCTGTAGTCACCAAGGGTGATGGTCTGCTCGACAACGAGATGCAGGCAATTGCGCGCGAGTTCAACCTGAGCGAGACGGTGTTCCTCTGCAAGGCGCAAGGGGAGCGGAACTCTGCCAATGTGCGGATCTTCACACCCTATCAGGAACTTCCCTTTGCTGGTCATCCTACGGTGGGTGCAGCCGTGGTTCTGGGTCTTCAGAACAAGGTAAGCGCGGTTCGGCTCGAGGAAAAGGTCGGCCTCGTCACCGCACTTTTCGAGAAAACCGGCGCTCGCGCAGGCGAGGCGAGGTTCACCTTGCCCAAGCTGCCTTCCAAGCTTGCTGACCTGCCCGACCGGCTGGGAATCGCGCAGGCATTGGGCATTGAGATCGAGGAGATCGGCTGCGGGTTCTTCGCGCCCGCCGTCTATTCTGCCGGTGTGACGTTTCATCTGATCCCGGTGCGCGATGCGGGCGTGCTGAAACGCCTCAGCCCCAGGCACACGCTTTTCCCAGATGTGTTTCCTCACGATCGGCACTCGGCTTATGTGTTCACGCTGACGCCTGAGGACGCCGAGAACCATCTCGCCGCGCGCATGTTCGGCATGGGGTTGGGGGAAGATCCTGGTACCGGCTCTGCTGCTGCCGCGCTGATCGGCATGCTGTCGGATCATGCGGATTTTGCCGCGGGGCAGGCGGACTATGTCTTGCGTCAAGGCAAGGAGATGGGGCGGCTGTGCCGTATTTCGCTGCAGTTGCGCAAGGAAAACGAGGTGATCACCCATGGCGCGATCGGCGGGCATGCCGTCGTCGTGGGAGAAGGGGAACTGGATCTGGGCTGAGCGCTCAGGTTTCAGAAAGTAATCTCGGTAGCGCTTGTCACACTTGCGCCCGTTGGCAAATTCACGCATGGTACAGACAAATCAGAGAGTTTCCTATGCAGCGCCGTCGCGCCAAAGCTATCGCCATCGCACAGCAGCAGGTCGTCCAGACCCGGCTGGTGATTGCGGCTGGCTTGCTGCTGCTGCCTGCGCTCCTTCTCCTTCTTATCAGCCCCTGATCACCGGCAGCTCGGCTTAGCGAGCGGGTCGTCAGGGGATTGCGCCATAAACCGAACATCGAGAAATGTCCGGTCCAACGAGCCATTGCCTCGGGGCCGATAGGAAAGAGCTTAGAAATGTCCGTTGCCAACAACAGCAACAAAGAACGCGTTTTCATTTTCGACACCACCCTGCGCGACGGCGAGCAATCGCCCGGCGCGACGATGACGCTCGAAGAAAAGCTGCAGGTAGCCGAAGCGCTCGACGACATGGGTGTCGACATCATCGAAGCCGGTTTTCCGATCGCCTCCAATGGCGACTTCGAAGCTGTCGTTGCCGTCGCCAAGCAGGTGAAGAAGGCGCGTGTCGCTGGTCTGGCTCGTGCCATTACCGCCGACATCGATCGGGCAGGCGAGGCGGTGCGCCATGCCCAGCAAGGGCGCATCCACACATTCGTGTCCACTTCGCCGATTCACCTGGCGCACCAGATGAAAAAGACGGAGGACGAAGTCATTGAGATTATTGCGCGCACTGTCGCGCAGGCTCGCAACCTCGTTGATGACGTCGAGTGGTCGGCCATGGACGCGACGCGCACTCCGCTCGAGTTTTTGAAACGGTGCGTTGATACCGCGATCAAGGCGGGCGCGACGACGATCAACTTGCCCGACACGGTAGGCTATGCGGTTCCGGAAGAGCATTTCCGCATGTTCAAGACCATCATCGAGAGCGTGCCGAATGCCGATAAGGCGATCTTCTCGGTCCACTGTCATGATGACCTCGGCATGGCCGTTGCCAATTCGCTCGCCGGTGTCGCGGGTGGTGCGCGCCAGATCGAGTGCACCATCAACGGTCTGGGCGAACGCGCCGGCAATGCGGCACTCGAAGAGGTTGTCATGGCGCTGCGCACGCGCGGCGATGCCATGCCGTTTTACACTGACATCGAGACGACACAACTTTCGCGCGCGAGCCGCATCGTATCGGCCGCGTCCAACTTCCCGGTGCAGTACAACAAGGCCATCGTGGGCAAAAATGCCTTCGCGCATGAAAGCGGCATCCATCAGGACGGCATGCTGAAGAATGCGGAAACCTACGAGATCATGACCCCGGCCAGCGTGGGCATCAAGGAAACCACCTTGGTGATGGGCAAGCACTCTGGGCGTGCTGCCTTCAAGGACAAGCTCAAGGAGCTGGGTTACGAGCTGGGCGATAACGCCTTCCAGGAAGCCTTCCAGCGCTTCAAGGATCTCGCCGACCGGAAAAAGCATGTCTATGATGCGGACATCGTAGCTCTGGTCGATGACGAAGTCGGCTCGGTGGGCGATCGGATCAAGCTTGTCGATATGGAAGTGGTCTCAAAGACCGGCGGGACGCACAAGTGCAGCATAACGCTGTCCGTGGATGGAGTGGAGAGCGCCGTTACCTATGAGGGGACGGGATCTGTGGACGCGATCTTCAACGCCATCAAGGAAGGCGTTGGGCAGAACCCACATCTGGTGCTTTACGCAATCGATGGCGTCACCGGCGGCACCGACGCACAGGCTTCGGCCCATGTTCGCCTCGAAATGAACGGTCGCATCGCCTCGGGCAATGCCGCCGAGCCGGACACGCTGGTGGCTTCAGCGCGCGCATATCTCAACGCGCTCAATCGTGTGATGATCGAGCGGGGCGCTGCCGCTCAGGGCGCTCTGGCCGGTTAAAGGGAGGATGTGGGGCCGTGCTGAACTTCGTGGCGCGGCCTTAGCCCTTTCGGGCGTCGTTGCGCTGATCCTGATTATCACCTCGGTAACCCCGGGCCTGCCCGGGGAACTGCTGTTGCAGACTCTGCGCTTCCACCTCGTGGCGCTTGGCTTTGTTCTCGCTTTCCTTCTGGTCGTTTTTGGTGCCAAGTGGCGCGCACTGCTGTTTGTCGGCTTCCTGGCCATAGCGCTTGCCCATGGTCTCTACCATGTCGTTGACTACGCGAGCCGGAGAACAGAGCCGGCCGGGCCATTACGCGCCGAGTTGACGTTGCTCAACTTCAACGTTCTCGCATCTAACCGCCAGGCCGACAGGCTCGTCGATTTCGTTACCCTCCTGGCGCCAGATGTGGCTTTGATCATGGAGACGCCGGGTATCGAGAATCACCTGGCAAAGATCGAAACGGCGTTGCCCTATCGCATCGGGTGTGAACAGAGCGCGCGGTGCGATATTTCGCTGTTTTCGCGCCACCCGATTATCGGCGGGGAGGTGCGCGAGCTGCCGCCATTCCGCCGCCTGCGTCTTGCCCTTGCCCCTATTGACGTGAACGGCGTTGGCGTGACCATTGTGGGCATGCATCTGTCCAAACCCTATTTCGACGAAGCCTCGCTGCAGGAGCTCTGGTACGTGCAGCGTGTTCTTCAAGGGATCGAAGGGCCGGTTGTCCTGGCGGGCGACTTCAACAGCGCCATCTGGTCAGGGCCTATGCGGTGGTTCGGACGGGGGGCGGAGTTGATCCCGCCACCCAACTATCCGGCGACCTGGCCGGTGGAATTGGGTCCGCTCGGCGTGCCGATCGACAATGTGCTGACACGAGGCAATGCGCGCGTCGAAACCCTAGAGGCCGGAGACGACAGCTACGGCTCGAACCATCGTTATCTACTGGCTCGCATAGGGCTTTACTGATCTGCGGCAGATATGGCGCGTGGCATTGCTTCCGATAGCGCAGCCATCTCTGGATTAGGGCCGACACTGATGCGGATGTGCCGATCAAGCGGCGGCACGCCGGGCTTGCGAACGAAGATGCCCAGATGGGCGAGTTCTTCCAGGATGCGCGTGGCATAGGCGCCATCACGACCGCAATCAACCGCAACGAAGTTCGTGGCGGATGGCAGAGCGCTCAAGCCATTCTCCTGGGCGATCTGCGTAATCTGCTTCCGTGACTGTTCGATCTGCGTTTTTACGGCCGCGAGATAATCTTGATCTGCAAGGGCCGCCAGCGCGGCCTGCTGTGCCAATCGGTTGACGCCGAAATGGTTTCGGACCCGGTTGAACGCACCGACTATCCTGCGAGGACCCATGGCATAGCCGACGCGGATCCCAGCCAAGCCATATGCCTTGGAAAAGCTGCGTAGCCGCAGAAGGTTTGTCCTGGCCGTGTCGAGAGGCGGCAGTGTGCCCGCGGGAGCGAGTTCACCATAGGCTTCGTCGAGCATGATCAGGCAGTCTTCCGGGATGCGGGCGATAAAATCCTGAATCGCTTCCGGACCCCAATAGGAGCCCATCGGGTTATCCGGATTGGCGACGTAAACGATCCGCGGCCTGAGCCGCTGCGCTGCCTCGGCAAGTGCATCGAGATCCTCATGCACTCCGGCATAGGGAACAAATTCCAGGCGTCCCCCAAAGCCGACAACGTGATAGTTCAGCGTGGGGTAGGCACCATGAGATGTGAGGAGAACATCGCCTGGCCCGATAAACAAGCGGACGACAAGCCCCATGAGACCATCTACGCCTTCGCCAATGCTGACCTCGTCCGGGGCAATCTTGTGAAAGCCTGCCAGAGCATGGCGTAGCTCATGATTTTCCGGGTCAGGGTACTTCCAGATGTCTCCCGCCGCATCGCGGATCGCTGAGAGAACCTTCGGGCTCGGGCCGAAGCCGGATTCATTGGCACCGATCCGGGCCTTGAATGGACGCCCAAGCCGACGCTCGATGGACTCCGGTCCCACGAAGGGTACAGTCTCGGGGAGTTTCTCGGCGATTTCGGTGAATGGGGGCAGGGGCATCGTGCGCTCCGGGCGGTTCACTGTAGAATCGCTTCTACCTGAACTCTTAGGCGAACGCATGAGAAGATCGTTGGGGAATGCATCGAGTTCTTAACAGGCAGGAATCCTGTTGAATGCGTTGGGGGCCCCTTGATGCGGACGTCTCCACACGCCTTGCCAGCATCTACAATTTGCAGAAAAGTTTAACCTTTTCAGTAAGTTGCGGAAAACTATGAGCGTCCACCCTCGGGGTAAGTTTCGCAAGGTGATTCACCGCCTCGAAACCTCACCACGGAGCCAGACGATGAACCCTACCTATTTGCTCGCTCGAGACCATTTGCAAAGAGCAGCAGTCATTTTGCAGGGCAGCGACCAACGGTCCCGCCAGATCCGCCACATCATCGAACGCACGATCGGCTTGATGGACGACAGGACCGCCGAAGAGCCAGCAACGCCGGCAAATGTCTATGACATGGCTGCTTACCGTCGAGCCGCTCGCGGGGGGAACTCGTTCTGATTGCCTGCCTGTAGATGATGTCGGACAGCGCGGCGGAACCCGGGAGGTAGACGGAGCAGGCCCCGGCCAAGCTGGAGATCCAGAAGGATTTTCAACTTTATCCACAGGGTACGGAATTGGGCGCTAGACAGGCCAAAATCCCTTTGCTAAAAGCGCCTCACTTTGGTGCCGGTCAACAAAGACGGGTGCATAGCTCAGATGGTAGAGCAGCTGACTCTTAATCAGCGGGTCCAAGGTTCGAGCCCTTGTGCACCCACCAAAGTATCTCAATGAGATGACGATCTCACGAAAGCCAGCCTACGGGCTGGCTTCGTCGTTTCTGGCTTTGCCTCACTCACAGATGGCTTTGATCACTTTCATCGCTCCTCGCAAAAAATCCGCGTCGGTATACGGAGCAGCGGCTTTCTTCCTTCCATCCTGGGGCGTATAGCGCTGCAGTCTTCTTGATGGAAAGCTCCCCTCATGTTCGGCTTTGATCCGAGTTTTCTGAGTTCGCTGTTCCAGGTCATCCTAATCGATCTGGTTCTGGCGGGCGACAACGCTGTCGTCATTGGCCTTGCAGCAGCCGGCTTGCCCGCAGAATTGCGGCGTAAGGCCATCCTGATCGGCATTCTTGCCGCCACGGTGCTGCGCATCTGCTTTGCCTTGATCACCACCGAATTGCTTTCGCTTGGCGGCGGTTTGCTGATCGCCGGTGGCCTCCTTCTGCTCTGGGTTTGCTGGAAGATGTACCGCGAGCTCACGGTCAGCGCCGCCGAGGAGGGTGCAGCAACCGAGGTGCTAGACGGCAACGGCGAGAACGCGGACAGTTCGGTTGCCGCAACAGCGCCTCGAAAGTCCCTCCGGCAGGCAGTCACGCAGATCGTTATTGCTGACGTTTCGATGTCACTGGACAATGTTATCGCCGTTGCCGGGGCGGCGCAGCACCACTTCGAAGCTCTGGTTTTCGGGCTCGTGCTTTCGGTGATCATGATGGGCGTTGCGGCCAGCTTCATCGCGCGCCTGCTGCATCGCTTCCGCTGGATCGCCTGGGTGGGCTTGGCCATCATACTGTTCGTGGCCGTGCGCATGCTGATCGACGGCGCCGGACAGTTTTTGACCATCCCACCCATACCGCTGCTTTACACGCCCCATGCAGCTGCCGCGGTTGGCCATTAGGATTCGCTAACCAAGTGTTCAGTTCCGGCGCATTTGTCGGTTCGCGATAGCGAATTGATCACTTCAAGTCCCTAATATGCTCCGCAAAAGTACAATTTGCGGGGCTTTTGATGTCCATTGTTGCTGAAACACTGCTGGATGCGGCCCCGCAGACCCTGGGTGCGGAACGGCACACATTAGCTCTGACTACGCGGCGCGTTTCGGGCTCTGATTGGGATGCGATCATCGGCGGTTTCGATGAGGTCTGCCAGGAGCAGATGCATGCCTTTGCCGCTGTGCGGTGGCCTGGGGTGGCGCAGGAACCCGTCGTCTTTCACAGTGGCGGCGAGCTTGTGGGCGGAGCCCTCGTCATGATTCAGCCGCTGCCCTTCGGGGTAGGCAAGATTGCGGTCGTCAAATGGGCACCTATGTTGGCCGTGCGCGATAGGCCGGATGCCGATCTCCTGCGCCGGTCCATGGTCAAGGAACTGATGGGCGAATATGCCGAGCGCCGGGGCATGATGCTGTCGGTGTTGCTGCACGCGGCGCCTGAAGCCATCAATCAAGGCTATCTCGACCTGCGGGCACAGGGCTTTCAGCGCGGCTCGGTCCTGATGTTTCCCAATCGGTATATGGTCAATCTCCGCCTGGATGATGTTGCTTTGCGCAAGAGCTTCGCTCAGAAGTGGCGATACCATCTGAACAAGTCGGAGAAGGCAGGGCTCGATTTCCGCCGTGCCGAGCCAACCGAAATTGACACATTCAAGACGCTCTATTCAGCCATGAGCGAGCGCAAGCAGTTTCCGGATCATTCCGCTTATGACACGCTCGATGCGCTCATGGCGCTTGAGGAACCGCTACGGCCCGAACTCTTCTTCGTGCGCGAGGGGCAGGAGACGGTCGCCGGCGCGCTGATCTTCAAGGCAGGTGAGCGGGCCGTATACCTTTATGGTGCGACAAGCGACCGGGCTTTGCCGATCCGGGCGGGTTACTTCCTGCACTATCATGCCATCCGCTGGCTGCGCGATAATACTACCGCCCGCTGGTACGACCTCGGCGGAACTGACGGCTTTCAAGGCTTGCACCAGTTCAAGAAGGGCATGGTCGGTGAACAGGGGATCATCCGACCCGTCCCGCCGGTCCTCAACTTTGCCGCCAAACCGTGGGCACGCGTTTTCGGGAACGGCGCTTTCGCCGCGCGAGATGCTTTCCAGCATATGCGGCGGTACATCAACGAACTTTCGAGCCACAAGGCCAAGCCTGATCAGGAGCCGCATGTCTGGGACGAGTATCTCAGATGAGCCTTGCGCGGCGCCTAGCGTCCCAATCGTTCATCATTTTCGCCGCTCGCATTTTCGGCGCTGGGTTCATCTTCGTCGCGCAGGCGCTTATCGCCCGGTTCTGGGGCGCCGGCATCCTCGGCGAATTCCTGCTCGTTGTGGCCAGCGTCAATCTCGTTTCCGTGGTCATGCCGCTCGGCTACCACACCGTGGGTACCTATTTCGCCGCTGAATATCGAGCCAAGGGCCAGCGAGAACAGATGATCGCTTTTCTCTTGCGGTCATATGGGTTCGTTGCCCTGAGTTTTGCTGGTCTCGTGCTTGTCGGTCCGCTGGTGCTGGATGCATTCGGGCTGGGGCAGGGGGCAGTCGGCATGCATTTCGTGCCGTTCGCTCTCCTGACCCTTGGGACAGCCATCGTCTACGTCAATAGTGCTGCACTCATTGGGCTGAAGCGGCCATTTGCAGGCTTCTTTGCCGACACCCTTCTGCGCCCCATGATTGTTCTCGGGGCATTTCTTCTCGCATTGGGAAGCGGCATTGCCGACGTCGGGTTCACCCAAATGCTGTGGATGATCGGCGTTGGCTACGTCATTGTCTCGGCTGTTCAATTCGCCTTCGTTCTCCAGAGCGTTCCCGAGATCGCCCCGTCGTCCGAACCGGAGGCGCCGCAAGCCCGCCGCTGGTGGCGCTTTGCCATGCCATGGGTCGTCATCAGCCTTGCGACCGATTTCTTTTTCGACATTGACCTCTTGCTTCTCAGCCACTTGCTGACGCGCGAGGAGTTGGCGATCTTCGGCGTCTGCACCCGGATGTTCTCGTTGGCCTCATTCGGTGTGGCGGCTGTATATGCCGTGACCATGCCCGACATATTCGAGAGCGAAGCCAAGGCTGACCGCGTCACGTTCAATCGCAAGGTGGGCGAAGCCAACGTTGTTGCAAGCCTCGTTGCCATCCTGGTGTTTACCGGCACAGTCTTTGGAGCACCGTTCGCCTTGATGCTGTTCGGGCCAGAATTTTCTGCAGGTGCCGTGCCCCTCGCAGTCCTGTGCCTGTCGCTTGTTGTACGCTCCGCCGCGGGGCCCGCCTCGATCGTCTTGTCCATTCACGACCGGCCATGGGCCAGTCTGCCGGCTATCGGTCTTGGACTTGCTACGTTGTTCGGCTGCAATCTTCTTCTTGTGCCGCAAATGGGACTGATCGGCGCAGCGATCGCCGCCGTCGTCGCTATCAGCGTCTGGTCGCTGGCCCTTTGGCTCACCGCGCTTCACATGGCCAAGCTCGACGTCTCGATCCTGCAATGGTTCAGGTCGAGACGTGCTCTCTTTGCGGCAGAGTAGAAGCGAAAAATACCCCTCACCCTAACCCTCTCCCCATAGGGGCGAGGGGATGGCATTCAGTTTGAGGCAGATTCCTTTCCAGGGAACCGCAGCGATTCCCTCGTCCCTTCGGGGAGAGGGCTAGCGCGAGGGGCGCTTTCAGCCTCCCACAAGACCCCTGATGCTGTTCCTGAGCCGCCCCAGCCGACCGACATTGACGCCGCTGTCATAGCCGTCCTCGGCCTTGGTGTAGAATTTTTCGATCAGCAGATAGTCTTCCCCGAAGATATGCTGTTCGAGCAGCGCGGTTTCCCGATACCCGTAGCGACGCAGCAGCATGCGAGCCACCTCGTTGTCGGGACGGACAAAGGTGAAAGCCTTGTGGAAGCGGTTGTTGTCCCAGTGCTGATCGAACGCCCGCATGCCGAACATGCCGAGCTTGGTCTGCCGGTGGGACGGAAACACCCAGCTCCAGTAGCGGAAAACCGCACCGAACTCCGGCCCCGAAACCATGGCGCCGCCGGGCACGCCATCGGCACACATGATCATAATGTGCCACGGATCCATTGCGAGCAGGTTTTGGAGATAAACCTTATCTAGCCGCCCCTTTTCGTGCGCCTTGAAGCGCTCGCTGTAAAAGGGTGAGGTGCTGATCACATCCATCAGTTCGTGGTGGACGAGATCGATATCCGCGCGCCCTGCCGGGCGGATCGTCATTTCGGCCACGGAACTGCTCCCAATCGGTGCGCGACGCCGTCCAATTTAGCCTATGACCGTTAATGGAGCGTCGCTGCGCGTTTCGGTCATGAGGTCAAGGGCTTGCGGCAGGACAGGGGGGTGCATTAGAACGGGATCGGGAGAGACTAGGGAGGATGACAATGAGCGAACAGCTCTTGTTCCAGCCAAGCGCGGCTGCAGTTGCGCAAACCCACACCACGGCGGAGCAGTATGCCGCGCTCTACGAGCGTTCGGTGAACGACCCCGATGGCTTCTGGGCCGAGCAGGCCAAGCGCCTCGACTGGGTCAAGTTTCCCACCGTGATTAAGAACACGAGCTACGCTTATCCCGATATCTCGATCAAATGGTTCGAAGATGGGATCCTCAACGTCTCCTACAATTGCATCGATCGGCACCTCGACAAGCGCGGCGATCAGACCGCCATCGTTTGGGAAGGCGACACCCCCGGCACTGACGGCAAGGTCACCTATCGGCAATTGCACGAGCGCGTGTGCCGCTACGCCAATGTGCTCAAGGCCAATGGCGTCAAGAAGGGCGATCGCGTCACCATCTACATGCCGATGGTCATCGACACTGCGGTTGCCATGCTCGCCTGCACGCGGATTGGCGCGGTTCACTCGGTGATCTTCGGTGGCTTTTCCCCC
Organism: Devosia crocina; assembly: GCF_900116545.1. Classification (GTDB taxonomy): domain Bacteria; phylum Pseudomonadota; class Alphaproteobacteria; order Rhizobiales; family Devosiaceae; genus Devosia; species Devosia crocina. The sequence goes on from NZ_FPCK01000001.1 coordinate 1,144,416, forward strand.
GATTCCATCGCCGGCCGCGTCGAGGACTGCGGCTCAAAGGTCATCCTGACCGCCGACGAAGGCCGTCGTGGCGGCAAGATCATTCCGCTCAAGAAATGTGTCGACGAGGCTCTGGCCAAGGTCGGCGGCGTCGATAAGGTCATCGTCGTCAAGGTCACTGGCAATGCGGTGAACATGGAGCAGGGCCGGGACGTCTGGTACGAGGACGAAGCCGCCAAGGTCAGCGCGGACTGCCCCCCCGAGCCGATGAACGCGGAAGACCCGCTTTTCATCCTTTATACCTCCGGCTCGACCGGCAAGCCGAAAGGCGTGCTCCATACGACAGGCGGATATCTCGTCTACGGCTCTCTCACTCATCAGCTCAGCTTCGACTATCGCGATGGCGAGGTCTTCTGGTGCACGGCGGACGTAGGCTGGATCACGGGCCACACCTATATCGTCTATGGTCCGCTCGCTAACGGCGCGACGACATTGATGTTCGAGGGCGTGCCCAGTTACCCGGACGCCAGCCGTTTCTGGCAGGTCGTTGAAAAGCACAAGGTCAACATCTTCCACACCGCCCCGACCGCCATCCGCGCGCTCATGGGTGCCGGCTCGCAATTTGCAGACAAGTACGACATGCCGAGCCTGCGCCTTCTTGGCACGGTTGGCGAGCCGATCAATCCGGAAGCCTGGCTCTGGTACTTCAAGCATGTCGGCAAGGAGCGCTGCAGCGTAGTCGATGCCTGGTGGCAGACCGAGACCGGTGGGCACATGATTGCACCGTTCCCGGGCGCGATACCGACCAAGCCCGGCTCCGCCACCATGCCCTTCTACGGCGTGCAGCCGGTGGTCCTCTCGCCGGAGGGCAAGGTTCAGGAGCAGACCAAGGCCGAAGGCGTGCTGGCTATCAAGGACAGCTGGCCGGGCCAGATGCGCAGCGTTTATGGCGATCACCAGCGGTTCGTTGAAACATATTTCAGCCAGTACAAGGGCTATTACTTTACCGGCGATGGCTGTCGTCGCGACGAAGATGGCTACTACTGGATCACGGGCCGTGTGGACGACGTGCTCAATGTCTCGGGCCATCGCTTGGGAACGGCGGAAGTCGAAAGCGCTCTTGTCGCCCATCCGAAAGTCTCCGAGGCAGCGGTCGTCGGCTATCCTCACGATATCAAGGGGCAGGGGATCTATTGCTACGTCACGCTGATGGCGGGCGAATCCAGTTCGGACGATCTGCGCGCCGAACTGCGCAATTGGGTGCGCAAGGAAATCGGTCCCATCGCGACGCCTGATCTTATCCAATGGGCGCCGGGCCTGCCAAAGACCCGCTCCGGAAAAATCATGCGTCGCATCCTGCGCAAGGTTGCGGAGGATGATTACCAGTCCTTGGGCGACACCTCGACCCTGGCTGATCCCAGCGTGGTGGATGATCTTATCGCCAATCGCCAGAATCGCCCTGAAGGCTGATCGGCTCAAAAAGGGTAGCCCTCGGATTTGTTCCGGGGGCCATTCGCCTCATTCAGCTAACGTGACATCAATTGGAGAGTTGGCTGGCGGACCACGCCTGCAAGAGACCATTGTCTCGCCCCCATTTCGTGATCACTCTGCGCGAACAGATTCGCCCGGAGCCCGCCCTTGCGCCCCTATCTCGCTACAGCCTTTGCTGCCCTTGTCCTTGTTGCTCCGGTTCATGCCGCTACGATCGAGGAAATGGCGGGGCAAATGATCGTCATCGGCTTCGACGGAACTTCGGCCGATGATGCCAGCGTAGGCGCAATCGTGGATGAGCTTGCTGCGGGTCGTCTCGGGGGTGTGATGTATCTGAAAAAGAACGTCACGAGTCTTGCTAATGTTCAGGCGATGAACGAGGCCTTCCGGGCTGCATCGCCTGACTTGCCTCCCTTCATCACGCTCGATCAGGAGGGTGGCGCGGTCGAAAGGCTGACGGAGGATGTAGGGTTCACAGAGATCCCACGCGCTTCAGTCATTGCGACCCAGAACGATCCCGCCGCAGCCGAGGCGATCTATGCCCGGATGGCGGAGGGCATCGCCGAAAATGGCTTTACGGTCAATTTCGGTCCGGTTGCCGACCTTAACACCAATCCCAATAACCAGGTGATCGCCAAGTTCGGCCGCGCTTACGGTGCCGATCCGGAAACCGTGATCGCCTATGATCGCGCTTTCATTAATGCACACCATTCCGTGGGCCTAGCAACTGCGCTCAAGCATTTTCCCGGCCATGGGTCTTCTACAGCCGATAGCCACGAGGGTTTTGTGGATATCAGCAAGACCTGGGACGAAGCTGAACTCGAGCCCTATCGTGAGCTGATTGGGGAAGGGGTTGTGGACATGGTGATGGTTGGGCACCTCTACCATGACACCTATGCAGATGGTGACGGTGAAACTCCGTCCTCGCTATCGAGCCGGTGGATCGAAGGCGTGCTGCGCACCGATCTCGGTTTCGATGGCGTCGTCATCAGCGACGATCTCGAGATGGGTGCGATCCGCGACCACTTCACTCTTGAAGAGACGGTGATCGAGGGCGTCAAGGCAGGCATGGATATTCTGCTATTTTCCAATACCGGCTATCAGCGGCCCGGGCTCTCCGGCGAAGTTTTGCAGATCCTGGTTGACGAGGCGGCGTCTGATCCCGAATTCGCCCAGCGGATCGAACAGAGCTACAGGCGCATTGTGTCTCTCAAGGAAAGCCTGAACTAATCAAGCTTTCCACCTCTTTGTGCGCAGGCCGGTTCCTTCTGTTGCCGTGCGAATATAAGGTGCGCCGGTAATCTGGAGGGCAGAGGGCAATGACGGATGACCGCGAGGTCCGGCGCGTCCGGGCGCTGTTCCTCTCCGACGTGCATCTAGGCATGAAGCCGACACGGGTGCGGCAGTTGATCGATTTTCTCCGGCTCCACGATGCCGAGACAATCTATCTTGTTGGCGATATCCTTGACGGATGGCGCCTCGCCAAGGCCTGGCACTGGCCAGAGGACTACAACGTCCTGACGCAGATCCTGCTCGATAAAGCGTCGGCCGGTAGCCGCATTGTTTATCTCCCGGGTAATCACGACGAGTTCCTGCGCGAGTATTTGGGCACCTATTTCGGTGAAATCGAGCTCGTCGACCGCACCGTGCATACGTCGGCAACGGGACGCACGTATCTCGTCATTCACGGTGATCAATTCGACGTCGTAGTGATGAACGCCAAGTGGCTCGCTCATGTGGGCGACTGGGCCTATAACCTGGCGCTGCGAGTCAATATCGTCATCAACTGGGTGCGCCGACGTCTGGGGCTGCAATATTGGTCGCTCAGCGCCTGGGCCAAGCAGAAGGTCAAGAACGCCGTCTCGGTCATTGGGCGCTTCGAAGAGGCTCTAGTCCACGAGGCCAGGGAATCAGGTGTTCATGGCGTCATCTGCGGGCACATCCACTTCGCTGACATGCACGATCGCATGGGCATCCACTACATCAATACGGGCGATTGGGTCGAGAGCTGCACGGCCGTGGCGGAAAATCACGACGGCACGTTCGAGTTGATCAAGTGGACGGAGATGGTAGTGGGCGAAGCGCGCCGTGCACGGGCACGCTGAGCCTTCGCCCCATTGTCGCGGATCGGTCACGGAAGCGCAATTTGCCGGGTGCAGGCTGGCCAAGCCTGAATCAGCTTGCGCGGTGCCGCCATGGCCAATCTCGTTTCGCTTGTTCCACCCCGCCGTATTCTCATCGTTACGGATGCTTGGCGACCTCAAATCAATGGTGTCGTCCGGACATTGGAAAGCGTGGGCAAGCAGCTACGGCAGCGAGGCCATCAGGTCGACTATCTGACTCCCGAAGCTTTCTGGACTGTTCCAGTTCCGACATATCCAGAGATCCGCCTGTCGCTAGCGTCTCGCCGGGCGGTGTTTCACCGTATGGCGCATGCGAGAGCTCACCATATCCATATCGCGACAGAGGGGCCGCTTGGTCTCCTGGCGCGGCAATTTTGCATCGAACGTGGCAAGGGCTTCTCGACCAGCTTTCATACCCGCTTCGCCGAGTATGTATCGGCGCGGTTACCAGTGCCGGAGGAGTGGAGCTACGGCTACTTGCGTTGGTTCCACGAGCCGGCTGGGAATACACTGGTGCCGACACCGTCGCTCCGCGATGACCTGGCTGCGCGCGGATTCCCGCATCTCCAACTCTGGGGGCGCGGTGTGGACATGGAGCGGTTCAAACCGGGCAGGTCGGCCACTTTCCAGCACTTTCGAGGTCCACGACTTCTCTATGTAGGGCGCGTGGCGGCCGAAAAGAACATAGAGGCGTTTCTCTCCCTGGAGATAGCCGGCACCAAAATCGTGGTAGGCGATGGGCCAGATCGCGCCCGCCTTGAAAAGCTCTACCCGGATGCAATCTTTTGTGGCTACCTGCACGGTTCGGCGCTTGTCGAGGCCTATCAGGGCGCCGATGTTCTCGTCTTTCCCAGCCGCACCGATACGTTCGGTAACGTGATCACCGAGGCGCTCGCCTGCGGAATCCCGGTTGCTGGGTTTCCGGTCACCGGTCCGAGAGACGTTCTGACAGACAAACGGGCAGGGGTCGTCGATGAAAATCTCGAAAGCGCCGTAAGACAAGCATTGCTGCTCAAGCGGGAAGATGCCAGCGCGCATGCACAGAGTTTCACCTGGGCTGCAAGCGCCCGGCAATTCCTCGATGGGCTCGTGCCCGCCACCGCTCGATTGCCTCATTTGGCGACGGCGATCTAGAATTTAAAACGTTGCACTTGAGCGCGGGAATGCTCTTGCAATGAAAGACGCTGCGGGGCAGTGAAGGATACGGGGCGCTGGTCGTGCCTCGGAGTCCTGTCCCATGTCTTCCGTCTCGTCGCGCCTCTCCTCACCTGAAGCGCGTGCTTCTCTTTATCAATTTACCGTCTATCTTCCGGGGGCAGTGGCCTCGGTTTTTCTTGGTATCTGGCTGAGCGAGCACGGCATTCCAGCCGATCAAATCGGCCTCATCAACGCCTTGCCCATGTTGGGTTTGCTTTTGCTCAACATGATCATCGGGCGGGTTGCGGATCGAGCCGACGATTGGCGCACGGCGATCATCGTGATTTCCGTGGCCTCGGCCATTGCGCCAATCGGGCTTTACTTCATTTCCGAATTCTGGGGCATTCTCCTGATCTGGGCCTTGGCGGGCATGAGCAATGGCCTGGTCCCCCCGATCATGGATGCGGCAACGGTGCGCATGACGCAGCGTAACGGCACAGACTTCGGCGCCGTGCGCGCATGGGCGACTGTCGGCTACATCGCTGGCGCCACGGGATTGGGTCTTCTGTTGACCTTTTGGGGCTCAGGTGCGTTCGTCACGCTCTACTTCGCAATGACGCTGCTTCGCGCTGCTATCGGTTTCTTGCTGCCCCGCTTCAGGGCGCCAGCTCATCAACCAACCATTGCCGGCGTGGAGTCCGCGCCGCAGACACGCGCCAAGCTGAGCGACTCCCTGCAGCTTTGGTTCGTGTTGCCTCTCGTAGCCTTTGCGCTTGTGAACTCGAGCAATTCGGTGATGGGCAGTTTCGGCGCCTTGCTGTGGCACGAGCAGGGGATCGCCAACTATTTTCTGGGTCCGCTCTTGGGTGCTGCCGCAGTTGGCGAGGCTGTGCTGATGTTTGCATGGCGGCGGTTCGGCGGCAGGGTGACCGCGCGCAACATGATCCTGGTGGCCTGTGTTGCGGGTTTGGTGCGCTTCACCATCCTCGCCTTTGCCCCACCTGTCGAAGCGCTTTTCGCGGTGCAGTTGCTGCACGCGCTCAGTTTCGGTCTCGGCTATTTCGGGGTTGTGCACTTCATCGCCAACTGGACCCACGAATCCAATGCCGCTGAGGCGCAGAGCTTTGCCAACATGCTCAATCAGGCCGCCGCCATGGTGATGCTGATCGCGTTCGGCTGGTTGGTCGAGTGGTTCGGCGCAGCAGCGTTTTTCTCATCCACCGTGATGTGCACCATCGCCATCGGCTGCGTATTGCTGTCGCTGCGGCTGCGTCCGCCCAAAGATGCACTGCGCTGAGAGTCCACTGCATGAAAAAGGCCCCGGATCGCTCCGGGGCCTTTTGTTTGCTGCTCTCAGCCTAGCTGAGACGTCCGCTCGCGTGTGCGAGGGTCGTGTAGACCTTGCCGCGATCAGACAGAAGGTATTCGCGAGTTTCGGCTGCGGGGCGCGGACCGGCTGCAGCGCGCTTCAACAGTTGCTCGAAGTCGCTCATATAGGCTTGCGCGGTACGAGCAAAATCGGCGTCGCGCTGGAGGCGCTTGCGAACTTCATCGTAGGTGCCTTGACCCGTGAGGGTGTAGATCCGACGCGAGAACACGTTTGACTCGCCCGCCTGATATCGGCCCCAAGCATCCGACAACGCGGCATCGTCGATCGCGCGTGCGATGTCTTCGGTGAGCGTGGAAAGACCCTGGCTTGGCTGCTGTGCGCCTGCCTGACTGGCCGACGCGTTGCGCAGAACATCACGCAGCCAACCGCCTTCACCGTTTTCGGTTTCCTGGCGCTGCGGCTGAGCAGCCGGGCGCTGAGCGGGCTGCGGTTGTGCCTGCGCGGGAGCCGGCGTTGGCTGCACCGGCGTAGCGGGGCGAGCTGTCGCACGAACTGGTTCGGCGGCAACGCGGGTGCGGATTGGATCGACCAGCGTCTGGGCAGACGGCTCTGCACGGCGCTGCTCGGTTTCGGCCTGGCGAGGTGGCTGGTAAGGCGCCGGTTCAGGCTGCTGTGCCGGTGCTGAAGCGCGGGGTGCCGTGCCCCGACGATCGGTGAGATCGTGGGTAGCAGGCTGGCTGCGGACAATGGCGTTGAGCTCGGAAAGTGCCTCGATCTGTTCGGCCACGACGCGACGCATTGCGGCAGCGCTGGCGCGTGTCTCCTCGGGCAACTCGTTCACGCCGCGAGCGAGTTCAGCACGGGTCGATTCGAGTTCGTGACCAACCTCGCGGGCTGTTTCGCGCATGGCGCGTGCGGTTTCGCCGAAGCGCTGCGTTGCTTCTTCGATAGCCTGCTGCATCTCGGCGACCAGGCGGCGCTGAGCTTCCTGAAGTGCTGCATTGGCGCGGCGGCTTTCGCCTTCCGCCGTCTCGCGGAAATCGCCAAGGCGCCCGTTGACGTCTTCGGAAGTCGAGTCGAGAGCCTCGCGGAAGACGCTGGTGGACTGATCGATGGCCTGGCGCAGTTGTCCGGTGTTGGCCGCGATGGCGCCCCGAACCGACTGGCTGGTTTCTGCGATCGTGTCGGCCAAGGTGCTGGTGGTGGTGCCGAGGACATCGGTGACACCGCCCGCCGTCGAAGCGAGGAGATCGCTGACGCGGTTGGCATTGTCTTCCAGAGCCGCATTGACCTGGCTGGTCTGAGTGGACAGCGCAGAGCGGACAGAGGAGGAGGTCTGATTGAGTGCCATGGCTGCAGCCTCGGCGGCTTGCTGCACTGCAGCATCAACCTGAGCCGTCCGCTCGTTGAGCGTCGAGGTAAACCGCTCGTTTGTGACATAGAGCGAATCGTTGACACGGCTGCTGGCGGTCTCGAGCGCTTCCGTGATCGTGTTGGTCGTGTTCGCCAGAGTGTCACTGACGGTGAGGCTGGTCGATTGCAGTGCCTCGTCCATGGCGCGGCGCGCTGCAATCATGCGGCGTTCCGTGTCGTTGACGGTGTCGGCGATGGACTGAGCGAACAGCCGCATACGGTTGTCGATATCGTCGGCGCGCGTGGCAAAGGAGTGGGCGAGGGCGTCCATGGCGCCACGGCGTTCCTCAAGCGTTTCAAGCGCGTCGGAGCTTGTGGTTTCGAGTGCACGTGAAGCCTGCGACATGCTGACTACTTCGACATCGAGCTTACCCAGAATGTTGGCGAATTCGTCCACCATGCCGCGGATGGTGTTCTGGAGAGCACCCACATGCTGGCTGACCATCAAGCCCGCCTCTTCAGTCTGGCCCATGGCGTCGCGCATGGTCGAGGCATAGTTCGAAGTCTGCTGGGCAATCGAGGTTTCGAGCGTTGCCAGATTCGTGGTCGAGGCATCGAGAACGCGCTGAAGCAGCAGGTTCGAGTCGTTGAGCTTGTTGAGTGCTGCGGTAACGTCGGTGAGGATGCGGCTCGAAGAGGCGGCCATAAGCTCTTCGGCGTCGCGCGAGTTGTTTTCGAGCGCTTCGCGAAGCAGGTTGCCGTGGCCGCGAAGAGCGGATTGCAGCTCGTTCGACTTCTGATCGACAAGGGCTGCGAATTCGCCGGTATGGCTCTCGACGGACTGGTTGATCTCGCTGAGGCGGCGTTCGATGGAGTCGACCGTGTTGACGGCGCGAACTGAGACGATGTCGTCGATGGAGCCGGCGGCGAGACGGATCTGTTCGAGAGCACCACGCACAGCAGTGTCCATGCGGTTTGCCGTTGCCTCGACGTCGTCGGAGATCGCGTGGGTTGCCGACGTGATCCGTGTTGCAATGGTTTCTTCGATCCGGTCGGCACCGGCTTCGAGATCCGCCATCGATTGAGTGATGGAGGTGTTGATCGAAGCATTAAGCGAGGCAAGGCGCTCGGCCGTGATATCGGCGCGGGCAGTGATGGCCTCGGGTAGAGTGCCCAGCCGCTTGTCGACAAGATCGACCATGGACTGGCGCGCGGCATTGACGCCGGTTTCGACGATCTCGGTCGCGCGGCGCACATTCTCATCGAAGCTGGCGCTGGCCGCTTCGATGCGCGAGGTCACGCCTGCCTGTGCCACATCGACCCTGCCAAGAGCGGAGGTCAACTGATCGGACATGGCGGTACCGACTTCGGCCACCTTGCCAGCCACGGTGTCCGACATCTCGCCGAGGCGCGTCGACATGGTTTCAGTCACGCCGCGCAGGGAAGCATCGATCGACTCGCGTGCGGCGGCACTGTGCTGATCCAGCGTCTGGGCGAGTTCGGCGGTGTGCAGCCCAATCGTCTCACCCATGGAGTTGGTGTGGGTAGAAAGGGTATCAGACAGGGCCTGCGTCCGAACGGCAAGGGCGGCGGACAGCTGCTGGGTGCGTGTGCCCACGGTGGTTGCGAGTTCATGTGTACGGCTATCAAGAACTTCGGCAAGTTCGGCAGTGGTGCGCTCGAACGAGGAGTTCAGTTCGCTGGTGCGGGTGTCGAGAGCACCGGACATGGTGGCGGTGCGAGCTTCAAGCGCAGCCGTCATTGCCGCAGTACGAGCATCAAGAGCGCCCGTCATTGCAGCAGTCCGCGTGTCGAGCGCGCCAGTCATTTCGTCGGCGCGCGTATCAAGATCGGCGACGAAGCGGCCTGCACGTTCGTCAACCGCAGCGGCAAACTGCGCCTGCTTTTCGTCAAGCGTGCTGGCAAGCGTTTCCGTCCGCTCTTGCAGCTGACCAGCCAGGGTGCCGGTGCGGCTTTCGATTTCGAGCGAGAGCGCATTCGTGCGTTCGGAGAGGGTGTCCGCAAGGCGCTGGGTTCGTCCCGCGATGGCCTGATCGAACGTATGCGTGCTGACAGTCAGGGTCTGGCCGAGCTCTTCGGAACGCTGGCGGATCGACTCGTTCAACTCAGCGCTCCGTGCGGCAATGGTGGAATCGAGCGACTGGGTGGTGGTCGACAGCGACTCGCTGAGTTCATCTGCGCGCTGGCGCAGATTCTCGGTGAGTTCGAGGCTGCGCAAGGAAAGTGTCTGGTCAAGCGACTCAGTGTTGGTCGCGAGCGTGTCTCCGATTTCCTGGGTGTGGCGAACAAGGGAATCGCGCAGCTGCTGGCTGCGGAAGCTCATGGATTGGTCGAGAGACTGGGCCGTGGTGCTGAGCGTGTCGCCCAGTTCCTGGGAACGCTGGGTCAGTGCTGCGCCAAGTTGCTCGGTACCCGAGGTGATCGTCCGATCGAGAGCCTGAGTATTCTCGGCGAGGGTCTCACCCAGCTGCTGGGAACGAAGCATCAGTGCATCGGTGATCTGCTGGCTGCCCGCAGCAAGGGTCAGGTCGAGAGCCTGAGTATTGGTTGTCAGGGTCTCGCCGAGTTGCTGCGAGCGAAGAACGAGTGCTTCGGTGATCTGCTGGCTACCAGCAGAAATTGTCTGGTCGAGAGCTTGGGTGTTGGTCGAGAGCGCTTCGCTCAATTCCTGAGTGCGTTGAGCAAGCGAACCAGTCAGTTCTTCGCTGCGCAGTGCGAGCGTCTGATCAAGCGACTGTGCGTTGGTCGCCAGGGTTTCGCTCAGTTCCTGAGTGCGTTGAGCAAGCGAACCGGTCAGTTCTTCGCTGCGCAGAGCGAGCGTCTGATCAAGGGACTGCGCATTGGTCGCGAGCGTTTCGCTCAGTTCCTGGCTGCGCTGAGCCAGCGAACCTGTCAGTTCTTCGCTGCGCAGAGCGAGCGTCTGATCAAGGGACTGTGCATTGGTCGCCAGCGTTTCGCTCAACTCGTGCGAACGGCGGAGGAGGGAGCTGCTGAGCTCCTGGCTACGCGCTGCAATCGTCTGGTCGATCGACTGGGCGCTGCTGGCAAGCGTTTCACCAAGCGCCTGGGATCGCTGCAACAGCGAGTCGCTGAGCTGCTGGCTGCGCGCAGCGATAGTCTCATCGAACGCCTGTGTGGTGTTAACGAGCGTGGTGCCAAGCTCTTCCGACCGGCGGCGGATGCTTTCGCTGAGCTCGCCACCACGTCCGGCAAGGGTGTGCTCCAGCGTCTCGGCACCGGATGCAATTGCCTGGCCGATTTCTTCGACGCGCGTGTTGAGCACCGTGTCGATACGGCCAGTCCTGCTGTCGAGAGCCTCATTGAGTGTTTCCGCGTAGGTATCAAGACGTTCGGAGATCTCACGCGTGCGGCTGTTGAGATTTTCGGTGATCGCGGCAGTCTTTGCGCCGATCACTTCATTCATCTCGCGGGTACGCTGCGTAACAACGTCGTTGAAGCGGCCAGATTCTTCGTTCAACGCCATCTCGAGGACATTGGCCCGCGTTTCGAAGCTCGTGCCATGCGCTTCGAGCCGGTTCAGCAACTGCTCTCCCTTGTCGCCAATGACATTGTCGAGGGCCCCGAGACGATCATCCAGCAAGCCGGTGATTTCGCTCATGCGGTTATCGAACTGGTTCAGCGAGTCTGCGCCTGCCGAGGACAGGGTGACCCGGGCGCGCTCGGACGTATCATCCAGAGCGCCGTTGATTTCGATCAGGGCAGACTGTAGCCGGCTTTCAAGCGCGTTGAGCTGGATAGACACGGATTCGTCCAGCTGACGCGAGAGCGCACCAAGCATGGCCTCGGCTTCACGAGCGCGCCCGGTCACGTCATCGCCCACGCGGTTGCCAAGCGCAGCGAGAGCCTGATTGATCATGTCGCCGCGTTCACCCCATTGCTCGATGAGGCGGTTGCTATTGATCGCCAGGAGGTTGGCGAGGGCATCTGTTTTGTCTTCGATTGCCGAAGTCAGCATCACAGTTTGAGAGTCGAGCGAACCGCCGATCGTTTCCGCGCGGCTGTCGAGCGTTTCGGTCAGTGCCTGGATGTGGCGCTCGATGGCAGCGGTAAAATTGCGCGTGTGCGTCTCGAAGTTGGTCGTAACGTTTGCGGCGGCATCGCCAACGACGCCGCTGACGCGGTCGGAGGTCTGATCCAGTGCTGCAAGGAAATCGGTGGACCGGTTGTCCATCAATTGGGTGAAGTTCTCCGATCGCTCGGAGAATGCGGTGTTCAGTGCTTCACCACCGCTTTCGAGTGCGCGGGTGAGGGTGCCGCCGCTTTCAACGATCGTGCCGGCGATGCGCTGGCTGATCATGTCGAGATCGAAAACGAGTCCTGTATGGCTCTCAGTGATCGCTTCGCGCACACGCTCTGTATTGGTGAGCACACTTTCGCGCTGGCTGGCCAGTTCGGCGATAAGTGCGCGCATTCGCGACTCGTTATCCGAATAGGTCCGTTCGAGCGCGGTCACTTCGTTGTGGATCATCACCTCAAGCTCGCCGGCGCGCGAAAGCGCACGCTCGAGGCCGTCACCAAGAGCGTTGACCTCGCGGCGCACGGCTTGACCAACGGACGCGACCTTATCGGCAGCCGTGACTTCGGGTTCGGCAAGGCGGATAGCTGCCTGGGTGATGGAAGAAGCAGCGTTGCGCAGGTCCTGCGCGCGACGGATCAGGGTCGCCACAGCGAAGAAGCCAAGAACCGGCAGAACGATGATCGCGACAATAGCGATAAACTCTATAGACCCCGCGAACTGGCCGAAATTGGCCATCTCCGGTCCATAGCGGAAGGCCGCAGCGGTGCCGGCTACAGCGATCCAGAGAATGGAGAGGACCGTTGCCAGCCATGTGGGTGTTGCCGAAGAACGGTTCTGCAATCCATAGAGAAGGCGAGCGGTGGAGGCGCGATCGTCATTTGCCACCGAACCGGCCTGTTGCGCAATCTTGTCGGCTGCCCGCAGGCGCTCGGTGCGCGGCTGATCGGCAGGCTTGCGGTCCTGCTTGGGCTTGTTGGCGGGGTCGAGGCTGAACACCGAATCCTTGAGGGCGTCTTCAACCGCCGAAAAGGCCAACGCGGCTGGGTCGTTCTGGGTGTTCTGATTATTGGCCATACTCTTTACAACTCTCGCGTCGGCACCACAGCGACATGGCGGGATTTCGAAGGAGAATAGACCCTGAGCCGTTTCCGGGCTCATGGCCAAACAGGAACAATTCGATGCAAATGCATCGCTATCCTGAACTCGTCCGCCGCCGCGCGCTCGTTCACCATTCAGTATTACATCCAATTTGATGCAAACCGAACGATTTCCTACCTAAAGGTTAATTTTCGCGTGGAAACGGTAGCCTCAAACCGTGAAAGAAAGGCAAAGTTGGGGCTTAAGGAGCTGTTTATGAGCACCCGTTAGCATAACCCTCATCCATTCCGGGCAAGGAGCAGGCAAGATGGCTTCCGGTAGCGTTGCGGTGCAGGTAGATACGGCGCTCGGCGATTATTCGCCTGCCACCCGGCCTGTTGATCTCGTGCACCTGGCCAAGCAGTGCCTCGGCGACCACGCGCTCGAATGCGAGATGCTGCGGCTCTTCGATGCCACTCTGGGGGACTATCATGCGCGTTTGCGTCTGGCCGCCAGTTTCGACGACATTGCCTTGATCCTCCACTCAATCAAGGGCGCAGCGGGCGGGGTCGGCGCATCAGGGCTGGCCGAAACGACCAAGTCAATGGAACGCGAGATACGCAGCGGACGCCCGCTGACTCAGGAGCGGATTGACGATCTTGGTCTCGTGATCGAAGACGTGCGAGCTTTTATCGATCGGGTTCTAGCGACAGAAGAGGCCTGAAAAGCCGAGTCCCGATCCGCAGCCTTTGGACTGTGATCCTGCTCTCTCTTATGCCTTCTACAAGACTTATGGGAATTCGAGGCCGCGTTTGACCGCGCGGTTGCCAGATTCTATAGAGCGCCCCATATGATCTTGGTCTTCGCTGCGCCGTTGCGCATGCGACATAGCATTCAGCAGATTTCATGTCCCTGTCCACCGCCGCCGAGGGTCACGCCCGGCACACGCTCGAACCATTCCGCACCCGCCGGACCTTCGCGATCATCTCGCACCCGGACGCAGGCAAGACCACGCTGACCGAGCGACTGCTGTCGGCTGCCGGTGCGATCCAGCAAGCTGGCGCAGTGCGAGGCAAATCCGGTGCCCGCTCCACCCGGTCGGACTGGATGGAAATGGAGCAGCAGCGCGGCATCTCGATCTCATCCTCGGTGATGACCTTCGAGTTCGATGGGCTCACCATGAACCTGCTGGACACGCCGGGTCACTCTGACTTTTCCGAGGACACCTACCGCACGCTGACGGCCGTTGACGCAGCGATCATGGTGATCGACGCGGCTAAGGGTATCGAAAGTCAGACGCTGAAGCTCTTCGAGGTGTGTCGCCTGCGCGATATTCCGATCATCACATTCATCAACAAGGTAGATCGTGAGGGTCTGGCGCCGCTCGACTTGATCGATGAAATCCAGGGCAAGCTTGCGCTCGACCTGACCCCCGTCCTGTGGCCAGTGGGGCAGGGCGTCGATTTTCGCGGCTATATCGATCTTCTGGAAAAGCGAGTCGTAACGCCTCAGGGGAAGACGCTCGCTGAATTCGAGGCGCTGGAAGATCTGCTTGAGGTCGAGAGCCTTGTTGACGATCCAGTATTTCTGACAGCGCTCGAAACTCTCGAGATGGCCCGCGCCATGCTGCCCGAGTTTGATCTCACGACCTTTCATGAAGGGCACATGAGCCCGGTCCTGTTCGGTTCAGCGCTCAAGGGTATTGGTGTCGCCGAATTGTTGCGCACGCTGGGGGATTGGGGGCCGGAGCCTCGTCCGCAGCCGGCTTTGCCCTCGCCGATTTCGCCCGATGAGAAGAAGGTTTCCGGCTTTGTCTTCAAGGTCCAGGCGAACATGGATGCTAATCACCGCGACCGTATCGCTTTTGTCCGGCTCTGTTCGGGAACGTTCACGCGCGGCATGCGCTTGAAGAACGTTCGTTCCGGCAAGGACATGGCCGTGGCCAATCCGATGTTCTTCTTTGGCAATAATCGCGAACTGGCAGAAGAAGCTGTCGCCGGCGATATCGTAGGCATCCCCAATCACGGCACGCTGTCGGTCGGCGATACGCTTACAGAAGGCGCAACATACAATGTCACGGGTATTCCAAATTTCGCGCCCGAAATCATCCGTCGCGTGCGCCTTACCGATGCCATGAAAACCAAGCAGATGTCGAAGGCGCTTTCCGATCTCGCAGAGGAGGGCGTCACGCAGGTGTTCCGGCGCATGGTGGGTGCGGACTGGATCGTTGGCGTTGTCGGTCAGCTCCAGCTCGAAGTTCTGGCCAGCCGTGTCGCCAAGGAATACGGCGTGCCGATTACGTTTGAGCCCATGGGCTATGAGGTGGCGCGCTGGGTCGAGTGTGACGATCCAGACGAGCTCAAGCGCTTCATCACCGCCCAGAAGATGAACATGGCAGAGGATCGGAACAATGCTCCGGTCTTCCTTGCGCAGAACGCGTGGTGGGCCGATCGAGCCAAACAGGATTGGCCGAAGATCGATTTTCTCACCACAAAGGAGCGACATTGAGCGCACCCGATCGCATCGAAGAATTCGTTCTGGCGCTGCAAACCGCCTTCATCGACGGGTCCATCACGCGCTTGAAGCTTGGCGGCTATCATGGCCCGGAGGCGGAGCTGAAGGGTATCGAGGCGCGCAAGGTCCTTTTGAATGCCGGGGAGCGGCTTAGTTTCGTTTATCGGTACAAGACTCGGGACATCACCAAGAACCTGACCGTCGATGAAGCCATGAGCTTTGTACGGAGCGGCCTCTCTGGAGAATATCGAAGCGCCAGGATCGAAACGACGGATTACGATCTGCAGTTCGAGCGCCAGGGTGATAAATACCGACTGAAGAAAACCGAAGTCACCGGGCGTGACGCGGTTGAGGCAAGTCATGACCGCGCCAAGAACCGCCCGCTTGCAAGCGGTGGCAAGGTGTGGATGAAGGCGCTGGGTCTTGCTGGCGCCGACGGAAAGATCCTCGCAGCCTCTCAGGACAAGTTCCGCCAGATCAACAAGATGGTGGAAATTTTTGCGCCTTTGATTCAGGAGCTTTCCCCTGATCATCCACGAATTGTGGATATGGGCGCGGGCAAGGGCTATCTCGACTTCGCCCTGGCCGACCATTTCAAGAGGACTGCCACAAGAGCTGAGATTTACGGTGTCGAACTCCGGCCACAGCTGGTCGAGGATGGCAATCGTCTGGCGCAGGAAAGCGGCTTCAGCAATCTGCATTTCGTGCCTGGTTCGATCCTCGACTATGACGCAACTGGTGCTGACACTGTGATTGCTCTTCACGCCTGCGATACGGCCACTGACGATGCGATCTACCAAGGCATTCGCGCCGGTGCGGAACTGATCGCGGTTGCGCCTTGCTGTCACAAGCAGGTGCGGCGTCAGATGGAAGAGGGTACAGCGGACACTCGCCTCGACTTCCTGCTCCGCCATGGCACCTTCCTGGAGAAGCAGGCGGAGATGGTGACCGACGGATTACGCGCCCTGTTGCTTGAAGCGTCTGGATACAGAACCAAAGTGTTTGAATTCGTTTCGGATGCCCATACGCCGAAGAACAATCTGATTGTTGCGCAAAAGGGCCGCGCAGGCTCGCGAGAGGCAGCAATGCGACGCGTGGGGGAGGTCAAGGCGATGTTCGGCATCGAGAAGCACTATCTCGAAGGCTTGCTGGGTGTCTGATGCGGTGATGGGCGCCTATGCCGTCAGCGTCTTTCCCATATCCTCTTGAGCGGCTATATCGGCTGTGAACAGCAAGCCGAAAGACACATGACCAAGATCACCTTTGTTACAACCAACGGCGAACGTATCGAAACGGAAGCCGAAAACGGCGCCACAGTGATGGAAACGGCCATCATCAACGCTGTGCCTGGAATCGTCGCCGAGTGCGGCGGTGCCTGCACTTGTGCCACTTGCCACGTCTATGTTGGGGACGATTGGCGCGAAGCAGTTGGTGGACCCTCCATGATGGAAGAAGACATGCTCGACTTCGCATTCGACGTGAAGGATTCAAGCCGGCTTTCCTGCCAAATCAAGGTGCGCGATGAACTCGACGGTCTGGTTCTTCATGTGCCGAGCCGCCAGGGCTAAGCAGACTGCTTACTGCTGACCTGTGAATGAGGCGCCTATGGGCGCCTTCGGCGTTTCAAGACGTCCTCTTTTGTCGAACTATTTTACTCGCGGCCGTACGCTGACGTTGGAGGTGTTCTAAGCGGCCTGTGCGGGAGGAAATATAAAAGCTTCTGATTATCAGCAGCTTGCAGCACCAGCCGGCGATGGAATAATTTGCTGCAACTCTCAGACTAGGACCAGAATGACCCGCCTCAACACATTTCCGTTGAGCTTCATCGTCAAGGGCAAGCGTATCATTATCGTCGGCGGCACCGACGAAGCCCTTAACAAGGTCCGGTTGGTCTCTAAGACTACTGCTTCTATAGAGATTTACGCGCGGCACGTGGAGACTGATTTCACGGGCTATGAGGTAACCGTTTTCGAGCGCCCTATCGTCGCACAAGACATTGCCGGTGCGGCGCTTGTTTTTGTAGCCGATGAGGGGCCGGACGGCGCTCTGGCCATGACTGAGGCGCGCCGGCTCAACATTCCCCTGAACGTCGTGGACGTGCCAAGCGAATGCGACTTCTATACCCCGTCCATCGTTGATCGTGCCCCACTGGTAGTCGCTATTTCGACTGAAGGCGATGCGCCGGTGCTTGCCCGACTGGTCCGCGCGCAGATTGAAGCCTTGCTGGCGCCGGGGATCGGAAAAATCGCGAGTCTTGCCGGTGCTTTGCGCGGCAAGGTTGAGAGCTTGATTCAGGATGGCCCGTCGCGACGCCGGTTCTACGAGGACCTTGTGGCGTCCCCTGAAATCCAGAGTGCTCTCGACAAGGGGGATGGTCACGACGTCGCCAATGCGATGCTTGTGCGACACCTCGACGGTGGAAAGCAAGAGGGCGTTGTCTGGTTGATCGGGGCCGGTCCCGGCTCTGCCGACCTTTTGACGTTGCGCGCGCAACGCTATCTCCAGCAAGCGGACGTCATCGTTCACGATCAGCTTGTGCCGGCAGAGGTGGTCCAGATGGGACGCCGCGATGCCGAGCAGATCCCTGTCGGTAAATCCAAGGGCAATCACAGCTTTACCCAGGGGCAGATCAACGCCTTGATCGTGCGGTTTGCCAGTGAAGGTAAAAAGGTGGCGCGCCTCAAATCCGGTGATCCCATGGTCTTTGGCCGTGCCGGCGAGGAGATTGATGCGCTGCAGAGCGCTGGAATAGGTTTCGAGATCGTTCCCGGTGTCACAGCGGCGCTCGCGGCTGCAGCAGACACAGCAACGCCGGTGACGCTGCGGAAGGTATCCACGGGGCTAGTAGTGGCTACCGCACATGGTGCTGAAGACAGTGAGTTGGCGCATTGGGCGGCGCTATCGCTAACCGGGCTGACGCTTGCGCTTTACATGGGCAAGTCGATCGCGGCGGAAACAGCGGGCCGCCTTCTGGCGGCTGGTGCAGAGGCGGATCTGCCGATCGGTATCGTAGTGAACGCAGGACGGGCGGATAGCCGGTCCTATGCAGGAAGTTTGGGTGATCTTGCGCAAGGCGCGGTCGAGTTCGATGACGGTCCTGCCGTTATCCTCGTCGGCCGTGCTGTCGCGCATGGCGATTGGGTTGAGGCCGTAGCCAGGAATGCGGAAAGTTTCAAAGTAGCATGAGCAAGGAAATTCTAACCGGCAACGAGTTGACGTCCGGCGCGACGGTTTATCTGTCGAGGGGTGACACATGGGTGGAGGGCCTCCATTTGGCTCGCCTCTTCGCCAAAGAAGACGTAGCCGAGCGCGATGCTGCTCTGGCCGCTACCAAGGCGACCGGCCGCATCATCAGCCTCGAGATCGAGGAAGTGGAGGTGGTCGACGGCGAGATCGTGCCGAAGCGTCTCCGCGAACGTATTCGTGCGGCAGGCCCCACCGCGCCGCTTAGTCTCAATGGGCAGGCTTACGACCGCCAGCATTTGGGTGAGGACGGTCATGTATCGATATGACGAATTCGACGCGGCATTCGTCGCAGGTCGCACAGCGCAATTTGCCGATCAGGTGAAGCGTCGCCTTACCGGCGAGCTTTCGGAGGACCAGTTCCGTCCGCTGCGGCTCATGAATGGGCTCTATCTGCAGCTGCATGCCTATATGCTGCGTGTCGCGGTGCCCTATGGCACGCTGTCGAGCCGCCAGATGCGGAAGCTCGCCCACATCGCGCGTGTCTACGATCGCGGCTATGGCCACTTCACCACGCGCCAGAATATTCAGTACAATTGGCCCAAGCTCAAGGATATCCCTGTGATCCTCGAGGAGCTGGCTTCGGTCGAGATGCACGCGATCCAGACGTCCGGCAATTGCATTCGCAACGTCACGACAGACCAGTTTGCCGGCGCTGCTGCCGATGAGATCATCGACCCACGGCCGGTGGCAGAAATCTTGCGCCAATGGTCGAGCCTTCATCCCGAGTTCTCGTATCTGCCGCGCAAATTCAAGATTGCCATCACCGGTGCGCCACATGACCGCGCGGCCATTCGTTTCCACGATATCGGCCTACAAGCGGCGGTGAATGCTGCCGGAGAGATCGGTTGGGAAGTTTGGGTGGGGGGCGGTCTCGGCCGTACCCCGATGATCGCCAAGCTCATCAATAGCTTCGTCCCGAACGAGCACCTGCTGGCCTATCTCGAATCCATCATGCGCGTTTACAACCGCTATGGTCGCCGGGACAATAAGTACAAGGCGCGTATCAAAATCCTGGTACATGAAGAGGGCCTTGAAAGCATCAAGGGCCAGGTCGAAGCCGAGTTTGCCGAAGTGCGTGGCGGCGTCCTGACCCTCCCGAGCGAAGAAGTTGATCGTATCAGCGCCTATTTTGCGCCGCCGATTTTCGAGCCGCAGGCCTTGACCCAGATCGATGTCGCCTACGAATCCATTGTCGACCCCGCCTATGGCCGCTGGCTCGACAACAACATCAACGCGCACATTCAGCCTGGCTACGTCTCGGTGACGATCTCCCTCAAGCCGGTAGGCGGCGCTCCGGGCGATGCGACTGATGCGCAGATGGAGGTTGTCGCCGATCTGGCCGAGCAGTTTTCGTTCGACGAACTGCGGGTGACGCACGAACAGAACCTTGTTCTGCCCCATGTTGCGCTCAAGGATCTGCGCAGGGTTTACGACGCGCTGGTGGCGGCAGGTCTCGCCGAGGGCAACAACAATCTGATCACCGACATGATCTGCTGCCCAGGCCTCGACTTCTGCGCGCTGGCCAACGCCCGCTCGATTCCGATCGCGCAGGAAATTTCAAAGAAGTTCGCCGAGCCGGAACGCCAGAAGGAAATCGGCGAACTCAAGATCAAGATCTCGGGCTGCATCAACGCCTGTGGTCACCACCATGTGGGCCACATCGGTATCCTCGGCGTGGAAAAGAAGGGCGGCGAGCTTTATCAGATCACGCTAGGCGGCGACGCCACCGAGCAGGCTTCAGTCGGCAAGATCATCGGACCGGGATTTGAAGCGGAGAACGTGCCGGGCGCCATCGAAAAGCTGGTCGATTTCTATATTTCGCAGCGAACCAGCGAGAGCGAGACGTTCATCGACGCATACCGCCGCGTAGGGGAAGCGCCGTTCAAGGAGGCGTTGTACGGCAATGCTTAACGGCACACGCGATGCTTCTGTTCCTCTCCCCCTCGGGGAGAGGTGGCTCGGCAAAGCCGAGTCGGCGAGGGGGATTTCTCCACTCTCGCTGAAGCGTCCCCCTCATCCGGCGCTGCGCGCCACCTTCTCCCCGAGGGGGAGAAGAATTGAAGGCTCCGTGCTTATGGAGAAATCCCATGGGACTGCCTAAACTTGCTCCCGCGCAAGCGGCTCATGACAAGCTCAAGGCGCTGGGGATCCTCGCGCTCAACGGCATGTTCGACGAAATGGACGCCGCGGGCGTGCTGCGATACGCAGTGTCCGACGTGCTGCCGGGAGATCTCGCCATCGTCTCGTCTTTCGGTGCTGACTCGGCGGTGCTCCTTCATATTGTGGCCCAGGTCGATCCATCAATGCCGGTCTATTTTCTTGAGACCGGCAAGCATTTTCCCGAGACACTGGCCTATGTCGAGACCCTCAAAAAGCAGTTTGGCTTGATCAATGTGCACGCCATTCATCCCAGTGCCGATGACGTGGCGCGGTTCGATCCTAATGGCAACCTCTGGGAGAGCGATCCCGATTCGTGCTGCCACATCCGCAAGACTGAGCCGCTTGAGCCCGTCACAGAACAATATGGCGGCTGGGTCACGGGGCGTAAGCGCTACCAAACCAGGGAACGCGGCGTGCTGCCGCATTTCGAGCTGACGAGCGATGATCGCATCAAGGTCAATCCGCTCGCCTATTTCTCGGACGCCGATGTCATCGAGTACCGCCAGAAGCACAACTTGCCCGAGCATCCGCTCTATGCCAAAGGCTACAAATCCATTGGCTGCGCACCCTGCACCTCGATCGTTGCCGAGGGAGAGGATCCGCGTGCCGGACGGTGGCGCGGCCTCAACAAAAAGGAATGCGGCATCCATTACGATTTCAGTGGAGCGATCGCGAACCCGATGACTGCAGCTTCCCGCCACACGCTCTGGAAAGATGGTGCCTTCATCCAGGATCCATTCAAGGATTGGGTAGAAGGCACGAAGGCGTCCGAAGCGCGTTACGTCCACGTTCCACTGCCCGAGTTCCTGGCCAACCGTGCCGACTATCTCGCCAACCCTCATCCGTTGGGCCTCCTAGTCTCACCCGGCGAGAAGATCGAGGAAGTTGCAGACGATCTCGCGCGCTTCGCTTCGGTCGCGATCAAGTTCCCGGCCTTCACGGATGGGCGCGGGTATTCGACGGCGCGGCTTCTTGTCGAACGCTTCAAATATGCTGGTGAAATCAGGGCTATAGGCGATGTCCTTCAAGATCAGATTCCACACATGCGCCGCTGTGGATTCAATGCTCTCGTGGTGACCCACGAGCCGACCCGCCAGGCGCTGATCGAGAACCGTTTGCCTGAGATGGCGCTGTTCTACCAGCCTGTCGGCGTTGCCGAAGTACCGGTTGGGACGCGCCCCTTCCTTCGCCGCGTTTCCTAGGCTAAGTGGAGCGCGTTGTTCAGGTAATCCATCCCGGATTTCCTTCTTACACTGCGTCATCCCCGCTAAATCGGCATCTCTCTCCTCGCGCAAGGAGATGATCGCTTCCGCGGGAATGACGCCAAATATGATCGCGGACTGAAGTTCGCCAAGGCAGAGATAAATGAGCACTGAGATCACCACCGACGTTGTCGTCATCGGCGCTGGCCCTTGCGGCCTGTTCGCGGCTTTCGAACTCGGGTTGCTCGACATCAAATGCCATTTCATCGACATTCTGGATCGCCCGGGCGGCCAATGCGCCGAACTCTACCCCGAAAAGCCGATCTATGACATTCCGGGCTTCCCGGTGGTCACCGGCCAGCAGCTGACCGACAACCTGATGGCGCAGATCGCGCCGTTTTCGCCAGAGTTCCATTTTTCGCGCATGGTCAATTCGATCGAGAAACTCGACGACGGCTCGTTCAAGCTTCAGACCGACGCTGACGAAACCTTCTTCACCAAGGTTGTCGTCATCGCAGCCGGAGGAGGCTCGTTCCAGCCGAAGCGTCCTCCAGTGCCCGAAATCGAGCAGTACGAAAACAGGTCGGTATTCTACGCCGTCCGCAGAATGGAAGATTTTCGCGGGCAGGATGTCGTGATCGTCGGCGGCGGTGACTCCGCGCTCGACTGGACGCTCAATTTGCAGCCCATCGTGCGCACACTTACGCTGGTGCACCGTCGCGATGCCTTCAAGGCAGCACCGGCCTCGGTCAACAAGATGAAGGAACTTGTAGCCGAGGGTAAGGTCAACTTTCAGCTCGGCCAGATCGCCAAGCTCGACGGCGAGAACGGCCAGATCAACCACGTGCACCTCACGACCGAGGCGGGCGATCTTTCCATTCCGGCGACGCGCCTCCTGCCGTTCTTCGGACTGACCATGAAACTGGGCCCAGTTGCCGATTGGGGCCTTGAACTCAACGACAACACCATCGTTGTCGATACGGAAAAGTTCGAAACCTCGGTTCCCGGCATTTTCGCAATTGGCGACATCAACTCCTATCCCGGAAAGCTCAAGCTCATCCTTTCGGGTTTCCACGAAGCGGCGTTGATGGCCCAGGCTGCAAAAGCGATCGTCTCGCCTGGCGAGCGCGTCGTGTTCCAGTACACCACCAGCTCCACCAAGCTGCAGAAGAAGCTCGGCGTGGCGTAAGCCTTACCAAGTCGCTCGATCCTACCCCACATGCGATGTCACCCCGGCGCAGGCCGGGGCCCATCCCGAGATATCAAGATGGGGTCACGGCCTGCGCCGGGGTGACCGCCGGAGGATCGTAATGCGTGATGCCGTGTTGCAACGCCAAAAACCAATGTCCTACTTGCCTTCTCGCCCCTATGAAGGCTAAGGCCTTCGCGCTGTTGAGGAGCGCTCCATGAAAATTACCGTTACCGACCAGGCAGGCGACGTGCACGAGCTCGAAGGGCTCGAAGGCTGGCGCGTCATGGAAGTCATTCGAGACTGGGGCCTCAACATCAAGGCGGAGTGCGGTGGCGCTCTGAGCTGTGCGACGTGCCATTGCTATGTCGATCCGGACTGGCTCGATGCAGTGGGCGCGCCAAGCGATGAGGAGGAAGACATGCTCGACAGCGTCGGCGACGTGAAGCCGAACTCGCGCCTTTCTTGCCAGATATTGTGCTCGGACGCTTTGGATGGGCTCAAGCTGACCCTGGCACAGAGCGCCGCCAAGGACGGTTGATTGAACAAGACGTTCGCCGCCCCTTCGGTAAGCATTAAGACCTATGCTTCATGATTGAGAGAATACTCAATCAGAATAATAACATAGGTTATAAATGTCCGGCACATCATGCCAAGGCTGCCGCGGCGGCGAAGATTTTCCCGTCGCATTTACTATGGCGTTTCATCCCATCATAGACCTCGCTGCCGGCAAGGTCTGGGGCTACGAAGCACTTGTGCGCGGAACGGAAGGCCAGGGCGCCGGCAGCGTGCTTTCCGCTGTGACCGAAGCCAACCGCTATGTTTTCGATCAGGCATGCCGGGTCAAAGCTATCGAGCTTGCCGGTTTGAACCTCCCGGCCGCGTCGGACGCGCGCTTGTCCATCAACTTCATGCCGAATGCAGTTTATGAGCCGAAAGCGTGCATTCGCGCGACACTGGCTGCAGCCGCGCGCGTACAGTTCAATCCCAACCGGCTCATGTTCGAGTTCACGGAAAACGAGCGCATGACCGATGCGGACCATGTCGCCAACATCGTTGCCGAGTACAAACGCATGGGCTTCATGACGGCGCTCGATGATTTCGGCGCCGGCTATGCCGGACTTGGGCTGCTGGCCAAATTCCAGCCCGACCTCATCAAGATCGACATGGAACTGCTTCGCGGCATCGACGCCTCATCCGCGCGCCAGGCGATCATCGCAAGTATCGTCACCATGGCGCGTCAGATGGATATCGCCGTTCTGGCCGAAGGGGTGGAGACCGAAGCTGAACTGATGACGCTGCGTAGCGCCGGTATCTCGCTGTTCCAGGGCTATTATTTCGCCCGGCCGCAGTTGGAAAGGTTCGAGCAGCCGCTATTGCCGCTCGCTGCTTGAGCCCCGACCCATATCGCTGGTCACCTTAACCAGTTCGGGGATGAAATCGCGCACCATAGGCTGGGGCAGGGTGGAGAAGGGGAGCGGTCTGACGACGCGCATGGCGGCAATGCCGACGCGAACCGTCATCAAGCCGTTCACCACGCCCTCGCCGAGTCGAGCCGATAGCTTCGCCGCAATGCCCTGGCCTACCAATTGCTCGACGACGCCGTCAGTAAGTACCAAGCCGCCTGTGACCGCTAGATGCGCGAGCACCGAGCCTGTGAGGCGCCAGAAACCCAACAGTCCTGGCCGTGCTCCATAGAGCGCTGCAATCGCCCCAGCCAGACGCACGCTCTCGTAGATGACGAAGGCTACATCGATCAGCGCGCGGGGTGACACGGCCGTGACCAAAGCGACCCGCCGTGCCGATGCAGCGGTGAGCGCTTTGGCTCGTGCATCCAGGGGAGACATGAGGCTGCGCTCAGAATGGACAACCATTTCGGCGCCATCGAACATGTGCGGCACGTTGGTCTTGACCGCTTCGCGGACTTTGGCGAGGTCCGGCCGGTCGGCATAGATGGCTAGCAACTGATCGACAACACCCACGGCAAGTTTCGTATCGTCATTGGCTCTCGCGAGCGCCGCTTCCGACTTGAGGGTATCAAGAACCCGTAGTCGTCGAAGCGCGAATATCTCTCGTGCAATCAAAGCGGCGATGGCAACGATAAAGGCGCCGAGTATCCCTAGCCCGGCCCAGCCAAGCCACTCATAGCGTGAGAACAGGTCCCGGATCAGCCTGTCAGCCGCGAGAGCCACTCCCGCGGACATCAGAATACCGCCCGAAGCCCAGGCAAGTTTGCCTAGCCACCCCATCCGGCGCGGCGGCGGCCCAACGAGATCAGGTTCGGGTCCCTCCTCGAACGACGCCTCGACCAGCTCGGCTTCAGCGGCGGAAAAGGCTCGGGGCGCGCGCGATGGGGCAACTGGCGATTGAGAGACCTCTGTCGGTCGGGCAATTGGACGCTTCATGCCATTCGGTCTCCAATGAGATAGTCCAGTGCACGATCGAAGCGAATGTGCGGCAGCACCGGTTCTCCGTCGGCATTGCTTTCCAGTTTCTGCGGCGGCGTGAAGCGAAGGAAGTTCAACGCGACGGGTGTGCCATCTTCGAAAAGTGAATCAGGACGCTCTGGTAAGTCTCCGGGGAACAGCGCTATTTCCGTCTTGCCGTCATAGACGGTACCATCGAGCTTCTCGCCGGCGATCGGAGTGCCGATCAAGGTCGGCAATGACTCGCCTGCTTCGCGGATCGTGCCTTCATTGGTCGCACGTATGGCGGCGATAGCGAGCGAGCGCGTTGCGGCGCCGGCGAACCTGGCCCTCTTGGCAGCGTTGCCGACAAGACGGTTGAGGATCGCTTCCAGCCGGTCGTGGCTCTTGTGATGCACATGGTCCGCCTTCGTGGCAGCGAAAAGGATACGGTCGATACGGCGGCTGAACGGCCGGAGGAGGGGGTTAGCGTCACCTTGCCGGAAGCAGGCCAAGACGGCAGTGAGGGCGGTTTCGAGATCGGCAACGGCTACGGCTCCAGTATTGAGGGCGCGTAGGGTGTCGACCAACACGACCTGCCGATCGAGACGAGCGAAATGATCACGGAAGAACGGGCGCACGATCTGCGCCTTATAGGCTTCGAACCGGTTTTCAAGCATTGCGTAAAGGCTCGTACCACGGATCGGCTGGGCCGGCCGCGGCAGCGGCGCGAAGGTCAATGCCGGTGATCCCTCTAGATCTCCGGGCAAGAGAAAGCGACCCGGCGGCAGTGTAGAGAGGGCACCGTGTTCGCGGCTGCGGCGCAGATAGAAGGTGAAGGCTGCCGCCAGCCGTTCCGCATCGGGATCGTTGGCGGACTTGAGTGGGTCGGTGCTTTCGAGTTCGGTCAGAAAGCCTTCCGCTTCTTGGGCGTGCCCAGGCTGGCGTGCCCGCTCAAGCGCCTCGCCGCTCCACTCGCTGAAGCTTTTCCCCAGGAGCGGCAAGTCCAGCAGCCATTCGCCCGGGTAATCGACGATGTCGAGGTTGAGCGTTGCAGGCCCCGACAGTCCGCTCCACCACTTGGCAGACTGGTATTTGAGCACGATGCGCAGCTGAGAAATGCGCCGTGTGCTTTCCGGCCATACGGCAGGTTGGCCAGTGAGGGCCGCCAGGTGCTGCTCATAGGCAAAGCGGGGTATGGTGGCGTCGGGGTATTCGGCAAGCCTGGCGCCGATGAACCGACCTTCGGCCAAAGGGCCAAACCCGGGCAGCCGTCCTTGGGTGAGCAGATTGTGGACCAGAGCCGTGATGAATATCGTCTTGCCTGCGCGGCTGAGACCAGTCACGCCCAGGCGCAATGTGGGCGTTAAAACCCCGGTTGCACTGTCGGTGAGATTGGCAAGGGCGATGCCCAGCTCGTCGGTGATGGTCGTCGGCGGTTGGGGCAAGCTGATGTCCTCTTCTTTGACAAGATAGGACGGTGCGGACACGGATCAAGCCCAGCGCCGCTCCTGGCAGCGCCGGTGCCATCAAATCCCGCCTCTAGCGCCCGATCGCTTCCAGCTCGTAGGGGGTCGACTGGTAGATTTCGTTGATCCAGTTCTGGAACAACAGGTGAGCATGGCTGCGCCAGCGGTTTTCCGGCTCAAGCGATGCATCTCCCTCAGGGAAGAGGTTGGCTGGCAGCGCAGGATCGAGCCCTGCCTTCACATCGCGCTCGTATTCGTCAGCCAGCGAGCGATTGTCGTATTCAAGGTGGTTCAGGAAATATACCGAACGTCCTTCTTTGGCGCCGAGCATGCAAAGACCGACATCGCTGTCGATCAGCACTTCGAGATCATCGCCCACGCTCGTGCGCTCGATATCGTTGTAGCGCGAAACAGGGATCATCGGGCTGTCGGACATGCCACGCAAAAAGGGCGATCGCGGCCCAACGATCCGGTGGCGGAAAACGCCAAACGCCTTTTCTTCCATCCGGTAGCGCCTGACCCCATGGAAATGGTGAAGCGCCGCTTGGGCACCCCAGCAGATGAACATGGTGTGGTGCACATTGGTGCGGGTCCAGGCCATAATCTCCAGCATCTCGTTCCAGTAGCGTACTTCCTCGAAAGGAATGTGCGCGATAGGCGCCCCGGTCACTATGAAGCCGTCGAACTTGCGTCCCCGGACTTCGTCCCAGGTCTGGTAGAAGGTTTTGAGATATTCCTCGGATGTGTTCTTGGCCTGGTGGTCGGTGATGCGAACTAGGCTGAGGTTCACCTGCAGCGGAGTGGCGCCGATCAACCGTGAAAACTGGGTTTCGGTCCGCTCCTTATTTGGCATCAGGTTAAGGAGGCCGATTTCGAGCGGGCGGATATCCTGCCGTGCAGCACGGCTGGAATCCATGACGTTGACGCCCTCTTCTTCCAGCGTCTTGCGGGCAGGCAGGTTGTCGGGAATGCGGATGGGCATGTAAGCCTCTCAGGACCGGTCGTTGCGTGCGGATTCAATGCCTTGGCGCGTCCCTAATGAGGGTACGCGCTAGCGCATTCGCTTCTCGATCGCTGCCGCAACAAGGTCGACGAATTCGTCGCCATCGCGCACCATCGCAAGATCCGATGCTTCAACTGTATAGCCGAAGTTGTCGGCTAGAGCCTGATAGCGGGGCAGGCGATCGTGAAGCAAAGCTTCGAATCCCCAAGCGCCGAACTGAGCCGGGTCCACATCATCGTCTTCGAGTATGCCGTTCATGTGCTTGAACTCGGCCCATTTCTCAACGAGGAACGCTGGCCGGTAATACATGGGCTTGGGGTTCTGTTTAAACCGCCGAACCAGCTCAGTGGCATCCTTGTCCGTTCCACGGATGTAGAGCAGCAGAGTGTTCGCCGCCAGAGTTTGCACCACCGGATCACCGGCATCGCTGTGATCGATGACCTCGATCAGGGAACCGCCGGTATCGGCAATGAAGTCATCGTAACCGTAGAGCGCCTTAGCCCTATCGATGAAGTGAGGAACATCGAGCAGGGCAGAAATCTCGGCCACCCGGTGCTGTTCCTGCCGCCGCTGGTATTCGCTCAGCGGGAGCCCGCCCTTTCGTGGATCCCCCGGTGTGCCAAGGTAGGTGGAGAGCGGGTCGAGATTGTCGAAGGTGATGTTGGACGAGATATAGATCGAGTCCGAGCGCAGCAGCTGCGCCAGAAACGGCACCTTCATCGCCTCCGCCTTGAAGTTGTCGACGATGTATTCGCCCATGTGGCGCGTGCCGATGCGGTAGTCGACGGAGAAATGAAACCAGCGATCCCTCCTCAGCAGGTTGGAAAGTCGCGTCTTGCCCACGCCAGCCATGCCAAAGACGGTGACAGCCCGGCGCGGCGCATTGATGAACTGATCAGGCGTATCAAACAGCATTGCAGGGCTTTTCTCTAGAGGCGTCTTCTCGCGCATGCCTTAAACTAAGCGTGCCGGCAAGTGTAGGGGAGATGCTCGGTGGCCAAAACGAAAATGGCGCGGATGAGATCATCCGCGCCATCCTGAACAGAGCTAACGCCGGATCAGTCGGCGAGATTGTTCATCAGCGTGTCGACGATCTCGTTGCCCGCACGCTCGCGCACCATATCTACGACACCAGCAGTCTGTTCCTGGAACAAGGCGAGTTCTTCCGGGGTGAGGTCGATCACGGTGAGATGCTGCTCGAGTTCGGCGCGCTGGCTGTCCTGCAGTTCGGCCTGCACATCCCATTGGTAGCGGGTGGCAACTTCGAAGCTTTCGTCCAGTGCGGCCTGCAGGTCTTCGGGCAGGGTGTTGTACCACTCGAGGCTCACAGCGCTTACATTGGCGAGCAGGATGTGGTTGGTGTTGATCAGGTAGTCCTGCACTTCATAGAAGCGCTGGCTCAGGATATGGCCGTAGGGATTTTCCTGCGCGTCTACCACGCCCTGCTGCAGGGCGCCGTAGAGTTCGGTGAAGGCGATGGGCGTGGGCGCAGCGCCGAGGTCACGCCAGATCGCGATGTGAATCGGGTTCTCCTGGACTCGCACGCGGAGGTTGGCGCTGGCGATATCCTGGGGCGTGTGCACTTCAGTGTTCTTGGTGGTCAGGTTACGGAAACCACCATCCATGATGCCCATGAACTTGAGCCCCTTGGCTTCCATGGCGGCGCCGATTGCGTCGGCCAGCGGACCCTGATTGAGCAGCTGGTAGCGCGCTTCGGTGTCGCTGGGCATGACGTATGGAATGTCAAACACGGCGAGTTCGGGAACGAACTGCACTGCAGCCGAGCTCGACATGGGGCCGAACTGGATGTCACCGAAAATGGTGCTCTCCATGATCTCGCGATCACTGCCCAGTGCGCCGCCGCCCTGGTCCAGAACGTCGATCCGGCCGTCAGTACGCTGTTCGATCTCAGTCTCGAGGCGCTGGAAGGCCTGGTAGATCGGGTGGTTGGTGTCAGACAGGGTGTGCGCCATGATCATGGTGTAGTCCTGACCCAGGGCCGGCGTGGCGAGGGCAAGGGCCGACATCATGGCGCCGCTGATCATGAAACTGGAAACACGCAAGGTCTCTCTCCCGGTTAGGTTGTTTGTAGACATGGATGATTGGGACCTAGAACACCGCTGGCAGCCAAAGGGCGACGGCTGGAATATAGGTAACGATGGCTAGACCCAGGATCAGCAAGGTCAACGGGATTGGCAGGCCCTTGCAGATTTCGATGAGCCCCAGCTTGGTCAGCTGAGTGGCGATGAAGATGTTTGCGCCCACGGGCGGGGTGACGAAGCCGATCGCCAGGTTGATGGTCATGATGATACCGAAGTGGATCGGGTCGACGCCAAACATCAGCATGACGGGAAGGAGGATCGGCGTGAGCACGATGATCGCGGCCAGGGTTTCCATCACCATGCCCACGAGCAGCAGGATGGCATTGACAAGCAACAGCAACATCAACGGCTCGCTGACGATATCGGACACGAAACTGCCGAGCATTGTTGGGACGCCCAGCAGATTGAGAACTCGTCCCAATGCCGCGCCAGTGCCGGTGATGATCAGGATCGGCGCGATGGTTAGCGCCGTGCGTCCGACGACACGGATCAATTCGGGGAAGGTCAGCTCGCGGAACACGAAGATCGAGACAAAGGCACTATAGGCAACCGCGATCGCTGCGGCTTCTGTGGGTGTGAAAATGCCGCTATAGATGCCGCCAAGGACGACAACGGGGGCAAGCAGCGCCCAGAAGCTGCTGCGGATCGCCTGGAAGAACGGAATGTCGCCAGCAGTCGTCCGGATCTTGTGCTTGTTGCGCGTGCCGTACCAAAAGGCATAGGCCATCAGAAGACCGCCGATGACCAATGCGGGACCAATGCCGGCAAGGAACAGTTCGCTGACCGAAACATTCGCTGCCATGCCGTAAATGATCATGGGGATCGAGGGCGGAACGATAACCCCAAGCGTGCCGGAGGTCACCACGAGGACCGTGGCGAAGCGCTTGTCATAGCCGTTGGTTGTCAGGAGCGGTATCGCCATTGCACCGATCGCGGCGACCGTTGCAGGCGAGGAGCCAGAGATGGCCCCAAACAGCATGCACGCGGCAACCGTCGAAATTGCAAGACCGCCATTCAAACGGCCCAGGATCGCATCGGCGAAATTGAAGAGACGCCGGGCCAGGCCGCCTGCGGTCATGATGTCGCCCGCCACCATGAAGAGCGGCACGGCGAGTAGAGGAAAAGAATCAAGGGCCGTGACGATCGTGCGGATCACCTGACTCGGATTGACAGGTGCCCCCAACCACCCAGGAACAAACGCTGCCAAGCCGATCGAGATTGCGATCGGAATTGTCAGGAAGAGAAGGACGAGGAAGGAACCTAGAGCGAGAGCGGGATACATCAGCGGCCTGCCTTGTCCTGGATTTGCGATGCAGCGACGGGCGGCACCTCCGCCACCTCTGGCTCTGGCGTAGCAAGGCCATAGCGAAGCTGCAGGTAGACTTGCTGGATAGCGCGGAGGATCGACGCAGCCGCTCCGACCGGCAGAGCCAGATAGACCCACCACATGGGGATTTCTAGCGAGGGCGAGAGCTGGTTCATCTGCTGCACGCGCTGTACGAAGGGTACGCTGTAGTAGATGACGACGATGCTGAAGACGATGATACCGGCCATGGAGATCAGCCGGAAGATCCCCACCGATCGAGGTCCGAACAGGACCGGTGCGAAATCCACAACGATGTGCCGGGACTCACGGACCGCCAGGCTGGTGCCGATCATGGTGCACCAAACCAGCAGATATCGCGCCAGTTCCTCAGCCCAGACCAGTGGGCTGTTGACGAAGTAGCGCATGAAAACTTGCACCACCAAAACCACCGAAATGGTTACAAGGATTGCGGTGAGCAGGTAGTTTTCGGTTTTGCGGTCAATAAATGTGAGAACCGGCATGGCTCGCACCTCAAGGGTTCAGAGGAGATTACGGGGCTCACGCCCCTCTAGGGCATCGATGACAGCCTGCGCTGTCAGCACGCCGATGCTGCTGTAGGTTTCGTAGGTTTCCGCTGCCGTGTGCGGTGTCGTGACGAGACCGGCCGCCTGGAACAGCGGATTTGTTGCATCTGTGGGCTCGCGCTCATAGACGTCGATTGCGGCGCCCCGCAGTTTCCCGGTGTCGAGCGCGGACTTGAGGGCCGTCTCGTCGACCAGCGCACCGCGGGCAGTGTTGATGAAGTAAGCTCCGTCCTTCATCATTGCGAACCGATCCGCGTTCATGAATTGGCGGGTTTCCGGCAGACTGGGCAGCATCGTGCAGACGATGTCGGACTGCGTCAGTACTGTGTCGGCATCGACGAGTTCAACCCCGAGAGCGTTCGCCGCTTCCGCATTGGGGAATTTGTCGTAGGCAAGAACCTTGACCTCGAAACCCTTCAGCTTCTTTGCAATTTTCTGCGCGATGTTGCCGAAGCCGAGGATGCCAACGGTGCGGCCGATGAGTTCCTCCCCGACAAACCTGTCCCATGCCCCTTTGCGTGTCGAGGCGTGCAGCTCCGGGATGCCGCGCATTGCCGAGATGATCAGGCCAATCGTCAGTTCGGCAACGGCATTGGCGTTGCCGCCTGCTGCATTGGTCACCTTGATGTTGCGAGCCCGGGCGGCTTCCACATCGATATTGTCGACGCCGACGCCGAAGCGGGAAATCACCTTGAGCCGAGGTGCGATGGCGAAGACATCGTCGTTCCAGGTGTCGACACCAGCGACAACTGCATCGGCATCTCCAACTCGATCGGACAGCTCTTGGAACGTCATGGGACGACCAAAGTCATTCTCGATCACACGGCAGCCGTTGGCTTCGAGCAGAGCCTTGCCCTCGCTGCAGAGGCGCGAGTAATTGGTGGCGGTAACTAGAACGGTACGTGTCAAAATCGCTTCCTCGGAACTTGTACCAGAAGGGGGGCGAGGCCTCGCGGCCCCGCCACGCATGATCAGGAAAGACCGATCAGGTCCTTGCAGCGGGCAGCAAGGCTTTGCATCTGAGCGACAGTGGTCGGGAAATGCAGGGCATCGTAGCTGCCAATGGGACGGCTGCGGCAGATCCGGCTTTCAAAGGTGCCAATCTGCTTATGGTAGTCCTTGGCATTGACCGGATAGTCGAGATACTCGGTAAGGGCGGCGAGCGTCAGGATTTCCGATAGCGTCTCGGCCTTTTCAGGGGCATTGCGCCAGTTCTCGACCAGCCACACATAAAGTGCTGGGTGGAAATTCGCCATCACACCGGAATAGCCGTGACCGCCTGCCTTGAGCGTGTCGAGCAGGGTCTGCGCATTGGCGTTGAGCAGGTGCAGCTTGCTCCCCTCGATCAGCTTGAGGCGCCGACGGATGGTGTCGATGTTGCAGCACGTGTCCTTGACGAAGGTGTAGCGGCCAGACTTGGCGCACCATTCCACGGCAGCATCAGAAAGCAAGCGCTTATAGGGGTAGGGGCACTCATAAACGCCCATCGTCATGGGCTCGGGAACTGCCTCGGTCAGACGCTGCAACCACTCCAGCGCCATCTCGTCGGACTGATCAGCTGTCGCCAAACGGTTGGAGATCAAAATGACGCTGTCGACGCCTGTCTCGCCGATGGCATGAAGCTGCTCGACCTGATGGGCGAAGGTGTTGCCGGTATGGCCCGAAGCGACCACCGGGACCCTGCCATCGGCATAGTCCACGATGAAACGTGTGAGCTCGACGGATTCTTTGTCCGAGAGAAAGAACATCTCGCTCGACTGGCAGTTGGCAAAAAGGCCAT
Source organism: Devosia crocina (assembly GCF_900116545.1). Lineage (GTDB taxonomy): Bacteria > Pseudomonadota > Alphaproteobacteria > Rhizobiales > Devosiaceae > Devosia > Devosia crocina. The sequence continues at coordinate 1,177,926 of NZ_FPCK01000001.1, forward strand.
GCACGCCGTTCTCGATATACCAGTCGACGAGCCGCTCGAGCGAGCGCCAGTCAATCTCCAAGTTGTCCCGGAAAGGGGTCAGCATAACCGGCCAGATGCCGGAGTGGCGGTCAAGTTCAGCAGCGGAAGCGGTCAACGGTTCGTACCTATGTCTCATCGGAAGAGGCGTGAAGACCATTCAAGTTCGTCCTTCTAGGAAGGCGAAAGCACGTCTGTGCTGAAGCGTTTTCAAGCGCCGAACACAGATGGGCTTTGAGATGAACTCCTCACCTGCTAATTCTTGCTCACACAAGTTAGCAAAGGCTCTCTAGCGAAAACGGCACGGCAAGACAAGAGGGCCAGGGCTCCACCCTTGGCGGGGAAAACTCGTTCAGGACGTGCCGCGGCGAACGTTGCCAAGCGACTGCTGCGCCAATACAAATTAAGTTGCAGCCGCAAGCGGAAATCGCGAGCGCGCCTGTCTAGACCAGATGGATATTTGAAACTTCATGCCGAAGACGATCAAGGAAATAGCCGCCGAGACAGGCTATTCTCGAACAACCGTCACCCTGGTCATCAATGGTAAGGCCGACGACTACAGGATCAGCCCAAAGGCCAAGGCCGCCATCGAGAGTTTCATCGCCGAACACGGCTATCGCTATAACCAGGCGGCGCGGAGTCTGAAGCTCGCCAGGAGCCACACAGTGGCGCTGATCGTGCCGGACATCGCAAATGCTTTCTTTGCCCGACTAGCCTCTGCACTCGAGCGCCAGTGTCGCCACGAAGGCTTTGTCCTCGTTACCGCATCCACTGGCGAAGATCCTGCGGTAGAGAGGCTGGCGATTGAAAATTTCGCTGCCCGCGGGGTTGATGGCGTGATCCTGACCCCGTGCGAGCCTCCTAGAACAGGGCTCGGAGCAGGACGGAAAGCCGAGATGCCGATCGTCAGGATCGATCGTCACTTCGAGGGCGACGAGGGTTACCTCGTGAGCAGTGATCATCTGGCTAGCGCCCGCGTCCTGACGGAGAATGTTCTTTCTGCAGGCGCGAAGGACATCGTCTTTTTCTCAGGGCCGCTCAGCAACCCGACGACTGCTCTGCGTGCCAGGGGCATAGAACGCACGGCACTTGCGGCGGAGCAGTCCGGCGTGAGGGTTTCTAAACGCCCTTCGATGATCGACAGCGAAGAGGGTGGCTATGCCTTGATCGTCGACTTGCTGGGCGAGGCCCGTGAACTGCCCGGCGGCTTGATCTTCGGCTCGCTGCCCATCTTTCACGGCGCGATGCGCGCTGTCCGCGATCGGCTCGGCGCTGTCCCTGCTTCGCTGGTTGTTGGAACATTCGCCTATTCGGCGATCATCGATTACCTACCCAACCCGGTTTTCGTCGTGCGCCAGAACGAGACGGAGATCGCAAGCCGTGCTTTCAGCACTTTGGCGCACCTCATGCGCAAGGAACAACCGGTCGATCATACCTTTCTGATCGCCACCGACCTGACGGTCTACCGCGGGTAGCAGGGATGTCTTGCCTCTAAGGCGAGGCGGGTAGTGGCAGCACTCACCGATCCTTGTGTCAGCAGCGGAGAGAACACGGCAAATCTTGCCAGCCTGGAGTCCAGTTTCTGCCGACTGTCGCGCCTTTCTCGACCAGACCAAGCCGCAATCTTCATTTGAATTCAACGATTTAAAAGTCTGGCATTCCCCTTGCATTGGTCTGGGCAAACAGGCGCTCGCTGCGTCTTTTGGGGAACTGGAGTTTTAAATGGGTATTTTTGGCGCTCTTCAAAGTGCAGTTTCGGGCCTCAAGGCTCAGTCGCACGCCATGGAGAACATTTCCGGCAACATCGCCAATTCGCAGACCATCGGCTACAAGCGCATCGATACGAGCTTCCTCGACATGATCCCCGACGCGCCGGTCAAGACCCAGGTTGCCGGCGCGGTGTCGGCTTTTTCGCGCTCCATGAATACCGTGCGCGGCGACATCCAGAATTCCGACACCGAGACCCATATGGCTCTCAACAACAACGGCTTCTTTGTCACGCAGAAGGCTGATGGTAGCCCGGGGACTTTCTATACCCGCCGCGGCGATTTCGAGGTGGATCGGAACGGCTTCCTCGTCAACGGCGCGGGGTATCGGTTGACGGGTCTGGATATGGAGAACGGGGTTGTCAGTGGCTCTGTGGCGAAGCCCATCCAGATTGAGAAGTCGTTCCTGCCCGCGAAGGCGACTACCACTATAGACTATCAGTTGAACTTGCCCAAAACGCCTAAGACTACGGCGTACAATCCTGCAGAGTTGGGCAGCGAACTTCTCTCTGAAGATATTCAGGATCTGGGGGGCGCAATCCCTGCTGGTGCTCAAGCGGACGCTTTTGTTGCTCAGTCGATCTCCGGGGGCGGCATTACGACTTACAACTCCACGGGTGAGCCTATCAACGTTCAAATGCGATGGGCTAAAACTTCCAACGACAGTCCTGAAACGTGGTCTCTCTATTATGCTGCGAGCAGTGATCCCGATGCGCTTGTGGCTTGGAAGAAGGTTAATGACTACGGCTATGAAGGCGGCGTGCTTACTCAGATAGGCGGGGCTGCGGCCCCCAATCCGGCAACAGTTACCATCGAAGATCTTGAGGTGAACGGAGCCCTTCTTGGCGACGTAACGCTCAGCCACGGCTCAAAGGGCATGACCTCCTTTGCCGATAACAGCGGTATGGCGACGACGACCACGCTGAAGCAGAACGGTTTTGGTGCCGGTGAATTCATTTCGGTCGGTATTTCCGATGATGGCCAGGTCGTGGCTTCGTACACCAATGGCGAGACCAAAGCAGTCGCCCAGATCGTGACGGCAACCTTCTCCAACGCCAACGCGCTCAAGCGTGGTGATGGCGGTGCTTACACAGCGACCTCCGAGTCAGGCGAGCCGATCATGGATCAGACCGGCCGGGGCATTGTGGGTTCCTCCACCGAAGCCTCCAACACCGATATCTCCGAAGAATTCACCAAGCTGATCGTCACCCAGCAGGCCTATTCGGCCAACACCAAGATCGTGACGGCGGCCGACGAGATGCTCAAGGAAGCGCTCAGCATGATCCGCTGAGGCTTACGATGTCTTTGGAGTGGATTGCATCTTCTGACCGGCCTTACGGGCTGTCTGGCCGGTCAACGCCTCGCCTGGGCCTGCAATGCGTTTCCACTCCCTTTTTCTCCCCTGTCCCGGCGCTTGCGTCGGGACTCGCTGTTTCAGTGAATCCTCGCGAATTCTGCTGGTGCGATAGCGCCTTGCAGAGGCTGCGCTTCCAAGGAGACCCGCAATGGGTTTGACAGTCGCGATCGGGAACGCCCTTTCAGGCCTCAAGGCCAGCCAGACGGCGCTGGAAGTCATTTCCCGCAACATTTCCAATGCCGGCACGCCCGGCTATCACAAGCAGACGCTTAACGTCGTCGAGGTTGGCCGCGGGGACAATTCCTATGTTCGCGCGGGAGACGTCAACCGCGCTTTCGATCCGATCCTGCAAAACTATTACACCAAGCAACTGCCGACGACGGCGTTCACGGCAACGCAGGCGACTTTCCTTGATCGCCTGCAGACTTCGCTCGGAAAGCCAGGCAGTGCGGGTTCGCTCGACACGATGCTGGGCAATCTGCAGAACGCACTCGATGCCCTGGCGACCAGTCCCGACAACTATGCTACCCGCGCCGAGGTGGTGAACAAGGCCGGGGACATGGCCAATACGCTGAACGGACTCTCGAAGGAGGTGCAGTCGATGCGCCGCGAGACCGAGACGCGCATGGCCTCCAATGTCGACCAGATCAATTCCATGCTCACTTCACTTGCCGATGTGAACATGGTTCTCGCCGATTATGGCGTGGACAAGAATACGCGCAACAGCCTGCTCGACCAGCGCGATCGCCTTGTGTCAGGCCTTTCCGAAATGATGGACCTGCGGGTCGATTACAATCCAGACGGCACGGTTCGGCTGGCAACGCTGTCAGGTGCGTCGCTGCTCGACGTCAAACCCTCGCTCCTGCGTTTCGAGCAGGCTGGTTCGCTGACCCCGACTTCGGAATTCAGTATCGATGACTCCCAGAGTGGCGTCGGCAAGCTGATCCTCGAAACGCCGAACGGCACGCGGGTCGATCTCGTCAAAGAGGGTGCCATCCGGTCCGGCACTATGGGCGCGCTTGTCCAAATGCGCGATACGACGCTGCAGGAAGCGCAGCGGCAGCTCGACGATATTGCGGCGGGGCTCTCGCAGGTGTTTTCGACTGTGCAGACGCCGGGAACGTCCAATGGAACAGGTTTTGACGTCGATCTGTCCAATTTGCAGGACGGAGACGATGTCGTTTTCAAGTATCGTGGATCGGACGGCAATGACTACTCGGCGCGTATCGTCCGTGTGGATGATCCGACCAAGCTACCGCTGAGGTCGCCTGACAGCAATGGCATGAAGGTGATCGGCGTCCAAGGTGGGGCAGGCTTCCCGACGGCAACGCACATGGACGACATCCTCACGAGCCTCAATGGCTGGTCCGCGACAAACTCTGGCCCAGAATTTTCGGCCGGCACGCCTGCTTCGACGCTGGAGATCCGCAGCAGTGCCGGCGCGCCAACGGTTATATCGGCTACTTCCCGCTGGACGGCCAGCGATCTGGCTGATGGCGATCTCGGACTTCCGCTCTTTCTCGACGCCGATGGTCAGCCTTTTACCAATTCCCTTGGTGGCAAGGGCCAGCGCCTCGGCTTTGCCGGGCGGATCACCATCAATCCGGCGGTCGTTCAGGACAACAACCTGCTCGTTAAATACGATGCCAATACTGCGTCGGGCGACAGCAAGCGGGTTGAGTATCTCGTCGATCAGTTCAACTCGCTACGCTTCGGCTCGAACTCGTCCGCAGGCGCCAAGAATGGCGGCTTCCGCATGAGTGGGACATTGACCGATATGGTCAATCAGCTGGTCGAGTTCCAGGGCAGCACCATCCAGACAGCGTTGAATGCCGACGCGACCAATCGGCAGACGCTCGACGCAATCAGCTCGCGCATGGAAGCCAATTATGGGGTCGATATCAACGAGGAAGTGGCGCGGTTGATGGAGCTGCAAAACGCATATGCAGCCAATGCGCGGGTCGCTTCCGTCGTGCAGGAATTGCTCGACACCCTAATGCAGTCGTTCAGGTAAGGGATCGCAAAGATGCTGATCAACAAATCCATGTATCCGGTCAAGGCTGGCTATAGCGCGATCTCGACCATGCAGGGGCAGCTGGGCAAGCTGCAGACGCAGTTGGGCAATGGCCAGAAGGCGCAGAACCTGGCTGAAATGGGCAATGACCGCACCGTGTCCCTCGCCACGCGCGGGCGCCTGACCAAGCTCGATTCGTTCGCCAACAATATCGATACGGTGAACCTGCGCCTGAGTTTCCTCGACCAGGCCTTCACCTCGCTCAACAGCCTCAAGTCAGAAACGCGAAACTCGGCGACGCCGACGAGCTTTGGCGAAAACGGGCTGGTTATGGCCAGCCTGCAGAAGGATTCAGAGAACCGGCTTTCCCAGCTCCTCGAGACGCTCAATCTGAGCGTGGCTGGCCGCTATATGATGGGCGGCAACAAGACCGACGCCCCGCCGGTCAAGTCGATGGACCTGATCATGAATGGTCAGGGACCGCTCGATGGCTTCAAGACAGTCGTCAATGAGCGGAACCGGGCTGATCTGGGAACAGCCGAGACGGTTGATCTCGGCGATCTGGGGTTGCCGAATACGCGGATCAGCGGTCCTCACGGGAATTACCTGAGCGTGTCATCGGCCATGTTCGACAAGCTCGATTACAAGCTGACCTCGATTTCGTCCAGCACTCCCACGCCCGGAGCAGCAAGCGGTATCAAGACGTCGGGGCCGACGGCTAACCCGATCAACCACAGTTCGTATTTTTCGGCGGTGCCTGCTGATGATGCGACGGTGATCGTGACTCTCAAGCGCCAGGATGGAACCGCAGCGCAAACCCGAAGTATGACGGCTGTTACCACGCTTTCTGACCCTGCGGTGGTCGGCGAATATGTGCGCGTGCCGGGGGATCCATCTGCCACGGCGAAAAACTTTCACGAAGCCCTGACCGCTCTCGAAGGCGATCTCGACAGCTTCTCCTCGATCACCACCAACAACTCGGCCATCACAATCAAGGGCGATGCCGATGGCAGCGCGCAGCTCGGTATTAAATTGGCGAGCAATCCCGTTGCAGGCGAAACGCTGAGTATAACGGTGCAGAAGCCTGACAAGACATTCGAGACCATCACACTCACTGCTCGTGCATCGGGAACGCCGGCGGCGAATGAGTTCGCCATCGGCGCCACACGTGCCGAAACGATGCAAGCCCTCGACGCTGCTATCAAGAACCAGCTGGGGAACCTTCAGGCCAGCGTGCATACCGGCCGTCTGGATGTTGACCAGACCGGCGCAACCGTGGCGCTGAGTGCTAGCTCTGGGGTCTTCGGCTTCAGTGAGATCACCTCGATCTCGACTACGGTCGGTGAGTCGACCGTTACCCCCGCTTCCAATCCGAGCATCACATTCACGGGCAAGGTCCGGGCAGGAGAGTCTGTTTCCTTCGGCGTCAAGATGCCTGACGGCACCTCGACCACCATCAAGCTGTCTGCGGTTGATGAAAACCCTGGCCTTGGACAGTTCCGTATCTCCGATGATCCTGCCGAAACCGCTGCGAACTTCGCTGCCGCGCTGCGCCTCAAGCTCGATGATACCGCCAAGACCGAGCTCGTCTCTGCTTCGACTTTTGCAGCGACCAACGATTTCTTCGCCGAAGATGGAATTCCAAAGCGTGTTAACGCAGCGGGCACCGCACTCGAAAACGGTGCCAGTAGAACCGTCGTCTGGTACACTGGAGAAATCGCCTCGACCAATCCGCGCATGTCTGCCACCGCGCAAGTCGATGATGCGACCAAGGTGGGATATGGCGTTCGCGCCAACGAAGATGGCTTGCTGTCCATGGTCAAGACGCTGGCGGCCATGAGCGTAGCGGAATATCGGAACGATGATCCGACTGCGAAAGGTCGCTTCAGCGCGATGGTCGAGCGGCAGATGAAGGCGATGTCGGCCGACACGGCGACCAATGAGGGTTCGGTGGAACGCATCGCGCTCGAACTGGGTGTCACCAAGGCGACTGTCGGCCGCGCCTCCGAACGCAATATCGCATATTCAGGGCAGCTTGAGTCTTTGCTTGGCGATATCGAGACCGTGACGATGGAGGAAACGGCGATGCAGCTTCTGGCGCTCAAGACGCGTCTTGAAGCGAGTTATCAAACCACCGCTTCGGTGGCTAATCTCAGCCTCGTCAACTACCTCAAGTAAGCGCCAGAGGGCGCGATATAGGGCTAGAAGGTTCGACATGGTCAGGGGCGCTGCGGCGCCCCTTTCTTTTTGCTCTGGGAGTCATGATGTCAGCGACTGCGCATACAAAAAGGCCTCCGGTTCAATCCGGAGGCCATTATCGTTGCGTCTAGGCAACCGTGAATAAGGGAGAAACTCAGCTCTCGGCGCCGCGCAGGCCGGCGGCCAGCTGGCGATTGATGTTGATCAGCGGCAGGAGCTTGGCCTTGGCCGGCTCGATGTGCAGCTCACGGGTTTCGTTCATCACAAAGAGGCCGAGATTGGCGATGTTCTGACGAACAGGGGCAGGAAGCGGGTTGTCTTCGCGGGTAACGGAGGTGAGGAAGATGTTCCAGATGCGACGGTTGAACAGCAGGGCCTCGTTGAGGCTATCTTGCTTCAGCTCCCAGGCATCGTGGATAAGCTGGAGATTCGAAGCCGCACGGGAAAGCAAATTTGCTTCGCGATCACGCGGGGCTTCCGTTTTGCGGGCCACCTGTTGGTATGCCTGCGCTCCCTGATGGTACATTTGCAAGAAGGTCCTGTTCGTACTGAATTAACTTGCGGGCTGCCTTGAGAGCTTTGTATAGCGCCCCGGTTAATATCTCGTTGTTGATCCCGTTGATCAGCGTGATCATCGACGGAGCTGCCTGTATTATCTCGTTGACAAGCTTGAAATATTCTTCGCGCAGTCGCGAGGTATCGTCCTCGAGATACATCAGCTGTACGGCCAGGTAGATGCGTTTTGCCGGCGTGTCCGCCGTGGCAATGGTCAGAATGTCCTTTTCGCGCAGGATAGGGGCCTTGCCGTCGATAAAGAGGCGCGTGCGCTGGTCGGAATTGGTGATGATGCACTGACCGATGATCAGGCGCTCGCCGGGCTTGAGTTCGACCTTGAGGGACATGTCTGGTTTCCTGTTCTGGGAATGCCGCCGCTCGTCTGGCGGGCTTTTTTCATTAGTTAGCAGCGGAATGGCTGCGGCGCCAGTGTGGCGATTCTCCCTGACTATGGCGCAAAAAGAAGAAGGCGGGCTTGTGGCCCGCCTTCCAGTTCCTGAGATGCCGTTGCGATCAACGCAGCAGCTGCAGCACAGCCTGGTCTTGCTGGGAAGCCATGGACAGGGCCGAGGACGACAGCTGCTGGCGGGTCTGGAGGGCCAGCAGGTTGGCTGCTTCTTCGTTGGTATCAGCCAAGGTCAGGTTCGCCGCGCCGGTTTCCAGCGTGTTGATCATGTTCTTGGTGAACGACTGGCGGTTCTCGACCGAAGACAGGTTCGAGCCGAAAGCCGAAGCCTGCGAGCGCAGTTCAGTCAGAGCGGAAGAGAGCTTGCTGAGGAAAGCGTCGATCGCTTCATCGGTATCGAGATCTTCAGCCACGAGGCTGTCCACGCCCAGGTTCGAGGCGTTGATACCGCGAACGTTGCCGTTCTTGTCCTTGGCCTGGATATCGATCGAGGAGGTGCCGGACTCGTTGAAGGTGATCTTCAGCTTGTCGCCACGCAGCAGGTTGATACCATTGAACGAGGAGTCATCGGCCAACTTGTCGAGCTGGTCGCGCAGTTCGTTGAACTGCTTGGACAGGTTCGAGCGAACCGAGTTGCCATCGATCTTGCTGGCGACCGGTGCATCGTTGCCGTTGAGATCGACGCCGATGTCGAGTTCCTGAGTGGAGAGATTCTCGATACGCAGTTTGCCGTTGTCGTTGGAAGCACGAACCTTGCCACCATGATCGCGGTTGATCAGTTCCACGAACTTATCGACGGTTTTGGTTGCGTTCAGCTCGCTCTTTTCAGCAACGCCGGTGTTTACACCATTGGTGCCGAAGAGAGCGACAGAGTCACGGCCTGAAACAGCCAGGGTCTTTGCTTCGGCAGTTTTGGCGACCAGCGAGAACTTACCGTCTTCGTCAAAGGTGCCAACGACGTTGTTGATTCCCTTGGCTTCGAGCTGCGTTGCGACAGAGGCAAGTGTTGCATCCTGCCAGTTTTTGATGTCGAGCGCATTCGCGCCGGCCTTTACGCCGCCGATGGTGATGTCTGCAGTCTTACCATCATAAGACACAGTGAACTCGTGCTTCGCAGCCGCAACTTCAGTGGTGTAAGCGCCCGCAACAACCGTAGTCGTGGCGACATCGGCGGGATCGATGCCAGCAACAACGGGGGCAGTGCCACCAAAGTCGAGGTTCTCGAGCTTGATGTCGCCGCTGTCGGCGTCATAGGTAACATCGTAGCCGTTAGCCAGCCCATCAGCCTTAAGAGCTGCAACGAATTCGGCAGCAGTGGCGCCGGTCGAGATGGTGCGGCCGCCCACAGTGATCGAGGTGGGAACGTCAGAATAGTTGAACTCGGCAGCGCCCTTAACAGCGACCGTCCCAGCAGCCGAGACATCGACTTCTGCGGCTTCCACAGCAGGATCAACGGACTCGATGATGATCTTGCCTGCATTGCTGCCAGTACCGGCAGTCGCCGTGTACTTGCCAGCTTCGGCGCTGCCATCCAGCGCAGCCTGAATAGCGGCCGCAAAGGTGGTGTCGTCGGCCAGGTTGGCCGTTGTGGCAGTTACGGTCACACCAGCAACAGTGATGGTGTTGGTGTCAGCGATGCCTGTCTTGTCAAGCATGGTGCGTGCACCGGCACCAGCTGCACTATCGGGTGCCGAGACAGGTCCGAGGTAAGCTGTTGCTGCAGTGGTGGTCAGTTCGGCCTTGACGCCGGGCACAGTCGCATCTGCTAGGCTGATGTTGACAGCTGCGTCACCAAACTGGCCGCCGGAGATCGAGATCTCGCTGAGATCGTTGACTTCGAAGGACTTGGTCTGGAAGGTCTTGTCCTGACGGGCCTGACGCAGGGTGGACTGCATCGATTCCAGGTTCTTGGTCAGGGCGGTAATGCCGTTGTTGGCGGCTTCGATGACCTTGATGCCCGAGGCCATGGAGTCGAGCAGGTTGCTCATGTCCGCGGCGCGGCTGTTGAGCGCCGAGGCAGTGAAGAAGTTCGACGGGTTGTCGAGGGCAGAATTCACCTTGTTGCCGGTGGCGAGACGCGACTGCGTCTTGTCCATCATCGAGGCGGTGTTCTGGAGGCTCAAAAGATTCGCGCGAACGGCTTTTGAGAGAGAGACGTCGGAACCCATACTGGTTTTCCTTCTGGACGTGTGGTGCTAGGCCTCAATCCTTGAGGCATGTGCAGAATGACCCGAACTCGCTAAAATCTTCTTAAATTGCGGAAGTCTTTACCCAGTCCGTAAAGCCCGACTGCGCCGCGGGAATTGCAGGTTTTGCGCTGCTTTCCGGCTGTGTTGCGGGACGACTGTCCCTTAACGCACGACGTTGAAGTTGTGTGAACATGCGCTGCTGACGGGGAGAGGCGGAAGCGGGGCGAATGGAATCGGCAGCGCGAAGCGCCGGACAGCGCAGCCGCGTCCGTTTTTCCTCAGGCGGTCAGGGCCGGAGGAAGGTTCGCCTCTGATTGATTTTTTTGAAGTGATAGACCTGCCTCCGGCGCCGGTTTTTCGGACAGCTCCGGAATCGCAGGGTCGGCCGGTGCCAGAACGTGCTTCCCCATGCGAACGGGGCGCGCTGGCTCACCGGCCCTGGTTCGCATGCAGTCCTGCCCGCGCCGGTGATGGGGAGATAATAGAGGAGGGCATTGGAGCCGGGAGCAAGATGGATAGCTTCTTCGTGCCCCTGGGAGTGGCTGCTCTCTCAGACCGGCAAAACGCTGCGGACCAACAATCGATAAAATTTGAATCAATTTGCCTGTTTTGCCGAGAGGGGCAGGCAGGTTTTGAACCCTAAACCTGATCTCGCCGGCAAGAAACGCCGGACGAAAACAAGATCTGGTACAGGAAGTCCAAACAATGTCCGCAGTCAATCTCGCATCGTCCACCCGCTTCGGTCTCACTGCTCTCCGTAATGTTGCAGATCAGATGGAAGTATCTCAGAAGCGTCTGGCCACTGGTAAAGCAGTGAATACTGCTCTGGATAACGTTTCGAAGTTTTTTACTGCATCCAAGATGGATGGGCGTGCTGCTGCAATCGATACTCTTTCTGATGGTGTCAACAATGCGCAGACTGCGCTGAAGGCCGCAAGTGAAGGTATTAAGGGCATTCAGGGCATCGTCAAGCAGGCTCGCGCACTGACTGGTCAGGCCCTCTCCACCTCCGACGCTGATGCCCGCAAGGCACTAGCCGCGCAATTCACCACCCTGACTGCCGAAATCTCAAAAGTGGTGACTGACTCAAAGATCAACGGAACAAACCTTCTCAATGAAGAGGATATCACGGTTACCTTGAGTGAAGACGGTAGCAGCAAGACTACAATCGAGGGCATCGCTGTCGGTAGCGTCGCTGCTGTGGCGGGTGACTGGGCGACGGAGGACAATATCAAGGCCTCTGTCACCGCCCTGAACACCTTCAGCGACACTCTTGAAACTGCGGCTGCCTCTTTTGGTACCAGCCAGGCTCTGATCAGCGTCCGCAAGGACTTCAACAACGCGCTTTCAAACATCCTGAAGACAGGCGCGTCGGAACTGACCGCCGCCGATATGGATGCTGAAGCTGCCAACCTCATGGCGCTCCAGACCCGCCAGCAGATGGCGTCGACCGCCCTCTCGATCATGCAGTCCAACGAAGCAACCGCACTGCGCCTGCTCCGCTAAATCGCAAGCCTTACTGCGACGAACTTGGCCCACCTTCATGGTGGGCCTTTTTCGTTTGTGCGTGCGCAAGCGGGCAAGAAAAAACCCGGTCAGAGGACCGGGCTGGTTGATTAGGTGATAGCGCTTCTAGATGGTCTTGTCGGTCAGCGGGAAAGAACTGAGGGGCGGGGACCAATCCTGGCGCAGACGCAGGAAGGCGTCTTCGGGGCTGAAATGGCCGGTGCTGCTCCGGTTGGCAAGAAGCGAAGTTTCGAAGAGGGTCTGCGCCGGCAGAATGCTGTCGTGTTCGAAAGCGCTCGGTACAGCATGATCTGGTGCATCAGGCCGAGCTTGCGTTTGGCTTTCGTCGGGTGTGGGTGGTTTGCGGTCGTTGTTTCGCGCGAAACGGGGCAGGTGGGGCGAAAAGCCGATGCCCATCGTTTCGGCTCGCGGCGCTATTCTGGCGCTCATAATCCTGTCCTCCGGCCAGAATTGGCCGAAGTCAGGCTATGGGCAGTTTCGTTTGAAGAGCATTGGCTTAAACCACGGCATTTGAAGACAGTTGTCGGCTTTGCCCAAATAAAAAGGGCCCTCGCTTCTGCGAAGGCCCCTGGCCGAAAGCGTTGCTCGCGCTCCTTCTGGAGGGCTTACCACAAGGGTGGAAGCGCCGCGGCAAACCTCACTTATAGTGCGCGGTTGATCGCGATCCCCCGAGCGGATGCAGCGCGAGGCAGGCGCACTTCGCCGGACTGATCGTAGGTGCGGGTACGGTCCTTGGCGCCGACGCTGTCGGCAACATCGACCAGGATATCTTCGGCCAGTGTCTTGGCCGTGGCGATGACGCGCAGGTTTTCCGCCATCTGCGTTGCAAGGCTGTCGTGGTTCTGGTGCAGCCGATCGAGCGATTCCGGCGCTTCGGCAAGCAGTCGATCGGTCTGGCGCTGCACGGAGCGGGCAAAAACCACATAGTCCTGAGCCAGCTGGGTTTTCTGGGCGGTGAGACCTGCGGCATCGCGAAAACGGCCGGCGCGGAGCAGGGTGGTTTCCTCGTTCATGATGGTGACCAGGGCCTGAAGCGATTCTTCAGCCTGATTGCACAGATCCTGCGCGGGCAGGCTGTCAAGCGAGGCGATGCGATCTGCTGCTGCGGACATTAACGATATACTCCCGTGTTACGCGAACTGTTGTTCTGGTTGGCTTCCTGGAGGGCGATCATGTCCCCCAGGATCTGATCGGCGATTCCCAAACCGCCGTTTTGGGCCATGGTGTTGGCCAGTTGCTCAGCCTGCATCGACCGCCAGGTGTCTTCGCCAAAGCCGCCGCCAAAGCCGTTTTCACTTTTGGCCGTGGCGAACATCTCCTTTGTCAGGAGGTTGAGGAAAACGCCTTCGAAGTCTTCGGCCTGTTTTTGGAGGCGTGCGATCTGGTTTGGAGGCAGCGTGGTCTTGATGCCGTGGACGGTGGTTTCCATCAGAGCACCTCGATTTCGGCCTGGAGGGCGCCCGTGGCCTTGACCGCCTGGAGAATGGCAATCAGATCGCGCGGCGAGATGCCGAGTGCGTTGAGGCCATCGACCAGTTCCTGAAGCGACACGGTCTGGTTGATCATCTGGAGGGCCGTGTCGGTCTGGGTGACGTTGAGTTCGGTATTCGGCTCGACGGCGGTGACGCCATTGCTGAACGGCGCGGGCTGCACGACCTCTGGATTTTCGGCGATGCTAACGGTGAGATTGGACTGAGCCACGGCGACGGCGGAAACGCGAACATCCTTGCCCATGACAATGATGCCGCTGTTTTCGTCGATGACGATCTTGGCGGACTGATCAGTCTGGACGATCAACTGTTCGATGTCGGTGAGAAGATCGACGATATTGCCGTTGAAGCCATGAGGCAGGGTCAGGCGCACGGTTGCCGGATCTTCGGGCACGGCCGTGGGGGCGCCGATGAAATCGTTGACTGCCATGGCGATGCGGCGGGACGTGGTGAGATCGGGATTGCGCAGGGAAAGGCGCAGGGTGTGCTGGGAGGCCAGCTCGAAGCCGATTTCGCGCTCGATCAGCGCTCCGGAAGAAATGCGGCCGGTGGTTGGAACGCCCGATACGATCGAGGCGGCATCGCCCTGAGCCTTGAATCCGTTGATGGCAACCGGCCCTTGGGCAATGGCATAGACTTCGCCATCGGCGCCCAGCAGCGGAGTCACAAGCAGGGTGCCGCCCTGAAGGCTATCGGAATCGCCAAGGGCGGCTACCGAGACGTCCATGCGCGAGCCTTGCGCGGCAAAAGGCGGCAGGCTCGCAGTGACCATGACGGCCGCCACATTGGCCGTGCGGACGTTTTCGCCGGCCGTGTTGACGCCGAGGCGCTCCAGCATGGATTGCAGGGATTGGCGCGTGAACGGGGAATTGTTGAGGCTATCGCCCGTGCCGTCGAGGCCGACGACTAGGCCGTAGCCGACCAGCTGATTCTCGCGGATGCCTTCGACCTGGACGATGTCCTTGATGCGAGCCGGCGCGGCGTACGCATGGGCTGTCGGCATGAGGCAAAGCGCGGCGCAGAGCGCTGCGGCAAGGCCTTTTCGGAAGAGATGGTGCGGCATGACGTTCCCCGGTCTGAGGCAGTGCCATCCCCATGGCGCTGCAGTTCGTCACACCTAATGCCAGAAGCGTGCCAGAGTGAATCTACGTCGCTAAGTAATTGATCTGCGTGATCTAATTCAGTCGTTTCAGCTGCGGAACCTGGTGCTTTTCGCCGTGCCCTGCAATTCTTGCCGGGGACATTAAGCGGGCATTAACCATGTCGGGCAGATTTTGCCTGCGACAGGAATTGCTGGGGGTGAGTCAGTCCGTGCGTATTGAATCCGCCAATCGGATGGCCAATGTATCTGCGCGTGGCGCGGTGGGGAAATTTAGCCCGGGGGGCACCTTTACCATGGCGGATGTGGCAGCGCCGCAGCGCGCCGCCCGGCCCAGTTCAGTCGCGCCTGTCGCTCCGCTCGATGCCATTCTCGCGCTTCAGGGCGTGGAGGACGCGACCTCGGGGCGGCGCCGCAAGGCCGTCAAGCACGGGTCGGCATTGCTCGATCTTCTTGATGGAATCAAGGCGGACCTGCTTGTGGGTGAGATCACCGTCGACCGGCTCGAGGCTTTGGTGTTGGAGCTCAGTGTTTTCCGCGATCGCACAGAGCCCGGGCTTGATGCCGTGCTCGACGATATCGAACTGCGCGTGCGGGTGGAGCTTGCCAAGCAGGGCCTGTTTCCACCGCTTTAGGGCGGGAGCAAAACTTAAGGTTCATCAAATGTTGTCAGTCTTGCGCTATGCGCCTGACAGGTAGGGGCTTTTGTTGGTTAAGCCTTTGTAACAAGTTCGCTTGCCCGGTGGTGATAGCAAGCCTATATAGGCCGCCGAGGGTGCATTGGAGAAGAATCTGCTGATGTCTTCGGTTGAAGTTATTGAATACCGGCCGAGTGAAGACGAGCCGTTTATGAATCCGCGGCAGCGCGAATATTTTCGTTCAAAGCTGCTGACGTGGAAAGACGATATTCTGCGCGAGAGCCGGGGGACGCTGGAGAACCTGCAGGAAGAAAGCCAGAACCATCCGGACATGGCCGATCGGGCCAGCTCGGAAAGCGACAGGGCGCTTGAGCTGCGCACGCGTGATCGCCAGCGCAAGCTGATCGGCAAAATCGATGCCGCGCTCAAGCGCATCGAAGATGGCACCTATGGCTATTGCGAAGAGACTGGAGATCCGATCGGTATCGCTCGGCTCGATGCCCGGCCGACGGCGACGCTGAGCCTGGAGGCTCAGGAGTTGCACGAGCGTCGGGAAAAAGTCTATCGCGACGAATAAGATCAGCCCGCGCAAGCGGGCTTTTCTTTGTGCTGGCGGCGATCGTCAGTCGCTCAACAAGACCTTTTGTCGATGCGTGCGCGCGGGTGTTACCGTCCCACGCGTTCGCTGGTACGAGCGTGGATCGCTTCTGCCTCGGGCGACATCTGCTCGGCAAAATCGGCCATTTCGAAGACGGGGCGGATTTCGATTTCGCTCGTCGACAGCATCGGATTGGGGCAGCGTTTGACCCATTCGACGGCTTCGTCCATGTCGCGCACCTGCCAGATCCAGTAGCCGGCGACCAGTTCCTTGGTTTCGGTGAAAGGACCATCCGTTACCGTGCGGCGCGGCCCGTCGAACTCGACGCGCTTTGCGTATTTGGTCGGTTTGAGGCCGTCCCCTCCAAGCATGATGCCTGCGTTGATCAGCTCTTCATTAAAGCGCCCCATCTCTTCGAGGAGCTTGGTCTCGGGCATGATCCCTGCTTCGCTTTCCACGGTGGCTTTGACGAATACCATGACACGCATCTCGTTCTCCTTTTGGCGCCGCAAGTGGTTTGATCATAGGCAACGAACCGGAGGAGCGGGTTTCGACAATAGCGAAACAGAAAACACAGCAGGTTCCATCAACGCTAGGCTGATCCTGCCAGCCTGATTTTTCTGGACGTGCGTAGTCGGGCGTTCAGGCCTCCTGTTCCATCAGCCCGGCTTCTTCCGCTTCAAATGATTGCTGCTGGTTTGCCGAAAGGCCGAAACGTGCCGCGACGTCCGGGGCGTAGCGCAAGAGATCTGGGCGGAGGCGCACGAGGGCCAGATCCTTGGACTTTGCCTCAAGCATGACATCGAATTCCAGTCCCTCAGCGACACGCATGAAGGTGGTGAATTCAAATGGGTTCACAAAGTCGGCGTGGCCGGTCCAGACCGGGGATACGTTGACGGTCTCATTCTTGCCCGTCTTGCGGTTCTTGCGCGTCAACTGGCGCAGTTCGGTGCGCGGTGAGGAAAAATGGATCTTGGGTCGAACATGGGAGGGCCAAGAGGCCAGCATTTTCGACACGGTTTCCCGCAGGTCGAGCATTTCGGGATTGAGGCACCAGAAGTGCTGATGATCGAAGATCAAGCGAACGCCGGTATGCTCGTGAATGTGAAGAACATCGGCACAGGAGAACCGCAGGTCGTCATTTTCGAGCACGAGGCGGCGGCGAACGGGTTCCGGCAGTGTGGGCCATGTGTCGATCCAGCGCTGGCGTGCAGCGAGTTTGTCATCGTAGACGCCGCCGACATGAACAACGAGCACCGCCTCTGGTCCCAGCTCCATAAGGTCCAGCATCTCGGCCTGGCTGACCAGATCGGCGACGCTTTTACGGATCAAGCCCGGATCGGGGCTGTTGAGCACGATGAACTGGCTGGGATGAAATGACAGGCGAAGATCGAGAGACCTGGCCTTTTTTCCGATTGCAGCAAGGTCGGCAGCAGAGTCCTGCACCATGGAATGGAACTGCGGCATGTCAGGATGGGTGGCGTAGGGAGCGAGATCTGAGGACATGCGGTACATGCGGATGTCATGCTTGACCAGATAGTCGAAGATCTCGTCGAGATAGGTCAGCGATACTCGCAAATGCGGATTGGATTGGGACCGGCGCGTGTCATTGCTTTTGAGCGCCGGATTTCCAACAACCTTGACGGGAAAACCGAGCCTGAGCGGATTGGGGATCATCGCATTACCTCCAGAAGAGGCAATGCCGGTGCTGCCGTGCTGTTCCATACTGAGGCGTTGCGGCAGTCCGGTGGGCTGGACGGGCAGGGCGCGCCGCTTTCTTTATCGACCTTATCCTATGGGGCAGTCTTTGGGTGGCGTCAAAATGGATCGACGCGAGGGATGGGGGAGCCGTGCTGCCGGTTCACCCTACGGGTTGGCTTTGCCAAGACACCTCTCCCGAGAGGGAGAGGAATGGATGGGGCGGGCTAATCACGGCGGGCTGAGAGGGGGCTCAAGTCTCGCCTGAGCAAAGCCGTGCTCTGGTTCAGCAATCAAAGCAAGCTGCCCACGCAAAGATGTCAGCGTCGTCGCTTAGCGCTCAATATTTGCGGAGAAGACCGACAAGCCGACCCTGGACCTTTACGCGGTCGGGAGGGAAAATGCGGGTTTCGTAGGCGGGGTTGGCGGCTTCCAGCGCCACCGTATTTCCCTTGCGGCGCAGGCGCTTGAGCGTGGCTTCTTCATCGTCGACGAGAGCCACGACGATCTCGCCCGTGCTGGCCTGATCCTGCTTCTTGATGACAACGGTATCGCCATCGAAAATGCCGGCATCGACCATAGAGTCCCCGCGCACTTCAAGCGCATAGTGGTCGCCAGCACCGAGCATTTCGGGCGGGACCTGAATGGTGTGGGTATGATGCTCGATGGCCGAAATGGGCGTGCCGGCCGCAATCCGTCCCATAACCGGGATAGATACGGGGCGGGCATATTCTTCGGATGCAACGCCACGCGCCGGCGGGGTGCTGACCTTGCCAAGGCTTCCCTCGATCACGGCCGGCTCGAAACGCGCCTTACGACCACCCAGCGACGGGTTCATTGAATCAGGAAGTTTGACGACTTCCAGAGCACGGGCGCGGTTGGGAAGGCGGCGAATAAAACCGCGCTCCTCAAGCGCCGTGATCAGGCGGTGAATGCCGGACTTGGAGGCGAGGTCGAGCGCATCCTTCATTTCGTCGAAAGAAGGGGGAATGCCGGTTTCCTTCATCCTCTCATGGATGAACATCAGCAATTCGTGTTGTTTGCGCGTCAGCATCGCCGGTCGACCCCAGAATCGGAACGTATACGGAACGACTATATGTGTTCCGCCTATGTTCCGCAAGAGTCCCAAGGTTCTTATATTCGGCGTTGAGTTCTACTACGTGATTTGCTCAGCTCAACTGTCGAGCAACGTTCAGGCAGCGTTTGCCGCCAGTGCGTCAGCGATGGTTTTCGCTAGCTCCGCGAGTTCCGCATCGTCAGCGCGGCCGCTTGCGTGGGCGCCAAGGTTCTGCCCCTCATAAGCCGGGATCAAGTGGAAGTGGAGGTGAAACACTGTCTGACCGGCGGGCGCTTCGTTGAATTGGGCGAGGCGGATTCCGTCAGCGCCAGTGGCCGATTGAACTGATCTCGCAACCCGCTGCACGAGAGGCATCACCGCCGAGAGCACAGCGGGATCGGCATCAAGAAGGTTACGCGACGCGGCCTTGGGAATAACCAGCGTGTGGCCTTTGGATTGCGGAAAGATATCCATCATCACAAGGGCAGTCTCGTCTTCGAACACCCGGTGACAAGGCAGTTCCCCCTTGAGGATCTTGGCAAAGATGTTGGTCGGATCGTAGCTCATGTTGTCCCTCGTCTATTCTGCTGCGGCCAGCGCTTCGTCGCGGGCATTATTGGCGTAGCGGAAGCGAAAATAGTTAAGCACGGCAAGTCCCGTGAGCGTTACGGGAACATAGCGGAAGCCGCGCGTGATAAAAAAGAGAGCTATGCCCACCGCAGTCTCGGCGCTCATGGCGCCTTTGCCCATTGCCGATGTGAAGGAGGAGGGCACGACGTGACGATAGATGAGGTCGTCGGAGCGGTAATAGTGGCGAGCGCGGGCTGCAAAGGCGCGCTTGGAGCTCGAATAGTCGCGGAGTTCGTCGAGCCCCATATCGCCGTGAAACTCGACTTCTGAGCCGAGCGCCCAGACTTCGGGGGGCATCAGGCGCTCCTGTCCCAGCGCGGCGAAGCGCTCGATGAGATCGCGGAAAGTGACGTAATTGGCGTTCCAGCAGTCGTCGGTCTTGGCACCGTGGGAGAGAATGAGGACGTCGGCGCGGGCCAACTTTTCATCCATGCCAGCATAGTTGCCGGCCGTAAAATCAACGCCGGACTTGGCTGTTTCCACGATGGCGCCGCGCTTTTCGAGCGCCTTGACCATGGCCGAACCGAAGGCGCCGCCCGCGCCGGTAACGAGGAAGCGGCGGCCGGTGATCTGGCATGTGGTGCCGACCAGAAGATCGAACGTGTTGGCGAAAGAAGAAAAGAAGTTGTGCGGATAGACGTGGTGCATGGCGTGGTAGTTGTTGTTCACCCACAGCAGGCCCTGCTTGCCGCCGACCCGGTCCATTGCCATGTGATTGTAATCAAGCCCTTCTTCGCGCAGGGTCAAGACGAACATGACGGTACGTACAAGCGCAACGAGGGCGACTGGCGGCCAGGGAAAGACCAGCAAAAACAGGGCGATCGCCAGCATCGAGGTAAGATACTCGGGCAGCACGTGCAGCCAGATATTCTGCCGCGCGTAGGCCGGGTTGATCTTCATGTCGAGGCCGAGGAACTTGTGGTGCACCCAGTGCCACGATGAGAAGGTGCGCAGCAGCGGGATGCGCGAATTCTCCCAGCGGTGCAGCAGCCAATGGAGAGTGTCGAACAGGGTCGTTGCAACAACGAAGACGAGAAGGGCCTCGAGACCGAAGACGACGACGTCCCAAAATTCCATTGATCGCGCTACTCCAAGACGGTTTCCGGCCTTCTAGCACAGTTGCAGAAGGGGAGCTAACGCTCCTGCCGTTCGCCGCGGCGAAAAGGAGAAAAGCTTTCCAGCGCCTCCTGCTCGCGCTCCACCGCCGGGCGTTCGGCCTCAAGATAATCGGCAACGGCGTGACGCAGGCCCGGATGTGCAATCCAATGGGCTGAATAGGTGGTGACGGGAAGGTAGCCGCGCGCCAGTTTGTGTTCGCCCTGGGCGCCGGCTTCTACCACCTTGAGACCGTGAGCGATGGCGTATTCGATCGCCTGATAATAGCAAATCTCGAAGTGGAGGAAGGGGATGTCGCGGGTCGCGCCCCAATTGCGGCCGTAAAGGCGATCCTTGCCAAGAAAATTGATGGCACCGGCAATGGGCTCCTCGCCATCATAGGCAAAGATCAGCACCACGCGATCGGCCATATATTGGCCCAGCAGAGAGAAGAACTGCCGGTTTAGGTAAGGCCGGCCCCATTTGCGCGCGCCGGTATCTTCGTAGAAGTCGAAAAAGGCGTCCCAGTGATGCTCACGGATGTCGTTGCCCTGCAGCCATTTGACGGTGAGGCCATCGGCCAACGCCTCGCGGCGCTCGCGGCGGATGACCTTGCGCTTGCGGGACGAAAGAGATTCGAGAAATGACTCGAAACTCTGAAATTCCTCGTTGTGCCAATGGAACTGCGTGTCGACGCGGCCGAGCCAATCTGCGGCTTCGGCCGTGGCGGCATCGTCCTGTGGCAGAAAGGTCAGGTGCACGGAGGAGGCGTTGCGCTGGCGGGCGAGTTCTTCCGCGGTCGAAAGCAACGCCGCACGGATGTCGAGGCTTTGGGACGGCACCAGAAGCTTGGGCGCAGTCACAGGCGTAAAAGGCACCGAACCCTGCAGCTTTGGATAATAGTGCCCCCCGGCGCGTTCCAGCGCCTGCGCCCAGCCATGATCGAAGACATATTCGCCCATCGAGTGGGATTTGAGGAAGAGAGGCATGAGGCCGAGTGGCTTGTCGGCTTCGTCGGTCAGGAGGATATGCTGCGGCTGCCAGCCCGTCCGCGCATCGGCGCATCCAGACTCCTCAAGGGCCCGTAAAAACGCAAAGTCGAGAAAGGGATTATCGGAGACCCCGCCCGTGCCGGGCACGAGGGCGTTCCAGCAGGCCTCGCCGACGGATGCCGTCGAGGGATGAATGGTGGCGCGGATGCTGGGCTGATCGGGCAAGGCGAGACACGGGTCGGGACATCAACTGGTGTCTAGAGATAGGCTGGTTCGTTGGGTCTTGTAAGGCCGTGCGTGCGGGGTATCACGGAATTGTTCTGGATGCCCCGCACGCCTTTTACCCGCTTCTAGGCCGTGATGGGATCAAAGCCTTCAAAGACGATCTGATCGCAATGGAGGAGTGCCTTGTCGGCGTCGGCCTGACTGCGGATGGTCCAGGCGGTTACCGGTTTGCCGAGCGCCCGCCAGAAGGTGATTGCGGGCAGGGTCAGCGCGTTATGCGCGCAGGAAATGAAGTCGAACTGTGTCTCGTGCCAGTGCAGCAAATGTTTGAGGATATAGCGCTCGTCTTCCGTGATGCCGGGAGGATAGTCCGCGCTTTCGTAATCATAGGTGATGATGCCGCGAGGTCCCGAAAAGCCGCTTTCGCGAGCAAGCGTGATGAGGTGAGGATCGAAGGATTCGATGGTAACGGGACCGGCGTAGTTTGCGAGGGCATCAGCGGTGACCTTGGCCAAGCGTTGCGTAGCCTCCGGAGTAGACTGGTGCTTGAGTTCGATCTGAAGGAGGGCACGGCCTGCGATCTGATCGAGAAAGGCATCGAGCGTCTGGGGGCGGTCTCCGGCCTTGCTGTCGAGCAGCGGAAGGTCCGTCATTTCGTCGATGCTCTTGTCACGGACGAAGCCGGCTTCGCCCGTGAGGCGCTCGAGCGTGTCGTCGTGGAAGACGACCGCATGGCCGTCGCGGGTCAGTTGCAGGTCGCACTCGATCGCGAACTTGCCCTCGATAGCCGCGGCAAAGGCGGAGGCGCTGTTTTCGACGACACCCTTACCGCGATCGTGCAGACCCCGGTGGGCGACGGGACGAGGGAAGAGGGGTTCGGTCATTGGCGTGCTGCTCGAGAATTGGAGCCGAGGGGGTCGCACAGCTGTGTGACGAAGAGATTACAGTTGGTAAGGGCGGTAGACGCCCCTTGCACTCGCCCACTCCCCAGAGGGGCCGAGGGACCAGACTGAACGGGGGCTATCACCGTCCCGGCTACTGGTCCAAAGCACCCCGCCTTGGCGGGAGGGGTCTTCTCCTTTGGCCCGAAACTACACTTCAATTACCGCGTCGATTTCCACCGCAGCGCCGAGGGGCAGGGAGGTGACGCCGAAGGCGGCGCGGGCGTGTTTGCCCTTGTCGCCGAGAACGGTAACGAAGAGATTCGATGCGCCATTGGCGACCAGGTGTTGCTCGGTGAATTCCGGATCGGAACAGACAAGCACGGTGAGCTTGAGCACCTGCTTGATGTCGGACAGGGCAATTCCGGCCGAGTGGACGATCTGTGCCATGATGTTGACGGCGCAGAGTTCTGCGGCATTGCCGCCCTGCACGACATTCATGGTCTCGCCCAGCCGGCCCTGCACCACGCCAGCCTCGTTGCTCGAAATCTGGCCGGACACATAGATCAGGTTGCCGCTGCGGGTCACCGGCACATAGCTGGCGACCGGCGCCTTGGGCGCGGGCAGTTCATAGCCATATTCGCGGAGCTTTTCGATCGGATCGGTCATCTCGTCTTGCCTTCCAGGTCTTCTGCTTCTTCTTCGGAGGCCGGCGCCGAGTGCGACTCAGGCCGGCTGGTATAGAGTTTGCCACGAACCACAGCCGTGCGCCCGAAACGGGAGCGAACGCGATCCATGGCGCGTTCCGCAGCGGCCTTGCGCGCCACTTGCGGCTCCAGCAGGTCCATCGGGTCGGAGCCGTCTGCCGCCTCAAGGCCTGATATGCCGATGCCGATCAGGCGGAACGGTGTGCCATCGGCTTCGCGCTGCAACAGGCTCAGTCCGGCCTCGTATATGACGTTCGCCAGCTGTGTCGGCATCATCAGGTGTCGGGCGCGCGTGCGCAACCGAAATCCGGCAGTTTTGAGCTTGAGCGTCACTGTGTCGCCCACAAGGGATTTGGCTTTGAGCCTCTCGGACAGGCGCTCGCAGCATTTGAGGAGCTCGGTGGAGAGTTCCTCCAGCGTAGCCAGGTCGCGGTTGAATGTCGTTTCGGATGACACGGTCTTCATCTCGCCGTCAGTCGAGACGCGACGGCTGTCCTGACCCTGAGAGAGGCGGGCGAGGCGCGCGCCTGATTCCCCGTAAAGCCTCATGAGGCGGATCGGGTCTTCCTGCTGCAGTTGACCGATCGTATGATAGCCATCCTTCTTGAGGGTTTCGGAGAAGACCTTGCCGACGCCGTAGATGAGGCTGATCGGCCTCGGCGCAAGAAAATCAAGGGTTTCAGCCGCACCGATCACCGCAAATCCCCGCGGCTTGTCTAGGTCGGATGCGACCTTGGCGAGAAACTTGTTATGGCTCAGACCCACCGAAATGGTGACGCCGATATCCTGTTCGACGGTTCGCGCGAAACGGGCAAGTGCGACGGCTGGATGTGCCTTGTGCACCCTTGCCGTTCCGGTCAGATCGAGGAACGCCTCGTCTATGGATATGGGCTCGACCAGTGGGGTCAGCGCATCCATGTGGCGTCGGATCTGGCGGCTGACCTCAACATATTTGGCCATGTCCGGCTTGATGATCACTGCATCGGGGCACAGGTCGCGCGCCTTGAACATGGGCATCGCGGAGCGGACGCCGGACTGGCGGGCGATGTAGCAGCAGGTGGAAACCACGCCGCGCGTGCCGCCACCGATGATCAGCGGCCGGTCGCGAAGGCTAGGATCGTCGCGTTTTTCGACCGAGGCATAAAAGGCATCGCAATCAACATGGGCGATCGAAAGGGCGAATAGTTCCTCATGGCTGCGAATGCGCGGAGATCCGCAACTCGGGCAGCGGCGCGGTTCGGCGCTAGCAGTCCCGGAAGCCAGGCAATCGCGGCAAAGCCAGTCCATGACTGAACCTCAGCCCCCCGGATTGAGTTTATGCCATAGACGCATGACGCTTTCCGGGCTCATGCCACTATTGGCACAGAGCGCAAGCAGGAGCGGCTCATTCGCTGCAAAGTAATCGATAAGACCAGTCTGAAGGCGGCGCGTGCCCAGGGAAGCGCGAAGCGACTGCGGATCGAAGCCAGCCTGTTGCATGAACGCCAGGAGTTCGTCGGGATTCTCTGCCAGGTGGCCGAGGCAGGCATCGGCAACATGGGAGAGTTCCAGCTCGGAGGGCTTGGCTTGGGGCAAGGCAGGTCTCATTTGAGGTTTTGTAACGGTTTCAATGGTACCGCAATAGTGCGGCAAAGCGAAATGCCACGGTGATGTTGCCAAGGCTTGGCAGCATTTGAAGCGGGTACGCAAGTGAGGACCCATGCCCAAGACTGTGATGATCGTGGAAGACAACGAGCTGAACATGAAGCTCTTCAACGATCTGCTCGAATCCCGCGGCTATCGGGTCATCCAGACGCGCAATGGGCTTGAGGCGCTAGACCTCGCGCGTGCCCACATGCCCGACCTGATCCTGATGGATATCCAATTGCCCGAGGTTTCGGGGCTAGTGGTGACCAAGTGGCTCAAGGATGACGAGCAACTGGCCCATATCCCTGTCATTGCCGTCACAGCCTTCGCCATGAAGGGTGACGAGGAGCGCATTTTGCAAGGCGGGTGCGAAGGTTACATCAGCAAACCAATTTCGGTATCTCACTTTCTGGAAACCATTGCCCGCTACATTGGCCCGGCCTGAAGGCTGGAGCGCAGATCTGCGCTGAGCCCGCTGCTTCCGCGCGGGTTGGGGTGACCGGGGAGAAGTGACGTGACCGCGCGCGTGTTGATTGTCGACGACATTCCGACGAATGTTCGGCTGCTCGAAGCGCGGCTCACGGCGGAATATTTTGAAGTCGTGACTGCCAGCTCGGGCCCCGAAGCGCTCGACATCTGCCAGGGCGCGGAAATCGACATCGTGCTTCTGGACGTGATGATGCCGGGCATGGACGGTTTTGAAGTCTGCCGCAGGCTCAAGTCCAACCCGCGAACGCATCATATTCCCGTGGTGATGGTAACGGCGCTCGACCAGCCTTCTGACCGGGTGAAGGGGCTCGATGCTGGGGCCGACGACTTTCTGACCAAGCCCGTCGACGACATGCAGCTGATGGCGCGGGTCAAGAGCCTGGCGCGGCTCAAGTCGTTGACCGATGAGTTGCGCGCCAGGGCGCTGACCGGCCAGCAGCTGGCGATCGAAGACGCCATGCGGGCGATGGATTCGATTTCGACGAGTGGCGGGTCGGTGCTGGTCATCGACAGCGACCGGCGCCATGCCGAGCGCGTGCAAGGCTATCTGTCAGCGGAGCATAAAATAGATGTGCTGACCGATCCGGCCGATGCGGTGTTCCAGGTTTCAGGCGGACGCTATGAGCTGGCGCTTGTCAGCATGGCGCTTGGAGATTTCGATGCGCTGCGGGTGTGTTCGCAGATCCGGACCGTTGATCATTCGCGCAACCTGCCGATCATCCTGATGGCTGATGAAGGCGACAAGCCGCGGGTGGTTCGAGCGCTGGATCTGGGGGTCAATGATTTCATTTCCCGGCCGATCGAGCGCAACGAGCTGATGGCGCGAGTGCGAACGCAGATCCGGCGGCATCGCTATGCCATGGAGCTGCGGGAAAGCGTCAATCATTCGATCGCGCTGGCGGTGACGGACGATCTGACCGGGCTCTATAATCGCCGGTATTTCGACAGGCATCTCAACGTGTTACTGGGGAAAGCTCAGGAGCAGGAGAAGGCCCTGGCGGTGATGATCCTCGATATCGACCACTTCAAGGCGGTCAATGATACGCATGGCCACGATGTGGGCGATGTGGTGCTCAGAGAGTTCTCGGCGCGGGTGAAGCGTAATATTCGCGGGGTGGATCTGGCCTGCCGGTTCGGCGGCGAGGAGTTCGTGGTGCTGATGCCCGACACCGATGTGAACAGCGCCGAACTCGTGGCGGAGCGAGTGCGGCAGGCGATTGCAGAAAAGCCTTTTGAAATCCGTGGTATGCGGCCTTTGGCCGTGACCGTGTCGGTGGGTGTTTCGTTTAACGAGATCGAAGCGGACACGCCGGAAACGCTGATCAAGCGGGCCGATGTGGCGCTTTATCGTGCCAAGCGCGAAGGGCGGAACAGGGTGATCCTGGACGCCGCTTAGTAAAATGCGAGATGTTAGGGTTATCCGTTATGATTAACAGACGGTTACCGCCTGGCAGGTGTTGGATTTTCTTGTGTTTCAACCCGTTGGGAGTAGTCTGAATTCCAGACGGTGCGGGCCTGGCCCCATGCAGTTTCAGAGCTCCCTACGGCTTATCTCAGGTCCGCCGCAACTCCTGAGTCCCGTAGGGCGGTTGGTCCGGATGCGGTGAGAGTGGCCTCTTCGACGTACCGCTCCGGACCAGCCACTTTGCATCAACATGACAATATTGGACGCGCAAATGCTAACTAATGGTTAGCATTCCGGCCGAGTTGTCGCCAAATAGACAGAGGCGCAGCCGGGGAGCTGCGCCTCGTGGGGTGGCCGCATGGCTTCTGCCGATCGGCCGGGGCGATCTCTCCTGGATCTGCCCCGGGGAGCGACGGCGCCCTTTTGGGGACATGAGCGCCGTCGAATGGGTCAAGCCTTAGAAGGGCAGGATAGCGTCGAGCACCTGCTGGCCATAACGCGGCTGCTGCACATCGGTGATCTGGCCGCGGCCGCCATAGGAGATGCGCGCTTCGGCGATCTTGGTGGAGGCGATGGTGTTGTTGGCCTGGATATCGGATGGGCGGACGATGCCGGAGACGATCAGGTCGCGCACTTCGAAATTAACGCGGACTTCCTGGCGGCCTTCGATCACGAGATTGCCATTGGGCAGGACCTGGGTGATGACGGCGGCGACGGAGGTTTCGAGCGCTTCGGAGCGGTTGACCGAACCTGCGCCAGCGTCGTTGATGCCGGAGGTGAAGTCGATGGCGGCCGAGGGGTCGATGCTGCCACCCGAGACATTGGTGACGGCTGCGCCGAAGATGCCGCCCATGCCGGCGGAGTTGGACGAGGCGCGGTTCCGCTGGGTGGAGTTGCTGATCTTGGCGCTGTCGCTGACCGTAACCTTGACCGTGAGGATGTCGCCGACGCGATGGGCGCGTTCATCCTTGAAGAAGCCCTTGGCCGAGGTGCGGTAGAGCGAATTGGCCTGGTAGGTGTCAGCGATCGGAGCCGGCATCGGCATACGGACAGGCTGGTATCCAGCGAGGGTGGTCGGATCCTGGATCTGGGTCAGCGGTGGCGCATTGCCGACATTGGCGAGGCGATCCATGGTGTTGCAGCCGGCGAGGGCGGCGGCGAGGACGAGAACAGAAGCGATCTTGAAGGTGTTCATGGCGGGGTTTCCCGATTAGAGGCCGGCGAGCGACACGGAGCCACTGGTCACTTCGACCGTGCCCGGCGCTACTGCCGTTGCAGTGATGACGCGCTTGGAAGCGAGATTGAGAACCTGAAGACCGGCGCCGCGGCTGGCGCTGGTGATGGCCTGACCCTTGACGGTGAGGGTCATGGGGCCGCGCCGGTAGATGATGGTCACCAGCTCGTTCTTGGAGACGGCGAGCGGCGGGCTGATGTCGCTGGCGCGCAAGAGCATGCCTTCGCGGCTCTGGCGGTTGAGCGACATACCGACCAGCTGATCGAGCGGCACATAGCCAAAGGCATCGGCCTGGCTGGCCGGAACCGGACGCATCACCACGTGCTCGGGCAGGAGGATTGTGCCGGCTGGCATATTTGCAGCGAGGTGCGGCATGTCCACGGTCATGTCGATGGTGCCGGAGAGATCGAGTACGCGGTTCTGACCGGCCAGGACGAAGCGGGCCGTGAAGTCTCGGCCGCCGGAAGCATAGCGCAGCTGGTCGAGGCGGACGGCAACGCCACTGGTTGCAACCTGCACAGGATCGATAAAGCGGGAGAAACGCACGGTGGCGTTGACGCCCGGACCCATGAGCCCGCGACCGGAAAGATCGGAGAGGATCAGGCCGGTCAGCGTTCTTTCGTCGACGGTTGCGCCGGCCCGGGTGACGTTGATGGCCGATAGGCCATTGGCTTCGAAGCTAACGATACCAACGCGGGCAGCGGCGGCGCGGATGCTGGCGAGATCGACCGTGCCCGTGGTGCCAGGAGCGGGGGCTGAGAAGATCGGCTTTTCAGCCAATGCACCGGCCTCGTCGAACATATCGGCAACGGTGACAACCGTGTTGAGCACGGTGATGTCGCCGCGCAGGACCGGGGCTGCCTCGGCGCCGGCTGCGGTGAGCGCAAATGCGCTGACCATTGCGAGTTTGTGAAAGAGGGTCACCTGCGCCTCCTATCAGCGGAGCTGGCTCGTGGCCTGCATCATCTGGTCGGCGCCAGAGATCACGCGGGCGTTCATCTCGTAGGCGCGCTGGGCGGCGATCAGATCGGCAATTTCGGTCACCGAGTTGACGTTGGCCATTTCCAGATAGTTCTGCAGCAGGTTGCCGGTGCCATCGGTGTTGGGCACGCCCACCTGGGCAGGGCCGCTGGCCGGCGTTTCAAGGAAGAGATTGTCTCCCATCGATTCAAGGCCTGACTTGTTGACAAAGCGGGCCAACTGAAGCTGGCCGACCTGGGTGGGTTCGGTGTCGTTGCCGATAAAGGCTTCCACAGTGCCATCGGGCGAGATGGAGATGGATTTGGCGTCGCCCGGAATGGCGATGCCGCCCGAGACTTCAAAGCCGCTCGAGTTGACCAGCATGCCATCGGCGCTGCGCTCGAAGGAGCCGTCACGCGTATAGGCGGTGCGGCCATCGGGCAGGTCGATCATGAAGAAGCCTTCGCCACGGATGGCGACGTCGAGTTCGCGCTCGGTGACGTTGGCAGCGCCCTGGCTCATGACGCGCGGGGTTGCGACGGTGCGCACGCCCGAGCCGATCTCAAGACCGGCAGGCACCAGGGTGCCCTGATCCGAAGTCTGGGAGCCGGCGCGGGAGATCTGCTGATAAAGAAGGTCTTCAAACTCGGCACGCTGGCGCTTGAAGCCGGGCGTGCGCATGTTGGCGATATTGTTGGAGATGACTTCGACATTGCGTTCCTGCGCGCTCATGCCAGTCGATGCGATATAGAGAGCTTTCATGGCTGGTCCTCAATGTCAGGCGTTCATGGAGCCGAGGCGCTTGATGGCATCGCGACGCATGTCGTCCTGCTTCTGGCCCAGCGAGGCGATCGATTCGTAGGCGCGGGTGACGCGGATCATTTCGGCCATCTCGGCAACGCCCGAGACATTGGAGCGCTCGGTGAAGCCCTGAAGCACGCGCGAATTGGTAGCCGGGGCAGGGGTGCCGCCGGAGAACAGATTGTTGCCCTCGCGCACCAAAGCCTGAGGCTCGGCGAACTCGACCACGCGCAGGCGACCCTTGGCGCCTTCGTTGGAGGAAATCGCGCCATCGGCGGAAATGCGGATATCGGTTTCTTCGGGGCCGAACTGGATTGGTCCACCTTCGCCGAGGACCGGATTGCCGGAGAGATCGACGAGGGTGCCTTCGTTGTTCAGCTGAAAGGCGCCGGCGCGGGTCCAGCGTTCGCCGCCCGCGGTCTGAACGACAAAGAAGCCTTCACCTGCGATCGCAACATCGAGGGGCGCATCGGTCTGGACCATGGCGCCATCGGTGAAATCCTGAACGCTTGCCCAGTCCTGCACATAGGAGAGAGCGCGGTCTTCACCTGAAAAGTCGCCGTGGCTTGCCACGGGCATCTTGTACTCTTCGAACAGCAGTTGCTCAGCCTTGAAGCCGGTGGTGTTGATGTTGGCGATGTTGTTCGCCACCATGTCCATTTGACGCTGCAAGGCCATCTGGCGCGACAGGCCGATCAGTTGTGCATTTTCGATCATTGCGATCCCCGGTTTGGTATCCCCGAGATGGCTGACTTCCCCAAGCCTGCCGCCTCGCCTCCCAAATTGCAGAAACCGTGCCAGATGCATGGAGCTTGCAAATTCAACGGGTTAGCTGCGAGGCTCGGCGGAATTCGCCGAATGCCATTTTGGTTCTGCGGCAAATGCTGCCCGGCAGAAGTTGCCGGGTTGGGGTCAAAAGTAACCAAGCATTAACCAAGATGGCATTAGGTGGACACGCGGCCGGAATCGTCTGGTCGCGATACGTGCATCTGGTGGGGTTCGCATGGCGACGGAAGCAGAAATTGGTGGCGAGGCGCCAGCCAAGAAGGGCTCCAAAAAGCTCTTTATCATCGGTGGTGCCGCAGCCGCAGTGGTCCTGCTTGGCGGTGGCGCCCTGTTCTTCTTCATGTCCTCTTCGGGCGGCGCCCAGCCGGCTGCCACCGAAGCGCATGGCGCAGCGGCTGAGCATGGCGGCGAACACGGCGCCGGGCCGGTTGCCGACACGTTCATCTTCAATCTCGAGCCGATGATGGTGAACCTCAACAGCGAGAACGGCCAGCAGAACTACATGAAGCTGACCGTGGCGCTGGAAGTTGCCGACGAACACATGATGACTGAAATCCAGCCCAGGCTGGCCAAGGTTGTCGATGCCTTTCAGGTCTATATGCGCGAACTGCGCAAATCCGACCTCGAAGGCTCTGCCGGGGTATACCGGCTCAAGGAAGAATTGCTGCGCCGCGTGAACCTGGCCGTCTATCCCGCCCGGATCGAAAGCATTCTCTTCAAGGAAATCCTGGTGCAGTGATGGCCGGACCGACCGATCAAGACAAGCTTTCGGAAGACTGGGGCCTCGACGATCTCGATGCCGCCGGATCCTCCTTCAACATCCCGGATGGAGATGGCGAGGAAGACTGGGCTGCAATGCTCAAGGCCAGCCAGGATGCCGCCGCCGATGGCGGGGCAGACCGCGTGCTGAACCAGAATGAAATCGACAATCTCTTCGGGTTCGATGAGACGGCGGCAGGTGGGGTGGAACTGAGCGGCGTGCAGGCGCTGATCAATTCTGCGCTGGTCAGCTACGAGCGTCTGCCGATGCTCGAGATCGTCTTCGACCGCCTGGTGCGCCTTGCCACGACCTCGCTGCGCAATTTCACCTCCGACAATGTGGAAGTCTCGCTCGACTCCATCTCCTCGGTGCGGTTTGGCGACTATCTTAATTCCATTCCGCTGCCGGCCATTCTCTCGGTCATCAAGGCCGAGGAATGGGAGAATTATGGACTTCTCACCGTCGACAGCAACCTGATCTATTCGATGATCGACGTGCTGCTCGGCGGCCGCCGCTCGGGTGTCAATGTGCGGGTCGAAGGCCGCCCGTATACGACGATCGAGCTGGCGCTGGCGCAGCGCCTGATCGAGGTCATCCTCGAAGACACCCAGCGTGCCTTCGAGCCGGTGACCACAGTCAATTTCAAGCTCGAGCGCATGGAAACCAATCCGCGCTTCGCCGCGATCTCGCGGCCTAACAATGCGGCGATCCTGATCGAGCTGCGCATCGAGATGGACGATCGCGGCGGCAAGATCGAAATTCTCTTGCCCTACGCCACCATCGAGCCGATCCGTGAACTGCTGCTGCAGATGTTCATGGGTGAAAAATTCGGTCGCGATCCCATCTGGGAAGGGCATCTGGCCACCGAGATCTACCAGGCCGACGTGCAGATCGAGGCGGTGTTGCACGAGCAGGAATTGCCGCTGTCGCGTCTCCTGGCGCTCAAGCCGGGTGATACCGTGATGTTCGAACGTTCGCCGAGCGATCCGATCCTCTTGCGCTGCGGCGATGTCGATCTGACCGAGGCCACGATGGGCCATATCGGAAATTACGTATCTGTGCGGGTCGAGCGCCCGCTGAATCCTCCCAAGGTCACGATGGCGGCCTTCGAGGCAATTGATGAATCCATGGAAGGTCGTTGATGTTTGGTTTGTCGATGGGATTGTTCATTGAGGGCGCAGTCGCCGTTCTCATGGCGCTGACCCTGGGATATTGCGTGATCCTGAACCGGCGTCTGGCGCGCCTGCATGCCGATCGGGAAGCGCTGCGGCTGATGGTGGGCGACCTCGTCACCGCCACCAATCTTGCCAATCAGGCGATCAAGGAACTCAAGGCCACCGCCATCGAGGCGGACATGACACTGAGCGTGCGGCTCGAAGAGGCCGAGCGTTTCGGGGTGGAGCTTGCCAATCACGTCAATGCCGGCACGACGCTGATGCAGCGGATCGTACGCGTGACCAATGCGGCGCGCCAGGCACCGGCCGGTCAGCCGATGATCTCGGCCGCCAATACGACCGATACGCTGGTGCGCGAGCCGAACAAGGTGCGTGCGGCGCTCGAACAGCTTTCCGCCCATGTGCGTAGCCGTGGAGTTGCCGCGTGACTCGCGTTCGCCTGCTTCCCGTCGTCATTCTGCTGATCGGGGCACTTCTGGTGCTCAAGGTGTTCGGCCTCGTGACGCAGGGTCACTATGTGCTCTCCGGCCCTAGCCAGGCTCTGGCGGCCGGAGGTGGCGGCGGTGGCGGGCATGGCGAAGCGGCCCAGCCCTCGGCCACGACGACGCTGCAGCAGCCGACCCTTTCCGATGCCGCGCCGACGCTTGCCAATACGACCCCAACGCTCGGGGAACAGGCGGCAGATGGTGGCCACGGGGCGCCGGCTAGCGGCGGGCATGGTGCGCCCGCGGATGCGGGGGATGGTGAAGAAGCTGCGGAAGCCGGACACGATGCGCCTGAACATGGTGGCGGGCATGGCGGCAGCAATCCGGTCGCCGAATTCAATGCCTGTGCGCCGCGTCCGGTGGGTGAGGGCAGTGAAGCCGGGCAGCTGACGGTGATGGCGGGGGATTGTCCGCCGCTGCTCGATGCGCGTCCGCAGATGGCAACGCCGGCCGGCAATGTCGAGATCGGGGCGAGCGACCCTACGCTGACCGAGCAGGTGCTGCTCGATCGCCTGGCCGCGCGCCGCGGCGAACTCGAATCCTACGAGCAGGAACTGGCAATGCGGGCCTCGCTGATCGATGCCGCGGAAAAGCGGGTCGACGAGCGGACCTCGACGCTGGCAGCGCTCGAAGCGCAGATCGCAACGCTCGTGGAAGAGCGCAAGCGGCTCGAAGAGGAGCAGTTCACCTCGATTGTGTCGATGTATCAGACGATGAAGCCCAAGGATGCCGCCAGCATTTTCGACGCGCTCGAGATCGATGTGCTGGTTCGAGTGGCCAAGATGATGCCGCCGCGCAAGATGGCGCCGATCCTAGCGGCCATGAGCACGGCGCGGGCGCAGGAGCTGACGGTGCGACTCGCAGCAGAGACCAGCGAGAATCCGGAAAGGATGGGCGCGGCCGATCTTGCAGCGCTGCCCCAGATCGTCGGGCAGTGAGTCAACAAACAGGCCCGCAGCGTTGAAACTGCGGGCCTTTTTCTTTTCTCCTTGCCGAATTCACCGCGCAGGGCGCCCGCCTGTAATCGGGTGTTAAGCATGCCCGACTAGGCTGGGGTCAGTTCTAGTCACCGTCATTTCGAACCCAGAAGGGTTCTAGGGGAAATGCGGTTTGCGTCGGGCAGGTGAAGCCGTGAAAGTCACGTTCAACAAGGGTTGGCTCCGGCCTCGGAACCGTCTGGCCGCCGCCTTTCTCTCGGCGAGCGTGTTGTCGCTCTCGGTGGCTATGGCGGCCGCGCAGGAGCAGGCCCAGTTTTTTGCCACACAGGAAGACGGCTTCGGCCGGGTGGTGGTGAGTTTTCCCGATCTTGACGAGATGCCCGAATATGCCATGCGCATGAGCAATGGCGTGTTGTCGCTCGACTTTGCCGAGCCGGTGTCGATGGTGCTGCCCGATGTCACGGCCATCATGCCCGAATATCTTTCGGTGGCGCGGATCGATCCCAATGGGACGGGGCTGCGCATGGGATTGCGCACGACCCTCAACTTCAATCGCACCGAAGCCGGCACCAAGCTGTTTATCGACCTGCTGCCGCCGGACTGGCAGGGGCCGCCGCCGGCGCTGCCGCCGGACGTGATTGCGGAGATGGAGCAAAAGCGGGCACGGGTGGCCCTGCGTGCGGACCAGGCGCGCAAGGCGCGCGTGGTGGCCGAAGAAAACCCAAGGGCGAGCCTGCGCATCGGGCATAATCCAACCTTCCTGCGCCTTCAGTTCGACTGGACCATCCCCACTGCAGGCGTATTCGAGCAGACTGGCGAACAGGGTGCGCTCGACTTCGAGTGGCCCGTAGATATCGACCTGCGCGAACTCGAAACGGCGCTGCCGGCCGAAATTGTGTCGGTGAAGAACACGGTTACGGCCGATGGGAGCGAAGTAGGCCTGCGCTTTGCCAAGGGCGTGACGCCGCGCTTTTTCGCAACAGGGCCCGGGCAATATGTGCTCGATATCGATCTCGAGGGTCGAGAACTGCCACAGATCGCAGCGGCATCGCTCGCTGCAGGGCTGCCTGCGGTGTCCCACAACGAGGGGGGAGAGGTTACAAGCGCTGCCCGTGCCCTAGCGCCGCTCGATGCGGTTGCGCCCTCGGAAATCACGCCATTCGTCACCATGCTCGGCAGCACGGTGCGCGTAGTGTTCCCCTTCGAGCAGGATACCCCGGCAGCCGTGTTCCGGCGGGGCGACTCGGTGTGGATGGTGTTCGACACGCTCAGCGGCATCCGCGTTCCCGACGATCTCAAGGATCTCTCGGTGATTTCGCGCGAGTTTGTCGCCAACACTTCGGGCAATACGCAGGTGGTGCGGATCGATCTGGCGCAGGATCGTCTCGCCACGCTCGGCTCGGAAGGCCAAGCCTGGGTGCTGTCGCTGGGCGATGTAATGATGGCGCCGACCGAGC
Source organism: Devosia crocina (assembly GCF_900116545.1). GTDB lineage: Bacteria > Pseudomonadota > Alphaproteobacteria > Rhizobiales > Devosiaceae > Devosia > Devosia crocina. Next base: position 1,213,183 of record NZ_FPCK01000001.1, read on the forward strand.
CCATGGCGCTCAACCGCCGTCGCGACATGCGCGGCGAATTCGAGATGGTCGCCGATGTGGTGCGACCCGGCCGGGTCCATGATTTTCAGGATCCACTGGTGGGCGATACGCTCAAGGTCGTGACGGCCTATCCGCCTGCGCGCGGCATCACCCGATCGCTCGACTATGTCGATTTCACCGCCATGCAGAGTGTGCATGGTCTGGTGGTGCGGCCCAAGGCCGAGCATCTTGAGGTAGCGCTCGACAATGCCGAGGCGGTGATTTCGGTTCACGATGGGTTGCAGGTGTCTTCGACCGACACCCTGCGGCAGGACCTCTCCTCCATGGTGCCGAGCCAGCGCGCCAGCTTCATCGATTTCGATCCGCTGGTGCAGCCCAATCCGGGTCTCTTCAGCGCCGAGCGCGGAAAGCTGGAGACGGCGGCTGCGGCAAGCGAGGGGCGGGCCCGCGACGCCGCCCGGCTCGATCTCGCCAATTACCTGACCGCCAATGGACTTGCGCATGAGGCCATCGGCATCCTGCGGGTAATGGAAAGCACGGTGCGCAACGAGGACCTGCTCAACAAGGTGCATCTCAGCGGAGCTGTCGCCAGCATCGTCGCCGGACGGCCGCGCGACGCGCTCGTGCATCTTGATCAGGCGGCGCTGGATCAGGATATCGATGCGCTGTTCTGGCGGGCGATTGCCCGATCGCACAACGGCGACTTCCGCGGTGCACGGGCCGACGCGATCCAGGCCTATTCGATCATCGACACTTATGCGCCCTGGGCGCGCGAGATGTTTCTTCTCGCGGCAACCCGTGCTGCCGTCGAGGAGCACTATGCGGATCAGGCGCGGGAGATGATCGGCGACGTGGTCTTTGCTTCGCTTTCGGAGAACCAGGTTGCCGAATTCAACCTGCTTTCGGGGCGCATCGCGGAGGCCGAAGGGCGTCTGCAATCAGCGGTCGACACCTATGGGCAGGTGATCGCCTCGGAACAGCGCCAGTGGCGGGCCGAGGCGGTGTACCGGACCCTGCAAATTCTCGATCAGGAAGGGCGGCTCGATGTGGCGCGCGGGGCGCAGACCCTTGCGGCCGAAGCGCTGCTCTGGCGGGGCGATGCGCTGGAAGCCTCGATGCAGGGCATGCTGGCCGATCTCTATTTCCGACAGGGGCAGTATCGGCAGGGTTTCGAATCGGTGATGGCGGCGGTAGCCAGCGATCCCGAGAGCAACCAGGTTCAGGCACTGAGCGACCGTGCGCAGGGCATGTTCAACGACCTGTTCCTCAACGGACTGGCCGATTCCGTCGGCCCGGTCGAGGCGCTGAGCATCTACTACGATTTCCAGCAGCTGACGCCGCCGGGCGCCCGCGGCGACGAAATGATCCGCAATCTGGCGCGCCGGCTGGTGCGGGTAGATTTGCTGCCGCAGGCTGCAGAACTGTTGCAGTATCAGCTCGATAACCGCCTGCGCGGAGTGGCGCGCACCCAGGTCGCCTCGGATCTTGCGGTGATCTATCTGGCCGAGCACAAGCCGGCCGAAGCCATGCGCGTGCTGATCGACACGAGGCTGCCGGATCTGCCGGAATCGCTGACGCGCCAGAGGCGAATTCTTGAAGCACGCGCGATGCTCGACGGTGGCCGCGACCAGCTGGCGCTTGATCTTCTGCGCGACATGAGCGGGCAGGATGTTGAGCTGATGCGCATCGACGCGCATTGGAGCGCCAAGCGCTATGCGCAGGCAGGGCAGATGATCGAAGCGCTTTATGGCAGTTCGCCAGCGGGCGTTCCGCTTGCAAAGCCCGCGCGCATGGCCCTGCTGCAGGCCGGGGTCGGCTATGTGATGACCAATGACCCAAGCGGACTGGCGCGCCTGCGCAGCAAATATGCCGATGCCATGGTGGCTTCCCCGGAATGGCCGATGTTCGACTACATCACCGGTCCGGTGCAGGCCAACAGCACCGAGTTCCGCCAGGTTGCGGCGCAGATCGCTTCGGTCGACGGGCTCGAGACCTTTCTTGCGGCTTATCGGGAAACCTATGAGGGGCAGGGGGCGCTGACGCCGGTTTCGGCCGGCGACGAGGCCCCGGGCGATGTTGCGGCGCTGACTGAGTAGGGTGGCGCTACGTCTTTGCCCCCTCTGTGGCGACCCGAGATCGTTGGCGGCATGGACCACCCGGACAGGCCGGGTGGTGACGGCGGCGAAGGGGACGATGACGGTGACAGTGGGCTAAGCCGTGAAACTTCGGACCAGTGAGCCGACGACAAGATACCAGCCGTCCACGAGGACGAAGAAGATCAGCTTGAACGGCAGGGAGATGACCACGGGCGGAAGCATCATCATGCCCATGCTCATCAGGACCGAGGCCACCACCATGTCGATGATGACAAAGGGCAGAAACAGCAGGAAGCCGATTTCGAAGGCGCGGCGCAGCTCGGAAATGAGGAAGGCCGGGATCAGCAGCTGGAGCGGGATGGCTTCGGGCGTGGCCGGAATATCGGCTTCGGTGAGATCGTAGAAAAGCTGCAGGTCCTGCTCGCGGACATTGGCGCGCATGAAGGCGTGGAGCGGCGCGGTGGTCGGTTCAAAGGCCTCGGAAATTTCGAGTTCGCCCGCAAGCACCGGCGCGATGCCGTTGTCGTAGCTTTGCTGCAGCGTGGGCTGCATGATGAAGAAGGTCAGAAACAGCGCCAGCGAGATCATCACCGAATTGGGCGGGGCGGTCTGCAGACCGATGGCCGTGCGCAGAAGCGAGAGCACGACCACGATGCGCGTGAAGCTCGTGACCATGACGAGGATCGACGGGGCCAGCGACAGGACGGTGATGAGGCCGATAAGCTGAATGGCGCGCTCGGTAATCGCCGTATCGTCGCCAAAGCCGATCGAGAGATCCTGCGCATGCGCAAGGCCGGTCGCGAGAAGGCTGAGGCCAACGGCGAGGCAGAGCCCGGCTATGGCGCCTTTGCCGAGGCGCCTGGGCTTCGCGTCAGTTTCGATTGGCTTCGCTTGGGGTATCGTGGTCACGCCCTGCGCCTTCATTGGCCAGCTTTGTTGTTTCCTCATTAACTGAGTCGGCGTAGTGCGCGGGCGAAATGTCGGCGCTATGCACTGCTGGAGCAGCATCGGGATTGCCGACCGGACGCAGGAGGCCCGTGTGGCGGAGCGAACGGGGCGCGGGTTCCCTGGTGCGATTGGCTTCGCGCGCCCGATCGATGGCGGCGCCATGACCGGCTGCCGCGCTTGCCGGGGGGATGGCGACCTTGGGCTCGCTTGTCTGCGATGGGCGGCGTCCATTAGCGATAGGCATCTGGCGGCGCGTGGGCTGGGTAGCGGTCTCTTCGGGCGGAACGATGCCGCTTTCGATCACCACATCCTGCGGGCCGCCGACCAGAATCAGATGTTCCACATCGTCGCGGCGCACCATCAGCAATTGCCGCTTCTGATCCAGAACCAGGCTATCAACAATGCCGAGGCGCCGATTGCGCCCGCGCACGCCATTGCTGGACACGCGGAACACCAGCTTGAGCAGCCAGACGCCCAGGACGATGAGGACGAGCACGATCCCGAGGGCGAACAATGCGGTGAGAAGCGCATTTTCGGTGCCGCCGAACAGGCTGGTGAGAAAGTTCACTGATTCTAACTCCACAGAAGACTTGGGTGATTCTGGCGGGCATTTTCTGCCCAGTCAAACCGGCCGGACTGCATTATGCGAGGCATATTAGGACAGTATGACTGCTCGATTAACGCTTCTTTAACCACAAATGGGCAGGATTTGCCCAGATAGCTGGACTCAAGGGGTGGCGAGAATGGGGCTGATGGACATGCCGGTGTTTGCGGCATTGACGGACAAGATGCGCTGGCATCAGGCCCGGCAAGGCGTCTTGGCCGAGAACGTCGCCAATGCCGACAATCCCGGCTTCAAGGGCAGGGACCTCAAGCAGTACAGCTTCGAGGACCGGTTCACCGTGGTGACGAGCCAGCCGGTGTCGACCCGGGTGACCCAGCCCAAGCACTATTCCACCTCGATCGGCGGCAATACCAGCTTTGCTGACCAGAGAATGGTGAATTTCGAAGTGACGCCAAAGGGTAACGGCATCACGCTCGAGGACGAGATGATGAAGGTGACCACCAATATGATGGATTACCAGGCCGCGACCTCGCTTTACCAGAAGTCGGTGAAGATCCTGCGCACCGCGCTCGGCAAGACAGCTTAAGGAAGGACCTGGAGCATGGATTTCAATACCTCTATCGGCATTGCTGCGACAGGCCTGCACGCCCAGTCCGCCCGCATGCGGATCATCGCCGAAAACATCGCCAACGCCGATTCCACCGCAACGACGGCCGGGGGCGAGCCCTATCGCCGTCGCGTTCCGACCTTTGAAACGGTGATGAACCAGGAGCTTGGCGGGCGCGTCGTGACAATGGGCAAGCTGGCCCTCGACCAGTCCGACTTCAACAACCGCTATGAACCGGGTCATCCGGCAGCCGACCAGAACGGCTATGTCCAATATCCCAACGTCAACACGCTGATCGAGACGATGGACATGCGCGAGGCCCAGCGCAGCTATGAGGCCAACCTCAATGTGGTTTCCATTTCTCGCCAGATGCTCGGGCAGACGCTCGACATCCTGCGCGGCTGATCCTTAGGAGTTCACCCCGATGGCCTCGACGCCGTTCAACATCGCCGCGACGGCCTATGGCAATGCCAGCCGCCTTGCGACCCAGCCTTTCCGTCCCGAAGCCGAAACCGCAATCGCAGGCGTCGCATCGGGTCCGAACTTTGCTCAGATGCTGGCTCAATCGGTGCAGGGCGTCGTCGAGACGCGGGCCGCCGACCCCTCCGCCATGGCTTCGCTCGGCGATGCGGCGAGCCGCATGCTTTCGCAGGCCGCCCAGCCAGGCGCGCAACTGGGCTCGGCAACCGGGCAGCCGGGTGGCGATTTCGCCCAGATTCTGGCGCAATCGGTGCAGGGCGTGGTCGATAATGGCCGTGCCGCGGACCGGATGGCCATCGACATGGTCAACGGCAAGGCCAATGTGGTCGACATGGTGACGGCCCTGAGTCAGACCGAATTCGCGATTGAAAGCATTGTGACGATCAGGGACCGGGTGATCCAGTCTTACGAGCAGATCATGAGCATGCCGATCTAAGGTTGATTGGTGGGGCAGGGGCCGACTGACAGGCATTTACCCCTCACCCTTGACCCTCTCCCCATAGCGGCGAGGGGACTGGGGTTATGGTCTCGCGGGCAATGGACCTTTGTCCGGAGTGATGCCCACAGCCATCAATGGTGGGGCGCCGTTAACACTTCGGCAATCATTCGCTCCGGATTCGGGAATCAGCTACCATCGGCGGCGTGACTGGATAAGGATCGCTGTCGTGACCGGCGCCGAAGTACTCGACATTGCCAGCCAGGGCATCTGGACCCTGATCATCGTGTCGCTGCCGATGATGCTCGTGGGGCTGGTGGTGGGCGTTGTGATCGCGCTGTTTCAGGCGCTGACGCAAATCCAGGAAATGACCCTGGTCTTCGTGCCCAAGATCATCGCCATCTTCGTGACCATGCTGCTGACCCTGCCCTTTCTCGGCGCGACCATGGCGCAGTACATGAACCGGGTGGTGGACATGATCATCGTCGGTGGCTGATGCTCGATCTGGCCCTTGATTGGGCGCCCGCAGCGGCTTTCACCTATCTGATCCTGTTTGCGCGCATTGGCGCCATGCTGATGCTCCTGCCCGCACTGGGGGAGCAGACGATCCCGGCGCGGATGCGGCTGTCCTTCGCGCTGCTTTTCACGTTCGTGCTTTATCCGGTGCTGGCCGATGTGCTGCCGGATATGCCAGCGACGACAGCCGGGGTCGTGGGGCTGCTCTTTCACGAGGTCGCTGTCGGGTTGATCATCGGCGGGATCATCCGCATCACGGTGATGGCGACGCAAGTGGCCGGGGCGATCGTTGCCTTCCAGACCGGGCTTTCCGGCGCCATGGCGTCCGATCCGACGCAACAGGGCATGCAGAGCGCGGTCTTTGCGAGTTTTCTCTCGTTTCTCGGCATCACGCTGATCTTTGCCACCGATCTGCACCATATGGCGCTCGCGGCGATTTTCGACAGCTATGCGGTGTTTTCGCCGACCATGCCGATCATCTCCGAAGATGCGATGCAGCTGGCGGTGCGGACGGTTTCCGGTGCCTTCTCGGTCGGGGTGCAGATGTCTGCGCCGTTTATCGTTTTCGGGCTCGTCTTCAATTTCGGAGCGGGTATTCTGGCGCGGCTGATGCCGGCGCTGCAGGTCTATTTCATCCTGATGCCGGCCAATATCCTGGCCGGGCTGATTTTGTTCGCGCTGTTGCTGATGATGATGATGGGCTGGTATCTGACCGCCTTCGAAAATCATCTGGCGATGTGGCGGGGGTAGCCGATGTCGAGCGAAGCGCCCGAGCAGGACAGCAAAACCGAAGATCCTTCCCAGCGAAAACTCGAGGAAGCGCATAAAAAGGGCGATGTAGCCAAGAGCCAGGAAGTGACCACCTGGTTCATGCTGGTGGGCGTGGCGATCATTTGCGCCACCATGGCACCCTGGACCGCACAGCAGATCAGCCAGCCGCTGCAGCTGATCATGATGAATGCCGATCAGTTCAATGTCGAAGGGTCAGGGTTCGGCGCCTTCTTCAACGGGCTCGCCTTTGCCATGATCGGGGCGGTTCTCGCCCCGCTCGGTGTGCTCTACATCTGCGGCGTGGTGGCCAATCTGATCCAACACCAGCCGCTGTTTTCCGCCGAGCCGATCAAGCCGAAATTCTCCAAGGTTTCTCCGCTCGCTGGCGCGAAGCGCCTGTTCTCGGCGGATGCGCTGGTCAATTTCGGCAAGGGGCTGGTCAAGATCACGGTGGTTGGTGTCGTCGTCGTTCTCGTGATCTGGCCGGAGCGCGACCGGCTCGACACGATGATGACGGCGGACCCGATCATCATCCTGGCGGACGTTCAGGAAATCGCGGTCAAGATCATCACCGCCGTGCTTGTGGTCGTCACATTCATCGCCGCTGCGGACTACTTCTATATGCGCCACAAATGGTGGAAGAAGCAGATGATGACCGTGCAGGAGACGCGCGACGAATACAAGCAGATGGAAGGCGACCCTCATGTGAAGGGGCGCATCCGCCAGCTGCGGCAGGAAAAGGCGCGCAAGCGCATGATGGCGGCTGTGCCGGATGCAACCGTGGTGGTGACCAACCCGACCCACTATGCGGTGGCGCTCAAATACGAAAAGAATATGGCTGCGCCCAAATGCGTCGCCAAGGGCGCCGACGCCGTGGCCCTGCGCATCCGCGCCGTTGCCAAGGAAGCGGATGTGCCGATCATCGAGAATCCGCCGCTGGCGCGCGCGCTTTTTGCTTCGGTCGAGGTAGACGACGACATTCCCGGCGAGCACTATAAGGCGGTGGCCGAGATCATCGGCTTCGTCATGCGGCTCAAGCATGGGCAGGGCTGGAAGGCCCGAAATTAGAGACGCTCGCCTTGTCCGAGCAACAGGGCTGCGCTTTGGCGTGGCTTGACGACGGGAAAAACCGCCTACGGCCTCCCATGCTGGCGGTCCATTTGCTAGACCTGTAGAAACTGTCCCGAATCGGGCCAACTTTCGCGCGCTGGAGCATTCGACCTATGGCAACGACGCCGCTCGGCGAGGACAACTATCCCGATCCTCTGGTCTCCTCCTCTCGCGGCGGTGCAGGGCTTTGGCGCGTCGCGGCGCTTGCCGTGGCGCTGATCGGGGCTGCTGCCGGCTTTGCTCTCCTCGGGGACAGGATGCCCTCGGAACTGGTGATCCTGTTTGTGGGTCTGCTGGCGGTTGCCGGGGTGTTCTTTTTGTTCGGGCTTGCCGCGGGGCTTTTCCGCTTTGCCTCGACCGATGAGCGGCGCACCATCGCCCGTGCGCTTGTGGATACGGTCAATCGCGGGATCGTGGTGGCGGATCGCGACGGCAAGATCGCCTATGCAAATGCGCAATATGGCTCGTTTCCGGGGGCGCTCAACAACGGCGTGCCGGTGAGCATAGCGCGGCTGTTTTCCGGCCAGGCGGATGCCGGCGAAGCGATCTACCGGCTGACGCGCGCTGCCAAGGATGGCCGCAGTGCCATCGAGGATATCCGGATCGTGGGTGGCCTAGGCGGCTCGCAGACCGAGACGCTGCGCGCCTTCTGGTACCGCGCCTCGGTGCGGCCGCTGCCGGAAACCGACGATACCAGCAAGCCCATGGTGGCCTGGACGGTCGAGGACATCACGCGTGACCGCGAGCGCAACGAAACGGCCTTTCTCGACCTGCAACGCGCCATCGACTATCTCGATCACTCGCCGGCCGGCTTCTTTTCGGCGGACGATCAGGGGCGGATCCAATATCTCAACTCAACGCTGGCTGACTGGCTGGGCTATGATCTTGCCGAGTTCAATGCCGGCCAGCTGAGCCTGGGCGACGTGGTGCGCGGAGATGGCGCAACCTTGCTGATGCGCGGGCGCGGCGACGGGGAAATCCGCACAGAAATCATCGATATCGACCTGGTGCGGCGCAATGGCACCGCCCTGCCGGTACGGCTGCTGCATCGGGCCGCGCGACTGGCCGATGGCGAGCTGGGAGAAACGCGGACGCTCGTGCTCGATCGCTCGAGCGCACCCGAAACCGAGGAAGAACTGCGCGCGGCCGAAGTGCGCTTCTCGCGCTTTTTCAACGATACGCCCTTTGCCATAGCCACGCTCGATGCTGCGGGTCGCATCGTGCGGACCAATGCGCCATTCGGCCGGATTTTCCGCTGGTCGGGCGAGGAAAAGAGCCTCGAGATGCAGCCGATCCAGGAACTGATCGGGGAGGCGAGCCGGGAAAAGCTGAGCCGGGCGCTGTCGGACGCGCAGGCGCAGCGCAGCGAGGTCGAGCCGGTCGATGCCCTGCTGAGCGTCGAGGGCGACCATGCGGTGCGGCTCTATATCTCGGCCTCGGAGGTGAGCGCCGGCTCGCCTGAACAGGTCAACGTCTATGCGCTCGACATGACCGAGCAGCGCAAGCTCGAGGCCCAGTTCGCCCAAAGCCAGAAGATGCAGGCAGTGGGCCAGCTTGCCGGTGGGGTGGCGCACGACTTCAACAACCTGCTGACGGCCATTATCGGCTTTTCCGATCTTTTGCTGCTCAAGCACAAGCCGGGCGATCCCTCGTTCAACGAGCTGATGCAGATCAAGCAGAATGCTAATCGGGCGGCGGGTTTGACCCGGCAGCTCCTGGCGTTTTCGCGTCGGCAGACGCTGCGGCCTCAAGTGCTGGAACTGCCGCTGATCGTCGATGACCTGACCGTGCTGCTCAAGCGCATGATCGGGGAAAAGAACCAGTTGTCGGTCGAGCATGGGCGCAATATCTGGCCTGTGCGGGCCGATGTCGTGCAGCTTGAGCAGGTGATCATCAATCTCGTGGTCAATGCGCGCGACGCCATGCCCGATGGCGGCTCGATCACCCTGCGCACGAGCAATATCACCGAGGACGAGGCTCGTAGTCTCCGGTTCGAGGGCATGGCGGCGGCCGATTATGTGCTGATCGATGTGGAAGACACCGGCACCGGCATGTCGCCCGAAGTGATGGCCAAGATCTTCGAGCCGTTCTTCACCACCAAGGAACTCGGCAAGGGCACGGGCCTGGGGCTCTCGACCGTCTATGGCATCGTCAAGCAGACCGAGGGCTTCATCTATCCGGTTTCGACTGTGGGCGTGGGCACGACATTCAAGATTTTCCTGCCGCGCTATGTCCCGACAGCCGAGGAAGCGGCTGCAAAGGTTGCCGCTGCCGCGGCGCCGGCCAAGGACCTGACCGGGCACGAACGCATCCTGCTGGTCGAGGACGAGGAAAGCGTGCGTGCCTTCTCCGCCCGCGCCTTGCGCGCCACGGGCTATGAAGTGTTCGAGGCCGATAGCGGTGAGGAAGCGCTGTTTGTGCTCGAAGACCTCGACTACAAGGTCGACCTGATCATTTCCGACGTGGTGATGCCCGAAATGGACGGCCCCACCATGCTCAAGGCTATCCGGCCGAAAATGACCAATCTCAAGATCATCTTCGTTTCAGGCTATGCCGAGGAAAGCGTGCGCCGGGATATCGAGGACGACCAGAGCGTCGACTTCCTGCCCAAACCCTATTCGCTCGACCAGATCAATACCAAGGTCAAGGAAGTGCTGCAGCGGCTGGACAAGTCCGATGCTTGATGTTGTGGAGCATGGGATTTCGTGACGGCACATCCGCGGATCGAGGGACCCACAGAACTCAATGTGCTCGGGGAGGCTCTGCAGCCCTGTTCGGACGATCCGTTGACCGGATTTTTTCGCACAGGCTATTGCGCCGCCGGGCCGGAAAATGCGGCGGTGCACCTGATCTGCATCGCGGTGACGGCAGAATTTCTCCATTACTCGCGATCGGTCGGCAATGACCTGTCGACACCGAGACCCGAATTCGGTTTTGCGGGGCTGGTGCCGGGAAACCGGTGGTGCCTCGTGGCGGCGCGCTGGTTGCAGGCGCATGAAGCGGGGATGGCGCCGCGCGTCTATCTCCGTGCGACCAATCGCAAGGCGCTGGGCCTCGTGCCGATGGACGTTCTGCGATCCTATGCGCTGGACCTGAACTGAGGCGTTCAGGTCCATGAAACGATTCTGTCAGGCCGTGCCGCCGGGGACAGGCGTGCCGGGTGCAAGGAGGCCCTTTTCGGCCAGGGTCGTCCAGAGCGCGTCGGGAATGTCGGCATCCCACCAGGCGAGAATGCCGTCGAGTTCCTCTGGCGAGCGGGGACCGGGCAGAACATTGCACACGGCCGGATGCGTCAGCGGGAACTGAAGGGCTGCGGCGGGCAGGGGCACATCGAACTCACGGCACACCGCCTCGATGGCGCGGACACGGGTGATCACGTCGTCTGGCGCCTTGGCATAGTTGAACTTGTCGCCGCCCACGAGGATTCCCGAATTGAACGGACCACCGACAACGACCGAGGCCTTGCGTTCGAGGCATGTGCTCATGAAAGGGTAAAGGGCAGTCTGCTCAAGGAGCGTGTAGCGGCCGGCAAGGAGGAACATGTCCCAGTCGCCGAGGGCGAAGGCGTCCATCAGGACTTCCCATTCATTGACGCCGAGGCCGATTGCCTTGACAACGCCGGCATCGCGCAATTCGCGGAGGGCACGATAGCCGCCGCCGGCCAGCTGGGCCCAAAGCGGCTTGTTGGCTTCGACGCCATGGGTGGCGGCGCCGATATCGTGGACATAAAGGATATCCACTTTTTCGAGGCCGAGCCGCTGGCGGCTGTCCTCGAAGGAGCGCATCACCCCATCGTAGGAATAGTCGTATTGCTGGTCGAAGGGCAGGGGATCGATCCAGTTGCCCTTGTCCTGCCGGGCAGGATCGACCGGCCGCAGGAGCCGCCCGACCTTGGTCGAGAGGGTGGGCCGGGTCGCGGCTTCGCGCACGACGTCGCCCACCAGATGTTCGGAGCGGCCAAGACCATATTGGGGGGCGGTGTCGACATAGGTGATGCCAACATCAAGAGCGTGCGCGACCGTAGCCCGGGCCTGGGCTGCAGGCACGGCGCTGAAGATGCCCGCGAGAGAGGCGCAGCCAAGGCCAAGGGTCGTAACTTCCAGAGCGGTTTCGCCGATGCGGCGCGTCTCGAACGTGCGAGCGGTCATGCGGGGCCTCCTGAACGTGGCGCACTAACTGACATGTTAGTGTGGTCAGTAAAGCAGGCCCGCATGCGGCTCAATAGAGGCCGGTGACCGAAACCTTCTTTTCAGCCTGGATTTGCACTGGATTGCGCAGGGGCAGGCCGAACTGGCTCTCTTCGATTTCGAAGATGTCGTCAGGCTTGGTGGAAATCCCATCGGCAAAGCTGAGCGTGGCGGTGCCGAACATGTGCACATGCACATCGCCAGGCTGGCGGAAGAGATCGTATTTGAAGTGGTGATATTCGAGATTGGCGATGGTGTGGCTCATATTGTCCTCGCCCGAGAGGAACGGCTTTTCCCACAGCACTTCGCCGCCGCGGCGGATGCGCGACATACCTTCGATATGGCTGGGCAGATCGCCCACGCGCAGTTCCGGCCCGAAGGCGCAGGCCCGCAGCTTGGAATGGGCAAGATAAAGGTAATTGATGCGTTCGGTCACATGATCGGAAAATTCATTGGCAAGCGCAAAGCCGAGGCGGCGCGGCTGGCCCTCGGCATCGATCAGGTAGATGCCTGCGATCTCGGGCTCTTCGCCGGCATCGAGCGCAAAGGCGGGTGAGGGGATCGGCTGGCCGGGATGGGCAACGATATGGCCATTGCCCTTGTAGAACCACTCGGGCTGAACGCCGGTCTCGCCCGGCTTGGGCTTGCCGTTTTCAAGCCCCATGCGGAACATTTTCATGCTGTCGGTCAGTTCGCCGGCCGGCTTTTCGCCATTGGCCTTGTGCATGGCATCGCGCGTTGCAGCAGAGCCGAGATGGGTGAGGCCGGTGCCGGTGACATGCAGGTGCGCAGCGTCCGGGTGGTCGATGGGCGCGAGGAGACGACCTTCGGCGAGCAAGGCTGACTTGTCGAGCGTGTCGCCGAGACCCTGAGCGGCCACTGCCGCACCGATCCCGCCAATGCCCTTGAGGGCCATCTGCGCCAGCTCGTAAACGCTGCCCACGCCCTCGACGCGGCGGGTAGTTCCGTTTTCCGTTACGGCAACGGCGCGGGCGCCCCGCTCGTCGATATACTGGATAAGGTGCATGCTTGTTGCCTCCTGCGGCCTTCAACGGCTTGCGGGCATAAAACGCAACGGACCGGATGCTGTCCAGTCAAAAATCATACTTTTGCTGCTTGTCTGTCGTTCAAGCGGCGGAAATCACGGTTGGCACTCCGCTAGCGCGCGTCTGCAAAGATGTGGACCAGCCAATCGATGAAAACGCGAACGCGGGGGGCGAGTTGGCGATCGCGCGGATAGAGCACCGAAACGGGTGAACTGGGCGGCTTGAAACCAGGAAGGACTTCGACGAGTTCACCCGAACCTAGGGCAGGCTCGGCATGATAGCGGGGGATCTGGATCAGCCCCAGGCCGTGCAGGCATGCAGCATAGTAACTCTCCGCCGCACTGACGGAGAGCGCCATGGGCAAGCTCGTTTCCCTCATCTTGCCGTTGACCGCGAACACCAGCGGCAGCACACCGCCAGTCGCGCTGGATCGGAAGCCGATCATGCGGTGGGCTACAAGATCCTCAAGCGTTTCGGGCGTGCCGAACGCTTCAAGATAGCCGGGCGATGCGAGTGTGACCTCCGGCAAGGTTACAATCCGCCGGGCAATCATCTCGCTATCCTGAGGAATGCCGACGCGCAGCACACAATCGATACCCTCGCGCACGAGATCGACGAGCCGATCCCCCTCGCTCAAGAAGAGTTCGATTTCAGGATAGGTTCGGAGAAACTCTGGCAGGTGGGGCAGGACGAAATGCCGAGCCAGCGTGCCGTGGACATCTACGCGCAAGAGGCCCTTGGGTCTGGATCCCAGAAACGTCGATTCCGCCGCCTCAATTTCCGCGAGAATCGACAGGCAGCTTCGGTAATAGGCCTCGCCATCGAGGGTGGGTGTGACCGTGCGCGTGGTGCGCTGGAGAAGACGAACACCGAGGCGGGCCTCGAGTTGCTTGACCGCGTCGGTCACGGTCGAGCGCGGCAATTTCATGTCTTCGGCTGCGGCGGTAAAGCTGCGCCGCTCCAGTACCCGGGCGAAAACGCGCATGCAATCGAACCGGTCCATTGTTCCTGACGCTCGGATGGTGATGACGGATTTCGCATGATTATCCGTCCTCCACCAGACTGTACATCTCTGCCAGCGAAAGAGGAACTCGACATGACAAAGACAAGAACGGCTATCGTAACCGGCGGTTCGCGGGGAATTGGCGCGGGCATCTCCCGCCGGCTGGCCCAGGATGGGTTCAGTGTTGTGGTCAATTACGCCGGCAGCGCGGACGAGGCCGAAGCAGTCGTGCGCACCATCACCGAAGGCGGTGGACAAGCGGCAGCATATCAGGCCGACGTCTCCGATGCCGACGCTGTAGCGCGTCTCTTCCAGGAGTGCGAGAAGGCCTTTGGCGGCATCGACGTGCTCGTCAACAGTGCCGGGATCATGATGCTGTCGCCGATCGGCGAAAGCAGCGAGGACTTGTTCGATCGGCAGATCGCAGTCAACCTCAAAGGCACGTTCAACACGCTCCGAGAAGCCGCTCGACGGCTGCGGAATGGCGGGCGAGTCGTCAATCTCTCGACATGCGTGGTAGGGCTAAAGCTTGAGACCTATGGCGTTTACGCAGCAACCAAGGCCGCTGTAGAGACACTGACGAGTATTCTGGCCAAGGAGTTGCGAGGCCGCGAGATCACCGTCAATGCCGTTGCTCCCGGGCCTACCGCCACCGAACTCTTTCTCAAGGGCAAGCCGGACGAGCTGGTCGACAGAATGGCCAAGATGAACCCGCTCGAGCGGCTCGGCTCACCGGACGATATCTCCGCGGCCGTGGCGTTCCTCGTGGGGCCCGATGGCGGCTGGATCAACGGGCAGACCATTCGCGCCAATGGCGGCATGGTGTGAACGAACTTCTCCGCAAGCAAATCCTTTTGCCACCGACAGAGAGGGTAGATCATGGACAGCGAAAAAGAAGCCCTTGCTGTAGCCGAGCTGCAGCGGCGCTGGATCCTCGAAGGCTGGGAGAAGAGTCCCGGCGAACGCTTTGTGTTCAAGGACAAAGCGGGCCAATTCTACGACTGGGCCTCAAAGGACGTGGCGCTCTTTGACAGTTTCGATCCCGAACTGCGTCTTGCACGCAGTCCGGGCGAGTGGGCCGAAGCCTTCGAAGCCTCCTTCAACCGCATGCACAGTGCCTTGCACGCGGTGATCGCCGAGCCTGATGTTCTCGTTTGTGGCGACATTGCCGCGAGCGCATTCGGATTTTGTGCGCGACTGCAACGTGGCCATGGGATGGCGAGCGGCGTCCTTTGCCGCACCTCGCATGTTTTCACGCGTTCGAGCGGCGACTGGAAGATCGTGCGCGAACACACATCGGGCCGGACCATCACGGCCGCAGAGGCAGAAGAACTCCTTGCGCGGCACAAGCCGCAAAAACTGGAGAGCCTCGAGACAGGAAAATGACCATGCAACAGCATCCCTTTATCGGCATGTGGGTGACCAAGGACGGACATGTGCGCCAAGAGCTTTGCCGGATGGCCGCTATGACGAAGCGCGCGGCACGTGGCGAAGCGCCTACCAAGGCCGATACGAGGTTACCGGCACCAGTATCTACTATTGGGACGATACCGGCTTTGAAGCCGATGGCGAGTTGGTTTCCGAAAACGAACTGCACCATGGCGGCATGATCTTTTTTCGCGAGGGGTGATGGGGGCAAGGGAGGCAGCGCAACCTAAAATGGGAGCAAAGGCGGAGCCGGGCACGTTGCAAAGCACCCGAGCAGAGTTGATGGTTCTCTAAGCAGCGGTTTGCATAACCGAGATCCAGAGAATCAGCACGTGACGATGCGCGATGTTGTTCTCGTTTTGTCCCTTGACATGAACGAAACAAAATGAGAACAGTTTGCGCACGGACTATGCAAATCGATCTCCGGTGCCCGCGCGTTGCGTGGTGCTCGAGAGCGTGAAATAAGGAGAGAAATCATGGCTAGCTCGCCGCTTCGCGTTGTTGAGGGTGGATCGATGGATAAGGACAAGGCTCTAGCGGCGGCGCTGAGCCAGATTGAGCGGAATTTCGGCAAGGGCTCGATCATGCGCCTGGGCGAAAATTCTGCCATCGAGGTGGAGGCGATCTCGACGGGGTCGCTGGGGCTCGACATTGCGCTTGGTATCGGTGGTCTGCCCAAGGGCCGTATCGTTGAAATTTTTGGGCCGGAAAGTTCTGGCAAGACGACGCTGGCCCTGCATGTGATTGCCGAAGCGCAGCGCAAGGGCGGGATCTGCGCCTTTGTGGACGCCGAGCACGCCCTTGATCCGGTTTATGCCCGCAAGCTCGGTGTCAATGTGGATGATCTCCTGATCTCCCAGCCGGACGCCGGCGAACAGGCGCTGGAAATCACCGATACGCTGGTGCGCTCCGGCGCCATTGATGTGCTGGTGGTCGATTCGGTTGCAGCGCTCACTCCAAGGGCCGAACTCGAAGGGGAAATGGGCGATAGCCTTCCCGGCCAGCAGGCGCGCCTGATGAGCCAGGCGATGCGCAAGCTGACCTCCTCGATTTCCAAATCCAAGTGTCTGGTCATCTTCATCAACCAGATCCGCATGAAGATCGGCGTCATGTACGGTTCGCCCGAAACGACGACGGGCGGCAACGCGCTCAAGTTCTATGCTTCGGTTCGCCTCGATATCCGCCGCATCGGCGCACTCAAGGATCGCGAGGAAATCGTCGGCAACCAGACACGCGTCAAGGTCGTCAAGAACAAGCTTGCTCCGCCCTTCCGCCAGGTCGAATTCGACATCATGTATGGCGAAGGCATCTCCAAGACCGGCGAATTGCTCGATCTCGGCGTCAAATCCGGCATTGTCGAAAAGTCGGGTGCCTGGTTCTCCTGGGATAGCCAGCGTCTCGGACAAGGCCGAGAGAATTCGCGCCAGTTCCTCAAGGACAATCCGCAGATCGCTGCAACCATCGAGCAGGGCGTGCGCGAAAGTTCGGGTCTGCTGGGTGAAGTCCTGCTGGTTGCCGGCGGAGAAGACGACGCCTCGGGCGACGACTGACCGGCGCGTGACCGCTCCCATGCATGCCTTGACCCTCGCCACGTGCGGGGGTCTTTTTTTGGGTATTCAGTTACCCGATCAGGCAGGGGACACGGTCAAGATGTTGTCCCTCCCCAATCTTGCCGCAATGCTGGACAGGCCGGCGTCTTGCACGATAGAAAGCCACGTTTCCTTGGACATGACAGTCCACCCCGCATGAAAGCTAGTTGATGACCAGCGTTAACGACCTCCGTTCGAGCTTTGTCGATTACTTTGCCCGCAATGGCCATGAAGCCGTTGCCTCGAGCCCGCTCGTGCCGCGGAACGACCCGACGCTGATGTTCACCAATGCGGGCATGGTGCAGTTCAAGAACGTGTTCACAGGCGTCGAAAAGCGCCCCTATTCGACAGCGACGACAGCGCAGAAATGCGTTCGCGCCGGCGGCAAGCACAACGATCTCGACAATGTCGGATTCACAGCGCGGCACCACACCTTCTTCGAAATGCTGGGCAATTTTTCGTTTGGTGACTATTTCAAGGATCGCGCCATTGAGCTGGCATGGACGCTCCTCACCAAGGATTGGGGCCTGCCGCGCGACAAGCTGATGGTCACCGTCTACGAGGACGACGACGAAGCGCTTGAGCTGTGGAAGAAGATTGCCGGATTGTCCGAAGACCGGATCGTTCGTCTCGGCGCCAAGTCCAACTTCTGGCAGATGGGCGATACTGGCCCTTGCGGGCCGTGTTCGGAGGTCTTCTATGACCATGGCGACAAGGTTTGGGGCGGCCCGCCGGGCTCTACGGAAGAAGACGGCGATCGCTGGATTGAGATCTGGAATCTTGTTTTCATGCAGTTCGAGCAGCATGCCGATGGGTCGCGCAGCGGCTTGCCGCGCCCCTCGATCGATACCGGCATGGGGCTCGAACGCGTCGCCGCCGTGATGCAGGGTGTGCACGACAATTACGACATCGATCTGTTCAAGGCGCTGATCGGCGCGGCAGCTCAGGCCAGCAATGCAGATGTAAACGGCCCAGGCAATCGCAGCCTGCGCGTGATCGCGGATCATTTGCGGTCCATGAGCTTCCTGATCGCCGAGGGCGTGCTCCCTTCCAACGAGGGGCGCGGCTATGTGCTGCGCCGGATCATGCGGCGCGCCATGCGTCATGCAACGCTTCTGGGCGCGAGCGAGCCAACCATCCATAAGCTCGTGCCGACTTTGGTTCGGGAAATGGGTCAGGCCTATCCCGAGTTGAGCCGTGGCGAGGCGATGATCGCTGAAACCGTCCGGCTCGAAGAAGGACGCTTTCTCAAGACGCTTGGACGGGGGCTGCAGATCCTCGAAGCGGAGACGGCGGAACTGGGCGAAGGCGCAGTGCTCGACGGCGCCACGGCCTTCAAGCTCTATGATACTTATGGCTTCCCGCTCGATCTGACCGAGGATGCGCTACGCAACCGCAATATCACGGTCGATCAGGCCGGGTTCGACGCGGCAATGGCCCAGCAAAAGGCCGAGGCGCGCAAGAACTGGGCCGGCTCGGGCGAGGCAGCGACCGACATGGTCTGGTATGGCCTTGCCGACAAAATCGGTCCCACCGAGTTTTTGGGCTATGAAACGGAGCGCGCTGAAGGCGAGATCAAGGCGCTGCTGGTCGATGGCGCAGAGGTGCAGTCGATCACGGCAGGCCAAGAGGGCGTCGTCATTGTCAACCAGACCCCTTTCTATGGGGAAAGTGGCGGGCAGGTCGGCGATACCGGTCTTGTCAGGGGTGAAGGGTTCAGTGCCGAGGTGCTGGATACCGGCAAGCATCACGGTGTCTTCAGCCACAAGGTGAAGGTGAGTGAAGGCACGTTGAAGGTCGGGCAGGCGGTCGAGCTGGTTGTCGATCATGAACGCCGGTCCTCGATCCGTGCCAATCACTCGGCGACGCACCTGCTGCACGAGGCGCTTCGTCTTGTTCTGGGTGATCACGTCGCACAGAAAGGCTCGATGGTTTCTGCCGATCGGCTGCGCTTCGACTTCGTTCATACCAAGCCCATGACCCCGCAGGAGATGGCGGAGGTCGAAGACATTGCCAATGAGATCATTCTTCAGAATACTCCGGTCGAAACGCGATTGATGGGCGTCGAGGAAGCCAAGGAATCCGGTGCGCGTGCGCTTTTCGGCGAAAAGTATGGTGACGAGGTGCGTGTCGTCTCGATGGGCGAGCCGACCGGCAACGGTCTCGGCTGGTCGGTCGAATTGTGCGGCGGCACGCATGTGCGCCGAACCGGCGATATCGGCCTTGTGTCGGTGGTTTCCGAAGGCGCGGTCGCGGCCGGTGTCCGCCGGATCGAAGCGCTGACCGGCAAGGCAGCGCGCCACCGCGGCAATACGAATGTGAACATCGTGTCGTCGGCGGCTGGGCTCCTGCGTTCGGGCACGCATGACGTGCTCGACCGGATCGAGGCGCTGCAGAACCAGCTCAAGAGCGCGGAAAAGGCGCTGAGCGATGCCCGCCAAAAACTGGCACTGGGCGGCAGCGGCGAAGGCGGCGGCGCGACGGAAACTGTCAATGGCGTGACCTTTGTCGGGCGTGTAGTCGAGGGTGTCGCGGCCAAGGACATCAAGACCGTGGTCGATGCCGAAAAGAAGCGGATCGGCTCTGGCGTCGTTGTCATTGTGCTTAAGGGCGAAGACGGCAAGGGTACTGTTGCGATCGGAGTGACCGAGGACCTCACCGGCAAATATTCGGCCGGTACGCTGATCAAGTCAGCTACCGCAGCACTTGGCGGGCAGGGCGGCGGCGGGCGCCCGGACATGGCTCAGGGCGGGGGTCCCGATGGCTCCAAGGCTGAAGACGCCGTTTCGGCGATCCGCTCGTTGATCTGATCTCTTCGGATCCGGAAGGTAAAGGCCGCGGTTCTACCGCGGCTTTTTTGTGCCTCGCTGTCATTCGCCGATGCGGAAGAAGAAGACACGGGGCTTCCAGCGGATGGGGCGGCGTTCGCTGAGAACGTTAAGAAGGCCTGCGCCCACCACGATCAGCATGCCCAGGATCGAAACCCAGTCGGGGTATTCGCCAAAAAACATGGCGCCGAAAAGAATGGCCCAGATCAGCTGGCTATACTGAACCGGCGCGATCAGGCTTGCGGGGGTCTGCTTACTGGCCTGTATCAACAGGAGTCCACCGACACCGCCAAGGAGGCCGATGCCGAGAAGCAAGGCGAGCTGCTCGAGCGTGGGTAGCACGAAGCTTGGGATCATCAGAATGCCGTTGAAGATGCCGGAGTAAAGAACCTGCAGGCCAATCAAGCTGACGCGGCGCTCCTTCGGGGCAACGTGGCGCAGAATGGTGGTGGTCACCGCGCCAAGACAGGCGCCGGCCATAATCACGTAGTGGCCCAGTTCGAGCTCGCGCAGACCCGGACGGATCACCAGAATGACGCCGAGGAAGCTGACGAACAACAAAACCCAGCGCTGCACGGCGACGACTTCGCGGAGCACGAGCACGGACAGGAGGGTGACGAACAAGGGAGTGGTGAAGCCGATGGCATAAACATCGGCAAAGGGAATGTGGGTGAAGGCGTACATCACGCAGGCCGTGCCGGTAATGGCGGTCGCGCAGCGCAGATGCACCAGATAGGGGTGGTGAAGCCGGTAGATGTCGCGCCAGCGCTCGCCGCGCTTGGTGAGCATGGTGGGGATGATTGAGAAGGTGGTCGTGAAGAACGCGATCTCGAAAACGGATAGCGCCGGGCCGGTCGCCTTGATCAGCGCATCGGAGATCGAGAAACTGGCATAGGCGATGAAGGCCAGAATGACGCCAACGGGCATCTTGCGCACCACGGAAAGAGATGAATCAACCGGGCTCATCTAGCATACAAGATTGCACCTGTCCGATCTCGGGTGGACGAGTAGCGCAAAGAAAAGGCCGGGTCCAACACCCGGCCTTCGTTGTTTCAGGCGATTGTGGTTTACGCCATGGCCTTTTGCAGGTTCTGATCGATCGCATCGAGGAAGCCGATGGTCGAGAGCCAGGGTTGATCAGGGCCGACGAGCAACGAGAGGTCCTTGGTCATCTTGCCTTCCTCGATCGTGTCGACAGTTACCCTCTCGAGAGTCGCGGCGAACTTGGCGAGTTCGGCATTGTCGTCAAGCTTGGCGCGGTGTGCCAGGCCCCGGGTCCAGGCAAAGATCGACGCGGTTGAGTTGGTCGAGGTCTCCTTGCCCTGCTGGTGCTGGCGGTAGTGACGGGTGACGGTGCCGTGGGCGGCTTCTGCCTCGACGGTCTTGCCATCGGGCGTCATCAGAACCGAGGTCATCAGGCCGAGCGAGCCAAAACCCTGGGCGACGGTATCGGACTGCACGTCGCCATCATAGTTCTTACAAGCCCAGACATATCCACCGGACCACTTGAGCGCGGCGGCGACCATATCGTCGATAAGGCGGTGTTCGTACCAGATCTTCTTGGCTTCGAACTGCTCCTTGAATTCCTTCTCGTAAATTTCCTGGAAGATATCCTTGAAGCGTCCATCATAGGTCTTGAGGATGGTGTTCTTGGTCGAGAGATAGCAGGGAACGCCGCGATTGAGCGCGTAGTTCATGGACGCCCGGGCAAAATCGGTGATGGAGTCATCGAGGTTGTACATGCCCATGGCAATGCCGGCGCCAGGCGCATCGAACACGTCATGCTCGATGGTAGTGCCGTCTTCGCCCACGAACTTCATCGTCAGCTTGCCCTTGCCGGGGAACTTGAAGTCGGTGGCGCGGTACTGGTCGCCGAATGCGTGGCGGCCAACGATGATCGGCTGGGTCCAGCCCGGAACAAGGCGCGGCACGTTCTTGCAGATGATCGGTTCGCGGAAGATCACGCCGCCAAGAATGTTGCGGATGGTGCCGTTGGGCGACTTCCACATCTTCTTGAGCTTGAATTCCTCGACGCGCGCTTCGTCCGGAGTGATGGTCGCGCACTTGATGCCGACGCCATGCTTCTTGATCGCATTGGCGGAATCGATCGTCACCTGGTCGTCGGTGGCGTCGCGGTTTTCCACGGAGAGATCGTAGTATTCGATCGGCAGATCGAGATAGGGATGGATGAGCTTGTCCTTGATCGCCTGCCAGATGATGCGGGTCATTTCGTCGCCGTCGAGATCCACAACCGGATTGGCAACCTTGATCTTGCTCATCAGATAACTCCCTGGAATGTCGTTGTCCGGCCCCTCGGCCAGCTGCGGTGCCCCTATAGCATCATGAGCAAAAAGCGCAAAGGCGAGCTGGGCAAGGGGCCATGCCGGCCGGCGGAAACTATTTTGCGGGAAGGGTGAGAACGAAGCGCTGGGCGCGACCGATCCAGCCGGCAAGCTGGTCGTCATCCTCGAGCGCGTCGCCGGAAACGAGGATGAAACCGCTCATGCTGCGGCCGCCCATGTCCATGACGGCCGCGCCGGGTTGAGCGAGCGCTTCATCCATACCGTCCTTGCCCACGCGCACCAGGAGGCTGCCGTCCTTGGTGGGGGCGACAAGCATATTGCCATTGAGCATGAAGGCGCGGGCGCCGAACATTTTTTGCTCGCGAATGGCGGCATGAGGCGGCAGAAGGGCTCGTACCCGGTCGCTGAGTTCTTCGGATGCCATGCTCATGCGCCTGACGCTCCACGATAGGTTTCGTGACGGGGAAGGTGCGTTTCGATGAGGTCCCAGGGGCGATGATCGCGCGAAAAGATCAACTGGTTGGGCGTGAACCAGGTATTGGCGCCAGCGAAAATGCCGATGGGCAGGATGATGAGACCGGGGGCGCGGGAGCTCAGGGCCCAGACCGTGGTGCCGCATCGCGGACAGAAGTGCCGAGTGAACGTCGCTCCTGAAGCGGCTGATCTTTTGTAGCTATTCGTCGGGCCCAATAGGTGGACGGCACTGGTCTCGAAAAGGGCGACGGAAGAGTGTCCGCCGCCCGAGCTGCGCTGGCAGTTCTCGCAGGCGCACTGGAACATGGAAACAACACGACCGGTGACGCTAACGGTGACGGCACCACAATCACAACGGCCTAACGTGTTTTCGAGGGTTGTCCGTGCTTCACTCATCGGCGAAAGCTCGCACGCCCTTTGGCAGCCGGCAAGCGCCTTGCCAGACGGGATAGCTTGATCGAAAGTGCGCCCGCGAGGCACAACATGAGTTACCTTCCCGATTATCCGATCGTCACGCCACGGCTGCGGCTGCGGCCGTTTACGCGTGGCGATGTGGATGCCGTTCACGAGTATCGGTGTCGCGAAGACGTGGCGCTTTACCTCTTCGATCCGCCGCTGAGCCGGGAGGAGTGCGCCCTCGCCATTCATCAGCGCGTGCTGCAGACCGAGTTTCACCAGGAGGGCGACAAGATCGTGCTGGCCGTCGAAGAGGTGGAACGCGCTAGGCTCGTCGGCGAAATGTCGCTTGTGTGGCGGTCTGCCGATGCCCGGCAAGGCGAGATCGGCTGGATATTTCACCCGATGCATCAAGGGCGAGGCTATGCGACCGAGGCAGCCCGCGCCCTTCTCGCCCTGGGGTTCGAAGGCGCAGGACTGCACCGGATCTTTGCCCGGTGCGACGCGAGGAACACATCATCCTGGCGCCTGATGGAGCGGCTCGGAATGCGGCGGGAAGCACATTTCCGCGAGCACGCACTTTTCAAGGGGGAATGGGACGAGGAGTTCATCTATGCTCTGCTTCACCGCGAGTGGCGAACTGAATAAGAGCCCTGCGCGTTTCACCTCAAGCGTCCCTTTCACGGCCGATGCAAATCGCTCGACGAGGCTTTTTGCGCCCTTTCATTAGCTGATGTAAATTCTTGTAATTGTTGCAGGAACTTCCATAGCCCCACGCCGTTGTGACGCCGAGCGTTTCGACGACGTTAACTAAGGGGCGGTGTGCATTATGTCTGGCTTGAAATTTCCAATCTCCACGAAGCGACTGGCGCTTCGTCCCTTTGATCGTTCAGACGTGGCGCTGGTTTCCCGCTATCATCTGCTTCCAGGCGTGCAGCGCTATCTGGCACGGCCGAGCCGGTATAATGAAGACGTGAATGCCTGTGTCGATATCATGCGCAACCAAATCGGGCTGCAGCGGCCGGGCGACACCTTGACCCTCGCCATGCAGCGCAAGAGCGACAATGCGCTTTTGGGCCATGTGTCGCTGCACTGGTCCGACGCGACGGCCGGGCAGGGCGAGTTGCGCTTCGTGATCGATCCCGCCCATTCCGGCAATGGGTTTTTGACCGAAGCGCTGTCCGCCATGCTGGATCTTGCGTTCGACCATTTCCGCATTCATCGCGTGTTCGTGCGCTGCGACGGGCGCAATCATCACAGCGCCAAGCTGATGCAGAAGCTCGGCATGCGCCTCGAGGCACATTATCGCGAACATGCCCTGTTTCAGGGTGAGTGGGACGAAGAGATGCACTTTGCGATTCTCGATCGCGAATGGCAGGCTTCGAACAAGGTTCGCCCTATGTTGCCGCGCGACCGGCTGCATGAACGCGTCGCCTGATTTGCGGGCTGCACGCAATTGCGCTATGTCGCCGCCAGTTTGACTGGATGGCGGCTATGGCAGGTACCGATACTTCTCTTCCGATAACGCTGGCCCCCGGGCCAGCGATTATTTTGTGCGAACCGCAACTGGGCGAGAATATCGGCACAGCGGCGCGCGCCATGGCCAATTTCGGGCTGTGGGACATGCGCCTCGTGCGTCCGCGGGACGGCTGGCCAAACGAGAAGGCGGTCGCCGCGGCGTCGCGCGCCGACCATGTGCTCGAGCGGGTGCGGGTTTTCGAAACCCTCGAGGAGGCGATCGCCGATCTCAAGATCGTCTATGCCACGACGGCGCGCTCGCGGGACATGCAGAAGGAAGTGCTCGGACCAGAGGAAGCTTCCATCAATATGGCTGAGCATATCGATGCCGGGCAGGGGGCAGGCCTCTTGTTTGGACGCGAACGCTGGGGGCTGCTCAACGAGGAGGTTGCGCTGGCCGATGCCATCGTGACGCTGCCCGTCGAGCCTGCCTTTGCCTCGCTCAACATTGCACAGGCGGTGTTGCTGATGGCATATGAGTGGCGTCGGCACGGGGGACCAGGCAAGGCGCTCCCCTTTGGAGACGGGCTTGACGAAGCGGCGCCCAAGCAGGAACTGGTAGGCTTGTTTGAACATCTGGAAGGCGTTCTCGACCAGAGCGGCTTTTTCACGACGCCAGACAAGAAGCCGAGCATGGTCAACAATCTTCGCACGGCCCTGACGCGCGGCCGATTTACCTCGCAGGAGATTCGGACGCTGCGCGGGGTCATTTCCTCGATAGACCGGCGCCACGAGCGGCCAAATCCCAACCGGCAGAAGCCAGGCAAGGATAACCCTGCCGATTAAGGGGAAAGCCTGGCAGAAGCGGCCCGCGCGCTTGACTTCGATGGCCTCGCCCTCTATGACCCGGCCACCTATTCGGCTCGCAAGGGCCTATAGGCGCACCCGAGATCTCCTGAAGTTTAGGAATCTGTCGGCCTCTCCCCCGAGAGGCAAAGGAGGGCGCGATCCATTCTAACTTAGAAAGGGATACGCGATGTCGAAGCGTCATTCTGTAAAGTACAAGATTGACCGCCGTCTTGGCGAGAACATCTGGGGCCGTCCGAAGTCCCCCTTGAACACCCGTGCCTATGGCCCCGGCCAGCACGGTCAGCGTCGCAAGGGCAAGCTCTCGGACTATGGTCTGCAGCTGCGCGCCAAGCAGAAGCTGAAGGGCTATTATGGCTCGATCACCGAAAAGGCTTTCCGTCGTCTTTATGACGAAGCGTCGCGCCGCAAGGGCGACACCGGCGAGAACCTGATCGGCCTGCTCGAGTCGCGCCTCGATGCCATCGTCTACCGTGCAAAGTTCGTGTCCACCGTCTTCGCCGCCCGTCAGTTCGTGTCCCATGGCCACGTAACCGTCAACGGCCAGCGCGTGAACATTCCGTCCTACCAGGTCAAGGTCGGCGACAAGATCGAGATCAAGGAACGCTCCAAGCAGCTCACCGTCGTTCTCGAAGCCGTCCAGCTCGCCGAACGCGATGTGCCGGACTATGTGGAAGTCGACCACAACAAGATGGTTGCCACCTATGCCCGCGTCCCCGCGCTGTCGGACGTGCCATACCCGGTCCAGATGGAACCGAACCTCGTCGTCGAATTCTATTCGCGTTAAGCGAAACCGACGTATCGAACCGAAAGGGCCGCTCTCCGGAGCGGCCCTTTTATTTTTTGCTCAGTGAACTTGCGGCGATCGCTCAGGACCAGGTCAACTCGGGCCGCACCGCTTGATCAGTGATGTATTCCGCGGCGCCTTGGAACATCGCAGTTCGATGGCTGACACCGATGGGTTCGCAACCCATGTCATGTGCGAAAGGCCGCTCCGGAGAGCGGCCTTTGGGTTTGTCAGCTTGCCGCGGCGTCGCTGACGCTGGCCTTGATGGGCTCCTGATCGAGCGGGATGTAGCTCTCGAACTTGCGAAGACGCATGATGACCGACTGCAGCTCGACAATGACTGTCCAGGCGCGGGCGAAGAACTGGAACGAGCCGAAGACCTGGCCGAAGGCGATCTGGATCTGCTGGTACAGGCCCATGGTGAGCGTGCCGGCAAGGATCGACGGCGCCATGACAAGGAGCGGCACATAGCCCACCATGTTGGTGTAGCCGTAACGAGCGAGATTGAAGTAGGTGTAGTGGAAGTAGAGCCGAAAGTAGTTTTTCTGCACGCCGGCGAAGAGTTCCTTGATGGTGGGCGGCTGAGCCCGATCCTCGTAATCTTCGCCCAGGACGAGTTCCTTACGATAGGCGGCTTCCACGCGCTGATTGGCGAAGTTGAGGCCGGGCAGCTTGATGCCGACCACAGCGAGCAGCGCCGTGCCCGCCGCTGCGCCCAAAAGAGCCACCCAGACGAGGCCGCCGGGGGCGGAGCCGAAGAGAGGCAGTTCGCTGATATTGGCTGACAACTGCCAAAGAAGCGGCAGGAACACCACGAGAGTAATGAGCGAGTCAAAGAAGGCGGTGCCCAGATCTTCCATGATCGAGGCAAAACGCATCGTATCTTCCTGAACGCGCTGTGCAGCGCCTTCGGTGTGCCTGATCTGGGGCCAGTAGGCCATGTAGTAGAAGTTCATCGCCTTGCGCCACCGGAAGACGTAGTGCGAGGTGTAGAAGGCGAGCGCCACCGAAACCAGAACGGAGGGGATCGTGACGAGGACGATGGTCCAGGTCAAACCATAGAGCTGATCCGGGGTCACCGATCCGGGCTGGGTCAGCGCCAGCTGAATGGTGTTGAAGAAAGAGCCGGACCACTCGTTGACGAAGGCCTGTACCTGCACCTGGAAATAGATGATCAGCAGGATGACGGTGGAGGAAACCACCGACCACCAATACCACTCGTTGCGCTTGTAAAAGTACCAGAAGAGGCAGAAAGCCGCCGCGATCATGATCACGTACTGATAGAGCCAGACGCGCTCGGCGGTGAGGAAATTGAGGCTGGAACCCGCTGCGGCTGCAGCCGTGGGGTTGGGGGCGGCAGGCGCTTCGCTCTCGGTGCTCGCCGGGGCGTTTGGATTTGTTTGAGGCGCGCCAGCGGCCGGGTCCGCAGTGGCGGGATCATCGGCGGTGGTCGGCTGGTCGGCAAGGGGAGCCGAGACAGTGGAGTGCGTGAAGCGATCTATGCTGATCACGGCGCGCATAGGCTCGCCCACGGCAAACCAGATCAGCACCGCGGCAAGGAGCCAGAGGGCAGCTGAGGAGAAGAACAGCTTTGGTACAGGAAAGAACGAGCGGAACACCGGGAGACTCCAAGGTGTCGGAAAGATGCGTCATCTAACTGTGGCATTGGGCATAAAACAAGGACGGGAAGTTAAGCTTTGGTAAGGTTTGCCCCTGCCGCTTTCGCTTCCCCTCTGCTTCATCTGGGGTTATCAGCTAGCTCGAATTGAACAAGAGAGTTTTGCCATGACCGAGGTGATGGAAGCCCCCGCCGCACCGGGCGACGACAGCGATGCCGGCGCGCATCCGATCTATGCCAAGGCGCCGCGCTCGGTCGAGTTCAACAAACTACGCAAGCGCCTGATCCGCAATGTCCGCGAAGCGCTCGACAAGTTCGGCATGGTCAGGCCGGGCGAGAAATGGCTGATCGCGCTCTCCGGCGGCAAGGATAGCTATGGCCTGCTGGCGCTGCTGCTCGATCTCAAATGGCGCGGTTTGCTGCCGGTCGAACTGCTGGCGTGCAATCTCGACCAGGGCCAGCCAAATTTTCCCAAGCATATCCTGCCTGACTTCCTGTCCGGGCTCGGGATCGCGCACCGGATCGAATACCAGGACACCTATTCGATCGTGACGGACAAGCTGCCGGCGGGAGCGACCTATTGCTCGCTGTGCTCGCGACTAAGGCGCGGCAATCTTTATCGCATCGCACGCGAGGAAGGCTGTACGGCCCTGGTTCTCGGTCACCATCGCGACGACAGCCTCGAGACGTTTTTCATGAACCTGTTTCATGGCGGGAAGCTGGCGGCCATGCCCGCCAAGCTGGTCAATGACGAAGGCGACCTCGAAGTTCTGCGGCCGCTGATCTATTGCGCTGAGGAGGATCTGCAGCGGTTCTCAGATGCGATGCAGTTTCCGATCATTCCGTGCGATCTTTGCGGAAGCCAGGACGGCTTGCAGCGCAATGTCACCAAGGCCATGCTCACCGACATGGAAAAGGCGATGCCGGGCCGCAAGGACGTGATGATCCGGGCGCTGGGCAATATTAATCCGAGCCATATGCTGGATCCGCGCCTTTTCGATTTCGCTGGATTGGCGCTCAAGCATAGGGATCAGGACGCATGAATATCGAACGCCTCGCCGGGATACTTCGCCAGGCGGCGAAGGACGAGATCATGCCGCGTTTTCGCCGGCTCGACGATGGGGATATTCGCTCGAAGACCAATGCGTTCGATCTCGTGACAGAAGCGGACGAAAATGCCGAGCGGGTTATTACCGCCGCGATCAATGCACACTCGCCGAATACGGTCGTGATCGGCGAGGAGGCCGTGGCCGCGCGGCCTGGGCTGCTCGACGGGCAGTATGAAGACCGGACGGTGATCTATGTCGATCCAGTCGACGGAACGTACAACTTCGCAGCCGGCCTGCCGCTCTTTGCCGTGATGGCGGCGGTGGTTGAGAATGGGGAGTCGGTGGCTGGGGTGATCTACGATCCCTTAGGGGACGATTTCCTGATGACCGAACGCGGGTGTGGAACCTGGCAGGTTTTTCCCGATGGCCGGCGTGTGCGCCAGCGCTTTGCCGAGGCGGCGCCGATTGAGCAGATGGGAGGGCTCGCCTCAGTGTCCTACCTGCCGGATGCGGTGCGCAGCCAGGTGCTGGGCAACCTCGCCAAGGTCAAGATGTTCGCTAATTATCGCTGCGCGGGACATGAATACCGGATGGCTGCCGGCGGGCATGTGCATTTCCTGATGTACAACAAGCTCATGCCCTGGGATCATGTCGCTGGTGCGCTGATGATGCGCGAGGCGGGTGCCCATGTCGCGCGTTTCGATGGGTCCGAGTACAAGCCGAGCCATACTGGGGGGGGATTGCTGGTGGCACCGGACCAGGAGAGCTGGGACGAGTTGCGCCACGCGGTTTTCACCGTCTGAGGGATAGCGGGCGGCGCGCGGTTTGAAGCCGGCCCCCAATTGTTCTGAGCGGTGGGGCTGGTTGCGCGACGGGCTTTCGCGGCAGCTTGCGAATAAGACACTGGCAAGAACAAAGAGCCACCCTAGGGGTGGCTCTTTCCGCATTCAGTGGGCTTCCATCACCGGCTCGGCTTCCCCATGGGCATATTGTTCACCCACGCCGAAGAGCCGGCCGCGTTCGGCAATGAGAATGCAGACAAGGGCCAAGGCGCCGGTTGCCAGATAGCCCGTGGCTGCGGGCACCGTGGTGCCATCGAAATGCTGACCGGTATAGGAGCCGATCAACGCGCCGCCTACGGTCTGGATGAAGCCGAAGACGGACGAGGCCGTACCCGCGACATTGCCCAAGGGCTCCATAGACAGCGAATTGAGGTTGGACGAGGCCCAACCGAAGCTGAACATGATGACGGCCAAAAGCGAAAAGAAGAGCCAGAGCGGCAGGAAACCTGCGAGCGCGAAGGCCAGCCAGATGGCGCTGAAGCCGGTGAACGCAAGGATAGCGCCATGAGATAGGCGGCGCATGCCAAAGCGACGGACGATGCGCGAATTGGTGAAGGACGAAATGGCCATCAAGCCCGCCATGGCAGCGAAGGCGACGGGGAAGTAGACGCCAAGGCCATAGATATCGACATAGATCTGCTGGCTCGAGCTGATGAAGCCGAAAAGCGCGCCGAACAGAAACATCCCTGCGAGGCCGTAGAACAGCGCCGGACGGTTGGTGAAGACCAGCTTAAAACTCGAGGCAAGGCCTGAAACACTGAGCGGACGGCGTTTGTCGAGCGGCAGGGTCTCGGGCAGGCGGAAATAGGTCCAGAGCGCAAAGGCGACGGCAAGCCCACCCATGAACAGGAAGATGGTCTGCCAGGGGCCGGTCAGCAGGAGCACCTGGCCGATGCCAGGCGCGATGATCGGAATGGCCATGAAGACCATGAAGGTCAGCGACATGACCTCTGCCATCTCACGGCCAGAATAGCGATCGCGCACAACGGACATGGCGATCACACGCACGCTCGCGGCGCCCATGCCCTGGATGAAACGCAGCGCAAGAAGCGTGCTGAAATCAGGCGCCCATACCGCTGCAATGGCTGCGGCGATATAGATGCCCATGCCGGCCAACAGGGGCGCGCGGCGGCCAAAGCGATCCGAAAGCGGACCAAAGGCGAGCACGGCGATACCCATGCCCAGCATGTAGGAGGAAACCACGAACTGCCGCTCGTTTTCGCTCGCGATGCCCAAGGCTTCGCCCATATAGGGCAGGGCCGGCAGCATGACGTCGATGGCAAGCGCATTCAGCGCCATCAGGGCGGCCATAAGGGCAATGAATTCGGGGCGCGAGAGCACCCGAGTAAAGTGGTCGGACATGATAATTGCTCGATAAGGGAGGTCGCCCAGTATGGGGCGGCGCGAATATTGGCCGGACCATGAACCCGTGCGGCCTCGATGGCAAGTCTTTATCGGTAGAAACCGATGGATGATAACATGGGTTTAATCAGGCAGATTTGAGCGCAAAACCAGAGACGCTGCGCTCGTTGATCGGCAGGTGGATCGCCGCGGAGGCGAGGCCCAGAATGATGCCGAGGTACCAGACGAGACTATAGGAGCCGGTCTGGTCATAAACAACACCGCCGAGCCAGACGCCGACGAATGAACCGACCTGGTGGCTGAAAAAAGCGAGGCCATAAAGCATGCCCATATAGCGCGGGCCAAAAAACAGCGTGACGAGACCAGCCGTCAGCGGGACGGTTGAGAGCCACAACAGTCCCATGGCGGCAGCGAAGGCATAGGCGGTGACTTCGGTGACAGGCACAAGGAGGAAAGCCGCGATGGCTATGGCGCGCAGGAAATAGATGGTCGCCAGGAGCATCTGCTTGGGGAGACGGCTGCCGAGCCAGCCGGACAGGAGCGAGCCGGCGATGTTGAAGAGCCCGATCACAGCGATCGTCCAACTGCCCACTTCGGGCGAAAGGCCGCACTGCACGAGATAGGCGGGCATGTGCACATTGATGAAGGCGAGGTGGAAGCCGCAGACGAAGAAGCCTATCACCAGAAGACGATAGGAGCCGTGACCCCAGGCTTGTGCGATGGCTTGCATGAAAGGGAGATCGGCCTGGCCCGGGGTGTTTTCTGTGCGCCCGCGCAGGGCGGCAGACAGCGGTATAATGAGCAGCAGGATGACAGCGATCCAGACGAGCGCCATCTGCCAGCCGAAGGCGCCGATGAAACCCTGACCAAGCGGGGCGAAGATAAACTGGCCGGCCGAGGAGGCGGCGGTGGCAACGCCAAAGACAAGGCTGCGCTTTTCTGCGGGAACGACGCGGCCAAAAGCGGCCATGACGACACCAAAGGATGCGACGGCTATGCCGACGCCGGTGACGAGACCTGCCGTCAGGGTGAGGCTGAGCACATCGGGTGAAAAGGCCATGCCAAAGACGCCCAGCGCATAGATGAGACCGCCGAAGGCAAGAACGCGCGCAGAGCCGTAACGATCGGCAAAGCCGCCGGCGAACGGCTGGGCAATGCCCCAGACCAGATTCTGAATGGCCATGGCCATGCCCCATTGCTCGCGGGTGAGGCCAAGGTCCTCGCTGGCGGGCAGGGTGAAAAGGCCGAACGCGCCGCGTGTGCCGAAGCCAATTGCCGCGATGATGCAGCCGGCGACGATGATCACGGGCAGAGGAAGAGCGGGGCGAGCGGTGGCAGTTGTCATGGCGGAGTCTCGGAAAAGCCGGATCAGCCTACGCCTGCGACATCATCACGCAAAGCGATATTCCTGAATGATACCCATTCGTGGCGTTGATGGGTTGACCTTTGCGTCAATCAGGGCGAGAGAGCGCCAAACAGGGCTCGCCGATGATCCGACACATCGTATTCTTTACCGCCAAATCACCAGACAAGATCGATGCAATCTGCGAGGGACTGGCTCTCCTCGCCCAGATCCCGCATAGCATCAAATTTGAGGTGACACGCAATAGCCGGGTCGATCTCTACGGCAACGAGGTCGATGTGGTGGTCTATGGCGAGTTCGCCGATCAGGCGGCACTCGATGCCTACAAGGCGCATCCGAACTATGACGAGGCGACGCGGAGGGTGCGGCCCTTGCGCGACCTGCGCTATGCGGCAGACATCGTTGTTCCGGAAAGCAGAGAAGGCCCCGCCACTTAGGGCAGGACCTTCACCAAACGATTCCGCGAAAGGGATCAGGCGGTCTGCTTGACCGCAATGCCGGCCTGCTGCAGGTGCTGCTGCAATTCACCGGACTGGAACATTTCGCGAGTGATGTCGGCGCCGCCGATGAACTCACCCTTCACGTAAAGCTGGGGAATGGTCGGCCAATTGGAATAGGCCTTGACGCCATCGCGCAGTTCCATGCTGTCGAGCACGTTGGCGCTGTCATAGTCGACGCCGAGATAGCTCAGGATCTGGACGACCTGGCCGGAAAAGCCACACTGGGGAAAATCGGGCGTGCCCTTCATGAAGAGAAACACGTCGTTGTTCTTCACCTTCTCGTCGATAAAAGCGTTGATGTCGGTCATGGGAGGAGCCTTTCTGTGAACCGGGGTCAAGGGCCGGCGAACTCGCGCATTAGATAGGACAGGACTGCGGCGGTGTCGAGGTCGGCCTGCGCAGGGCGCCGGGGATTGTTACTGGGTGCTCGAGCAGCGCCAGTCGCCGCTGGCGCTGAGGGTGCCGGAGGCAATATCGAAAGTGCGCTCTTCGGAAATGACCGAGCCGAAGCCGTAGCTGCGATGCTCGGCATATTCCTTGCAGTTTTCAGCAGTGCCGACGTCGGTGCGCTCCCAGTAGGCAATCGTCTCATCGTCCACCAGAATTTCATCATCGACAGGCACATCGATGATCGGCTCGAAGGCGCCGGCATCGAGATCGTAGACGACGAGATTGCCGTCGGGGCCGGTCGAGCGCTCGAGCACCAGATAGGGACCAGCGAGGCCAAGGTAATGGATCGGGTCATCGATCTCACCGATGCGGATATCGCCATCTGATGTCTCGAAAGAGCAGGCGATCTTTCCGCGGGCAGGCGGGCGCACGATAAACTCGGAGCCGACCTCTTCAAAGCGGGGTTGTTCGATGACGAGGTAATGATCGTTCTGGAAGCACTGCGCCTCCTGTCCGAAAGCGGCACCGGCGGTGCCAAGCACCAATGTGGTCAGAACAATCAGGCGTTTCACTTGAGTCTCTCAGCGATCCAGGGATGATTGGTGAAGTCGTCGTTGTCGACAAATAGCACGCTTTCCCAGCCATAGGCACGAGCGCCTTCGATGACGCGTGGCGTATCGTCGAAAAAGAGGGGCATGCCTTCAACACCGGGCATGCGAGATGCGGCGAAATCGAAAAAGGCCTTGTTCGGCTTTTTGACGCCCGCCCGCGCAGAATAGAAGATGTCCTCGAAAATGGTGCCGAGGCCTAGAGTTTGCCACAGCCACTGGGCGCGCATGTGATCCTGATTGGTGGCGATGAAGAGCCTGATATCCGCATCGGCCTTGAGGCGTCTCAGATTCTCGAGCAGCGGCTCGTTGAGTTGGCTGTCGTGGCTGAGCCAGTAATTGGCAAACTCCATTGACGAGCCCTTGAAGCCGAGGGATGGCAGGCGACGATCCAGCGCTGAGATGAGCGCCGTTTGGCCGATGACGACCTTTTTGACAAAGATGTCGAAGATGAACTCGTCGCGGAAGCGATCAGGATCGACCCCAAGGTCGGCAAGAAGATTTTGGTCCCAGCGCCGCTGCAGTTCCGGTCGTGCGTGGTAGCCGTGTACGAGAACGCCATCGACATCGA
Organism: Devosia crocina; assembly: GCF_900116545.1. Classification (GTDB taxonomy): domain Bacteria; phylum Pseudomonadota; class Alphaproteobacteria; order Rhizobiales; family Devosiaceae; genus Devosia; species Devosia crocina. The sequence continues at coordinate 1,247,381 of NZ_FPCK01000001.1, forward strand.
AGACAAGGGCGCGGGTCACGCTGGCATCACTTGGAGGTGGCTCCCAGGCCAGCAAGAACATCGCCCGGAATAGCGAGGTCCCGGATCACATCGGCATGCTTGCGGAAGCCGATAAGTTCGCGCTGCACGAAATATGCCCAGACCGCCTTTTGAGCAGTGGTGAGTGCAGCGGAGCGATCATCGGTGGCCGAGGCGAGCCGTGCGAGGGCTTTGATCACATTCGCTTCGGCTGCGCCGAGCGAGCTTGCCCGCTCCTGCGCGATCTCGTGCTCAATGGCTGCGGTACCCGCCTCGGGCCGCACCATGCGGATCAGGTCGAGGGATTCGCGCAGCGAGGACATCGCTATTCGGGGACGACCGTTTGCAGCGCCAAGGCGTGAAGGGCCTCGCCCATATCGCCCTGCAGGCTATCGTAAACGAGTTTGTGCTGCTGCACGCGCGTCTTGCCGCGGAAGCTTTCGGATTTCACCATGGCGGCCCAATGATCGCCGTCACCGGCCAGGTCGCGAATCTCGATTTCGGCATCGGGCAGGGCGGCCTTGATGCGGCGCTCGATCTCGTGGGCGTCCATTGGCATGTCTCATCTCCGTGCTCGAAAAGCCGTTTCCGGCGCATGCTTCTGATATGGCATGCGATGGCAAGTGCTTCAATACAATGGCGGCTTATTGCGCGGGTGTCGCTTCGGCTTCCGGCGTCGCACCGACGCAGCACTCGGCGTCCGAGCGTGTCGCGAAATTGGCGATGATGAAATCGACAGCGGGACGCACCTGTTCGGCGACTTCGGTCGCGTAGATGCAATCGAGAGAATAGCCGCGGGCGTTCTTGACGGTTTCGGTGTGAACCAGAGTGATCGGCATGCCCATGGGGGAGCCGGTGCTCGAGCCCTCGTAGATCAGGGCCGTGTCTTCCTGATACCGGGTCGTGCCCGACTCGCCCAGGGTGAAGCCCGGAAATGTCTCGGACCAGGCTTCGGCCAGCGCCTCGGGATCGAGCGAAGACAGGGCATCTTCCGGCGTCCAGCTGGTGTCTTCCACCGCAACTACGGAGAGATCGCATTGCAGCGGTGCATTTGGGTGATTGATGGTCAGCGGTTCGCCTGCACCGCCGACCGCCACCATCGCTTCGGGGTAGATGAGCGTATAGGGCTGATCGGCAAAGATGGAGCGCGTGACGTTCATGCTCTGGGCAGAGGCTGCGACAGGAACGATCGCTGCTCCCGCTGCCACCACGATTGCTGCCAGCCGATGTGCCATCTTCCAAACTCCAAAATGCAAACGCCGCTCTCTGGCAGCTAAGCGGCTCAAAGAGCGGCGATCATAAGGCGGTTGCCGGCAAAATGCCGATCAGGCCGACATATAGCTGGGGAACCAGCTTTCGTGTGCTTCGGTAAGAGCCGCGACGGGCACGGCGCGGGCGCGGCCAAGGGTCAGGCTCGTGCCGCCAGTGGTGCCGATCCAAGGGGCATGGATGCCCAGCGCCTCGGCTTCGGCCCAGATGGCGGCGATTTCGTCGCCCTGAGGATCGAGATCGAGCGTGACGAGGTAGCGCCCCTGATCTTCTCCAAAGAACTGAAGGATGGGATCATGGCCATCGATATCGGTGACGGTTGCGCCCATGCCGCCGGCAATCGCCATTTCCGCAAGGCCGACACCAAGGCCACCATCGGAAAGATCGTGACATGCCGTAACCACGCCCGAACGGATCAGCTTGCGCACGAAGTCGCCCGTCTTGCGCTCGGCGGCAAGATCGACATGGGGCGCATCGCCATCGCGGCGATCGAAAAGATCGCGGAGATAAATCGACTGACCCAAATGAGTGCCGCGCTCGGCCGGCCCGCCGATGAGCAGGATCGGCTGATTTTCGGCGGCAAAACCGATGCGGATGCTTTTTTGCCATTCGGGCAGGAGACCAACGCCACCAATGGTCGGCGTCGGCAGTATGCCGCGGCCATTGGTTTCGTTATAAAGCGATACATTGCCCGAAACGATCGGGAAATCGAGCGCCCGACAGGCCTCGCCGATACCCTCGACGGCCTTCACCAGCTGCCCCATGATCTCGGGGCGCTCGGGATTGCCGAAATTGAGATTGTCGGTGGCCGCCAGCGGCTCGGCACCGGTAGCCGTCAGGTTACGCCAGCATTCGGCAACGGCCTGCTTGCCGCCCTCGAAGGGGTTAGCCTCGCAGTAGCGCGGATTGACGTCGGAGGTGAAGGCGAGCCCCTTTTTGTCGTGACCCAGCACGCGGATCACGCCAGCATCGCCGCCGGGGCGCTGGATGCTGTTGCCTTGGATCATCGTGTCGTACTGCTCATAGACCCAGCGGCGCGAGGAGCACTGGTGCCCGCCGACGAGCTTGAGGAGGGCATCCGCCACATCCATCTGCGGCACGTCATTGAGCGCCAGCGCAGCGGGAATCTGCGGCTCGGTCCAGGGGCGGTCATATTCAGGCGCCTCGTCACCGAGTTCCTTGATCGGCAGATTGGCGACTTCTTCGCCCTGCCAGAGCACGCGGAAGCGCAAATCGTCCGTGGTCTTGCCCACTGTCGCAAAATCGAGCTCCCACTTTTCAAAGACCGCGCGCGCCGCGCCTTCCTTTTCCGGATGGAGCACCATGAGCATGCGCTCCTGGCTTTCGGACAGCATCATCTCATAGGCCGTCATGCGCTCTTCGCGCACCGGCACCTTGTCGAGATTGAGCTCGATGCCGAGGTCGCCCTTGGCGCCCATTTCGACAGCCGAGCAGGTGAGCCCAGCCGCACCCATGTCCTGAATGGCAATGACGGCGCCAGTCTGCATCAGCTCGAGACAGGCTTCCAGCAGCCGCTTTTCGGTGAACGGGTCGCCGACCTGCACGGTCGGGCGCTTTTCTTCGATATCGTCGCCGAATTCTGCCGAGGCCATGGTGGCGCCCCCGACACCATCACGGCCCGTCTTGGCCCCGAGATAAACCACCGGCAGGCCGACGCCCTCGGCCTTGGAGTAAAAGATCTTGTCGGTATCGGCGAGGCCTGCGGCAAAGGCATTGACGAGGTTGTTGCCATTATAACGGGCGTCGAACTCGACTTCGCCGGCCACGGTCGGCACGCCAAAGGCATTGCCATAACCACCCACCCCGGCGACGACGCCGGACACCAGATGACGGGTCTTTTCATGCTCCGGCGCGCCGAAGCGTAAGGCATTCATCGCCGCCACGGGTCGCGCACCCATGGTAAAGACGTCGCGCAGGATCCCGCCGACACCGGTTGCCGCTCCCTGATAGGGCTCGATGAAGCTTGGGTGGTTATGCGATTCCATCTTGAAGACCACGGCCTGCCCATCGCCGATGTCAACGACGCCCGCATTCTCGCCGGGCCCCTGGATGACGCGCGGCCCCGTGGTCGGCAGCGTGCGCAGCCATTTTTTCGAGCTCTTGTACGAGCAGTGCTCGTTCCACATCGCCGAGAAGATGCCGAGTTCGGTATAGGTCGGCTCGCGCCCGATAAGGTCGAGAATCTTCTGATATTCGTCCGGCTTGAGCCCGTGGTCGGCGACCAGCTGCGGGGTAATTGCGATGTCGTTGGCAATGGTCATCGGGTCGTTCCGTAGGGGGGCTCGGGGTAGTATTCCATGAGGCGCTGGGTTTCGCGCGCCGTGTCGTGGCCGAAAAGATGGCCCACGAACCACAGCGACATGTCGATGCCGGCAGACACACCGCCGCTCGTGACGACGCTGCCATGGCGCACATAGCGCTCTTCGGTGGTAAAATAGGCTTTTCGCGCCATGCTGCGCACCCAGTCGATGGCGACGTGATTGGTGGTCGCGCGTTTGCCATCGAGAAAGCCGGTCTGCCCCAAAAGGGCTGCGCCGGTACAGACCGAGGCTTGCCAGGTCGCTGCAGCGAGATAATCGCGCAGCGTATCGATGAACGCATCATCCATGATGACCGTGCGCGTGCCGCGACCGCCGGGAACGATCACGAGATCAGCTTTGGGCGCATCGGAGAAGTCGTGGTCCGCCTCGATGCGAAGCCCCTTTGCGCAGCGCAGGGCCTTGTCGCCCCAGGCGACAGTGAAGGTGTTGATCGGAGAATCGAGCTGGGCCGCCATGGTGAAGACTTCCCAGGGGCCGACGAAATCGAGTTCCTCGACATCGGGAAAGACCACGATACCCACATTGAGCGGGTGGCTGGCGTCAACCATGCTGAACTCCCCCGGATGCGCCGATCAAGCTGCCTTGGCGAGCAGGGCAGCAAAGAGGGCTCGTCCGTCAGTGCCCCCATGGGCAGATTCGATCAGGTTTTCCGGATGCGGCATGAGGCCGAGCACGTTTTTTTCGGCGCTCAGAATGCCCGCGATATTGTTGATCGAGCCGTTGGGATTGGTCCCCTCGGCATAGCGGAACGCGACGCGGCCCTCGCCTTCGAGCCGGGCAAGCGTTTCGGCATCCGCGAAGTAGTTGCCATCGTGATGCGCCACTGGGCAGCGAATGATCTGGCCCTTGGTGTAGCCCGCGGTAAACGCGTTGTCGGTGTTGGTGACCTCGAGCTTGACCTCGCGGCACACGAATTTAAGCGAGGTATTGCGCATCAGCGCGCCAGGCAGCAAGCCGGCCTCGATCAGGATCTGGAACCCGTTGCAGACGCCAAGAACCTTGACGCCGTGCGCCGCGCGTTCGCGCACCGTGTCCATCATAGGCGAGCGCGCCGCGATGGCACCGCAGCGTAGATAATCGCCATACGAGAAGCCGCCTGGGATGACGATGAGATCGACATCCGGGATATCGGCGTCCTGGTGCCAGACGACGGCCGGCTCCGCGCCTCCGATCTCGGTCAGCGCCGCGATCATGTCGCGGTCACGATTAAGTCCGGGGAAGACGAGGACGGCAGCTTTCATCAGGTCACCTGAAGGTCTGGGGTGCAGCGGCGGAATAGGCCTTCTCGGCGATGTTGTCCACCATGCTTTGATCGTTCCCGTAAACCCTGACCAGCAATTGTTTGCCGTCACTCCACAATTGATGGGTCGAGGAGTACTGGCCTATCGCGGTTCTGGCCTTGGTCCTGAAGCCAACGGCCGAGGCGAATTCCAGACCTTCGGTGCCGAAATAAGCCGATTCGCCACCCAGGCTAGCAGCATTAGCCTCGCCGATTTCGGTATATCGCTCGGCCGTCGTTTCGCCCGAGCGAACGCGATCGCCCGTGCCATCGTCATTGTGCACCTTGACCTCGATCAGCATCAGGCCACCGGGACACTCGGCACACATACCGATAAAGCCACCGTCGCGAATGCCCGTGATCCAGTCTGGAGCCGCAACGCCCTCGATCGTCAAATCCTCGAAGGTCGGCTCGAGATACTCAGCTTGCGCTGCGGCAGGGATAAACAATAGAGCGGCAAGAAAGGCTAGGAAGCGGTGTCGCATCGGCAAAACTCCGTCACACGTCCTGCTGACCTAGCCAAGCCTTTTGACCGCTTCATGACCTATTCTGCAGCCACTACCCGAGGCGCCTTGGGTGCAGGCGACGTGCCGGGCAGGTGCGCCCAGCCCGGACGCTCGAACAGGAACTTGCCGAACCCGATCTTCTCGGTCAGCCACCACAGCACCAGCGGGGAAACGATAGCGACGGCCATGATGACCAAACTGACCGTGTTGGGCTCCTCGATGCCAAGCGCCAGCAACAGCGTGCGTGCAATTCCCATGGGCAAGACAAAGGCGACATAGACCACCAGCGACTTGGTGCCCATCCAGCGCAGCCAGTTCATCCAGGGCAGGCGCACGAGTAGCGCAGACGCCACGCAGATCGCCAGCGCACCGGCCATGGCCGCGAGCAGATGTACACCGGGCAGGGCTGCCCAACCCATCTCGATATGAACAGGATCGAGCCGGAAGCCGGGGGTAAAAACCAGCACCGCATTGATCACCGCCCAGCCGGCCAGCGCGACGATCGCCAGCCCGGCATTGTCCCCAGCCCAGTCGGCAAGGCGGAAAATCGTCGGCGCGAAAACGTAACCGGCGTAGAAATAAACGAAATAGGCGCAGAACTGATCGACGAGATAGCTGCCCGTGTGCACGGAGGCCATCTGCAACCCGGCGCTGGCAACGAGCACGACCCAGTGCGGCACCTTCGCCTGATAGAGCAGCTTGCTGACAAGGCCCACGACCGCAAGCATGTAGATGAACCACAACACCCCATAGGGCTCGACCACTGCCCAGGCGAGATAGCTCAATGCTCCACCGGGGTCGCGGCCGACAAGCGCGACCTTGAACACGATGTGGATGATCGCCCACAGCACATAGAAATAGAGATAATGCACGACCCGCCGGTCAGCGAAGGTCCGCCAGGGTCGATCGATCACCTGCGCCAGAAAGAGGCCTGACAGGAGAAAGAATTCGGGCATGCGGAAGGGCATGGCAAAGGCTAGCGACCAGTGAAGGAAACCGGTCTGGCCCGTATCCTCCCCGACGCTTGACGCGCAATACATGATCACCACGAGGAAAATGGACAGGCCCTTGGCTATATCCACCCACTCTAGCCGGTTCTTTGCCGCAGCCATTTCACGCTCCCCAAGATCGATGGAGAGCACGCTAGAGCAGGCGGCACACCAGCCGGTTAAGGCAATGGGTCAGCTTGCAAGCAAATGGCGGATTGGTAAGGAATGCCCTAAGGCCCCTCAGACGGGAACCGAGGCATAGGCTGCGAACAGCAGACCGATAGACGCGAAAAACAGCACCGAGAGAGCAATCTGGGTCTTACGCATAATGGCACGATCCTGCGCCAAACGCGGCGCGACAGCAGTTATCGCAATAAAGCGTTAATTGGAGATTTCGATCTGGTAGTTTTCGATCACGGTATTGGCAAGCAGCTTTTCACACATGCCGGTCAGCTGGGTCCGCGCAGCTTCCTCATCGGAGCCATCGAGAACCAGATCGAAAACCTTGCCCTGACGCACGCCCTTGACGCCGCCAAAGCCAAGAGAGGCCAGTGAGCCTTCGATGGCCTGGCCCTGGGGGTCAAGAACGCCATTCTTGAGGGTGACGGTAACGCGCGCCTTCATGGTGTCTTCCCGCAAACTACTGAACGAGACGCGGACCGGTGGTCAGCGCATTGTCATTTTCAACAAGGATGCCAAGGCGCTGGGCCACTTCGCGATAGCTTTCGACGAGACCGCCGAGATCTTCGCGGAAACGATCCTTGTCGAGCTTGTTGCGCGTCTTGATGTCCCAAAGGCGGCAATTGTCGGGGCTGATTTCGTCAGCAAGCACGATGCGCATCAGGTCGCCTTCGTAAAGGCGCCCACATTCGATCTTGAAGTCGACGAGCTGGATGCCGACGCCCATGAAGAGGCCGGTCAGGAAGTCGTTGACGCGGATGGCAAGGCTCATGATGTCGTCGAGCTCTGCAGGGGTGGCCCAGCCGAAGGCGGTGATATGCTCTTCCGACACCATGGGGTCGTTGAGCGCATCGTCCTTGTAGTAGAACTCGATGATTGAGCGGGGGAGCTGAGTTCCGGCCTCGAGGCCGAGGCGCTTGCATAGCGACCCCGCTGCGTAGTTGCGCACAACCACTTCGAGCGGGATGATCTCGACTTCCTTGATCAGCTGTTCGCGCATGTTGATGCGGCGCAGGAAGTGGGTCGGAATGCCCATGGAATTGAGCTTGCTGAACACGAATTCGGAAATCCGGTTGTTCAGCACGCCCTTGCCGTCGATCACTTCATGCTTGGCGCCGTTGCCGGCGGTGGCATCGTCCTTGAAGTACTGAACCAGTGTGCCGGGCTCGGGACCTTCGAAAAGGATCTTGGCCTTGCCCTCATAGATTTTGCGACGACGGTTCATTCACGAATCCGGAGCGTTTGGGGGGAGATAATTTGGCCGCTTCATGCGCCAGAACAGAGCCAAAATGCAAGCCTTTTCGCATCCGCTCCAGCATGCTGGACCATCCTGGCGTGCATAAGGTCGCATCGATTGCCCCGGCGTTGATTTGAGCCGGCTAAGCTCCTATGTCCTTGGGTGGACGCCGAAATGGCGGCAGACACCAAGGCTAATGGGAGAGTTCAATGGGCCAGTTCGAAGACCGGCAGAAGGGCCAGGAAGCCAAGTTCGCTTTCGATGCGGAAAAGAAATTCAAGGCAGAAGCCCGACGCAACAAGCTGTTGGGGATCTGGGCTGCCGAGCTTCTGGGGCTGAGCGGGGACGAAGCCAATGCCTATGCCGCCGATGTGGTGGCTGCGGACTTTGCGCGTCCCGGCGACAGCGATGTGTTCGAAAAGGTCTCGGCCGATCTCAAGGCCAAGGGCGTCGCGATCGATGAAGCCGCGATCCGCCAGAAGATGGACCAGCTTGTCGCCGTCGCCAACGAACAGGTCGCAGCCGAAGGCTGAGCCGGCTTGAATATCCAGGCGTTTCGAAGCCGGCCAAGCGCCGGCTTCATTTTTATAGCCGCTGCATCAGTCGAGTGAACATAAGAAGGCCCTCCGGCCAAGGTCCGTGCCCGGATTCGACATTGATGTGTCCCGCTTCCCCTGCCTGATGAAAATCCGAGCCCCAGCAATTGGCGAATTCGACAGCCCGTTCCAGGCTCACATAGGGGTCGTTGCTCGAGGCGACGAGGAGGGACGGAAAGGGCAGGGGATCACGCGCAATTGGACGGAAGACGTGCGTTGCCTCGGGAGCCTCGGCACTCAGTTCCACATCGGTCGGTGCGACGAGAAATGCCCCGCGGACATTGTCCGGCAAGCGCGGCGCCGCCTGCGCAACCGCCGCAACCGCAGTCGAATGCGCGATCAGCACGACCGGCCGTATCGTCAGCCGGCAGGCCTGATCGATCGTGTCGACCCAGTCATCGGCATTGGGCTCCCACCACTCGGCCTGCTCGACGATAGCAGCTGTCGCCATTTTTTCGGCCCAGCGAGTCTGCCAGTGGCCCGGCTTGATGCCGCCGAGACCGGGCAGAATGAGGATATCTGCTTCGGCGATCCTCATTCGCCGAACACCCGTGAGAAAATCGTGTCGACATGCTTGAGGTGATAGCCGTCGTCGAACATATCGTCGATCTGGGCATCATCAAGGGTAACGGCCTCGTCGTCCTTGAGGTTCTGGGCGAAAAGGCCCGTCCGATCGCCGCGATGTTCCCACACCTTCATGGCGTTGCGCTGCACCGCGGCATAGGAGTCTTCGCGGCTGTAGCCAGCCTGAGTCAGGGCCAGGAGGACGCGTTGCGAATTGTGGAGGCCACCGAGCAGGTCGAGATTTTTCCGCATGTTTTCGGGATAGACCACAAGCTTGTCGATGACGTCGGTCAGGCGAGCCAGCGCGAAATCTAGTGTAACAGTCGCGTCCGGGCCGATCATGCGTTCTACGGAGGAGTGCGAGATGTCGCGCTCGTGCCAAAGCGCGACGTTTTCAAGCGCCGGCGTGACCATGCCGCGAACCAGGCGGGCAAGGCCCGTCAGGTTTTCCGTCAGCACCGGGTTACGCTTGTGCGGCATGGCCGACGAGCCCTTCTGGCCAGGCGAGAAATACTCCTCCGCTTCCAGCACTTCAGTGCGCTGGAGGTGACGGATTTCAACGGCCACACGCTCGATCGATGATGCGATGACGCCCAGTGTGGCAAAGAACATGGCGTGACGATCGCGCGGGATCACCTGGGTCGAGACAGGTTCGACGCTGAGGCCGAGCTTTTCGGCGACATGGTGTTCGACCTGTGGATCGATATTGGCAAAGGTGCCGATGGCGCCTGAAATTGCGCAGGTGGCAATCTCATCGCGTGCAGCCACGAGGCGGGCGCGATTGCGAGAGAATTCGGCATAGGCCTCGGCGAGCTTGACGCCAAAGGTCGTCGGCTCGGCATGGATACCATGGCTGCGGCCGATGGTGATGGTGTTCTTGTGCTCGAGGGCGCGGCGTTTCAATGCCGCCAGCAATGCATCGATATCCGCGAGCAGCAGGTCGGCCGCACGCTTGAGCTGAACCGAAAGCGTCGTGTCGAGAATGTCCGAAGAGGTCATGCCCTGATGGACGAAGCGGGCTTCGGGGCCGACGATCTCGGATAGGTGAGTCAGGAAGGCGATGACGTCGTGCTTGGTGGTGCGCTCGATCTCGTCGATGCGATCGACATCGAAACCGTAATCGCCTCGCTCGGCCTTGCGCGCGTTCATCACTTCCCAGATCTTGTCGGCGCTTTCCTTGGGAACGACGCCCAGTTCGGCGAGCTTGCTGGTTGCATGCGCTTCGATCTCGAACCAGATGGCAAAGCGGGTTTCGGCCGACCAGTTGGCAACCATTTCAGGTCGGGAATAGCGCGGAATCATGAGCTTAGCCTCAAGAGTTCGGAGAATGAATCAGGCGATGCGCTGCGTAGCGGCATCGCGAATAGCCGCGATGCGGCCGGCATAGGTGCTCGGATCGTTGCCGCCATAAACAGCGGAACCGGCGACGAGCACATTTGCGCCCGCATCGACAATGGCGCGGGCATTGCTGGCGGTCACCCCGCCATCGACTTCAAGATCGATATCGCGGCGGCCGATAAGGGCCTTCGCCTGTGCGATCTTGGTGAGAGCATCGGGAATAAAGCTCTGTCCACCGAAGCCAGGATTGACGCTCATCACGAGCACGAGGTCGACATCGTCGATGACATGCTGGATCGTTGAAACAGGCGTTGCGGGATTGAGCGCGACGCCGGCTTTTTTCCCCAGCGCACGGATAGCTTGGAGCGAACGGTGGAGATGCGGTCCGGCCTCGGCATGAACGGTAATGATATCCGCGCCGGCCTTGGCAAAATCGGCTAGGTACGCGTCGGTCGGCGCGATCATCAGGTGGACGTCGAAGATCTTTTCCGTCACGCTCCGGATGGCCTTCATCACAGGGGCGCCGAAACTGATATTGGGAACGAAGTGGCCATCCATGACGTCAATATGGATATAGTCCGCACCAGCGTCCACGATCGCAGTAACCTCATCACCCAGCCTAGAGAAATCTGCGGACAGGATGGATGGCGCGATGCGAAAGGGGCGCGTGGACATGCAGGAACACCTCTGCCGTGCGACTATGAGTTGGGCATGGCTGCTATAGGCAAGTCAGGCCGAAGGAGCAAGCAATAGCTCTCCACATGACCTTCTTCGCATGCTGAGCAAGGATGCATATGAGCACGTTCAAAAGCCGGACATTAAGTGTCACAATCAATCGGAACTGGCGAGACGTTTATTCTTATGCCGCCGAGCCGGCCAATATGGTGCATTGGGCAGCAGGGCTCGGCGCGGGCTTCGAGGGGGAGGGCCTGGAGTGGAAAGCGCATGGGGCTGGTGGGACCGCCGTTCGTATCCGTTTCACCCAGCGCAACGAGTTCGGCGTTCTGGACCATGACGTTTTCGTCGATGGCCGGATCGTTCACGTGCCGTTGCGCGTGATGCCCAATGGTGATGGGGCCGAGGTTTCTTTCCTGCTGCTGCAGACGCCGGATCTCGACGACGCTGCGTTCGAACGCGACGCCGAGGCTGTAAACAAGGACTTGCAGACTCTCAAAGCGATCATGGAAGATAGAGCCGGCGGCCGGTGACGCCGGCTGCTCAAGCCCGCTTCGGCTTGTCGCTAGAATGACAATTCAGTGTCGCCCTTGGCCTGAGAAACCACCGCCGCAGGTATGGGCAGGGAAGGTTGGAAGCCCAGCTGTGCTCCGCACCACTGGCCCAAATCGCGTCGGCAATGCGAGCAGCCGATCAGGGTGCCCAAGGGCAGTTCCGACGTGGTTACGGTGTTGATCGTACCGCAATGAAGACAAGTCAAAGTCGAAAGCGTTTGCAGACTCATGACACTACTCTCTGTGTCGTGGCGCAGCTTGACCTCTTGATAGGGGCATTTGACTGTGTCGCTGAAGCCACGGAAAGGGCAGCGACCACGCAGACCTTACGCCCGGGTTGCGGCGAAGTCACGCTCAATCGGGCTCACAAGGACGCGAAGCGACGGGATGGCACATTGCCTTCGCCACCCAGCGCGGTAAACAGGGTCCAAACGGAGCGTCTGTTGTGGAATTTTCCTTGCCTCTGGTTATCGGCGCCGGGATCCTGAGCTTTCTCAGCCCATGCGTCCTGCCGCTGGTCCCGCCCTATTTGACCTATATGAGCGGGGCGAGTTTCGATCAGTTGCGGGCGGAGGCGGATGGGCCAGGCACGCTGACGCTGAAGGCTGCCTTCACATCCATTTTCTTTATTCTTGGATTTTCGGTGGTGTTCGTGGCACTCGGCGCCACTGCAACCGCCTTCGGCCAGACATTCCGACAATTACTCCCGATCCTTACGCCCGTCGCCGGCGTCGTGATCATCGGCATGGGGCTGCATTTCCTCGGCGTCTATCGCTTTGCCTTTCTCGATCGCCAGATACGCCATAACGGGCCCGGCGTGGCCTCAGGGCCCTTGGGTGCGTTCCTCCTGGGGCTTGCCTTTGCGATTGGCTGGACGCCGTGTATAGGCCCGGTCCTTGCCGCTATCCTTTCGGTTGCAGCGAGCCGGGACACGGCCTGGGAAGGAGCGTCGCTGCTCGGCCTCTATTCGCTCGGGCTGGGGGTGCCGTTCTTCCTCGCCGGCATTGCCATCGGGCCATTCCTGACCTTCTTCCATTCCTTCAAGAAGCATCTGCACACGGTCGAGAAGATAATGGGCGGTATCCTCGTAATCACGGGTCTGCTGTTCATCTCCGGCAATTTCACGCGTATATCCTTCTGGTTCTTGGAGACTTTTCCGGCGCTGGCCAATTTCGGCTGAGCTAGAGCTTTCTTAACCCTGCTAACTTTTCCGCAGCTTGCTCGAGAATTGATCTGCGATCTTCAGGCGCAATTTACCCGCCTGGACAACACTGGCTGGGAAATGGGCAGGGAAAATGGGTTTGGCGGACGCACAAAGCCAGCCGTTATTGCGGGATATTGCCGGTGAGGACGCGCTGACTGGTGCGCCCGATCGTGGCATCGCGCAGACGCGCCATGTGTTCTCGGCTCGGATGAGCCGCGACATCGACGATGTTGAGGAGGTTTGGCGGATACTTTCTGTTGGGCCAATGGAATCGCCCGGACAGAGCTACAATTTCATTCGCCTCTGGATTGCCGATCGCGGCGTCGAGCACGCGAACAAGGCTTTCGTGGTTGGCGAGGTTGATGGCCAGCCGGTCGCGCTTCTGCCGCTTCATTGCCACCGCTATTTCGGGTTCAGCGTCTATACCTGGTTTCCGCGTTCGCAGGTTGGCGCCTATGCGCCGGTTTCGGACTACCGAAAGCTTTCGGAACTCGGACCCGAGGGGCGCGCCTCTCTTTGGTCGACGATGATCGGACAGTTGAGCGACGCCGATGCGGTATATCTGCGCACTGTGCCCGAAGAGATCGCCGGCTACGGCGCGCTTTTTTCCGAGTTGGGCAAGGCTCTGGCAGTTGAAACGCTCTATCGTGCCGAGTTCAATTCCTGGGAGGAGTGCGACAAGCTCCAGCGCAGCCGCAGCCGGCGCAAGCATGATCGACAGCAGGGAGACCGGCTGGATGCGCTAGGCAAAGTCGAATTCGAACTCGTCACCGATCGGGAGCAGGGGCTGGCCGCGATCGACGTCATGTTCCGGCAGCGTTCGGCGCGGTTCAAGGCGCAGGGCATTCGCGACACGTTTGTCGAAGACCGCCTGATAGAGTTCTACAAAACGGCGATGTGCCCCACTTCCGGTATCGATGTCCGGCTGCATGTGCTTCGGCTCGATGGGGAGATCGTTGCAGTGCGCTATAATGTCGTCGAGGGCCACCGCATGTTTTGCCTGATCTCCTCGATGAGCGCCGACCCCGCCATTCAGGCTGGTTCGCCGGGGAAACAGTGCCTCTTGCGGGTAATGCAAACCGTGTTCGATGCGGGCATTGGGGTCTTCGATATGGGTTCGGGTTTCACCGACGAGAAGCGGCACTGGTGCAATGTGCAAATTCCGGTGCGCCAGCACTATGTGGGCTGCACGCTGCGGGGGCAAATCGCGGTGTCGCTGCACCAGCAGTTCCAACGGCTTCGCGCGCAGGCCAAGGCCAACGAAACGATCCGCCGCGGATTGCGCCATCTGCGCCAGCTCGGCGACCGGTTCAGCGCTCGCGCCACGCCATCAGAATAGTTTGAGGCCCTTGAGCGAGGCATGTCCGTCGCGCCCGATCACGATGTGATCGTGCAGAATGATGCCCATGGGCCGAGCGATGTCTGCAATTTCGCGCGTCATCCGCACATCCGCGGCCGATGGTGTCGGGTCGCCCGATGGGTGGTTGTGCAGGAGAATCAAGGCGGAAGCGGAGAGTTCGAGCGATCGCCTGATGACCTCGCGCGGATAGACCGGCGTGTGGTCGACTGTGCCGACCTGCTGCACTTCATCTGCAATCAGGCGATTTTTCTTGTCGAGAAAGAGGATGCGGAACTGTTCGACATTTTCGTAGGCCATAGCCGACTTGCAGTAGTCGAGCAGTTGTGACCAGGACGAGAGAATGGGCTTTTCGACATCGATCTGATCGCGGCCATAGCGCTGGGCCACGGCTTGCATAACCTTGAGATGGGTAACCGATGTGTCTCCGAGCCCCTTGATCGCGGCGAGGCGACGCGGTGATGCGCCAAGGACTTCCGAGATCGATCCAAAATGTGCAAGAAGGTCCTTGGCGAGAGCCTTGGTGTCGCGTTGCGGCAGAATGATGTGGAGCAGCAGCTCGAGCAACTCGTAGTCGGCGAGCGCCTCTCCGCCAACCGTGTTGAAACGTTCGCGCGCGCGTTCGCGGTGGCCCAGATAATGCGGCTTCATGGGGGCTTCCGCCAGACCCTTGGGTTTGTCGTCTGCCCCGTCGCTCACCTGGATTTCCGCGCTTCGAGTGGATTGAAAAGGCTGCCGGGAGAAACGGTGAAGACCTCGTTACCGGTTTCAGTGATGCCGATCGAGTGCTCGCACTGAGCCGAGAGGGTCCGGTCCCGCGTAACAGCCGTCCAGCCATCGGAAAGGATCTTCACGTGCGGCTTGCCGAGATTAATCATCGGCTCGATGGTGAAGATCATGCCCGGCTTGAGCGGCACGCCGGTGCCGGGCGTGCCGAAATGAAGGATATTCGGCTCGTCGTGAAACAGCCGCCCAACGCCGTGGCCCACGAAGTCGCGGACGACACTCATCCGTTCGCCCTCGGCAACCGCCTGGATCGCGGCGCCGATATCGCCCGTGGTGTTGCCGGGCCGCGCGGCCGCAAGGCCCGCTTCGAGGCTTGCATAGGTCACTTCGATCAGGCGTTCGGCCTTGCGCGAGATTTCGCCCACCGGATACATGCGGCTCGAGTCGCCATACCAGCCATCAAGGATCAAGGTGAGGTCGACATTGACGATGTCGCCCTCGCGCAGACCGCGGTCGTCGGGAATGCCGTGGCAGACAACATGATTGATCGATGTACAGATCGAGTGCCGATAGCCCTTGTAGAAGAGCGTCGCCGGTACGGCGCCGTTGTCACGGGCAAATTCGTAAGCGATCTGGTCGAGCTTGGCCGTGGGGACGCCGGGTTCGACGAAGTCGAAGAGAATATCGAGCGCTTGCGCGGTCAGCGCACTGGCCTTGCGCATGCCTTCAAAGCCTTCCGCCCCGTGGAGCGGAATGACGCCCGGGGTGCGACGAGACTTGGGCTGTGCTTCGACATAGGTAATCATTGAGAACTCCGAACCAGTGGTAAACCTAGTCAGTTGCCGGCCTGAATGAAAGAGCCTTGCAGCGCTGCTTGACGCGGGGGAAGGGCGGTTGCATTGCTGTGTGCCGAAAGCAGCGGAAAGCCCCTATGACAACCGAAACGCGCGTGACTGCCGGTCTCCTGGTGATCGGTGACGAAATTCTCTCCGGCCGGACCAAGGACGTCAATATCGGCGCGGTCGCCGATTTTTGCACCGATCTCGGGATCGACCTGACCGAAGTGCGCGTGGTCAGCGATGTCGAAGAATCGATCATCGACGCCATCAACGCACTGCGCCAGCGCTATACCTATGTCTTCACCACGGGCGGCATCGGACCGACGCATGACGACATCACCGCAGATGCCGTGGCGAGGGCTTTTGGCGTGGCGCTGCCCATCAACGACCAGGCACGCGCCATGCTCGAGGCGCGCTGGAAGGAGACCGGGACCGAAGTGAACGAGGCGCGGTTGCGCATGGCGCGCATTCCCGTCGGCGCCGATCTTATCGTCAATTCAGTCAGCGCGGCACCAGGTTTCCGCATTGGCAATGTGCATGTTATGGCGGGTGTGCCAGTGATCATGCGCGCCATGCTCGAGGCGTTGGCACCGACCCTGAAGGGCAGCAAAAGGGTGCAATCGGTTGTGGTCAAGGCCGCGGTGGGCGAAGGCACTCTAGGCGGGCCGCTCGCACAGTTGCAGGCCGAATACCCTGACGTCAAAATGGGATCTTATCCCCAGATGGGCAAAGATCGCGTGATGACCGAACTGGTGTTGCGATCATCAGATGAATCCAGGCTCGCAGAGGCTGCGGAAAAGCTCCGTCATCTCGTTGCGGCAGCACATCAAAAGGCCGGCGTGACGCCACCTGACGGGGAATGATTGGCGGATGCGTCCTACTTTGCTAAGGACGGTGGCAAATCGAGATCGAGAGGCGCTGGGCGCCAATTCCGGAGATGCAAGCGTTGAGCAATCCCAATCAGAAGTCGTTTCCCGTCACTTGGGATCAGTTTCATCGCGACAGCCGCGCGCTGGCGTGGCGCCTTGCCAGCCTCGGCCCGTTCGATGCGGTGGTCGCGATCGCGCGCGGTGGGCTCGTACCCGCAGCCATTGTGGCCCGCGAACTCAATATCCGTACCGTGGAAACGGTGGCGGCCAAGAGCTATGACCACCAGAATCAGAGCGGTATCAAAATCCTCAAGGAGATCAGTCAGCCTGTTTTCGAACTGGCGAAGCAGGGCGGCAAGATCCTGATCGTCGACGATCTGGTGGATACCGGCAATACCGCGCGCGTTGTCCGCGAGATGCTGCCGGGTGCGCATTTTGCTACCGTCTACGCCAAGCCCAAGGGGCGGGAAATGGTGGATACGTTCATTACCGAGGTCAGCCAGGACACATGGATTTTCTTCCCATGGGATCTCGACGTCGCCTATGTCGCTCCCATTTCGGGCGGCACCGACTGAGCCTTTTGCTTAAGCTGCTTCCGCTACTGGCGGAGGCAGCGGCCGGATGAGCTTCCGATCTGGCCAGTTCAGGCGCGCTTCGTTGCCACCCAGGTGGTGTGCCGGGCACCACGGCCTCCCGCGCGAGCACGGACGCCGATTTCTTCTGGTTTGAAGCCGGCGCCTGCCAACCGCTTGGTGAATTGTGCGCTCGGATGGGCCGACCAGACTGACAGCACCCCTCCTGCCTTGAGCCCCGACCAAGAACGCCGCAGCGCCTCGAGCCCGTAGAGCGCATCATTTTGCTCGCGGCTCACACCGTCCGGTCCATTGTCGACATCTAGAAGAATGGCGTCGAACTCCTGGCGCGCATCGGAGATGACCTTCCCTACGTCGGCGTTCAAAAGGCTGACGCGCGGATCATGTAGACTGCTGCCGAACACAGGGGCAAGAGGGCCACGGGCCCAGGCGATGACCTCGGGCACGAGTTCAGCCACGACGATCTCGGCGTCGGCCGCAAAGCACTTGAGCGCAGCGCGCAGGGTGAAGCCCATCCCCAGCCCGCCGATCAGTATACGCGCTTTCTTACGCGCGCCGATCCGTTCGGCAGTCAAGGTTGCCAGTGCTTCTTCCGAGCCGCTGAGCCGGCTGTTCATCAGCTCGTTCGTGCCAAGCATGATGGAAAATTCCTGATCCCGCTGCATCAGCCGCAACTGCGTCGTATCGCCGGGAACAGTGGCGCTATCAAGTTGGACCCAGGGTTTCATGACGCTCTCGAACTGCGGGTGTTGAGTGGCCGCTGGATTGAAGATGCTGGTGCGGGCGACGGGAATCGAACCCGTACGGCATAGCCGAGGGATTTTAAGTCCCTTGTGTCTACCAGTTTCACCACGCCCGCTTGGCTCGGCTGCCCGTGTTTGTCACAAGGCGATGCGCATGACAATTGTGCTGCTGCGATTCTCGTTCTGGAGGACAAATGATCGAACGAATTGAAACGGGCATTGCGCCATCCTCCGCACCCATCAATGACGCCGTGCGTGCAGGCAAGCATGTCTGGCTGGTGGCGATCGCGGAAGACCCTCGTACTGGCGAGATCGTCGACGGTGGTATCGAAGCGCAGACGCGCCGGTGTATCCAGAACCTTGAGATCGGCGTCAAAGCGGCGGGTGGTACGCTCGCCAACCTTGCGATGGTGCAGATCTTTCTGGTGGATAGTGCCGACGCGCCGGGCATGAACGCGGTCTACCGCGAGTTCTTCACCGCGCAACCTTTTCCGGTTCGCGCCACTGTGGTCGTCAAGGAATTGCTGGCCAACGGGCTGCGCATCGAGATGACGGCGACTGCGGTGCTCGACTGATGCTGCTCAAGCTTTCGCTTCTCGAGGAGATAAAGGCGGGCAAGGTCGATGTGGTTTTCCGCAGGTGGAACCGGCCGACCGTGAAATCAGGCGGCACGCTCAAGACCAAGCTGGGTCAGCTCTCGATCATTTCCGTCACCGATATGACGCCGGATGATGTTACCGAGTTTGACGCCCAGCGGGCGGGCTTTGCCGATGTCGCGGCATTCTGGCGATGGCTCGATACGATGAAGGAAGGCAGCATCTTCCAGCGAATCGAGGTGCGTTTCGAAGACGAATAATCGTCTTTCCACACTGGTCAGATGGACCAGGGGACAAGCTCAAAATGGAGTTGGAGCGACGAAGGTCATGAATTCGCCGCTTGTGGGATGGGTGAAGCCAAGTTCAGCGGCGTGAAGCTGTAGACGGTCGGCAGCCACCAGATCCGCACCTTCAGCGTAGAAAGCGTCACCCAGGATGACATGGCCAAGCGCCTTCATGTGAACGCGTAACTGATGGGTGCGGCCGGTGCGCGGCACGAGCTTGACCCTGGTAGCATACGCCTCCCGCTCGATCACTTCCCAATCAGTCAGGGCATGACGGCCGTTCTCGTAATCGACGCGTTGCCGCGGCTTGTTTTCCCAGTCGGTTGCGAGCGGAAGATCGATGGTGCCCCGGTCGTCCGCGACCAAACCCGAAACGCGTGCGATATAGCTTTTCGTGGTCTGTCGATGCTCGAACTGACTGCCGATCCGGCCATGCGCGCGCTTGTTGAGCGCCATAACCATGACCCCGGACGTATCCTTGTCGAGGCGATGGCACATGCCCGCGGTGGGCCAGGTTTGGTGTGCGCGATACTCGATGCAGTCCCAGAGACTCGGATCTTTGCCAGGAACGCTCAGGAGCCCGCTCTGCTTGTTGACCACAAGGATGTCCTCATCGACGTGCAAAACGTCGAGATATGGGTCCATCGGGGGAGAATAGTTGAGGAGAGTGGGCATCGGTCCGGGCATGCACGCCCTCTAGCAGAGACTGACCGCATTCACCAAGCCTTCGCTGTCTTGGAGCGGAGCGGCGACAGGCTTAGGATGCCATGATGATCGGCGCCGAGTGGGGCGGCAACCAAGGGCGTCATGCTGGCGTTGCAAATCTTCACCCTGGGAGCGGCCCCAGGACAAATGCAGTTCTCGTTCTAAGGATTTCCATGGCCTATAGCTTCGAACGCCGGGGCAATGCGGCGAAACAGGTTCGCAAGATCGCACGGGATCAGGTCGAAAGCGGCCTCGCGCTCGCAAGGGCGGGAGGAGACTTCGACAAGACAGTTCATGACCTGCGGCGCCGTTGCAAGAAGGTGCGCGGGCTTTTGCGCATCGTTCGCCCCAGGTTCAGCGAGTTCGATCGTGAAAATGCACACTTTCGCAATGCCGCTGCAGCACTTTCGCCGGCGCGTGACGCGGCGGTGATGGTGGAAACATTAAGGGAGGCCATGAGCCAGAGCTGGGCTTCTCCCATCGCCGATGCAGACAAGGCGCGGCTCGCAGAAGCGCTGGAAAAGAATGCAGCCTCCGTCGCGGCAGGTCTCAATCGCGCTCAGGTGCTCGCCGACTTTGCCGGGGCAATGGAAGAGGTGTTGCCTCGGATAGAGGACTGGTCGCTCAAGGGCGATGATTTTGATCTCATCGAGCCGGGCCTTTCGGCCACCTATGACCGGATGCGCAAGAGGATGAAGACGGCGCGGAAGTCCGGAAGACCCGAAGACTTCCACGATTGGCGCAAGGACAGCAAATACCACTGGTTTCACATCAGCCTGCTGCGGGAAAGTGCGCCGGATGTGCTTGGCGGACGGCGCAGCAATCTCGATACGCTCGGAGAACTGCTGGGCGATCACCACAATCTCCACGTGCTGCTGGAAACCATCGATCGGCTTGTACCGAATGCTGCGCCGCCGATCCTTGATGGACTACGGGCTGAGCAGGAGGCGCTGGGCGATCGCGCCTTGGTTCTTGGACAGCAATTGAACGTTGAGACCGCTGAGCAATTGACAACGCGGTTGCGGCACTTCTGGCAACTGCTGCCGGAGAAAGACTGATGGGCCAGGAAATCGAGCGCAAATTCCTTGTCGCCAACGAGGACTGGCAGAATGCTGTTCAAAGCTCGGCGCGCCTGCAGCAGGGCTATCTGTCGACGAGTGCCAAAGCCACCGTGCGCATCCGAATCTTCGATGACAAGCGAGCCGTACTGACGCTGAAAGGTCCAGCCACCGGGCTCGTGCGCGCTGAGTTCGAATATGAGGTGCCGCTCGAGGATGCCCGCGCGCTCATGCAGATGGCAGACCCGAACACGGTGGAGAAGCGACGTCACCGCGTACCACATGGAAATCACGTGTGGGAAGTAGACGTCTTCGAAGGCCTCCACGACGGGCTGGTGATCGCAGAGGTGGAGATGGAAACAGCGGAGGACGAGGTCGTCCTACCCACATGGCTGGGGCGGGAGGTGACCGCAGATGACCGCTATGCCAATGCCTCGCTGTCGCGCAATCCCGGCATTCCGCCTGAGATGTGAACACTGCGTTCAGGCGAATTGACCTGGGTCATGGTTGTTTCCTGTCCGCGGGGGCATATCTCGAATGGAGATAAAGGAGAAAAGCGATGACACAAGACTTTGCAGGCAAGGTTGCCTTCGTGACCGGTGGGGCTTCGGGCATCGGCGAAGCCGTCGTGCGGCAGTTGGCTGCGCGCGGTGCCAAGGTCGTTGTGGCCGACCTCAAGCTTGATGCCGCGCAGAAGGTCGTGGACGCAATCAAGAGCGATGGCGGGGAAGCCGCAGCGGTGGCCGTCGATGTTTCCAAGATGGAAGAGGTCGAGAAGGCCGTCCAGTTCACCACAGACACCTTTGGCGCACTGCATCTGGCCGTCAACAATGCAGGCATTGGCGGGAAGGCCGCGAAGGCCGGTGACTACTCCTTCGAGGATTGGCACAAGGTCATCGACGTCAATCTCAATTCCGTCTTCTACTCCATGAAGTACGAGATCGCCGCTATGCTAAAGGCGGGCGGTGGTGCCATCGTCAACATGGCCTCCATTCTCGGCACGAACGGCTTCGCCAATGCACCAGCTTATGTGAGCGCCAAGCACGGGGTCGTGGGGCTCACCAAAGCTGCAGCCATCGACTACGCCAAGGATCGCATCCGCGTAACCGCCGTGGGCCCGGGCTTCATCGAGACGCCGCTGCTTAGCACTGCAACCCCGGAAGAGACGCTGAACGGGCTGCGCAGCCTGCATCCAGTGGGACGCCTCGGGAAATCCGACGAGGTGGCGGCACTGACGCTGTTCCTCCTTTCCGATGCTGCGTCTTTCATCACCGGCTCCTACCATCTCGTGGATGGCGGATACGCTGCCCAGTAATGAATTTCAGGGCAGGGGGGCAACTCTCTGCCATCTTCCTTGAGTTCTCACTGCCAGCGCTTGAAGCTCTTGAGATGCGATAGCGAAGCCGTGACAGTCGTGACGATGCGATTGACGGCATCGGTGACTGGCACCACCAGCACGTTCTCTGTGTGCGGATCGGGCACTTCGAGCGTTGCGAACTGGCTGTCGAGGAGACTTGTGGGCATGTATTCGTGGCGACGCGCAGCCATGCGCGCGCCGATCACCTCGCGGCTGCCGTCGAGATAAACGAACAGCACTGGTTCTCCCGCCGTTTCGGTGATGAAATCGCGATAGGATTTCCTGAGCGCCGAACATGCACCGACTGCAACGCCCTTCTTTTTATCAGCGGCTTCCTTGAGCGCACCTGTTAAGGCTTCGAGCCAGGGCCAACGGTCCTCGTCCGTGAGCGGGATGCCAGCGCGCATCTTTTCGACATTGGCTTCCGGATGGTACCGGTCGCCGTCGAGAAATGGCGCGTGAAGCGCGCGGCCGAGTGCGGCTCCCACCGTCGACTTTCCCGAAGAGCTGACGCCCATGACGATGATGATACGGGCGGGTTCAAACAACTGCTGTGAAGGCGCCATCGACATAGAGAATGTGTCCGTTAACAAAACTGGATGCGTCTGAGGCCAGAAATACTGCAGCAGGGCCCAGTTCCTCAACCTCGCCCCAGCGGCCCATCGGGGTCCTCTTCTCGACCCAGCTATTGAAATCCGGATCGGTCATCAGGGTGGTATTGAGGTCGGTCCGGAAATAACCGGGAGCGATGGCGTTGATGTGGAGCCCCTTGGACGCCCAATCTGCGGCCATGCCGCGGGTCAGGTTGGCTATAGCTGCCTTGGCGGCGCCATAGGGGGCTGCGGTGGGCCGCGCCACATCTGTCAGGATGGAGCAAATATTGATGATCTTGCCGCGCCTGCGGGCGATCATCGCTTGCGCAACCGCCTGGCTGACGGAAAAGGTCGCTGTGACATGAGTGGACATGATCTTTTCGAAATGCTCGTGATCGAAAGTCTCAAGAGGTCCGCGGATCTGCATGCCCGCATTGTTGACGAGAATGTCGAGCGGCCCGATTGCTGTTTCGCAGTGCTCGACCGCTTCAACGACGGAGTCGTGGCTCGTGACGTCGAAGGCCAGCGCAGAGACTTCGTTACCGATCTCCGCAATGTCTGCCGCTGCTGAGCCGAGAGCCACCGGGTCCCGGCCGTTAAGAACGAGGGACGCACCGGCCTGCGCAAGCGCTTTAGCCATGGCAAAGCCGAGGCCTCGGCTTGAGCCGGTGACGAGGGCGCGTTTCCCGGTAAGATCGAAGGAAGACAAATCTGGCATGTGCGAGTCCTCGTGACGCGGGTGGGATGATCAACAGAGTGTAAGCCGAAGCGCCAAACTTCCATACAAGAATGGTGAAATGGTCGAAATTTGCACGATCCGCCCTTTCATCACATTCCGCTTTGTGGTCATTCTCGCCGCCGAATGCTATGCACCCTGCGCATGGCGGAAATTGCGCTAATGGCGATGAAGACCTTGGAAGGACAGCTTGATGGCAACAGCGGATATCGGCCTTATCGGCCTTGCGGTGATGGGTTCGAACCTTGCGCTGAACATTGCGGAAAAGGGCTATACCGTTGCCGTTCATAATCGTTCGGCCAGCCGTATCGATGAATTCACTGCTGAAGCCAAGGCGCAGGGGCTCGAGCAGAACACGATCCCCAAATATGATCTTGCCGACTTCGTGCAAACGGTGAAAGCGCCGCGCTCGATTATCATCATGGTCAAGGCTGGCAAGCCAGTCGACGACATGATCGAGCAGTTGCTGCCGCACCTCGAGCCAGGCGATGCCATCATCGAATGCGGCAATTCGCTTTTCACCGACACGCAGCGCCGCTTCGATTATCTCAAGCCTAAGAATATCGGTTATCTCGGCGTCGGTGTATCCGGTGGTGAGGAAGGCGCGCGTCATGGCCCCTCGATCATGGTCGGCGGTTCCAAGGACCAGTGGCATAATGCCGAGGCGGTGCTGACCGCCATCGCAGCTCAGTTCAACGGTGAAAGCTGCTGCGCCTATCTCGGGGAAGGCGGGGCAGGGCACTTCGTCAAGACCATCCACAACGGCATCGAATATGGCGACATGCAGATGATCGCCGAGGTTTATGGCGTGATGCGCGATGGCCTTGGCATGTCTGCCAAGGAATGTGCCGAGGTCTTCAAGAAGTGGAACCAGGGTCCGCTCAATTCCTATCTGATCGAGATTACCGGCCACGTGCTGGATGCCGTCGATGATCAGACCGGCAAGCCTCTGGTCGAGCTGATCCTCGACAAGGCCGGGCAGAAGGGCACTGGCGTCTGGTCGGCTATTGTGGCGCAGCAAATGGGTGTGCCGGCAACGGCAATCGAAGGCGCCGTAGCAGCGCGGTCGATCTCATCGCGTAAAGACGAACGGGTCGCAGCCGAAGCGATCTATGGCAAGCCCAACCGCGCCAAGACCGACGTGACACTGGAAGATCTCGAAAAGGCTCTTCTGGCCGGCAAGATCGTTTCCTATGCGCAGGGCTTTGCGGTGATCGCCAAGGCGTCCGAAGAGAACGGCTGGGCCCTGCCGCTCGCCACGATCGCCAAGATCTGGCGCGCTGGCTGCATCATCCGCTCGCGCTTCCTCGACCAGATGTCGAGCGCCTATGAAAAGGGCGAAGCCGTCAACCTTCTGGTTGTGCCTGATTTCGTCGCGATCATGAAGGACAGCCATCTGAGCCTACGCAAAGTGGTGGCTGCCGCTGCCACGGGCGAATTCCCGATGATCTGCCTTTCGGCTGCGCTGAGCTATTTCGACAGCTATCGTCAGGGCCAGGGCACGGCGAACCTGATCCAGGGTCAGCGCGATTTCTTCGGCGCTCATGGCTTCGAGATCGAAGGGCGTGGCTCGGATTTGCATGGCACCTGGCCGTCGACGCTGGGCAAGTGAGAGCAGTCGCATAGAATTTGAAAAGCCCCGCTTCGGCGGGGCTTTTTGCTGGCGGTCGGTGGCGCGCGACGGCAGGCGCGAGCTAGGTAAGAGACTTGAACATCACGTAGCTGTCGACGAATCCATGAAGTGGATGCCGGAATGCTTTCGGCAGTGTGCCAACGATGTCGAAGCCGAGTTTCTGCCAGAGTGCTACGGCGCGCGTGTTGGTTGAAACGACGTGGTTGAACTGCATGGCACGGAAGCCGCGTTCCCGAGCGCGCGTTTGCGAGTGCTCGCACATAGCGGCCGCTACGCCACGACCTTGGGCAGTGGCTGAGACCATGTAGCCGCAGTTGCTAACATGGGCGCCGTTTCCGCCTTGATTGGCCATCAAATAGTAGGTGCCTAGCACCTCGCCTTCGGCTTCAAACACGAAGACCTCGTGTGCAGGCATGAACCAGTAGCCGAGCATTTCCGCTTCGGTGAGATCGGTTTCTACGGCGTAAGTTTCCCCAGCGCTCAGGACTGGCGCGATGATGGGGAGAATTGCAGGCTTGTCCAACTCACCTGCGGGTCTGATTGCCATTTTCGTCCTCGATGGGGGCGACACGCAACTGTCCCGGCGGCGGCAGATCCGGCACATGGGGATGGTCGGCAACGCTTGGCCGGTGCGACAGCTCGAAGCGCCAGGCCGCTATGCCGAAGAGAAGCAGCGCGACCGCCACTGCGATGCTGCAGGCAATGAACGGGGCGCCGGGAAAGTAGTGACCAGTTTCGGGCGCAGCGGTGTAATAGGAAAAAATCTGGGTCGCAGCGAGCGGACCGATGATGGTCGCGAGCGAGCTGGCTGCATTGACTGCACCTTGCAATTCACCCTGGCTGTTGTCGGGGACCTGACGGGAAAGAACACCGTTGATTGCCGGCGGGGCGAGGCCGCTTACGGTGCCAATCGCAATAAAGAGATAGAGCTGATAGATATCAGCGGAGAAAGCTATGCCGGCAAAAGCCGCTGCTGCGGCCAAGAGGCCGATGATGCCGACGGCTGGCTCGCCCATGCCTTTTGAGAAGGGCCCGGCCAGAACTGCCTGGCTGAAGGCGAAGCCGATGCCGAAGGCGCCCAGAGTACGTCCGATCGTCGAGGACGTGAAATTGAACACCTCCACCGTGAAATAGCTGAAGATCGTCGGCAGGGCCTGGGTAGCGAGCTGGAGGAAGAACAGCACGGCCAGTAGCCAGAGCACGGACGGATATTGCCGCAGCGCCATCACGGCGCCCAGCGGATTAGCGCGCTTGATGTTGAACTTGCGGCGGTTGGCCTTGGGCAGGCTCTCGGGCAAGACAAGGAGGCCGAAAAGGAAATTGGCAAAGGCCAAGCCTGCGGCCGCGTAAAACGGCACCCGAGGCCCAATCTCGCCCAGTTCGCCGCCAATCACGGGTCCGATGATGAAGCCAAGGCCGAAAGCGGCGCCGATGAGTCCAAAGCGATGTGTGCGCTTATGGGGCGGAGTAATATCGGCCATATAGGCGGTCGCTGTGGCCAGAGCCGCACCGGCGATCCCGGCGATGATGCGGCCGATGAAGAGATACCAGACAAAGGGGGCGATCGACATCATCAGGTAGTCGAAGGTCAGCCCAAGGAGCGAGGCCAGGAGAACGGGTCGCCTGCCGAAGCGGTCCGACAGATTGCCTAGCACGGGCGAAAACACAAACTGCATCAAGGCATAGGCGAAAACCAGATAGCCGCCGATAACCGCAGCGTTGGCGACACTGCCCCCGGTCAACTCCTCGAGCAGCTCCGGCAGGACAGGTACGATGATGCCAACGCCGATCATGTCGATCAGAATGGTAAGCAGGATGCAGGCAAGGGTCAGTCGGGAGCGTGTCGCTGCTTGCATGCGGTAATCCGTTCCCTTTCAACGACTTGGCCCTTGTTCGCGCAATTGACACGGGCTGCTGCCGCAAAGCAAGGCCGATGACCTATTGCACGAAGTCTCCCAGACCGGCGTCGTGGCCGTAGATCCAGCCGAGCCGGTCAAGATGGGCTCGGGGTCCCTGAAACTGCATGACCCTATCCCGCGCGAGCGACATGGGCCACCTCATATGGAAAATGCGGCCATTGCTGGCCGAAAGCTTCGCGACACGCTCCACACGATCCTGTCGCATGGCCGCGTAACGCGCAAAAGCCGATTCGGGTTCGCCGCCTTCGATCAACAGTGGCCCGAGAACCGCGGCATCCTCTATGCCCATGGCTGCGCCCTGCGCCTGGAACGGCACCATGGCATGCGCGGCATCGCCGACAAGGCCGATATTGCCGCGGTGCCAGGTCTTGGTCTGGACAGTGTAGAGCGGCCAAGGCGTCCAGCTCGAACCGGCGGCGGCGAGGATCGCACCCAGTGCACCTTTGCCTTGAAGGCTCGGGCGAGCAGGGTCAGGATCCGGCCCTCCCGGAAGAAACAGGGCCAGATTGACCTGCCGACGGTGGGGTAGCGGATAGGCGACCAGATGGTGGCCAGCGCCGAAGAAAACCGAGACGCTGTCACTGGCTATGTGGCCGGCAACGGAATCAGCGGGAACAAGGGTTCGCCATGCGACTCGCCCTTCGAAATGAGCATCAGCCCCGCCAAGCGCTTCGCGCCGTGTTTGTGAGTGTACGCCATCGGCACCGATAAAGGCATTGGCACGCGTGGTGCGTGCCTGCCCGTTCGCTTCGTCAATGGAAACGGTGACGCCGCGTGCGTGAGAGACAACATCCCAGCGGCGGACGCCAAACATGATGTCGATATTTGCGAAGCGCCGGCTGGCCTTGTAGAGCGCGTCGGCAAGATCGGCGCGGTGCATGACCGCATAGGGTGCCCCGAAGCGCTCTTCCATGATCGGCCCGAACTCCATGGAGAAGAACGGTGTGGCTTCATCACGCCGATAGGTATCGAGTGCGCGCGGCTCAAGCGCGAACTGTTCGACTGGCAGGGAGAGACCGAGCCGGTCCAGAACACGACGTGCATTTGGGCTGATCTGTAGTCCAGCTCCCGCTTCCTGCACCGTCTCGTTGCGCTCGAGCACGACGACGGTGGCGCCGAACTTTGCAAGCGTCAGCGACAGTGTAAGGCCGGAGATGCCGGCTCCTGCGATGATATAGGTCTGGCCCGTGGCGGGCATGGTGCTACTCAGGCAGCACGTGCCTTGAAGATGGCGCTGGCGGGCTTGGCGTTCCCGTCGCCCAATTCGCCATTATAGACATAGAGCGTCGAGCAGTAGGGGCAGACAGCTTCGCTATCCTTGCCCATATCGATGAAGATATGCGGATGATCAAACGGGGGCAAGGCGCCGACGCACTGAAATTCCTTGGAGCCAACCTCGATGCTGCGGAGGCCTTCAGTGTTGTGGAAATGGGGCGTGGAGCCGTGTGCCATAGTCAAACCTGTGGGGTCGGTATTTTGCGACGGACAATAGCCAAGTGGGGGCGCGAAGGAAAGAGTTGTGTCGTCAGGCGATGACGCTGTGGCTGGGTCCGCGACACTGGATAGAAGCAGTTTGTGACGGTAAAGACGTGGTCGATAGAAGGAAACGCCATGCCTATGTTCCAATCTGCTGGATACTCGCTCGCTTATGAAAGCGCAGGAGAGGGACCGGTCGTCCTTTGCATTCACGGCTTTGCATCAAGCGGCAAGGTGAACTGGATCGAGACGGGATGGGTCGAAGCTCTGGTCGGTGCCGGCTATCGCGCTGTCACGTTCGACCACCGGGGGCATGGCCAGTCCGACAAACCGCATGAGCCGGACGCTTATTATCCCGAGCGGATGATGGAGGATTGCATCGCTCTTCTCGATCATCTGGGGGAGGAACGGGTCGCCGTGCTCGGCTATTCCATGGGTGCCAGGGTCGCGGCTTTCTTGTCGTTCCACTATCCAGAACGCGTTGCTGCCGCGATCTTCGGTGGAATGGGAATGAACCTTGTCAATGGTCTTACGGATGGCAATGACATCATCGCAGGGCTGCGAGCGCCGCGCCTTTCAGACCTGACGCATCCAACGGCACGGCAGTTCAGGATTTTTGCGGATCATACTGGTTCGGACCGCGAAGCGCTGGCGGCCTGCATGGAAACGTCCCGCCAGCCCATGGCGCGTGCCGATGTGCGCCGCATAGAAGTACCGGTGCTTGTGGCAGTGGGTGAAGCGGACGAGATGGCTGGTCCACCCCAACCGCTGGCCGAGCTTTTGCCGCACGGTGAGGCTTTCGTGATCCCGCGCCGGGATCACATGCGGGCGACAGGCGACACCAAGTTCAAGGCTGCTGCGCTTGAGTTTCTGGGAAGAACTTTCCCCACATTTGGCAAAGCGTGAACCATTGGTGCTGCGCAGGCTTTGTATCGGATAACCAAATGCCTTATATCGGTACTTATCGATAAAGCGGAGTTTGACGCCATGAGCGGCAATGTCCAGAAATCAGCGCAGATCAAGTCTGTGGACCCGGTGTGGGAAGCGGTGCGGATCGGCGCGCGCGAAGTTCTCGATTCGGAGCCTTCACTGGGTAAGATGGCGCTGACGACTGTGCTCAATCACGAGACGTTTGAACAAGCGCTGGCGCACCGCCTTGCATCGCGCCTTGATCATGAGGACGTCTCGGCAGACATCATCCGACAGACCTTTGCTGAAACCCTGCGCGATAATCCGGCCATCGGCCAGGCGGCGCGGGCAGACCTTGCTGCGACGCTCGAACGCGATCCGGCATGTCACCGCGCAATAGAGCCCTTGCTCTATTTCAAGGGATATCAGGCGATCCAGACGCACCGTTTTGCCCATGCCATGCTCAAGGCAGGCCGTCGCGACTTCGCCCTTTATCTGCAGAGCCGGGCGAGTCAGGTGTTCCAGGTGGACATCAATCCGGCTGTAGTTATGGGCAAGGGTATCATGCTCGATCACGGCACGGGGCTTGTGATCGGGGAAACGGCTATCGTGGGCGACAATGTTTCGATGCTGCAGAACGTCACACTCGGCGGCACAGGAAAATCAGACCAGGATCGTCATCCCAAGATTGGCAACGGTGTATTGATCGGGGCCGGAGCCAAGGTATTGGGAAACATCCGGGTTGGCGACTGCTCGCGGATCGGCGCCGGCTCCGTCGTGCTCAAGGAAGTGCCGCCGCGCACCACCGTTGCCGGTGTACCCGCCAAGGTGATTGGCGAAGCAGGCTGCGCGCAGCCGGCGCTGGTGATGGATCAAATGGTGCTTGTCCACGATAACGGCTGAGCGCCGGGCAAGCCTCGGCCTCGGTTTGTTACCGCTAAAATGACCCGTTCGGGGGTTGTCTCCGGCAGGCCAGTCACTAGATTGCGCCCAATTCCAAGAACAGGACGATTGAAGTGAACCATCCCGAGATCATTAAGCTGCAGAAATTCCTTCAGCGCACGTTCAACAACCGCAATATCGACGTTCGCCCACGCGCCAAGCTCAACGATTCCGTCGAGGTATTTATCGGCGAGGAGTCCATCGGCTTGATCCACGTGGACGATGAAGACGGCGACAAGTCCTATATGTTCTCGATGTCGATCCTCGATATCGATCTCGAAGACCTCAACTGATCGCGTCGACGTAAACGAGCGCATTGCCGTGGCAATGCGCTCGTGGCTTAGAGGGCGCCAATGCGCTCCAGCCACTGAGCCGCTTCAGAGTCGAATGATCGCCAGGCGGGCAGGGCGCCTGAATCGAAGCTGAAGATCGCGGCCAGGCCGGTCGGCAACTGAACCGTACGGATGCACTTGTCGGATCCTGCTTGATCGATCGGCGCCATGCATTTGGCGACGAACGGTTTTGACGCCAGAGCGTCATACCAGACGGTCTCTTCCAGATTGCGTCGATCACTTTCGAGATGCTTGCCTACCAGCCCGGGCACACCGCTCAAGGTATCGCTGCCGAATTGATGGACGTAGACGCTGTCGAGCAGTTCACTGCTGGCACGCGCTCGAGAGCGCGGCAGGATGGTCACGTCTACCCGCATCGTTGCATCGTCAGCCGCTAGCGCAAGCTGTATTGAAAGGTCCACCTGGCTGACAAAGCCGGGTTGCATCTGTTCGCCGAAGCGCAGCCAATTCCTGGGAATCGATAATTCGCGACCTGCCACGGTCTGGGCGACCATGTCCTGATCGTGCAGAGCGGGAGCATGACCCGAGGGGCGCTTGCTCGTTTGATCGACCAGGTAGGCAAAGCCGAGTGCCACCATCATTACGGTTAAAGCGATGCCTGCAAGGTTGTGCATCACGTGAGTGGTATCGGAGGCGGCAGAGTGCGGTTTTGCAGGCATGACCGGCGTTAACCAATTTTCACGCGGTGAGATGACATCGCACTAGAGTCGCAATATGGTTACCAAAGTCTTAAATGGCGTTCATGTGGCTGGAGGGCTGGAATGGCGCGCGAACTCTTGCTTGCCGTCTTTATCATGGGGTTGGGACTTTGCGTGGCTGGGGCCGGCACGCACCTTTATCAAGCGCTGGCTCGCCAGCAGGCCGTGCTGCGCATCGACGGCCGGAATCTGAGCACCGCAATCGGGCATCTGGCGATGAGTGTGGTCTGCGGCCCCTACATCATGTTGCATATGGGTTGGCAGCAGGAAGACGATGGCACCATGTCCATGACCTGGGCCCTGCTCGGAGCTCTGGTGGCCTTTGGATGGGCCTTCGTGACAGGGCTGTTTTTTATGAGCCTCTACGTGGCCATGCTGCGCTAAGGCCGAGGCCGGCGCGCGTTACTGCACCGACTTCCTGTCTAGCCCGATCAGATCGCGGTGATCAGCGGTTCGCGACCATGGTCATCCGGTCGTCGTACATGTCGACCCACTTGCCCGCGTGCGCCTGCGACTGGCGCTTGAGAAACTGATAGGGCGTTTCGTGCCAGAGGTTGATCGTGGCCTCTTGATTGTCGAGAATCAGATCGCCGCGATCGGTTCTGACGGTCAGCACCGCATGGCCGCTGCCATCGGCCTGACGAACCACGGTCATCAGGAGCGCGCTTGCAGGCCAGCCGGCTTCGATAAGCGCTAGGCGCTTGGCGAGAGCGATATCCTCGCAGTCGCCATAGCCGCTGGTCGGATAAGTCCAGAACTCCTCAACCTGATATAGCTCCATATCCGTCGCCGGGATGATGGTCTGGTTGACGTGGGCATTGATGGAGACGAGTTCGTTCCATTTGGTCTCGTCAAGCGCAACGGCGGCTGTCACCTGACCATGCGGCTGGCATTCATGCGGACGAGCCTGGCAGAACTCGAGATGGCCAACGGGGATGGATGTGTTGACGCTGGCGACCTGAATGAAAGCAGGGTTGGTGAAATCAACGGCAAGGCTGGGCTGAGCCAAGGCGGCAATGCTCGAAAGCGCCAGGATGGCCGGCAGGTGGCGCAGCTTTCGAATATGCATGACGTGATCTCCTTGTTGGAGACCACGCTAGGGTCTGCGGCTTGCGCTGAACCGAAAACTGCCGGGGAGTTTTTATGCGTGTTTTAGATAGGATGGTAGGGTCTGGTTTACCCTAGGGGCACGCGTCAGTTCATGACGCGCAAGTTCTGCTGCACGACGTTGAGCATTTCCTGCGCGGCAGCGAATTCGACGGCAACCCCGTTCTGGAAGTGCCGAACGACGCGAGCGCGCATGCGGCCGAGCGTGATAGGCGTGCCCATTGCCGGGCGAACGTCAAGCTCGATGGCGGCGCCAGAGAGCGAGATGTCGATGATCTTGCAGTTGTAGCGCCGGCCATCGTCCAGCACGACGTTGGAGTGACGAATATCGGGAACAACGCGCTCGTGCCGGCGGTCTTCGGGCAGGTTGAGCAAGTCTTTGTTGGCGAGCCAGGTCAACTGAGCCGCCATCTTGTCGCGCTTACGGTCCGTAGCGGAGATGTCCATGAGGAATCCGCCATCCACCTGCTTGAGGATCGTGCCTTCCACACGCCCGATGTGATCGAGATAGGCGATGATGCGCTCGCCCTCGATGCCTGCGACGGGCGCGATGACCACGGCGTCGCCGGGCGACATTTCCAGAACCTGGCATGGGAATTCGCGCCGGTCGGCCAGCATATAGCGGCCAAGAATCGACACTTTCACACGCTGAAACCGTCCTTCGGTTGCTCGGGACGGTGTCATCACGCGTGCGGAATTGAAGTCGTCGCTAAGCATGCGCTCACCCGGCCCTGCCCATACTGGAAGTGCAAGCAGGTTACCGAATTTAGGTTAACGCATGGTTGTGTCAGGAGCGCCCGCCATCGATGACGGCAAGATGCGCATAGCGGCGGGCGCTTCGACCGTAAACAGTGGTGGTCATGGCCATTGCTGCTGCCGGAGCGCCGTAAGAGACGTCGTTGACTACGTTGGTCGCCACTTCGCGGACGCTGCTTTCCTGCGGCATGTCGTCCGGCCAGATCAGGCGAAGACCGACGATGCGCTGCTCGACAATGGGCTGGACGCCGAGCCAGTAGGGCTCTTCGACCGCCGTCATGCCGCCCAAAATACGCGTGTGGCTCGAGCCATTGTGGCGCAGCGGCATGAGAATCAACTCGAATGTCGTCTTGGTATGAAGTGCAGTGGTGCCCTGGAAGGTGACCAGAGCAACAGCGTGATCTTCGGTGACAGCGCGGATGAGGGTGTCCATCGCGTCCTGATCGCGCTCGTGCCACAGACCTGAGAAGGAGCGGCCCTTCAACTCTCGGCAATAGCTGGTGCACAGATGCGAGCCGGCAAGGCGAAACGAGAACTTATCATCCTCGCTCAGCTCGAGAATGAATGTGTTAGCCAGCGCCTCGCGGATACGGGTCGGATCGATGTCCTTGCGATCGGGCGCGCTGCGGGCCCCGCGAATCGTGTTCCAGTAGGTATAGAGCGTATTGGAGCTCGGCATCTGCATCGTTCGGATCCGCTTGTCTTTGGCCGGCGTTCCTGACTCACAGAGAGCCGCGCCGCATTTGCGAACATGGCAAATTGGCGGGGCGATTGCCCGCTTAAACATTAAGTAAGGTTAACGCAACTGTGCCAATGTGGAAAAGGTTCGCTAAGGCCAGCGATCTCGCTGCTTTGAGGAGTTGAGACTTGAGTGAATACCAACAGCAGCCTGTGACCACGGAAAATCCGGGGCGCGAACCCATATTTTTGCTTCCGGCGGCGGTTACTGCGCTAGTTGCTATCCTTGCGGTCATTCACCTGGCGTCAACCATCGTGCTTAACGAGGATGGCCTCACCCAGTTTTATTTCTGGTTTGCCTTCCAGCCGCTGCGGATCGTGCTGGCCCCCGAAGATCTTTCGTTTGGCCTGCCGCTGCTCTGGACGCCGTTTTCGCACGCATTTCTCCATGGAGGCTGGGAACACCTGCTGGTCAATGTCGCCTGGCTCGTGATCTTTGCGAGCCCGGTGGTGCGGCGCTATGGGGCTGGGCCGATGCTCGCCATCTTTCTCGTTTCAGCAGCAGCTGGTGCGGTCGCTTTTGCTGCGACATCGCTCTATTCGGGCGCTTATCTGATCGGAGCTTCGGGGGGAGTTGCCGGACTCACGGGGGCTGCGGTGCGATTCATCTTTCAGCCGGTGCTCTACGCCAAGGATCCCGAAACGGGGCAGCCGATCGTCCTCGGACGGCGGCTTGCGAGCCTTGGCGAAACCTTCGCTAATCCGCGTTCGCGATTCTTCACGCTGATCTGGCTCGCGCTAAACGCGGCGGTGCCACTCGCGCCATTGCTCATGGGCTCGAGCCTGGGCGTAGCGTGGCAAGCCCACCTCGGCGGCTTCCTGGCAGGATTGCTGGTCGTGGGAGCATTCGAGCGACGCAGTTAAGTGCGGTACACGGCCTTGGGATCGAATAGCGGTTCCAAGCCGGTGTCCTGCAGCTGAACTCTGCCCTCGATCGTGACCACGCGGCGATAGAAACAGGTCTTGCGCCCGGTGTGGCACGCTGCACCCCGTCCAGTCTGGCGAACAGTCATGATCAGACAGTCCTGATCACAGTCGGTGCGAATTTCCACGACCTCCTGCAGCTCGCCGGAGGTCTCGCCTTTTTTCCAGATGCTCTGACGAGACCGGGACCAGTAGTGGGCGATGCCCGTATCTATGGTCAGCTGCAAGGTTTCCGCATTCATATGCGCCACCATCAGCACGTCCTGACTACCCTCTTCGATGGCAACTACTGTGACGAGGCCCTGCGCATCGAAGCGCGGGGCGAAAACGGCGGCCTCTTCCAGTTCAGCGTGGGAGAGGGACTGGGGATCGGCAAAGGTCATGAGAAGTCAGCGTCTCGAAATCATGGCGAAGAAGCGGTCCTGCTCGATTCGGTCTTCGGCGAACACTCCGGTAAACCGGTGGGTGATCGTCTTGACGTCATGCGCCCGGACGCCGCGCATGGTCATGCACATATGCTCGGCCTCCAGCATCACAGCTGCGCCGCGGGGGCCGAGATTCTCATTGATAGCGTCGATGATCTGGGCGGTCATGGTTTCCTGTGTCTGCAGGCGACGCGCGAAAACTTCCACGAGCCGGGCCAGTTTCGAGAGGCCAACCACTCCGTCATGCGGCAGATAGGCGATGTGTGCCTTGCCGAAGAAGGGAACCATATGGTGCTCGCAGTGGGCATAGAAGGGAATGTCGCGCACAAAGACGATGTCATCGTAGCCGCCCACTTCGCGGAACATCTTCGAGAGCACTTCGCGTGCGTCCTGACCGTAGCCGGCGAAGAGCTCTTCATAGGCCTTGGCGACACGCGCCGGGGTTTCCAGAAGCCCTTCGCGCCTCGGGTCGTCTCCCGCCCAGGCAATCAGTGTGCGGACTGCGGCTTCGGCTTCTTCCCGCGTCGGACGGGGCAGGGCAGTTGCGCTGGCAGGCGCAGAAAAAGCATGCTTGACGGACGCGTCCACGGGACTACTCCTGAAATCGGCGATCTCTGTGATTTTACGCGGTCGCCCGCAAATTGGACCACCCGGCACGCGATATCCCTGGCAGTCCCTGTCGTTCGCTCTATATAGAAGGCGTACAAGACGCGAACAAGAAGCCAGTTTTCCCATGGCGCTGAGCGAGCTCTATTCAGACCGTATTCTAGAAATTGCTGGCAATGCCGTGCAACCCGGACGTTTGCCCGATCCCGCTGCCTCGGCGCGCAAGGTCAGTCGTGTCTGTGGTTCCATGATCGAGGTGGATATCACGCTGTCGGACGGGGTCATCACTGCCTATGGACACGAGGTCTCCGCCTGCGCACTGGGCCAGACGAGTGCTGCCATTGTCGCCAAGGCAATTGTAGGCACTTCGGTCGCCGAATTCACGGAGGTCTCGCGCAGGATGCTCGCAATGCTCCGCGACAATGGAGCGCCGCCCGAGGGTAAATGGTCGGACCTTGGTTTTCTCCAGCCTGCGCGCGAGTTCCCTGCGCGGCACGCTTCAACCATGCTCGTGTTCGATGCTGTCATTGAAGCGATCGAAAAGCTGGAATCCGACCAGCATCTTGCAAGCAAAGTTTGATGCGCGACTTTATCCATGGTCTGGGTAGAGCTGTCGACTTTCCCCTTAAGCTCGCGGCGATCTTTATGATCACGCTTTACCGGTACACGCTCTCTGCCTTCGCCGGCCGGACATGTCGTCATCTGCCGACCTGCTCGGAATATACAAGAGACGCTATCTGGAGATTCGGCTTTTGGCCCGGTGGCTGGATGGGGCTGTCGCGGTTCGTGCGGTGCCGGCCGGGCGGCACGCATGGCTATGATCCTGTGCCAGATGCAATCCCGACCGATGCACACTGGTATCTGCCGTGGACCTATGGGCGATGGAAGTGACCCGCCGATAGCAGCGCAGCCCCAGCAGAGGGCTGGCAGGATGGCAAAAGCATGCTATTCAGGCCGCCTTGCAGCGGAAGGTCCGTTGCACCAATCCCTATTTCTGGAGATCTACAATGTCGATCATGGTGACGTTCCCCGATGGTGCATCTCGCGAGTTCCCGCGCGGCACCACCGGCACCACCGTGGTCGAGGGCATCTCCAAGTCACTGGCCAAGAAGACCGTGGCAATGCGCTGGAACGGCGTTCTCTCGGATCTTTCGGATCCGCTCGATGCCGACGGCAAGATCGAGTTCGTGACGCGCGATAGCGGCTCCAAGGATGTGCTGGAACTGATCCGGCACGATGCTGCGCACGTGCTCGCGGAAGCCGTGCAGGAGCTTTGGCCCGATACGCAGGTGACCATCGGTCCTGTGATCGAGAATGGCTTTTACTACGACTTCTATCGTCCGGCAGGTCCGTTCACCGAAGATGAGTTGCGCACCATCGAAAAGAAGATGAGCGAGATCATCGATCGTGGCGCGGCCTTCACCAAGGAGGTCTGGAGCCGCGACGAGGCCAAGGCCTGGTTCGAAGCCAAAGGCGAAGCCTTCAAGGTTGAGCTGGTGGATGCCATTCCGGCGGACCAGTCGATCAAGATGTATGCGCAGGGCCAGTGGAAGGACCTTTGCCGCGGCCCGCATATGCGGACGGTGAAGGATGTCGGCCAGGCGTTCAAGCTGACCAAGGTGGCCGGTGCTTATTGGCGTGGGGACAGCAATCGCGAGGTGCTCTCGCGCATCTACGGCACTGCTTTCCCAACCAAGGAAGAGCTCGACGCCCACATCACCATGCTCGAAGAGGCTGAAAAGCGCGACCACCGCAAGCTCGGCCGCGAAATGGATCTCTTCCACATGCAGGAAGAGGCGCCGGGGCAGGTGTTCTGGCACCCGAACGGCTGGAACATCTATGTGGGCCTGCAGGACTACATGCGCCGCAAGCAACGCGCCGACGGCTATGTCGAGGTGAACACGCCGCAAGTGGTAAGCCGCAAGCTCTGGGAAGCCTCAGGCCACTGGGACAATTATCAGGAAAACATGTTCATCGTCGAGGTCGACGAGGAGCACGCCAAAACCAAAACCGTCAATGCGCTCAAGCCGATGAATTGCCCCTGCCATGTGCAGGTGTTCAACCATGGCCTGAAATCCTATCGCGACTTGCCGCTCCGCATGGCCGAGTTCGGATCGTGCAATCGCTACGAGCCTTCAGGGGCACTGCATGGAATCATGCGCGTGCGCGGCTTCACCCAGGACGACGCGCATATCTTCTGCACCGAGGAGCAGATCGAGGCCGAGACGAAGAAGTTCATCGACTTTTTGGCCGGAATCTACGCCGATCTGGGCTTCACCGACTGGCGCATCAAGCTTTCGACGCGCCCGGAAAAGCGGATCGGTTCGGAAGAAAGCTGGGATCGTGCCGAAGCTGCCCTGGGCAATGCCTGCAAGGCGGCTGGGTATGACTTCACCGTCTTTCCCGGTGAGGGTGCATTCTATGGGCCCAAGCTCGAATTCGTTTTGACCGACGCCATCGGTCGTGACTGGCAGTGCGGCACACTCCAGGTGGATCCGAACCTGCCCGAGCGGCTGGATGCGGAATATGTGGGAGCCGATGGCGCCAAGCACCGCCCGATCATGCTGCACCGGGCCGTGCTGGGGAGCTTCGAGAGATTCATCGGCATTCTGATCGAGAACAGCTCGGGCAAGCTGCCGTTCTGGCTCGCACCGCGGCAGGTTGTCGTCGCTACCATCGTTTCGGAAGCGGACGAGTATGCCGAAAAGCTAGTGAGCCAGTTGCGGGGGGCCGGCATTCGCGCCGAGCTCGATGCGCGCAACGAGAAGATCAACTACAAGGTGCGCGAGCATTCGGTGCAGAAGGTGCCGCTGATGTTCGTGGTCGGCAAGCGCGAGGCCGATGAAGGCACGGTATCCGTGCGTCGCCTCGGTGCCGAGGGTCAGATGGTCATGCCGTCGATGGAAGCCATAGTCACTCTTATTGCCGAAGCGACCCCACCCGATCTCAAGGCGAAGGCCGAGGCTGCCTGATGCCGCAACGGCCATCCAATCGCGAGATGAAGGCGCTTTATCATCTGGGCGAGGCCAACGTGCTTGGCCCCGATGACTTCAAGGATATCGGTGAAAAGACCTTTGCCGGCATGCTCAAGAAGAAGTGGGTGGAAGAGGCCGGGCCGGGCAAATACCGGACAACTGAAAAGGGCCGCATCATCCACGACGAGGAAGTGTATTTCACCGGGCGCTGGAAGCGTTAGTCGTGCGGCGGAGCATCCTTGTTCCGCCGCCCATTCTTCACCGGCGACGATCTGCGAGAGATGACTGTCCCTGTGTCCGGCGAAATGACGAGGCAAGCTGGGATTCCGATGCCTGATCCGATACAGATCACCCGCTCAGTCTTCATCGATCCCAGCGAGATCGAAGAAACATTTGTGCGTGGCGCGGGTCCGGGCGGGCAGAATGTCAACAAGGTGGCAAGCGCGGTGCAGTTGCGCTTTGATCTTGTGAATTCTCCTGGCATCCCCGAGCCGATGAAGCGGCGCGTTGCGACACTCGCCGGCAGCCGGCTAACCAAGGATGGTGTAATCGTCATCACTGCAAACAGCCATCGGGACCAGCCGCTGAACCGTGCGGAGGCTCTCGAGCGGCTGGTCGCCTTGCTCAAGGCGGGTGCCTTCGTGCCAAAGCCCCGGATCGCGACCCGCCCGACCCTTGCCAGCAAAAAACGGCGTCTCGATGCCAAAACCAATCGCTCGGGCATCAAGGCCGGACGTGGCCGGCCTCGTGTCGACGATTAGCATGCTCCCTTTGCCAAACTGGATGGATCTATGAGCTTGAAGTTCGGAACAAGCGGCGTTCGCGGTCTTGTGGCGGATTTGGAGGGACAGCCGGCCAGGCGCTATGTCGCCGCGTTTCTTCGGCACCTTCAGTCCTCCGGACAGATGCAAGGCGGACGCGTACTTGTCGGATACGATCTGCGCCCCTCGAGCCCCGACATAGCAGTCGACTGCCTCAATGCCGTCGCCGCCTCAGGGTTCGAACCAGTTGACTGCGGTGCGGTTCCCACTCCGGCGCTGGCTCTTAGGGCGCTCGATACCGGCAGTGCGGCCGTTATGATTACGGGCAGTCATATTCCCGCCGATCGCAACGGTCTTAAATTCTACACGCCGACGGGTGAGGTGAGCAAAGACGACGAGGCGGGAATCGTTGGCTCCCTCGGCGAGAGCCCCGTGCCCGATGCTTCCTATAGCGCTGCAGACGAACATGAGGTTACCCTCAGCGCCTATTTCGACCGATGTGTAAGCCTCTTGCCAGAAGGCGCTCTGGCGGGTTGGACGATCGGCATCTTCGAGCATTCGACGGTCTCGCGCGACCTGATGGGCGAAGTGGTGCGGGCGCTCGGGGCGAAAACAGTGTCGTTCGGCCGCAGCGACGTTTTCGTGCCGGTGGACACCGAAGCTTTTTCCGATGCCTTGTTTCAGCCGCTTGCCGGTTGGGTGCGCGACCATGATCTTGACGCCCTGATTTCAGCTGACGGAGATGCCGACCGGCCACTTCTGGTGGACGGCAAAGGTCAGTTTGTCCGCGGTGATGCGCTTGGCCTCCTTGCGGCGCGCTTTCTCGAAGCGAAAGCCGTCGTCACCCCCGTCACCTCCAACTCGGCAATCGAACGTACGGGGTTCTTTAGCGAGGTCGTCCGAACCCGTGTCGGATCGCCTTTTGTGGTGGCCGAGATGGAGAAGGCGACGAGCGTAGTTGGTTTTGAAGCCAATGGCGGCACATTTGTGGGCAGGGGCTTGAGCCTGCCGCCGCTGCCGACTCGCGACGCGATTTTGCCCGTGATTGCGACGCTGGCGCTTGCGGCTCGCGAAGGTATCACCGTCGCAGACCTGGTTTTGCGTCTGCCACTGCAAGTCGCCGTGGCCGATCGGCTGCAGAACGTGCCTAGCGACCGGAGCGGTGAGTTCCTTGCCCGTCTTGGCGCCGATGAGAACTATGCGAGCGAAGTTTTCGCGCCACACACGATCGAGCGCGTCAATGCGATCGATGGTCTGCAGTTCCACCTGACGGGTGGAGAGACCGTGCATTTTCGCGCGTCGGGCAATGCGCCCGAACTGCGCTCCTATGTCGAGGCTGCCACGGCGGAACGGGCAAGCGAATTGCTGGTCTGGTCAATGAGAGCGCTTGAAAAGGCGGTCCGGTAGCTGAAATGAAAAGGGCGGCGGGTGGCCGCCCTCAGCTATCTATTCGGCTGTCGCGGTGATGTTCACCTTATCGATCAGCACGGTGGGGTCTTCTTCGGCCGCAGCGAAATCGATCATGCTGAGGCCCGGATCGTTCTTCGCCTCGATGCCGATGCTGAGCGATTTTGCCGCCCCGCTGACGAAGCGATTGATAGCCGAACCCAGGTTCGCCGCGTCTGCTGCGCCTGCCATGACTCCGATGATCGTGCCTTCGGCGAGCCCCGCAAAGACCGGGCGCAACGTGGCGGGATCTGCGCCCTGTTCGGCCGCAGCGATGGCCAGGATGATATCGGACAGTCCGGCATCGGTGATGTCGAGGTTCAAGGTTTTCACCGCCAGCGCAAGTCCGGCCATCATGGCCTCGTTCTCGTCGGACGAGAACAGTGCCTCGGTGGCATTGGCGAGCGTGCCTGAAAGAACGACGGTCGCCAGATCGACCCCGCTGAGCGAGATTTCTTCCACATCGATGCTGCTGGTGCCTGCGTTCCATGACGCAGCCACGCGGAAACCGGCGTCGATATCGGTGATGCCGAGGCTGACCAACTGCTGGAGTTGCTCGTCCCCACCATCTTCAGGCAACTGGACGCGTATGCCGGTTGCCGAGGTATCGAGCACACTGGGGATGCCGTTGATATAACCTCCAAGGGTCAGATCAAACGCGTCGACATCGGCGACGATCCGCTCGCCATCGACATCGGGATCAGGGATATCAACGGATAGATCGGAAAGAGCAAATCCCTCAAAGGCAGGGATCATGGACCGGACATTTTCTGCAAGCCAGCCGTCATCGATCCGCTCGGGCGCAGACTCGAGCGTTGCGATGGCGGAAGTGAAATCGGATCGCTTGATCGTGACATTACCCAGCGCAATGGTGCCCTCGTCTCCCATATCGAGAGCAAACCCATCCATGGCGATCGAGGGGTAAATGCCGGGCGACATGCCGCCCATTGTCATGCCGGCGACGGCGATCGTGAGGCTGCGACCTTCGTCATCGACGCCGTCGCAGGAAAGACCGTCGACGACGAACTCCTCCGTTTCGAAGGCGGTAAGGAAGTCGGCATAGATGCGGAACACCTTGCCCAGGGTTTCCGGCGATGGGTCGTCGGGATTGTCTTCGAGCTGCTGCATCACAGCAGCGAACTCGATAAGGGAGGTATCCAGCGGCCGAGCGCGCACCTCGGCCGTGCTGATCGAGCCCAGCTGGCACGAAGCGTCCTCGGCTTCGAAACTCCCACCTTCGAGCACGAAGTCCGAATAGAGTGTCTCCATACTGGTCCAGCCAGGATCGTCGACAAGACCATATATATCGAGCACGCCAGCCATATTGAAGTTGGCGGCCGACATTG
Source organism: Devosia crocina (assembly GCF_900116545.1). GTDB lineage: Bacteria > Pseudomonadota > Alphaproteobacteria > Rhizobiales > Devosiaceae > Devosia > Devosia crocina. The sequence continues at coordinate 1,289,602 of NZ_FPCK01000001.1, forward strand.
CGCCCATTTCGGCGGAGCCATCGGGCGCCGTAAAGCTCGAGCCATCGAGGCTGACCGATGATGCAACGCCCTTGCTGACGTTTTCGAGGACTAGATTGTTGAAGACCAGGGTGCTTTCCTCGGGGGCCCCGTCGATCGTTGTGGTGATGGTCACCCGTATCTCGGGCACGGTGATGCTGGACGCATCAAGCGTTGCAAGTGCCTCAGCATTGTCAACGAGATCGCCGCTGATGATTGCACGAATGGTTTCTTCATCGACGCTGGAATCAACTGCATCCACGGTGGGGATGGAGATCGAAAAGGCGGGCGCTGCAGCAACGGCCTCTTGGGTCGGGGTCCTAGTCTTGACCTTTTGCGCCATGGCTGGAATGGCCGGCAGTGCGACGCTGACCAGACAGGCTGCGGCTATGCTGGCAAGGCCACGTCTGGAAATAACGTTCGATGTCATAGAGTTCTCCCGGTTCTGGCGGACTGTGCACCTCCGCCGATCTGTGACAACAGATAGCGGCCATTTGTAGGAGGGGCAAATGCAAGTGCCGTGACGGACCGGCGCTTAGCGGCTGCGCAGCGCCACAAGCTGGCCACTCGACCATTCGATCTGTTGGTCCAGATCCAACTCCAGCAGCAGGATCTGCAAAGATTGCGGCGGTAGGCCAGTTGCTACCAAAATGTCGTCCACCGCCATCGGCGTAGGCGACAGCGCGGTCAAGAGGCGGGAGCGTTCGTCCTCGCCTGGGGGTTCGACAGCAGGCAGATCAAGCGGCAATTCCCATTCTCGATCTAAGAAAGCCTGGCGGGAAGGATCAGCGCTGCCGATTGTGTCGAGTATGTCAGCGGCAGACATTACCAGCTTGGCGCCCTGCTGGATCAGGCTGTTTCCACCCTCGGCACGCGGATCGAGCGGAGATCCGGGAACGGCGAAAACATCTCGATTTTGCTCAAGCGCCAGCCTCGCAGTGATGAGAGAGCCTGAGCGCTTCGCCGCCTCGACCACCACAATGCCGAGCGAAAGGCCAGACACAAGCCGATTGCGACGTGGGAAGTCTCGAGCCCGGGGTTCCCAACCGATCGGCATCTCGCTCAGAAGCGCTCCGCCAGATTGAAGGATCTGGTCCGCTAGCGGCCTGTTTTCGTCGGGATATATGCAGTCGAGCCCGCCAGCGAGCACTGCCACGGTGCCCGTTTCCAGGCTCGCCCGGTGCGCCGCGGTGTCTATGCCACGGGCAAGGCCTGATATGATCGTATAGCCACCGGCCCCCAAATCACCCACCAGCATGTGTGTCATCTTGATGCCCGCTGCCGAGGCATTGCGTGCTCCGACCACCCCGACAGTGCGTTGCCAATCGAGCCGCTCGCCACCGGCCATGGTAAGAACCGGAGGAGCGGCCGGGATGTGATGGAGATGCCCGGGATAGTCAGGATCGACCATGGTGACGATCCGGCCTCCGAGCCTTTCGGTTGCGGCGATTTCGTCTTCAGCCGACATGTGGGAAGCGATTTGGATGGGCCTGCCTGAATTGCGCATCAGGCCGGGAAGGGCGTCCAGCGCAGCTTCCACCGTGCCAAACCGGTTGACCAGTTGGCGGAAGGTGACGGGGCCGACATTGCCGCTCCGCGCCAAGCGTAGCCAATCAATGCGCTGGGCCGGCGTGAGCGTATGCGTCACGCGGGCCACCATGGATCAGCTCGCCTTCTTCTGGCTGCCGATGCGCGGCTCTGTACCCGACAGGAGACGCGCGATGTTTTCGCGATGCTGGAAGAACAGCAGCAGCGCCAGAACGAGCACCGTCATCGAAAGCCACTCCGATCCGAAGAGATAGGCAAAGATCGGGGCGGTCGCTGCGGCGGTCAGCGCGGAAAGAGAAGAAATTTTACGGGTTAGGGCAATCAACAGCCACACCGTGCAGAAGATGAGCCCCACAGGCCAGGCAAGCGCAAGAAGAGAGCCGATCATGACCGCCACACCCTTGCCGCCCTTGAAGCCGAGCCAGACCGGAAAGCAATGACCAAAGAAAGCGCCGACTGCCGCCAGCATGGCCGCTTCCTCGCCCCAGAAATAACGTGCAACAACCACCGGAACGGCTGCCTTGAGCGCGTCCAGGACGAGAGTTGCGGCCGCAACCTTCTTGTTACCGGTACGCAGCACATTGGTCGCACCGATATTGCCTGAACCAATCTTGCGAATATCGCCAAGGCCGGCGGCGTGGGTCAGGATCAAGCCAAAGGGAATGGAACCGGCAAGATATCCGAGCACCAGTGCCAGAACGAGTGGCATGATATCAATCGTCATGATTGCCCCCTTTATCTTCAGAGCAGTAGCGCCCGGCAGGTCTTGGAGCAAGGGCCACGACGGTACAAGACCACATCATGCTGCCGCTTTTCCAGGCTGAGGCGCGCTGCGCCTGTTCTGCTTCGTGCCCCGGTCAATCCTCGTGGAGGAACACCGTTTCGCCGCCGACGATCGTCCGCATCACCTTGCCAGCAAGGCGTGCTCCTTCGAAGCTGGTGTTGCGCGAGCGCGACCTCAGCTGGTTCTCGTTCACCTGCCAGGGATAGTCGAGATCGACTAGGATCAGGTCCGCCGGTGCACCCTTGGCAATCCGACCGGACTCAAGCCCCAGGATCTGCGCGGGCCGGTACGTCATGGCCTTCAGCACGCTCAGAAGTGGCACATCGCCGGAATGAACCAGCCGCAATGCAGCGGCTAGAAGCGTTTCGAGACCGATGGCGCCGTTTGAGGCCTCTGCAAAGGGCTGACGCTTGACTTCGCTATCCTGTGGGTCGTGATCGGAGTGGATGGTGTCGATCGCGCCTGCCCGCAATCCTTCGATAATCGCCTGCCGATCCGCTTCCGTGCGCAAGGGGGTGCCCAGCTTGAAATAAGTGCGGTATCGGCCGATGTCGTTCTCGTTGAGACAGAGATTGTTGATCGACACGCCAGCCGTAATGCGCGGATTGCGTTTCTTGGCGCTGGCGACAATCTCCACTGACCCTTCAGTCGAGATTTGCGCTGCGTGGTACCGCACTCCGGTCAGGGCGGCGAGCTGCAGGTCGCGGGCCAGCGGAATGGTTTCGGCTTCGCGCGGAACGCCCTTCAACCCCAATACAGTGGCGAACAACCCTTCATTCATAACGCCTTCGCCGATCAAACCTGCATCGGCGACGTGATGAACGATAGTCATATCGTAATTGGCGGCATAGGACATCGCCGTGCGCAACAGGGCAGTCGATTGAATGGAGTTGCGTCCATCGGTGAGGCACACTGCGCCTGCTTCCCGCATGAGCCCAAATTCGGTCAGATCCTTGCCGGCCAGACCCTTGGTAATGCCCCCCGCCGGCAAGACGTTCACCTTGGCCGTAGCTTTGGCGCGACGAACAAGGAAATCAACCACGGCGCCGTCGTCGACCGCCGGCATGGTGTCGGGCATCATAACAAAGGATGTGATGCCGCCCGCTGCAGCCGCTTGGCCAGCAGAGGCAAGCGTTTCGCGATATTCCCAACCCGGTTCGCCGGTGAACACGCGCATGTCGACCAGGCCAGGCGCGAGAGCCAGCCCTCCCGCATTCACGACCTCGGCGCCGTCCGGAACCCCGACGGGACCGCCCAGTGCGATGTCGCTGATGCGACCATTCTCGATAAGAATTGCTCCCTTCTGGTCGGTGCCGGAGGCAGGATCCAGAACACGGGCGTTTTCGATGAGCAGTGGCCTGGTCATGCTTGCTCTCCGGACAGCAGGGCATCGAGAACTGCCATACGCACAGCCACGCCCATCTCGACCTGATCGGTAATGACGGATCTTGCACTGTCGGCAATGGCAGGATCTATTTCTACGCCGCGGTTCATCGGCCCTGGATGCATGACGATCGCATCGGGCTTTGCGTGGGCGAGCCTTTCAGCGTCGAGCCCATAGAAACGGTAGTATTCGCGTACCGACGGGATCATCTTGCCGCTGGCTCGCTCGTGCTGCAGGCGGAGCATCATCACCACGTCCACGTCCTTCAGACCCGCTTCCATGTCTGTAAAAACCTCGGTTGCGAGGTGTTCGATGCCGGCGGGCAACAGGTTGCGTGGCGCGATCACCCTCGTGCGCACATGAAGCGCGCCGAGCAGCAGCAGGTTGGATCGAGCAACCCGGGAATTGGCGATGTCTCCGCAGATGGCAACAGTCAGTCCGTTGATCCGCCCCTTGTGCCGCCGGATGGTGAGAGCATCGAGGAGGGCCTGGGTCGGGTGCTCATGTGCGCCGTCGCCGGCATTGACGACCGAGCAGCCTACTTTTTGGGACAACAGTTCCACCGCGCCGGCGGCCGAGTGACGAACAACAAGCACATCGGGGCGCATGGCGTTCAGTGTTGCCGCCGTGTCGATCAACGTCTCGCCCTTGCTGACCGAAGAGCTTTTGACGGACATGTTGACCACGAGCGCGCCAAGACGCTTGCCGGCGATCTCGAAGGAGGATTGTGTGCGCGTCGAGGGCTCGAAAAACAGGTTGATCTGCGTCTTGCCCGAAAGCGTGGGCAATGACTTGCGCTCCTGTCGGCTGACCGGAACCATGCGCTCAGCCCGATCAAGCAGTTCGATGATTTCGGGCTGCTTGAGATCGGCGATGGAAATGAGGTGTCTTTGACGGAACGGAGGAAAGTCGCCAGAGGTGCTGGCGGGCATATCGGCCATGCTCGAAACCCTTCAGATTTGCTGCGGTCTATCCGAGGGCAGGGCAGGGTTCAACCGGTCCGTGTCGGCAATACATTCGACAGGCACAATAAGCACCTTGACGACAACAATATATCGGAACATAAGAAGAACATATGTGAACAAACTCAGGGGTAAGTAAAAGCACGGGTTTGCCTCAAGAGAGGTTTAGGGCGCTTAGTTGTGGGCGCTTGCTGCTCATGAGAGGTGCCCCTATGTGCTCACTCGCCGTATTTCTAGCATTTCTCAAGCGTAGTTTCCGCAGGTGGATCAACGAGGGTATGCGAGCCATTACATGCATTACCTCCGAAGATCATTCGATACGCCAGCGAAGGTGCCGGAGTTGCACGGTTCGTCTTCGCATGGTTGTCGGCCTGGACGGAGGAAAGAGGCTGCAAGTTGATGCATATGCAAAACGTCGTTCTCGTTCAGGAAAGAAGCGGTAGGATCAAGAATGCTCTTCCACTGGCCGGCAGAGTAGTTCGAATCACCTGGTCTGATGGAGTATCAGAGAACAAAGACATCTCACCTCTGCTCTTGAATCATCGAGCCTTTGGAAGAGTGAGAAAGGAGGACACAGTGTTCTCGTCGCTGAAAATCTCTTCAGATGGGGCGCGACTGCTCTGGGACGATGGTTCGTCGTTAAGTGCCAATGCTATAGCCAAGCTCCCACACACCGAGATGGATGCATCTGAATTCCGGAGCATCATGGCGGATCTGAACATGACCAGTGAGGCAGTGGGCTCTTTATTAGGCTTATCGCGCCGGGCGATCACCAGTTACAGGGGTGGTGAGCCGATCCCAAGAGTGGTCGCAATTGCCATGCAGTTCTTGCGTGATCGCTTCGCCCTCTAATTTTTACGCAGCCGATCAAGGGCGCCTTGGAGGATGTAGCTGGCGGCGAGTTTGTCGACCACTTCGGCGCGCCGGTCTCGCCGCAGGTCAGCTTCGATCATCATTCGGGTCACCGCAGAGGTCGATAGGCGCTCGTCCCAGAAGCCGATTGGCAGAGCAAGCTTCTGAGACAGATTGCGGGCGAAGGCGCGTGTCGATTGTACCCGTGGCCCTTCGCTTCCGTCCATGTTGAGCGGCAAACCCAGAATCAGCGCAACGGCCTGATGGCCTTGCACTAACTCGATGATCCGCTCCGCATCCTGGGTGAACTTGGTTCGCTTGATCGTTTCTAGTGGGGTTGCGGAGTAGCGCATGCCATCGGACACAGCGACGCCGATGGTTTTCGTGCCCAAGTCCAATCCGAGGATTTTCCCTGCCGGGGGTATGGTGTCGAGACCTTCGGTCACAAAGCTGTCCAAGCTATTTCGTAGACGTATCGAGCCGCTCTATCATGTTGCGGGCTGTACGGGAACGGTTTGGCCGGGTCTCTCATTTTCCGGGAAACGGAGATGATCATGGCTTTTCGCAAGGGTTCCAAGGTGAGCTGGGCTTGGGGGGCGCATACGGCCGAGGGAAAGATTGTGGAGCGGTTCACCTCCAAGGTGACGCGGACGATCAAGGGCAGCGAGGTGACGCGCGAGGCTAGCCAGAAAGAGCCAGCCTACCTGATCGAGCAGGAAGATGGCGACAAGGTACTCAAGAGCCGAAGCGAGCTGAAACCGCGCTCTTGACCGTGCCGGTCCACATGACCCATCTGCGGCGTCATCTTTAGTGGATCAAAGCGCATGAAGCTCACCTGGTTTGGCAGTGACACATTCCGCATTCACGCAGCGGGCTCGATGATTGTCGTGGAAGGCAAGGACAGACTTGCAGGTGTCGATCACTCGGAGCTTGTCAGCGGCGCCGATCATGTCTTCGCTTTTGACGCGGCTCCAACTGTGCCTGCTGGCTGGAAACCTCGCGCACCTCTCAAGATGCTTGAAGCAGGAGAGGGGCTTCGCGCTCCCGATGTCGTCCAGATCGGTAATGGGGCGCTGGCGGTCGATGCGGATGGTGAGGCGCCTCTGATTCTCCTGAAAAGAGAGGTCGAGCTGAGCGGCCGGTGGGTTGGGCAGTCTGTTGTTGCGATGGTCGGAACAAATCTTGCCAGGCGCGGCGAATCGTTGCTGCTCCGTCACGCTCCACGCCTCTTGGCGCTCGCCGGAAGCGATGCGGAGGTGGAGGCTGCGTTTGGGGTTCTGCCCCCGCTTCTTGATGGCACGGGTCTTGTGGCGCTCGAGCGCGCATTGGCTGTGGAAGTCTGATTGGCCGCATAAGCCATTTTCATTGTCATTTCCGCCCGGGCGTTGCTAAGGGAAATGCAGAGAAGCCTATTCGCTGGAGTTTCAAATGTCTGTCGACGCCGCCACCGTCAAGCGCATCGGGCGCCTCGCGCGCATCCGCATCGAGGAAGCGGAAGTGGAAGGTTACCAGGCCGAGCTCAACGCCATTCTCGGCTTTGTCGAGCAGCTGAGCGAAGTGGATGTCGAGGGCGTCGAGCCGATGACCTCGGTTACTCCGATGCACTTGCGGCGCCGCGATGATGTCGTCACCGACGGCAATTATGCAGAGCAGATCGTCAAGAATGCGCCGCTCACAGAAGACAATTTCTTTATGGTCCCCAAGGTCGTCGAATGATGGCGATATCTATCGCTGTCGAGACACCACTGCAGGACGATGTGCGCGCGCTGGTTGCGCAGCTAAACGATCACCTTCTGCCCCTCTCCCCGCTGGAATTCCAGTTCAAGATGACCGTGGAGCAGATGGCGGATAGCGATACAACGCTTTTCGTCGCCCGTGATGATGAGGGACGGGCAGTGGGCATGGGCGCACTAAAGGCGCATGGACCAGAGCTTGGCGAAGTCAAGCGCATGTATACTGTCCCCGAGGTGCGGGGCCAGCGTGTCGGCCGTCAGTTGCTGGACGCGATCGTCGCATTGGCAAGGCAGCGCCAGATGGCAACGGTGATGCTGGAAACCGGCACTGGTGACGGCATGGCGGAAGCGCACAGGCTCTATACGCGCTACGGTTTTGTGCCGCGCGGGCCGTTCCTGGATTATCCGGATAGCGCCTGGTCAGCATTTTTCGAGCTTCGGCTGGATGCGGAGCAGGCAGCGTGATGCGCTTCGCCCTTTGCAGCCTACTTGCCTTGACTTCACCCGTTCTGGCGCAGGAGGACCTGCGCATCGACCAGACCAAGATCCACGTCAGCAATGCCGAGGCTTGCGGTCTGATCGAGGAGAAGGGTATCGACGCCTTCATGGATCTGGATTTCCTCGTTCTCGATTTCACCAAAGGGATCGAGTCGATGGAGTTCCACTGCAACTTCTTCGATGTCAAAAGCCGCGAAGGGTCTGCGCATCTCTTTATCGATGCGATCTGCGAAATCCCGGGCGAGATTTACCCTGACATCTTGGCCGTAACCCCTTATTCGGAGACCGAGGTGCAGGTGGCATCTTCCGCTGACATAGCCTGGGCGACGCGTCTTGAGCTGGAAGACGCGGAAATGGTTGACACAATGGTGCCAACAGGCACGACCATCTACACGCGCTGCGACAATCTGAGCGAGATTACCGTTGACTGAACTGACCAAGCTGAGCCTCGCCGACGCCCGCAAGGGACTCAAGGACAAGAGCTTCACCGCGCTGGAACTGACTGACGCCTATCTCGGCGCGATCGATGCCGGCAATGACAAGATCAATGCCTATGTGGCGACGACCCCCGAGCAGGCGCGGGACATGGCCAAGGCAAGCGATGCCAAGCTCTCCAAAGGCGAAGCGGGGCTTCTCGAAGGCATTCCGCTCGGCGTAAAGGACCTCTTTGCAACCAAGGGTGTCCATACCCAGGCAGCAAGCCACATTCTCGACGGGTTCAAGCCTGAATACGAATCCACCGTTACCGCCAATCTCTGGCGCGATGGCGCGGTCATGCTTGGCAAGCTCAACATGGACGAGTTCGCCATGGGCTCGTCCAATGAGACGAGCTACTACGGCTCTGTCGTCAACCCCTACCGCGCCGAAGGCAGCAATGCCAATCTTGTACCGGGGGGCTCATCGGGCGGTTCGGCTGCTGCGGTCGCTGCATGGATGTGTGCGGGTGCGACAGCGACGGATACCGGCGGTTCGATCCGCCAGCCTGCCGCCTTTACCGGCACTGTGGGCATCAAACCCACCTATGGTCGCTGCTCGCGTTGGGGCACTGTTGCCTTCGCATCTTCGCTTGATCAAGCTGGCCCGATCGCGCGGACGGTGGAAGATGCTGCACTGATGCTGCAGTCCATGTCCGGATTCGATCCCAAGGATTCCACCAGCGTTGATCTGGCAGTGCCCGATTTCGCAGCGGCCGTCGAGCGGGGCGTCAAAGGGCTGACCATCGGCGTGCCGCGCGAATATCGCATGGACGGGATGCCGGCGGAGATCGAAGCGCTCTGGAATCAGGGCCTCGAATGGCTAAAGGCCGAAGGCGCTACCGTTAAGGATATCTCGCTGCCGCACACGAAGTACGCTTTGCCGGCCTACTACATTGTCGCTCCCGCTGAAGCGTCGTCCAACCTCGCGCGTTATGACGGTGTCAAATATGGCCTCCGCGTTTCGGGCAAGGACATCACCGACATGTATGAGCTGACCCGAGCTGCCGGGTTCGGCCGCGAGGTGAAGCGCCGCATCATGATCGGCACCTATGTCCTTTCGGCCGGCTACTTCGACGCCTACTATGTCAAGGCGCAAAAGCTGCGCACATTGATCAAGAAGGACTTCGAAGACGCCTTCAATGCAGGGGTCGACACGATCCTCACGCCTGCGACGCCCTCGGCTGCATTCGCCATTGGCGATGAAGCCCTGGCGAGCGATCCCGTGGCCATGTATCTGAATGACGTTTTCACCGTAACAGTAAACATGGCCGGTCTTCCTGGTATCGCCGTACCGGCCGGCCGCGATGGCAAGGGCCTTCCGCTTGGCCTGCAATTGATCGGCAAGCCGTTCGATGAGGAGACGCTCTTTGCTGCGGCCCGTGTCATCGAAAAGAGCACCGGCACTCGGTTCGCGCCGACCCGCTGGTGGTAGTGGCCGAAGAGCTCGCATGCACCGGTGGCGCTTGATCGCGCCGCCGTTCCGCACTATTTCCGCCCCATGCACAAGTTGAAACTGGTTGTGACGCGCCCCGTTGCTGCGTCCGGGCCAACAGGAATTTCGCCGATGGCCGCTGATATTTTCATGACACTGGATTGGTCTGAGCCCCCCAAGGACATGAGCAAGCCATTGCAGGCACTCTGGTGGCTCAAAAAGGGTGAACTGCGCGTAGGTCCAGAGTGGGAGAGGGCGCACAACATCGTGCAAGCCATGGAAGGTGTTCAGGCCTTTGATTGGGTCCATGCCCTCATGCACTGGATCGAGGCCGATATGGGCAATGCAGACTACTGGTATCGCCGGGCCGGAAAGCGCCGCGCTACGGCCAGCGTTTCCCAGGAATGGGAACATATCGCGGCCGCGCTGAGCGAAGTGACCAGGCACTAAATGTAGCCGCGCGTGCGTGAAGCGCGGCACTGCTGCGCTTAGCCGGTCTGGCCTAGCGCAGGGCGCTTCTGCTTGCTTTCGATGAGCATGGCAGTTCCGATGACCATGTACCATATGGTCTGCGGCCATGCTGCGAGGCGCTCCACAGTACCGCGCCCCAAGACCGGACCACCGAAAGCATGACAGATTGCGCCAGCGAGAATGGTTGCGCCCAGAATGATGCTGAAGAGTGCAAAATAGGGATGATGGTTTCGCCAGGCCGAGCCAAAGAGGATCAGTCCGAGCCCTGGTAGCGTGAGCGCCAGTACCGCGCCGAGGATATGGGGGCCGAGCGCCTCGTTAAGCGGAAAAAAGCCGACGATGATAGCACCGATGTTGCCAAGGATGAGGCACCATGCGGCGAGCCGCGTTTTCCTTGAAGCCCGCCACAAATCCTGAGCGAGCAAGAGCCCGCAGATCGCCAAAATCCCGTGGGCGATGATGCCAAAGTTGAATACGGCATGAAGTGGCGCGCAGATGAGGTTGTCGCTACCCGAGGTCGCATCGTAGAAAATGCCGCACTCGGTGATGCCCAGCAGACTGATATCGAATCGGATGAGGTCGTACTCGTTCATCGCTGACTGAGCCACAGCCTGAGCAATGAAGAACTGCACCGTCAGTAGCCATAAGAGCGCTCCAGGGCGTCTTCGATTCGTCATCCGCTATTCCCCCACTTCTCGCCAGGTAGTCCGAAACCCGGAACACATCCACAGGCAAGCCACTGCCCTTGCCACCTCGTTCTGCTCATGACAAACCTTGGGCAAAATAAGGGGAGAGAAAATGAACGGCCTTGTCGGTTTCTATCCAGGTTCATTCGATCCTTTGACCAACGGGCACCTCGATGTCATTGAGCGTGCGTGCAAGCTCGTTGATACGCTGGTTGTCGCGGTTGGAGTCAGCGCCACAAAGAAAAACCCATTATTCTCTCACGAAAACAGAATCGCCATTCTTGAACAGGTGCTGCCCTCGATTGGGCTGCGGACACAGACCGAGTTCAGGATTGTCGACTTTTCAGGGTTGATGGTCAATGCCGCGCGGGAGAATGGCGCCAAGCTGATCATCCGGGGCCTGCGCGACACGACGGACTATAACTACGAGATGCAGATGGTCGGCATGAACGCCCAGATGGCGCCAGACCTGCAGACCGTCTTCCTGCCATCCAGCCCGCCAGTGCGGCATATCTCGGCCACATTGGTGCGGCAGATCGCCGAGATGGGCGGAGATATCTCCGCCTTCGTACCACCCATAGTTCTCAAGGCTTTGAAAGCATCATGATGACCATCTCCCGTCGCCTTTTCGGTGGCCTTGCCCTTGCCGCTCTTGCCGTGTCCGCCGCACCCGTCTTTGCGCAGGAGGGTTCGCCTCACCTTATGCTGACGCTGGAAGGTGGCACGGTGGATATCGAACTCCTGCCTGATCTTGCGCCCAAGCATGTCGAGCGCGTGATCGCGCTGACCGAGCAGGGTGCCTATGATGGCGTGGTTTTTCATCGCGTGATCGACGGCTTTATGGCTCAGACGGGTGACGTGCAATATGGAAAGTCCGACGCGCCGAACTTCAATCTGGCCCGTGCCGGCACCGGCGGCTCGGAGCTGCCGAATGTCGAGGCGGAATTCAATGCCGAAAGCTTCCAGCGCGGCATTGTCGGCGCAGCCCGCTCGCAGGATTTGAACTCTTTCAACTCCCAGTTTTTTATCACCTATGCCGATGCAAGCTTTCTTGACGGGCAATATACCGTCTTCGGCAAGGTCGCCTCAGGCATGGAATTCGTCGATGCGCTGGAGAAGGGCCCGCAAAGCGCCAATGGGGCCGTTTCCAACCCTGACAAGATCGTCGACGCCACAATCGAGTACAAGTAAGCGAGGCGACGCAACGGTCTTGCCCCTTCGAGGCAGGCGTCTCAGCCTTGCACTCTGTCCCCAATAGCCCTAAATCCGGGCCACTTCAGTTTTCAAGAAAGCAATAGTCATGGCCGATTACGCCGATCCCGAAAACACCCTCGTTATCGAAACGACCAAGGGCAATGTCGTCATCGCGATGCGCCCCGACCTGGCGCCGGGTCATGTCGAGCACATCAAGAAGCTCGCTCGCGAAGGGGCCTATGATGGCGTCGTGTTTCACCGCGTTATTGAAGGGTTCATGGCGCAAACGGGTGACGTGAAGTTTGGCAATTCCAACTCGCCGGATTTCAACCCTTCGCGCACCGGCACGGGTGGCTCGCAGTATCCGAACATCAAGCAGGAATTCAGCGCCGAGCCGCACGTTCGCGGCACCGCGTCGATGGCTCGCGCGCAGGATCCGAACAGTGCCAACTCGCAGTTCTTCATTTGCTTCGGCGATGCCCGTTTCCTGGACCGTCAGTACACCGTTTGGGGGCAGGTCGTGGAAGGCATGGACAATGTCGACCAGATCAAGCGTGGCGAGCCGGTCATCAACCCCGACAAGATGGTTTCGGTCAAGGTTGCAGCTGATATCGCCTAAAAGCTTGCTGGCGGCTGCGGCCGCCAGCCTCGCGCTCTCGTTGCCGGCTGCAGCAACGGCCGAGATGTATTGCGAAGGCGCAGGCGGCCATGTTGCCATCAACATGGGCCGCCTCGTGGTCCTCAACGTGTTGGGCGCAACGGCCGAAATTGGCGGTGTGACCTACTCGACGGGTCCGGAGCGCGGCAAGGGAACGCCGTTCGTCGTTGGGCAGGATTTCGCCGAGGGCGACAACCTGATGATTGACTTTGTCGATCCCGACGTTGTCGAAATTCTCGTCAGCTTGCGTGTGCAATGGGATGCGACCGACCAGCAGTGGTCCGGTACTCTCTACAACGAAGTCGATCGTGTCGAGGTATCCTGCGTCGCCGGGTGAGATCCGGTGACCGCACGAGCAGGTTCAGCACGCAGATTCAATGACGGCTGCCTTCCAATCCATTCGATTGTTCCAGGATCATAGAAGTTGAAGATGGACACGATGCTTTGGGCGCTTATGGGTGTTTTCGCCGGCGCCTGTATCGCGGTGCAGGCGCCGATCAATGCCAGTTTGGGCAAGGCGCTGCAGGTGCCGGTCGCCGCGGCTGCTGTTTCGTTCCTCGCTGGCGGCGTGGTGCTTTGGGCACTGGCCTTCCTTTATAGCCATGTGACGTCCACTCCGATTAACTTCGCTGCGCCCGAGAGATGGACTCTGATTGCCGGTGGCCTGCTCGGCGCCTTTTACGTGTTCTCCAACATCACTTTGACGCCCATGATCGGCGCCGCGGCCGTCATGGCGCTGTCTGTTGCTGGGCAGCTTCTTGCTGGCCTGATGCTTGACAAGGTCGGGTTCATGGGCATGGCCGTAAGGGAAATTTCGGTCGGGCGGGTTGCCGGAGCCATCTTGCTCGTGGCTGGGGCGGTGATGATCCGCTTCCTTTAGGGAGCTCTCAACCCGGCAACTCGTCGTCAGCATTCACCGTTTCCGCCGCTATAAAGCCATGCTAACGAGCCGCCATGCGTGTTTCCGAATTCGACTTCGAGCTTCCTGAAAACCTTATCGCTCTTCATCCGGCAGAGCCGCGTGACTCCGCGCGACTCTTGCAAGTGGTGCCGGGCGAGGCGTTTCGGGATCGGCATATCCCCGATCTGCTGGATATCCTCAAGCCGGGCGATGTTCTGGTGGTCAACGATACCCGCGTGCTGCCAGCAGAACTGCGTGGCACGCGCAGACGCGGCGACATACGAGCCAATGTTTCGTTCAACTTGCACAAGCGTGTTGATGCGCATACTTGGCGGGCCTTTGCTCGTCCGGCAAAGAAGCTGGCGCTGCTCGACGAGCTCGAACTAGGCAATGGCAGCGCCGATGTCCTGCGGGCGCGCGTTGCCGGCAAGGGCGATACCGGTGAAATTACGCTTGAGTTCGAACTCGGTGGGGCCCAACTTGACGAAGCGATCAGATCGCACGGGGCCATGCCGCTGCCCCCCTATATCGGCGCAAAGCGTGCTGTCGAGGAACGCGACAAGGTCGACTATCAGACAGTTTACGCAGCCGAAGACGGTGCCGTTGCTGCGCCTACGGCTGGGCTGCATTTCACCGAAAAACTGCTGCAGCAGCTGAGCGATCGCGGCGTCACGATGGAGCGGGTTACGTTGCATGTCGGCGCCGGTACATTTCTGCCGATGAAGGCGGACGATACCGACGATCACGTGATGCATTCGGAGTGGGGCGAGATCGACCAGGCAACAGTCGAACGCATCAACGCCAAGCGCGAGCTGGGCGGGCGAGTTGTCGCAGTCGGCACTACAAGCCTGCGGCTGCTGGAAACGGCGTCGCGCGCCACAGGCGCGTTGCAGCCTTTTATGGGCGACACCGATATCTTCATCACTCCCGGCTTCCGGTTTCGTACGGTGGACATTCTGATGACGAATTTCCACCTGCCGAAATCGACGCTGTTCATGCTCGTCAGCGCCTTTTCTGGCCTCGACACCATGAAAGGAGCATACGCGCACGCGATCGCCAATGGTTACCGGTTCTATTCCTATGGCGATTCCTCACTCTTGTTCCGTGCTCCGGGCGACGAGGACGACACGGCGTGAGATCAAGGACGCCACCAATCGTCCGCTACACCAATCGGATCGTCACCGGGCTTCGGTCGGTTGCTCGAAGCAAGGAGAAGCTCACCTTTGCGCGCCTGATCGAGACTATGGGTTCGGGCGCGCATCGGCTCCTGATCCTGATGTTGACGCTCCTTAACATGATCCCTGGTCCCCCGGGATTCGGTGGCGTAATCGCCTGGACAACTTTCGCAGTCGCTCTGGCCATGGTTCTTGGGCGCAGCGTCCGACTTCCCAGAATTATCGGGGATCGCAAGCTGCCACTGGGGCTTCTGCTGAAGGCAAGCGAGCAGGTGGTCTGGGTCACGGGGCTGATCGCGCGATTCTCCAAACCGCGCATGCGCTGGTTAACCGGCGCTGCTGCAACAGTGCCCTTCGGCATATTCGCCATGGCAATCAGCGTGGTGATGACTATTCCAATTCCGTTTTCCAACGCAGTGCCCAATCTGGGGCTCTGTATCCTCGCGTTCTCAATGCTGAACAGAGATGGCGTGGGCGTGATCATCGGCATCATCACGACCTTGGCCGGTCTGGGGGTAACGGCCGCAATCGTGTTCGGCGCGCTGCAATTGGGCATGGCTGCAGTTTCTTCGATGCAGTGATGCGCAACCATCTGCGTCGCTGGGCTTTTCGCTCGAAGTCTTAATCGGGAGCAAGTTGTGCAAGACGCTGCGTTGTTTGGAATTTCGACGGCCTGGATCATCGCCAATGTGTGGTCGGTGACAGTCGCCGTGCTGGTGCTGATCGTTGGCTGGCTGATCGCGAATTTCGCCTCCCGCTACATCGCGGGTCTCCTGGCCGGCAAATTGCGGCATGATGCGACGGTGGCGCCGCTCGTAGGGCAGGGGGTGCGCTATGCGATCCTCTTTGTCACAGTCGTCGTCGTCCTCGGTCAGTTCGGAGTGGAGACAGCGTCCATCCTCGCCGTGCTCGGTGCGGCAGGACTCGCCATCGCCTTGGCCTTGCAAGGCACCCTGTCCAATATTGCAGCGGGCATCATGCTGGTGTTTCTCCGTCCATTTAGCGTCGGCGACTATATCGACGCGGATGGGATTGTCGGCACGGTGGTGGAGGTCGGGCTCTTTGCGACGCAACTGCGGACGATAGACGGCATCTATCTCTTTGCGCCCAATTCCAAGCTCTCCAACGCCAAGATCACCAACTTTAGCCGCGAGAAGTCCCGTATTGTTGAGGTAAAGTTCAACGTGCCGCGCAACGCCGATCTTTCACTCGTGCGCGAGACAGTAGGCACGGCGCTCAAGACCGAATTTTCCGAGGATGCGGCAGCACCAGAGATATGGGTCGACAGCTTTGCCGATACGGCGGTTTCACTGGTTGCTCGCGTACCGGTCAAGAGCCGCGACTGGTGGCGTGCGCGCTCTATCATCAATGAACGGGTGAAGAACGCCATCGATCTCCAGAATGGCTTTGTTGCCCAAGCTTGATTTCAGCTTCGGGCGCGCGTGTAGGGTCTTTCATCCTGACGGGCAAAAGGCTAGATACCGCGCCCATGAGCACTTCCACCAAATTGGTCACCTTCTCCGTGTCGGCGACGGACGGCCTGGCCCGTCGCGGCCGGATCGATACGCCTCGCGGCGAGATCAACACTCCAGCCTTCATGCCCGTGGGGACCGCCGGCACAGTAAAGGCGATGTATCCCGAACAGGTGCGGGAAACCGGCGCGGACATTCTCCTTGGCAATACCTACCACCTGATGCTGCGGCCTGGCGCCGAGCGCGTGGCTTCTCTCGGCGGCCTCCACACATTCATGGATTGGCAGCGCCCGATCCTGACCGATAGTGGCGGCTTCCAGGTTATGTCGCTCGCCAAGCTGCGCAAGCTGACCGAAAAAGGTGTGACCTTCAAATCCCACATCGATGGTTCGTCCCACGAGCTGACGCCCGAGCGGTCGATTGAGATTCAGACGCTGCTCGATAGCGACATCATCATGCAGCTCGATGAGTGCATAGCCTTGCCTGCCGAACGCAAGGAGATGGCACGGGCCATGGAGCTCTCGCTCCGGTGGGCTGATCGCTCGAAGACTGCATTCAACAATCAGAAGAACCGTGCGCTGTTCGGCATCGTGCAGGGCGGAGACGATCCAGAGCTGCGGGCCCGGTCTGCGGCTGGACTGCAGTCCATCGGCTTCGACGGGTATTCGATCGGCGGCCTTGCCGTCGGAGAACCGCAGGAGGTGATGTTCCGTGTTCTCTCCAACATCACGCCCGAGCTGCCTCTCGACAAGCCACGCTATCTGATGGGTGTCGGCAAGCCGGACGATATTCTTGGCGGCATCGAGCGTGGCGTTGACATGTTCGACTGTGTTCATCCGACACGAGCGGGCCGGCACGGTCATGCCTATACCCGCTTCGGGGTGATCAATCTCAAGAACGCCCGGCATAAGGACGATCACCGCCCGCTCGACGAGGCATCGCCCAACCCCAACTGCCGGCGCTGGAGTCGCGCCTATCTCCATCATCTGGTTCGGACGGAGGAGATTTTGGGAGCCATGGTGCTTTCACAGATCAACTTGGCCTATTATCAAGAGCTGACTGCGGGCGCGCGAGTGGCTATCGAAGATGGCCGCATGGCCGATTTTGCGGCCGAGACGCGCGCCGCATGGGCCGCCGGCGACCTGCCGGTCCTTTAGAGACGATCCTCGGGAGAAAAAGCTGATGGCTAAGTCGGTGCGCAAAGCCGGGTTTGAAGCATTGGGCAAACTCAAGAAGTCCATGGAAGGTCAGCCCATGCGGCTGCTCTTTGCCGAGGATCCCAATCGTTTCCAGCGTTTTTCCGCCAGCGGGGCCGACATTCTGCTCGACTACTCCAAGAACAGGATCGATGAAGACGTGATGGCAGCGCTGTTCGATCTCGCCCGTGCGGCCGGGGTCGAGGAACGTCGCACTCAGATGTGCGAGGGCGAGCACATCAACATCACTGAGAATCGCGCCGTTATGCACATGGCGCTGCGTTATCAGGGTGACAGGCCGGTCGATGTGGACGGCAAGAATGTCATGCCGGACGTGCGTTCGGTGCTAACGGCCATTGAGAGCTATTCCAACGCGGTTCGCAACGGCGATATTCGTGGCCATGGCGGCGAGCAGATCACCGACGTGGTCAATATCGGCATCGGCGGCTCCGACCTGGGACCAGTTATGGTTACGCTGGCGCTGGCGCCCTATACCCGGCCGGATCTGCGGGCCCATTATGTTTCCAACGTTGACGGCGCCCATATTCACGATACGCTCAAGGGGTTGGATCCGGCGAAAACCCTTTTCATCATCGCGTCCAAAACCTTTACCACCGACGAGACGATGACCAATGCGCACTCGGCCCGCAAGTGGTTGGCGGGTGCCCTTGGAGAAGACGCGGTCCCCAATCACTTCGCCGCCGTCTCAACCAATATCGAAGCGTGTGCCAAGTTCGGCATCCGCGAAGATCGAATCTTCGGGTTCTGGGATTGGGTCGGCGGACGCTACTCGGTCTGGTCCGCCATCGGGCTGCCGGTAGCCATGGCCGTCGGCTACGACAATTTCGCGAAATTCCTGGCCGGCGCCGACGCGATGGACCGGCATTTCCTCGAGTCTCCGCTCGAGAAGAATCTGCCGGTAATCATGGGATTGCTCGGCGTCTGGTATCGCAATGCCTGGGGTTTCTCGACTCACGCCGTGCTGCCTTACGATCAGCGCCTCAGCCGTTTCCCCGCTTATCTGCAACAGCAGGACATGGAATCGAACGGCAAGTCCGTAACGCTCTCCGGCAAATCGGTCGGCTGGTCGACCGGGCCGATCGTTTGGGGTGAACCCGGCACCAATGGCCAGCACGCATTCTACCAATTGATCCATCAAGGTACCGATGTGATCCCCTGTGACTTCCTGATCGCTGCCCAGCCCCATGAGAGCCTGCCGCCGCATCACGACAAGCTTGTCGCCAATGTTCTGGCGCAGTCGGAAGCCCTGATGCTGGGCAAGACTGAGGACGAGGTAGTTGCCGAACTGAAGGAACAGGGGCTCGATAAGGCCAAGATCAAGGAACTGGCGCCGCACAAGGTCTTCCCAGGCAACAGGCCCTCGAACACTCTCTTCTACAAGCAGCTGACACCCGAAATCCTCGGATCGCTCGTTGCGCTGTATGAGCACAAGGTGTTCGTCCAGGGCGTGATCTGGAATGTGAATTCTTACGACCAGTGGGGCGTGGAGCTGGGCAAGCAGCTCGCCAAGGCGCTGTTGCCTAAGGTGCAGGGCGAAGAAGGCGGCGAGGGGCACGACAGCTCCACACAGGGCCTTCTGAAATTCTATCGCGCGAACAAGGGCTGATCATTGACCATCACGACGGACGAGCAGCTGGAACGGCTCAGGGCAATCGGACGTATCTGTGCTGTGGCGCGCGACGCCATGGCCGCAGCAATGCGCCCGGGCATGACGACGATGGAGCTCGACGAGATCGGCGCCAAGATCCTGGCGGAGAACGGTGCTCTATCGGCTCCCATCGTGACCTATGACTTCCCAGGGCACACCTGCATTTCGGTCAATGAGGAGATCGCCCACGGCATTCCCGGCGAGCGCGTGCTCAATGAGGGTGATCTCGTCAATATCGATGTCTCAGCGGAGCTGAATGGCGTATTCGCCGATTGCGGAGCGTCCTATGTTCTCGGCAAAGGCGACAAGCGGCTTAATACGCTGTGCCGCGACGGCAAGAAGGCCATGTGGGCTGGCATCAACGCCGTCAAGGCGGGAGCGCCATTGGCCGATATCGGTACAGCAATCGGGAAGGTAGCAAAAAAGGGCGGCTACACCCTTATCCGGAACCTTGCCAGCCACGGCGTGGGTGACAGTCTCCATGACGAACCGGGCGAGATCCCGACCTGGCCGGATCGCTCCGAGCGCCGCCGCATCGGCAATGGCCTCGTGTTTACCATCGAGCCCTTCCTCTCGATGGGCGGGCACTATGCTGCCCAAAAAAGCGAAGACGACGAGTGGACGCTCGTCAGTGATCCCATGGCACCATGCGTGCAGTATGAACACACCGTCGTCGCGACACCCAAAGGTCCTGTTGTCGTGACCCTGGCTGCCTAGAGCCAGACCAGCAGAAGCGGTCCCAAAAGGATTGCGGCAATCGCCACCGCAAAGCGCAGATTGCCCAGTCCCCGCAGGGCTTGAACGCTGAGCGCCGTCGAAAGCAGAAAGTAGCCGGCCAGCGCTACGACGGCCGGCGTGAGGCCGCTGGGTGAGAGCGCCGTATTTTCGGTCAGCTGCAAGAAGATCATGTGACCACCGGCAAAGCCGATCAGCGAAGTGATCACCACCGTCACTGCCTTAGCGGTGATCAGAAGAGCCATGTCGATCGTGTTGCTCATCAGCAGCAAGGCAATACCCGTCGCTGTAACATGGACTGCCGCCAGCGTTGCGAACACCTGATTCTGTGCCAGCAGGGGGATGAGTTCGGGTGGTGCGGTGAGCGGCACCGCGCCGACCATCGGCAGATTGGCGCCGTATTCAGCCAGCAGGTAGATCACGTAGAGCATGACCAGAGTTGAGCCTGCGAAGACGACGAGTACAGCGGCCAAAACCTTGAGAAGGTCCATGGTGTCTTGAGACATATTGCCTCCTCAGATTTCCCGGGCGGAAAAGTTACGGCGAAGGCGCGAATCTCGCACCGGTCGGCTCTAGCGGATGAAGCGAGGACGCGGACGGCGCCGGCTGACGACAATGGGTAAACGCTTGCCCTCCGACAGCTCGGCCGCGTCGGCGCGGCTATCGAGTTCGGCATAAGGGTCGACGTCTGGTGAAGGCGTGGTCATTGACAGGCATAAGCGAGAAGCATTGCCGGGGGTCATGCCCGTGCCGTTAGGCGGCGTCAAGACGGCAGCGCCAAGCGTTGCCTTATCTCACGTATATGACTATCCGGGTAGAGTTTCGCGCGGAGGCCCGTGCGCCCTGTTTGATTGACGAGAGCAATGCTGAAGCGTTTTTATTCCTACTATCGACCTTATACGGGCCTCTTCGTTCTCGACTTTGGCTGCGCCGTTCTTGCCGGGTTGCTCGAACTCGCCTTTCCCCTTGCCGTCGCCTATGTCATCGACACGCTTCTGCCGCAGTCGAATTACTCGCTCATCATCGCTGCCTGCGGCGGACTTCTCGCGATCTATATCGTGAGTGCGGGGCTCAAGGGCATCGTCAACTATTTCGGTCATGTGCTTGGCGTCTCGATTGAAACCGATATGCGGCGCCAGGCTTTTGACCACCTTCAAAAGCTCAGCTTCCGCTTTTTCGACAACAACAAGACCGGCCATCTCATCACTCATGTGACCAAGGATCTCGAGGACGTGGGGGAGATCGCCCATCACGGCCCCGAGGATATCTTCATCGCCGTGATGACCTTCATCGGCGCGTTCCTTCTGATGTTCTTCACCAATTGGAAGCTGGCGCTGATTGCAATTGCGCTTGTGCCGATCATGAGCTGGCTGGTGATGCGCTATGGGTCGCGCATGACGCAGAACTGGCAGGAGCTGTTCCGCCGCGTGGGCGATTTCAATGTGCGCGTCGAAGACGCCATTGGCGGCATCCGAGTCGTCAAGGCTTTTGCCAACGAGAGCCATGAAGCCGGGCTCTTCAACTCCAACAACATGGCCTATCGCAAGACCAAGCTGCAGGCCTACGCCATGATGACGGCCAGCCTGCTCATCACTTTTCTCTCGACCCGTATGGTCCAGCTCGTGATCATGCTGGCGGGAGCCTGGCTCGTGGTCGTCAATGAGCTCACATATGGCGGCTTCATCAGCTTTTTGTTGCTTGTCGACGTCTTCCTGCGACCCATCGACAAGATCACGGGTGTTCTGGAGAGCTACCCAAAAGGTATTGCCGGCTTCCGGCGCTTTCTACGGCTGATCGATACCGATCCCGACATTGCCGATCGCAAGGATGCGGCAGAAGTCCAACGGCTCGCAGGTCACATCAGATATGACCGTGTCTCCTTTTCCTACGACGAAGGACGCACGGTTTTGCGAGATGTGGATCTTGATCTGGCGGCAGGTGAGACCATCGCTATCGTTGGACCGTCGGGCGCCGGCAAAACGACGCTGTGCTCGCTTCTGCCGCGCTTTTATGAGCCGACGGCCGGCCGCATACTGATCGACGGCATAGACATCGCCGACATGACTCAGGCCTCCCTGCGGCGACAGATTGGCGTCGTTCAACAGGACGTCTTTCTGTTTGGCGGCACGCTTCGGGACAACATCGCCTATGGGGACCTCGATGCGAGCGAGGAAGCGGTGATGGAAGCCGCACGGCGCGCAAGACTTGAAGAGGTGATCAGTGGGCTGCCCGCAGGGCTCGATACTGTCGTGGGCGAGCGCGGGGTAAAACTCTCCGGCGGACAGAAGCAACGCGTCGCAATCGCTCGCATCTTCCTCAAGAACCCGCCGATCCTGATCCTCGACGAAGCCACTTCAGCGCTCGATACTGCGACGGAGGCTGCGATCCAGCAGGCGCTCAACGAACTCTCGTCCGGACGCACGACGCTGATCATTGCGCATCGCCTTGCCACCGTGCGCCACGCGCATCGTATCGTGGTGCTGACCGAAAACGGGATCGCCGAACAGGGTCCGCACGACAAACTGCTCGAACAGCGCGGCCTCTACGCAAAGCTGCACTCGGCACAGCAGCTGGGACTGGTGGGATAGGAGTGGTACGCCGGCTGGGATTCGAACCCAGGACCATTCGATTAAAAGTCGAATGCTCTACCACTGAGCTACCGGCGCATACTGGTGGATCGGCGCTGCCGAACCGCCCTGAGGCAATGGCGCGGAAAATAGCCGGGATGGATCGGGAGTCAACCTCTATTAGATGCATCCACAGCCCATTGCCGCTCACTGGCTGAGAGGCGTGCCTTCATAGGCGACTGGGCTGCAGGAGATATTGACCTGTTCGACCCGCGCGCAAAGGTCGCGCGCCGAGGACACCGCGCCCATGGGGCCGACAACGAGGCGCTCTTCGCCAGCGAAGGAGCCTGGGGTGACCAGCGGCGCCATCTCCAGCAGAAGGGAGCCAAGGCGAACCTGCATGTCGAGCCACTGGGCATGGCCTTGCCCCGCTGCGAAGCTCGAACCGATAGAGACGCCATAGCCCTGGTCGCTTGCAGGCAGGTTGGGCAGCGCGGCGATGTAGGGCGCGGGCGCATCGGAATTGGTGAGTTGTGGCGGCATAGGGGATTGCCGCACAAGAACCGAGCCGCCTTGTGCGTCGAACATCTGCCCTGGCGTTCCGATCGATGCCGTGGTTGTGCTGCGATCGACCCCGGAGCCAGGAAGAGGCGTATCCAGAAGCGAGGGCATCGACACTTCGAGTGCGCCGACCCGCCGGACGACTTCGCTACCCGTCTGCTCCTGCAGCGCGAAGCGTGTCGCCAAGAGTTCGTTCTGCCGACGCAGCAGTGCGGTTTCGGTGCGCAGCTCGGCCACCTGCTGGCGCAGCTGAGCCAGGGACACGCCATTGGCATGGGGCACATGAAGGGCAGTCGTCAGAGATTGCGGCGCAAGCGCCGTCAGGTTCGCGCAGACGATGGCAAGGCCCGCGCAAGCGATCGCAGCAATGCCCCAGCCAGTCACATCCGACTGCCGAAACTGGTTTGAAACACCGGCCAATGCTCGATCCTCGACAGTTTTACGAATCAAGGGCAATACACCCACAGAGTGGGGCATCTGTTATCCCTTCGCCAATGGTTGCCGCCATAAAATTGTGGCAATGGACAAAGAGAACTCGCCGCAAACTGGAGATGAGATCCTCGTGACAGAACTGCTTTCGATCATCCTCGCCGCAGGCGAAGGTACGCGGATGAAGTCTTCTCGCCCCAAAGTGCTGCATCACGTGGGCGGGTTGCCGATCGTCAGCCATGTAGTCCGGGCTGCACGCGAGGCGGGCTCGACGGGAATTGCACTCGTTACGGGCCCCAAACATGCCAGCATCCGCGAGACGGTTTCTCTGATGGATCCAGATGTCGTGCACTTCGAACAAGCCGTCGCGCGCGGAACGGGACATGCCGCCTCGATGGCGCGTGAGCTCTTTTCCTCTGCAAGTGGCTATGTGGCGGTTGTTTACGGTGACCATCCGTTGCTGCGGGGCGCCAATTTCCAAGCCGTCATCGAGCGTCTCGATGCTGGACTCGATGTGGCGATCCTTGGGTTTGAGCCGGTCGACCCTACGGGCTATGGCCGTTTCATCACCGATGGTGAGCGGCTTCTGGCAATCCGGGAGCATAAGGACGCGAGTGAGGACGAGCGCAAGATTGGCCTTTGCAATGCATGCATCCTAGCCTTCCGCGCGGAGGTATTCCGGGACCTGATCGACAAGATCGACACCAACAACGCCCAAGGCGAATATTACCTCACCGACCTCGTGAGCCTGGCGAACGGCGCTGGCAAGAAGGTGGGCTACGGGATCGCTCCCGAGACAGACGTCATGGGCGTTAACGATCGCTCCCAACTGGCGCGCGCAGAGGCGGTCTTTCAGGTCGACAGGCGTGAGGCTTTCATGATGGCCGGGGTTACCCTGCGCGATCCGGAGAGTGTTTGGTTTTCCTGGGACACAGAGATCGGTCGCGACGTAACCATTTTTCCGAACGTTGTTTTTGGAGCTGGCGTGAAAATCGCTGATCACGCGGAAATCCGGGCCTTCTGCGATATCGAAGATGCTGTGATCGGAGAGGGCGCGACGATCGGACCATTCGCCCGTATCCGAGGGGGCGCTGAACTGGGCGCCGATGTGCATCTCGGTAATTTTGTCGAGGTCAAGAAATCGCGGATCGGGGCAGGCACCAAGGCAGGCCATCTCAGCTATCTTGGCGATGCCGATATCGGCCAGAAGACCAATATCGGTGCTGGTACGATCACCTGCAATTATGACGGCGTGAACAAGGACACGACGGTGATTGGCGACAGCGCCTTCATTGGTTCCAATACCTCGCTCGTTGCGCCGGTTTCGATCGGCGATGGCGCCTATACCGCTTCAGGCAGCGTGATCACCGAGAATGTGCCCGATGGCGCCGTTGCCTTCGGTCGCGCCCGTCAGGTCAACAAACCGGACTACGCGCCTGTTTTGCGCGACAAAGCGCTCGCCAAGAAGGCGGCCAAGGGGAAGTAAGATGTGCGGCATTGTTGGTATCGTCGGTAACGCTCCGGTCGCTGGTCGATTGGTCGACGCGCTGAAGCGCCTAGAATATCGAGGCTATGACAGCGCCGGCGTAGCAACGCTGGAAGGCGGGGCCATTGCCCGCCGCCGCGCAGAAGGCAAGCTCGGCAACCTCGCCAGCAAGCTGGGCATGGAGCCGCTCGACGGGCATATCGGCATCGGGCATACCAGGTGGGCAACGCACGGCGCGCCAACCGAACAGAATGCTCACCCGCACGCGACGGAACGTGTGGCTGTGGTTCATAACGGCATTATCGAGAATTTCCGCGAGCTCCTCGCCGATCTCGCCGAGGACGGTTATCTGCCGCAAACGCAGACGGATACCGAATCCGTTGCGCTCTGGGTCAGCCGCGAGCTTGCCAATGGCGCCGATCCGGAATTGGCGGTTGCACGCACCCTTAAGAAGCTCAAAGGGGCCTTCGCCCTGGCGTTTCTTTTCAAGGGAGAAAAGGCCTTGCTGATCGCCGCGCGTCACGGCGCGCCGCTGGCCGTGGGATATGGCGCGACGGAGATGTACCTGGGCTCGGACGCAATGGCGCTGGCTCCGTTCACCTCGCGCCTCACCTATCTTGAAGATGGCGATTGGGCCGTTATCACACCGACAGGCGTGACCATCCGCGATGGCAAGGATGCCATCGTACAGCGTGAGCAGATGCTGTCGCAGGCTTCGGCCTTGCTGGTGGACAAGGGCAATCATCGCCATTTCATGGCAAAGGAGATCTACGAGCAGCCGGAAACCATCTCTCATACGCTCAGCCACTATGTGGACATGGGCGCTGAGAAGGTAGCGATCCGCGAGACGTTGCCTTTCGACTTCGCCGAGCTTTCGCGCCTGACCATGAGTGCCTGCGGCACGGCTTATTACGCCGGAGCTGTCGCGAAATACTGGTTCGAGCGCTATGCCCGGTTGCCGGTCGATATCGACGTGGCCAGCGAGTTCCGTTATCGCGAACCGCCGCTCGACAAGAACGGCTTGTCGCTCTTCATCTCGCAGTCGGGCGAGACAGCCGATACGCTGGCGGCGCTTCGCTATTGCGCGGGGCAGGGGCAGCATGTGGCCAGTCTCGTCAATACGTTGGAATCCACCATCGCGAGAGAATCCGGTGTCGTGTTCCCGATCCTGTGCGGACCGGAGATCGGCGTTGCCTCGACCAAGGCACTGACGGCCCAACTGACGGCATTGGCGAGCCTGGCACTGGCTGCCGGTCGCGCGCGGGGCGTTGTCAGCGCAGAGGACGAAGCCGAGCTCGTTCGGGCTCTGGTCGCGTTGCCATCGGCAGTGTCGCAAGCTTTGGGTGCCGAAAGCCAGATCGTCGATATCTCGAAGCGCCTCTCGAAGGCTAAGGATGTGCTCTATCTCGGGCGTGGGCCGATGTTCCCCATCGCAATGGAAGGTGCGCTAAAGCTCAAGGAAATCAGTTACATCCATGCCGAGGGCTATGCCGCTGGCGAACTCAAGCATGGACCCATAGCGCTTGTGGATGAAGCCATGCCGGTGATCGTCGTGGCGCCATCGGACGAGCTGGTCGACAAAACCTTGAGCAACATGCAGGAGGTTGCGGCTAGGGGTGGCAAGATCATCCTGATTACGGATGCCGAGGGCGCGAAGACGGTCGGCCATGGCGTAGCTGACATCATCGAAATCCCGCATGTGCATTCGTTCGTCGCACCAATTCTTGCGACTATCCCCGTGCAATTGCTCGCTTATCATACCGCAGTGTTCATGGGCACAGACGTCGATCAACCGCGTAACTTGGCAAAGTCAGTGACGGTGGAATGAGTGGGAGCGCACGCCTTCAAACTCCTGATGGCGTGCCACTACCCGGCCCTGATCAGCGGAATTGCGAGATCTTTTCTGAATAAATACAACAGCGTACGAGCTGCTTCGCCTTCCTCGCCGGTCAGGCCGGGATTGCGCTTAAGCAGGGTTTTTGCGTCGTCGTGGGCAAATTCCAGCAGGTGCCGGTGCACGTCCGGAACCGCGAGGCGATAGCCGGGCATGCCGGATTGGCGGGTGCCCAGGATATCGCCTTGGCCGCGCAGTTCGAGGTCGCGTTCGGCGATCAGAAAACCGTCTTCGGTGGATTTTATCGTTTCCAGCCGGGCCTTTGCGGTTTCGCTGAGCGGGTCCTTGTAGAGCAAAAGGCAGGCTGAGCGCTGCGAGCCGCGACCGACGCGACCGCGCAGCTGGTGGAGCTGGGCGAGGCCGAAGCGTTCGGCGTGCTCGATGATCATGATGGTCGCGTTAGGGACGTCAACGCCGACTTCGATGACGGTGGTTGCCACTAGAAGCTTGATTTCATTGGCTTTGAAGCGCGTCATGACGTCTTCCTTCGCCGCCGCCGACATGCGGCCGTGGACGAGTGCGACGTCGCTCCCGAAGACTTTCTGGAGTTCGGCGAAGCGGTCTTCGGCGCTAACCACTTCCAGTGTCTCGCTTTCTTCAACGAGCGGGCAGACCCAATAGGCCTGGGTACCCTCAGAGATCTTGGCCTGCAGGCGCGCGATGATCCGGGGGTAGTCGTTGATGGAAAGAACCGCGGTATCAATGGGTTGACGCCCTCGAGGCTTCTCCTTGAGGACGCTGACGGCCATGTCGCCGAAGTGGGTGAGCACGAGGGTTCGAGGGATCGGCGTGGCCGTCATGACGAGAAGATCGGTGTGGCGGCCTTTTTCGGAAAGGGCAAGGCGCTGGTGGACGCCGAAACGGTGCTGTTCGTCGACGACGGTTAACCCCAAGTCCCTGAATTCTATGCCGGATTGGAAAAGGGCATGGGTGCCGACGGCGATGGTTGTGCTGCCATCGGCAAGGCCGGCAAGGATGGCGCGGCGTTCTGCGGCGGGCATTTTGCCGGTGAGGAGGGCACACCCGATTCCGGCGGCGTCGCAGATGGGCTTGATGGTCTTAAAGTGTTGAGAAGCAAGAAGTTCTGTCGGCGCCATCAAGGCCGATTGTGCGCCGCTTTCCGCCACGGCGGCCATGGCCATGAGCGCGACGACAGTCTTGCCCGAGCCCACATCGCCCTGCAGCAGACGCGACATGCGGTCCGGCGAGGCAAGGTCACGATATATCTCGTTTAGTGCCTCGTTTTGCCCATTTGTGAGGGAAAAGGGTAGCACCTGGCTAACACTTTCGGTCAGTTTTCCCGTAAACGTCCGCGCTTTTCCGCGAACCGAGACCATGGTCGATCGAACAAGCTGGAGAGTGATCTGGCCGGCAAGATATTCATCATAGGCTAGGCGCTGACGAGCCGGTGACCACAGCTCGGCCTCGCCAGGATTTTCGGAAAGATGAACCGCGCGCATCGCCTCGACGAATGGAGGCCACTTGCGTTCTGCCATTGTTGCCGGAGCAATCCACTCGGGCAAATCGGGAACCGAATCGACAGCTTGCCGCACGAGCTTGGCCAGCGCTTTGGAACTGAGCCCATTGGTGAGGGGATAAACTGGCTCGACAAGGGGCAGGGTGGCGAAGCTGGCGGGCTCGACGATGTAGTCGGGGTGTGTGATCTGCTTCTCGCCATTGAAAAAGCCGATCTGTCCGGAAACGTAGCGCTGCTCGCCGACTGGGAGTGCCTTTTCGACCCAGCCGCCCTGGGCCCTGAAGAAGACCAGTTGCATTTCACCGCTTTCGTCATGCGCGAAGACGCGATGGGGCACGTGGGGTTTTCCCCGTGGTGGTGGCTGGTGTCGGTCGATGTGAAGCAGGAGGGTGACGACCTGATTGAGATAGGCCTCGGCGATCCCGACTTGCCGGCGCCGGTCGACGATGCCTGAAGGCATGTGCATCAGAATGTCGAGAACGATGGCTTCCTGGCCTTCGGGCGCGCCGAAGAAACGCGTCAGGAGCGCGGCAAGCTTGTCCCCGACACCTTTGATGGAGTGGAGCGAGCGAAAGAGAGGCTGAAGATGATCAGGACGCGACACAGTGATTCTCCTGCGGCGGAGGGTGGCACAAAAGAACAGGAGAGGAACAGAGCGGAACCGGCCGGGTGCTGAGGGATTGAGCTTGGCAACAGGAGAAGTCCGATGAAGCGCTTTCTACTCACCGCCGCCTTGTTTTCTAGTCTTATGTCGCCCGCCCTGGCGCAGCAGCAGGAGCCATTGATGCGGCTGACCGATCCCGATGTGTCGATCGGCGTGCTCGGCATGCGGGTTTATCAGGCCGAAGGCGTCGAAATCTACGACATGGACGGCAATGCGATCGGCACGGTTCTGGCCGTTCTCGGGCAAAGCGAGAAGACGCCGACGGCCCTAGCGGTCGAGATGAATGGCAGAAGCGTGGTGCTGGAGCTGGCGTCGATGGAGCTGGTGAACAACAGGATCGTCGTGCAGATGGATGGCGGGACGTTCGAGGGATTGCCGGCCTGGGAGCAGTGAGGGGTTTGGCGCCTGCCGGGCGTGGGTGAAGTCAAAGGCTTCACCAGCGCCGTGGGGCAGAGAGCGGCCTGCTTCGGGCTGATGGGCGCAAAAGAAGCATGCCAGGGCTGACAAGGGGCGACAAGCCGCGTAAGAGACATGTCCAAATCGGGAACAAACTTGCATCATGGTGTCTCAAATGGCTGCCGGTGAGGACATTGCTATTCGTCGCAAGCGCTTGCGGTATCGGGCGTGGCACAGGGGAACCAAGGAAATGGACCTGGTGCTGGGGCCATTTTGCGATGCCCATGTCGAGCGGTTCGATGACGCAATGCTCGACCGGCTCGAAGCGCTGATGAACGAAGAAGATCCGCCACTGCTCAAATGGGTGATGCAGCAGGAAGAGCCGCCGCCGCATGTGGACCGGGCGTTTCTGGAACTTGTAGTTTCCGACCATCAGGCGCGGATCGAGCGATGAACGAAATGAGCGGTCTTGCAGCAGCGCGGACGCTGTCCAATGTGCCCGATGGCATGCAGCCCATGGTGCTGGCCAAGTTGGTCGAGGACCGGCTCAAGGCCGCGCCGGACGATAGTGCAAGCCTCGTCTTTGTCGCGCGCGATGGCCGGCGCATGCAGCGGATGGCAGAAATCCTGGGCGCCATGTTGCCGGGTCATGCGATCCTGACCCTGCCGGCCTGGGACTGTCTACCCTATGACCGGGTTTCGCCCAATACCGTTACCATTGCAGCACGGATGAACACGCTGGCAGCGCTGACCAATGGCGGCAAGGGCGCTGTCGTTCTGACCGCAGTCAACGCGCTGATCCAGAAACTGCCGCCGCGCGATGTGGTGGAGACCATGTCGTTTTCCGCTGCCGTGGGACGGGTAGTCGATAGCGAGAAGCTGATCGGGTGGGCGTCGAACAATGGCTATCTGCGCGTGCCGACCGTGCGGGAGAGCGGTGAATATGCGGTGCGCGGAGGGCTGGTCGACCTGTTTCCGGCAAGCGCCGAAGCGCCGCTGCGCTTTGACTTCTTCGGCAGCCAGCTTGAATCGATCCGGACGTTCGACCCCGACAGCCAACGCACGACGGGCACGCTGAAGCGCGTCGACCTGACGCCGATGAGCGAGGTCATTCTCAACGAAGAGACCATTCGCCGCTTCCGGCAGAACTACACCGCCACATTCGGTGGCAATACGGTGGACGATACGCTTTATGCCTCGGTGAGCGGGGGATCGCGCTATTCGGGCACCGAGCACTGGTTGCCGTTTTTCTACGAGCACATGGATCGGCTCGCCGACTATACGGGCGATGCGCCGTTCGTTTTCGACGATCAGGTGGCGGAGGCCTTTGCCGAACGTGCCGAACAGATCCGTGACTATTATGACGCGCGCGAAGCCGCGCGGCTGACGCCGCCGGTTGCGGGGGCAGGGGCGCCCTATAAGCCGATCAAACCCGAACTGCTTTACGATCTCGATGCGGCGCCGCAGACGCTGGCGGGCGCGTCGGTGATCCAGCTTTCGCCGTTTCTCGCGCCCAATGCCAAGAAGGGTGACGATGCCGGGGGGCATATCGCGCCGAGTTTTGCCGCCGAGCGGTTGGCTTCCGATGTCAACCTGTTCGAGGCGGTGGTCGAGCGGCTGCTGGCGGAACGGCGCCAGGGACGAAGGGCAGTCGTTGCCTGCTGGAGCGCGGGCACGCGCGACCGCATGGCGCAGGTGCTTCGGGATCACGGGCTGACCAATCCGCGGCTGGCGGAAAACTGGCGCGACGCGGAAACGACGAGCGCCGCCACCACCTCGCTGGTGGTGCTGCCGCTCGAAACCGGGTTCGAGACGAAGGATTTGCTGGTCCTTTCCGAGCAGGACATTCTGGGCGAACGGATCCTTCGGCCGCAGCGCAAGAAGAAGGCGTCGGACGCGCTGACCGAGGCCGCCTCGCTTTCGGCTGGCGATCTCGTGGTGCATGTGGATCACGGTATCGGCCGGTTCCTCGGGCTCAAGGTGATCGAAGCGGGCGGAGCGCCGCATGAATGCGTCGAGCTGCAATATGCCGGCGAAACCAAGCTCTACCTGCCGGTCGAAAATATCGAGTTGCTGACCCGTTACGGATCTGACGATGCGTCCGTGGCGCTCGACAAGCTGGGCGGCGTCGCCTGGCAGGCCAAGAAAGGCAAACTCAAGCAGCGCATCCGCGAAATGGCGGAGCAGCTCATCAAGCTGGCCGCGCAGCGCATGCTCACCAAGGCCGATGTCATCGATATCAATGCCGGGGCCTATGACGAATTCGCCGCGCGCTTCCCCTACGAGGAAACCGAGGACCAGCTCAACGCCATCGAGGCAGTGTTCGACGACATCACTTCGGGCAAGGTCATGGACCGCCTCGTTTGCGGCGACGTGGGCTTTGGCAAGACCGAGGTGGCCCTGCGGGCTGCGTTCGGAGTGGCGCTTTCGGGCAAGCAGGTGGCCGTGGTGGTGCCGACGACGCTTTTGGCGCGGCAGCATTTCAAGACCTTCTCGGAGCGGTTCCAGGGGTTGCCGGTGCGGGTGCGGCATGCATCGCGCATGGTCAGCGCCAGCGAATTGAAGGCAACCAAGGAAGGCCTTGCCGACGGGCAGGTCGATATCGTGGTGGGAACGCATGCGCTGCTGAGCAAGACCATCAAGTTCCGCGACCTGGGTCTCCTGATCATCGACGAAGAGCAGCATTTCGGCGTCGGCCACAAGGAGCGGCTCAAGGAGCTCAAGGCCAATGTGCATGTGCTGACGCTGACGGCGACGCCGATCCCGCGTACCTTGCAGCTGGCCCTGACGGGGGTGCGCGACCTGTCGCTGCTGGCAACGCCGCCGGTCGACCGGCTCGCGATCCGAACCTTTATCTCGCCCTTCGATCCGCTTTCGATCCGCGAAGCGCTCTTGCGCGAAAAGTATCGCGGGGGGCAGAGTTTCTACGTGGTTCCCAGGATCAAGGACCAGCCCGACATCGCCGAGTTCCTGAGGAGCCAAGTGCCCGAGGTCAGCTTTGTGGTTGCCAATGGGCAGATGGCGCCGGGCGAGCTCGACGATATCATGAACGCTTTCTACGACGGCAAGTTCGACGTGCTGCTGGCAACGACCATCGTCGAATCGGGGCTCGATATCCCCAATGCCAATACGCTGATCGTGCATCGGGCTGATCAGTTCGGCCTGGCGCAGCTTTATCAGATCCGGGGGCGCGTCGGGCGCGGCAAGCAGAGAGCCTATGCGCTCTTTACCGTGCCGGCTGACAGAAAATTGACCGACACTGCGGAGCGGCGCCTTGGTGTGCTGCAGTCGCTCGAAAGCCTCGGTGCAGGCTTCCAGCTGGCCAGTCACGATCTCGACATCCGCGGTGCGGGCAACCTGCTTGGCGACGAGCAATCCGGTCATATCCGCGAGGTGGGATACGAGCTGTACCAGGCCATGCTGGAAGAGGCCGTGGCGGCGCTGCGCAGCGGCGAAGAAGAATACGAGGACCGCAACGAGTGGAGCCCGGCGATTTCGCTGGGCATGCCGGTCATGATCCCCGAGCACTATGTGCCGGACCTGACGCTGCGCATGCAGCTTTACAGAAAGCTCGGCGATCTCAACGACATCCGGGATATCGACGCTGCGGGAGCCGAGCTGATCGACCGCTTCGGACCCTTGCCTGAAGAGGTGGAAGCGCTGCTCAAGGTAATCCTCGTCAAGTCCTTGTGCCGACAGGCCAATGTGGAAAAGGTCGATGCCGGACCCAAGGGCGCGGTGCTGACCCTGCGCAACAACGAGTTCCCCAACCCGGTGGGGCTGGTCAAGCTCGTGAGCGATCCGGCCAACCAGGTCCGCATCAAACCCGATCAGAAACTCGTGTTCGCGCGCAATTGGCCAAGTGCCGAGCAAAGGCTGAAGGGGACTGCCGCGATCCTGTCGAAACTGGCAAAACTGGCCGATGCGAGCCCCTGAAGAAGGCGTGTTGCCCTGCTGCCTCATAATATTTTGGCAAGGGCTTCCGGTCATGTTATTGCCCGAATTGAGCCCTTGAAGGGCAGGTAAGTTTCTAGGTGGCTGAGTGCCGCCGAGACCGCCAAGGAAGGCAAGGACACTCTATGGAATTCAGGAAACCCCTCGTTGCCGGTTTGACCGCGATCGCGCTGATGATGTCGCCGGTTGCCGCTTTCGCCCAGGATGCCGCACCTGCCACCGAAGCTCCGGCTGCCGCCGCGCCTGCTGCAGCGCCGGCCGGCGGCCCAAGCCAGAACTGGCTCAAGGTTTGCGATCCGCTCGAAAGCGGACAAAAGGCTTGCATCATGCGGCAGGTGGTTCTGGCCAATGGGCAGTTCCTCGGCTCGTTCCTGCTGCGCGACGATCCGGGCCAGGAGTCGCGCCTCCTCGCCGTGGCTGCCGTGCCGCTCGGGGTGCTGCTGCCGTTCGGCCTGACCTGGCAGATCGATGGCGCCAAGCCGGTTCGCGTGCCGTACATGATCTGCGATCCCACCTCGTGCGCCACCCAGCTCGTGATCAATGAGCAGTATGTCAACTCGCTCAAGGGCGGCAACAAGCTGACGCTGACGGCCAAGAACCGCCAGAACCAGGATCTGACCATCGAGATCGACCTGGCTGGCTTCACCGCTGCTTATGACAGCGACACGGCGATGACCTTCGAGCAGTTCCAGCAGGAAACCTCGGGCGAGAACGCTCTGGAGCAGGTTCTGCAGGACCGTGCCGAAAGCCTGCGCCAGCAGCTGACCGACCAGACCGGTGCTCCGGCGCCGGAAGCGGCTCCCGAGGGCGAGGCTCCTGCGCAGCAGTAAGCGCTGAACCATCGAATTGAGCAGAGGGGCGTGGCGAAAGCTGCGCCCCTCTTGCGTTAGGCTCAGGCGCGGCGCTGGCCCATGCCGATGCCGAAGGCGCTGCGGCGCAGGGGCGGCAGGAGCTTGAGCGCCCAGAGACCGCCCGCGCGCAGCGCTTGAGCGGGGATCATTTCGGCCAGCAGCGAGCGGAAGAGCGCGTCCACCATGCCGCCGGTGCGCTGCAAATCCCCGGAGCGGCGGCGGGCGTAGGCGGTGCTGGCGGTCAGTGCCCAATCGGGCGCGGAGCGATCGGCTTCGGCGAGGACGGCGACGAGATCGGCGACATCGCGAAGACCGAGATTGAGGCCCTGGGCGCCGATGGGGGGGAAAGCGTGAGCCGATTCTCCCACGAGTACCGTGCCGTCGCGACCAGCCTCGGCGACGCTGAGGACGCTGAGCGGGAAGACAAAGCTCGGCGAGGCGAGCGCGATTGATCCAAAGAGGTTTTGCGAGCGCGTGCGCAGGGCGGCAAGCAGCGCTTCGGGACCAGCGGCCTGTGTCTCGCGCAACAGTTTCTCTTCGTCGATCCAAACCAGGTTCGCGCGTTTCTCGCCGGCAGGCACCAGGGTGAAGGGGCCGTGGGGATAGTGGAATTCAATCGAGGTGTTGCCAATGGGGCGGCCGAGTTCGAGATCGCAGACGAGGGCGGCTTCACCAAAGGCGTGTTCGCGGGCCGTTATTCCGGCGGCGCTGCGGATCAGCGACTTCTTGCCATCGGCTCCGACGACGAGGGGGGCGGAGAGGGTGGTGCCATCGGCAAGGCTGACATGGCCCAACCCGTTTTCGCGGTGATAGGCCACGACGGCTGCGTTGCGGGTGGAAAGGCCGGTGGCGGGCGCGGCAGCCCCGAAGCGCTCGAGGAGTTTCGCATTAGCAAAATTCCAGCCGAAAGCGGGCTGGCCGATCTCTGTCGATTCGAACAGGGTTTCCGGGGCGCGGATCAGGCGATTGGTGGCATCGATGATACGGATGGCGGTGAGCGGATGTCCTACGGCGGCGGGCGATTCGATGAGGCCGGCGCGGAGAAGAAAGTCGACGCTGGGCATCATGAGGGCCGATGTGCGCCGGTCAGGCGGCGCGGCGGGGGCGAGATGGATGGTGTCGAACCCGGCACGGGCGATGCTGACAGCTGCTGCAAGGCCGGCAAGCCCGCCGCCCACGATGATGATTTCCGCGTCTTGAATGGTCATCGCTATCCGCCAACCGTTTGCATCGACAGAACCGGTTTAGCAAACAATGACCAACGCCGCCATTTTCCGGCTTGCCGCAGGGCTATCAACCCAAGAACAAGCCCGGTTTGAAAAGCCGGGTGCTCACGCTCTTGTCATCTGCCCGAAAACACCCCCACATTACCTCCGCTTAACGCTGCTCGCAGCAGCTTGTATCCGCAATGGGGATCCCATCATGCTTGAGCTTCTGGCCGATCCGAATGTCTGGGTCGCCTTTCTTACCCTGACGGTCATGGAGATCGTTCTCGGTATCGACAATATCGTCTTCATCTCCGTGCTCGTGTCGCGCCTGCAACGCGAGCAGGCCGAATTTGCCCGCAAGATCGGCATCGGACTGGCGCTCGTTTTCCGCATCATCCTGCTGTTTTTGATCAGCTGGATCGTACAGCTCCAAGACCCGGTCTTCTCGGCATTCGGGCATGATTTCTCCTGGAAGGACATCATCCTTGTCGCCGGTGGCGGTTTCCTGATCTACAAGGCAACGCACGAGATGCATGCCGCGATCGAGGATACGCACGAGGTGACGGCGGGTAGTGCCGCGTCGGCGACGCTGCAGGCGATCCTCCTGCAGATCGTTGTGATCGACATGGTCTTCTCTATCGATTCGATCATCACGGCCGTGGGCATGGTGCCGGCGGATCAGGTGGCGGTGATGGTGGCCGCGGTGCTGGTGGCGGTCGGGGTGATGTTCGTCGCTTCCGGCCCGATTGCCCGATTCGTCGCCGATCATCCCACAACCAAGATGCTGGCCCTGGCCTTTTTGCTGCTGATCGGTGTTACGCTGGTGGCGGATGGGCTCGGCTTCCATATCCCCAAGGGTTATATCTATTCGGCCATGGCCTTTTCGGTGCTGGTCGAGGCGGTCAACATCTTTGCCAAGCATCGCAAGATGCGGGCAGGCGCCGCGCGCAAAACCAGAATCACGCCCTTTACCGGCGACACCGGCTCGGTCTCTACGGAAGCGGCGCTTGCCGCCGTTTCTGGTCATCGTGCCTCGCCTCAGGCGCCGGCGCCCACGGGCACTTCGGTGCCCTCTCCGACCGCCTTCAAGCGGTCTCCAGCCAATCGCGCGCCGAAATCGGCGCCGCGCAAGCCAAGGACTCCCAAGTGACTCAAGTCGTAGCCATCAACAAGACCGGTGGGCCGGAGGTTCTGTCCATTGAAGACTGGACCATCGGCGAACCCGGCCCGGGACAGGCCCTGATCAAGCAGACTGCGATCGGGCTCAACTTCATCGACACCTACCAACGCTCGGGGCTCTATCCCATCACGCTGCCCTTTGTGGGTGGCAATGAAGGCGCCGGGGTCGTGAAGGCGATCGGTTCGGGGGTCACAGAGGTGAAAGTGGGTGACCGGGTGGCCTATCAAGGCCAGATCGGTGCCTATGCCAGGGAACGGCTCGTCGCCGCTGACCGGCTGGTGCCGGTGCCCGATGGGATCTCGGACGAGGTTGCGGCGGCCGTGCTGCTCAAAGGCCTGACGGCCTATTATCTGTTGTTCAAGACCTGGCCAGTGGCCGCTGGGGAGACCATCCTTTGGCATGCGGCCGCAGGGGGCACAGGCCTGATTGCAACGCAATGGGCCAAGTCGCTTGGTGCGACCGTAATTGGCACAGCCGGTGGACCGGAGAAGGTTGCGCTCGCCAAGGCGCATGGCTGCGACCACGTGATCGACTACAAGGCAGAAGATTTTGCAGCCCGGGTAAAGGAACTCACCGGCAAACGGGGTGTCGACGTGGTCTACGATGGCGTGGGCAAGGCAACCTTTGAAGGGTCTATCGACAGTTTGCGTCCGCGCGGACTGCTGGCCAGCTTCGGCAATGCCTCGGGCGTCGTCTCAATTCCGGACCTGACGCTGCTGTCACGAAAGGGTTCGCTGTTCGTTACCCGTCCGACTGGTCTTCATTATCTGTCGGAGCGCCAGGATCTGCTGGAGGGGGCCAAGGCCCTGTTCGACGCTATTGCCGCAGGCAAGATCAAGGTTGCAATCGGCGCGCGCTTTGCGCTTTCGGAGGTCGAGAAGGCGCATCGTGCACTCGAGGGACGCGAAACGACGGGCTCTGTGATCATCACGCCATAGCGCAGAATGCGCCGCGCCCTCTGGACAGGGCGGCGCGGCGCAGATAAACGGCTGAGCACCGGGTGGGTGGCAGAGCGGTTGATTGCTCCGGTCTTGAAAACCGGCGAAGGTGCAAGCCTTCCGGGGGTTCGAATCCCTCCCCACCCGCCAATGGCTCGACCGGAAACGCCCGGTTTTCCTCATGTTTTCCACTCCTCTTGACGTTTTGCAGCGGGCGTGTGCCCTATACTGCGTAACAAACTGTGTAACATTGGGGCCGCGCCAATGCGCCGAACGGGCATGATCAAGCCGCACAAACGTGCCGGCATCTACTATCTCGTCCGTCGAGTGCCCAAGGACTTCGCCCATCTCGACACGCGCGGCATTGTCCGCCTCTCGACCGAAATCGCCGTTGCCGATGACCCCCGCGGTGTGCGTGCCGGCCAGCGTGTGCAGGCTCTGAATGTCGAGCTCGAGGCATACTGGCGCGGGCTGCGGGATGGACAGAGCGCAGAGGCGCGCATGCGATTCGAAGCGGCGCGAAAGCGAGCCCTCGCCATTGGCGTCACCTACGAGACCATCAACGACCTGCTCGCCGGCAAGATCGAGGACCTGGTGGAGCGCGTGGAGCTGCTCGTCGATCGGAAGGCGCTGGAAAGCGAACTGGACGTGGCGGCCGTCCTCGGCGGTGAGCCGAAGGTGTCCATCATGCTCTCCAATCTCGTCTCGGAATATGAGGAGATGAAGAAGGCCGAGCTCGCGCTCAAATCGCCCAATCAGCGCCGCAAGTGGAAGAACCCGCGGCTGCTCGCCATCAACAACTTCATCGAGGTGGTGGGTGATAAGGCGATCGACCGGCTGACGCGAAGCGACGCCCTGCGCTTCCGCACCTGGTGGCTGGACCGTATTGTTGAGGAGGACCTCGACATCGGCACCGCCAACAAGAACCTGGGCATCCTTTCGCGCATGTACCGGGATTACAACAAGCTGCACCAGATGGGGCTGCCGCCGATCTTTGCCGAGATCGCCATCGAAGGCGAAATGGACAAGCAACGCGCCGCCTTCAAACCCGAATACGTCGAGAAGCAAATCCTCGCACCCGGAGTGCTTGACGATCTGAACGAGCAGGCGCGGGCCGTTCTCTGGATCGTTGCGGAAACTGGGCTCCGTATCAGCGAAGCCTGTGCACTCGACAGCACCACAATCAGCCTCGATGGCGACGTGCCCTATGTGATGGTCCGACCGAACGGACGCCAGCTGAAGGTGCAGCACACCGCCCGCGACATTCCACTGGTGGGGGTCGCCCTCGACGCCGCCAAGGCATTCCCCAACGGCTTCTCGCGGTACCATGACAAGCCCGATTCCTGCTCGGCTCTGGTGAACAAGTATCTGGGCCACCGGAACCTGCTGCCGACGGATGATCATAGCTTCTACAGCCTGCGCCACACCTTCGAAGATCGCCTGACCGCGGTGGACGCGCCCGAGAAGATCATCGCTGTTCTCATGGGGCACAAGCACCAGCGCCCCAAATATGGGGAAGGCCCGAGCCTTGAGCAAAAGCAGCGGTGGCTGCAATCGATCGTCTATAAGCCCGCTAAGCATGCTGGCTGACCTCGCGCGTCATCGCAGCCAGGATTTGGCGGGCGCGATCGCGGGCCGAGGGTGCGCGGGTGCGAGCCTCGAGATCGTCCGCCAAGCGATCGAGCAGCGGGCCATACTTCTCGCCATGGCGCAGCACAATATAGGCCATAGCGTGCACGGCCTTTTCGAGCCGTTCTGTGCTGACATGTTCCGTGCCGGCGCCGCGGTGGGTCATCAGTCCAACATCCCGTCGTTGGGCGAGTGGTCAATGCTGAGGGCGACAGCGAAGGGGCGGACCCAGATGGGTTCACTCGAGAGCATGAAGGTTTCGCCGGTCATCGCCAGGAGCAGGGTGGTTGCCATGACGCTCGCGATAGCCTCTGCAGCATCGGGCGGCACAGCATTGCCGATGCGCTCCCGCCAGGCGGAATCGGAAGTGCCATCCAAGACGAGCGGTTCGTCCGGATCGACGAGGCTTTGCAGGGCTGCCAGCTCAAGCGTTGTGAACGGGCGATGCCAAGTGCCATCGAGCGCGCGAATGACAGCTACGAGGCGTTCTTCGGGCTTTGGCAATTCTGTGATGGCTTCGGCGGGTACATCGCGGGGATCAGCGACAGACCATGGGCCGTTGTTATTTTTCGCGAAGCCGGGCACTGCGCGGCTCGATCCATCCCACGGCACGACGCCGTAGTGGCCGCCAGTCTCGAAGGCTTCGCGGTTAGGTTTCAAACCTACGGGTCGGGGATCGGCTACAGCGAAGGCGCCGTTGCCAGTAGTGCTCGCCGCAATCACAGCGCCGGCGGCCTCGTCCATACCCGTCACGCGATACTTGGTTTGCTTGTAATCGTCGCGCTGGGCTGGGCGAGGGTCGGCAACAGCCTGGCCGCCGCTGGTCGGCCCCTGTCCTGCCGAGATTGCACCGGCTTCCTTGTCCCATTCAACGACACGGAACACGTTGCTGAAATGCGGCCCCTCGCCATAGCGGGGATCTGCAACCGAGAACACGCCTTGGCCGGGCGCCTTAACGTTGATGACGGCGCGCCAGCGGCGTACCCCGTACTGCTTATAGTCGAGCCCTTCGAAGCGCGGATCGGCGACGGAGAAGCGGCCTGAAGCCGGGCGGCCATTGGCGGTGACGACGCCGGCGGAATCGTCCCAGCTCTCGACGCCGTAGGAGCCGTTGTGTGGTTCGGCCATGCCGCGCGGGTCGGCGATGTTGAACCGGCCGGTGGTAGCGCCGGCCTTGCCGGTAACCGTGCCGCTGGTGGCACCCCAGGGCAGCACGCCCATGATGTCGTCGCGCCAGGTGCCTTCGGGCATGATGCCGAAATCGCGCAGGTTGCCGTTCTCGATCGCCAGCTTGTTGAGCGAGCGCCAATCCGAGCCAGCCTCGACGAAGGCCAGGCGCACCCAGGTCTTCCACTGGAGCGCAGGCATGCGGTGCATGGCGCCGCCGAGGGGATCGCCGGGGAGCGGCAGCTTTTCCAGGATCTCGCCAACACCGCGCAGGCGGCGCTTCGGCGGCTCCCAGAGGAAGGGCGGGACCTTGGCCTCATGGCGGGCGACGAGGAGGAAACGCTTGCGGCTCTGGCCGAGACCACCGAGCACGCCGCAATCGTGCGTGGTCTCGGAGACCGCATAGCCATAGGAGCGCAGCAGGGCACAGATCTGGTCGAGCAGGTGGCGCCCGCGCTTGGCGATGCGCGGCACGTTCTCGAAGCCGATCAGCTTGGGCAAATCGTCCTTGAAGGCTTCCAGCATCAGCCAGACGCCGCGCAGGGTGAGACGGTTGAGCGCCTGATACTTGGCGGTCTTGCTCTGTGTCTCGCCCAGAAGGCCAGAGAAGCCTTTGCACGGTGCGGACAGAAAGACGATGTCGGGAAACTCGCCGTGCGCGGCGGAGCGAATGTCTGCCGAGGTGGCTTCCCGCCAATCTGCCGGCGGTTGCCGCCCGTGGAAGTCCACGTATTGCTCCCGATCGAACAGATCGAGGACAGTGCCTTCAACGCCGGCAAGTCGTGTGAAATCACGGATCGATGCGGGGTCGACATCAATGCCACCGACGCACCGGAACCGGCCCTCGATGCCGCCCACGCGAGACTTTCCGCGATTGAAGCCCTTAGCCGTCCCGCCCAGACCGCAGAAGAGCTGGAAATGGGTGAAGGTGACCTCTTTGCCGAAAACAGGGAGAATGGCGTTCATTGGGCGGGCTTTTCTTCTTTGGGGACGGCCGGGCGGCGGTCTTTCAAGCGGCCTTCGGCTTTCGCGCGGCGCTCGATGGTTCGGAGCAGGCCCTTGGTGCTCTTGGCGGTGGCGGGGGCTTTCATTCGGCAGCCTCCTTCGGTGTGTCGCTGAACAGGGGTGTGCCTTCGGCGCCATGGAGCGCTTCGCCAGCAGCGGCGACGACGGCGGCACGCTTGGCCGGGTCGGCGGCGAGCTCCAGGCGGCGGATGATGTCGGCTATGTATTCGGGCTCGCGCTCGATCAACACGGCGCGAAATCCCTCGCGGAAGGCAGCCTCGCCGGTCGTGCCAGTGCCGGCGAAGGGATCGAGGATAACGCCGCCTGGTGGCGTCACCATCCGGCAGAGGTATTGTTTCAGTCCGAGAGGCTTTACGGTCGGATGCTTGGCCCCAACACGGTCTTCTGCGGTGGCCTTGGCGCTGTAGAAGAAGCGCGCAGCGGATCCAGAATCGCCGTGATGGACCGACGGCACGCGATCACGCAGCTGGTACACGTTCTTCGACGACGTATTGCTTGGCTCGTCGCCTGTCACGGGCGCAAATGCGCCGGCGGTGGCGGGGAAATTGCTGACAACGCTATCGCTGCCATCATGGATCAGGTTAGCAGGCCAGCGCCCGAGGTTGCTCGCCGTTTCTGCATGCGCCCGGTTGTCTTGTGGCTCACCACCATAGCGCAGGTGAGACCAGAGCTTGCCGGCGCCGCCTCGCAAAGTCTCCTCGGTCGGTACGCGGCAACCATCGATGTTGATGCCGCCGGTCCCCCAAAGGAGGATGTTGTCGGTGCCGTTGGCTTCGCTGAATGGCTTCTGGCCCATGTAGATGGGTTCGATCGCTGGCTTGAGCGCCTGGCCGCCATAGCGCCAGCCCTCATAGCCAGGGGCAGCAATGCGCGTCGCTTTAGGGAAGCCGCTGCCAAACACCCAGCCCAGCATGCCGCCCAGGTCGTTGTGGACGAGCAACTGCATGAAGGCTGACACCTGACTGTCGGACAGCGATTCAAGGAAAGGCTGTGCGTCCGGGTGTTGGGTCAGGAAGGCGGTCAGCGGGTGGCTAATGAAACCAGCATCTTCAATCGCCACCTGCATGCGCCCAAAGCCTTTGGTGGACGCGAACGCCACCAGGTAGCCGCCGGGCTTGAGGACGCGCAGCATTGCCCGCCAGGTGCCGGGGCGAAACGCAATGTCGCCTCCATCCCACTTCTTGCCCATGAAGCCGGCGCCGGCGCGCTTGAAGGCGCCGGTCTTGCCCGACTTGGCAGGGGCGGCGCCGATAGCGCCGAAACGCTCGGTGATGGACGTCAGATGGTACGGCGGATCGGTCACGATCGCGTCGACGCTATTCTCGGGGAGCTGAGCCAGCACCTTGAGGCAATCGCCAGCACGAAGGGTGACCCGACCATCGAGGAACCGCTTCGGTTTCATGCTGCCACCGCTAATGCAGCAGGGCCCGCGGTGATGACGCGCCGCTCGCACTGATAGCTTGGCCGCCATTCCCAGCGGGTGGCGGTGGCCTTGTTCTCGGCGACGAGCTCGTCCACCGCCTGAATTTCGGCGTAGATCGCCCATTCTTCCTGGATCAGGGTGCGGCCAGCAATCAGGCCGTCGAGGATCTGCTCTTTGGTCACAGGGCGCGCTCCCCGTATTGCTGGGAGACGAGGCCGCCCACTACTTCGTCGATCCAGTCATCACGCCAGGCGGCGCCGTGCTGGGCTTCGGCGAGATCATTCACAGCGCGCTTGGGCGAGGCAAAATTGAGCATGCGGCCGAGCTGATCGTAACGAGCTTTGGGAAAGATCTCGCGGAGGCTCGCAAGAGCGATCAGGCGGGCGCGGCTGGTGCCCTTGTTGCGGAAGATTGATTCGGGATCTTCGCCGACGGCGCGGGAGGCTAGAACGACGGCTCGAGCGATCTGTTCGGCGGTGGGGAGGATGGCGGTCATGAGGCCACCCCGGGGAAGCCGTTGTGCTCAACGCCATCGAGCAGGCGGCCGGCGCGTTTCTTGCCGATCCGCATAGATGGTGGAGGGCACTCGCCGCCTGGGCGAGCCTCGCGGGTCAGCACGGCGTCGGGGTGCCACTCCCCCCACTGCTTGAACAGAAAGGGCACGTCGGCACGCTGGCATTGGTCGCGTAGGGCGCGGAACCAGTCCGGATGGGCAGGGCGAGCCTTGGCACCGCTTTCGCCGCCGGCAATCACCCAATCAAGCTCATGGATTTCGTCACAGAGGAATGCGCGGTGGCAGGAGGGGCAATAGCAGTCCGAGTCGTCGAAACCGCTATCAGTCCCCACAAGCTCAGACGAGCCGCACCAGCCGCAATGCTCGCAGCGGGTCATAAAGAATTGGGACGCGATGAAGGGTTCTCCGCCTGGGCGGTAAGCGGGGCGCCCTGTCGGAAGCCACCGCGTCCAATCGATCGCACCAAGCATTGGCTCGACACTGACAAAGCGGACAGCCGCGTCATGCTTGAGCAGGTGCGGGATGTTCTGCTCGGCGCGCTGCTGGTCTTCGACGGTGGCGCCGAGCCAGACATGTCCGGAGATTGCCTCCCAGAACTCGGGAAGCATCTTCTCGATGTTCATGGGGCGCTTGGTCAGCAGCAGCCAGTCGAGGTCGGGGCACTCGCGGATCAGAGCCCAGAGATCTGCACGCCAGTCGGCGGGCACCTGGTTGTCGAACACATCCGCCATAGAGGCGCAGAACACACGCTGGCGCCGTCCATGGCTTTCCTGAAACGCAGCTGACTTCTTCTGCCAACGGCGCGGCTCGTTCCAGTTCTTCTCGCTGGTGCGGCGACGCGGGACATTGCCCCAATGGTCGCCACCGGTGCGCTTGTCCAGGTCGGCCGCATAGCAGTGGTCGCAAGCAGGGCTGATCTTCGTGCAGCCCCACCATGGGTTGAACGTGCTGTCGGTCCACTCAATGGCGGTGGTTTCAGCCATGGCTCACCTCGGAACGGGTGGGCAAGCGCTTGGCGAGGACGCGCTGGAGGGTGCGGCGGTGGATGCCGAGCTTTTCGGCCGTCTTGGTGACGTTGCGGCCCGTGGAGTGGTGGGCGAGCTGGATGTAGTGCCAGCGGACCTGCTCGGGGGTGAGGTCCATGCGGAGGACAGCCTGGCGCAGGGTGGCGATGTGATCTGAGGTGCGGAGCTGGGTCATGCGAATAGCCGCTCGGGATGGAAGGTGCGCTGGCGGATGGTGTGGACCGCGGTGGTGGCGTCGAACTTGTGCTTGCGCAGCCAGCGATCGAGACAGTCGCCAAGCTTCGCCTCTAGGTCTTCGACCTCGCTCTGGGCCACGACTGGCATGTCGCCCGTCCAGCAGTCAGAGTTGGGCGTGTGGCATTGCAGCTCGATCAGGATCATGCGTC
The DNA here is from genome assembly GCF_900116545.1 of Devosia crocina. Classification (GTDB taxonomy): domain Bacteria; phylum Pseudomonadota; class Alphaproteobacteria; order Rhizobiales; family Devosiaceae; genus Devosia; species Devosia crocina. The sequence goes on from NZ_FPCK01000001.1 coordinate 1,334,221, forward strand.
CGTCAAAGATTGCCGGGTCGATAGCAGCACGATCGGCCTCGATGATGGTGTAGCCACCCTTCGGGAAACGCCCGGCGGCCTGGTCCTGGGCATTTGCCTCAGCCGGGAAGCCACCATGCCACTTCTCGGGCTCTTCGCCTTTGCCCCAGAACCATTCGAACTCGCCATTACCGGCCATCGTCAGTCGCCTCCTCGGGGCGGCCGAACATCTTGGCGAGATCGTTGAGGGCGACCCGACCGCGGGCGATGACTTCGCCAAGCGTTTCGGCGGTGCCATCTTCGAAGGTGACGATATAGGCGGTCCCATCGCCATGAGCGCGCACCATGGCCTCGCAAGTTTCCTGCACACGAGAGACGGCGCGATAGATTTCGAGATCAGGAGCGGTGGTCATGCTTCGGTCTGCCCCTGCCGCAGCTGGGACGCGCGAAGGCCTGCCTGCATCAGTTCAATTTCGTCCTCGAGATCCATCTTGTGAGACGCGAGGGACTTCTTGGCGGCTTCGTATGCTTGATCGAGCAATTTTTCCCGATCGACAGCATCGGCGAGGAGGCTTTCCACCTCACGGAGATCCTTGATGATCTTTTCGCGTCGCACATGGCTGCGCAGCACCAGCGGGCGCGATTCCTGAGCCACAGTTTCGAGCGCGCTCTCCACCGCGGCGAAAGCATCCTCGCCAAGCGAAATGGGAGCAGGAGGTGCGACCTCGACAGGGGCGGGCGTGATAGCGACGGCTTCTCCGCTTTCGACGACGGAAAGAGCAGACTTGGTCGTTTTTGCTGGCGTGGCCATGATTAGCGCTCCGGTGGGGCTTCGACCATGCCGAGGGCGGACATGTAGAGCTCGAGCAGGGCTTCCTGCTCCAAGCGCTCGTTGGCGTCCTGCTTCCGGATGGTGACGATCTTGCGGAGGATCTTGGTGTCGAAGCCGTTGCCCTTGGCCTCGGCGTAAATCTCCTTGATGTCGGCCGCGATGGCGGCCTTTTCTTCTTCCATGCGCTCGATGCGCTCGATGAAGGCGCGGAGCTGGTCCTGGGCAACGGAGTCTTCGACAGCCATGACGGCCTCTCGGTGAAATTAAGGGAAGGGGGAAGGCCCGGCGCCGAGGGGCATGGCGCCGGGCCCGGCCAAGGCCGAGCGGGGGCTTACCCGGCCTGTTCGGTGTCTGGGTTGTCAGCAATCTTGACGAAGATGGCAGTGGCGCGCTGAAAGGCACCCGACCGAAGAATTTCGACGTGGTCGCCGATATAGAAAGCATTCAGACCCCTCGCGCGGATCTCGTCGAGCGGTACCTGGCTTGCTACCTCGCTGATCGATGGCTTGAAGAAGCCGTAGTAGCCGCACGTGACATAGAACGGGGCGCGCAGCTCTTCGCTTTCGGCCAGCTGGCGTTCGCCGATCAATCTCGGGCTCCAGATGCACGACGTGTTGCGCAGATCTTCGGTGTCCCAAGGCGTCCTAACGGCGGTAAAGGTGTCACCCTTGCGCAGCAGGTGGGTGAATTCACTGGCAAAGGCACGCAGTGCGACATCGTCGATCGGCGGGATGATTGGCTGAGTGTCATCGACCCATTGGTGAGTAACCGTCATCTCAGCCTCCGAATGCCAGGCGGCCGAGTTGGCTGAAATAGTTGCAGTCGAGAACCGTATCGACGATGCGCTGCTCGCGCTCGGTCAGCGGGTCGCCGTCCATGAAAGACTGCATGGCGGCTGTGACCATGTCGCGCTGGCGCTGGGCCGACGGCGCAGGTTGCGGCGGTATCGGATGCGCGGGAGTACGTGGAAAGGCGAGGACCTGTGCCATGGAGATCACCGCAGCGTCTGAGCGCAGGTGTCGGCGCTATGCTGCGCCTGGCATGCGGCCATGGCGTGGGGCTGGTCACCGATATGGTAGCCACCCAGGGCCGCCATGGCGATCAGCGCGACGATGATCCAGACACGCGAAGTTTTGTCAGATGGACCAGACACATAGGTCGTAAGCGACATGGCGGGTGCAACCCGGCCCCGCTGGTTACCATTTCGTAAAGAAGTCATTGCCCCATTCCCCTTGCTTGGCACCACTATGGCAGAGCCCTGCTTTCAAGATGGGGTGACGGTATAAAGGATTTCTTTATCCGTCAATTGCCAAAACAAGATTTTCTTGTTATGGATATTACGTGCCCTACAAGAGGGTGTTAGGGGTTCGACGATGTTTGGAAATCAAGGCGAGGGGAAATTCAGGCGACTCGCTACGCAAATCGCTGGTGTGCTTCCAGAGGATCACGACGAGGCATTAGCCACGTTGGCGGCTGCGGAGGCGGTGCTCGATGCTATGGGGATGGGAGATAAGCGCGACGCTGCAAAGCGCATCGTTGCGATGACGCCCGAGGACCCTGAGGAGGCTCTTTTGGTGCTGCAGCTGGTTCGCGAGTTCCTGGAATACAGCACCGATCGCACACGTATGCGCATGCATTCGCTGAAACGGGCGTCAGGTTTCCGAGTGAATGACAACCTGGACACAGAGCGGACCTAATCCGCCTTAGCCGGCCTTTGTCCCGAGGCCGGCGTCCACCTTTTCCGATCGCGCCTGCAATGCCTGGGCAAGCTCCAGCGGCAGGCCGTCCATGCGGCCGAATAAGACGTAATCAGACGTCGCGCCAGTCAGCTGCCAGATGCGTGCGAGCGTGTCCGGTGGGGGCGCGTTGTGGCCGCGCTCGTAATTTCCCCATCGTTGAGGACTGGCGCCAATCAGCTCGGCCATGAAGACCTGCGTCCAGCCTTTGACCTCGCGAACGGCGGCGAGGCGGCGGCCAATGGCCTTGTTCGAGGTGTCGGGCATGATGTCGCTCATGACAAGATTTTATTGTCGCGCCATCAGAGACACCACAAAGACTATCTTGTCAATTGCGGATAAAGAAATCCTTTAGTATGGTCCGGCCGTTGCAGGCGGACCATCAATGCCAAAAACCAAACTCACTCCCAAGGCGCTTGAGAGCGTCGACGATGTTATCCGCGCTTTAGGCGGAACACGATCCGTCATGGAGTTGACCGAGGCAAAGACCAACCAGGTGGTGACGAACTGGCGTTCGCTCAACCGCTTCGCTGCCAACACCTATGTGGTGATGACTGACGCGCTCAAACTCAAGGGACTGACGGCGCCGGCATCGCTCTGGGGCATGAAGGAAATGCCCGAAGGCGTGGTGATCGAAGCGGCTGAGGCGACATGAGCCACGACGCCACGAACTGGGCCATCAAGCAGCGCGGATTGAAGCCTGTCGTCAAGCTTCTGCTCTGGCACCTCGCCGACCGCCACAACCCCGATCAAGGCTGTTTTCCGAAGCAGGAAACGCTCGCCGAGGATTGCGAGATTTCGCGCGCATCGGTGAACCGGCATCTCGATGAACTCGAATCGCTCGGGCTGATTTTGCGTGAGCCGCAACGCGATCCGCAGACCAACAAGCAGCTGCCCACCCGATACCGACTGGCTTGCGAGCCCGATTTCCCGCGAACACAAGATGTGGGGGGCCGTGTCTCAAATTGCGACACGGAAAGCCGTGTCTCAAAATCCGCTGTTTCCGTGTCTCACAGCTCTGAGACACCTATAACCAGTAAAAGAACCAGTAAGAATCCCCTTACCCCAGACGAGCGTCGGGCCTTACCACCACAAGATGTTGGGCTCACCCAGCATGTGCACGCCATGCTGGACGACAAGCTCTACCTGACCTGCTGCAAAGTGTCGGGCCACGCCGCGAGCATGACAGACGCCAAGGGCGGGTGGACGTTCCCGGTGCAGGTCATCGACGAGGCGCGCCAGCGCCTGGCTTTGGCAGGTGCGCAATGAGTAACCTGCCGCTTACCCATATCGCGACGCGCGCCGTACACGCCTATCCTGCCAAGGGTCCGATTGGCGTGGCAGGGACCGCGCCGAGCCTCGACGGCTGGATCGTGGTGCTGGACGGGCGTGAACGCTGGGTGTCGGCAGCGCAGTTTGAGGCGAGCTATGCCTCGACGGGCGCTATGAGCTTCGACCATGCCGTGCATGCGCTCTTTGCCGGAAACCGGGTGGCGCGGAAAGCCTGGCCAGATGGCGTCATTTTCGTGTCGGACGGCGCGATCTGCCTTGAGGCGAGCGGCGGCAAATACCAGTCGCGCAACTGGCGGCCTGACAAGGCGGATTTCTTTGCTCGGGACTGGATGGTGGTGCCGTGACCATGGGCGGGTTCTGGGCAAAGCCGGGCGCAAAGTGCGTGTGTCTCAATTCCGAGTGGAAGCGCGGCAAGACGCTTCAATGGAGCGTCTACTTGCGCGCCCTGCTGCTCGGCTTGCCCATCCGACATGGCGTTTACGTGGTGACCGCCGTGGTGCCGAGTGATCTGGGACTGTTCCTCTCGCTCAAGGGCTACGGGAACATGCTCTTCCACATCTCGCACTTCCGCCCAGTCGTGGACGAGCAGGAACGCCGCGACGTTGCGCTGTTCACGCCGTTGCTGGATCCGAAGCTGCCCTTGGTGCCCGACGGGCCGCAGGAACCAGCAAAGGTCCGTTCGACCGAGCCTGCCGATTGTGCTACTTTCCGCCTGCCGCACCACCGAGATCATCGATAGATGGCGAAGGCGCGCGGCAAGTCTCCCAAAGCCACAGAACCGACCGGCAAGGATGCGCGACAGCGTGCCCGGGCGCGTTCCGTCGCGGATAAGTACATCGATGACGATGGCGCGACGCCGGCGGCCGATGAAGGTGATAGCTTCGACAACCCAAGCAAGAGCGGGGGCACGAAACACAAGCGCCTGACGGAACGGGAAGCGCGCTTCTGCGAGGAGTATCTCGTCGATCTCAACGGCGCGGCTGCGGCCCGTCGCGCAGGCTACAGCGAGAACACGGCGCGCGAGATCGCATACGAAAACCTGACCAAACCTCACATCCGGCTCCGCATAAGGCAGCTTAAGCGAGATCGCGCTGTCCGCCTCCAGTTTGACCGGGACCGGGTGTTGGAGCGGCTCAGTGACGAGCTCGATGCCGACCTGGCGGATTTGTTCGACGAGGCGGGGAACCTGCTGCCCGTCGACGAGTGGCCCATGGCGTTCCGCACAGGACTCGTCGCCGGCATCGAGGTCGAGGAGCTGTTCGAGGGCAGGGGCGAGGACCGCGAGCACATCGGCCGCGTGCGCAAGATCAAGCTCGCCGATCGCGGCAAACGCCTCGAGCTGGTTGGCAAGCATGTCGACGTCATGGCGTTCAAGGAACGCACCGAGGTGGAAGCCGTCGGGCAGTTCGCCCAGCTCCTCGGCGCGCTGGCCGGGACAACGCTGGGCCCGACGCAGACGCCGCCGACCAGTGCTCTGCCAGCCGAGGCCGCCGCCACCATTGCTGCCGCCAGCAATCCTGATCTCTCCGACGATGGGGAGGACGACGAGTGAACGACGCTCTCGCCATCCCGATCGAGGAGCAGCTGCGCGCCATCCTCGGCCGCACGCCGACAGCCGAAGAGCTCGAGCTCTTCCGCAACCTGCGGGATCCGAAGTGGCGCATCCGCAACCTCTACTGGATCATGGACAAGGAGGGTAACCCCGTCCGGTTCGTGCCCAACGAGGTGCAGGACAAGTTCATCGAGGAGCTCTGGTACCGCAACGTGGTGCCGAAGGCGCGCCAGCGTGGCTTCTCGACCGTGGCGCAGCTGATGGCACTCGATCGCGCGCTGTTCGAGCCCAACCAGCGTTGCGCCCTGATCGCCCAGGACCGGGTGACCTGCGAACAGATCTTCTCGGACAAGATCAAGTTCGCCTATGACCGGTTGCCTGACCTGGTGAAGGCCATGAACCCGGTGGTGCGCTCGACCCAGTCCAAGCTGGTGCTCTCCAACAACTCCACCATCCGCTGCGCCATCTCGGTACGCGGCGGCACGATCCAGTTCCTGCACATTTCCGAATACGGCAAGATCTGCGCCGTGGCGCCACTCAAGGCGCGCGAAATCCAGACCGGCTCGATTCCTGCCGTTGATCAGACCGGCATCGTCATCATCGAATCGACGGTGGAAGGCCTCGACGGCGATTTCACCGAGAAGGTGCAGCGCGCCGAGGCAGTGGCACTGAGCGGCCGTCCACTGTCCAAGATGGACTATCGGCTCCACTTCGCCAGCTGGTGGGACGCGCTCGAATACCAGACCGACCCGGCATCGGTGGTCATCTCGCCGACGGACCACGCCTACTTCTTCCGCCTCGAGGCCGAGATCGGCCGCCCGATCGAGATGGAGCAGCGCGCCTGGTACGTCCAGAAGCGGGACGTCGAGTTCGGCGGCGATGTCGAGAAGATGTGGATGCAGTACCCATCCACGCTCAAGGAGGCCTTCAACCAGTCGACCGAGGGCAAGTGGCTGGCCGTGCAACTGGCGACCATGCGCAAGCAGCAGCGCATCACCAAAGTGCCCTATGACCCGTCGGTGCCGGTCAACCTCTTCTGGGATCTCGGTGTCGACGACGACATCGCCATCTGGTTCCACCAGCAGGTCGGGCTGCAGGACCGGTTCATCGACTATATCGAGGCATCGGGCGAGCCCTACAGCTTCTTCAAGCGCGAGGTCGACAAGCGGCCTTACGTGCTCGGGACCTGCTTTCTGCCCCATGACGGTGCGCATCGGCGCCCAGGCGCGGAGCTGCTCAAGACCTCCGCCGACATGCTCGAAGAAGTCGGGTTCAAGAACATCGAGATCATCCCGCGCATCCACGAGCTGATCGCCGGCATCCAGCAGCTGCGCGACGCCATGGCGAGCTACTGGATCGACGAAGAGAACTGCGCCGAAGGGCTCAAGCACCTCGCCGGCTACGGCAAGGCGTGGAGCGAGCGCAACGGCACCTTCACGAGCCAGGTCAACAAGAACGGCCACCAGCACGCCGCCGACGCCATCCGCCAGCACGCCCAGGCCAAGGCCGGCGGCATGATCCGCGGCCCACGCCAACAGACACGCAGACCCAGCTCGCGTCCGAGCGCGATGGCTGTTTAACCAGGAGAGAGACGATGTCTGATTTAGGTTATGCACGCAGAGCTGCAGAGTTAGCCCGGAACAGCCGACCTGTTCGCGAGGGGCCACAAAGCTTTATGGACGATCTCAGGGATGCCCGGGATCACGCTCGGGAGACGGCGCGTGAGGCTGCGAAACTCGCCGATCGGCTTTGCGGGCCGGTGCCGGAGAACGCGACAGGCCCTGAGTATCTCGAGGGATATGGCGTGTTCGGCGATGCGCGCGCTTTGGCGCACCAGATCTTGGCCGCCTCGGTGAGCGTCAACGAGTCGCTTGAGCGCATCCGCGGGCAGCTGCCTTCCGAGAAGTACGAAGCCGACCCGCACAGCTGACCCAAACGCCGCGCGCTCGGGCAGGGACGGCCCGGGTGTCGGTCCATCCAGGAGGATAGATTGAAGAAGATGATTGTGGGGGCACTCGCCGCAATGGCGATGCTGGGCGGCGCTGCCTTAGGGCAGGTCAATGCCAAGGCGGGGCATGTTGTTGTAACCGGCGCTTCGGCAGGCCAAGCCACCGACACCCAGCGGCAAGCGCCGGCGCCGAAACAGAACGAGCGCGCGGCAGTGCGTGAAGCGGACGCGGCCTATCGCCATCGCCGGTTTCTCGCGCGGACCAAGCACAAGAACCGGGCAGGGGGCGAGCGCGCCCACCGGAAATGGCGCAAGGCTCGATCGGCGGGGAGGCGGTGACATGGCCGCAAGACGCGACTGCCCATCGTGCAGACAGGGTCAGATGCTGCGCACCATTTCAGGCGATGGCACGTGCTGCGACGCCTGCGGCATCTTCATCGCCATTACGTCAGTGGCAGTGCAGAGGGACGAACGCAGGCCTTCGGACCTTACCGCCCAGCTCTCCGTTGAGGGTCGGCGACAGATAGACAGCAGGGCCGAATTGGCTTACCTCTTCCCCTTGCCGCACCACCCCTTTGCCGGGGGCCGTGCATGACTGCCGTTCTCGACCTAGACCAGCGCCACTTCACAACCGTGAAGGGCAATCTCACGCTTATCGGCACGTGGGTCTCCACGGACGATGGCGTCGCGCCATGCCTGTGCCTGATCCGCACGGGCGAAGAGTTCTCCGAGCACACGGTGCCATGCGTCGTTACGCTGCAGAGCGCATTCCTGTTCGATCGATCATCGCACAAGCACTATCCGGACTGGGCCCGCAAGGCGGCGCTCATGGCATTCGGTTTTGCCGAAGCCCTCCGCATCGGGGTTACGCCACAATCTGCGCAGCGCATCTGCGAGCTGATCGAGGATAATATCGATGACCTCTTCGGCATTCCGCCCTATCGCGTGCCGATACTGACCGACAACGAGGCCATGGCCGAGGTGACGATCACCGACCGCAATTCCGGCAAGCGCGTGCGCGAGGTCCTCCTCTGATGTTCGACATCAATGCCGATGATGGCTCCGTCCGCAAAACCGAGTTCAAGTCACCGATCAAGGGTGGCGAGGGGCGGGAAGGCGCCAGGGAGATCAAGCCCTCAGGGCTCGACGCTCCCAACATGGTGGAGATGCACCACAAGCTCATGGACCTGCGGGCCAAGGAGCTTGATCGGCAATACGACAACCGCGTCGAGCAGGCGCAGGACGAGGACTTTTACGACAATATCCAGTGGGCGGAGAAAGACGCCCAGGAAGTCGAAGACCGCGGCCAGAAGGCTCTCGTCTATAACGTGATCTCGGCATCGGTCGACTGGGTGCTCGGCACCGAGAAGCGCACCCGCTCCGACCATAAGGTCATTCCGCGTCGCAAGAACGAGGGCAAGCCGGCGCAGCGCAAATCGGAGCTGATGAAATATCTCAGCGACGTCAACCGCACGCCTTTCCATGTCAGCCGCGCCTTTGCGGATTCGGTGAAAAGCGGCATCGGCTGGGTCGAAGACTATTTCGACGGCGACGGCGACGACGAACCGCTGCGCACCCGCTACGAGAATTGGCGGCGCGTGCTCTGGGACAGCGCCTCGACGGAGATGGACCTCTCGGACGCCCGGTACATCTTCCGGGACAAGTGGGTCGACCTCGATATTGCAAAGGCCATCTTCCGCAAGCGCGGACAATTGCTCGAGCATTCGGCGCAGCAGGCGCTCGACATCGGCACGTATGGCGATGATGGCGACGAGGTGGGTGACTATTCCGAGATGGCGCTCGACCAATCGGGCGGCCGCACCGATCGGGTAAACCATGGCTATCACCGCCAGCGCGTCCGCCTGATCGAAGGGTGGATCCGCATGCCGGTGCTGGTGAAAGCACTAAAGGGCGGCGCCTTCGCCCGGGAAATCTATGACCCGTTCTCGCCAGGCCACAGGGACTCGCTGGCAAGTGGCGAAGCGGAGCTCGTCGAGCGCATCACCATGCGCATGCACGTGGCGATATTCACCCATGCCGGCATGCTCTGGTTCTCTGAGAGCCCGTACCGGCACAACCAGTTTCCATTTACCCCGATCTGGGGGAAGCGCCGCGGACGCGACGGCCTGCCATACGGTATGATCCGCGGCCTCAAGGGCATGCAAGAGGACATCAACAAGCGCGCATCCAAGGCGCTCTACATCCTCTCCACCAACAAGATCGTCATGGACGACGACGCCGTCGAAGACATCGACGAGCTGCGCCGCGAGGCCTCGCGCCCCGACGCGATTATCGTCAAGAAGAAGGGGTCGCAGCTCGACCTCGACAATGACCGAGAGCTTTCCCAGTACCAGCTCGAATTCATGTCCCGCTCAATTGCGATGATCCAGCAGTCGAGCGGTGTCACCGACGAGCTCCTCGGGCGCCACACCAATGCCACCTCTGGTGTCGCGATCGGACGGCGTCAGGACCAGGGCTCCATGGCGACGATGCACTTTTTCGATAATCTCCGCTTCGCGTCCCAGCTGCGCGGCGAGAAGCTGCTGTCGAACATCGAGCAGTTCGTGAGCGAAGAAAAAGCATTTAGAATCACCAATATGCGCGGCACGCCTCAGTACATCACCGTGAACGATGGCTTGCCGGCCAATGACATCCAGCGGTCCAAGGCTGATTTCGTCATCACCGAGGCCGACTGGCGCGCATCCATGCGCCAGCATGCCATGGACGAGCTCATGGGTCTGGTGGGCAAGCTGCCCCCAGCCGTCGGCATGGTGTTGCTCGACCTGGTCGTGGAGCAGATGGACATCGGCAACCGCGAGGAGATCGTGAAGCGCATCCGTGCCGTCACCAATCAGCGCGACCCAGACGCCGAGGAGCTGACGGAAGAAGAAGTGCAGGCCCAGCAGGCCGCAGCCGAGGCAGCCAAGCTGCAGGCTCGTGCCGTGGAAGCCGACATTTCCGACAAGGAAGCCAGCGCCGAGAAGAAGCGTGCCGAGGTACAGCGGATCACGGCCCAGACCGTCACCGAAAAGGTCAGCGCCCAGGATCGCGCACTCGCGACCGCCGGCAATGCCCTGGCTCTCCCACCCGCAGCCTCGCACACGGCCGACATGATCATGTCCGAGTCCGGCTTCAAGTCGCAGAGCGATCAGAACATCGAGGCGGCGCAGGCCGCCGGCGTCGCAGCCGCCCAGACTGAGCTGGCTCAAGAAGCCCAGCTTGAGCAGGCCGCTGCTGCCGAATCCGAACAACTCCAGACCGGTGCGGCGCCGGCCATGGACGTGCCCGCATAACGCCGAACCAGAGAGAAGCCAGAATGGCAAAGCCAGACTTTACCGATGAAATGCTCGAAAGCCTGTCCGAGGAAGAACGGGCAGGGCTCCTGAACCCCGACCTGGTCGACGAGGGGCTGGAAGCCGAAGCGGCTGCCGCGGCAGATACTCCGTCGGCCGAGGACGATACCAGCGCGCCTGCCGAGACTGAGCTGGAAGGCGCCGTTGCTGCTGACGGGTCGGTCACTGTCGAGAATGCTGCCGCCGATGAAGGCAAGCCAGCCGCCGTGCAGCAGCCTCAGTCGCTCCTCCCGGCCTACGATCTGCCCGAGGATTTCGAAGCCCGCTTGGAGGCGATCAAGTCCGGCGAGGACGATCTCGAAAAGCGTTTCGACGACGGCGAGCTGTCGAGCGCTGAATATCGGAAGGGCCTGCGCGAGCTGAACGACCAGCGCAGCGAGCTCGAGCGGATGCAGCTCAAGCACGAGTTGTCAGCCGACAGCCGCAAGCATGATTTTGAGATCCGCAAATCGACCTGGTTCGAAAACACCGTGCCGGACTGGTTGGCGAAGCATCCGCAGTATGAAGCCGGCAGCGCGGGCTACGATGCGTTGAACGCTGAGGTTATGAAGCTCCAGGGCGGGAATGCAGCCGACCCGTTCGCTGCATCGATCCTCGACCAGGCGCATGCCAAGGTGCAGCGCGATATGCGCAAGGCGCTCGGCCTTCCGGCGGAAGAAAACAAGCCAAGCACACCACAGCCGCCGACGGAGCCCAAGCGTGAGATCCCGCCGGCATTGGGCGGTCTGCCCAGCGCAGCACCGGCCGACCTGCAGGACACCAGCAAGTTTGCGGTCATCTCGCGCATGACTGGCGAGGCCAAGGAGAACGCTATGGCGCAGCTCTCCGACACCGAGCGCAACCAGTACCTGGCGTCTGAATACGCTTAACGAGAGGACCAAATGGGCTTGCTGTCTGTCAGCGTCAAAGTCGGCGAGGCCGTGCAAATCGGCGAGGTCGCCATTGTAAAAGTCGACGATCGGAATGGCCGTTCGGTCAAGCTCAAGATCGCGACCATGGACCCGTCCCTCCGGGTCACGCGGATCCCGACGGGTATCATCCCGCCGGCGTTCCTGCCGACAGGGCTGGCACCGGACAAAACGTCCGCAGCCCTCGTCGCGTGAGCGAAGTCGTCGACACCAAGGGCCGTTGGCGGCGCGCAATTGTCGCCCGCGGCCTCCCTCGCGATCGGCTGCTGATCGATCGCAGCCAGGGCACTCCGCGCGCCAGCGTGAAGTCGAAGGACGAATCTAAGGATTTGCGGCTTTAACGCTAACCTCGCAAGGCGCTTGCCAACGCCATGCCCAAGCCTGATTGTCTTCCCCAGATCGGGGAGGCAAATGGCAGACGACGAAGAAACGCCGCCACAGATACCGTCGAAGCACAATGGCGACAGCACACACGCGCGCCCGGACACTGCTACCGGTCAGGGTCTTGCCTCAAGAGGCAGGCCAGGATTTCGATCCGGTAGGGCGGCTGAGGTGCAAGTTGAGGCGAGCTCAACGAAATCCGCACAGCAAGACATGGAGCGGGAGAACACCGATTATTGGGAAACCGCAGTAGACCTGCCAGAAGGTTACGCACGAGACGACGTGGGTCCAGCAGGTGGCGCACGCAGTCAAAGCGATCCTGCGGAAGCGGCATCTTTTGGCTTATATGCCGGTGACGGATACGTCGATCAGGATTACGTAGTCGACGACGGAGCCCCCCTTCAGACTGAGAATGGCGCGCAACTCGTAACCGAGGACGGCGAGCCGATGATAACTGAAGAACCTGATGTGATCTCGGCGACGGCAACCCTCAGTGGCGAGGGCAACATGCGCGCGGATTTGCAGGTTGTCCGGCTGGCCGAAGTCCGCCGAACCGCAGAAGAACTCCGTGCTGCTCTGGACGCCGTCTCGCCGGAAGTGCGGGCGATGGTCGCCGATATGCTGAGAACGCCCTCAAATGGTGAGGTGCCGGACTTCCTTGTCGCAGGACAAGCAAAAGCGGATCTAGATGCCAGCCTCGGCCTGCTCGAAAGCGCTGATGAGAACACGCCGCGCGCAGAGATCCTCAATGCGGCAAAACACGTTGATAGAGCGCGTGTCACCTTCTCCCGCTGGTTGGGTGGCATCTTGTTAGCCGTCGGATTGCTGGCTCAGCCCGCGTACAACGGGTTCATGGAGAAGACGTTCGCTAACGCGGCCGACATGGTCTGGGCCCATGGCGTAGGACAGCGCTTTGAGGAAGCTCTCCATGAGCTGAAGCCGATCCTGAAGCAAAAGGACTGAGCGCTACAGTGCCGTGCGTGGCCCACGGCTAGGCGATAAACACAGAGGGGAAGATGGCAGAGTTAGGCGACCTTAATAGGAACAATCAGCGCTTGCTGCGGAAGTCGACCTTCCGCGGCACAGACCACAATCAGTTTATCTGGGCGCTGCAGTGTGAGCGAGAGAACTGCGGGCATGTCTATGGCGCTAACGGGTCAGACTTCCACCAGCGGCGCTGCCCCAAATGCGATGGCGGGATGCCGGGGCTATAGGGCTGTTGCGCCGTAGCGTCCCTTAGCTTCACGGCTGGTTTTTTTCGAAAAAGTCTTGAACCTTACCGCCTGAAAGTCTATTGTACTCCCAGTAGCAGAAAGCGACGCCTCCGAAAGGATGCTGCTACAAGCCCGCCCTTGAGGCCAGCATACCACGGTAAGCGGCAGTCGCACGGCAGAGACTTAAGCTGCCATAATCAAGGTCCCTCACGGGGCCTTTTTTATTTGGGCATTCGAACGCCCTTGTAAAGCACAGTGCGCAGGAGCGCGTGCACCTTCAGCCGCTTACCCACGCGATCCGCGAAAAACTGCTTCTTGTAGGCGCTCTTAACCACCAACTCGACGTCGATGCCGGACGATTGGCTGGGGTGGAGATCGTAAAAGATCAGGTATTTGAGGCCGCTAGTTGGCACGGCTTCGGAAACGGCCATATTGTTCTTCTGCCCAGCGTCTTGGCTTTCCCAAGACGGAAAGTTCTGCTCGACCATAGCGGTGCAGATGACGGGGAGATCGACGCACCAGCCGTACCGATCCGTGCAGAACTCGCGCCACTTACCACCCTCGTCCTTGAACCGATGTCCCGTCGCTTCGTCACTGTCGGCCTTCGAATACACGTGGGAGTGAAACGACACGCGCACGGTCAAGTCGAGGCCGTCCTTACCCTTTCCCTCAAGCTTGACATGGAAGGGCTGAAGGTGATGCAGCGAGTATTTGATGCCGGCTGAGGTGATCGGCGAATGCAAGACCGGGAAAGACATGCCGCTGCATATTCTATTGCCCGAACAAGCGGAAGAGCATGAAGTTAAGTGCTAAAGCCAGTTTGTTAGCACAGTCGGTTTTTTGTTGGGGGAATAGGTCAGCCAGGAGCAGCGGCTCGGATTGCAAGTTGCTCTGTTGACCACCAATAGGTTTGCGTTTCGCTCGGTGTTTGGGTAGCGATGCGATCAAGATTGGCACTCATGCGGGGATAAGAGTGGGTGATATTTTCGGGGCGATACTCGGTATCGCTTTTGCGTTGGCGTGCGCGGCAGGCTGGTTCAACCACCTCTACATTTGCTTCACAGACGGAAACTGGGGTTTTCTGATCGCGGGCGCGCTGTTTTTCCCAGTTGCCGTTATCCATGGCTGGGGCGCTTGGTTGGGGTTCTGGTAAATGCGGATAGAAGGCTCAATCGAAACCGGCCTCGATGTGTATGGCGAGAACATCTGCGCGAAAGGGCTGACGCTGAATCAGCTCCACGAGCTCGTTTCGCAGCTCGTTCGCCTGTTCATACCTTTCAATTTTGCGGAGGTGTCGGACGAGCAGTTCGCTGAGGCTGCCGATGCGGCACAGATCTCCGTTGAGGATATAGCGCAGCCGGGGCCGTGAGGGCGGGTTAGGGGAGCCAGGACCAGGAGCGGCGGTGCTGTATGTCCCAAACCGTCTGCGGAGTTACGCCGTACCGATGCGCGATCTGAGACAGGGGCGTCCCCTTGATGGCCCGGATCGCCAAGACATCATCTTCCGTCAGAGTGGCGTTTGGGTGTCGCTCGCCCCTGTTGCTGGTGCCGTGCGCGATCCTATCCATCTGGTTTTCAGATGGCGTCGCCCAGTAGAGATGGCGCTTATTGCAGCATGGAGGATTCCCGCAGCGGTGCGCGGCTTCATGAGTTGGCGACGGCGGCGGGCCGTGCTCGCGCTCGCATACAAGCCGATGCACTGCGTCCTCGCCCAAAACTCCATACCCCTTCGGACGTGACGCAAAGGGCCACAGCAGGCATTCATCGCCCTCATAGGGCAGCACCACTTCCTTGAAGAAGCGGCTGGCATGTCTGTCTGGCGCCGTGCTGTAGGGCACATGCAGCGGGTCGCCATACTTCTTTTGTCGCTGCCAATGCTTGGAGCAAAGCCCTTTGGCGATCGCTCCTTTGCCGCAACCCTCAACCGCGCAGACCTTCGCCGCGGGCCGCGGTGCGGTTCGCTTGTAGGCGATCAGCGGGTCACCATGGCGCTTCCACCTCTGCCAATGGGTATTGCAATAGCCCTTTGCATAGTGAGGCGCGCCGCAGCCGGCGACACTGCACGTCTTCATGCTGCGAAGGCTTCAACGTGCTGCAGCAGCTTGTCGAGTAACGGCATGCGGTCGAGGTAATCATCGACAGAGGCACGCGTGATCGCGGCCTGCACGTGAAGATCGTCCGCACTGGTCGGAGGCAGGGCGAGGATGACTGTGTCGACCGCTGACAGCTCGTCCATCAGCTGGCCGAAGATCAGCTCGAGCGCCTTGATGCGTGGCGAGGCAGTGTTGCCCTCGGCGAGCAGCAGTGGCTCAAGGGCCGTGATGGCGTTCTGGATTGCGTGGCGACGTGGGGCCAGGAAGGCGATTGGTGACGCGCCGGCAGCAGGCGTGGTAACGGTGGCTTCAGCCATGCTCGATGCTCCTATCGAGTTTCGGTTAGGCTCGGGCGGGAGCTTCCACCTTCCCTCCGAGCCGCAACCGTGTTAACACAGCTGCAATTACAATTCAAGAACCGTGTTAACACAGATGGCAAAGAAGCCCGGCCCTCCTGCTACAGGTAAAGGCGTTCTGGTAGGGGTGAGACTCCAGCCGGATTTGCTCGATGCCGTTGAGCGTTATGCGGAGGCTGAGGAGGATAAGCCGGGGCGCCCTGAAGCTGTGCGCCGAATAGTCAAGGCGTGGCTGGCCGAGCATGGGCATCTTGGCGAGAGCAAAGGGGGGTAGCGACACGTGCAGCACAAACTGGTGCAGAAGTTGCGCGAGGAGCGAGACAGGCTCACAGCTCGCTTTGAAGAGGGCGAGCTATCCGGCTCAGAGTATGCTGCTGATATGGAGGCCATAGCCACTCGGATAGCCCACGCAAGCCTCAAGCCGCCGTCTTTCAGGGACGAAGCGAAGTACTATCTGTGGCGCGGATGGCGCAAGTATGCGGTCTTCGGGCTATTCCTGCTGATCGCGCTGACAGCGGTGATGGTACGGTACGAGGTCGCCACTGCGACAAGCGACGGCACTGCAGTGGCATTCCGACTAGACCGATGGACCGGCACAGTTCATTGGTGCCATCCCGGGCGATGCGACCCCACGCAATGATCCTGAGCCAACATCAATCGCACTGGCGGGTGAAGCGTCGATCTCCGATCTGCAACTCTTCTCCCAGCCCGGACAGTTCTGCTTCGAAGCCATTGTCGCATACCAAATCCGTGGAGATGTCGCTGCGCATGATCGCACAGAGCGTCCCCCATTCGCCCTTCGGCTGGAAGGCGTAATTGTAGTCAGGCAAGCTGACGCGCTCCAAGACACTTCCGTCATCTGCGCGATACCTGCATTCATCACCGAAAGCGTGGCCGCTAGCGATGGCGATGAAAAACAATGCGGTCAGCAAATTACGAATGGCTCATTCCTCCGCAGCTCCTCTCGCTAATTCCTAACGAACTCGGTATCGTCTGCATAGTTGCGCATGGACGTGCATCCCTTATGTGGGAGCGCGTGCTTTGCAAATCGTTGAGATCGTTGATGTCGGTGGCGGCTGGAATAAGGTCCGGCTAGCTGATGGCAATGTGTACACCCTTGATGGTAGCTACGCATGGCGCTCCAATAATCCTGGAAATATTGAGTGGGGTGAATATGCCCGGAGCATGGGCGCCATTGGGCCTGGCGCGGTTCCACCGGGGCGCCAACGCGGATTCGCCATATTTCCGACTCTTGAGGCTGGTCAGCGCGCGCGCGAGGTCCTTCAATTTGAGAGCTCGTCGTATCTCAACGCAGATAACGCGGGACGCTGGGGGCACTCCTACCCCAAGGGCTCAATAGGCGCGGCGATCTACCGGTACGCCCCGCCGGATGAGAACGATACTGAAGGCTATATTCGAGCGGTGACACAGGCGTCCGGAACGTCTGGCCACACACTGCTGAAGGATCTGTCGCCAGACCAACGCGCGGCCTTTCTAGCGGCGCAACAGCGTCACGAAGGCTGGCGCCAAGGTGACGTTTACAACGAGGCAGGCATTCGGCTGCCTCCGTCCGAAATCCCGAATATCGTCGCGTCGGAGCTCGACACCTCGCCGTCGATCGGGCGTCGCGTCCAGCAGATGCTCGACAGCCTACCTCCGATCCCGCGCGACCGGATCGAAGGCACCGCAGCACGAACCCAAGCCACCTTCAACGCCCCGCGACCCATTGCCAAGCCGGGCAGCATCGCCGCCCAGCAGGCCGCCCGCGATGCGCCACCAGTGCCGGCGCCTGTTTCAGATGCTGCAATCGCACGGTCGCGCGCGGCGGATTTTTCCGGCCAGAAGCGCAGCCTGCCGATCATTGGGCGCACGGGCGAGAGCTCTCCGCGGGATCCCGTTGGAGCGATGCCCAGCGCGGCCGAGCTTCGCGCCTTCAACCGCCAGCCGAGCACGGCACCGAATGTGCCGAGCGGGGGGCTTGTGGGGCAAGACAGAGCAGGGCCGCCAAAGCCACCCGCGACACAGACGACGCGGCCCGCATCGTTCGCCGCCGACGATCGGGCTGGACCTGTCACCAGGAGCACGCCGACGGTGCAGCCGGCTGCCGATCTCGCTCTGACGCAGGAGCGGCCGGGGCTGACCCCTCGGCTGTCCGATTCAGGGCGCGTCATGAGCAACATGCCGGGCAGCAGCAGCTTTGTCGGAGCCGAGGCGGGGC
This sequence comes from Devosia crocina, assembly GCF_900116545.1. Lineage (GTDB taxonomy): Bacteria > Pseudomonadota > Alphaproteobacteria > Rhizobiales > Devosiaceae > Devosia > Devosia crocina. Next base: position 1,352,084 of record NZ_FPCK01000001.1, read on the forward strand.
CGCGTGCCGTGACACCGAAGTCCAGCCAGTCGCAGCCGACAGCTGCGCCTCTCGAGAGCAAATCGCGCCTTCTCCCCTCGATCGGGCCGAGTGGCCGCGAGCGCTTCGACGATCCCGGCAGCATGCCACGGCCAATTGAGTTGACCGCACTCCGTCAGCAGCAGCCGGGCCAATCTGGCATGGTCGGGCAGGAACGGGTTGCGCCGACCCAGAAGCCAGCAACGACGCCACCGGGCTCGATCACGCGCATCCAGGCGGAAGATCGCGCAACCATGGCTGGCAATAGCCAGATGACGCCAGGCGCCCGCCCGGAAGCGGCCGACTCGCTGGTAAAGCAGGCGGAGGACGCACGGCGCCAGCAGGAGCGTGATACAGCACGCCAGCAGCTGGTCTCCAATGGTATGTCCTATGCCGGCCAAGAACGAGCCGTCGGCATTACCAATCCCAAGCCCGCAACCAGCAACACGCCTCAGGGCAGCACGAAGCCGGGGAACACCAAGCCGACCAGCAGCAGCTCCGGCGCCGCTACAGGGTTGCAGCGCATGGACAGCGTCGGATCGATGCCGCAGCGCGATGAGTTCAACCAGGCCATGGGGTTGCCGTCCTCAACGCAGACTGGCGCGAAGCCGCAGGTTGGCAAGCCTCAGAGCAGCACGAAGCCGATTTCCCAGCGGGTCAACGACGTTCTCGATGCGACGCAGAAACCGGCCCAGGCTCAATCGCCGGCGGACGTTCCAAAATACATCACCACGACAGAGCGCGTGCCGATCACTCGGCCGGGCGGCCAGTCTCCGGTCAAGCCCAGCACGCAGTTCACTGACGGCAGCATTCCCTTGGGCGAGACGCGGCACATGTATGGCCGGGATTCGGTCGCTCAAGCCGAAGCGGGACGCTTGGCTGCGGAGCAGATGCAATTCAAAGTGGTGCAGCGTACCACGCTGAACCCGGAGTGGGTGGAGCAGCAGGCGCCCAAGCCGCAGAAGAAGACCGCGCAGCCAAGGCCCGTGGAAGCGCCGAAACCGCAGAAGCAAGATCCTGTCGAACGTGAACCCAATCTGCTCGAGCGCGCGCGCATGGCGGTCGGTCTGCCAGCCGGCGGGCTGGGGCAGGGGATCGGCGACGGGTTGCGTCAAGGGCTCGGCAACATGTTCGGCCTGACCCGCAGCTCGGGGCCGAAACCGCCTGTCGGCACGGTGCTCGGGACAGCTGCCAATGGCGGGCAGATGATCCAGGGGCACAACGGCGTCAAAAACTCGACGACGCAGAGCAGCCACCATTGGCTACGCATGACCGGCGAGGCCAGCGGTCCATCTAACGACGGGACGGCTCAATCGATCGCGAGCTGACGTCAGAGGGGGTGTGCCCCCGTTCCGTGGAGGGGATTTCATCAAGTTCTCTCTGAGATGATCGCCCGCGCCAGGAGAGCGGAGGGCGAGATGGGTGTGCGGATCGTCAGGTTCGAGGTCGATGGGCAGATCTGGGTGGAGATCCAAGGCAACGCCGTCGTGTGCCGTGATGCCGCCGAAGCGGATGCGCTTGTCGATACGGCCGAGGCCCGGATGGCGCCTTTCGAGAACATCGATAGAGATGTCTTCGGCGAGAAAGGCGTCGAAGCGGAAATGATGCTTTTTCTTGATGCTTACCGCGCCGGCAGATTGGCGCCTTAAGCGCCGCCGCCACACCGCATGCTGACCCGTTGCAAGCTGCCAAGAATTCGCATATGCATTGAGCAGCGCATGAACGTGCATCCCCTCATACAGGAGACGCACCGCCATGCCGGGCCCCACGCAGATCTCATTCGGCGACCCCAAAGCGATCCAGAAGTGGTCTGGCGCGCTATTTCTCGAAACCCAGAAGAAGTCCTACTTCGACCGAAAGTTCGTCGGCACGAGTGACAACCATGTCATTCAGCGCCTGAACGAGCTCGAGTCGGGTCCGGGCGACACGATCCAGTTCGACCTGTCGGTGCAGCTCAAGCAGAAGCCGACCTATGGCGACCAGCGCCTGCAGGGCAAGGAAGAGGGGCTCAAGTTCGCTTCGGACAAGATCGTGATCGACCAGATGCGCCACGGCGTGAGCGTCGGCGGCAAGATGACCCGCAAGCGCACCGCGCACGACCTGCGCACCGTGGGCAAGGATCGGCTAAGTGACTACTGGGCAAAATTTGTCGACGAAATGCATTTTGTATACCTGTCGGGCAGCCGGGGTATCAACGAAGATTTCACCGAAGACCTGACCTGGACCGGCCACGCGACCAACGCGATCGAAGCGCCCGACAGCGGCCACCTCCTCTATGGTGGTGTCGCAACGTCGAAGGCCAGCCTCGCCGCCTCGGACAAGATGAGCAAGGCCGTTGTCGAACGCGCCGAGCTCAAGGCCAAGACGATGCGGTCGACCGACCCGACCAAGTCGAACATGCTGCCGGTCCTGATCAAGGGCGAGCAGCACTATGTCTGCGTCATGAACGAGTTCCAGTCCTACGACCTGCGCCAGGAAGTGGGTGCGGGTGGCTGGCTGGACATCCAGAAGGCTGCGGCTGCTGCCGAAGGCCGCGACAACCCGATCTTCAAGGGCGGTCTGGGCATGATCAACTCGGTGGTGCTCCACGCCCACCAGAGCGGCATCCGCTTCAACGACTATGGTGCCGGCGCCAATGTCATGGCCGGCCGTGCTCTGCTGCTTGGCCGCCAGGCTGGCGTCATTGCCTACGGCTCGTCGGGTGGTCTGCGGTTCGACTGGACCGAAGAAACCAACGACCATGGCAACGAGCAGGTTGTCGCCTCCGGCGTCATCCTTGGCATCAAGAAGACCCGTTTCACCCCTCCCGGTGGCGAACCGTCCGACTTTGGCGTCCTGTCGATCGACACGGCCGCCAAGGATCCGAACGCTCTCTAAGCCGCGACGTAGCCGCTCGCGCCGCAAGGCGCGGGCCTCACCGTACTGGTCACTTCGGAGTTTCCAATGATCATTCAGAGCAGCGCCGCGAAGGGTATCGACAACATCCCGTTCCCGGCTTCCGCTGGCGAAGTCGTCGCCAAGCGCTATTCCATTGCCGTCACTGCTGCCATGCTGGTTGCGAACAACATCTTCGAGATCGCGCCGCTCCCCGCCGGCTGCGTGCCGCGCGAGTTCATCCTCGACACCGATGATCTCGATACCGGCACTGCGCTGACATTCGACGTCGGCCTGATGTCCGGCGAGTTCGGCGACCGCGACCAGGCGCGCACCTGCGACGACATCATTCTGGACGGCACCAATGTCGGCCAGGCCGGTGGCGTTGCCCGCCCAACCCTCAAGTCTGCCTACCGTATCGGCCAGTCGACGCAGAATCGCTCAATCGGCGTGAAGGTCGCGACGGCGCCAGCCGGCGCACAGGGCGGCACGATCGGGCTCACCGTGTTTTACGTGGCGGGATAAGCGGCACCCCGCCCACGTAGATCGGCGGCGCGCTGTACTCCTCCTCCCGCAGCAGTCGCCAACCAAGAGGGTGAGACGGTTAAGCCATTGGCCGTCTCACCCTTTTCACTTTCAACATGAAGGCTATCCGCTATGGCTCTGATTGAATGCAAACTTGGCCCGACTGAAACGAACGTTGGCGGCCAGGGCTATGTGTTTTCCTATGACGAGCTGCGGCGCGCCGTCAGCAAGGTCCATGACCTGGTGCACATCAAGTGCTTCCTCTCGGTGCAGCACTATCAAGAGGTGCCCACTGTTGCCGAGGTCCTCGCCGCGCGCGCTACTGCGCCGGCACCCGAGCTCAAGACATCGATCGAAACGCTACTCGGTTCGACGGTCCTTCCGGACGAAATCGTGTTCTCGCCAGCCCACAAGCTTACGCTGGGCTATCTCGTTTCGCACACCGTGGCGGAGTCGGGCCTCACGCCAGAAGAGTGGAACGGCTTGACGCAGGACGAGCGCGAACAGCGCCTCGACGCAACGGTGGACGCCATCCAGGCGCAGGTTGATCGCGAGATTGCGACCGAGGCGCAGAAGGCGGCTGATGCTCAGGCATTGAAGGACGCCGAGGCCGCTCGCATTGCCGAGGCTGCTGCGGCAGAGGCCGAAGCACAGCGCCTTGCTGAGGCAGAGGCAGCAGCAGCTGCCGCAGCCGAAGAAGCCGCGGCCGCCGAGCGTCTTGCCAAGTCCAAGGAAAAGGTCATCGACCCGATCGTCGACATTGCCGGTCTTGGTCCAGCAACAGCGGCCAAGCTCGCCGAGCTCGACATCACGAGCTTCTCGCAGATCGCCGCATGGGACGAACAGACCATTGCCATGCTCGACACCGATCTGGGCCTCAAGGGCGCCATCAAGCGTGGCGACTGGGTGGGCCAGGCGAAGGTGTTTCAGCAGCTCAAGGACGAGGCCGCAGCCGAGGCAGCTGCCAAAGCTGCCCAGCAGAACCAGGGGTAAGCCGCAATGGTGTCCGGCGTCGGCATTCTCAAACGGGCCGGCATCCTGCTCCAGGATGAAGATTACGTGCGCTGGACAATCCCAGAGCTCGTCGGCTGGGTAAACGATGGCGTCAAAGCCATTGTGCTGGCGAAGCCGTCCGCATCGTCAGAAACCCGCGTGCTGACATTGGAAAAGGGCACTTTGCAGCGCGTGGCGCAGGTCGAGAATGCTGCAACCGCACTTGCCCTTCTTTCGATCAAGCGAAACATCACCAGCAGCGCTCCCGCGCGCATTGGTGGGCGGTCAGTGACCGTCGTGTCGCACTCGGTTCTTGAAGCCAGTTCTCCAGACTGGCACGACCCGGTCAGAGGTCGCTTTTCCAAGGACGTCCGGCACTACACTTACGACGAGAACGTGCCGCTGGAGTTCTATGTCTATCCCGGTAACACCGGGGAGGGGATGGTTGAAGCGGCAGTCTCGACGGTGCCGGCCGATCTCGCAGCGAGCGGCGCACCCGACAGCATCGACAGCTATGCCGCTCCCATCGGCTTGCCCGAACCTTATTCGGGGCCTGTCCTCGACTATGTTCTGCACCGGGCGTTCTCCAAGGATGCGCTGGAAGGTGCACCGGGCCGCGCGCAGATGCACTACGCGGCCTTCGCCTCTGCGATCGGCCTCAAGATCCAAGTCGAGCGGGCGTCGAGCCCGAATGCTGCTCGCGGGGGTGCATAATGCGTCCGCTTGAAGATCTTCTGCCCCGGGTCCTTTCGATGGCCCCCAGCTGCCCCTCTCCGATTGCGGAGGGGTATATCCTCGAGGCGGCAATCGAGCTCGCGGGGAAGGCACTCTTCTGGCGCGAGACGGACAGCTTCGACATCTCCGCACCTGACTATGAGGTGCTGACACCATTTCCCGATGCAACGATCGTCAAGATCGAGGACGCGCGGTTCGATGGACGCAAGCTCGAGCCGATCGACCCCCAGCGCCTCGACGATGAATTGCCGGGCTGGCAGTCTGCGGACGCGCCGGAAGGTGCGCCTCAGTTCATCACCCAGCTCAGGCCCGGCACGGTTTCCGTGGCTCCTCGAACGCGAGGCAAGCTGACGCTGCGGTGTGTTCTGGTGCCGTCGATAGATGCTCGAACCCTGCCGGACTTTATGGTGACCGACCATGGAATCGATATCGGCAAGGGCGCAATTGCCCGGGTGCTGATGCATCCCAAGGGCGAATGGGCAAATCCCCAGGTCGGCGGTCTCTACCTGGCCGAGTTCCAGTCGATCCTTGTCCGTTCGCATCGCAAGGCTCTCAAGGGCCAGCAGAACGCTCCTCTCCGCACCAAACCGAGTTTCCTCTGATGCCCGCCAGCACAAGCGCCGCCCACGACATTCTCGACCTCTATTTGCGCGGTGTTGCTCCGGCTACGCCCACACGGGTGTGGATGGCTTTGCATACCGGAGATCCCGGGGCGGACGGCACGGCCAACGAAGTCAGTGCGGCGAACTGGCCGTCTTACGCGCGGCAGGATCCTGCGGCCGCCGCAGCGATCGCAACTGGTTTCAGCGCTGCTGCCGGCAAGGCCAGCTCAAACCTCAAGGAGATGCTGTTTCCGGAGAATGATGGCGCCGGAAATGTGACGATTACCCACGTCACCATCCGCACTCATCTGACCTCAACAACGGCTGCAACCTGCAAGCTGATCGGCACCCTGATCCAGCCAAAGACGGCGGAACCGGGGGATCAGCTCAAGTTCAAGATTGGCGAAGTGGATTGGTCGGTCGAGTGATGCTGGACAACGGCGTTTTCAACGGCGCGTGCATCAACCGGCTTCCCATCAACGGAAGCGGGATGATGCGCGAAGGCTCGGCAGCCGGCGAGATCACCGTTGCCGGCACAGCTGCCGCTGTTCGCTTGCGCCTTGGCGCAGCTGTCGGTGGTATCGCCGCAGCCGGGACCGCCTCGGCCGTGCGGCAGCGCCTCGCCTCAGTCGCGTCGGGGCTCGCCGTGGGCGGGGCTACCATGGCGCGCGCGCTTCGCCGCGGGATCAGCGCTGCCACCCTCGAAGTCGTCGGCACGGCAAAAGCCAATCGGGTGCATGCCAGTGGAGCCGCAGGCGAGGTTGCCATATCGGGCAGCGGGCTCGTGCGTGCATTCCGGAGCGGCGCCGCGCATGGCGTTGTTGCCGTCGCGGGCGAAGCCGTTGCTCGACGCATGAGACTGGCAAGCGCCACGTCCGTGGTCGCGATCCTGTCGGCAGTCAGCGCCCGGCGGATCGTCCATCCGAGCGCATTCGGCGCTATCGACATTATCGGCGAAGCCGTGGGGAGCTATGCCAAGCTCGAGCCGACGGAGTTCGAGCGTATTCTCGTCGTTGCGGCTGAGGATCGCGGGTTGACCGTGCGCGCCCACGACCGGGGCCTGGCTGTTTCTCCCGAAAGCCGAGGCGCTCTCGTAAGGCACGAGAACCGGAGGTTCGGCACATGAGCTCGATGCTCGGGGTCAAGACCAAACGACCGAACGACGTCCTCGATTACGACGTCGATATACAGCAAGCGTGGCTGGAGCCCGGCGACATCGTCGATACCGCTACTGCTGTGATCTCGGGCGGCACCGCCGAGATCAACAACACTGTGGTCAGCAATGGCGTGGTGCGGGTCTGGGTCGCCGGCGGCGCCGTCGGCGAGACCAACACCGTGACAATCACCCTGAACACGTCCCAAGGCCGCACCAAGGAAGTGGCCTTCCAACTTCGGATCGCAATGAGGTAGCCATGGCCGTACTGCTCAGAAACAATGCCACCTCTTTGCTCGCCGCAGACATTACCGCCGGCGCGACAGCCCTGACCATCAATGCCGACCAGGCAGGGCTCTTTCCCACGCCTGCCAATGGGGACTGGTTTCCTCTCACGCTGCTCGATGCGGCTGGGAATATGGAGATCGTGCGCGCCACTGCCCGCGCGGGCGCCACGATCACTGTGGTTCGCGCCCAGGAAGGCACGACCGCAAAGAGTTTCGGGGCCGGCTCTCGTGTCGATCTGCGGATGACAAGTGCCGTATTCTCGGCAGCTGTCGCCGATGCCGTCACCGATGCCGTTGCAAGCGCTGTTGGCAGCAAGGCCGAGGTGAACCTCAGCAATGTGAGCCAGGCAGATGCCCGAACAAAGGTAGGCAGTGGAACAATGGCTTACCGCAATGTCACAATCTCAACCTCCGATCCAACAGCCGGCGCAAACGGCGATTTCTGGGCGAAAGTGATCTGAAGATGCTTTCGGTGCGAGAAGCCGGGGTCTGGAAGGAAGTCGAAATGCTCTACGTTAAAGACGCTGGGGTTTGGAAAGAAGCTACTGCTCGCGGCGGACCGCGAGGCGCGATGGTCTGGACTACCCCCGGCACTTATACCTGGACCGTTCCTGAAGGCGTCACATCGATCTGTGCTGTGTGTGTCGGCGCGGGTGGTACTGGCGAGTCCCGTGCAAATATTGGCGGCAGTCCTCAAGGCGGGGGCGGCGGCGGGCTGGCTTGGGGCAACGATATACCTGTCACTCCTGGACAGGTACTGAATATCGTTGTTGGTGCTGCTGCGACTTCTGGACGATCTGGCAGCACCATACTCCACTTTGACTGGCTGATCGCAACTGGTGGCAATAAAGGCGGCTCCTTCGGCCCAGCTCCTCCAACCACTGACGGCACCGGCGGCACTTCGGGGGGCACCAAACGCCAGGGCGGTGGTAGCGGCGGAACGGGAGGTCACGTCACCTCTGGTGCAGGAGGCGGGGGTGGCGCCGGAGGCTATAGTGGTGATGGCGGCAGAGGTGGTGGTTTCCTGGGCGATTTTGCGCAGGGTCAGGGTGGAGGCGGTGCGGGTGGTCAGCATACCGTCAGCAACACCGCTGGCCAGTCTCGCGGCGGCGGCGGTGTTGGCATCTATGGTGAAGGTCAAAACGGCCTGATTTCAGGCGGTGGCGGATCAGGCGGACAAAACTCACCTTTGGCCGGCGGCGGAAATTTTGGTGGCGGCAGCGGATCCCGCAACAATAGCTCCGTCATAGTGCCAGGTGCGAGCGGCGCGATCCGCATTATCTGGGGCGAAGGTCGAGCTTTTCCCAGCACTGACACAGGATCAGATTGATGAACACGACCCTTTACGCTCTTGTCGAAAACGGAATTGTAACGCGCACGGGCTCTCGTCCAAAATGGAAGGATGAAAACGGCCAGCCGGTTTCTGATGCCGTGCTTCGTGCCGGCGGCTATCAGATCGACGACGAAGGGAAAGTGCTGTTTGATGCTGATGGCAATAAGCTGTTGGCGACAGATCGGCCTGGCTGGTTCCCGGTTCGGGAGCATCCTCAGTATGACGTTCACACTTCGCGCTTAGTCGTGTTTTCCGAATTGGCCCACTGGCCAGTGAATGTCGATGATGTAGGCCCGACGGCACAAGTCATAGCTTTGAGCCCCGAGGAACAGAAGCACGCGTTGCAAGGCGCGCAATCGAGAGCTATCGAGCGCATCAAATCGGTTGGTGCTCGTCTGATGTCTGAGGGTTTCGCCTACGACTTTGGGGGCGAGGTGGGCGTTCAGCATCTTCAGCTTCGAGATGCTGACGACAAGGCGAATTGGCTCACAGCCAAGGATAAGATGCGCGATGCCATCGCAGCGGGTTACGGCGACGCTCCTGTTGCCCCAATGCGGACGGCTGAAAACAACACCCCTCTGGTCACTCCCAACCAAGGGGTGGTCATCTTATCGGCTCTTTCCAATTGGGCGGAACAGATGTTTGCCACCTCCTGGGCCAAGCAAGACGCCATCCGGTCTGCCACTGATATCTCCACCTTCAAAGCCCTTGAGGCATCCATCGAGGAAGGCTGGCCGGTATGAGCCTGTTCACCGGTAGCGGCGCGGTTTACCCGTTTCAGGCGGCCGATACCGGAGAATGGTCCTGGGTGCTTGCAGAGGATCTCGCCTGGGAGGTTCGCGGGCCCGAGGCGACTTTCACAATCACCGTTCCAGCGTTCTTCCAGACCGATCTCGGTTCTGTTCCGCCACTTGCGCGATGGCTGATCAATCCTGCCGACCCCCAGCTCGCTAAGGCATTCGTGCTGCATGACTATATTCTGCAAGCCTTCGGCCCACAGAAGCAGCCCTTCGCTGCCTCCCAACTCTATGAGGCACTGCGTGCGCTCCGGGCCCAAAGGTGGAAGAGCAAGACCATCACGGCGGCAGTCGTGCTCGGTATCGACGACTGGTGAATCGGAGATCCAGCCATGGTGGTAATCAAGTTTGCGGGCTTCACCGGCGAGCAGCCGCGGATCATCCCGCGCCTGTTGCCCGATAGCGGCGCGCAGAGCGCAGTCGACGTGCGCCTGGATGATGGTGGCCTTACCCCCATGCGGCGCTCCAAACGCACGGCCAAGCTCGCGAGCAGCGGCCAGAAGACCATATTTCGGCATGGCTCTGCCTGGTTGAGCTGGCCGGGAATAGTCCATGCCGTGCCGGGTCCGGTGGCAACCGATCGCCTCTATTTCACCGGAGACGGCGCCCCCAAGATGCGGGTAGGCGAGAACACCTATCCCCTTGGCGTCCCGCACCCGACAGGTGCACTGACTGCCACTTTGGCAGGGACTGGCGCAGGCGATGTGCAGACACGCACCTATGTCTATACCTGGGTGACAGAATATGGTGAGGAATCCGAGCCGTCGCCGCCCGCGGCCTCGGTCGACTGGAAACCGGGAAACACCGTTACCTTGAGCGGGTTCGCGGCGCCCCCGGCGGGGCGTGGCATTATCAAGCAGCGGATCTATCGGACGCAAACAGGTCGAGCGGCCGGAACGTATCTCTACTTCATCGCCGAGCGAAATGCCACGGCCGCCAACTTCAACGACGCCATTCCGGTCGACGCCTTCAACGAGCCGTTGCGGACGGCCGATTGGAACGCGCCACCTGACAACCTTCAGGGGCTGATCACGGTGGCGAACGGGATAATGGCCGCTTTTGTGGGCAAGGACCTCTACTTCTGCGAGCCATTCCACCCCCATGCGTGGCCCGAGAAATACATCCTGACGATGGACTATGAGATCGTGGCGCTTGCGGCGACCCAGACCTCGATCATGGTTGTTACCAAAGGGACGCCTTACATCGTGGCAGGCGCGCATCCGGACAGCATGCAGCAGGTGAAGCTTGAAGCGAACCTGCCGTGCATCAATGCCCGCGGCTGCATCGATCTCGGCTTTGCCTTTTGCTATCCCAGCAAAGAAGGCCTCGTCGCGATCCGCGCCGATGGATCGGTGGGGCTCGTCAGCGGGGCACTCTTCAATACCGAGGAGTGGCAGAGGCTGTCACCTCAGACGATGGTGGCCGGTCAGATGTCCGGGCGCTATGTGGCGTTCTACGACACGATCGACGATGACGACTTCCGCCGTGCCGGCGCGCTCTTCATCGATGTCGGTCAGCAGCCCTTTTTGATCCGGTCGAGCGCTATCGCCAGCGCGACCTTCTATGACGTTGAAAAGAGCGAGCTGCATTATCTGGCGACCGGATCGACCGACATTGTCCAGTTGGACCCATTGGATGCGCCGAGGGCCAATATGTACTGGAAGAGCAAGCCTTTTGTCCTCGGAGCTCCAGATACGTTCGGTGCGATCCTGATCGACACCGATGTGCGGTTGTCCGGCAATGAAGAGGCGGAAGCCCAGGCCGAGCTCGATGCGGCCATTGCCGAAAATGAAGCGCGGATCGCAAACGGCACTCATAAAGGTCCGATAAACGCCAGCGTCTTGAACGATGTTCCTCTTGCAGGACATGAGCTCGTGCCGCTTCCAACATTTGAGCCCAGCCTTGTTATCGGCGTCTATGCCGATGGAAAGCGCGTCGCGTCCATCTCGGCCACTGGCCGGCCGGTACGCCTGCCCGCGGGCTTTCTGGCACGCACCTGGGAGATTGACGTGAGCGGCACCATCAAGGTGGCGCAGGTCGCGATCGGGCGCACCGTCGAGGAGCTGAGAGGGGTCGTATGAGCCATTTCCGTGATGCGCGTCTTGTTGAGGACCTCGAGCTGTTGGTGGGCTCACGCGCGCGGGGCAAATCGCGCGCGGCCGTGCGGATCGAGGACATCGAGGCCCTGCTACAAGTCCCGCGAAACCTCCGCTCTAAGAAGGCTGCTGGCGCGACAGTCGACCCGGCGGAGTTCAACGCCCTGGTTGATGATCTCACGGCTTTGTACGACATCATGCGATCTCTGGCGGACGCCCTGCAGGGTCGTGTCCGACCTTAGTGGTTTACCCAAAACGGCGCCTGAGATAGTTTGCCGATGAAGCGCATGGACGTGCTCCTTAAGAAGGAAGCGCGTCATGGCTGCAAGTCGAAGTGGGCGGGTGCTGGAGCCCAAAGTTAGTGTCGTACCGTCTCGCGAAGCACAGCAGTACGAAGTAGCCACCAGCTCACGTGTTCCGGTCATAGTCGAAGGCGGCGAGCCGCCGCGCGGGGTCAATTCCGGAGGCACCACCGGGGGCGATGCGAACGCGCCCAAGCCGCCCACGCTTGAAGAGCGGATCCTTTCCAACGCAGATAGCCAGTCCTCACTCGGCACGGACTGGCTGAACTTTGCCAAAGATCAGTGGAATCTGTCCTCTGGGCGGCAGGCGGAGCTCGACGAGCTCTACAAGAAGATGAGCGCCGAGCAGCTCGAGCTGACCAAACAGCAGCTCGAATACACGCGCGGCGTTACCAACAAGCAATCCGCCATGGCGGACGCGCAGCTGGCATTGGCGACCAAAGTCGCCAATCAGCAGATGCAGATCGCTGACTGGCAATTCCAGGTCGCGAAAGAAGACCGCGAGCGGTACAACACCAAGTTCAAGCCGATCGAGGATCAGTTCATTGCCGAGGCGAGCAATTATGCCTCGCCGGAACGGCTTGCACAGGTGGCCGCAGAAGCGAAAGCCGACGTGCTCACCGCTGCCGAGCAGAGCAAAGAAGCAGCCCGGCGCCAGTCTGCCGCGATGGGCATCAACCCAAACAGCGGTCGGTTTGCCGGTATCGAGCGCGCAGGCGAACTGGGTACAGCTCTCGCCTCCGCCGGCGCGCAGAACAATGCCCGAACCGCAGCGAAGGACAAGGGCCTGGCGCTCAAGGCCGACGTCGCCAATCTCGGGCGGGGGCTGGCGGCCACATCGGCCCAGGCGACCGCGCTTGGGCTCAATGCAGGCAGCGCCGCAACCAGCGGCACGACGGCTGCAACGGGCTTGGGCCTGCAAGCTGGCAACTCCGCCATCGGAAACATGAACTCTGCAATCGGGCTCGGTATCGACACCCGTTCGAGCATTCTTGGCGCCGGTCAGACCAACCAAAGCATGTTCAACAATTCGACCAGCATTGTGAACCCAGGCTTTGGCGGCGCGCTGACCGGACTGCAGGGGCAGGGCGCGACGCTCGGCAATTTCTACAACACCCAAGTCGGCATCCAGCAGCATAATCAGCAGCGATCAGACAACAACTTCAACGGCATCATGGGAGCGATCGGTACTGGCCTCGGTCTCTTCCTCTCGGACGAGAACGTCAAAGAGGACAAGCGCCCCATTCCCGAAGGCGAGGCCCTCGACAAAGTCATCGATCTGCCTGTCGAAAGCTGGCGCTACAAGGAAGGCGTCGCCGACGAGGGCGAGCATGTCGGCACCTATGCCCAGGACTTCCAGGAGGTCACAGGCAAGGGCGACGGCCACACCATTCCAGCCCAGGATGCGATCGGGCTCACCATGAAGGCTGTGCAGGACCTCAACAGCAAGGTCGATCGCTTGGCGAAAGCGGTCGGCATTGCGCCACCCGCCAAGAAGAAGCCCGCCCAGCTGCCGCTGGCCGCATAAGGAGACACGGAAATGTTCGGCATTGGCCTTGGTGGTTTCGTTGATGGGTTCACCCGCGGCATGGGCTTGCGCGAGGAGATGAAAGATCGCGAGCAGAACCGGCTTGACCGGGCGGAAGATCGGAAATGGCGAGCCGAAGATCGCGCCTTCCAGCAGGAGGAGCGGGCATTCGCTCGATCGGAGCGCCAACGCCAGTTGGGACAGCGCAACCGTATCGAAGCCATCCAGTCCGACGCGCGGCAGGAATTTGCCCAAGGCGTAGAGGCGGGCACCTATAAGGAAAGCGAGTTCGACAAGTTCTGGGTCGAATACGCCATGCCGCGCCTGCAGGGTGAATATATCATGCAGGGCGACATCGACTCGGCAAAGGCGCTGGCCGACTGGAGCACCAGCACGAATTCAACGCGCGGTCGAAACCTGTTTGCGACGGCTCTTGCGCACTACCAGTCCGGCAACCACGCCAAGGCGCTCGAGATTGCCAGCGAGGCCGCCAACCTGCCTGGATATGGCCCTGGCATGGATTTCCGCGTTGAGGAGCTCACCACCAAGAAGGGCGACCATGTCGGATGGGCGGCCGTCTACACCGATGCCGATGGGAATGAGTTCCAGCAGGAGATGGACGACGAGGACGTCGGCACCTTCATCTCCGGACTTCTCAACCCGCAGGCTACTTTCGAGGCGGAGCGGGCCGCCGCCGCGAAGGCAGCCGAACGGCAGACGGAGCTCGAGACATACGAGTCCAAAAAGGAAATCGACCAGCGCTACAGCACCACGAATGACAGGAGCCGGGCGGATGCTATCAAGGCACTGCGGGATCAGTACAAGCCGGACCCGTTCGACGATAGCAAGGTCAGTTTCGACGCTATGCCGCGCGAGGAGCAGGAACGGCTGATCGCGCAAGAGCTCAGCTTGCAGCAGGGCGGCTCAAGCCAAATGGCGCCCACCCCTCGCGTCATTGTCGACAACCAGACAGGCCAGCGGGTTCAGCCATCCAGCGCAAGCTCCGGACAACCTGCACCGGGTCTGGGACAGAGCCCGAAGCCGAGCCAGACGGAGAACCCGGCCGTTGGCATCTCGCCGCGTCCGAATGCGGTGATCAATGGTGTCGAGGATCCGAGCTTGCCGGCCCCGCCAAGTGCTGCCGAGGCGGTCGATATGGCCGCGCGCGAGATGGTCAATGGTGGCGACCCGCAAGCAATTGCTCGCCAGCTGCAGGCAATGGGCGTGCCCCAAAGCAAGTGGCCTGAAAGCGTGACCCGCCCGTTGACGCAATCGGGCCGCTGACAGTCTCCTCAATAGCCCGTATAAGCATGGCGTTCGCCGCGCATGGACGTGCAGCATACTCTTACGGGAGCACTGCACGTCATGGCTATTGTCGTAAAATCGGGTCACAAATTTTCCGACCCGATGGGTCTCTACCGCAACCGCCAGAACCCGCTGGACGCTAGGGTCAATGGCGTAGATCCCGCGGATGCGATTACGCCCATCAGCGCAACTGCGCCGGGCGAAGATCCCGCCATTCAGGCCGAGCGCCTGGCGGTCGAGCAGGCGAACAGCGAAACCAAATCCACCCTCAAAAGGCTCAATGCCGCCGAGCCGGGCCGGTATGAGGCCGTGGACGAACCGAACCTGACCGCATGGCAGGAAGAGTGGCAGGCACGCCAGCCCGGTTGGCTTGAAGACACCGCGCGAATCTTCGGCGGTTCCGTCGCCAAGGGCACCGGATCCATCGTCTCGGGTCTCGGCAACGCGATCACCGCGCTCGGCAATGCGACCACGACGCGCGCAATAAACTCAATTTTCGGAACAGAGTACGGTCAGGCCAACCCGCTCGGCGCGCCAGCTGACTGGATCAACAATCTTGGTGAAAAGACACAGGAGGGTGTGTCCTACGCCACGCGCGAAGCAATCGCCAACTCTACGCCTGAAGGCGACCTTTTGGATCCGTCCACCTGGAGCCTGGGCAAGGCACCCAGTCTGCCGGGGTACGCAGCTCTGACGCTCGACGTTTTCGGGCAGATGACGCCGGTTATCGCGGCGGCCGTGGTGGCCGGCCCCGCCGGTGGCGCCGTGATCGGCGGCTTGCAGGGAGGTGGCGCAGCAGGCCAGCAAGCCGAGGCCATCATCGACCAAATGGCGGAAGAGCCGGGCCTGCTCGAGAAGGAGTCGGCGTTCTATCGCGAGCAGATCGCGGCCGGCCGATCACACGAGGAGGCACTCGCCGCCACCAAGGCAGCTGCGGCACAATCCGCCTTCCTCATGACCGCTCCGATTTCCGGCCTCGGCGGCTTTGCCACCAGCAAGATACTCGACCCGGCCACGGCCGTGTTGCAGGGCAAGAACATCGTTGCGCGCATTCTTGGCCGTGCGGGCTTGTCCGCTGTCGAAGAAGGCGTGCAGGAAGCCGCAGAAACCGTCGCCACCAATGCCGGTGTGAATGTCGGCGCCGGCACGAATCTCAACCTGACGGACGGGACATTCGGTGACTTCCTGCTGGGCGCTCTGGCGGGCAGCGGGCCGGGTGCTGTGGCCGGGGCATTTTCCAAGGGATCTGCCGATACCGGTGACGAAAGCGCCGCTCCAGTTGCCGGAATGGCCGAGGCGGTTGCGCAAAGTCCTGATCAGGTTGCGCCTGCGGCCGAGATGGCTGCGCCACCCGCCCAGACCCAGCCGCCCGGTGGCGTGCTCACCCGTGCGCGTCAGCATGGAGCCGAGCAGGCGCCTGCGACGGGCGCCGGCGAAACTCTGCTGGTCAACGACCCAGCATTGCCGGGGCAGGGCGCCGGACCATTGCACGGTCAGGCGGTGCAGGTGGCGCCAAATCAGACTGGCACTGACCCCGACTGGCTGCGAGTCCTGCTCGATGACGGCAGCGAACAAGACGTGCCCAAGCGCCTCCTGCAAGGCACTGACGGCACGCCCTTGCGCCCAGACCCTCAGGCGACCGCAGCGCCGATCGCGGTTGCCCGCGACGAGCCGGGACTGCCCAGCGCCGGTCAGCGCGTGATCGTCGAAGCCGAAGGCCTCGCTCCCTTCAATGGACAGGTCGAGCAGTTCATCACCAACGAGGACGGCAGCGTTGAAGCTATCGTCATCGACGATGATGGCGAGGTGCTGCAGGTGCCCCGGGAAGCGGTGCGCTCGCTCAACCTTTCATCGCACGAGGTGGAGGCCATGGAGATGGCCGATAATCCACCTCCGCCTATGCCGAATATGCCAGAGGCCGGCGGTCGCAATCGACAACTGCCGAACGAGCAGGGTCAGGTCAGCACAGTCGTCTTCCCCGATGACACCCACGCCGCTCTATATGACTTCGGCGCGCAAACGGCACAAACACGGCGCCTCGATCGGGCAACGGGGGAAAGCGCGCTGGCGCGCGCCCAGGCACCGCTCGATATGGCACGGGTCCAGCCCATTGCTGATGCTCTTGGGGTTCGACCCGAGGACATTGCTGAAATCGCCGACGACTATCGCTACCGTGTGCAGCGGGCCGCGCGCAACGCGACCGCCGGCGGCACGACGCAGATGCACGGCCTCAATCCCGAGCGGATGAAGGCATGGCGGGCGGCGCGCTCCGAGGTGCCGGCGGTAGAGGGTGCGGTTGAGGAAAGCGAAGCAGCGGCACCAATCTCGGACGATGCAACCTGGTGGAGCGAACTGGGCCCCGGCGCACGGAAGGCTGCTCTTGCCTCGGCCGGAGTGAAACGCACCGAACGGGTGGAGTGGGAGAAGTTCACCAAAAACATCCAGCGCAAGCTTGCTGGCGTGAGGGTGGAGATGGATGGGCTCGATCGGGCGCGAGCCGCATCCCAGGCTTTGGATGCTGACGCCGCGACGCTGGCCAGCACTGCTGAAATCGCGCCATTGGACGTTGCTTCCGATAACAGCCAGACTGCTGAGTTCTCGTCGGAGATGCCTCCTGCTTCTGAAGAACAGGAGACATCGGGCGTCACCCTAGATGTCGCTGCGCAAGAGGCTGCAACATCGCCTGCCAATGAGCGCCCCGAACCCTCGCAGGCGCAGAAGGAGGCAGGCAACTACAAGCTGGGTCACGCTCGGGTCGGCGGCCTCGACCTCTCGATCGAGAACCCTGCCGGATCTGAGCGCAAGGGTGTCGACAAGGACGGCAAGGCCTGGTCGGTCGAGATGAAGAGCCACTACGGCTACATCAAAGGCACTGTGGGGAGGGACAAAGACCACATCGACATCTTCGTGAAGCCAGGCACAGAAGCACTTGATGCAGATGCTCCGGTCTTTGTGGTCGACCAGGTCGACGAAAAGGGACGCTTCGACGAGCACAAGGTCATGCTCGGCTTCCGCGATTTCGATGAGGCGCGAGCGGCTTACCTAGAGAACTATACCACGGGCTGGGAGGGCCTTGGCGGGCTCGGCACGACTGATCTTCGGGAGTTCAAGCGCTGGCTGAAAGAAGGCGAGACAGCCAAGCCCTTTGGTACACTGGCAACAACCACGGTGCCGGAAACTACAGTCGCCACCACCTCGGCAACGGATGATGGTACGCGCAGCGAGGTCGATGGGATCGAGGCCGCGCTGTCGCTTGCCAACACCTTTGCCGACCCACTCGATGTGGCGCAACGGTGGATCGGAGATGCCGAGAAGACCGAGGCAGAGCTTGATACACTTCGGACATCGGCGCGTCGCGTCGAACGTTCGATCTATGCCAAGCACAATGTCCGCAACGCTTCGGAGGCAGAAGACGCGCAGCTGACCGAAAAGGAGCAGCAGTTCCTCTTCTACGGCGAAGGCCCCACCGATCGCGAAACCCTCAATGCGATTGGTGACATGATCGAGCCCATCGGCGATGCGCGCGATGCACGTGCTGAACTTGCCAGAGCGATTGCTAAACTGCCGGACCAAGCCGACTACGAGGGCATGGGGATTGACGGCAAGATCAGTGTGGGCCGTCTCCTCGTACTAGGGTCGGAGATACAGCGCCTCGGCCTAGATGCTGAAGCGACGCTGATGGAAGCCACCCAGAGCGTTGCCGATCGCTACCGGGACGCGGACGACGCTGAATTCATGGTTCGAAGCGCGCTCGAGCGGCTACGTCCATTCATCAGCATGAACAGAGAACCCGCTCCCGCGGCCAATGCTGCGAAGCGTCTTGAAGTGGCGCAGGAGACGCTTGCCGCGGCGGAAGCGACTGATGCCGGCAAGCCTGGGCCTGACTTTGCTACCTTCCGAGCGGCGTTGCCGCTTGACGAAAGTGGTGACCCAGACCTTGACGGCGCCGGGCGCCGAATCCTCGACGATGTAGGTGGGCAAGGCATTGCTTGGGCTCGGCTAAGCGACAGCCAGAAGCGCAAAGCTCTCGGCGTTGCGCAGTCGGAAAGTCGCAGAAACTCACGTGAAGGGGTGGAGCCGGTTGCAGTGATCACCGGCAACGAACTCGGCGTGGAGTTCAAAGGGCCGGATAATATGCCCGCGCTCCGCCGAGCGGCTGCGAAGTGGTACGATGACAATCTGATTGGCACCACGGCTACCATGCAGGACGGAACCGTCGTCCACTTCAACAAGCGCGGTCGGAAAGAGAGCACGCAGGGCCGCAAGGGCGACCTCCTGTTACGATCGGTGCCTGCAATTCGGGACATCATCGAAAAAGGTGAGGTGGTGCTCCGTGAGCCCGGAGACCGGGAACGCGTACAAGAGCGTCTCGTGATCCGCGCGCCGGTTCAGCTGCTTGGACGCGTGCGATCGCTGGTGGTCAGCGTGCACCGAATGGCCGACGGCAGCTTTCAATACGACTTCAACACGGATCGGGAAGACGGGGGCCCGGGGGCCAGTGTACCCGGCGGGCAGGCGAGGCAAAGCCTCGCGGAGGTCGGCTTGGAAAGCGCCCCCGTGGATATGAATATAGGCTTCTGGCGTCCCGCGCGCAAGCAACAGGGGACGACTGAGGCTGTCCGCAGTCAGCTGCGGGACAGCGCGCTTGGGCACCTCGTCGATGCTCTTGAGCAGACCGATCGACTGCGCATCGTCACCAGTGCCGATATAGATTCCGGTGGCGAGGGCGTGCAGGGTTGGACCGATCCAGATGGCACAATCACGCTTGTAGCCGATCAGATCGACAGCGACCCTGCGGCGGTCCTGCTGCACGAGGCATTTCACTCGGGCGCTCACGATCTGCTGGGAAGCACCCAGTGGCGCCAGCTGATGATGCGTCTCGCCGGCCTCTATCGGCAGTTCGAGCAGTCGAAGGGTAGGGCACGCGATTTCTTCGACGCAGCGCGGGCGCGGGTGGAATCCGCTGAGGCAGCAGGCGACAGGCTGACGGAAGGTCTGCGTGTCGAGGAGTTCGCCGCCTATGCGATCGAGGAGCATGCCTCCGCGCCGGCGGCCCTTTCAAAATGGGTGGACGAGGTTATCGGTGCCATTAAGGCTTGGGTGCTGAAGCGTTTCGGCCGCCAGGTGGGCGCGATCACGCCGGCCCAGCTGCAGGCTATTGCCAAGTACGCGCTGCAGGACGGCCTGAGTATCGGCGAGGGACCGTTAGCGGGTATGGCGTCTCGCCGGAAGTCGATAGCCGCGCGCACAGGCCTTTCAGCGCCACAACTCGATAAAACGGCGATCACTGACTACCTCGCGGGAAAGCTCACCGACCTGAAGCCTGCGATGTTGGCCGCCATTCCGCTCAACTACTTCACCGAGCTCAAGCGGCCGGGGATGGTGGCGGTGGACCACTACCTCAAGGTCAAGCGCCAGATGGACGCTTACCGGGGAGAGAAGCATGCGTCCGTCGATGCCGTGGCGCAGCAGTGGCAGAAATATGCGGGGCTGGGTTTTGGTGGCGGCAAGATCGAAGGAAAGACGAGGGCGGCCGCGCTCGCCGACCTCATGCACGAGGCGACGCTGCGCGGGATCGACCCGAGCCAGACGGATGAAGACACAAAGGCAAAGCCGGGCTACCAGCAGCTTCGCGAGCGTTTTCTTGCCATTCCGCCAGCGGGTAGGGCGCTCTTTGAGAAAGTCCGCGACACCTATCGCGAGCAGGCTGACGAGCTGGACGCGATCCTCCTCGACAATGTCCGCAAAACCCAAGAAGTGGCATTCCGTCGCGCAGAGGACAAATATCGCGAAAAGCTTGAAGAGATCAAAGCCAGCGACCTGAAAGGCCTAGATAAATCGAAGGCGGAGAAGGATGCGCAGGACGTCTATCAGGGAGAGATGCGCCGCGCGACTTACAACATGAAGGCCCGCATGACCAAGCTGCGCCTGGCCTTCGAAGCCAGCCGAGTGCCGGCACCATATTTCCCCTTGGCGCGCTTCGGGCAGTATTTTGTCACTGTGCGCGATGTTGATGGCACGGTGGTCAGTTTCTCGAAGCGAGAGACGGATGCTGAACGCCGCCAGCTCGAGCGCTCCATGAAGCAGGCTTATCCCAACCTGCGGGTTGAGAGCGGCCTGATGGCAGAGAAGAGCAGCGGACGCGACCGCATGGACCCGCGCATCGTCGCCGAGATTGAAAGCCTCCTCGGAGATGCCGACGTAGACGCTTCCGTTATGGATGCCATTTGGCAGCGATACCTCGAGAGCATGCCCGACCTCAGCGCTCGCAAGCGCTTCATCCACCGTAAGGGTATTGCCGGTTTCGACGGGGATGCACTGCGGACCTTTGCCAGCAATCAGTTTCATGCCGCCCACCAGATGGCGCGGCTCAAGTTCGGTATCGACCTGCAGGAGTTGAGCGACCAGGCGGTCGACCAAGCCAAGGAGGCTGATGATCCGATCCGCGGCATGCAGCTGGCAAATGAACTGTCGAAGCGCCATGCATGGGTGATGAACCCCACCGGTAGCCAGGCTGTTCAGGCGGTGACCTCAACCATGTTCACCTGGTATCTCGCCGCATCGCCGGCGGCCGCTATCGTCAATATGGCTCAAACTCCGATGATCGCCATACCCGTGCTGGGCGCCCGTATGGGAGGCGTGGGTAAGGCAACGGCGGCTATTGCCAAGGCATCGGCTGACGTCATCAGGGGCAAGGGCTCCGCGCGAAATGCAAACCTGACCGCCGAAGAGATGAAGGCCATGGAGGCCTTCTACGAAAGCGGCATGATTGACCGAACGCAGGCTCATGATCTCGCCGGCGTTGGCGAAGTAGGGCTGGCCTATTCACCCCTCCGACACAAGATCATGGCGGTCATCTCCTGGGCATACCACAATGTTGAGGTGTGGAACCGCGAAGTGACGGCCCTGGCCGCCTACCGCCTTGCGCGGGAGCAGGGACATCATCAGGGCAAAGCGATCGACATCGCTCATGATCTGACTTGGCAGTCACATTTCGACTATTCCAATGCCAGCCGCCCGCGCGTCATGCAGGGCGATGTGCAGAAAATCGCCTTCGTCTTCATGTCGCACCAGGTGAACATGTGGTACCGGCTCTTCCGCGACATACACCAGGCCGTGAAAGGCGAAAGCCCGCAGGCCCGCAAAGAAGCTCGGTACCAGCTGGCCGGTATCATGGGCATGACGACGCTCTTCGCCGGCACGACCGGACTCTTCGGCTACAATGTGCTCATGGCGCTGGCAGGGCTCGCCTTTGATGATGACGATGATCCGCGCAGCTTTAAGGAGGAGATGGAGGGTCACATCATCGATCTCCTCGGCAAGGATCTTGGCGGGATCGTACTGAAGGGTGCCCCGGGCCATCTCACCGGCGTGGACCTGACCAGCCGTCTCGGTATGCCGGACTTCTTCGTCCGCGCGCCAAATAGCGGCGCGGAGGGCAAGGACTGGTTCCAGGACCTTCTGGTCAACGCCTTCGGTGTTGTGCCGGCCACCTTCCTCAGCACCGTGGACGGGGCGGGTCTGGTTATGGAGGGCAAGGTTGCGCGAGGTCTTGAGGTAATGGCGCCCAAGGCAGTGAAGGACGCGATGCAGGCCTGGCGCTACTGGAACGAGGGCGTGCTGAGCCGCCGCGGCGACGTCGTGCTGGCGAAGGATGGCGAGACGGTGCTCGACGGCTTCATTGAGCTGATTGGTTTCACCCCGGCGCGTGTCTCCGAAACGTATGAGCGCATGGGCACGCTGAAGGATGCGGAGCGGCATGTGCTCGACGAACGGCGCGAGCTGATGAACCGGTTTGCGCTGGCAATAGCAACTGGAGACCCTGACGCCCGAAAGGCTGCGATGGAGGCCATCAGGAACTGGAATCGCAAGCCTTATGCGCGAGCTGTGCCGATCACGTCAGACAGCCTGACGCAGTCGCTGCGGTCGCGAGCACGGACGGCAGCAAAGCGAGAGGACGGGGTTTTGATCACCGATCCGGAGCTGTCGCGGTGGCTGAGGGCGATGTTGCCGGAGCGGGTATACTAGCGGTGTCCCGCTGGATCAGGTTGTGGACGTCAACGGCCATTTGCGTGAGGATTGGTTCCAGAGACTGAACCTTCCCCTTCATGTCTTCGTGCCGCACCCCTTCTTCCGTCACGCCATTGCGATGCGTGCAATCATGCCGAATGGCTACGGCTGCAAAGAGTTGGGCGCGGGTTTGCGAATCCTGCGGCAGCAATCCTCGCCCGAACGTCACTCGGAAGATCGCCTCGATCTTTTGGAAGTTGTGGTAGAGCAACTTCCGGAGATAAACCCGTACGCGCTGCTTCACCAGCTCCGGGCCCACGAGCACATCAGCCAGCGAAACCTGGACTGTCCTCAGTTCATCGATGCCATTGAGCATTTTCAGCAAGACAACATCATCTTCCATGGCGGCTCTAATCAGGCTGTCCGCCAGATAGGCCTCGATCGCGGAAAAATGTTGAACGAAAATCATCCGGTAAAGCGCGTCGCCGACCACCGTGGTGCCTGCGGCCATGATTGCGTCGAGCTCTCGACGAGCTTGCATGTAAACATCAATAGGGCTGTCAGGTGGGTCGTAGTTGTCGACCTCATCGTCTGGCCAATCCACCACTTCATAATGCGCGTCTACTGGCACCTTGGGATGACCAATTAGCTCAGCGAAGGCTCCGGTCGTGCGCGAGTAGACTTGGACCTCAAGGTCGTTATGGCAACTCGAACAGCTTAGATAGTGGTCGTCGATGTTCTCGGATTCGCCATCCGTTTCCGCGGTATAGTCGGGTAGTGGTCCATCAAAATATTCCCCGACAGCGCTGCCGCAGTTAGGACAGCGGAAGCTAATTGCGACATAGGTGCGATACATTGTGTTTCTCCTCTTGCCGCTAGAGACTCATCTCTCGCACTGGCTGGATAGTTGGTGCTGCGAAGCTATGTCTCTACACCGGTCCAGGCGACGATTTCCTCAAGACGTGCTGTGCACATCTTTATCGAGATCAAAGATCGCGCGGCTATTTTGAAGAAGCCAGCGGTGGCGTTTCCCAGCGCTATTATACCACTCTCCATACATCGCTTCTGACTTCAAGTGTGTCGTCAGACCCAGATTTTCTAGCATCTTACGGACCTCCTGCGGCGAAGGGAAGTTTGCGGAACCAGGCCGAATTTGGCGCTTCAGCGCATTGACAGTTGCAAGCGGCTCCGGCGCCGCGGGGGCTCGAAATGCGGCCAAGAGGGAGGAGGGGGTGCTGATCAGTGATCCCGAATTGTCGCGGTGGCTGCGGAGCATGCTACCGGCTAGGATGTACTAATCTGTAGTTCTGCGGGGAGGGTAAATTATGAGCGAGGAATCGGGGAATTCTAAGTCGCTTATCAGTTTCAACGATGTTTTCGGCCTAGGCAAAGTTGCTAGTTCGCCAGCAGCTGCTGAAGTGGTGAAAGGAATTACGGCGGGCATTTATGCGCTGTATGAGCCAGCGCACCAGTATCTCCTGACGCGAACGGTTGGGGCGGCGAAACGAGCCGTGGCAGTTAAGGACGCCGAAGCCGCTTCCAAGATCGCCAGTCTCTATCGAAATAATCCAGAGATCGCCGAGGCCACTCAGGCGAGGATTTTAGGACTTGAGTTCGTTCGCACCGAGCGCATTGCGGAGGCCGCTGCGCGAGCAACTCATTATGCCAATGCTGTTGACGATGAGCAGGACGTGCACCCTATACATCCTGATTATGCGATCGAGTGGATGGAGAGCGTAAAGGATGTGTCCGACGATGCCTTGGTCGACATCTTTGCTAAGCTGCTCGCAAACGCGACACAGCAGAAGTCTGGTCGAGTACCTAAGCCTGTTCAGGATCTCGTACGACGAATGGATGCCACCGGCGCAAACCTCTTTGTGCACGTGATGCGGTGCGCCACGGTAGTTCGTCCAGCACCCTTTGCAGCTGTAATAGCAAGTGCAGGCGTTGATGATGTCGAATCGCAACTTGGTCTGCTTCGAGATATTGGTGCGATCGAATTCGCGGCGAGCATGAATTTTAGGCTGCCCTTCCTGAATGCGGATGTAAGCCGCGCTATGAGCCCGGACTACCAACTCCCCCCCTCAACGATCCAGTTGACGGAGACAGGGAGGCTTTTGCACAACTACCTTATGCCAACAACCACTGGGGTGGGTGATACCAGCTTGCTGTTTGAAACTCCGGATCTCTGGTTCTCCACCGATGGCGTTTTTGAACTGAGGTTTGACGGTTTCTCAATCCCAGTGCTTCCGAAGACTGAACCCATGCGGAAGCCGCTATTTGATGATCTTCCAGTCCAAAGTGACCATCGCTTGTTTCCACTCCTGTCGGTGTGGCAGCAGGAAGGGAGACTGGGGCAGCCAACGAAAACACAGCCGTCTTCGTGATGGAACTAAACGGCCCCTTCCTACTTTAGCGCAATCGGGCTATGTTCGCTGAAAGCGCATGAACGTGCTGTTCCACAAGGACAGTGTTCATGGCCCGACTTCCACAAATAGCGAAGCCCGAGTTGGCTGCCGATTGGCAGGCAGTGCTTCGGCACGCGTGGAGCATCCGCCTTATGGCGGTGGCCGCATTGCTCTCGTTCCTCGAGGTGGTGTTGCCCCTGATCGGCGGCCATCTTCCTTTTCCCCCTGTGGTGACAGCACTGCTCATCGGCCTTGCAACGGCCGGCGCCTTTGTCGCGCGCCTTGTGGCGCAGAAGGACCTCAAGGGAGATCGAGATGAGTAAGACCTGGAAGCGCGGGGCGATGGCCCTGGCGCTGGTTGTTTCGTTTGTCGGCGGCTGGGAAGGCATGCGCACCACGGCCTATCGCGACATCGTTGGCGTTCCGACCATCTGCTTTGGGGAAACCCGCGGCGTAAAGATGGGCGATACCGCTACCGTCGAAGAGTGCAAGACCATGCTGGGCGACGGCATTGTCGAGTTCGCAGCAGCGGTGGACAAGTGCCTGACTGTCGAGGATCGGCTGCCCCACAAGACCTATGCGGCCTTCGTGTCTCTCTCCTACAATATCGGCACAGGCGCCTTCTGCCGCAGCACTCTCGTTCGCAAGGCGAACCTGGGTGACTTCCTCGGCGCCTGCGACCAGCTCCTGGTCTGGAATCGCGCCGGCGGCAAGGTGGTGCAGGGCCTCGTCAATCGTCGCAAGGCGGAGCACGCAATGTGTCTCGAGGGGCTAGCAGGTAAATGATCGGCCTCCTCGCCCGTATTGCTCCCGGCACCGTCCTAGCCCTTGGCCTTGTCCTCGGCGCCGTGCCGGCCGGAACGGGCGGGTGGCTCCTGCGCGGTGTCATGTTCGACTGGTTCGAGCGGCCCGCCATCATCCGGACGCAGCAAGAGCTGTGCACAGGTCAGGTGCAATCCGCAGCCGCGGAAGCTCGTGCAGACGAGCAGCTGCGTCTGTTCCGTGCCAGCGAGCGTGCCACTGAAAGTTTCATTCGCGAAAGCCAGCGCATCGAGCAGGACCGCCAGGCGGCCCTCGACATTCTGCAGCAGGAGGTTGACCGCTATGCAGCGGAACTGGTCGAAAAAGATCGGGTTTGCGGCCTCGATGCTCGCGATCTTGAGTTTCTCGGGGTGCTCCCCAAGCCAGCAGGCACGCCAAGCGGCGGCCGCTGATCTCGGGCGAACCTCGGCAAAGATCATTCTGCCCGTGTGGCCCGGCGAGTGCCGTCAGCAGATCCCGCATGCGTCAGCGGGGCTCGGCGACTCGCCAGTGGTGGTTTTGCGGCGCGAACGCGCCCAGCTCGACCAGGCCAACGGGCGGATCGCGCTTTGCGCAACGCACTACGACACCATCAAGCGCGGCATCGAAGAAGGTCCGTGACGCATGAGCACCCAAGAGGCGGCTTCAATGGACTTATCGATCTGGGCGGCGAAATTCTTCGGCGCCGTCGTCGGCGTGCTGATCAGCATGGTGATGGTGGCACCCAAGAGCACGGCCAACGGGCTCTACCGAATCCTCTTGGCCCCGGTGGCCGGCGTGATCTTTGCGCCAGGCGTGCAGGGCATCTTCTGGTTCCTGCAAGGCTCAACGCTTGAGCACTATATGGCGGCAAGCTGCTTTGCCGGCTTCTCGGCCTGGTTTGTGCTGGAATTTACGGCTCGCATGCTGTCCAGCGATGAATGGCTGACACGGCTGCTGGAAGAGGTCCTTCGCCTCAAGGGCAAGGGACCAACGGACAAAGCGCCGCCCTCTGCATAGTAGATCAGCCGCGACCGACCCCCAAGATGTCGCGGCTTGTTCTGTTTCTGTTCTCGTCGTAGGACTCCGGCCCTCGTGCAGATCGAGGCGCACCATGAGCATGACACCCAGCCGCCGGACCATCGAGGCAATGACGCTCGGTGGCATGGCAACAGATAACCGAACCATCATCGTCAAGTGCGGCAGCTGCCGGCGGACGCGGATATTTCTAACCGCCGACCTGGTGAAGGTTTACGGGGAAAGTCAAAGCCCGCACACGCTGTTTCGGGATTGCTCGATATGCGGGCGGCCGACACGCAAGGGCTTCGGCTTCCCCAACAGGGGTGACAGGATTTGTCGCCCCTCGGTCAAGAAGGTCTGGAAGTGGCATGAGGAGGCTTACGAGCCTGTCAGGTCAGGACCCGATCTAGATAAACCCGATTCTTGAACGGCTCGTGTGTGTCGATCCAGCCGAGCGGCTTGGCATTCGTGCCGAGCACGATGGCCCAGGAGCCCTCATGGGTTTCGAGCTCGGCCGGCTCCATGTCCTCCACGCCGGATGGGGCAGTGTCCATCGGGTGCAGCTCGAAAGTGAATTGCGGACGTGGTGGGTGGCGAGCTTCCTCGGCCATCATGTCGAGCGCTTCCTTGGTCCAGTATTCCCAGACCGCTCCCAGTCCTCCGCACTCGCTGCAGCCGATACCGATGTAGCATTTGAGAACGTCGCTATAGGCGTAGTGCCCGGTCTCGTAGCCTTCGTTGGTCTCGTGGCATCCGGTACAGGGCTGCCAGACGCCGCAGGCCTCGTTGGCGGCCGCTTCGCGCAGCTGCTCGGTGATTTGCGTGCGCTGGTATTGCCATGCGGTCTTGTCAGGCATGCTTACCCTCCTCAATGGAGAGGGAGAGGGCTGCAAAGGCCTCCTGAGGCGTGCTCCCGGTGGCGATAACGTCCCATTCCCGATCATTGATGCCGCCGGTTTCGCGCCAGATCACCCACTTGCCATGGGTCGGCAAATCGTCGTCGTCTCCATAGACCTTTTCGTGAAAACCGAGACTGTGATTGGTGTGCTTAGCGAACACTTCAAGGCCCTCCACCACCGGTGTGGAAGAGCGTGAGGGGTGGGATAGGGCGAAGTCGATCAGACGACCGACCTCTCGCACCGTCACCGTGACGCCGTAGCCCATGGCAAGATTCCCATACGCATAATCACCCAAGACATAGCCAGCGAGCATTAGGTGTTCGGCAGATAGGCGCTCGTTATGGGATGCTTCCCAATCGGGCAGCTTCACCATCTTTCCTGCCCACGCCGCCGGCTCTGCCGCTACGGGTTCCAAGGCTGAAAGGGCGGCAGCGACGAGCTCGCGAGCGTCAGTGTCATCCAGATGAAAATCTAACTCATCGGCTTTCATCATGGCCGCTTGGACCATCTCATCGGTCACCCTCACGCCCCCTTGAGCGCGATGCTCTTTGAGTTCGGTGGAGCCGATGGCTTCTTTGGCGTCGCTTTCGAGGCGTCGAAGGATTTGCTTGGCAGCGACTGCGCTCGGGTCACCACCCACCCGGAAGCCCATTGCTCGCTCAATATCCACCAGCACGGTAGCGACGGTCTCTGGGGCGGTTCCGGGCTTGCTGATCCTACCTTTCGCATCGAATAGACGCGCCTCAAGGCTCTGCACCTCGATCTCGAAATCAATGGCTGGATCGGGGTGATGATCGAAACGGCCGAGCTGCATCTCATCTATCCGCTCTACGGGAATAGGTTCTTTGGTCATTGGATTGGCTCCGGTTCGAGATCTTTGCGCAGATAAAGGGGGTGGCCCGGGTGACCGTCGGCGGTCAGTTTCAAAGCCATAGGCTTGCGGTGGCTGAGGCGATCGAGCACCGCGCGCCCACGGGCTTGATATGCACCATGGACGCCCCAGCCGCAGACGATGGCTGCGGCCTGGTTGGCGATGGTGTCTAGCCAGTCATCGTTCTCAGGCCCGATCGGGTCAGGCGCGGAATAGAGGCCCTTGGGGTCGGTGGAGCGGAAGGCAAAGATGTTACCGATCAGTAGGCCGCCGAAGCCCCAGTGCTTGGCATAGGAGATGCAGCGCCGAATGGTCGGGTCGTTGTTCTCCTCGTCTGCGGTGGACGGGTTGAGCATGATGAAGGCCACCTGGGCGCCGTCGCCCCAGCGGCGTTCAAGGCGATAGCGCCAAGTGCGGCATGGGGAGAAGGTCGCGGGATCTGCAACGGGGGTGAAGAGGTCGTTCATCCCCGATGTTCCTGAGGGGGATGTTCAATCAGGTCGCGGGCGATGGTTTCGACAAGAGAAAGATAGTCGCTTCCCATAATGCCGATGTCGCGGAGGGCATGCGCTGAAATCCAGGTAGCACGACGGCTAAATCCGCGTCGGTGGTCTTCGCCACTATCTTGGAATCGCACCAGCTTGCTGAAGTCGTATGGGTGGCGCTCGATGATCGTTACAAGTCGAAATAGGTCTACGACGTCCCCAGCCATGTCGAGAGACAAGGGGCCGGGCACCGCGCTCATGGCCATGAACCCATCAAGATCCCGCTTAATCGGATGCCTTCGTGCCCAGGCCTCTCGAGGCCGCTTGCGCTTGGGTTGCAGATCGAGAGGGAGCAACGCGCTTTCTGCGCCAACTGCACGGATCAGGCGCTCCTTGACCTCTCCAAGTAGGCGCTCAGCGTTGTAGGCTCGCTGATAAAGATGGTCGGCCAGTGCAGACGCCCTCTCGGCAGCGGCCTTAGCCTCTTCCAGTTCAGCATTCGCCTGCGCCACAGCTTCGCGCGCAGCACGGCGCTTGTTGCGTCCAAAACGAGCGGTCATGCTGCGTCCTCGTTTGCGGCGTGCATGGGGTTTGGGCGCTGGTTGATGACCGCCATCATCCTGAGGTGGCCGCCCGGCTGGCGCACCGAGAGGATAGCCGTGCGAGAGGGCTGGTAGTTTTCGAAGGCGTAGACGGCGGCAATCAGGCGGGGATCGGGAACGACGTGAATAGTGCGCGCGCCGCCGCTCTTGCTGATGTTCTCGGCCTGGACGATGTCGCACGCGTCGAGCATGTCACGGAGGCTGACGCCTTCAAGCGAACCCAGCTCGTGGTCGGGATTGATCTCGCTGGCGATGTATCGGTCAGCGATGGCGCCGACAATCTCGAGCGCGCGATCGAGGGTCATGGGGGCGGTCATGTTAGCTTCACCCCCGCGGCGTCCATGAGATCAGCGCGGCGCGCATAGCACTCCATGACCACGCCGATCTGGTCGCGCACGTCCTCGATCGCGATGTGCGATGGCGTCGTCTTGCGCGTGAAAATGGCGAAATCGGTCAAGGTGCGCATGTCGCGCGGGGTGCGGTAGTGCCATGGCGCTTCCTGCCCAAAGGCGCGGTAGGCAGCTTCCAGAATGACCAGATCGAAGGAGGGAGGCTTGGCCCAGACGCGTTCAGGCTGGTGCTGCTTGATGAGCTGGGCGAAGCCGTCGAGCGCGTCGCGCAGGGGCATGGTGCCCGTGAAGGCAGCGGAGCGGGCCTCCTCGCTCTGCTCCATCCACCAGGCGACGGTCTTGATGTCGATCGCCATGCCTGGAGCCAAGGCAGTGGCCGGGTCGATGTTGGCCTGAAATTCTTCGCCCCAAGCTTGCGTTTCTGCGTCGAAGGCGATCGCGGCTATGCTCAAGATAGGGCTGCCGGCGGTGGTGCCGAGGGTTTCAATGTCGACCATGATGTCACGCATCAGGCGGTTCTCCAGATTCGGTAAGTTGGTGCCACCGTTCCAAGACCTTGTTGAAGGTCTCGGTGGTGGCAGCCTGCCAGTTGGCAAGGTTGGGCTCGCGTCCGTCAGCGATGGCGACGTCCATTGCCATGGCACAGGCTGTCCGGACGCTGTGATGAACGACGACAGTGAACGCCTGATCGGCAGGTAGGCCGAGGCCCTGCAGCATGTCGGCCGCATCGATGATTTCAGTTCGCATCTGCTGCATTACGCGCTCGACCGGAACTCGGAGCTCGGGCGGGATGCTGAACGGGGGAGGTAGCTCGGGGGGACTCATGGACGGCACCTCAGGACACGTCGAACGCGGCTGACGAAGTGCGACACCTTGATCTTGAACAGCTGGTTCCGGATGCGCTTTACCAGTTGCCGGTGACGCTTGAACTCCTCAAACGTCGGCATGCGGTGGCCCTTCCACCTATTGCAGTGGCTATGGGCCAAAGCCCAGTTGAGGATGTGGTGGGCACCGCCCTGGGCGCGCGGCACGACATGGTCGATGGTGGCTTCGGCCCGGCGCAGGTAGTGGTTGCAGATCAGGCAGACCGAGCCCTGAACTGAGTAAAGAAAGTTGACCACTTCCCAGCGCGATAGCGTGCCGAGCTCGTTGGCGAAATAGATGCCGGGGGCGTAGGTCATGCCGCACCGTCCAGGAGCGACAGCTCGAGCATGTCTGGCAGGCATGCGCCGGATCTTGGAACGACGACACGCGCCATCGCGCCTACATCAAGCCAGAGCGGCGCCACGAAAGCCGCAATGGTGCTTGCAGCACCCTCCGGATGGGTGATCAGATGCTCAAAGGTCAGGCGCAGGACGGGAATGGGCAAGGTCGACAGGAGGCGGTGGCACGTCGCGGTGTCGCTGCGTAGCAAACGCTCCAAACCCTTGGCCTGCTGCCGATTGACTGCACGGCCAGCTGCAATCCGTAGGAACTTTGCCTGGCTCTTTGCCTGTTCACGCATATCTCGCGCAAGCCAGATGATACGCTGATCGGGTAGTCCCAAAAGGTGCGGCCGGATCCGATGGGGGTCTAGCACCTTCACGGCGCCGGTCTGGGTTTTGAGCCAGGCTTCGGTGATGCTGTCTGGAGTGGCACGATCGACCTCGAAGTCTGGGTATCTACCGACGGAAGGCATTCCGCCGGCCGCCAGCATCTGCATGGTAAGGCTGGAGCCGCAGCGGCCGAGGCCGGTGACGATGATGCGGGAGGGGGTCAAGGCGCGATCTTCCCGCCGGCTACGTCCA
Source organism: Devosia crocina (assembly GCF_900116545.1). Taxonomy (GTDB): domain Bacteria; phylum Pseudomonadota; class Alphaproteobacteria; order Rhizobiales; family Devosiaceae; genus Devosia; species Devosia crocina. The sequence goes on from NZ_FPCK01000001.1 coordinate 1,383,844, forward strand.
CCCCAAGTCGGGTGAGCTCTGCCGTCCAGTGTTCGCGCACCTCCTCAGAGCAATGCGCCATGGCATCAATCCAGGTCGGCCAGCGGCCGTCGTTCTTGGCGTAGAACGAATACTGGTAGTGCAGGGATTGGGCGTTGTGCGGCTGTGCGGGATCGTGCTTCACCCCGCACTCCTGGCAGGTGTCCGCCGGCGGTGGCAGGATGTTGAAGGAAACTGTATCGGTCGCGGTGACCTTGCCGGTTTCCATGTCGACGGTCTGGCGCTTAAAGGGGAGCTGGGTCATCAGTAGTCCCCCCGCCCGATGACGACGTTGTCCTCGTCGATCTCTATGATCGTTTGGGCGGCGTAGTAGGCGCGCAGACGCTGGGCCAGGCCATAGATCGGCCCATAGTGCTGGGTGTTCTTGATGTCGCGCTTGTCGACGGTCAGGGCGCTGATCGTCCCGTTGCTGCTAACAAGCAGCCGGTGTCTCGTCTCGTACTTTTGGCGATCCTCGTAGTGGGTCTGCTCATCAAGAGAGATCCATGTGCCGCCATAGTCCGAGCGCTCGACAATGACGGTGATCAGATCACCCCAAGCCTCGTTATCGTGCTCCTTGAGCATCTCCTCGGCGATCTTTGAGAGCTTGATCGTTTTCGGCGCGAGCTTGAGAAGCGCATCCACATCCTCAGCCAAGCGACCAGCAACTAGTTCGGCCACTCGTGCTTCGATTTGGGCCTTCAACATCGTCGCGACGACTTGCCCGTAGGAGGGTAGGTCGAGACCGGGCACTTCGAGGGCCTCTTCCACTTTTTCCTGAATGAGCTTGCCGGTCTTGCTGTAGGAGCGCAGTGCGCTATCGACAGCATCGGTCACCAGTCTGGCGACCCGAGCTTCAACTTCTTTCTCGACAAACGCGGCATCGAGTTTTGCGGCCACTGCCTTGCTGATAGCGTCGCCCAGGTTCAGATTGTCCGTCATCTCACACCCCGCCGACGAGCGTGAGTGCGGTCAGACAGAGCCGATTTTTGGACGGCCAACTGTGCAACAAACTGTGTAACACAGCATGTCTGAAATGCCCGGATCCACTGGGGGTGCAGTGGGAACTCGAATCCCTCCCCACCCGCCAATGGCTTGATCGAAAATGCCCGCTTTTCGTTGTGTGTTCCACTCCTCTTGACCTTTCGCAGCGGGCATTTGCCATGTGCTGGGTAAGAAACTGGTTGAGGACGAGGCCGCGCCGATGCGCCGACAGTGCGATATCGAAGCCTATGCGCACGGCCTGCAACATGATGACAGCTGCAGTCGCCACAATCGCCTAGATCGAAACGGGTTTAGGACTTTCGAGATTTCGGGCGAGTAGGGCTGCGCAGAGGGCGGCTGCGGCCGAGGCGAGCATCACTACGAATAGGCCAGGCCGGGCGTTCTCTTCGGTCAAAACCGCGCCCGCGAACGCAGCCATGATGGAAGCTCCCGCCACCGTGATCGCACCGGCCAAGCCGGCAGCACTTCCCGTCTGGTTCGGACGCACGGACATCGCACCAACATTGGCGCTCGGTTGCGTCAGGCCGTTCGAAACGCCAACAAACAGGCAGGGCCCAAACAAGGCCAGCACATGCCAGACGCCGGCGAAATGGAGTGCCAGACCGAACAGAAGACCAGCGCAGGCCAGGATCCTTCCAGCAACCAACAAGGTCGTCGATCCTATCTTGCCGGCCAGCCGCCCGGCGAGAAAGCTGCCGGCCATGAAACCACCGGTGATCGATCCCATGTAAAGACCGAGAATCGCGGGCGACAAATCGAAGGCGGAAGCTGCCAGCGGGGCACCGGCCAGGAAGGCATAAAAGGCACCCACCGAGAAAGCCATGCAGACGCAGTACGCCCAGAAACGCTTCGAGCCGAGGAGTTCGGGATAGGCCCGATACTGTTCGGCTATTGTGCTGTGTGGGGTGTCGTTGGTTTCCGTCAAGTCGGTCCAGCACAAGATCAAAACCACACCCCCGAGGACCGCCAGGGCATAGAAGCTGGATCTCCAACCGAACGCCTGATCCAGTAGTCCACCCAGGGTTGGCCCAAGCATTGGCGCCAAGGCCCAGGCCATGGCCAGGTAGCCAAACTGGGCTGCTGCCTGATCCCTGCTGGTAGTATCGCGAATGACGGCAAGCGATACCGCATATGTCGGAGCAATTATGGCTTGTACCATTCGACAGGCAAGAAAAGTGTCCGCATCGGGTGCCATGGCGCAGCCGATCGTCGCGACAATGAATATCGCCAGCGCCCACAGGACGATCGGACGGCGACCGAGCCGGTCGGACAGGGGACCAAGAACCAGTTGAAGGCATGCCGACACTGCGGCGTATGCCGCCAGGGACAGACCCATCAATCCGTAGGGGACATCGAACTCGCTGGCCATGGCCGGCAGCGAGGGTAGAAAGAAGTTGATGGGTAGAATGGCGAGTGCTGACACGAGGATCAGCGTCGAAAGCCGTGGCTTGGAGGATGCAGTTCGCACAATGATGACCGCTGAGCATGAAGGGTGAACAGGCAATAAAAAAGCCCCGCTTGGGGCTGAATTTACCGCGCATGGGTGCTTTCGCCTGGCAGCTATGCTGCCGTGCCCATGCGCCGACCTACTACGACAAAGCTGTTCCCGATCTTCATGCAGCGATTGGTAGGCCGTGATTTGTCGCTGGTCAACAGATGACGGGCATCGGGCCGGGCCACAGATTCAAGAATGCCATCGCGCTTCGTGCCGTCGAGCTGGCCTCTGCCGCGCCCTGCGCCGAAGAAGTTTAAAGGTCCAGCAGCGGGAACTCGGGGCGGCTTCGGGCAATAGATATACGCTGCGCAGTTCACTACGCCGTCCAATATAGACAAGAAGGGAGATTTTGATGGGATATGCCCAGGAAATGGCAGGTCGGTTGCCGCCGGGAATGGTTCTGCCGTCCGAATTCCGTGAGGCCTTCGATTGGATGGAAGCCCAGGACTTCTTCATGCCAAGCGGAGCTTTTCCGGGCGACAAGCTGGGTCTGTTGGGATCGGAGGACGATGTCCAGGCGGGCCTCATCACCGCGATCTTGTTCCGGGTCGCTACACCGCAACAGGCGCGAGACGATGGCAGGGCCTGGTTCGGCGATGTCGTTCGCAACATCGAAGAGAGGCTTGTTCCTTTCGCGCGCACGGGAAGCGATGGATCCCATGCCGCTTTCTGGCTCGACGACGAGGGCACTCAGCGGATCGTGCATCTGGGGTCGGAGGGGCTTGTGTGCCTGCTCGGCCAGACGCCGCTCGACTTTTTGCGGCTTCTCGCGATCGGCTACGAGGAGATCAGCGACGAAGGGTTGAGCCAGCCAACCGCTCCGCCTCGCAGATCCGGCCGCAATCTGGCCTTCCGCGCCTGGGTGAGCGACCGCTTCGGCGTAGTGATACCCGAAACGGCAGCGCAGATATTGGGGGACGTTCCGGGCGAATTCGACGAGAGTTCCGAGGACCCGTTCTGGTGCTGGGTTCGCAAGCAGCAGAACGCGCGCGACAACCAGGAAGCGGGAGACATATCATGATCGAGCTTTTCGCCGGAATAGTCCAACTGCAGTACGGGCAGGCCTATGTCGAACTGGATGGTGCGTTCGACGGCAATATGGAAAACAGCTTCATCGGGCAGAGCAATGGGCTATGTGGCGCAGCAGCGTCCGAAATTCTGTTCCTGGTCACCGGTCTTCACACCGGCCCAGTTGGCCTGACGGTAAACCTGTTCGATGCTGCGCCAGAGCTCGATCAGGAGTGGGAAGAGGTCGTTGAGGTGTCGTTTCGTGCACCGCGAGGCGAGATCACCCTGATGGAATGGGGTGCTGATCAAGGCGTGCGTATAGCCGTGCCGAGCGGCGAGTACAGGGCGCGGTGTTATGGCGTCGACATGGAGGAGGCCAACGCGCTCGACACCAATATCACCGAGGTACCAGTGGATCGCTATCGCCTCGATCTCTGGCTTGCGCCCTCCGCGCCCGACCGTGTCATCAAGCAGACCTCGGAAGTGGCAGCCTATTGGCACGATTGGGCCGGCACATTGGCGAGCCCTGAGCGGTAAGCATGGCGGCTGGCTTGATCAGTGTGACAGGGAGCACACTCGTTGCTTGGCTGGCCGAGCCCGAGGAGCATTCCGGTCTGCGTCAGGCGCGTCAGACTTGATCCTGCCCGTCCTGCTCGCCACGATGGCGATTTCGATAGATGCCGCGGGCCATGAAGGCGCCGCTGAGTGCGACCGCGAGGCAGACGACGCCGAGGAGGAAAAAGGGGAGAGAATCCATGCAGACCAACTTCTCCGGAGAGGATGCCAGAAGGGTTCAAGACCAGCGGGGCGCCCCTGTCGATCTGCAAATTGACGCACCGGGCGACTAGGGCTAGAGCGGGTGCTGCAAGCAAAGTGGAGACTGGCATGAGCCGCAAGGAATTTGACGCATCGCGCATGCGGCGCATGAAGCGCCTTGCGGCACGCTATGGTCTGACCATTTTGACTTCGGAAAAGATCAAGACACTGGGACAGCCCGGCGGCCATGCGCTGCGGCACGACGAAACTTTTGCGATCGTCTATGGTGATGTGCCCAAACCATTTTCGGCAACGATCGACGACATCGAGGCCTATCTCGACAAGCTCGAGGCCGGGGAAGAGTAAGAGAGGCTGACGCTTCTGGCAATCGCTCGAATGTCCCGGCATGGAACTTTCCGTTATTTATTCCGTAACGGGAATCGTCTCACACTGGTTGTGTTAGGCACTGGGGACGGATGACGTTTCTCTGAAACGCTCGACAGCCCCAGGTTCTTGGATCGCGTTTTCGGATCAGAGAAGTGGTTCTCACTTTTCCCGAAAGCGCTCTACTGGAGGCGCGTACCGTGTTTACCCTGATCAACGCTGACGCCGACGAAGACGACGCCGAAATCACCGATCCCCAGGAAATCGCAGAATTGTTTGCGGCCATTGCGGCCGTGGCAATCGAAACCATCGGCGCAGGCCAGGTTCGCGAACTGTTTGAAGCGGTGGTTGAGCAGGAGGGTCGCGATCCCAATTAGTGCCAGTACTCCGTTTGTTGATGGGCGTCGCTTTTTCTGACGCCTGATTTGCCGGCCCTGCGCCGCACCTCCAATTCGCCTTGACGGGGCAGAGCGAGTCCGCAAGGACTCGGCTCCGGCAGGGTAGCGAGACCGGAGGGGGTATGGCCGGCCAGATTTCCATTTCGCACGATCGTCCAATGATCCAGGCGCTGGGCGACAGCGCGCTTGTGGTGCGCTTCGGCAACCGACTGGACGATGTGGCGAACCGAAGGGCTGTCGCCTTTGCCCGCGCCGCGCAGCAGGCTAAAATGGGCGGCGTGATCGAGGTGGTGCCGAGCCTGGTTTCGGTTCTCGTGCGCTACGATTCGTCCAGCACGCGCTTTGCAGATATTGCAGGTGAAATCCGGCTTATCGTTCATGGCTTGGGTCAGGATAGCGAGGGCCGGGAGCATCTGGTGCGCGTGCGCTTCGATGGGGCGGATCTGGCGGAGGTCTGCGAAACGCTGGCGCTCTCGCGGGAGAGGTTTGCCGCGCGACACAATGAGGCGCCGCTTCGGGTGCTCGCGACGGGTTTTGCCCCCGGCTTCATTTATTGTGGTTTCCACGGTGAGGGCATGGTGGTGCCGCGGCGCAGCGCCGTTCGGCCGGTGGTGCCGGCGGGAGCTGTGCTTTTTGCGGCGGGACAAACGGCGATTGCTGCCACCGACATTCCGACAGGTTGGCATGTGATCGGCAGGTCGGATCTGCGCAATTTCGAGCTTGGAGCCTCTCCGCCCACTGCAGTGCGGGCGGGCGATACAATCCGGTTCGAGACATGGTGATGGCGGCGCGGATCAGGATCGATCGGAGCGGGCCGATAACGAGCGTGCAGGATAGCGGCCGTTTCGGTCAGCTCGAACTTGGCATCAGCGCCTCGGGGCCGATGGATCGCGTCGCTTTCGGCGAGGCGGGGCCTCTAGCTGGAGACGGGGCGGGCGCAGGAATCGAGTTTTCGATGCTGGGGATCGCGTTTTCGGTGCTCGAAGGCGAGGTTTCGGTGGGCTGGGCAGGGGGACAATTCGCTGTTGCGGTGAATGAGACGGCGCAGGCTTGGCCGGGCAATGGACTTCTGAGAGCGGGCGACCAGCTGACGATTTTGCCCGGACCGGCGGGAAATTACGGCTATGTGCGGTTTGCGGGCGAACTCGACATCGCGCCGGTGCTCGGAAGCCGCGCAACGAATTTGAGGGCGCGTATCGGAGGGTTGGGTGGGCGGGTGCTTGAGGCAGGAGACGAGATCGGAATCCTGGGAAATGGCGCGGTGCCTTTGGTCGACGATGTAGCAGAGGTGGTGGAGGGGCCGATCCGCTTTATCTGGGGATTGCATGCGGAGATTTTCTCCGATGCGGTGCGGCAGATGTTCGTCACCGAACGGTTTCGGGTCACCTCGATGATGGACCGCATGGGCGTCAGGCTGCGTGACGAAGCGGGCGTGTTCGGTACGGCCGGGATCCTGTCGCTCGTGTCCGATCCCGTGGTGTGCGGGGACATCCAGGTCCTTGGCGACGGTACCCCGATCGTGCTGGGACGGGACCATCAGCCGACCGGGGGTTATCCGCGGATCGGGACCGTGATTTCTGCCGATCTTGACCGGTTCTTCCAGCTCAGGCCCAATAGCGAAGTTGCTTTCGCGCCGGTACGCCTCGAGCATGCGCAGGCGCTGCTGCGGGGTGGGACGGTATGAACAGCATCGATCTTAATGCCGATCTTGGCGAAGGCATGGGCACGGACGAGGATCTGCTCAAAATCGTGTCGAGCGCTTCGATCGCCTGCGGCGGGCACGCCGGAGATGCCGGAACGATCCGGCATGTGCTTAAACTGTGCAAGGCGCGTGGGGTGCGGGCGGGCGCTCATCCGGGCTATGCGGACAAACCGCGCTTCGGACGGTTCAGGCTGATCCTGCCACTCGAGCAACTGATCGGGCAGGTGCGGAACCAGATGTTTCTGATCCGGCATATTGCGAGCGAGGTCGATGTGCCGCTCGCCTATGTGAAGCTGCATGGAGCGCTGGCGAACCAGACGGCTGAAGAGCGCGCCATGGCAGTTGCGGTGTTTGCCGCCGTGCAGGCCATGGATCCGAAAATGGCGGTGCTGGCGCTCGAAAATAGTGAGCAGGTGCGGGCGGCCAAGGCCGTGGGCGCGCCGTTGATCCGAGAGGCCTATGCCGACCGAGCTTATACGGGCGAGGGACTCCTCGTGCCCCGCACGGCGGAAGGCGCGGTCATAGAGGATGTCGAAGCGGTGATCGCGCGCTGCCTGCGGTTGGCGATGTCGGGTGAAATCGTGGCAATCGATGGGACGGTGCTGAAGTCGAAGGCGCGCTCGATCTGCTTGCATGGGGATACGCCGGGCGCTGTGGACCTAGCGCGCGAGGTGCGGGATGTGCTGGAAGGCGAAGGCGTGACCATTGCCGTCAGCGAACCTGAGGGGGACATACCCTGGACCCTCCAAAGGGGAGAGGGTGAAATCGGCATCATGCCTTTAGATTCGAAGGATCCAGGGTAGTTCAGAGGCCGGAGGGCCAATTCTTTTCGCACCCACGATGTCATTCCCGCGAAAGCGGGAATCTCGGTGGCGGGGGATTCCCGCTTTCGCGGGATTACGTGGTGTTTTCTCACTGACCGGCTGTCACTGAGAGGGTGGGAGATCCGCGAACAGACAGGCGATCAGATCGCCAGGTATTCGTGCCGCAGTTCGGCGTTATCGAGCACCTCCTTGGCGGTGCCGGCAAAGACCACTTCGCCCGTGTCGAGGATGACGGCCCGATCAGCGAGCTTGAGGGCGGCGACAGCGTTTTGTTCGACGATGATGGTCGTGATGCCCATGGGTTTGATGGAGTGGAGGATGCGCTCGATCTCCTGAACGATGACGGGGGCCAAGCCCTCATAGGGCTCGTCGAGCAGCAGCAATTTAAGATCGCGGGCCAGGGCGCGGGCGATGGCGAGCATCTGCTGCTCGCCGCCAGAAAGGGTGACACCTTCCTGGGTGCGGCGCTCGGCAAGGCGTGGAAAGCTTTCGTAGATTTGTTCAAGGCTCCAGCCATTTCCAGGAGAAACCTTGGCGAGGGCGATGTTTTCCTCGACCGTCAGGCCTTGAATGATGCGGCGGTCTTCGGGGACGAGCTGGATGCCGGCACGAGCGGCTTCGAAACTCTTCATCTGGTGGACGGGCAGGCCATCGAGCCAAATCTCACCCTGCCGCATCTGGGGATTGTCGGTGCGGGCAATGGTGCGCAGCGTCGAGGTTTTGCCCGCGCCATTGCGGCCCAGAAGGGCGAGGATTTCGCCTTTGCGGATATCGAGCGAGACGCCCTGGACGATATAGCTTTCGCCGTAATAGGCGTGCATGTCGCGCACCGAGAAGAAGGGACGCGTGGTATCGTGTGTCGCAGCGTGGCTGACGGTCGTTTCCGATGTCATGGCGATGGCACTCATCAATGCGCCCCTCCGAGATAGGCTTCCTGGACCTTGGGATTGCCGCGAACGTCGTCGGGCGAGCCATCGGCGATGATGCGGCCCTGGGCGAGCACGGAAATCTTATCGGCCAGCGAGAAGACGACGTGCATGTCGTGCTCGATGATGACCTTGGTCATGCCGCGGCTCTTGATTTTCTTGAGAAGCTCGATGGTGGTGTTGGTGTCGTGACGGCTCATGCCGGCGGTTGGCTCGTCGAGGAGCAAGAGGCGCGGGTGCTGGATGAGGCACATGGCCAATTCCATGCGGCGCTTATCGCCTCGGCTCAAGCTGCCGGCGAGCATATCGCGCCGATTGATCATGCCCACATCTTCGAGCATGTGCTCAGCTTCGGCGCGAATGCCGGTTTCGCTATCGAGCGAACGGAGCATGTTGAGGGTGAACATGCCGTCGCGCTTGGCGAGGGCCGGAATCATGACATTGTGGAGGACGGACAGGTCGGCGAAAATCTCGGGCGTCTGGAAGACACGGGCAATGCCGAGCTGGTTGATCTGGAAGGGTTTGCGGCCGGTGAGCACAGTGCCATCGAACACGACCTGGCCGCTCGATGGCGGGAGCTTGCCGATGATGACGTTGAGCAGGGTGGATTTGCCGGCTCCGTTAGGCCCGATAATGGCGTGTGTCTTGCCCTCTTCCACCTGAAGGTCGATGTCGGCGAGGGCGTGAAGTCCCCCGAAGCGCTTGTGAACATCTGCGACGTGCAGGACGACATTTGGTTGTGCCATTTTCGTTCGTCCTATTCTGCAGGTTGGGTGCGGGCGCTGGGCTTGGCGCTTGAGGAGCCGGAGCGGCGGAACAGCGCTGCCAGCCGGCGCACGCCTTCCATGATGCCGCCGGGCAGGAAGATCACGATGATCACGAAAACAAGGCCCAGTGTAAGGTGCCAGCCATCGCCCACGAACTTGCTGGTGACCTTGACCACTACATCGGCCACGCCGTCGGGCAGGAAGCTCCAGAAGCGAGCGAGGATGTTGTCGTTGAGCGCGGACAGAATGTTTTCGAAATATTTGATGATCCAGGCGCCGATCACCGGGCCGACAAGGGTGCCGACGCCGCCGAGGATGGTCATGAGCACGACCTCGCCGGATGCGGTCCACTGCATACGCTCGGCACCGGCAAGCGGATCGGTGACGGCAAGCAGGGCACCGGCAAGACCGGCATACATGCCCGAGATAACGAAGGCCGACAGCGCATAGGGGCGGGTGTTGAAGCCGGTGAACTGCATGCGGGTCTGATTGGACTTGATGGCCTTGAGCATCATGCCGAAGGGTGAGCCGGCAATGCGCTGGGCGATGAAGAACGACAGGATGAGGAAGCCGGCGCAGAAGTAGAATCCGGCATAGCCCGACATCTGCTGGCCAAGAAGGGTGGGCACCGGCTGGCCGGCAAAGCCCTGACCCATGGCGGCATCGAGGACGCGCGGGTCGTTGATGGTCAGCTGAAGGCCGGTTTCGCCATTGGTGATAGGCGTCAAAACCGAATAGGCAAGGTTGTAGCTCATTTGCGCGAAGGCCAGCGTCAGGATCGAGAAGTAGATGCCGGAGCGGCGAAGGCACAAGAAGCCGATCAGCAGGGCGAAAAGGCCCGAGATCAGGACGGCGAAGATCATGGCCGGGATGGCGTCGAGCGTCAAAAGCTTGAACGACCAGACGGCGGCATAGGAGCCCACGCCGAAAAAGGCGGCATGGCCGAAGCTGAGATAGCCGGTGAGGCCAAAGAGGATGTTGAAGCCGACAGCGAAGATGCCGAAGATCATGAAGCGCTGCAGCAGATCGGGGTAACCGGCGCCGAACGGAGCCAGCCAGATCGGCATGGTCAGGACCACGGCGGTGAAGCCGAGAAGAAGAAAGAGGTCGTTGCGGGGCATGAGATTGTTCATGTCAGGACTCCATCACACCGCGCCGGCCCATGAGCCCACGGGGGCGGACCAGGAGAATGACGACGGCCACGAGGTAGATGATGATCTGGTCAATGCCGGGGATGATGGCCTTGACCTGGTTCATGGATGCAAAGCTTTGCAGGATGCCGAGGAGAAAACCTGCGGCGACGGCGCCGGGCAGGGAACCCATGCCACCCACGACCACCACCACGAAGGAAAGGACAAGGAAGTCCATGCCCAGGTGGTAATTGGGTGGGAGGAGGGGCGTGTACATGACCCCGGCCATGCCGGCGACGACGGCGGCAAGGCCGAACATGATGGTGAAGCGACGATCAATATTGATGCCCAGGAGACCGACGGTCTCGCGATCCGCCATGCCGGCGCGGACCACCATTCCGAAGGTGGTGAATTGAAGGAACGCGAATACGCCGCCAATCACGACACCGGCGAAAACGAAATAGATCAGGCGCCAGAGCGGATAGGTGATGACATTGGCCTGCATGCCGAGGAAGGCGCCGATATCGGCCGCGCCACGCAGATCAGTAGGCATGGGCTGGGGAATAGGGTTGGGCCCGAAGATCGACTTGATAACCTCCTGCGCCACGATGGCGAGACCGAAAGTGACAAGGATCTGTTCTGCATGGGGGCGTTTGTAGAAGTGCTTGATGATACCGCGCTCGAGCGCAATGCCCACCAGAAGCATGATCGGAATGGTGATCAGGATCGAGAGCGGCACGGAATAATTGACGAGCACCGCGCCGAAATCGCCCAGCCAGGCCTGGACCAGTGGCTCGCGCACCTCGAGCGGCGTGCCCCAGGGTGATAGGCGTTCGGGATCGACGGTGACGGTTTCCATGGTGAGGAACATGCGCACGGTAACGGCGCAAAAGGCGCCGAGCATAAAGAGGGCGCCATGGGCGAAGTTGACGACGCCAAGGGTGCCGAACACCAGCGTTAGGCCAAGGGCGATCAGGGCATAGGCCGCGCCTTTATCGAGCCCGTTGAGGAATTGCAGAAAGATGACTTCAAACATCGGATGCTCCGGGGCGACCGAAAGAATAGTAGCCTGATGGTGAGCCCGTCGAAGCCAAGATGCGTGGCACGACAGGCTCTGGAGGCACGACCTCGTCCTTCGACGGGCTCAGGATGAGGTCTGCTGAGGAAAGACTGCCCCGCTCGCGGGGCAGCTACCGATCAAGCGCACATCGGGACCGGTTCGGCCGGGCCGAGATCGCCACCGAAAATGCTCGGGTCGTAGGTGGTGACGTCGCGATCGACTTCCTGGACCACGTTGAGCACGTCGAACTCGCTGGTGGGGCTTTCATTGCCCTGGACGACGAGGATCGACTTCATGCACTGGTGGTCTTCGGCGCGATAAAGCGTGCGACCATTGCCCATGCCGTCGAATTCGAAGCCTTCCAGCGCCTTGATGACTTCGGGCGGATAGAAGGTGCCGGCGCGCTCGACAGCGTCTGCATAAAGCAGGGCCTGGACATAGGCGGTGTGCGCGGCCTGCGAAGGCGGCGTGCCATAGGCAGCGCCGAAGGACTTGGTGAAGGCGACCGAGCCGGGGTCCTGCAGATTCCAGTGCCAGTTCGACGTGCCAAAAATGCCTTTGACGCTTTCGCCTGCACCCTTGGCCATGAGTTCGGAAATCAGCGGGGTGACGATCTGGAAGTCCTTGCCGTTGGCCTGGCGGTCACGCATGCCGAACTGCACGGCCTGGGTGAGAGAGTTCACCATGTCGAGGCCGTAGTGATTGAGGATCAGCACATCGGCGCCGGAGTTAAGGATCGGCGTCAGATATTGGGAATAGTCGGTGGCGCCGAGCGGGGTGCGGACGGCGGCGACGGTTTCCCAGCCCAGGGCTTCGGTGGCTTCCTTCATCGATTCTTCCTGGGTCCAGCCCCAGGTGTAGTCGGCGGTCAGGTGGTAGGCGCGACGGTCGGCGCCGTATTCCTGGCCAAGCACGGGACCAAGGCCGATGCCGGACTGGTAGGCATTGAAGAAGTGGCGGAAGCCGTAGCGGCGCTTGTCCTTGCCCGTGGTGTCGTTGGAATGGGTCAGGCCCGCCATGAAGATGACGCCCATTTCCTGACAGAGGCCCTGAACGGCGATGGCTTCGCCCGAGGACGAACCGCCGGTGATCATGATGGCGCCATCGCGCTCGATCATGCGGGTAGCGCCGGCGCGGGCCACGTCGGACTTGGTCTGGCTGTCCGAGGATACGAAGGCGACCTTCTTGCCCAGGATGCCATTGCCCTTCAGCGCCGAGGGAGTGAGCACATTGAGAAGGCCGCCGTCGCCCTCGCCATTGAGGTGAGCGATGGCGAGCTCATAGGCCTTCTGCTCGTCCGCGCCTTCTTCGGCATAGGTGCCGGTCAGGGGCAGGTTTAGGCCGAAAGTGACGGTATCGCCGGTGGGATTGTTGCAGAACTCCTGGGCCCAGGCGCCCTTGGTGAAAACGAGAGGGGCGACGCCCGAGCCGATAATGCCGGCAAGGCCGGTCTGCAGGACACGGCGTCGCGACACGCCACGCTTGAAAATAGTCATTGGTCTCCTCCTTTGCCGAAGGGCTTTGGTGCTTTGCCAATGCCTCAGCGGTGACCAATATTTGCCGCAATTGAAAACGCTCGCAATATCCCTTTGTAAACGCACAACAATTCTGTAAATACTTTATCTGAGAAGCTGCAGCTTCTGTAAATTCGTTTGCAACGGCAGTTCCGGGGAAGGGAGCGGTCATGCGCGCGCCGATCGGGTTTCGAATCTCCAACCGCAGGAAATCGCTCAAGATTTCTCAGGCGGCGCTGGCGCGCGTGATCGGCATTTCACCGAGCTACCTGAACCTTATCGAGAACAACAAGCGCGATATCGGCGGGACGCTGCTGCAGCGGGTAGCGCAGCATCTGCAGATCGAAATGGCGGACCTGACGGGCGATGCAGAACAGAAATTGCTGCAGGATCTCGAAGAAGCCTATGCCGATCCGATCATCGAATCGCTTGATTTCCAGCCCGATGAGCGGCGCTCGCTGGTGGCGCAGTATCCGGCCAGTGCGCATGCCATCGCCCGGCTGCACCGGGCCTATTCAGGTGCGGTCGCGAGCGCCGATGCCTATGCCGACCGGCTGCGGTCCGATCCGCTCTTGAGCCAATTGCTGCATCAGATCCTGTCGGGGATCACGGCGGTACGGTCAAGCGCGGAAATCCTCGAAGACGTGGCCGATCTCGACGAAGGTGAGCGCCAGCGATTTCTCGCGGCTATCGGACGCGAGTCGAAGGCTCTAGGCGATGTGGCGCGGAGCCTCATCGGTCAGTTCGAGGTCAGCAGCCGAGTGGCGGGGAAAGCCTCGGCGCTGCGTGAGATCGATGACCTGATCATCGAGCAGCACAATTACTTCCCGCAGCTCGAAACGGTGGCGAAGGAGCTGCGGCGGGAACTGGACGCGCAGGGTCGGTTCGGTCCAGCGCTGTTGATCGAAACGCTTGAAAGCCGGTTCGGGGTCATGACGCGTATCGGCGGCTCCCCCGGGGTAGACGAGTTTCCGGGGCAGTATCGATACGATGCGGAAACGCGCACGATATGGTTTCAAGGGGCGACGACATTAGCGACGCGGCAATTTCAGCTGGCGCGGCTTCTCGGGGAACTGGCGGCGAACGACGTGTTGCGCCTGACGCTCGATGCTGCGGCTTTGACGAACGAGACGACGCGGCGACTCGCGGCGCGGGCGCTCGGCTCGTATCTGGCGGGCGCCATCGTGTTTCCCTATTCGCCATTTCTTGCCGCGGCAGAGACCTGCCGGTACGACATCGATCAGCTCCGGCAGAGTTTCAACGGCAGTTTCGAGCAGGTGGCGCACAGGCTCGTTTCGCTCAGGCGGCCGGGAGAGGACGGCATTCCTTTCGGCTTTCTCCGTTCCGATCCCGCGGGGCGGCTGACCAAGCATTTTCCCTTGCCGGGGCTTTTGCTGCCCAATTCGGGTCACGCCTGCCCGCTCTGGGCGATCTATGGCGCGTTTCGGCAACCCGACAGCCTTGTGCGGCAGACGGTGCGGTTTTCGGATGGATCGCGCTACCTGTTTCTCGCACGGTCGCTGCAAAGACGTGCCGGCGCTTTTCGTGAGCCCCCGACTTACATCTCGATCATGCTGGCCTGCGATATCCTGCATGCGGACCAGACGGTTTATGCCACAGGGCTCGACCTCGAAGATGCCGAAGGCGACGTGCCTGTGGGGCCGACCTGCAGATTGTGCACGCGGCGGGCCTGTCCTTCGCGCCAGGAGGAGATGCTCGCGCCGGGCGGTCCGCAGACTGCAACGCGACTGCCTCTGGTGCCGAGCGAATTCGGCCTTGGCGATCGACGCTGATTGCGCTCTACTGCGTCGGCTCGCGGAGGGGAGACCGCGAGCCTGGGGGGAGTGTTGGCTATAGATATCCTGATTGCAGAGGATGAGCCGTCGATCCTTGAATCACTCGATTTCATCCTGCGCCGCGCGGGCTGGAGCATCGGGTCGGTGACGGATGGCGAGGCGGCGCTTGAAAGCGTGCGGCGGCTGAAACCGCGAATGCTGGTGCTTGACGTGATGCTGCCCAAACGCAGCGGTTTCGACGTGCTCAAGCACTTGCGGGCAGAACAGGAAACAAAGCAATTACCGGTCCTGATCCTGACCGCCAAGGGGCAGCAGCAGGATCGCCGGATCGCCGAGGAACTGGGCGCCAATTGCTTTGTGACCAAGCCTTATTCCAATGCCGAAGTGGTGTGCGCGGTGCGCCAGTTGCTGGGCGAAAATGCAGGACCGGCGTAAGCTTGTCGGTGGCATGTTCGTGCTCACCGTGGGTGGGCTGCTCATGCTGCTGCCTCCGCTGGTTCATCTGTTCAATCACGATGCCGATGTCTTTGGCGTGCCGCAGATCGTGTTCTACCTCTTCGGTGTCTGGCTGCTGCTGATCGTTGGCACAGCTGTGCTGACGCGCCGTCTGGGCAAGGACACGTCAGCTGAAAACGGTTCAGTTGAAAGCTAGGCGATGCAGCAGATCGCCTCACAATCGCCGGTAAATCCAGACACCCGAAAGGGTGCGGCCTAGATGCTGTCGGCAGATTTCGTAATTGCAACGGCTGTCGCCTATGTCGGGCTGCTGTTTGTACTGGCCTATGTCGGGGATCGGCGGGCCAAGGCGAACAAGCGCTCCTGGCTCAACTCCGCGAGCGTCTACACGCTCTCGATTTCGGTCTATTGCACAAGCTGGACCTTTTACGGCGCTGTGGGAAATGCCGCACGTAGCGGCCTGGAATTCCTCACAATTTATCTTGGACCGACTGTGGTTTTCGTCGGCTGGTATTTCCTGTTGCGACGGCTGGTCAGGATCAGTCACATCCATCGTATTACCTCAGTCGCGGATCTGCTGTCGTCGCGCTTCGGCAAATCGAGCCGGCTGGGGGTGCTGGTGACCTGCATCGCCGTTATCGGCATCGCGCCCTATATCGCGCTCCAGCTCAAGGCTGTGACGTCATCGATCCAGGCGGTCGCCGGATCGTCGGAGTTCGGGCAGGGCAGCTTGCGGGGGATCGACGATGTGGGGCTGGCGCTGGGCGTGGCGGCAGGCATGGCGCTCTTCACCATCCTTTTCGGGACGCGGCATGTCGATGCCAAGGAGCAGCATCACGGGGTCGTGGCCGCCATCGCCTTCGAGGCCATGGTCAAACTTGCAGCGCTGGTGGCCGTGGGTGTGTTCGTCCTCTTCATCGGTGGCGGTTTTGAAGGCATCTTCTCGCAAGCAGCGGCCAAGGGCGTGGTGGTCGATACATCGGCAAGCTTTGACAGCCGCTGGGTGACGACGATGGTGCTCTCGATCGCAGCGATCGTTTGCCTGCCGCGCCAGTTTCAGGTGACGGTGGTCGAGAACTCGGACGAGAACCACTTGCGCGTCGCGGGCTGGGCGTTCCCCGCCTACATGCTGCTGATGAGCATCTTTATCCTGCCCATTGCCGTTTATGGGCTGACCGTCATGCCCGCGGACTCCAATCCCGACATGTTCGCGCTGACGCTGCCACTTGCAGCGGGGCAAAACGGGCTGGCGCTCTTTGCCTTCATCGGCGGATTTTCGTCGGCGACCTCGATGATCATTCTCGAATCCATCGCGCTTTCGATCATGGTGTCGAACCACATCATCATGCCGCTGGTGCTGCGGTTTTCGCCAGCGCCGCAATTTGGCGACGGCAAGGGGGTAAGCCGGCAGCTGCTGGTGGCGCGGCGGTTTTCGATCATGCTGATCCTGTCGCTGGGTTTCTTCTACTTTTTCTTTACCCGAGATTCCGATGCCCTGGCGCCGATCGGGCTGATCTCGTTCACCGCTATCGCCCAGTTCTTTCCAGCGCTACTAGCGGCAATCTTCTGGCGCGACGCTTCGCTCAAGGCGGTGTCCGCAGCCATTTTCGTGGGGTTCGTGATCTGGGCCTGGTGCTGTTTCCTGCCTTCCTTCGAATCGGTCTCACCATCGGTATCCCAGCTTTTGGCGGAGGGGCCTTGGGGGATCGGCTGGTTGCGGCCCGAGGCGATGTTCGGTCTCGATGGATGGGACCCGCTGGCCCATGCAGCGTTCTGGAGCCTTTCGGCCAATGTGGCGATCCTGACCCTGGGATCGCTGGTGACGACGACCTCCGTGCTCGAGCGCATCCAGGCAACCGCCTTTGTCGATGTGTTCCGGCGTCGGCATATGCCGCAGGTGACGCTGGGCCCCGGTTCGGCAACGGCCAATGATCTCTATTTCGTGGCGGAGCGCGTTTTGGGGGAGAAGCGGGCAGCGTCCTTGTTCGAGGCTGCGGCACGGGATCGGGGTGTCGAGCCCGTACATTTCGAGCCGACGCCCGAGTTCGTCGGCCGGCTCGAACGCGAGCTTGCCGGCTCCATCGGGGCTGCATCGGCCCATGTCATGCTCTCCAAGGTCGTTGCGGGCAGCGACGTTTCCCTTGAAGAAATGATGCAGATGGCGGACGAGACTCAGCAGGTGATCGAATATTCGCAGGAGCTCGAGAAGACCTCGGCGGAGTTGCGGCTGACGGCGCAAAAGCTCGAGGACGCAAATGCGCAGCTGCGGCAGCTCGACAGCCAGAAGGACGAGTTTCTGAGCCAGGTGAGCCATGAAGTGCGCACGCCGATGACCTCCATCCGTTCTTTTTCCGAAATTCTGCTCGACCCGCGCGATCTCGACGACCATCAAAGGCAGCGCTTTGTTTCCACCATCCATCAGGAAAGTTTGCGGCTCACGAAGCTGCTCGACGAGATCCTGGATCTTTCGGCGCTGGAGCGGGGGGAGCGGTCCTGGGAAAACCAGCCAGTCGATGCCGACGAGGCGCTCGACCGGGCCCTGCTGGTCTGCGACGCCTTGCTGCGCCAGCGCGGCATGCGGGTGGAGCATGGGGAACGTTCGGGCCGAACGCTGGTGCAGGGCGATGCCGACAGACTCTGCCAGGTGTTCATCAATCTGATTTCCAATGCCGTGCGCTACAATGACAGCGCGGCGCCCGTGGTGCGCATATCTTCGACGATCCGATCTGGGGCGTTCGTGGCAGAGGTGGCAGACAACGGGCCGGGCATCGCCAAGACCGATCGAAAACTGATCTTCGAGAAGTTCGCGCGCGGGAAGCGCGGCTCGGCGGACCAGACTGGGGCTGGACTTGGCCTCGCCATCAGCCGGCAGATCGTGACACGGATGGACGGCTCGCTGGAGCTTGTATCAGGGCCGTTGCCTGGCGCATGCTTCCGCCTGCGGCTGCCGGTCAACCGGGCTTAGCGTCCCTCGTCGGGAATGTTGAGGATATGGCCGCAGGCTTTGCAGTGCACGGCGTCAGGATCGTGTTTGGTCAAGCCGCATTGCGGGCACGGGAAGTGCACCTTGGCGGGGCGGAAAATCAGCTGGGCCAAGCGCACGAAAAGCGAGATGCCGATGATCATGATGACTATGGCCGTCAGCTTGCCGAAGGTGCCGGGCAGGACGATGTCGCCAAACCCCGTGGTCGTCATGGCCGTGACGGTGAAATAGAGCGCGTCGACATAGCCTACGATGCCTGAATCCTGGTTGACGAAGGCGGTATACACAAATCCAGTGACGACGAAGATGAAGACGAGCAGATTGATGACTGCCTGGATCGTCTCCTGATAGGCGCCGAGCTTGCGCTTGTGCAACGGCCGCCACACGATGCTGGACTGGCTGATGGTCCAGAGGCGCAGGATGCGCAGAAAGCCCAGATTGTAGAAGACGGTCGGAGCCAGCAGAGTTGCGAGGATGAAGATGTCGACAATGACGGGCAATTGCCGCAGCCAGCGGGGAATGTCGGTCGAAGCAAGAGCGCGCGCGCCAAGTTCGATGAACAAGAGAGCGGCTACCGAGTAGTCGATCCACAAAAAGGCTTCCTGGCCGCGCAGCACGGGGGCTGCGACGAAGAACGCGATGATGGCGAGATCGACAAGAAGGACGGTCGCCTGGAATCGCAGGGCGGCGGGGGCCTGGCTGTGATAAAGGATGCGGAGCCTGCGGCGCAGGCGTTTGAACCAGCCCAGCTTCGAGCGATCCAGCTCTGCTTCTATCTTTACGTGGGACAGTTCACGCCTCTTTGGGCTGGGTCGACCGGGAATGACTCGCCCGGCGGTGTCGGCCGAACGAGCGTGAGCGCTGCCTTTTTAGCCCGCGGCTCCCGGCAAGGACAACAGCCCTTGAGCGCCACCTGGAAAGCTCAAGCGATAATGCGGGGCGGGCCAAGATGTTGCTCGTCTTTGCCTGACGCGCTATGAGCAGCGCCACAAAAAGCTGGGCTTGCACCGGCGGAAGGAAGTTCATGAAGCTGGCATTCGTCATCCCCGCCTACAATGAAGAGGCGCTGATCGGGAAGTGTCTGGAATCGGTGATGGCGGAAATCGCGCGCTCGGGCGTGCCGGCCGACGTGATCGTGGTGAACAATGCTTCGACCGACCGCACCGGGGAAATCGCTCGCTCCTTTGCCGGGGTGCGCGTGGTGGACGAACCCAAGAAGGGGCTCGTCAACGCCCGCGATGCCGGTTTTGCCGCCAGCGAGGGCTATGACCTGATCGCCAATATCGACAGCGACACAATGGTGCCCGAGGGCTGGCTGACGACGGTGATGCGCGAGTTCGATGCCGATCGCAAGCTCGTCTGCCTTAGCGGCCCCTATATCTACTACGACATGGCGCCGCATAATCGCTTCTTGATCAGCTTGTTTTATGGGCTAACCTACCTGATCTATGTGGTCAATCGCTTCATCCTCCGGGTTGGCTCGGTGGTGCAGGGCGGCAATTTCGTGTTCAAGCGGCAGGCCTGGGTCGATGTGGGCGGGTATGACCGTAGCATCGAATTTTTCGGTGAGGACACCGATGTCGCCGTGCGCCTGTCGCGGGTGGGCGGGGTTAAGTGGACCTATGCGCTCAAGATGAAGACCTCCGGCCGGCGGTTGGAAAAGGAAGGCGTGTTCCGCACAGCGGCGACCTACACGCTCAACTTCTTCTGGGTGACCTTCCGCGGTAAGCCGGCGACCATGGACTACAAGGACGTCCGCAAGGATTGATCGGGCAGGCGACTTGCTCGCTCCACTTTTTCGAGAATCGCTCCTAGAGTGAAGTCTTGGCTGCATTGGGTGGCCGGACATGCAATGGATGTCGATTGCTTCGCAATTTCCCGTTGTCGCACAGCCGCAGGCTACTTCGGCGCTGCGCACGCTCGCTCTCGTGCCGGGACAGCAGCTTGAAGCGAAGGTGCTCGGTCCGGGGCTAGACGGCGCAACCATGGTGCAGGTGGGGCGGCATACACTGTCGCTGAACCTGCCAGACCGGCTTGCGGGCGTGACAAGCCTGACATTGGCGGTGCAGAACGCCGACGGGCAATTGCGGCTGGCGTTGGTGCCTCCGGCGCAGGGGGTAGCGCAAGGCGCTCCTGCGACATCCGTCGAAATCTCGCGACAGCCTCCAATGGCGGCTCCGCTGACTTATGGGCCAGCCGCTGCGCCCGTGGCGGGTGCACCTGTTGCTGGCGCCGCGACGGCGCCAGGTACAGCCGTGCCAGGGACGGTGGGGACGCCCCAGCAGGCGATTGCGCCCGTCGGGCCGGCACCATCCGCAACGGCGGGGCAGACCATGCAGAAAGCGGTGCCGAACCCCTATGGCATGCCAGTGAGCGGCATCGGCAATAGTACGGTGACGCAAGGGGGCGGACCAGCGGTGTCGCCGTCGCAGGTTGCCTTGGCACAAATGGTGCAGCGCGCGCTGCCTGCCCAAGCTAGCCTGGGCGCAATAACGGGCGTGCTCAGCGCAACGATCAGCCAGCTTGCGGTGCCAGAACCGGTGCTCAAGGCGGCGCGGCAGATCCTCGATAACCAGCTTGTAGCGCGGGATGGCAAGATCGAGGGAGCGGCGCTGAAGGGAGCGATCGGCAGATCCGGCATTTTCCAGGAGGCGATGATCGCAAAGGGGATGGCCGGGGAGGCGGCATTGGATACCAAGTCCGGCCTCCTTGCGCTGCGTCAAAGCCTTGGGCAGTGGCTCGGCAATCAGGCGGCCATTGCGCAGATTTCGCAATTGCCGCCGCCGATGCGGCACGTCCATCCGCGTGCGCGGCAACCGGAGCTGCTGCTTCCCCTGTTGCCGACCGATCCTGAAGATATGGGAAGGCTGCTGCTCGAGCGCACGGAAGGGGCACTCTCCCGGCTCCGGCTGCATCAAAACGCTTCGCTGCATGACGGGAGCCGGACAGCGGACAGCCAGTGGAGCCTCGACCTGCCGGTTGTTTACGCTGGTCAGCAAGCGATCGTGCACTTGCAGATCCACAGGGACCCGCAGAGCGAAGAGGCGCGGCCGGAGGATAGGGGCTGGCAGGTGCGATTTGCCGTCAACCTGGCGTCTCTGGGTGAGGTGGGTGCACAGATCTCGCTGCGCGGCCTGCAGACCGGCATCATGCTCTGGGCAGATCGGGAGGATACGGCAGCGCAGTTTTCCGCAGGGATCAGCGAGCTGAAACAGGCGCTTGAAGAAGCCGGGCTCAATCTGGGCGCCCTTGTTGTCCGAAACGGAGGACCGAGCGAAATGCAGGCGCCAGCCAGTTCGGGCCAGTTTCTGGATGAGATCCGATGAGCGAAGATGGTGACCGCCGCCTTGCCGTGGCGCTGCAGTATGAGAAAGACAAGGACCAGGCACCCCGGGTGGTTGCCACGGGCAGGGGCGTGATTGCCGACAGGATCGTCGCGCTGGCCGAGGAGAACGGCATCGTCATCGAAGCCAATCCGGTGCTTGCCGAAGCGTTGAGCCATGTGGAACTCGACGAGACTATTCCCGTGGAACTCTATGAGGCCGTGGCTGCGGTGATCGGCTTTGTGCTGAAGCAAAATGCCCGTCACAACAGCAGTGAGTACCAAGAAAGCGGTCCGGGTGATGGGCCAGGGATTGCAACAGCCTAGCGGCCATCCCATGTGAGATGGAACAAGGGAGACCGGCATGCTTAGACCCGAAGACGAGAGCGCCATTGAGGATCTTTTCGAGCGCCTGCGCAATGTCGAGGGCCATAGCGGGCCGCGCGATGCGGATGCCGAGCAGCTGATCCGCCAACGCCTGAGTGAAAATCCGGTTGCAGCCTACTACATGGCGCAAACGATCATCGTGCAGGAGGCGGCGCTGCGCGAGGCGCAGCAGCGGATAGAGGCACTGGAGGCGCAGGCAAGCGGCGGCGACCGGGGCTTTCTCGGCGGGATATTCGGAAATGATCGGCCCAGTGCCCCCCAGGCCTCTCGCCGCGGTCCATGGGGTTCGGCTCAGGACGAGGGGATCCGACGCCAGGCCGCGGGGGGAGGTTTTCTTGCAGGAGCGGCGCAGACGGCGCTCGGGGTAACGGGCGGGTTACTGCTTGGCAGCGCCATAGCCGGCATGTTTGCCGACGATGTGCGGGCCGAGGAAACGCCGCCCGATACCGCCGCCGATGACACCGCGATGGATGACGGCGGTGACGATTTCGGTGACTTCGACGTCGGCGGTGATTTCTAGAGGAGCCGTCCGCTGCGCGGATCACGCTTTTCGTAGAACTCGTTGCCGCCCGCTTCGAGCACATAGTACATGTTGTTGTAGGGGAAGCGCATGCCGGCTGTGTGGAAATGCTGCGCGCTCTGAACGCCAGGGTGGCGGGAGCCGCGAAGCACCTGATCGGCGACCTGGGAGGCAAGGACAGCGCCGCTGTCTGTCATGGGTTTGGTGAGAACGCCGCTGGCGAACTGGTTCTTTTGGCCGACGACGCCGCAGACGGATTTGGGATAACGTGCATCGTTGAGCCGGTTCATGACTACCGTGCCGACGGCCAGCATGCCTTCAGCGCTCGAGCGATTGGATTCGAAATACATGGCGCGCATCATGCATTCCTTTTCGCTCATCTGGTTCATGGCGAAATTGATGCCGAGGAAACTGCACCCACTTAAACTGACTGCAGCCAGGGAAAGAACGCCCATCCGGAGGGCGAGTTTGGTAAGCGGTTTCATGGTGCATCTCCGGAGTGTTGCCGCGTTGCGGCTCGCTCCGAAAATGCGCTAGCAGGCTTAAGGAAGACCTCAGAAGGAGGGTTAGCGAAGTGTTAGCGGCGGCGGGTGATGAGACTGACGGCCAGAAGCGCAGTGCCGACCACAGCGATCAACGGAATGGGATCACGCTGCACGGCGCGCGCGCCCTTGACCATGTTGCGGCTCGCAAGACCGGCGAGCCAGGCGCCTTGCTGCGCCGCTTCCCGTCCCAGATCGGCCACCGCATCGCTCCAGTCCTCGATCGTATCGCCGGCACGGTGCGAAGCGGATTCGGCACGATGGGAAACAACCTTGCTGATCTGGCGAGTCTGGCGACGCAGATCGCTGATCTGGCTGGCGAGCATATCAAGAGGATCGGGCTTGTGACGGCGGGGCGAAAAGAGATCGGCAAGGGACATGTTTTGCTCCATGGTTGCGTGCGGAACGCCATGGGCACTCTACCGGTTCCGTCGCGGTTTTATGCCTTCGAAACGCCACAGGCTTGGCGCACCGCTGAGTGCAAAGGAGCACATGAATGAGCAAGAGCGCGCAACGCCTCAACAGGCTCTTCGACCGGCTAGAACGCAAGATACCCGCAGTGGCTGCTGGGTGGTTGGCGCGCATCCGGCGGCCCGAGGCTCGTCTTTACCGGATCCCGCTGGGCATCCTTCTGGTGCTCGGAGGCATTTTCAGCTTCCTGCCGGTTTTGGGCATCTGGATGCTGCCGCTCGGTCTCTTGCTCTTGGCGCTCGATCTGGTGGTGCTGCAGACACCGGTCAACAGCGCCATTTTGCGGGGCGGCCGTAAGTGGACGAGCTGGCAGCGCTCACGCCGCGACAAGCGGAAAAGCCGCGTCAGCTGAGCAGTATTTCACCGGCTGCCATGGCGGTTTCAACCCGATCAACCGCCTCGGCCAGCCGCTCGTCGATGATGTGCAGATATTGCGTCCAGTCCTCGAGCCGGCCGAGCTCGTCTGCGCCATCAGAGATGCCGCGCAACGCAAGAAGCGGCACGCCAAACCCCTGGCAGGCGCGTCGCACAGCAAAGGTCTCCATATCCACCATGTCCTCGCTGATCGCGTCATAGGCAGTACCCGAGACGACATTGGCGCCGGTCGACAGCGTTGCGTGTCGGAGGCCGGGCAGGGCCGGGACAAGCGGCAGGGTGGGCGGCAGATCGAGCAGCGGCGTTTCGCCCTTGGGAAAGCCGAGTGCGGACGCATCCATGTCTCGGTAAGACACGGAGATGGCTTGATAGACGCCGCATTGCTCAAGCCTCTGCGAACCGGCAGAGCCGAGGCAGACCACGAGATCGGGCAGGCTGCCGGCTCTCGCAGCGAGGGTGCGCGTGGCGGATATGGCGGCTTCGATCGGACCTATGCCTGTGAGAACCGGATCAATGCGTCGGCGGAGATGCGGGCCATATTCGGCTGGTGCGGCCATGAAATAAAGAATGGACATGGGGCTAGAGTAGCATGGCTGCCATGCCTGCCAAGGCGTGGACCTTACCAGATATGTAACGAAACCATGACATATTGATGCCAGCCGTTGACCGACCAGCAACAAGGAAGGATGTCATGCGCTTCGCCGTCATTTCCGGATCAAGAGAATGGACCGAGGCCAGTCCTCCGCCGGCCATTCCGCCCCGTTCGATCGAGGTCAATGATGTGCAGGCGGAAGCGCGACGCAGGCTCTCTGTGATAAAGCTCGAGGAATGGCGTGTGCGCGAGTTCGTGACGGGGGTGCCGATGCCGGACACGGTGCGTCATCTGGCCCTGCAGATCGACTTTGCGGCGCAGGCGATCGGGCGCCTGTCTCCCATTCCGGCAGACTTTGCCGACGACGTTTACTGGCCGCGGGTCTGGTAAAGAGAAAAGGAGTTGCCGGGGCAACTCCTTTTTTGTTTCAGGCGGCCTTCTTGACCCGGGGCGCGCGTTTGCGAGCGGGTTTGATCGTCTTGGCTGCCTGGGCGGTCAGTTCTGAGACAGCCTTGAACCAATAGGATTGGTCCTGACCTTCGGGACGGCCATCCTGTTCCCAGAGCTGGTAGGCGCGGCGCTGAATTTCGTCCTGCATTCTGGTTCTCTCCAAGCCATTCTAAGCCGCCACAAGCCTGCGTCGGCAAGGTTAAGGCGTGGTAAAGACTGCGTTCACGTCTGGGCTCGGCGGCATCCTGGGACAAAAAAAAGCCGCCCGGCAGCACGCGGGCGGCAGTGGGGTTTGGAGATCAGTTCCGCCGCAAGCGGCTCTGACCGCGATGGCTTACGCCAGATGGCCAGGCCTGACCCCACTCAAACGAGCGGGGTTGCTTTTCCGCCCCCTGCCCGGCGCCCAGAATGGCGGCAACGAGACAGAGCGCGAGAAAGGCGCAGAAAAGGCCGGCCAGCGTCCAGGCCATGGCGTTGAACCCTACAGCCTCTTCGCCTACGACAGCAAAGCCGATAAGCACATAAGTGCCAATGGAAAGATCGCGATTAAAGTCCCGGCGCATTTTAACTTTTCCGTCTAGTTCAGTACCAAGCCGCGGCATCAGCGGGCACAGCATTTATTGAGCCCTCTAAGACCATAGCTGGCTCGGTGACGTCGCCACCCGTATGGGTGGTGGAGCGCTGATCAAGTTGCTTGCTGTCCTTATTTGCCTGTCCCCACCCAAATGAGAAAAAACAGCAAGACTAGCTCGTTTTTAGCATTTCAGCCGCTGGACCAAAGCATTGGCGAGGCGCAATATGGGGTTCTATTCCGACTTCTATGCGGACAGGCGGGGGTGTGCTTGAGATGCGGGCAGCTTGGACTTCGGTGTGGGCGCCGCTTGCCTTCGCGCTTTCCGTTGGCGCGCTTGAGGCAGGAGTGGTGGTGGCAGCTGAGCCGCTGCCTCCCCCAGAGGGGCCCGTACTGCTGGTGGTCAGCGGCAATCTCGAGGTTACCAATTCCCCGCACGGGGCGCAGTTCGATCGCGAGATGCTTTATGGGCTTGGGCTGACCGCGGTCGACACGACGACGGCCTGGACGGATGGTGTGCAGGCGTTCGAGGGAGTGCTGCTCAGCGCTGTGCTCGACCGGGTGGGCGCGCACGGGACGACAATCACGGCTACGGCGATCAACGACTACGAAGCGCGCATTCCATTCGAGGATGCAGCGACTTACGAGGTGCTGCTGGCTGCCAAGATGAACGGCACGGAGATGACGGTGCGGGACCGTGGGCCGCTCTGGGTGGTCTATCCGCGCGACGCCTATCCCGTGCTGATGGAGCCGCTTTTCAATGACCGCTGGGTGTGGCAGTTGCGGGAAATCAGGGTCGAATGAGCTTGCGGCCCTGGATGACACGGCGCTTTCTCGTGGCTCTTCTGGCCATGGGGCTGCTGTTCATTCTCCTCGTTGCCGCCTGTCTCCGCCTCTTGTCATCAGAAAACCAGAACCGGGACTATATCACCGAGGATTTGGTGTGGCTGACCAGCCAAGGTCAATATGAGGCCGTACGCTTCGGGGATGCTTTGTCCCGCTACGGACAAAACGAAATCGGGCTCGATGAGGTGCAACTCTCGCTCGATCTGACGGCAAGCCGGATTGTGGTTCTCGAAGACGGAGAGCCTTACCGCCAGCTCGAGGAACTCGGACTGGCCGATCGCCTGCAGGGTTTCCGGGCTGTGGTGGAGGACGCAACGGTCCGGCTAGCGGCGCTGCAGCCTGAAGATCGGGCAGAGATTTCTGCGCTGCACCAGGAAGCGCTTACGCTCGCATCGGAATTACGCGACCTTGCCAATGCAGCGCTTTTCGCCAAGCGGGAGCGGGATGCGATGGCGCGGGCCGAGCGGCGGCACACGCTGTATGAGGTGCTGGGCACACTGATGGGCACAATGGTGGCAGGGTTGATCCTGGTGGCTGTGCTGGTCCGCGATCACCGGAACATGGTCAGCGCCGAGGCGGCGCTCGAACGTGAACGGCAGGTTTCGAGGCTTCATCGGGCCTTTATCTCCATCGTGTCGCATCAGTTTCGCACCCCGCTCGCCATTATCGATGCGAGCGCACAGCGCATGATCCGGCGCGGGCTGCAAATGAGCGGCGACGAGATCACGTCTCGCGCCGAGAAGATCCGTGTGGCCTGCCAGCGCCTGACCCGGCTGATGGAGTCGACGCTCAACGCGGCGCGGCTCGACGAGGGCGAGGTGACACTGAATCTGCGCGTCTGCAGCTTGCCGGACCTGCTTCAGAACGTGATCGAGAACCAACCGGAAAACGATCAGCGGCGCATCGAGATTGTGACGGAAGATCTGCCCGGGCTAATCCTGGCAGACACGGTGCTGCTGGAGCAGGCGGTGCAGAACCTGGTTTCCAACGGCGTCAAATATTCCGCAGAGGGGCAGCCGGTGATCGTGCGCGCGCGCGGGACGGGCGACACCATCGAGATCAGCGTGACCGATCAGGGCGTCGGCGTTCCGGCCGACGAGGTCGATTCGTTGTTCCGCCGGTTTTTCCGCGCGCGAACGGCAGAAAGCATACCCGGGACAGGTATCGGCCTGAGCTTTGTCGCGCAGATCATGGAGCTGCATGGCGGCCGTGTCTCGGTTGAGAGCGTAGAGGGGCTGGGGTCCACCTTCACCCTGAGTTTTCCAGCGCGCTTGCCGCACAGCAGCGACAAACCAACCACCCATTCACATCCTGAGGTCACCGCCCAGCCATGACTGCCAAGATTCTTTGCGTCGAAGATGAAGCTGATCTACGAACCGACATCTGCGAGGAGCTGGTGGCTGCCGGCTATGAGGTGGATGAGGCTGGCAACGGCATGCGGGCGCTGGAACTGCTGCTCGATGGCGCATATGACCTCGTGCTGTGCGATATCACCATGCCCAAGATGTCCGGCATCGAACTTTTGAAGAAGGTGCGGCTCGAACTGCAGCTTGCCGACCTGCCGTTTATCTTCCTGACTGCGCTCGCCGGCCGCAATGACATCATCGCGGGGAAAGAGGCGGGGGTGGACGACTATCTCACCAAGCCGATCGATTTCGACCTGATGCTGATTACGATCGCAGCCCGACTCGATCAGGTGGCGCGGATTAAGGGCGCGAGCAGTCGCGCAGCGGTGTCCGAGCCGGCAGGCCGGATGACTTTGGTGGGAGCGGACGAGGCGCTGAACCGGATCGCGGCGGGTGTGTTCCTGATCGATCGCGAACGCAAGGTCGTGTTCCGCAACCGCCGCGCTGGAGAACTGCTGGCTGAAGGCGAGGGGATCAGCCTCTCCCATGAGGGAATGCTACGCGGGGAGAAACCGCAGCATACGCAGGCCTTGCGCGACATCATCGAGCTGGCGATCGCGCGGGACAGCAAGGCGGACAGGCGCGCGACGGATACGGTGCCGCTTTCTCGCGCCTCAGGCCGGCGGCCGCTCTTTGCAGTTGCCTGTCCGCTCGGGAGCAAGGCAGGCGAGACGGGCGAAGCAGTTGTCAGCCTCTTCGTTACCGACCCCGAATGGCGATCGAGCGATGCGGCGGAAGCCGTGGCCCAGCTCTATGGTCTGTCACCGGCAGAAACGCGACTGGCACTTGCGCTTGTTCGGGGGTTGCGGATCGACGAGATCGCCGAAGAATTCGGCCTTTCGCGCAACACGGTGACCTACACGCTCAAGAATCTCTTCCGCAAAACCGAGACGGATCGCCAGGCAGACCTGATCAGCCTTTTCATTGCCAATCCGGTCAACCTGAGCGAAGCCTGAGTGGGTCATGCCGCGCTGCGCCGCGACTTGCCTACAGGGCGCTTGGAAGGCGCTTTCGAAGCAACAGCAGCGCGCTTGCGGCGGGCCGGCGACTTCCGCCTGAGCGTCGGATCACTGGCAATGATGGCTGCTATGCCAATGTCGATCCCGCGGAAAATATCGCTGAGTTCGGGATGGGCGGCTTCGTCGAAATCGATAGGGTCTGAAAAGTGCATGATGGCCTCGCATCGTCATGTCAAAGGGAGAGCCCGTAGGGCAGGGCTAGGAGAGTTATGGCCAGCACATAGAGGCCGGAGATCAAGAGATTACGCTGTGTCATTGAAGTGCCTTGTGAGGAGAGTTGAGGCGCAGCTGGTATGCTGCGCATTAAATTCAAGCCGGCGGAATGTTCTGGTTCAGCCGAAAAAGATTGCCGGGATCGTAGCGGCGCTTGATGGAGCGCAAGCGGGTCCAAATCTCGCCGGGATAGCTGGCCTTGAGCGCTTCAAGGCCCTCATCTGCGAGGAAATTGACATAGTTGGCGCCCTTTACACCCCGAAGCGCAGCAACGCTTTCGGCGGCCCAGCTATCGTGCCGGGACGCGGCTTCGGTGCTCAGGTCCATTGCCAGAAAGCCAGTCAGGATGGTTTCACGACGATGAGCATAGGCGGTCGCGGTGTTGTCCCGGGCGGACACCGCGCCGCCGAGCACACGGATCTGAGCCATGTGCATTGGGGCGTGGCAAAGGTCCAGACGAGCAAGGATCTCGCGGGCCTGTTCGAGCGTCATGCTGTCCATGAAGGTGGAGCGCACTGAAACTGCGGGACGCATGCCGGGCTGTTCGGGCATATACATGCTCGAATAGGGGGCCCGGCCGGACCAGATCAGCAAGCGGCATGGCAAGCGATCGGAATGGAGCAAGCGCGTGGGCAGCAGTTTCCGGCGAACCGGCATAGGCCATCATTGCGAAAAGAACCGTCTGGCCGTGGATCGCCTCCGGCAGGAATGGCATTGGCGGGGCAGGCATGACCATCAGGATGGCGGTGAGTTCGTCGGGCGCTGCCTTGGCTGCGTTGACGAAACCCGCGAGGATTTCCGCCGTCGCCGGCAGCACCAACGGGCCGCCCACAAAGTCCGGGAGCGGATGGAGGCGGTACATGAAGCGCGTGACGATGCCAAAATTGCCGCCGCCGCCCCGGATTGCCCAAAAAAGGTCGGGCTCATGGGTTTCGTCGACAAACAGGATATCGCCAGAGGCCGTCACGATCTCGGCGGCGAGAAGTGCATCGATCGTCAGCCCCAGCCGGCGTGACATATAGCCCATGCCGCCGCCCAGAGTCAGGCCACCGATCCCTACCGAGGCAGTGTCACCGAAGCCGACCACCATCTGGTGCTCATCGAGCGCTCGCGAGACTTCTCCGGCTGTCAGGCCGGATCCGGCCCAGACGGTGCGGGCCTCCGTATCGATGTCGAGGCCCTTGAGCTCGCGCAGGTCGATGACGATGCCACGATCGGCGCTGCTGTGTCCGCAAACCGAGTGGCCGCCGCTGCGCACTGCAATCTCAAGCCCATTTCGCCGAGCGAAATCGACAACGTCGGCAACATCGGCGGCGTCACGCACCAGCGCGATGAAGATCGGCTTGTGATCCCAATTAAGATGGGGCAGAGCTCGCGCGATCTCGTAATCCTCGTCACCGGGCAGCACCAACTGGCCAGCCAGGCGAGAGCCTAGGACTTCGATGGCGGGAGCCAAGGCTCTGCTTGTCTCGGCCGCTCCCACTCGCATCAGAACGTTCATCTTCTTCGCTCCAAAAAACGCCCTCAGGGGCGGTTGATGGCGGCGAGGAATATTTAATTCACCTTAGGGCATCCCCACTCATTTGCGGGGGCATAATGCGAATATTTTATTCGCGGAGGCGAAGGGGGAGAGAGCAGGGGGAAGGCTTGGTGTCAGACGATCGAGTGGCGTCAGCAAGCCTTGTGGGATGCCATGCGGTTCCCGAAGACGCTCGTGATGGGGGGTGCTGCCAAGCCCTGAAGCCCAGCAGCTCTGTGGTTGCCCGAAGGTTCCGCCTGGGATTAGGCCGGCGAGGATTGCAGCATTTGCTGGAAAGCGCGGTAGCTGTCTTTGGGTTGGCGGTCGAGGGTTTCTGGGTCCATGCCGACGATGCCGAATTTTGGAGTAAAGCCTTCGGCCCATTCGAAATTGTCGATCAGTGTCCAGGCGATGTAGCCCCGGAGGTCGACGCCCTGCTTCTTGGCTTCGACCATAGCGGCGAAGTGGCGGTCGAAGAAGCTGATGCGCTTGGCTTCGTCGGTCTCCGAGGCGCCGTTTTCCGTAACGTAGATCGGCAGGCCCGGATAGTGGTTGGACACGCGGACCAGAAACTCGGTCAGAGCTTCGGGGATGACTTCCCAGCCGACATTGGTTTTCTCAAGCGGGCCGCGGGCCTGGGTGAAGGGGAAAACCGGAACCTTGGGGTCGGCGGTATAAAGGAAGCGGGTGTAGTAGTTGATGCCGACCCAGTCGAGAGGCTGGTTGAGCGTTGCCATATCGTCGCGCCAGTTGGTGGGCAGGTGCGGCTCGAGGATGTCTGTGACCTTTTCGGGATAGCTGCCCTTGAGTACGCCATCGAGGAAGAACTGGTTGAAGATGGCGTCGCCGAGCGCTGCCGCTTCGATATCCTCGGGCTTGTCGCTCGCTGGGTCGCACTTTTCCATGTTGACCACGATGCCGAGGTTCTTGTTGGTGCCGACCTCACGCATCGCCTTAATGCCGAGGCCGTGGGCGAGCAGCACGTGGTGCATGGCGCGGGCGGTGGCGCGGACGTCGCGATAGCCCGGGGCGTGCGCACCGAGGAAGTGGCTGAGGACGGTGATGCACCAGGGTTCGTTGAAGGTCGCGATGCTTTCGAGCCGGCTGCCGAACTTTTCGGCGGCAAAGGCGGCATAGTCGGCAAAGGCGGAGGTCGTGTCGCGGTTCATCCAGCCGCCGCGATCCTGCAGGGCGCTTGGCAGATCCCAGTGATAAAGCGTTGCCAGTGGCTTGATGTTGCGCTCGAGCATGCCGTCGATCAGGCGATCGTAGAAGTCGACGCCGGCCTGGTTGATGGCGCCGGTGCCCTCGGGGATGAGGCGCGACCAGGAGAACGAGAAACGATAGGCATCGAACCCGCCGTCACGGATAAGATCGAGGTCTTCGGCCCAGCGATTGTAGTGATCGCAGGCGATGTTGCCATTGTCGAAGTTGCGGGTATTGCCGGGGGTATTGGCGAATGTGTCCCAGATCGAGGGACCGCGGCCATCGGTCTGGCCGCCTTCGATCTGATGGGCGGCCATGGCCACGCCGAAAAGAAAATCCGGGCCGAAATCGGCGCGCTTATGCGAAAACATGAGAATGTCCTGAGAAAAGAGACGAAATAGCTCCCCGGCGCAAACCGGGGAGCCACCAGGCTTCAGCAAGGGAGGAAGCGAAGCCTGAACGCGGGTCAGGGACGGCCGTAAGCGTCCCAGCCATTGGCCTGGAAAAGACCGATGATATAGCCGTAGCAGAAGGCAAAGCCGGTTTCGAAGGGCGAGATGCCGTCAATGGTCGGAACGTGGTCGGGCATGATCATGCAATCGACGCCGACTTCCTTGTAGATCTTGAAGGCGGCGGGCATGTCCATGTCGCCATCGTCGGGGAACACTTCGGTGAACGAGAAGCGTTTGCCCTTGATGTTGCGGAAGTGGACGTTGAAGATCTTGCCGCGCGAACCGAACCAGCGAATGACGTCGCCGATTTCCTCGCGGGGGTTTTCAAGGCTTTCCCCGATCGTGCCCTGGCAGAAATTGAGGCCGTGATAGGGGCTCTCGCAGATCGAGACGAAGCGCTTGAGGCCCTCAACGTGGGAGATGACGCTTTCCTCGATGCCGCGATAATTGGGCGGGGTCATCGGGTCGTTGGGGTGGCAGGCGATGCGCACCTTATTGGCCTCGGCAACGGGAACGACGCGCTCGAGGAAATAGGTGATGCGCTCCCAGAACTGATCCGGGCTGACATGGCCGGCCGAGGTCAACTCGTCGGCATTGGTGATCTCGTCGGCACGGAAGGTGGGAACGAGAGCCCCGCCGCGGCCGCGTTCAGACTTGGTGCGCGGCACGCCGAGATAGCTGAAATTGTATTTTGCCGAATTGACGCCGAGCGAAGCCAGGTTCTCGATTAGCTTGCAGATGCCGTCGATCTGACGGTCGCGGTCGTTGTCATCGCCGAGGACGATGGCAGGGGAGCTGACCTTGTCGATGTCCTTGGTGTCGATGTTGAGCGAGGCGAGCGGCAGCTGCACCATGTCGAGCTTGAGGCCGGCGGCATCGACGCGCTCGATGTGGCGGGCCAGCTGGTCGCGCGTCCACTCGCGCGGCGAACCGGGCGGATCGATACAGACATGGTAGAGCCCGAGCTGGGCAAGCTGGCGCAGATGGGCATCGCCGAATTCTTCGACCATGCCGCCGCTCAATTGTGTTCCTACGAACATTGTCATCTCCCTTGGTCTTGCCTTGGCGGCAAGACCCGTTGTTGCCTAAAGCGATGGGGTGATCAGGCGACCTTGGCGATCAGGGCCTTGAGCTCAGTCATTTCACCGGCCGTCAGGTCGGTCAATGGCGGGCGGACCGGGCCAGCCTGGCGGCCGCGTGCTTCAAGACCTGCCTTGATGATCGAGACGGCATAACCCTTCTTGCGGTTGCGCAGCTCGACGAGCGGGAAGAAGAAGTTCTTCAGGATCCCGTCGGTGGTCGCCTTGTCGCCCGAACGGAGCGCGGAGTAGAACTTTTGCGCCAGCTCGGGAATGAAGTTGAAGACTGCGGACGAATAGGTGGTGACGCCGGCCGAGAAATAGGCCTGGGCATAAAGCTCGTGGGTGGGCATGCCACCGATATAGACGAGGCGGTCTTCGAGCTTGGCGGTGATCTCGATGATCCGGTCGACCTCGCCGTGACCGTCCTTGAACCCGATCAGGTTGGGGCACTGGTCAGCCAGGCGCTGGATGCTGCCGGCGGTCAGGATGATGTTGTCGCGGTTATAAACGACGACGCCGATGCCCACGGCATCGCACACGGCCTTGACGTGGGCGACGAGACCATCCTGTTCAGCGAACATCAGATAGGGCGGGAGCAGGAGAATGCCGTCGGCGCCGGCGGCTTCGGCGTTCTTGGCCATTTCGACGGCCATGGCCGTGCCATAGGCCGCGCCACCCAGGATCGGGGTCTTGCCGGCATGGGACTTGGCGATGCGGGTGACGTTGGCGACTTCTGCCGGGGTCAGCGAAAAGATTTCGCCCGTGCCGCCGGGAGCGAAGAGCGCTGCGGCGCCGAAACCATCGAGCCAGTCGATATGGGCCGTATAGGCCTCTTCATCGAGGCTCAAGTCGGGCTTGAAGGTGGTGACCGGGAAAGAAAGCAGTCCGCTGCCAAGTGCGACCTTGAGCTCGTTGGGCGTCATGAAACAAGTCCTAATGGGCAAGTTGAATAGAGGCTGAGTGCCGACGGCTGCGACATACGCGCCGTTCGTCTCAGACATATGACATAATATGACTTGCTGTGTGTGTCGAGCGTTCTTTAGCGCGCAAGCTGCCGATAACGCTTTTGGCTACCAGCCAGATGATCGCGCATCGCCTGCCGTGCGGCGTCCGGGTCCTGGTCCGAAATGGCCTCGAGAATCAGCTGATGCTCGCTGACGACTTTGGCGAGGTATTTCTGGCTTTCGGTGTCGGGCAGGGTAGGGAACTGGCTGCGGGGAATCGAGCGGGCGCCGAACCGATGGAGGGTATCGATGAAGTGGCGGTTGTTGGCCGCCCTTGCGACCGCTTCGTGAAAGGCGAAATCGGCGTCTATCGTGGCCTCGCCAGCCTCGACTTTGGCGGCAAGATACTGATTGGCGGTGCGAATGTCGGATTCCTGCTGGGCAGACCGGCGGTAGGCGGCAATCGCGGCAGCCTCGGCCTCGACGGCAATCCGAAACTCAATCATTTCAAGGGTTTGTGGGATGCTTTGGATTTCAGTGGGCGTCAGGGGAGCTAGAATGGTGTTGCCGAGCGCCTCGGTGACGAACATACCCTTTCCCTGCACGGGAGTGACGAGGCCCGAAGCGCGCAATTCAGCGATCGCCTCTCTCACAACCGTGCGACTGACATCGAACTGCGCTTCAAGTTGTGGTTCAGTCGGGAGGCGGTCGCCGACTGCCAATGCGCCGCTCTCGATCTGTTTTTTCAGTTCGTCGATAAGGGTTTGTGCGAGGCGTTGACGACGGCGCGTCGGGACCTGTTCCATATTCTGCTCTCCTCCGAAGCGGCGATTTCCACACCTATTGCCTTCCGCGAGGAAAGGCCATATTCATATTACGACATACCAACGACATCGTACGTCTATATGGTATCGCGCGGAGGACGTTTAATGAAGCATTTTTCAAAGCACCTGATGATCGGTGCTGCATTCCTGGCCATGACCGCTGTCGTGCCAGCAACTTTTGCCGCCACGCCCAATGACCAGCTGGTCATCGGCACCTCGCTGGCGCAGTTGCTCTCGCTCGACCCGCAGCAGGGCACTGAGCCCAAGACCCTCGAGATCCTGGCCAATACTTACGACCGCCTGGTTCATTTCGATAGCGAAGACAATTTCGCGGTCAAGGGTCAGCTGGCGGAAAGCTGGGATATCGACGATACCGGCATCACCTTCCACCTGCGCGATGCGACGTTCTCGTCCGGCAATCCCGTGACAGCGAATGACGTTGTGTTTTCCCTCGTTCGCCTGCTCAAGCTCGATCAGTCCGCTGCCGCCGGTTTCAAGACCTTCGGCTACAACGCAGACACGATCGAAGGCCTGGTTTCGGCAATCGATGACAAGACCTTCCGCATCGAAACCACCGATGCCATCACGCCCGACGCGCTGCTCTATCGCCTGACCAATGGCGTTGCGAGCATCGTCGACAGCGTCGAAGTGCAAAAGCACATCAATAACGACGACTACGGCAATGAGTGGCTGCGCACCAATGCGGCCGGTTCCGGTCCCTATACGCTCAACCGCTGGACGCCGAACAACATTGTCATCCTCGAAGCCAATGCCCAGTTCTGGGGCGGTGAGCCGGCCATGCGCCGCGTCGTGTTCCGCCATGCGCCGGAAAGCCAGGCTGCGCGCCTTATGCTCGAGCGCGGCGATATTGATATCGCCAATGCCCTGAGCGCTCCGGACGTCCGGACCTTTGAAAACAAGGACGGCTTCGTTATCGACCAGGTCAAGACCGGCGGCTTCTACGTGCTGGCGATGAATGCCGGTCACGAAGCGCTGAGCAACCCCTTGGTGCGCGAAGCAATTGCCTATGGCATCGACTACCAAGGCATTGGCCAGACCGTGCTTGGCCCCTATGGCCGCGCCCGCAACGTGCCGGTGCCGGAAGATTGGGAAGGCGCAATTGCCAACCCGGATTGGTCGTTCCAGCCGGAAAAAGCTCGCGAGCTTCTTGCTGAAGCCGGCTATCCCAATGGGTTCTCGCTGACGCTCAAGACCATCGCACAGGCGCCGCGTGTCGACCTTGCAACTGCCATCCAGGCAAATCTGGGTGAAATCGGCATCAATGTCCGCATCCAGCAGGGCAATGGCGCCGACATCGTCGCCTCGCACCGTGCGCGCGATTTCGATCTGCTTTTGCCGCAGAACTCGGCTGCAGACCCAACCGCAATCGGCGCTCTGGACAATTTCACCAACAATCCGGACAACTCGCTCGAAGCCAACAATGCCGGCAACTTCGTGTGGCGTTCGGCTTGGGATATCCCCGAGCTGCACAACCTGCGCGCAGAAGCCAACCGTGAGCGCGATGCCGCAAAGCGGCTCGAAATGGCCGTTGAACTGCAGGAAAAGTTCATCGCGGCTTCTCCCGCCGTGCTGCCGCTCTTCGAGCGCTTCGAGCCTATCGTCGTGAACGCCCGCGTCGTGGGTTATGAGGGCCATCCGTGGTCGCTCACGCGCCTCGACGACGTTACCAAGACCGACTGAAACCAGACTGGACTGAACGACCGATCATGAAGGAATTCACTCTCCTGGAGCTGGGAAAGCGCCTCGGGCAATTGCTCGTCAGCCTTTTCCTCCTGCTCGTCGTCACCTTCGTGATCGGTCGTGTGCTTCCCACCGATCCCGTCGGCGCAATTGTGGGCGAGTTGGCCGACCCAGCCGCCTACGCCGCCATGCGGGCGCGGCTGGGTCTCGATCTGCCGATCTACCAGCAGTTCTGGGTCTACCTGACCTCGCTGCTGCAGGGCGATCTCGGCACCGCGATCCTGACCGGCAATCCGGTCGTCAACGATCTTGCCTCCGCCTTTCCGGCGACGCTGGAACTCGCAACCCTCGCCATCATCCTTTCAACGGCGATTGGTGTGCCGCTGGGGATGACGGCGGCGTTCTTCCGCGATAGCTGGTTCGACCAGTTCGCTCGCGTCATCTCGCTTGTCGGTCACTCGATCCCGGTATTCTGGTTCGGCATCGTCGGCCTCGTCATCTTCTATGCCACCCTCAACTGGGTTGGCGGGCCGGGGCGCGTCGATGTTTATCTTGAAGGCCTCGTCGAGCCGCAAACCGGCTTGCTGCTGATCGACTCGCTGCTTGCCGGCGATCAGGAAGTGTTCTGGAACGCGGTCAATCACATCATCCTGCCCGCCTGTATCCTGGCCTATTCGGCCATGGCCTACATCACCCGCATGACCCGCAGCTTCACCCTCGAACAGCTCAACCAGGACTATGTGATCGCCGCCCGGGCCAAGGGCGCATCGAACTGGCGGATCGTTTCGGGCCATCTTCTTCCCAATATTGCGGT
This sequence comes from Devosia crocina, assembly GCF_900116545.1. Lineage (GTDB taxonomy): Bacteria > Pseudomonadota > Alphaproteobacteria > Rhizobiales > Devosiaceae > Devosia > Devosia crocina. The sequence continues at coordinate 1,421,322 of NZ_FPCK01000001.1, forward strand.
CCAGCTCGTTACGGTCCTCGCCATTTCCTACGGCAGCCTTCTTGAAGGCGCGGTCGTCACCGAAGTGGTCTTTTCCTGGCCCGGCATCGGTCAGTATATGACCAGTGCGCTGATGATCGGCGACATGAACGCGGTCGTTGCGGGCACTCTCATCATCGGCTTCATCTTCATGATGCTCAATTTCCTGTCGGACCTCGCCTATCTGGTGCTCGATCCGCGTACTCGTGAGGTGACCGCATGAGCATTGCGACCTCTGCTGGCAAGCAAAACAAGGCTTCGCTCGTGCTTTCTCGCACGGGGCGCGGCCTCAAGGGCGCGCTCTCTAAGCTGTCGCGCGAACCGGTGGGCCTCTTCGGCTTCATCGTTCTGGCGATCCTCGTCATCGTCGCGATCTTTGCGCCGCTTCTTGCGCCCTATAGCGCCACCGCCCAAAATCTGTCCAACACGCTGCAGCCGCCAAGCTGGCAGCATCTTGCCGGGACAGACGAATTTGGCCGCGACATCCTTTCGCGCCTGATCTACGGCACGCGCATCACCATCCAGACTGTAATGGCGGTTACCCTGATCGTGGGGCCGGTGGGCATGCTGGTTGGCATCATTGCCGGGTTCGTCGGCGGGCGGACGGATGCGATCCTGATGCGCTTCACCGATATCGTGCTCTCGTTCCCCTCGCTGATCCTGGCGCTTGCTTTTGCCGCTGCGCTCGGGGCCGGGCTGGAAACAGCGATCGTTGCCATCTCGCTGACCGGTTGGCCCCCGATCGCGCGTCTTGCGCGCGCCGAAACGCTGATCGTGCGCAATACCGATTACGTTGCAGCTGCCCGTCTCTATGGCGCCTCGCCGATGCGGCTTCTGTTTCTCTATATCGCCCCGATGTGCATTCCCTCGGTCGTCGTTCGCCTGACGCTCAACATGGCCGGTATCATCCTCACGGCAGCCGCGCTTGGCTTCCTCGGCCTCGGCGCCCAGCCTCCGGCACCCGAATGGGGCGCGATGATCTCGAGCGGACGCCAGTTCATGCTCGATAGCTGGTGGGTTGCGGTGATGCCGGGCCTTGCCATCCTTCTGACCAGCCTTGCCTTCAACCTCGTCGGTGACGCGCTACGCGACATTCTGGATCCTCGCCATGCCCGCTCCTGAAACCATCCTTTCCGTTCGTGACCTCGCCGTACGCTTCGGACGGTCAGGCGTTCGCGCTGTCGATGGCGTGAGCTTCGATCTCGGTGCCGAACGGCTCGGCATTGTCGGGGAATCCGGCTCGGGCAAGTCCACGCTTGGCCGCGCCATCATGCGGCTGCTGCCGCCGGCCGCCAATGTGGAAGCCAGCCAACTCGATTTCGACGGTGCGCCTTTGCTGACGCGTCCGGAACGCGAGATGCGCAGCCTGCGCGGTAATCGCATGGCGTTGATCATGCAGGATCCGCGCTACTCACTGAATCCCGTGCTGACGGTGGGCAAACAGGTTTCTGAAGCGGCGCTGCTGCATCAGCGGATCAGCAAGAAGGATGCGACTGCCAAGGCCGCAGAAATGCTCGCGCGCGTTCGCATCTCAGATGTCGAGCGCGTCATGGGCCTTTACCCGCACCAGATCTCCGGGGGCATGGGTCAACGCGTGATGATCGCCATGATGCTGCTCGCGCGGCCGCGCCTTGTTGTGGCGGACGAGCCCACTTCGGCGCTCGACGTCAGCGTGCGCGGCGACGTTCTCAAGCTGCTCGACGAACTGGTGCGCGAAAACAATTCAGGGCTCATGCTGATCAGCCACGATATCCGCATGGTGGCCGCGTTCTGCCAGCGCATTCTGGTGATGTACAAGGGCCGGGTAGTGGAAACGCTGACCAGGCTCGAAGATGCCCAGCACCCTTATACCAGGGGTCTCGTTGCCGCCATGCCGGATCCACGCCGCCCCGTGCGCCGCCTGCAAACGCTTGATCGAAGCGCCATCGACAGCCTGGAGGCCCGTTCATGATCGCGGTCGAAAATCTATCTGTCTCGTTCGGCAGCGACGCCAAGCGCCGTCAGGTGGTCAAGAATGTCAATTTCTCCATTGCGCGCGGCGAGACGCTGGGCATCGTGGGTGAATCCGGCTGCGGCAAATCCACGGTGTTGCGCTCGCTTGCAGGGCTCGACCGCCACTGGACCGGAGATATCCGGCTGGACGGCAAGCCTGTGGACCGCGAGCGCAGCCTCGAGCATCTCAAGCTCGCGCAGATGGTGTTTCAGGACCCCTACGGATCGATCCACCCTCGTCACCGGATCGAGCGCGTGCTGGCCGAACCGGTACGCGCGATGAAGATCGGCGATGGTTGGGACAGGGTTGCCGCTGCACTCGAGCAGGTCGGTCTGCCGGCAAGCTTTGCCGAGCGCTTCCCGCATGAGCTTTCGGGCGGACAGCGTCAGCGCGTCGCTATTGCTCGTGCCCTAATGCTCGAGCCGCAGATCCTCTTGCTCGACGAGCCCACATCGGCGCTCGACGTCTCGGTGCAGGCCGAAGTGCTGAACCTGTTGTCGGATTTGCGGGAGGAGAGGGGGCTCACTTATCTCCTCGTCAGCCACGACCTCTCGGTGATCGCTCACATGTGCGACCGGGTGCTGGTGATGAAGGAAGGTGAATTCGTCGACGAGCTCAGCTCGGAGGATCTTGCCTCTGGCACGACCCATCACCCCTATTCAACGACCTTGTTCGAAGCCAGCTATATCTGACTTGGCGGGATAGTCGCCAAGGGTCAGGCTTACAGCGCGCCGAGGACGATCCAGAGCGCGGCGATGGCGATCAGCCCGATAACTGCGCCATAGATCCAGAACCCGATGGGACGGTGGCGTTCCACATGGTGTGTCTTGGTGCGTGCTTCCAGCTTCCGGTCCGCGGCTGTCGCCGCATGCCCGCCCGCCTCGGCATCCGTACCGAGCGGTGCTGCGGCTGGGTCGGGGAAGCCCACCTTTTCTCCGGTTTGGCCGCTGTCGATCTCGGCGCGGATCTGATCAGTCGTCGGAGCCTTTGTCATCGCTTGTCCTCCTCAGGTCTATATGGCAGGCAGGCGGCTGTCGGAGCGCTGCCGAGTGTCCGTCGAGACAACGCGAGCCGTGGTGCGAAGTTTGGAGGCTGATGGGGATTACGGCGCCCCTTCGCCAGCCAGTCAAATTCGTCCCGAACCTTCGACATGCACCGTTTCAGAGGTGCCAGCCTGCGACAGCAATCGGCGGCCGGAGTCGCTCAGGATCGTTCCTCCCTCGCGCTGGACCAGCAGAGCGAGAGATAAGAGCTTGGCAAGGTGGTGGGTGTCCACATCGTCAGGCGCTTGCTCGCTCTGGAAAAGAGCCAGCGTTTTCAGCTCCTCCGGATTTACGTCATAATCGTTCATGTGGCCTCCCTTTTCTAGTCGACCCGATAATGAATGGGTTTGAAACTGCCTCCATTGCTGGCGGGGGCAGAACATGCGGTGAGCCCGATGATAAGATCCATACGCGCGCGGAAGCTGATGTGATCTCCCGCCTTGCTCAGAGGCGGCAGGACCTTGAGTTTGCCGGTGGCGCCATCGACAGGCACGTTCATGAAGCAATTGAAGGCGACGGGGATATCGTCTTCGGCAATCCCATAGGGGCTCAGTGCCTGGTGGAGATTGCCGAGGCAGCCCTGGTGTGGCGGCTCATCGTCGTAGCAGAGGCGGAACGTGGCTTCGCTGCATGGGGTGAGCAGGAAGTCGTGCCGGCCGACCGTATCCCCGGTGATCTCCAGCATGACATTTGATCGGTTGGAATAGAGTAGATTGCCAGTCGTGAGATAGATGGTTTCGGCATAATCAAGGGTGCGACCAGAGGAGATCATCTCGCGGCGATCGCTTTGCGCGATTGCGAGGAGGTCGGCCACCTGACCTCCAAGGGGATCGATAACGGTCAGGACCTGGCCGGCCTTGATCTCGAACGCAGCTCCGGAGCGTGGCGGTATTTCAAAGCTGTTCGGCTTCATGCTTGCTTCTCTGCTCCACCCAAGGGATTGGCTGCTGCTGGCTTGTCTTCGCGGTGATAGGGACAGCTCCAGCTATCGGGCACGTTTCGCCCACTATATTGCCGGGCCTCTGAAACGGTGCCGTGTCGCGCCAGCATCGGGTTGATGCTGCCCGCCAGCTCAAGGTCTCTTTCGAGGATCGAGCCGCGCAGCTTCTCGTACCGGTTTTGGGCTCGCAGCGCCTCGAACTGATCATGAAGATTGAAGATCATCGTGGGGTAGGCGAAGCGACGGGCAGGGCGACTGGCTCTGGGGTGAAGTCCAACGACAAAAAAGGCTTCACCACCGAAGCTGAGCGAAAAATGCGGATCATCGGGATCGGCGCTGACCCGCGGATCGACAGTCTGTCCGCGCCAGCTGTCTTTTTCGGTCAGGGACTGGATGCGCTCCCACATGCGTTCTTCGAACTGTGACTCATTAAGGTCACCGGGTCCTTCGAAAATGACCGCGAAGCTTGTAAAAAGCGTCGGCTCCTTCTGGTAGCGCCAGGCAAACTGCATCAGTTGATCCTGGATATCGACATCGTTCCAGGCACTCTCGATGCTTCGCGCCACATAGGTGGTCAACTGACCTTTTCCCAAAGCAGATTTTGCACCAACACAGGGGAAAGACGGGGCCCGGACGAACTCCTCCAGGGCAAGCTCTAACTCTGATCGCATGGAACCACAGACACTAATGGAACTGTGTAGCAAAGGTTTGTCCCGCCAACCGTTCCATCACGAGTGCGAGGAGGGGCGATGACCATGCGGTGAGTGTTGGCCCTACGCGCCGCGATAGGCTCGCCGGAATAAGGCCGGTATGCCAGAAGCCTATTGAATGCAGAGAAAAGACTGGTGATCCCGGCGGGATTCGAACCCACGACCCCAGGATTAGGAATCCTGTGCTCTATCCTGCTGAGCTACGGGACCAGCCATGTTCGAAGTAGCAGCGCCTCATGTATTGTGCAAGGCGGACTGATTGGGAATCTGGGATGGATCGCGTGTCGTCTGACTTCATTGTTTTTCCAGATCCCCGACTCAGCATGTCGGCACATCGGCGACCGGTGGATGATGCGCTGCTCGAAGTGGGACGACGTCTGCTTGCGGCGGCGCGGCGGGTCAATGCCTATGGATTGGCCGCCGTGCATATTGGGGTGGTTGAGCCGGTTGTGGTGGTGAGTGTCGCAGCTTCGGAGGCGCGGGATTATCGCGTGCTCTATAATCCTGCGGTCCTCTCGACAGTCGGACCAGAGGAAACTGGCTTAGAGGGTTCTGTGTCCATGCCGGGCATCGAGGTGGCCATTTCCCGGCCAAGGGATGCAAGACTGCGGTTTGACGATGAAAGCGGAGAAGGGCAGGAGCTGGCGCTGAGCGGCTTTGCGGCGCGAGTTGCGCAACACGAGATCGACCAGATGAACGGCGTGTTCTTCCTGAACCGGCTTTCACGTCTCAAACGCGACGCAGCCATCCGGCGCTTCAACAAGGTGCAGGGGCGATAATTTCGGCGGTCGTCGGGCGCAAAGGTTGATCCTGTGGCCTGGCTTGGATAAACGGGGCGGGCAAATAAGGAATGATCAATGCGCACGGAAATCGAAAAGACCGTCGCCGAAATCGAGCAGGTTCTGACCCTGCTGAGGAGGCATCTTTGACTGGGATACAGCTCAACTCCGTCTCGACGCGCTGACAGCGCAAACTGAATCTCCCGACTTCTGGAGCGACCCGGAAAAAGCGCGCGTCACCATGCGCGAACGCGACGAACTCGACGTGGCCGTCAAGGCCGTGCGCGAACTCGAAGCCGGGATCCGCGACAATGTCGAACTGATCGAACTCGGCGAGGCCGAGGGCGATGCCGATATCGTGCGCGATGCTGAAAACGCCTTGATCGAACTCAAGGGCCAGGCACGGCGGCAGCAGATCGAGACCCTGCTTTCGGGCGAGGTCGACAGCAATGACTGCTATGTCGAAATCCACTCGGGCGCCGGCGGTACGGAAAGCCAGGATTGGGCGAACATGCTGTTGCGCATGTATACCCGCTGGGCCGAGCGCCGGAAGATGAAGGTGGAAGTGCTCGAAATGCATGATGGGGAAGAAGCCGGCATCAAATCGGCGACTGTCCTTATCAAGGGGCACAATGCCTATGGCTGGCTCAAGACCGAGAGCGGGGTGCATCGCCTCGTCCGGATCAGCCCCTATGACTCGGCGGCACGCCGGCACACCAGCTTTTCAAGCTGCTGGGTCTATCCAGTGGTGGACGATTCCATCGACATCGTGATCAACGAAAGCGATCTCAAGGTCGACACGTATCGCGCATCGGGTGCAGGCGGCCAGCACGTCAACACCACCGACTCGGCAATCCGCATCACGCACGTGCCATCCGGTATCATCGTGGCGTGCCAGCAGGAACGCAGCCAGCACAAAAACCGTGCAACGGCCATGGCCATGCTCAAGTCCCGTCTTTACGAGATGGAACTGCAAAAGCGCGAGGAAGCCGCGAACGCTCAGGCGGCCAACAAGACCGATATCGGCTGGGGACACCAGATCCGTTCCTATGTCCTACAGCCCTACCAGATGGTCAAGGATCTGCGGACGGGCGTCGAAAGCGGTCAGCCATCCGTGGTTCTGGATGGAGAACTCGACGGTTTCATGGAAGCGGCTCTCGCACAGCGAGTGGGCGTCGCAACCGACGTTGCCGGCGACGACGCATAGAAGGGCGCGCGCCCTTCAGCTCAACATTGCCCCGAGGCGTTTGCCGGCATCGATGAATGCCTTGGGGTTGATTGCTTCGTCCGCCTTGCGGATTTCGAAGTGAAGATGAGGTCCGGTGGATCGGCCGGTGGAGCCGACCTTGGCGATCGGGGTTCCGACGTTGACAGCCTGGCCCTCACGCGCAAGGTATCCGCTCAGATGCGCGTAACGGGTGAGAAGACCATTCTCATGGGTCACCTCGACGACCTTGCCATAGCCTGATTTGGTGCCCACGAACGAGACCACGCCGGCAGCAGCGCTCAGAACTGTAGTTCCCGTCGGGGCGGCGAAGTCGATACCGGCATGAAAGGCACGGCCGCCGGTGAATGGGTCCTTCCGGTTTCCAAAGTTCGAACTCTGGCGGAAATTGCCTGAGATCGGCATATGGACTGGCGCTGCTTCGAGGCTGTCGCGAGCCGCCTTGTAGCGCAAAAGCGCAGCCATGACGGCGTTGGCATCGTCGAGCATCGGCGTGCCGCTCAACTCGTCCTTGGCCGGGAGAAGAGGGCCGCCTATACCGGAAAGCGGCATTTCAGGTGCGGGAACATCGAGGCCCAGCTGACGCATCTCCGAGGCGATGTTCTCGGCCCGACTTGTTGCCGCGGTTGTGATCCCCTGCATGGCGACCTGCGTTTCGCCCATCATGCGTTCAAGGCTGACGGCCGTTGCATCGACGTCGGGATTGCCGGTCGTCTGGTTGAGAACCGCAACGTCAGCCGCAGGACTGGGCATGATGTCTGATGCGGCAATGCCAAGAGAGCCGGCTTTCTCAACCAGAACCCTGACCAGCTGATGCTGCTCGAACAGCACTTCCTGCTGCTGGCTCAACTCCTGGAGCTGAAGATTGATGTCACCGGTCTGGGCGAAGCTGCGTGAATTCAGACGGTCGATTTCCACCCGAAGCTGGGCGATACGATCTTCGTAGGCACCGATGATCTCCTCAGTCTGGCCGTTGAAGATGCCAGCAATGTCAGGTGCCATATAGAGCGCCGTTCCGGCCATGATGTTGCCGGAGAACAAAAGCGCGAACATCCCGTAGAATAGGCTGGGATGGATGCCTCTTGCAGGTGGTCGCTGGGTCTTGCGCCGCTCGAAGCCGCCCCTGTGGCCAACCATGTTTCCCCTCACGCACCTGCACTCATATGGTAAGCAGACTATGAGCCGGGATGGTTAAGAAAGCTGAAAAACTATTCTAGGGGTCAGCCCGCGGCGATGACTTCATCGAGTGCTGCCAGCATCTTGGCGGCGTGCCCCTTGATGCGTGTGGCGCGGATGGAGCGGGCGATACGTCCGTCGGCATCAATGATGAAGCTTGTGCGCACCAGTCCCATGAATTCACGCCCGTAGAGCTTCTTCATCTGCCAAAGGCCGAAGGCTCTTATGGCGAGGTGGTCGGGGTCTGCGGCGAGTGGTACGGAGAGATGGTGTTTGCTGCGAAACTTCCGGTGAGACTCGATCGCGTCGGGCGAGATCCCGACAAGCACTGCGCCGCGCCTGAGGAACTCTTGGTAAAGGCCGCTGAACTCGATGTTCTCATCTGTGCAGCCGCCCGTAAGGTCTTCGGGATAGAAGAACAGAACGATGTGCCTGCCGCGGTGCTCGGACAGCGTGAAAGTGCTGCCATCGTCGAGCTGAAGGGTGAAGTCGGGAGCCGTGTCGCCGATACTTAGTTGAGTCATGATAGGCTCACTTGAGTTAGGGTTAGATAGAGGCTGTCAGCGCCACAATCCAGCCGGTATCATTGGGCAAGCACGCCCAGAATAAATGATTCTGGGGCTGATTGGCCTGTCACGGGTGAACCCGATCTGGATGCATGTGAGCGAGTGACAATTTCCACGGATCGGCCCGCCACACCAGAGCCTGCACAGCCGAAAGGATCGCGAAAAAAGCGCGCTTGGACACTGGCCTGGGTCCTTGGTGTGCCCCTCGCGATCCTGTCCGTCCTTTACCTTGTTTTGCTGATTACACCCATCCGGCTACCGTTTTCGGGCGGAACGGTGCGGGGCATCGTGCAGTCGGCTTTGCCGGAGAATTTCGGCATCGAGATGGGCGATCTCGCGATTGCGGTCGAGAACGGGGTTTGGCCGGTCATCCAGTTTTCACCTGTGGTGCTCACCGATACCCAGTCGGGCGCGCGGATCGCTATGGACGCGCTGGAAGTTGGGTTCTCGCCGTGGCGTATTCTGATCGGGCAGCCGGGCGCGAGCGTTACCGTCGTGGGTCCGCACCTGCAGGTCGTACAGGATCTTTACGGGCCGCGGCTGGCGCGCATGGAGATCGTCGAGGATCCCAATGGTGGTATGCCGACCTTGCGGGTGCTCGAGGGGGAGACCGCGTTTTCTCCCGTCGATATCCGGCCTGAAGGGCTGACGAAGCCGATCGATGGCAAAACGGTTCGTTCTGATAACGATTGGCTGGTCTATAATTTCGAAAGCATGGAAACAAGCTTACGGGATTTTGTTGACCTGACGCGTCAGGGGCTCTTTTCGAGGTTCACCGTTCGCGATGCACGCATCGATATGACCGATTCAGTCTACGGTTTGTATCGCCGCTTCGAGGATGCCAACATCGAAATCGGCACCAACCGGGAAGGGAATGTCGCCGGCACGTTTTCTGCACTTGTAAGCGGCCGTGCTGTCACAGGTTCCGTCGAGCGAGTAGCATCCGATGCGGGCGATACCCGGCTCAGGATCGATGCTACCAATCTGGATTTTGCGGCCGCGTTGCCGTTCATTGACGATGCGAGCAGTATGGCCGCGATGCGCGGCGCTGGCGCGCTCTCGCTCGACGTGGCATTTAACGGCCAGACCGGCAAGGTTATCGACGGCATGTTCCGGGTCGATCTGACGGGGATCGATCTGCGCGTAGGGCGCGACTATTTCCCGGTGGTCAGTTCGATCATGGAAATCGCCTGGAACCCGGAACTCGGACAATTCCGCCTCGCCGATTCGGCCTTGCAGATCGGCCAGAGCACGGCTCGTCTCTCGGGCATCTTTGCCATGGGGCTTGATGCGACCTATGGTCCGACCATCGGTATGTCGGTGAGGGCCACCAAAATTGCCATCCACCCCAATGACATGGATGCGCCGGCCGCGCCTTTCGAAACGATGGACTTCGCCGGTTGGTCGGCCCCGCTCTATGGTGCAATGGGAATTGACCGGTTTGTTGCGCGGCGGGGCGACGCTGTCATCGAGACGACCGGACGGATCGACATGCTGCAGACGGGAATGGGCGTCGACATGACGGTGGCCGGCGAAGGCGTCACCGCTGACGACGTCAAGCGGATCTGGCCCTATATCATGGGCGGGGAAACGCGAGACTGGTTCGTCGCCAATGTCACCGAGGGTAAAGTCGCCAAGGGCAGCCGGCTCGAGTTCAATATCCCGGTTGGCGCGCTGTCGCTCGACGGCGAGGCTGTGGACCTGCCCGAGGACGCGATGAACATCAACATCGTCGGGGAGGGTGTTGTCGTGCGGGCTACGGACACCATGGACCCGATTGCGGTCGATGGGCTGACCAGACTTCAAGTGCGCGGCAGCAAGACGACTATCTCCGCTGATGGGGGTACGATCGAAACCGCGCAAGGAAACATTGCAGTTCGCCGTCCTGCCATGATCTTCGACACGGCCAACCCTGATCAAAGCATCTTCGAGGTCTCGGGCAATCTGGCGTCCCCTATTCCTGCGCTGCTTGCCATTGCCGAACAGATCCAGCCAGGAGCACTTGGCCAAGTGGACCTGCCGATCGATCCATCCTCGATCAGTGGCAATCTGGATCTGGGATTGGTTGCCACGATCGGTCTTCCCCCTGAAGGAGCCGAGGGCGAAACGGATGTCGACTACGTGGTGACGGGCACGGTCAAGGATTTTGCCAGCAGCGAACCCATACAAAGCTACACCGTGGGCAATGGGCAACTGAGCTTTTCGGCTACCCAAGACGGCTACACTTTGGGTGGCACGGCCGAGATCGGCGGCATCGAGGCTGAGCTAGCCGTCGAGGGTACATCTGCGACGGCTCCAGTGCTGAAGCTGGGTTCTACGCTTGAAGTGGCCGATCTTGCACAGTTCGGGTTTGACGCATCCGAGTTTTTATCTGGGAGCGTGCGTTTCGTTGCCGAGCCTTCGGCGGATGGTTCGCTCAAGATGTCCATCGATCTTGCCGATGCCGGGCTGACGATCAAGGATCTGGGGCTGAGAAAAGCATCGGGCACGCCCGGAAGCCTTACCGCCACCATACGTCCCGATGGCGAGGTGACGCATCTGGAGGAAATCGTCCTGGGTTTCGGCTCGGTTCAACTGGCTGGTGAACTCGATTTCCATGCCACTGACGGACTGGTTTCAGCGGAGTTCGACCAGTTTGCATTGAGCCAGGGGGATAGCGCGCAGGTCAGCCTCAGCCCTGTCGAGAATGGATTTGCCGTGCGCATTCGCGGAGAGCAGCTCGATCTCAAGCCGGTGCTCAGCAACTTCTTCAGCCTGGATAGCGGCAGCGGCGGGGTGCAAACGACGCAGATCAACCAGGCCATCAGCCTTGATGTCCAGTTGGACCGGGCCCTTGGATACTACGCTACGACCGCATTCAACGTCGATCTGGAGCTCAGCCTACGCGGCAGCGACCTGCGGCGGGCGACGCTTTCCGCTCAGTTCAACGAAGGTAATGCAGTCTCCATAACCACCAATCCCGCACCGCGCGGCCGGACCATGTCCGTTGCGTTCAACGATGCCGGCACACTGTTGCGTTTCCTTGGTGTCTATTCGCAGCTTGCTGGTGGAAGTGGGAGTCTGGTGCTGACCACCGACCGGGATGCCGACGCCGAAGCGGGGCGGCTGCTCATGCGGGGGTTCTCGATTGTGGACGAGGCCAATGTTGCTCAGGTCCTGGGCAATCACTCTGACTCCCGCGCCGCAATCGCCCGGCAAAACCGGCTTGATTTCGAGGCGGGAGAGGTGGATTTCATTCGCCGCACAGATCGTGTCGAAGTCACGCGCGCAGTGCTCTCCGGCAGCACGGTTGGCGGCACAATGCGCGGCTATATTTATACCGGCAGCCGGCAATACGACCTGACCGGCACCTATGTGCCGCTGTTTGGGCTCAACAATGCCTTCCAGCAGATCCCGCTTCTCGGGCCGATCCTTGGTGGGCGGGATGGGGAGGGACTTGTGGGTGTGACCTTCGCGGTGCGAGGGCCGCTCGACGATCCGCAGTTCCAGATCAATCCGCTTTCGCTACTGGTGCCAGGCGCCTTCCGGGAACTGTTCGAGTTCCGGGCGCGTGAGGCTCCGGCACAATAGGCGAACTGTGGAACTGTTCGCGAGACGGGCTTGCTTGGCGCCTAGCTTACGGCGACAGTGAGCGCATAAAGAAGCAGGCGCCCGTTCGGACGCCTGCTGTGAGGATGGCTTCAAACTCGAGCCAGTGCCTCAGACCGGCTTGATCAGCGCGTGGCGCTTCTTACCGACGGAGAGCTTGATCACGCCTTCGGGCAGAAGCGCGTTTTCGGCGAGGCTCAATTTGTCGTCCTCGATCGTTGCATCGTTGACGCGGACGGCACCTGACTGAATGTGCCTCCGTGCCTCGCCGTTCGATGCAGCAAGACCGGCAGTAACCAACGCAGCAAGGATGCCGATACCGGAATTGAGTTCGGCATGTGTCACCTCGGCCGTAGGCAGCGACAGATCGATGGCGCCAGTCTCGAACGTGGCCCGCGCAGTCGCCGCAGCCTCATCCGCTGCCGAACGGCCGTGGACCATCGCTGTCACTTCCGTCGCCAGGCGCTTCTTGGCCTCGTTGATGTCGCCGGCAGCGACACGGGCGATTTCATCGAGTGGCAGCGTGGTGAAGAGCTTCATGAAGCGCTCCACATCGGCGTCCTCGGTGTTGCGCCAATATTGCCAGAAATCATAGACGCTCAGCATCTCGGAATTGAGCCAGATGGCGCCGCCGAGCGACTTGCCCATCTTCTGGCCTGACGCTGTGGTGAGCAGTTGCGAGGTCAGGCCATAGAACTGCTTGCCGAGCATGCGATGACCAAGATCGATGCCGTTGACGATATTGCCCCACTGATCCGAGCCACCCATCTGCAGCACGCAGCCATAGCGCTTGTTCAACTCAACGAAGTCGAAAGCCTGGAGGATCATATAGTTGAATTCGAGGAAGCTCAGCGATTGTTCGCGATCGATGCGCAGCTTCACCGAATCGAAACTGAGCATGCGGTTGACCGAAAAGTGCTGGCCTACGTCGCGCAGGAACTCGACATAGTTGAGCCCCAGCAGCCAATCAGCATTGTTGGCCATGATGGCATTGCCACCGGCTTCCTCGAAGCTGAGGAAATTCCCGAACTTGGCCTTGATGCCCTCGATATTGGTCTTGATCCCCTCGACGCCGAGAAGCTTGCGTGCCTCGTCCTTGAAGCTGGGGTCACCGATCATACCCGTGCCGCCGCCCATCAGGGCAATGGCGCGGTGACCAGTGGCCTGCAGCCAGTGCAGCATCATGATCTGGGTGAGATGCCCCACATGCAGGCTCGCGGCGGTCGGGTCGTAGCCGATATAGGCCGTAATCTGGCCCTCGCTGGCCAGCTTATCGAGTCCTTCGGGGTCGGAAATCTGAGCAATGTAACCGCGCTCGTCGAGCGTACGGAGGAAGTCGGATTTGAATTTGGTCATTTGGTGCGATCCAGATGTCGCCCTACCCACAGTGTCATTCCCGCGAAAGCGGGAACCCCTGTTTGAGGGCGGCGGTATTGAACGGAGATCCCCGCTTTCGCGGGGATGACAACGCAGAGGATATGATCGCAGTCTGGTGCGCTCTTGCTGTTCTCAGCGCCCGCCGCCGTCCGCGATCTCCTGACGGCGACGGTCGAGATACTCGGCGCAGGCCGTGGTCAGTTCGTCGATCTTGCCTTCGTAGAAGTGGTTGGCGCCTTCCACGATCTGCTGCTCGATGGTGATGCCCTTCTGCGTCTTGAGCTTGTCCACGAGCTTCTGCACCGAGGTGGGCGGGGCCACGCGGTCCTTGTCGCCATGGATGATCAGGCCCGAAGACGGGCAGGGGGCGAGGAAAGAGAAGTCATAGAGATTTTCCGGCGGCGACACCGAGATGAAGCCTTCGACTTCCGGCCGGCGCATCAGAAGCTGCATGCCGATCCAGGCGCCGAACGAGAAGCCAGCAATCCAGCAGCCGCGAGATTCGCGATTGATGATCTGCAGCCAGTCGAGCGCGGCGGCCGCGTCGGACAGTTCACCGATCCCATGATCGAACACGCCCTGCGAGCGGCCGACGCCACGCGAATTAAAGCGCAGCACGGAAAAGCCACGTTCGGCGAACATATAGAAGAGATTGTAGACGATCTGGTTGTTCATCGTTCCGCCGAACTGCGGATGCGGATGAAGGACGATCGCCACCGGAGCGTTGGGTTCCTTGCCCGGCTGGTAGCGGCCTTCGAGGCGCCCCTCGGGGCCATTGAAGATAACTTCAGGCATGGTCTCTTTTCCGGCCTTTTTCGGCTCTGTGGCTAAGTTGATCCGACTTGTCAGGAATGCCTTTCGCGCCGCTTGACTATGGGCGGGAGCGTCCCTAAAACATGGGTCGAAAAAACCAGTTTAGAATGGTTCGAAATTTGTTTTTGCCCGCGAGTTGCGGCATGTGCGCCCCTTGTAATGAAGTTGGGCGGCAAATTTCAAGAAGTGTTTGGTTTTCGGGTCAATTCGAGGCTCTGGACCGGACGCAGGAATAAGTCGGCTACGAGAGTATCAAGAAAGCATATGGCGAAAGAGAGTATCTATCTCGATCACAACGCCACTGCACCGCTTCGTCCCGAAGCGCGTGCTGCGCTTCTTGATGCGCTCGGACTGACCGGGAATCCTTCTTCCGTGCACGCTCATGGGCGAAAGCTGCGCGACCTGATCGAGACTGGGCGCGCGCAGGTGGCAAAGCTGGCCGGTGCGGAACCACGCCAGGTGGTGTTTACTGGATCGGCCACCGAGGCACTGACGCAGGCTATCGTAGGTGGCGCCAAGTTCTTTTCGGCAGGCGCCATCGTGGTTAGCGCAGGCGAGCATGCTGCCGTCTCCAAGGCCGCCGAGGCGACTGGCCTACCGGTCTGGACTGTCGCATTGGACGCAGATGGCCGCATTGATCTTGATCAACTCAGGGCTCTCCTCCAGGAGGCGGATGATCAAGAGATCTCGCTGCTGGTCGCTGTTCACTGGGTCAACAACGAGACCGGTGTGGTTCAGCCGATCGGCCAGATATCTGTTCTTGTCGGGCCGACGCGTCACGCGCTGGTGATCGATGCCGTGCAGGCGTTGGGCAAGCTGGATCTGGATTTTGCCTCCTCCGCTGCCGACATGATGGCCATCAGCGGACACAAGATTGGTGCGCCAGCAGGCATCGGCGCTCTTCTGGTGAAAGGTCACTGCGACACTATCCGGCTCATTCCAGGCGGCGGGCAAGAGCAGGGGCGGCGCGGGGGTACGGAATCGGCGGCTTTGATCAGCGCGTTCGGCGCGGCGGCTGCGGCGCCCTTAATCGATATCGCCAGAGCTTCGGATCTGGCAGCTCAGGTCGAAAAGGGCCTGCGGGCATTGGCAGCAGATGTCGTGATCTTCGGCGAGGCGGCTCCTCGGATCGGCAATGTCGTTAATTTCGCCGTGCCTGGCGTGAAAAACGCGACTGCCATGATGAGCCTTGATCTGATGGGCCTGTCGGTTTCGGCCGGTTCTGCCTGCTCCTCGGGCAAGGTTGGTGCCAGTCATGTTCTTATCGCCATGGGCATAAACCGGACCCTCGCCGAATGCGCATTGCGCGTCAGTTTCGGCTGGAATTCTGAAGCTGGGGATGCTGCGGCATTCCTTGGCGCATTTGAAACAATCCTGGCCCGCCACCGGCGGACCGGGCAGGCAGCCTAGCTGCTGGAACGGATGATGGTTCGCGGCGGCCTTGACCCGTCGATGGACACTTAAGGAGAAGCCTGATGGCGGACTACGATATTCCGACGCTCAAGGAAGAAATCGATCGGGAGACGGTCGAGCAGGTGCTGGCGCTCGACGTCGACAAGTATAAGTATGGCTTCGAGACTGAGATCGAGTCCGACGTGCTTCCGCCCGGTCTCACCGAGGAAACGGTTCGCTTTATCTCTGCCAAGAAGGAAGAGCCGGAGTGGATGCTGGAATGGCGTCTCGACGCGTTTCGTCGCTTCCAGACCCTCGAAGAGCCCAATTGGGCCAAGCTGCACTATCCCAAGATCGATCTGCAGGCCATCAGCTTCTATGCAGCTCCGAAATCCTTCAATGGCCCCAAAAGCCTTGATGAAGTCGATCCGGAGCTTCTAAAGACCTATGCCAAGCTTGGAATCCCGCTCAAGGAGCAGGCGATCCTTGCCGGCGTCCAGGGTGCAGCAGAGTCTGTCGGCACACCGTTTGGCGCCAATGTCGCCGTTGACGCCGTGTTCGACTCGGTTTCGGTCGTGACGACCTTCCGCGAAGAGCTGGCCAAGGTCGGCATTATCTTCTGTTCGATCTCGGAAGCCGTGCGTGAGCATCCCGAGCTCGTCAAGAAGTATCTTGGTTCCGTGGTACCTGTTTCGGACAACTACTATGCCACGCTGAACTCGGCCGTCTTCACCGACGGGTCGTTCGTCTATATCCCGAAGGGCGTTCGCTGCCCGATGGAGCTGAGCACCTATTTCCGCATTAACGAGAAGAATACCGGCCAATTCGAGCGCACGCTGATCATTGCGGACGACGATAGCTATGTGTCTTACCTCGAGGGCTGCACGGCGCCGATGCGCGACGAGAACCAGTTGCACGCAGCGGTCGTCGAACTCGTGGCGCTCGACAATGCCGAAATCAAGTACTCCACCGTCCAGAACTGGTATCCGGGCGACAAGGACGGCAAGGGTGGTATCTATAATTTCGTCACCAAGCGTGGCGATTGCCGTGGCGTGAATTCGCACATTTCCTGGACCCAGGTCGAAACCGGTTCGGCCATCACCTGGAAATATCCCAGCTGCATCCTGCGCGGCGATGGTTCGCGCGGCGAGTTCTACTCGATCGCCATTTCCAACGGCTACCAGCAGGTCGATAGCGGCACCAAGATGATCCATCTGGGCAAGAACACGTCAAGCCGCATCATCTCCAAGGGTATTGCGGCGGGATTCTCGGACAATACCTATCGCGGACAGGTCTCGGCTCATGCCAAGGCCAAGAATGCCCGCAACTTCACCCAGTGCGACTCGCTGCTGATCGGCGACAAGTGCGGCGCCCACACGGTTCCCTATATCGAGAGCCGCAACGGCACCGCGGTGTTCGAACACGAAGCCACGACCTCCAAGATTTCCGACGACCAGATGTTCTATTGCCTCCAGCGCGGCCTCAACGAGGAAGAAGCTGTGGCTTTGATCGTCAACGGCTTCGTCCGCGATGTCTTGCAGCACCTGCCGATGGAGTTCATGGTCGAAACCCAGAAACTGATTTCGATTTCGCTCGAAGGTAGTGTGGGATGACCGACGAAACCACCAATCTGGTGTTAGAGCATTTGCGGGCGATCCGCGCCGACATCGCATCGATGAAGGCCGATATCCGCAGCGTGCAATCGGAACAGACCGCGACGCGACACGAGCTGCGCGCAATTTCTGTTCGCGTTGATCAGACACTCGAAGACATCGCGACAGTCAAGGTCCGCCTTGACCGCATTGAACGTCGCCTCGATCTCACCGAACCCGCGGAATAGCGCGCAACCGGCCGCAGCATTCCCTTCCTGAAGAGACCAAAATTATGACCACTCCCGTTCTTGAAATCCGCAATCTGCACGCCCGCATCGAGGAACGCGAAATCCTCAAAGGTGTGAACCTCGTCATCCCGCAGGGCGAAGTCCATGCCATTATGGGCCGTAACGGCTCGGGCAAGTCGACGCTGAGCTATGTGCTCGCCGGCAAGGAAGACTATGAAGTCACCGAAGGCGAGATCCTGCTCAACGGCGAAAATATCCTTGAGATGGAGCCCGATGAGCGTGCTGCGGCTGGCCTTTTCCTCGCGTTCCAATACCCGATCGAGATCCCCGGCGTTGCGACCATGACCTTCCTCAAGGCGGCCATCAATGCCCAGCGCAAGGCCCGCGGCGAAGGCGAACTTTCGACGCCCGATTTCATGCGCGCCGTCAAGGAAGCCGGCGCCCAGCTTAATGTCGACAGCGCCATGCTCAAGCGTCCGCTCAACGTCGGTTTCTCTGGTGGCGAAAAGAAGCGCGCCGAGATCATGCAGATGGCGCTTCTGAAGCCTTCGCTGGCCGTGCTGGACGAAACCGATTCCGGCCTCGACATCGACGCGCTGCAGGTTGTCTCGAAGGGCGTCAATGCCCTGCGTGACGGCAAGCGCTCCATGCTCGTGATCACCCACTATCAGCGGCTGCTCAATCACATCGTGCCGGACGTGGTGCATGTGTTCTCCGATGGCCGGATCGTGGAAAGCGGCGACAAGGACCTGGCGCTCAAGCTCGAAGCCGAGGGCTATGCCAACTACGGTGGTGAGGCCGCCTGATGGTTCGTCCCAACTTTCCCGTACGCCTCGGTGCTGCCGAGGAAGCGCTGATCGCCCAGCTCAAATCCGCCGGTGCCGATCAGGCTGCCGAACGCGTCACCGTCGCAGGTCTGCCGACCCGTCGCGTCGAGAGCTACCATTATACCGATCTCAAGACGCTGTTGCGCGCCGTGCCGCCTATGGGCCAGCCGGCCAATCAGGTAGATGTACCGGCGCTGGCTATCGCGGGTTCCTACAATCTCACCCTGATCAACGGCGCGGTGTTCCAGCAGGGCGAGGCCCCGGCTGGCTTGAAGGTGGGCACTGTCACGGGCGGAGTGCTGACTACTCGCGATGATATCCTTGTTCACGTGAACAATGGTCTTGCCCGGGAGGCACTGTCGCTCGATGTCGCCTCTGGCGCCGAGCAGATCGTGCAGATCGCCCGCCGGATCGAGGGAGAGGCGGCTCACGTCGCCGATGCCGTCAAGATCTTTGTCGGCGATGGTGCGAAGGCAACCATCGTCGAGACGTTTACCGGCTCCAAGGCTGCGCATGTGGGTAACCATGCGACCTATCTGGCGCTCGGCAAGGATGCCGTGGTGACCCATGTCACCATCGATCTGAGCGGACGCGAGACCTCACATTTCGCGACCAATGAGTATCATCTGGCTGACGGGGCGAAACTTCGCACGCTTATCGTTCATGCCGGTGCCGGCCTTTCGCGCACGCATTTGTTTCCGCGTCTTGGCGGGGCCGGCGCGCATGCCGACGTGACCGGACTGAATCTCGTTTCTGACGGACAACACTCCGATATCACCATGGAAACGAGCCACGCGGTTGCGCATACATCGTCGCAGCCTTTGTTCAAGTCTATCACCCGTGGCCACTCCAAGGCCGTGGTGCAGGGCAAGCTCATTGTGGCGCGCGACGCGCAGAAGACCGATGCCAAGTTCATGCATCAGGGTCTGATGCTGTCAGACGAAGCGGAAGTCCTCTCCAAGCCCGAGCTCGAGATCTACGCCGACGACGTGGTGTGCGGCCATGGGTCGACCTGCGGGAAGCTCGACGAGGATAGTCTCTTCTATCTGCTTAGCCGAGGCATCCCCAAGGCTGAAGCCGAGACAATGCTGGTGCGTGGCTTCATCGCCGAACTAATCGATCCGATTGAAGACGATGCGCTCAACGAGGCGCTGCAGGGGATCGTCGACGGCTGGCTTCTGACTGGACAATAAAACTCGAAATCCTCGTGGTTCGAGGCGCTTTGCGCACCTCACCATGAGGATTTCTCCTCAGCTCCCGAGATAGCCCTCATGGTGAGGTGGGAGCGCAGCGACCCTCGAAGTAAAAGGGCGGTTGGCAGGACCAGATGATTTTCGACCTAGAAAAAGTGCGTGCCGACTTCCCGATCCTCTCGGAAATGATCCACGGTCATCGGCTGGTGTTTCTGGACAGTGGCGCTTCAGCGCAGAAGCCTGTGCAGGTGCTGGATCGCATGGATCATGTGTTCCGGCATGAATATGCCAATGTGCATCGGGGGCTTCATACGCTCGCCAATCGCGCGACCGAGGCTTACGAAGGCGGCCGCGACAGCGTGCGGCGTTTCCTTAATGCCAGGCGGATCGAGGAAATCATTTTTACCCGGTCAGCGACCGAAGCGATCAATCTGGTGGCTTCGTCCTTTGCCGGTCCGCGGCTTGCTGAGGGTGACGAGATCGTCACCACGATCATGGAGCACCATTCCAACATCGTACCCTGGCATTTCCACCGGGAACGCAAGGGCGCGATCATCAAGTGGGTGGATGTGCGTGACGATGGCAGCTTCGATCTCGACGCGTTCGAAGCGGCGCTGACCGACCGCACCCGTATCGTCGCCCTCACGCATATGTCCAATGTGCTCGGCACGATCACTCCGATCAAGAAAGTCGTCGAGATCGCGCATGCTCGTGGCATTCCCGTATTGGTGGATGGTTCGCAGGGGGCTGTGCACACCGCAGTCGACGTGCAGGATCTCGACGCCGATTTCTATGTGATGACAGGCCACAAGCTTTATGGCCCCACCGGCATCGGCGTGCTTTACGGCAAATATGATCTCCTCGCGGAAATGCAGCCCTATCAGGGCGGCGGGGAAATGATCGAAACTGTCACTCTTGACGGTGTGACCTATAACGAGCCGCCCCATCGGTTCGAGGCGGGTACACCGCCCATCGTCCAGGCTGTCGGGCTTGGAAGCGCGCTCGACTATATGCGTGACCTCGGGCGCGAGGAGATCGTGGCGCATGAGCATGCCGTTGCCGAATATGCCTACGAAAAACTGAGCCAGATCAATTCACTTCGGCTGATCGGAACCGCGCCTGGAAAGGGCGGTATTTTTTCTTTCGAGATTGCCGGCGCGCATGCCCATGACATCGCTACTATTCTTGACCGCTATGGCATCGCCGTCCGCGCGGGAACTCATTGCGCCCAGCCTTTGCTGAAACGTTTCGGCGTCACCTCTACCTGCCGGGCTTCCTTCGCACTATATAACGGCAAAGACGATGTGGATGCGCTGGTCGATGGCATCGAGCGCGCCCGTAAATTTTTTGCCTGAGAGATATGGTATGAGCGAAGACACGACAGTGCAGGCCGACACGGCTATCGATACTCGCGTCGCCCCGACGATGCCGGAAAGCCTTGGTGAAACAGAGGTGCAGCGTATCACCTCGGACCTGATCGGCGCCCTCAAGACAGTCTATGATCCAGAAATTCCGGTCGACATCTACGAATTGGGCCTGATCTACAAGGTCGACCTCGACGACGATCGCAACCTGACGATTGACATGACGCTGACCGCTCCCGGCTGCCCGGTTGCGGGCGAAATGCCAAGCTGGGTCGAGAACGCAGCTCGTGGCGTTGAAGGCATTCAGGACGTGACGGTCAACATGGTTTTCGATCCGCCATGGGATGCATCCCGCATGAGCGAGGAAGCACAGGTTGCGCTGAACTGGTGGTAATCTCCGGCGTTTAGCGCTATATATCGCAAAACACCGATAAAGGCAGAAGTCCATGGCCTTCAAAATCATGTCCCTGAGTGAAGCCGCTGCAGAGCGCATCAAAGAAATCATGGAAGATTCCGACAAGCCGGTGATCGGCCTGCGCGTCGGGATCAAAAACGCCGGCTGTGCCGGGGTCGCCTATACGATGAACTATGTCACCGAGCCGCTGACCGGTGATGATCATGTTACCGATCGTGGCGTCGATGTCTGGGTGGACCCGAAGGCGACCATGTACCTGCTCGGCACGGTCATGGATTTTGAGGAAAGCAAGATGTCATCCGGCTTCACTTTCAAAAATCCAAACCAGACGGGAGCCTGTGGCTGCGGCGAAAGCGTCACGCTGAAGGCGGCAGACCTCAGGGCTATCGCAGAAGCGCGCGCTAGGGCCATCTGATCGCCTGGAGGCAATTGCGTCGGATCGCGCTTTGTCCTAACACGGCGGCATCATGCCAAAGACGCTCCCGCCTGCCTACACCGTCATTCCCCCTGGCCGTCCGCTTTCTGGCCGCGTTTCCCCGCCAGGGAGCAAGTCCATCACCAATCGAGCGCTGCTTCTGGCAGCATTGGCCAAGGGCACCAGCCGGTTGACGGGGGCGCTCAAGAGCAAGGATACCGTGCTGATGGCAGAGGCGCTGCGCCAAATGGGCGTGGTCGTCGAGGAGCCGGATGTGCAGAGCTTTCTTGTTACCAGCAGCGGCAGTCTGACTTCGCCCGCACGACCTCTGTCCCTTGGTAATGCCGGCACAGCTACACGCTTTCTGACGGCGGCTGTTGCGACCATCAACGGTACGGTTGTGGTCGATGGCGATGAAGACATGCGCCTTCGTCCCATTCGTCCCCTCGTTGAAGCTCTCCGATCCCTGGGAATCGAGGCAAACGCACCCACCGGCTGCCCGCCGGTGACGATCCTTGGCACTGGCCGGTTCGGCAAGGGAAGGGTGGAAATCGACGCATCGTTGTCGAGCCAATATGTTTCGGCCCTGCTGATGGCCGCACCCTTCGGCGAGGGACCGATCGAGGTTGCGCTGGCCGGGCACGATATCGGCGCGCGCGGCTATGTGGACCTGACACTGGCCGCCATGCGGTCCTTCGGCGCCAAGGTCGAGGAAACATTGCCCGGGACCTGGCTGGTTCAGCCCACAGGCTACACCGCCACCGATTTTCACGTCGAGCCCGATGCCTCCGCTGCGACCTATCTTTGGGGCATCGAGGCGCTGACTGGTGGGACCATCGATCTCGGCGTCTCGCCCGACGCCTTCACCCAGCCCGATGCGGCTGCGCAGGCGGTCCTCGCGCAATTCCCCCATATGCCGGCCGTTATTGATGGTTCACAGATGCAGGACGCGGTGCCCACCATGGCAGTGGTCGCAGCGTTCAACAATCATCCCGTGCGCTTCGTTGGCATCGCCAACCTCAGGGTCAAGGAAACCGATCGGATTCGTGCGGTCGCCAACGAGCTGAACCGCATTCGTCCTGGACTGGCCCGGGAAGATGGAGATGATCTGATCGTCGCTTCAGATCCGGCGCTAATGCAGGCAGCGAACCGCGCCGAAACTTCGCGGATTGAAACCTATCACGATCATCGCATTGCCATGAGTTTCGCGCTCGCCGGTTTAAGAGTGGGGAATGTGACGATTCTTGATCCGGCATGCACCGGCAAGACCTATCCCGAATACTGGGACATGCTCGCTTCGCTCGGGGTCGAACTTGTGCCCACCAGTTGATCAGCCCTGTGCGGACTTGCGCATGGCTTCCATCAGGTTTTCTTCGTTAATCACCCGATTTCGGCCGGCATGCTTGGCCGCGTAGAGGCAGCGATCCGCACGATCGATGAGTGAAGCTGCCGTGTCGCCGGTATGAAACACGGCAATGCCAAAAGAAGCAGTGATTCGACCGAGCTTTTCATTGGTCGAACGCTTCAGCAGTTCCTTGCCGTGGATGGCCTGGCGAACATTTTCCGCCACGATCATCGCCCCCTTCAGGTCGGTTGACGGGAGGATGGCGACGAACTCTTCTCCGCCATAGCGAGCGGCGAGGTCCCGGCCCTTGATGTTGGACTTGAGAGTCATGGCAACAAGGCGCAGCACCTGGTCTCCGGTCTGGTGACCATAGGTATCGTTGAAGGTCTTGAAGTGGTCTATATCGATCAAGACAAGGCAAAGCGGGCTGCCGTTCTGGCGGGCTTCTGAGATGGCAGCTCGCAGGCCTTCGTCGAAGCTCTTGCGGTTGGCAATCTTGGTCAGCGGATCAAGCAGCGATTCCCTGCGGACATCGTCCAGGTCGCGCTGAAGTGCCGCAATATCTTCTCGCGAAGCGTCAAGCTTTTGCTCAAGCAGGCGGTTCGTATCCTGCATGCGGCGCGTTTCCGCAAGGAGCCGTCCTGCGAGTGCCTTGATCGCATCCGGACCGATTTCACGCTCGAGATCGCCTTGCGCTGACTGGAGAGAGCCCGAATATGCATTGGCCGTGAACATGGCCTGATCGATCGCGGAGTGAACGGCCTCGATGCGCGCCTGCATTCGCTCGGACACGTTGGTAATCCGATCGTTGACATCGGACTTCAGGAACTCGTTGTAAAGCGTCTCGGCTAAGCTGGCGGACGGAGAATCGCCCGACGAGAAGATCGCGTTGATCCGGTGATTGAGCGATGGGTTTACGCCCGTGGCGTAGGTGTAGAGCAACTCATAAAATTGGGGGTAGGGCGGAATGCTGCTCTTCTTGAGAAGGTCGAGTGCCGCATTGGCGTAACCAAGCGCGCGCTTGAATTCGTGATCCGACACTGCCTACCACCTGCGCCTTACTGCGCCGACCACCGGCATCCCATTCTGACATTGAAGTCAATTTCAGGCTAGTATGCCAGCCTGCCGAGTGGTCAGGCCAGCAAATTCATGCGGATCACGGGCAGCTCGCTAGGTTTTTTGCTCTGGGAGACGAGCTGGCCTGAGCAGGAACGCCGGAATAGGGCCTGCATCGCCAAACGGAGAATCGGATGGCGCATCGAGCATATCATCCTCTTCACGCCGCTCGCGACGGCGCGAGGATGCATTGCCCCGAGCTGACTGAGGCTTTGGGAGCGCTGCCTCTTCCCTAGCCGAATCAGCTTCGCCCGCGCCTATACGTCCGCGGCCGCGACGGCGTGAGCTGCGGGCCGGCTTAGGTGCTTCGTCATCTTCCGAGCTTGGCTCGTCAGTCGCTGCAGAGCCAGTATCGAGCCAGTCGATCGGTTTCTGGATGAGCTTGAGGATAGCATCGAGGTGCTTCTCGTCGCCAGGACCCACGAAAGTGTAGGCAGTGCCTGTGCGACCCGCGCGTCCGGTGCGGCCGATGCGGTGCACATAGTCTTCCGCATGGACGGGCACATCGAAGTTGAACACGTGACTGACTGCGGGAATGTCGAGACCGCGGGCCGCAACGTCGCTCGCCACCAGATGCGTGAGATTGCCGGACTTGAAGGCGTCCAGCGTTTCCATGCGGCTCTTCTGATCCATGTCGCCATGGAGAGCGCCGGCGCTGTAGCCGTGGCGGGCAAGGGAACGCGCCAGCGTCGCGACATCCCGCTTGCGATTGCAGAAGATGATGGCGTTGGTCAGCCCCTCGGCAGCATCAATCCGCGAGCGCAGGGTTGCGCGTTTCTGATCGGGGCGCGAGGACACCTTGACCAATTTCTGGTCGATCGTGTCGGCCGTCGACGCCGTACGCGACACCTGAACATGTACCGGATCCCTGAGGAAGCGCTTGGTGAGGCGCTCGATCTGTGGGTCCATGGTCGCGGAGAAAAGCATGGTCTGACGGCGGGGCGGCAGGCGCGAGCAGATCTTTTCGATGTCGTCGATGAAGCCCATGTCGAGCATGCGGTCAGCTTCGTCGATAACGAGGATTTCGACACCAGTCAGCAGGATCTTGCCGCGATCGAACTGGTCGAGGAGGCGTCCGGGAGTGGCGATCAAGACATCGACGCCGCGGTCGAGCTTCTTGTTCTGGTCTTCGAAGGACACGCCGCCAATGATCAGCGCCATGGAAAGGCGATGATTCTTACCGTACTTTTCGAAGTTCTCTGCCACCTGCGCGGCAAGCTCGCGCGTGGGTTCGAGAATGAGCGTGCGCGGCATGCGCGCCCGCGCGCGACCGGCTTCGAGCAGGGTCAGCATGGGCAAGACAAACGAAGCGGTCTTGCCTGTACCGGTCTGGGCGATGCCGATCAGATCCTTCTTCTCCAAGAGGTGTGGAATGGCCTGAGACTGGATTTCAGTCGGTCGCGTGTAGCCCGCAGCTGTAACAGCTTCGGTAACTTTGCTCGAAAGGCCAAGGCCAGAAAAATCGTCGGTCAAGGTCGGAAATTCCACTCAGCGGGTCGCCCGGTGCGGGCCGAACGGGTGTGTTCGACGGGCGTGCCGGAAGTCAATCGCAAGGCCCTTGCTTTGGTTCTGTGGCCCGACCCAAGTCGACTGGACGGCGGAAGTGCTGCATTCGTGCGACGGGCTAGTGCCGTCCACTATGTCGCCCACCATCAGATAAGGCGCCATAGAACTCGAAAGCCAAGCATTTCCTGCCAAACCTTGCGGCGCGGACCATAGCGCAAACCCCTTGCGTGTCAACGGTCTTGCCGGCTTTTTAGGTGCTGGCGAAGAATTAGTCGTTTCTGGCGGAACTGGCTCGCGCGACGACACGCGGCGTCACAACGAAATGGTCCGGCTGCATCCGTCCGTCAATGCGCTCGATGAGGAGACGCGTCGCCTGGAGACCCAGGACTTCGCCGGATTGATCAATGCTTGTCAGGCGGTTTTGCGAGAAGTCGCAGAAGATGGTGTTGTCATAGCCGACCACTGCCAGATCGTCTGGAATCGAAAGGCCGAGTTCGGTTGCAACGCTGATGGCCTCGAACGCCATGAGGTCGGTCCAGCAGAAAATTGCGTCGGGCTTGTCCTTGCTTTCAAGAAGCTTGCGTATGGTGAGTTGTACATCCCGCAGGACTTGCGGTGCGCGCAGGATATTTATGGCGCCTCCTAGCCCTTGTTCCGTCATCTCCAGACGATAGCCCAGCTCGCGCTGATTGATGACCGTCGACACGGGAGCCGAGAGGCTCAGCATGGCAATTTTACTATGGCCATTCTGGCAAAGGTGGCGAACGGCAAGGCGAGCGCCGAGTTGGTCATCATTGTTCACCGCATCAAATTTCGCGCCGTCAATATCGTGATGGCCGATCACGACGAGTGGCGTGCGCTTGGCGATGTCATTGAGCCTCTCGTTGTTTTCGTTGGGGCCGACCAGAATCAATCCGTCCATCTGCCGATCGATCATGGCTTCGACCAGCGCCGAGGCAGAGGTGCTAATGCCCTGCATCGCTTGATACCGCGTCCGTTCCAGCGCAGCATTCACCCCCGCGAAAATGTCGGCAAAAAAGGGGTTGCGCAGGTCAGGGAAGACCAAGCCCAAGGTATAGGTGCGTCCGCGCAAGCCACGCGCCGAGGCAAGCGGGCGGTAGTTAAGCTTGTCCATCGAAGCCTGGACTTTGGCCCTGAGAGCTTCGCTGACCCCGTAAGCATCGCGCAAAACCTTC
Organism: Devosia crocina; assembly: GCF_900116545.1. GTDB lineage: Bacteria > Pseudomonadota > Alphaproteobacteria > Rhizobiales > Devosiaceae > Devosia > Devosia crocina. Next base: position 1,448,159 of record NZ_FPCK01000001.1, read on the forward strand.
GAGACTGCTGCGACCGACACACCAGCATCGCTGGCAACGTCCCTTATAGTGATGCGCGGCGTTCTTGCTGCGGCTTTCTTTTGCATTCTCGTTCTCCCCCCGAAGCTTTTCGCACCTATTCCAAAAAAAGCCTATTGCGAAGAGCGGAGAAATGTAGAACGCTACACGTAGAACAGTTTACACCCGCTCAAGCGGGGTGAGGAGATTCCGACGTGTTGAATGAAACTGCCGCCGAGCTGCCCTCCAGCTCGCGTACCCATGCGCGCACCTGGACTGCTCAGATGGTCCGTCCGAAGGCTGATCGTGGAGTGGGCACGCCGGCGAGTTTCATTGCCAAGACGTTTATCCTAGACAAGATCTCCGGCCGAGAGGTTCTCGATATCTCGGCACTGGGCCTCTACCTCTGCTTCATCAACGGCACGAGAGTGGGTGCAGATGTGCTGACTCCCGGCTGGACCGCTTATGATGCGCGGCTCAGCTATCAGACCTATGACGTTTCTTCCTTGCTCGTCGCAGGCGAGAACCGCATCGAAATCTGGCTTGGGGATGGTTGGCTGCGGTCGCAGCTGATGTGGGGCAAGTTCCCGATCTACAACACCTGGGGAAGCCAGATCGCGGCATTGGCCGAGCTTCGCTCCGCTCCGGGTGACGCAAATCCCGTGCTTGTCACGGACGCAAGCTGGGAAAGCGGCGAGTTGCCGATCCGCAAGTCCGGCATCTACTTCGGCGAGACCTACGACGCTCAGATCCAGCCCACCGTGTCTGCGGGCACGGAAGCGATCGACTTCAATCATGATCGCCTCGTTGCGCACGAAACGACGCCGGTGCGCGAGCTTGAGCCGCTGAAAGCCATCAAGAGTTGGACGGATAACGAAGGTCGCCAGGTCTTCGATTTCGCCCAGAACGTCGGCGGCTATGTTGCGATTTCGGTCAGCGGGTCAGCTGGTGCGACCGTCGTGATCGAACATGCCGAGGTGCTCGACAAGGACGGTAATTTCTACAACGTCAACTATCGCACCGCCGAAGCAACAGTCACATATACGCTTTCGGGGCAGGGGACGGAGAGCTACCGGCCACACTTTACCTTTCAGGGTTTCCGTTACGCCCGCGTCGCTGTCGAGGGTGACGCCAAGCTCGTCGACATTCGATCAATTCCCATTAGTTCAGTGACCGAGCAGAAGGCCAGCTTCACTTCGGGCAATGAGCTGGTAAACCGCCTGTTTCTCAACACGCTCTGGAGCCAGCGCGGCAACTTCATCGAAGTTCCGACCGATTGTCCGCAGCGCGACGAGCGCCTGGGCTGGACGGGCGATGCTCAGGTTTTTGCCGGTACCGCCGCCTATCTGGGCGAGGTGCATGGTTTTTTCCAGAAGTGGGTCCGCGACCTCATGGTCGATCAGCGCGATGATGGGGCTGTGCCCCATGTCTGTCCCGATCCCACAAGGATGCAGCCCGAGCATTATCCAGGCTTTTTTGGTTCGACCGGCTGGGGCGACGCTATCTATCAGGTGCCATGGCAGGTCTATCTGCATTATGGCGACACGGCGTTCCTCGAAGAGGTTCTGCCGAACATGGTCAAATGGGTCGATTTTGTCTGGTCGATCAGCGATGGCCCAATTGTCTCGCCGCCGCGCGAATGGGGTGCACGTGGCTTCTCCTTCGGCGATTGGCTGCAACCCAAGGGACCAAGTGCCAAGCCGCTCCCCACTATCGGTGACGATGCCGCCGCGACGATTTACCTGCATATCGCCGCAAAGCAAGTCGCGCAGATTGCCGAGATCGTGGGCGATGCAGCAACGGCGCAGCGCCTTGGCAAGATGGCTGAAGAGGTGAAGTCCGCCTTTGTCAGCGAATTCATCACCGCATCCGGTCGCCTGGCCTATGACGATCAGACCTCTTACGCGCTGGCGATCCTTCACGACCTCGTTCCAGCCGAAAAGCTGGAGGCAGCGAAAGGATACTTCAAGAACACCATCGCGCGGACCGAAGGCCGAATCGGCACCGGCTTCATCGGAACACCGGCCCTTCTGCCGGCTCTGATCAAGATCGGCGAGTGGGGCCTTGCCAGCGAAGTCTTCCTGCAGGAGGAAGTGCCCGGCTGGCTCTATCAGGTGAAGATGGGCGCAACCACCATCTGGGAACGCTGGGATGCGATCCAGGCTGATGGCACCATCTACAATCCGCAGATGAACTCCTACAATCACTATGCCTACGGTGCGGTGTGCCAGTGGCTGATCGAAGGCGTAGCCGGCTTTCGCCCGGACGAAAAGGATCCGGCGTTCAAGACGGTCATCTTCGAGCCGCTCATTTTGCCTGACCTGTCGCCGGTCAGTGCCGAGCACGACAGTCCCGCTGGGCAGATCCGGGCCGCCTGGACGATCTCGGGTGAGGCCGTTCGCTACGAGTTGGAGGTGCCGGCACAGAGCCGGGGCATTCTCAAGCTTGCATCAGGCTATCGTGATGCCACGCTCGATGGAGAGGCGCTCGCCAGCCATGAGGCGACGCTTTCGCCAGGCAAGCATATCGTGACCTTCAACTATACCGCACCCAAGCGCACCGAGCGCGCAAAGTCGCGGGTCAACGCCAATACGCCATAAGGCTCGGACAACAGTTATTATTGCGGCCCGCAGGAGGCGGGCCCCCAAGGGAGGTAGACCATGACTAAAACAAAACTTTTTGCCCTGATGGGCGCCAGCACACTCGGGCTGATGATCTCGGCGAACGCGGTCAGTGCGCAGCAATCGGGCTATCTGTCGTTCCTCATCGACAATGGCCCCCAGTCGGTTGCCGTCGCCGAAGCGTGGGTGGCCGCTTACACCGAGAAGAACCCCGATGTCACAATCGACATCGAAGTGCGGCCCGGTGGTGGCGAGGGCGACAATATCGTCAAGACCCGTCTCGCGACAGGCGCCATGGCGGACGTCTTCTTCTACAATTCAGGCTCGCTCTTTCAAGCGATCAACCCGACCCAGAACCTGCTGCCGGTGACCAATGAGCCTTGGCAAGAAGGCGTGCAGGAGAGCTTCAAATCCGTGGTTTCCGCAGGTGGCGAAGTCTACGGAACGCCTTTTGCGCCGGCTATGGGCGGCGGCATTTTCTACAATCGCGGCATCTATGAAGAGCTCGGCCTGGAGATTCCCACAACCTGGGAAGAATTCATGGCGAACAACGAAAAGATCAAGGCAGCCGGCAAAACAGCCGTGATCCAGACCTATGGCGAGACTTGGACCAGCCAGCTGTTCGTCCTTGCTGACTTCTACAACGTGCTGGCTGCTGAGCCGGACTTTGCGGAGAAGTTCACTGCCAACGAAGCCAAGTTCGCGACCTCGCCAGCAGCCTTGCGTGGCTTCGAGAAACTTCAAGAGGTCTACGAAGCCGGCTACCTCAATGCCGATTTCGGCGCTGCAACATATCCCGACGGTCTGCGCATGGTTGCAACGGGCGAGGGCGCTCATTATCCGATGCTAACCTTCGGCATCGGCGCGATTGCAGAAACTCTGCCGGACAATCTCGATGATGTCGGCTTCTTCGCACAGCCCGGTGACAGCGCGGACAGCAATGGCCTGACCACCTGGATGCCGGACTCTGTTTATATCGCTAAGAGCACCTCGAGCCCGGATCTCGCCAAGGACTTCGTCGGCTTTATCGGCTCGCCTGAAGGCTGCGACATCCGCAACGAAGCCGTCGGTGCGACCGGTCCATACATGATCGCCGGCTGTGAGCTTCCGTCGGATGTGCCACCCGCCGTTTCCGACATGCTGCCCTACTTCCAGGAAGGTGGAAACAACGCACCGGCGCTTGAATTCCTCTCACCGGTCAAGGGGCCTGCCCTCGAGCAGATCACCGTGGAGGTCGGATCGGGCATCCGCTCGGCTGCCGATGGCGCGGCACTTTATGATGAGGACGTACGCAAGCAGGCTCAGCAGCTGGGCCTTGCCGGCTGGTAATCATTTCTGACCCGCTTCGGCTTCGGGAGGACTGATCCTTCCGGAGCCGATTGCATCGCGAGGCTTTCATGACAGCAGTTGCTGCGCCAGCGCTTCCAAAGCGCCGGTCCCTTTATCCTGGCTGGTTCTATGCACCGGCTGCAGCCGTTTATTCCGTGCTGTTCTTGGCGCCGACTCTTGCGTCTCTTTATTTCAGCCTGACGCGTTGGACGCTTTTCGACGCGACTTTCATCGGCTTCGACAACTTTGCGCAGTTCTTTCGCGAGCCGTTTCTCGTGCAGGGCTTGGTCAACACCGTTATCTACGCGGTCGTGACATCTGGCCTCAAGGTGGTGGTGGGCATGCTCCTGGCGCTGATGCTGACCAGTGAGATCATTGCGCGCGGCTATCTGCGCTCCGTCATCTTCTTCCCGGTGCTCGTGTCTACGGTGGGCGTCGGCATCACCTTCACAGTGTTGATGCATCCCACCCAGGGGATGATCAACCAGACGCTAGCGTTTTTGGGTATGGCAGGTCCAGGTTGGCTCGTGGACCCCAGGCTGGCGCTCTTTTCGGTCGCGCTTGTCGATGTCTGGAAAGGTGTAGGCCTTGCGACGGTGATCTATATTGCTGGTCTGGTCGCCATTCCGCGCGATTACTATGAGGCCGCCCGCATCGACGGGGCGACCAAGTTGCAGAACTTCTTCTACGTGACGCTGCCGCTGAGCCGGCCGGCCACAGCAACCGTCATCACCCTGTCCTTTATCGGCGGCCTGCGCACCTTCGATCTGATCTGGGCCATGACAAAGGGCGGGCCGGGCTTCGCGTCCGACACGATCGCATCGGTGATCTACAAGCAGTACCAGGCAGGATTTTATGGTCTCTCGACCGCCGGCAACGTCGTCCTCTTCATCCTGATCGCCGTGCTCGTCGTGCCGCTGACCATGTTCCTCAATCGCAAGCAGGGCCACGAATGAAACGGTCGCGCGCTTCCATCATTGGCGGTTCCGCCGCCATCGCCGCCACTTTCGTGGTCTTTGTCATCCCGTTTCTGTTCATCATTCTGATGGCCTTCAAGGATCGCCAGCAATCGGCGCTGCGCGACTTCTCCTGGCCCACCGGCTTCCATCTCTGGGACAATGTCTTCGAGGTCGTGCGCACCCGCAACTGGATGATGATCACAGCCTTCGTCAATTCTTCGATCATCACTGTCGCCAGTGTCACCCTGCTGATCGTGTTTGCGGCCATGGTCGGATTCGTGCTGGCTCGCCGCAAGACCCGGTTCAATGGGTTGATCGAATTCCTGATCCTTGCCGGATTGATGATCCCGCCCGCGGTCGTCCCCACCATCTGGCTGCTGCAGGGCCTCAAACTCTTCGGCACGCTCCATGGCATGATCCTGATCCAGGTCGCCTATAATCTGCCGTTCTCCATTATCCTCTACCGCGCCTTCATTGCGACTATCCCGCGTGAGCTGGACGAGGCGGCGGTGATCGACGGCGCGCGACCCTTCGATGTGTTCTTCCGCGTCGTGCTGCCGCTGCTCTGGCCTGTCACCGTGACAAATATCGTGGTGCAGTCTGTAGGGATCTTCAACGACTTCACCAATCCACTCTATTATTTGCCGGGCAACCAGAACGCGACCGTGCAGCTGACGCTCTATAATTTCCAGAGCCAGTTCAGCACCGCCTACAATCTGTTGTTCACCAATATCCTGCTCATCACTATCCCGCCCCTGATCGTCTTCATGTTCTTCAATCGGCAGATCGTCGCCGGTATGACGGCTGGCGCGGTGAAGGGCTAGCCGATGGGTAACACCACAAAATTCTCACTCAAGGGGATCTGACCGATGGCCGGTTTGGAACTGAAGAACATCCAGAAAAGCTATGGCTCGGTCGAGGTCATCAAGGGCGTAAGCCTCTCGATCGACGACGGCGAATTCGTCGTGTTCGTCGGGCCTTCGGGCTGTGGCAAGTCCACCCTTTTGCGCATGATTGCTGGGCTTGAAGATATTACAGGTGGCGAACTCTTTATCGGCAACAAGCTCTGCAATGCTGTCGAGCCACGGGACAGGTCCATCGCCATGGTGTTCCAGTCCTATGCGCTTTATCCGCACATGACGGTTTACGACAATGTGGGGTTCGGACTGAAGCTTGCCCGAACCCCGAAGGATGTCCGCGACCAGAAGATCCGCAACGCGGCAAAGATCCTCAAGATGGAGCATCTGTTGGATCGCAAGCCAGGGCAGCTATCGGGCGGCCAGAGGCAGCGCGTTGCCATTGGCCGCGCTATCGTGCGCCAGCCGGAGGTCTTTCTGTTCGACGAACCGCTATCCAATCTCGATGCTGCGCTGCGTGTCGATATGCGGATGGAAATCTCCAAGCTGCACCAAACCCTGAGTGCAACCATGATCTATGTCACGCACGATCAGGTCGAAGCCATGACCCTGGCGGACAAGATCGTCGTGCTGGATGGCGGCGTCGTGCAACAGGTGGGCAGCCCTATCGACCTATATCAACGACCCACAAACCTGTTTGTGGCCGGGTTTATCGGTTCGCCGAAGATGAACTTCGTCGAGGTGGTCGTGGAAGCGGTCAACGAGGACAACATCATGGTTGGGAGCAAGGACGTTGCGCGGCTCGGCGTTCCTGCGACTGTCGCAGGCGTTAAGGTGGGTGATACGCTCACCCTCGGTATCCGCCCGCATGATCTGTCGCCCGCGACAAATGGCGCTGTGGTGGGCCGGGTCAGTCTTGTCGAGAGGCTGGGCAATGAAACCATCGTCAATATCGAACTGGCTTCCGGCATTCCATGGCTTGCGGTTCTCGACGGCGACCAGGCGCTGCGCGTGGGAGAAAGCATCGCGCTCGCTGCAGACCCCGCCAAGGCGATCCTCTTTGATCGAACTGGTCAGGCGCTGCTGGCACCCATTGCCTGAACTAAAGCGACCTCCCAAACCAGGCCCCCAAGTGGGGCCTTTTCTTTGCAAGCATGTCGAAGACGAGCGGCGCCAAACGTTCTAGAGTGGAAACCGGCTGAGGACACCTGACGGGCGATGGGAGGTCACCTTCCACGCGAGACGGCTCCTGATGGCCACGTGTGAGGATCGTCTCATGACCCCATTCCACCAGATACTCGCCAACAACCTCGTTGCCAACGTCGTCAATTTCACAGTGTGGTTTGCGGTAACCTTTTGGATATTCCTCGAAACAGACTCGGTCTTTGCCACGGGCATGATTGCCGGAATCTTCCTGGTCTTCACTGCCAGTTTCGGCATCTGGTTCGGCTCAATCGTGGACCACAACAGCAAGAAACTCGCCATGCTCGGCTCCAGCATTGCGTCAGCCTTTTGTTACGCAACCGGCTTGGTGCTGCTGCTGCTTGAACCCAACGGTGCCTTCCTCAACCCGTACGGAGCCTATCTCTGGGTCTTTGTCATCGTCATCATGCTCGGCGTGATCGCCGGCAATATCCGCTCTATCGCCTTGCCGACGCTGGTGACCATTCTTATTCCTGAGGATAGGCGCGACCGTGCCAATGGCCTGGTTGGCATGGTTTCCGGCATCGGCTTTCTGACGACCTCGGTGCTATCGGGATTTCTGGTGGCCTATACAGGCATGCTTGGCGTCCTCGTGCTGGCTCTCAGCGCATCGCTGCTTGCCTTTTTCCACTTGATGACGGTTCAGGTCGATGAGGGCAGGGCACCCTCTGATCCGCAAGCGCCGTCGGAGCCGAAACGCGTCGATCTCGCCGGCACGATCAGGGTCGTCAGTGCTGTGCCCGGCCTTTTTGCGTTGATCTTCTTTGCCACGTTCAACAATTTCCTGGGCGGGATCTTCATGGCATTGCTCGATGCCTATGGGCTCTCGCTCGTGTCCGTCGAGGTTTGGGGGCTGACTTTTGGTGTCTTGTCGACGGCCTTCATTTTGAGCGGCATCGTCATTTCGAAAACCGGTCTCGGCAAGAATCCGCTACGCACGCTGTTACTTGTCAATGCCATCACCTGGTCGGTCTGCTGCCTCTTCACGGTTCAGGCGTCGTTCTGGCTGCTTGCCGCAGGGTGCTTTGTCTGGATGCTTCTTGGGCCCTATGCCGAGGCAGCCGAGCACACGACGTTACAGAAGGTGGTTCCGCTCGAGCGGCAGGGGCGCGTTTTCGGTTTCGCTCAGTCGGTCGAGCAGTCGGCCTCTCCGCTCACTGCCTTTCTGATCGGCCCGCTCACCCAGTTTGTCGTCATCCCGTTCATGACGGATGGAGCAGGGGCGCGATCAATTGGTTCGTGGTTCGGCACGGGACCGGCACGCGGCATGGCCTTGGTTTTCACGATCGCGGGCTTTGTTGGCCTGATGGTGACGATCATCGCCTTTAACTCACGGCAATATCGGGCACTATCCGAGGCTTATAGAACCAATAACGATGATGACAGCAGCGGCGGGGCGAGCGTGGCGCACCCCGCCTGAACGCTTTCACGCTGCCACTGCGTCTGCGGGCGGCTGGGTCACGGTTCTCGGCGGGAAAGCCAAGGCAAGTGCCGCACCCGCCAATCCGACCGCGGCGGAAGCGACGTAAAGCCAGTGATAGTCCCCATAAGTGTCGTAGAGCCATCCCCCGCCCACGGGACCAAAGGCCATTCCGATCGAGGATGTCATGGTGATGCCGCCCAGCACGGTGCCCATGACGTTTGGACCGAAATAGTCCCGCGCAAGCACCGAATAGAGCGGCATCACGCCGCCATAGACAAGTCCAAGCACGACCGCCAGAGCGTAGAAATGAGGCAATTGGCTGACATAGATATAACTATAGATACCGACCGCCTGCAGCGCGAGACCAGCGACGATGATGCGCTTGACCCCTATCCTGTCTGCCAGCACACCGAAGATAACTCGTCCGAAGAGGCCTGCAATGCCTTCGACGCTATAGATGCTGGCGGCCGCAAGAGCCGAAGCGCCGCACAGCATCGCGTAGCTCACCGTGTGGAAGATCGGCCCGGAATGCGCCGCGCAGCACAGAAAGAAGACACCAGCCAGAATGAAGAACTGCGGCTTGCGGAAAATGGCGCCCACATTTGCAGGCTGCGGCTCGGCCGGCGCGACGTCGCTCGCCGGTGTAGGTGCCGCAGCAACGGCTGCCGGTGCGCGGCGGATCAGGAAGGCAGCAGGGATGATCAGCACGGCGGCGACGACGGCAGTCATCAGCATGGCGTTGCGCCAGCCATAGGTAGCAATCAACACCGTTGCCAAAGGGGTGACGATCATCGGCGCGATGCCGCCACCGAGGGACACAAGGGAAACTGCAAGGCTACGGTTCTTGTCGAACCAGCCCAGTGTAGTGGCGATCAGAGGCGCGAAGAAAGCTCCGCCGGAAGCGCCCACCAGTCCGCCATAGGCGAGCTGGAACACAATCAGATCCGTGGCGCGGCTCGCGACGAACAAACCTAATCCGAGCATAATGGCGGCGATCAACACCACAGGCCGCGCGCCGATCCGGTCAGTCAGCGTACCCCAGATAAAACCGGCGACGCCCATGACAATGAATCCCACCGTCATGGCGCCTGATATGCCCGCGCGGGTCCAACCGGTTTCATCGGCTATAGGTTGGAGATAGACGGGCAAGGCGAACATCGCGCCCATGGCAAGACATGTGATCACTGCACCGGCAGCGACGATAACCCAACCGTAATGGCGTTCCATCCCGACCATCCTCCAAGGACTATGCCTTGGCGACGGATGAAGCGCCCGGTTCCAGACAGAGGCAAGAAAATAATCTTGCCCAGGTCATGCTGCGTTATCGGCCGGAAACCTTCGCGTTAGACGCCACGATCTTGGGACGAGCCCGATCGGCGAGCTGACGTTGAGCCACAAGCAGGCAAGCCTCAGCTGTCGGCATGGGGCGACCGAGGAAATAGCCCTGTGCCGTCTCTACGCCCAGCTCGCCAAGCACGCTGAGTTCCACGGCCGTTTCCACGCCTTCTGCGAGGATCTGGCTCTTAGTTTCGCGACCGAAGTGAACCAGCGCGGCAGCGAGCGCATGGCGGGCAAGATCGTCCTGAATGTTTCTGGTCAGGCTGATGTCGAGCTTGATGATGTCGGGCTGAAGCGTGAGGATGTGACGGAGACTGGCATATCCTGCACCGGCATCGTCGACAGCCAGCCGAACGCCTTTTTCTCTCATGTCGTTCAAAGCTGCCACGAGAGTGCCATAGTCTTGGACGCTGGCATGCTCGGTGATTTCCACGACGACACGCCCAGCATGTTTGGCGGGCAGGGCCTCTGCCAAAGAGCCGGAGATCACCGTGTCCGGAGACACGTTGAACGTCAGGTAGATATCGTCAGGGAACATATCGAGCAGAGCAAGGCCCTTTTCGACGGCCCGCATCTCAAGCTCCGTTCCAAGCCCGACCGATGCTGCCATGGTGAACCAGACATCTGGTGTCCACTGCTCGGGGCCCGAGAACCTCGAGAGACACTCGAAACCAAGCAGTCGGTTGTCGGCGATGCGAAAGATCGGCTGAACCACAACGGCAAGCTCATCATTGTCGAGAACACGCCGGATCAGGTCGAAATTGACGCGCTGTTCCGTCGTTGCGTCGATCTCGCGACTGATCAGGATAGCGGCCAGTTCGGCAACGGCGCGCATCATCCGCAGATCTCGCGGATTAAGCGAGGGTTGCGGCTCCGTGCTGATGCAGCAGAACATGCCATGAACCTTGCCATCCCGGAGCTTGATCGGCACGCTCATGTGCGCGCGGACGCCCATGTCATGGGTAAATGGCATGTCGACCGCAAAGGGTACGCCGAGCACATCAGGCATCAGCTCTGGCAGTCGGCCTTCTAGGATGTGGCGGCAATAAACATAGTCGAGGGGCATGGAGTCGCCAGGCTTGACCACATGCTCTAGCCCCGGCGCATCGACCTCACGGAAGATCGTTCGATCGCCAACGAACTCCGAGACATAAGCAACCTGCATGCCAAGATGCTCACGCACAGCTTCAAGCGCTCGCCGAAGCGAGGAGTCAGCGCCTTCGTCCAAGGCTTTGGTAAGGCCTTTGATGTCGAAACGGTCGTCGCCTGCGCTCATGTTACCCCAGCTCCCAACTCGCCGAGCGGTTTGAACATTTCGCGAGAGGCAGAGATCTCTGCCACTTGCCAACGACAGACACACGACGTGCTACGGACTTGCTCCAAAATAGCACCATAAGGGCAAACACTTAAACGATGGTTGAAGAGCCCCGGCGCTTTTGACTGACCGCCGCCAAGGCCTTAAAGCACACCCAGGGCGTTAACCAAGTTTAAAGACTTGCTAACACTTGATTAAACTTTCCTTAAAATTGTGTTAAATCCCATCCTGCGGGCGTTGCGGGTCGCGACGCGAAGGGTTGGGGTTATCATGCAGTCTGAATTTGCGTTTCTCGTACATCCACGGAATACACTGCGCGAAGATATGGGCATCCTTTTCGGGCAGCCGTTCTCGCTCGTGCCCGAAACGGTTTGGCGCTCTGCGCTTAAGCACTTGCCGGTGCCCCCGATGGTCACCGGCAAGATGTCGCTTCTCGATGCTCCTGGTAAAGTTGTCGGCCGGATCATCACTGTGCCGCTGACGCCGACGCAATTGCTGACAATGCCCCGGAACCAGGTTCAAGGCCGTATTTCGCAAGCCATCGACAAGGCGCGCGATCTCGGCGCATCGGTGGTCGGTCTGGGCGCCCTGACCGCGCCGGCCTCGGTGGGCGGCAAGGCCTTCGCAAAGCGCACTGATATTGGCGTGACCAATGGCAACGCGTTCACTGCCGCGATGACACTCCAGGCGATCGAGAAACTCGTCCCCACCCTGGGACGTGATCCGCTGATCGCTATCGTTGGCGCGACCGGCAGTGTCGGTTCGTGTCTCACCCGGCTCTACGCTCGTCAGCATTCGGGCCGTCTGCTGCTCGTTGCGCGCAATGAGATGCGGTTGCAGGCGCTTGCAAGCGACGTACGTCGCGACGGTGTGGAGGCAACGATCAGCACCGACATGGCCGACGTGGCAACGGCGGATCTGGTCGTTCTGCTGACCTCTTCTCCTGACGCGCTGCTGCGCAGCGAGCACCTCAAGCCAGGAGCAATCGTTCTCGACGACACTGTGCCGCGCAATACCGACGAACGCCTCCTTACCGAGCGGCCCGACGTTCTCATTGTCGATGGCGGACTTGTCGAAGTTCCAGGCTTTCATCTTCGCGGCTCGATCGCGCTTGCGCCCAAGCTTGCTTATGCGTGCCTCGCCGAAACCATGCTTCTCGCGCTTTCAGGTCACAAGGGGCACTTCTGCATGGGCGATGCAAAGGTCGAGCAGGCGGAGCACATTCTCAAGCTTGCCCGTGATCATCAGCATCTTGGCTTTCATCTTGCCCCATTCCGCTCTTTCGGACGCAAGATCGGAAAGGAACACGCATTCAGTGCAGCCATTGTCCAAGAGCAGGTCTCATGCGCAGCATAGTCGTCCTTGGCGGCGGCTATGCTGGCCTTCACGCCTTCTCGAACCTGCGTGCGCGGTTGGGTGCCCAGATCAAGCGCGGGGAGATTGGGCTAACCCTCATTTCCCGCGACGGGCATCACACCTATCACGGCTGGACCGGAGAGGTGTTGGCAGGCGATCTGCCAGTGCGCAGCACGCTGACCGAGTTGCAGCCGCTGCTTGGCAACGCCTTTATCAAGGGGAATGTGCTTTCTGCCGATCTCGAGGGCAGGACGCTTACGGTTGATACCGAAAACGGTGATCAGGTGATCGCGTATGATCACCTCGTGATGGCTGCCGGATCCACAGATCCGTTCGACCGCATTCCCGGTCTGGCGCAGAATGGATGGTGCGTCAAAAACACCCGCGACATGCAAAAGCTGGTCACCTGGCTTGAAGATCTCGACGCTTCGAACTTGCGGCCTCGCAACGTGGTCGTCATCGGCGGTGGACTAGCGGGGGTGGAAACTGTTTCGGCGCTCGCTGCGCGCTATGCCAGGCTTGGCGGGCGCAAGGTCAATGTGCGGCTTGTGTCGTCGAGCAAAGAGCTTCTGCCGGCGCTTCGACCTGCATTCGGCCACATTGCCGACCGCGCGGTCCAGACGCTTGAAGGGCAGGGGGTTTCCATCAAGTCAGGCAATCGCGTTGCCATGATCGAAGCCGACCATATCGTTCTAGATGATGGACAGGTGATAGGTTCGGATCTGTCGATCGTTGCGGCCGGCGTGAGCTTCCAAACCTTACAGGGCACCGAAGCCTTGCCGCGCAACGCGGCGGGGCAGATCGTTGCCGACCGCAATCTGCGCGTGCGCGGGTTCGACAATATCTGGGTTGCAGGTGACATCGCAGCGGCCGCGCATCCCGGAACCGGCGAGCCTTGCCCGACCAATGCACTCTGGGCGATGAAACAGGGGGATTGCGTTGGCCGCAATATCGCCCGGCAGCTCAGGGGGCAATCTCTCAAGGCGTTCAACTTCCGTGGTCTGGGTCAAGCCGCTGGCCTTGCTGGGCAAAGTGGGATCACCGAGCTCTGGGGCCTGCAGTTTACCGGACGGCTTGCCTGGGTCATCCGCGTGTTGTTTTTTGCCTGGTTCATGCCGTCGCACCGCGGCGCCCTTTCGGTTCTCGCGCAGTTCGGCGCCAATCTTGGTAGTGCAGCGCTTGAGGCTGCCTTTGGTCGCCGCGACGCTGCGGGATCGGTGAGCGACAGCCAGGCGGCCGTGGCAAATATGCCGGGGCGGTTGCGCTAGAATGAGCCCCGGCGCCCGAGCGCCGGGTGCTGAAACGCACTTCGCACCAAGGTCCGCGCCGCTCCTGACGTCTCATAGTCAAACTGGACGTTGGGAGATTCCGATGATTGCGCTGAAATGTCCGCATCTTTGTGCCGCTACAGCTTTGGCCGGGCTGATGATGACAGCTTTACCCGTTGTGGCAATGGAGAGCACCACGGCGGACCTTGCTGACAAGCTGAGGGGCGTCGACAGCCTGACCGCCATGGCACGAGAGCTAAAGGTGCTTGTTGATCCCCAATATGGCTTTTCATCGGATTCGGTTCACCAGTGGGCGACCGCTGTGGATGCAGCGTTCGAGGCGGAGCAGCTTGAGACTGATTTTCTAGCCAACCTCGATGAGCATCTCTCGGACGAGGCAAGACAATCGGCGCTGGACTTCTTCGAAACGCCCATTGGGCAGCAGAGCCGAGCCGTCTTGGCGTCGGCTCATCCGCTCGACCAGGGGAACGTGATCGCTTCCGGTAGATCCTTGATCGAAAACGCCTCCACCGAGGAAAGAGCCCTTTTGGTCGACCTCTTCGAAGCGTTCTCCGGTCCTGCTGTCGCGCATAACACCGTGGACGTTTATCATCGTGCGATGCTGATCGCTGCCGAGCCTGCGCTCGGCATGGATGGCGCCCGGCAGTGGGCGGCGAGTGCCGAAGAGGTACGTAGCGGCTACGTCGAAAACTCCTTCGCGGTCACTGCTGCCATCTACAGTGCGCTGGACGATGAGCAGATGAGTGAGCTTGTCGAGGCGATCACAACCCCTGAAATGCTGACATTCCACGAGCAATCCACGACAGCCCTGCGGGAAACCCTGGATGCAGCGCTTGACCGGCTGGAAACGGTCTATGCCGAGGGAGCGACGGACTCCTAGTGTCCGCATGGCTCGTCGCTGCAATGCTGATGATGTTTGCGTGTGCCGCCCCGACCCCAAACGCTCACCCGAACTCAAGTGAGACGCCAATGTTCAAGCAATTGTTTTCAGGTTTCAAGCGCAACGAGCCAGTGCCTGACCGCGTGGCGCTTCAGGAGGCGATCGTCAAGAGTGTGGCCGGGGATATCACCGACCTACCGGATGGAGAGTGGGAGGGAAGGGAATGGGTCTATCTTGCCGTCAACCACGAGGTGCTTGTGGAGGAGGGCCGCAGGTCGAGCAGCCAAACCTCGGTGCTGGCCCATCTACCTGACGGCGAACTGGAAGGTTTGAGTTTCAGACTGAGCCCGCAAAGCAAGGAAGCCATCCTTGCATTGCGTGATGCCATGGCGGACGAAGTGCAGGGGCCTTGGACGATCCTCGATCTCACTGTCGAGCGAAGCGGCAAGTATGACTTCAAGTTTAGCTACGACCCGCCACCAAGGCTCAACGGAAATCTGCTGCACAGCCCGCTGACCGGTTTGCTTGACCGATACCTGCGCCAGCGTGCCGAGAGACCCTTGCCCTGACGGGAATGATAGATGACGCAGATCAGCGCTGGTGGGACATGACCGTCACCCACCGTCTCATCGACACTTTGATGGGCGACTACCGGGCGCCGGTGCGCTAATCCTCATCAGTTGAAAGCACCGTGAAGACGCAAGCGTGTCTCTATATCAGTTCTGTCCACTGCGCCTGACACCAATGCGGAAAGCTCCTGATCTCGCGCGTAGACGCCATCTGCCGGTTGGTAGATGCGCCAGAAGCGACTTTCAGCCGTCTCGAACTCGACCGCGATCATGTCCGCCTCAGGCAGACGGAATGCACCTATCACCGTCAACTCTTCCCCTGAGAAAAGCAGTTGGGAGTCTATAACTTGCTCGCCTGAAATGTCCGGCAGGAGAAATTGAAGCTCAGATCCGCTCGCACGAGTCTCCACCCGCACGCCATCACCCTCGACGATCGAGACAGGGCCAGGCGCCGCGTTTGTCGGCTGATCTGCAGGAGCGGGCTGAGCACCCAGACGCGTGCCGGTGCTGGATTGGGGGGAGGGGGCTCGCGACAACTCAGTTGTGGGTTCGGCCGGCGCATCGACTTGGGGCCGGTCAGCCATCATATCACGCCCTGCAGTACCCTCATGGACGGGGCGCATCACACCCAATCCGATGGCAACGGCCAGAACGAGCGCGAAAGCGCCCGCTCCCGCAGGCACGAACCAACCACGTGATTGTCTCAACCACCTGCCGACAGGTGAACCAGCCCTTCCGGACTGCTCAACGCGTTGCCGTATGAATGCTCCGCGACTCTGAGCGATTGTGGCTTTCATCACAACAGGATCCGGTTCGGGGTCCACGAATTCGCTTAGACGATCGAACGGGTCGCGCTCCCTTGTCATAGCAAGTCCTTCAGCGACTTGCGCGCATTGTGGATGTGCCAGGAAACCGTGACTTCCTTGCACCCCATGATTGTCGCAGCTTCAGCCTGCGAAAGTTGTTCGCCGAAAACCAGAAGCACAGCATCGCGCTGCTTATCAGGCAATTGACGAACGATCCGCCAGATGTCGTCGACGCGAAGCTGGTCTTCCTGATCAGGGAATGCCTCGTCGCGCGCTACGGCAGATGCCGCCTCAATATGCTTGCCGTGTCGTTTGTGCGTGCGCTGCAGGTCACGCACCGCATTCAGCGTCACCGCATAAAGCCAGCTGGTGAACTTGGATCGGCCGTCGAAGCGGATCAGCGCATCTGCCAGCCGCATACACACCGATTGTGTGACGTCTTCGGCATCGCTCTTGTGGCCAAGCCACCGAAATGCGGTCTTGTAGATAAAGCGATAGTGCTCCGAGATCAGTTTCTCGAATGCTCTCGTATCGCCCGCCTTGACCTCCTTGATGAGATATTCGGTCGTGTCGGACGGTTCGGATATCTCCCCGTCAACAAGTCGCACCCTGTCGGAATCTCCCCCATTGCCCTCAGCAGTAATGCTAGAGAAGCAGAATGGTTGTGGCGAAATTGAGATTTTCCTGAGCGGGTGGAAACATTTGCGAAGACCAGCGCCGGAGACGCTGTCACGACAATCCTCCCAGGATTTCCCTGCCCACATCTTTCTGTTGTTATCGCTGTATGTCGAGCCAAACCGTAGGACTCCGAAAGCAGGTCTCGTCACCGATTCTCCAGCCCGTTGGCTTCGCGCTCTTGCGGGATCGTTTCCCGATTGGTTTCAACGTCTGCAATGAGCCGCTCGAGGCCCGATCGCACATTCGCCAGGGCTTCGGCATTTTCCGACTTCGACGTGACATTGTTGGGGGTCTGCGCGTCCCATTCGAGCGCCCAGGCCATGGCTGCAAGCCATTCGTCGACATCGCCCGCGATATATTCGTTGACCGGACGTCCAACTTGCTCGCTGAGAGCGCTGAAGAGAATCTGATCGTCGCGCGCTTCGTCGCCACCCGCCGTGATTGAAAAGCGATATCTGAGCTGACCTGCATACATCCAGTTCGCTGCCTCTTGCCCCTTACCTTCATAAAGAAGGCGCGAAGCCAGCAAGTAGAGCGCGGCGGGGTGAAGATCCCGGGCCTGCGCCGCGATTTGAGCATTGCTCATATCGGCGACGTCAGTCGCGTCCTGAGCCAGGGACGGTGACAACAACGCCGTTGCGCAGAAAAGGGACAGCAGCAGTCGCTTCATGGCCGTGATCCTCTCAAACTATTTCCATACGACGCGCGGGGATCGGAATACCTTGGTGCCGGTGTGAAAAAGACCGCATCGCCAAGTTCGAACCAAGGTTCCGGATGCGCCTGTCGTCCAATGAGGGAAAACTAAAAGGAGACCTCCATGCGCCGTAGCGTTCTAGCCGCCAGTCTGTTGCTCACCACGTCAGCCTCAACACTCGCCGGAAACCTCGACGCATTGCGCGACAGCCTCGACCATTTGCCCGCAACCATCTTCGTACAAGAGCATGGCGATCTCGCCTATTTCGTGGATGTGCAGGCGCTCACGGCGCTGGCCCAAAGCAATGACGGTCAAATGCCGGGAACGCGCCTCATGCTGGGTGCGGACATGAA
The DNA here is from genome assembly GCF_900116545.1 of Devosia crocina. GTDB lineage: Bacteria > Pseudomonadota > Alphaproteobacteria > Rhizobiales > Devosiaceae > Devosia > Devosia crocina. The sequence goes on from NZ_FPCK01000001.1 coordinate 1,465,826, forward strand.
TGGCCTCGAAACCCTGCTTCGCTCCGAGCGATCTGATTGGGAGGCCAAGTCTGGCACAAGCCTCGACCAACTGCGCTATTTCACCAGTTATGGCCGCCCGCCAAATGGGGTAAGTCTTTGGGGCCTGAGCGATGAAGCAGCAGCCTCCGACTTAATTGCCTCACTCGAGACGCAGGGCTTCGAGCCATTTGGCGAAACAGGCGTTGTCGGGAACGGCGAACCCATGGCCGCTGCCTTAGACATGCGTGACCCGACCGACCCTTGGCGGACCAGGATCGGCGCAGCGCAATTCGCAGCGCTGAAAGGCAGCACTGTCGTGCAGACCGGCACACCACAATCGGCGATGCTGGTGGCTGTCGATCAGCCTGCTATCGGCCAAAACGAGATCGTCCAGATGGCCGTTGCCGGGCTTGGTGAAGCGGTCGGCGAGGGTTCGATCATGCAGGCCGTCGTCATCTCTCCGTTCTTCGGCATGGCGGGCCTCGACCCCGCAGCCTTCATCTCGCCTTCGGCAAGCGTCGAAGAGATCCGCGAGCAAGCCGAGCAGCAGATGGCGGCGCTCTCAGAGGGCATTCCGCCTTACCTCGGCGGCATAATTGCCGATGTGCAGCATGATAGCCCCGGCGCGACCATTGCGCTGGCTTATCCTGATTGCGCCATGGCTGAGCAGGCCGCCGAAGCGGTCGCGCAGCGTTGGGAAGAAACGAGCGGGGGCGATATCACGACGGGCACGGTGGAAGGAGAAAGTGGCCTCTGTGCTGCAACGATCAACGCCCTTACGAGCGCCGACGCCCCGGAGCACAATCCCAGTTATCGCAGCCTGATCGAGCCGTTCGTCCGCGGCGAACCCGGACCGCTGCAGATTGGGGAAAGCTGAAGCACCTCGCAGTGGGTCGAGGCATTTGCCTCGACCCATGCGCTCACGGCGCAGCGTATGAGAGATTGCAGATACCGAGATCGGCTGAACTGGTGAAGCTGATCGTGTTCTCGGTGTCTTCCCAATTGAAGATCTCGGTCGAGCCAAAGCCGGTTGTCTCAACTGCCCCATGGCGCTCCGTCAGTGCCTCGCCGAGTGTCGCGCACGCGTCGATCTGCGCCGGAGAAAACACGACAAATCTCAGCGCCTCGTTTGCATCGAACAGCAACGCTGCCTCTCCTGCGATGCCGGCAATCTCGTGCTCGGCCTTCACCAGAGGCGCGAAACTCCGCCCATCATAGACGAAGGCCTCGGACGAAGCCGGACTGTGCTCTCTTGCCCCATCGACGGCAGCGAGCACTTCGGAAGGAGACATGTCCCACTCCGTGCCTTCCCAACTGGCAAGAGCAGGGGGCACCAACAGGGCGAGGGGGACAAAGGCAACGAAGGACAGCTTTGATGTTCTGGTCATAAACTGCATCATTATCAATCCGATCACTGGATATCCGGAAGCGCGGTCTGGGTCAGATCAAGGATGCGCTGGGACTTGAACTCACCCAAGCCACGCAAGAACGCCTCAGAAGCTTCGTCGCCGTAAGCGCGCTCACTAATCGCGAAAATCGCGGTGCCGCGGGTGCCGTCCAATTTATCCTCGATGTAGCGATATGCGTTCCATTCGAGGATAAACTCGCCGTTCTCGTCCTTAGTGGATAGAAGAAAGTCGAGTACATATTCTCCAGTGCTGTCATTCTGCAGGACGGCGAAATTGGCGACCGGATCCGTAGCCTTGCGCGCTTCGATCATCTGGACCTGAGCGGCAACCACATCCCGCAGGGCCATGTCGGTGCCTAGAAACTCCACCAGGACCATGCTCTCGTACTGTTCGGCAGACGCGCCGGCCGGCAGATATTCCTGCTTAAAGTAATCCTCGTTCGGGTTGGATGACCAGGCTAGCGCATAATCTGTGCCGGCAACGGTGATGGGACCCGGAACACCGAGATAATCGGTCGGGGCTTGTGCTTGTACGGAGACCGTGGCGCTCAACCCAAAGACGGTTGCAGCAGCTATCATGTAACGAAACATCGCAGTTATCCTCGCGCATAGATTGCAGTCTATGATCGCAGATGAGACGTACGGAAACGGGCAGACCTTGGTCTGAGATGCAGCAGCAGATATGCTGCACAGATGCGAGAGGTGCTGCGCCATGTGCCATCCGTCAGCATATGATACGTTCGACCCGAGGCAGCACTGATCCTCGGACATTGCTGCGGAATCCCGGTCGCACACGATTCCACGAACGACGACGAGCTGAAATAAAGAAGCCACTCACGCACAAGTTCCATAATATATATTATGCGAACGACGCTTCTATGGCGCGCTTGGCTGAGATTGTGACTCCTGTCGCCTACCCCAAAATCATACAACCTATCCCTGAATTTTACACCGCAGCGCTCGGTCCCGACCTCAAATGCTTACAACCAGTGAGCCTTGTCATCTCAATTGGTTACAACGGCCGATAGCGGTCCGATCTCAAATCCCTACAACATTGACCGCTGCGCATCACAAAAGGTTACAACGGGTCGAACGTCGCAATGCGGAACGAGCTGGTTACGCTACGACCGTCAGTGTTGGAGATGACCCTACCGGCTCTTGGGTGCCTGGGTTGCCTGATGCTCTTTGAGAAGCTTCTCGACGATCAGGTAGGCATGAGTGTTCGCTCCGAGCGCTTCGACCTTTAGCGCTTGGATGACGGCGGGATCAATGTAGAGCAGCAAGGGCTTGCGGCCGTCGGGACGTGCCTTCGCCACACTCGCTTCGGACTTCGACTGCATATCACTTCATAGCACGCCCGCCTCTTATCGCAAGGCGCAGTCAAGGCGGTGCCGCCGTTTGTCATCGCCACATGGGTACATTTAAGTCCGAGGGATGCCAAGATATCTAGATATCTGTTGACTGACTTGCGTGTCGGGTACTTATATTGGGCCAAGGCCTATGCAGCAGGCCTTCGATCTTTGCGCTTTCGTAATTTTCGAGGTTTGCTGATGTACATTGCTTCCGCCAATCCACCAGATTTGTCGAAATTCCCTGGCTTCGTTTGCTTCAAGAGTAGCGAGCCAATCCATTACCCGCGCCGATGGCAGAGGGATGCGTTGATCCAAGCGGCTTTGGACCCGACGGTCACGGCCGTCGGCCCCCTTGATCCGACAATCTGGATGATGCCAGACATCGAGTTCGCGTTCAGGGTCACCATCGCGACCGCGACTTTCTCTTTAGTGATAACCGAGCTGAACGGCAGATTGCCGGTAGACCGGTTCGGACATGCGGTCCTCAAGGTCAGGCGCTCGCAACTGACTACTGAACCCCTGCACTCTACCGCGAGAGCTATCTGGGCGCACAAGCGCACAGTCGTTGATCCGTTGGTCAAATACCTCGCCGTCGAGGCTGCCGGCTCTAAGGTTGAAGGGATCGCGATGCAATCTCTTCTCCAAGCCTTCCAATCCCATCGCGCCGTCGATCCATTCGAGCCACTGCTGGCAATGCTGGCACAAGGAGTACTAGTCGGCGACCTGAGCTCTGGATTTCACGGACATACGATGTTCAGGCCAGGACCGTCGTATGAGCCCCGCCGCGAATCGATCCCGTCGGTCAGACTGACCAATATTCTGACGGAAAAGCCATAATCTAGAATGCTGGTTATTGCGCATGAGCGAAAATCAGCAGTCGGATTACGCTCTGAGTCTGCCCAACTGGATCGTCAAATCCGTGGGTGCCGGATTCGAAAAAGGCGTGCGTCTTCCGGAGCTTAGCTACCTGCCAATGGGCTTTGAATTCAAGCGCCAACTCGCTAAGTGACTCTACCGAAAGGCGTTTTTCCTCGGCTGCGGTTGCAATAAGTCAAGCGGTTAAGTCGGTATTCGCTTTTCCTTTGCGAAAAACCATCGGACAATTCCTTCACGAACTACGAAGGATTCGAGCCGAGCCGAAAAAAGAAAAAGGCACCCCCTCTCTTACATGGGATGCCTTCTCCAACGATTACCGACGGGACGTAAGGTTAGCCGCCAAGTCCAGTCGGTGTCTCAATCGCCCGTAGAGGCTGCACGTACCGTCGGCAATTGTCAACGATCGCGCACGCTTCTTGGGCAGGAACGACGAGTCATGCCCAAAGAGAAGAATTCCAGACGATACCTCCCTGCCCCGCAATCTCCATATGTCACCGTAGACGACGTCACCGGCATTGTCGTCCGTGGACCGTTGGGAATGAATGGTATCGGAGACGACCGGGACCCGTTCGCGCACCAGATCAAACCCCGACAGAAGGGCAAGCACAAGACGCTCCGCGGCTCCGAGGCGCGGGTCGTCAGAACGCGCGGAGCATCCCTCTATTCGGGAGTGCAGCCCATACAGGCGCTGGGGTTTGAGGGGAAAGCTCATGAATCAGGTGTCGAGGGCGATTTCTGGCTCGTTGCCGATTACCTCTGGCCTGACATGACCGATGCCAGGGCGCAGCCCGGAAAAGTCGAGTGGTTCGATGCCGCCGGGAAGCACACGTGGTACCCGGATGCATGGATAAGGCGCCCTGGACATATCGACCTGCTCGTGGAGTGCAAGCTCGTATCCGACGCGCGACCTGAGGATCCTGTGGAGGCCCTGGCGATGAGAAAGCGGCTCGAGGGCATGCGCCTTTCGAGCGAAATCGTGGGGATGCGCTTTGGCCTCTATACCGAGCTGGAAATTCGCTCGGAGCCGCGATTCCACAACGCGAAAGCCATGCGTCGGGCGTTGACCGCCCACATCGGGGAGGACGTGATCAACGATGCCGCATCACTCTTGAAGGAACTGCCCGAGGCCATGAGCGTCCTAGAGTTCTCGTACCATCTTGGACCGCACGCGGCACTGGCATTGAACGTCGTCTGCATTCTGGAGCGGCTCGGCGCGATCGCCATGGATCGGCGCTCGTTCTTCCTGCCCGAGACGATGTTCCGCAACCTCTGGCCGGAGCGCGACTGATGGGCAGGATGCTTACCTCCAAGGACTTTGTGAAGGGCAAAGTCTTCCGGATCAAGGGACGGCGCTGCGAGATCGTTCATGCCGACCCCTTCGCCATGAAATGGGACTTCCGTCAGGTAGGATCGACGGACGACCTAATCACCCTTACGCGGCAGCAGATCACGAACATCAGTATCGCGCGGAAATCGTTACGGATCACGAATGGGAGGCTCTCGCTCCGTCCATCAAAGAGCTGATGGAGTCCGATTGGAACCTCTTCTCCGATAGGCAAACCGCGCGCGCCGATTTCAAGGTCACGATACTGAAGCATCTAGATGAAGCCAATCTTGGCCCGATCAGGCGCCGCCAAGCAAAGCACATCGAGGCGGCAATCGACCACGGCATGGCATCCGACACCACGGGTCAGCGCCGGCCATCGGTTCAGACAGTCCGCCGCATCTGGGATCCGCTTTGGATAGCCTCCGGCCGGCAGCGCAAGGCCATGATTGATCGGGACCACAAGAAGGGGAAGCGCCGGCAGGAGGACGATCCCTACATGCCGGTACTGAGGCACGCCGAGCGTCTAATCGACGACGAGATCGTCAACAATGTCGACCAGGTCAACAGCCTCTACAACGTGCAGTGCAAGCTCAACGACCAGATATGGGAGCTTCATGATAAGGGCGAAGTGCAAATTCATCCGAAGTGCAACACCGAGGAGCTTCATTTCGTCGGCGTGCATCTCATTCGTCGCCTGTTTCGCAAGCGCAATGCTCACCAGCAGCTTTCCTACGACCGGAACCGCCGCGATGCTGACCGACTGACGGCCGGCATCGCGCAGGGGCCGCGCGTCGACGGGCCGCTTCAGCGCGTGGAATTCGATCATACGCCGATGGATCAAAACCTCCTGCAGGTTTCGTTGACTGACGAGGACGGCAAAGAGAAGATCGCTTGGTTGAGCTTGCTCAAGGACAAATGGAGCGGCGTTGCCTTGGGCTTCCACTTGTCGTTTCAGCGACCGGATTGGTTCGCCGTTCATGAAGCCGTTCGCATGTCGGTGCTTCCCAAAGCCGATTGGTTGGCGACGATCGACCATGACTGGAAGGGCGCGTGGGACACTCACGGCGTGTTTGACGAACTTTGGGTTGATCGCGACTCCATCCATCTTGGCGGCGCATTGGTCGGGCTGTCGAATTCCCTAGGTTTTGCGATCCGCGATCTGCCTAAGGCGAGCGGTCATCTAAAGGGCGGGATCGAAAAAGGCCTGGGCGACATCATGCGCATGCATGTCCGCAGGCTTCCTGGCTTCAAAGGGGCCAATTTCACGAAGACCGACCCGGACAAGGCACAGGCGACCATGACGCTCGAGCAGGCGAAGGAATGTTTGATGATCTTCCTGGTCGAGGACTATAACATGCGAGAAGAGCCCGGCACTGGCGAGATCCGCATCAACCGATTTCGCCGCGGCATGATGAACTCGCTCAATTGGAAAAACCCGCCCGATCCCGATATCTTCGGGGGCAAGGCCCAAACTGCCTGGCTCACGGAAAGCGGCGTGGTCATTGACGGTTTGCAGTACTGGTCTGAGGAGCTTCACCGCGAATACTGGAACGGCGGAGGTCGCCGACAGGTGGTTGTTACCATTCCGAAGCACACAGTCGACGGCACGGTCCGCATCTTGGGTCTCGAGGGTCCTGGCTATGTCGAAGCTCACCTGCAGGGTAAGTACGCCAATCGTGGTCTGACGCACGAAGGGGCGGTCGGCAAACGCAAGAAAGATCGCAAGAAAAAGGACTCTTTGGGCGAACTGCGCGCCGCGAGGGATACTCGCTTGAACGCCGATCGAGCGATCAAGGAGCGCGCAGGGGAGCCCAAGAAGGTCAAAAACCTGCCGACTGAGCCTCGTCAGAAAGCCAGTTCCAAAATTGCCGTACCGCCCGTGGAGCCGGAAGTCAGCGCGTCCGAGGAGTTCGCCTCTCACGACATGTCGCGGCAGGCTTTTTCGTACAAGACCTACGGTAGGGGCGGCGTTTACAGCGTTCCCAGCGCCGCAGAATTGGCTATCGAACGGTCCCGCAACGCTGCAATCGGCAATCGCAGCCACGTTGTAGTGCCGCCAAATACTAGCTCGTTCATGCCCAGCACGGAGCCCCCCGCCCTGCCGGACGAAGACGAGGATGACGCCGAGCCTGCCGTCGAAAACGATCACACGCTTGCCGGTTACGAGACCGATCCGCAGACGCCGAGCGACAATGGAACCGAAGGTGACGGCGAGGATGGTGTTTATCAGCTATGACGACCTTACTTTCAACGCTCGGCAACGGACCGATAGATAAAGTCGGGCGGGCCTTCATCCAGTTGTCGACCTCCGAGCGGATCATTGACTGTCTCCAGACAGCTCTGCGGCTCCACGGCACCGGTCATTTCGGTAAGATACACGCGATCTTAGGAACGTCGCATGTCGGGAAGTCTACGGCGATCGACTTTTGGATGAAGCAGACGGCAAAGGCATATGGCGGGGTTACTGAAAACCTCAGCCGGGACGAAAGTCGCATCGAGGCGGCCGCCAACGTGTCATATGTGACGTTGCATGACAGGGGCCAAAGGATCCATCCGGTGGTCAGGATCCAGATTGTCGGCAACCCGACCTTCAAGGCATTAGGTGACGACACGTTGCGTGGCTTGGTGCGTGGCAGGGCACCTGTATGGAAAAACGGCGGCGACCTGGCGTCGCTGCTCGCAACGCACCTGACGGCATTCCAGACGAAAGTTGTCATCTACGAGGACATCCAAGAGTTAGCGAAGGTAAAGGGTGCCAGGAAGAATGAAGCGGTAGTGCTGCTGCGCAACCTTTGTAAGGTCGTGCGTGTCGAAGTCGTCGTCGTCGGCACTGAGGGAACGCTGGAAGTGCTCCAAAGCGAGAATGAGACCCGTAAGCTGGTGGCTACCAATGTCACCATTCGCCCGTTCTCACGCCCCGATTTCAAAAACGAGAAACCCGGCGAATTCGTTACGTTTCTCACCAAGCTCAGAACCCAGCTTCCCAACCCCAAACTCAGCCCGATAGACGAAGAGAAGCTGGCCGACATGTTATGGCGCTACAGCAAGGGTGTCATAGGCGACATCAAGCATTTGATGCTGGCTGCGACGGACACAGCTTTGCAAAGCGGCATTTCGGGAATTGATCGCACGGCCTTGCGCAAGCATCTCGAGCTGAAGAAAAGCCTCTTCGGCAAGGCCAACCCTTTCTATCTTCCCGGAGATGAGTAGCTTGGTCCGCGAGACCTGGGTGCCTGCCGTTGCAGTTCGTCCCGCCGTCGGCGAAACCGGACGCGCGTTCATGGTCCGCGCAACGGCGTCGAACGGCTGGCCTTCTCAAAAGGCATTCCGTCGACGGATCGGAGCTCTCAAAAGCGAGCGCAAACTGGACCCTGCCCTTATGGCCAGAGCGTTCGGCTGCGATTCTTCGGAATTCGGCCACTTCGCGGACGAGTGGGTCTTCTCCCATGTCGTGTCGTTTGCCGGGCACCACTTTCGGACCGATGAAATCGACGGAAAGAGGCGACGCATTTGCCCCACATGTTGTGCAGGGTTGCAATCGGCTCGCTTCGAGTGGGAGCTCCCTCAAATCACCCAATGTCCTGACCATGGCCCTTTGACAGGGAGTTGCGCGTGCGGCAACCCGTTGACCTGGTCCGACCGGCATATGTGGGTATGCAACGACTGTCCCGCTCCCATCTGGGAGTTACCCCCAGCGCCGATGGCCGGTCCGTCGGATTTGCCGTTTGAAAGATATTTCCTGGGCAGGCTCGGACGATCGGTGCCTGTCCCCTGTCCGATCCTCGATGCGCTTCCCCTCCCTATGGCCGCAGACGTTGCGGAAGCCATCGGAGGCGTGCTGGAGATCGGCTATGCACTCTCGTTGCCGGACGTCATCGATGATGAAAGGGCCCGGAGGCGCGAGCGGGGCTATCGCAGCCTGGCAGCCGGTGACGTCGGTAGAGCGTTTTCTCCCGCAGTCGACGAGTTCAGGGCACGCACGGGAAACATATCTCCCAAGCAGCCGATTGCCAGTCTGGGTTTCATAGCCGGCATTCCCGCCCTGCATGCTCGGGGCGGCGAGAAACTGAATGATTTGTTGTGTGCCGGCCTTGGACGAGTTTTGGGATATCCCGTCCACGACCTTTGGCGAACTGACTATCTGGACGGCGAATGGTGTGCCGGGGATTTAGGAATTAGCATGGCTCAACTGATCGCCAAACTACGAGACGGCGGTTGGATGTCCAAATGCCCTACCGATGCGGATAGACTGTTCGTGCCCGTCGACGTGGTTTGGCTGCTCAGGCGGGCGGCGGGCTGACATGCGGGACCGCCGTTGCCGAACGCAATTCATGTGAACACGCAGTGGGCGCATCCGCCGCTGCGCGCCATAGCCAACTGCGGGGGAAGGAGCCAATGCCGGTGTTAGTCAAATGACGTCGACACCGTCCGGCCCTAGAAATCGGCTAGGCGGATTGCGGTACCGGTCCGCCTGGTAGATGTACATTAATAGCTTCTCGGCCCTCGTTATGCCCACGCAGAAGGTTCGCTTTTCGGCATCGACCTTCCCTTAGGTATCCGCCCGGTAGCGAGGAGGCCAGCCCTCCCGCAAGCCCACGATTACCACTGCGCCAAATTCACAACCTTTCGACTCGTGTATGGTAGCGAGCCTGAGTGCCTTATCGGGGCTGGCGACATCGCACCGCCGACGAGGCCTGCACAACCTCGCCCCCTGCCCTTCCAGGCATACCTGCTCGGCCGACTGGGTCGGTAGAAAAGCACCTCGTGGTCCTGCTTGGACGATCTTCCCATCGAGGCTTGCGTCGACGTCTGCCTAGCGCTAGGCGAACTCACTCAATCGGGATACTCCCATGAAGGAAACTGGCGGACATCATGTATCGCGTCGGGCGATGATCTATTCGTGCCGATCGACACGCTCTGGCGGGTAACCCAGTCCGCCCGCGGAGGCCCTCGAGGCTATCCATAGGTTACGAGCTCATCCACCCTTGCGCCGGGCACCGAGCTTTTTCATCGTATCGGCTGCAATGGAAGCGGTCAGGTCGAGCCATTGGGCCGAAACACCGGGGCCGCTCCGCTCCGCCGTCGAGAATTCGCGCCAGTATAGAGAACGCGCCATCAAGACGAGCATGGCTGCTTCGGTCCTCGGAATGATCGACGGCGCCGCTTCCGGATACCGAAGCCGGAGTAGTGTCGTCATTTGCTCCTCGAGCTGAGACCACAAAAGGCTCTCGTAGGCCTTGGGGGCGCGCTCGACTATGGCACGGTCCCTCCCCTGGTGAGTTATGAGATAGTCACGGATACGCTCCCCGACCTCTTCCGCTCGCGGCGTCTCGCTCACGATCTTAAGTAGATCGTCGAAAAGCCGGAGGTCCCTGAAATAAAGCAGGTCCTTCCGCGGGGCATAGTTATAGAGGGTCCGCAGGGCGATACCGGCGCGCCTCGCGATGGCCGTCATGGTGGCGCCCTCGTAACCGTTCTCGGCGAACTCCGCATCCGCAGCGGCCCAGATTCGATCTCGGATTTCGCCGGTACGCGCGGACCTGACATTGGTCATTGCTCGGGCCCCAGGGGTAGTTGGAATCCACATTGCCTCCGAAGGATTAAGTTTTTGCACGGCGTGCACTCCTACATGACGTGCAACAGCACGCATTGAGCAAAGGAAGCCTCAGGCTCGTCCGCGTCGCGAAACCTAAGCAATCGCCGATAACCTCATGAAAAAACACAAACTTTCAAATGCGTAGCGCGCATTCATGCACGGTATGCACAAGTGCATCGTATGCATATCTGCACGAAATGCACTCTAGTGCGCCGTGTTTACGTGCTTACGAGGTTAGCCTTACCGCGGCGTCAACTTGCGGAAGGATCCGCCGACGTGTCAAACGGACTGATCCCTCGGGTGCGCCGAGGATTTGCAGCCACATTTTGTCCCACACGAAGAGATCGAGTGAGGACGCGGCCGCTTCGGCGGATGGGAGCATGGAGAACGGTCATGTCGCTATTTGAAGAGGTCGATTATCAGTGGCATTACCGTCAGTACGCCCAAAGCTTCATCATCGACGGCAACTCGGCGAACAACCTCTACTTCGAGCAACAAGCACAAGAAATGCACGCGCTGACGGTTGCGCAGGCCGTCGACGGCGTGACCCGGGACGCCCTGCTCCTGTTACCCACTACTGATTTTGCGGCTCCTGCGGAACGCCTCTTCCGCTATGGTATCATGCGGCGTTGGAGGATGATCTCTGCCTCGTTTCGCGATTTCAGATCCATAGTATCGCCAGACCGAAATGTGCCGCTCTCTCAAGAACAGGCGGACCTCAGCTGTCGGGCGTTGAACTCCATCTACATCGACATATACGGCCTGCTCGACAACTACGCCTGGATGCTGGTTCACCAGTCTGGGAGCGAGAACACCCGAGCGGCACGGCCCATGGCGGTCAGCCTCTTTTCCCGAATTTTCCGCGACGACCCCGCCTTGGCGACGCTGGGGAACGAATTCGAAGCCTTCGTTCCGTGGGTATCCGAATTCCGTGAGCGCAGGAACCCGGCAGCCCACCGTATTCCGCTGCATGTCCCGCCGGCGGCGCTGACACCGAGGGACATCGCCGAGCACGAGCGGATCGATCGGCAGGCATCCGAAGCGTTGGCGCGCGGAGATTTCGGGCTGGCCGCCGAACTGGGCGAAGCGACATGGCGGATCGGGTCGTTTAAGCCTTACTTCGTTCATGACCCGACCGAAGCGTTCATGCCGGTTTTTCCGACACTGCCGAACGATATCGGCAATGCCGTCCGAATCGGGCGCATTGCGCACGACTTCCTGCGAGACACGGCTAAATCCGCGTGATCGTTCGGCCGTGGCGACTCTGCCGCGCGGATTGGTCTGATTTCGATTAGACTAATCAGAAACAGACGCCTTTTTCGAGGTCACCAGCTACTCACGGAAAGGATCAGGCAGGTTGTGAAGCGCTGATCTTGGCGGTTTAGGGGTGGGTTGCGGACTGGCGGCTTTTGGTTTGCCCGGGTCCAAAATGACTGTCGGGTGGCACGAACTGCCCCCGACGCATCATTAGCCTACTAGATGCAGACGCGCATTTTCGAAAGCGTAGCCCTCGTCATCGTGAGGACGTCGTGACAGCTCTCGAAAGCCCAGCCGGGTGTAGAAATTCACGGCCTGCCGATTGTCGGTATAAACTTCCAGCTCGAGTTCGCCCTTAAGCGTCAGCGCATGACGGATCAGTTGACGACCAATACCGCGCCCTTGCTGGGAAGGAGAAACGAAGATCCCTCCGATGAAGGTATCGAGCAGGCTGACAAAGCCGCTCGGCTCTTCGTCAACGCACGCCACCCAAGTCTCGGCATTAGGCAAATACTGCTCTTCGATCAGCGTTCGTTGCTCAAGCAAGCGCTGCTCGCCAATGAAAGGGTGAGCAAGTAGGGATGCATCAAGCCAGATGCGCGATAATGTTTTCAAATCGTCTTTTGGCGCGTAGGGCCGGATGATGAGGTCATGTTTCTTCATGACAACTCCGAAGAAGGATATGCAAAAAGGTCTGGCAACCGATGTCAGTGCCAGGTGAATCCGCAAACCGCGGTCGAAATCACAAGCCTCTGTGCATAAATCTCCTTCTGCTATCTGGCCGCTTTTAGGGCGCTGCACGAACTCGGTCAATGACCGTAATGGGGTCGAAACCAGACGCGGGAAATGCCTCCATTCCTAACGGCGAAACAGCAAGCGTTGCCATATTGACCAAAGACCACTTCTCAACGAGCTTTGCTGAACCACTCAGTCGGCATCCATCGTGTGTAACCTTTACAGCCACACATCAAACCGCGAGGCCATTCTCGACTTCGTCCGCGATGTCGCTCGAGTGGCGGAGAACATCGGCAACCTGGGGCCACAGACGGGCATATACCCCGACTATATGGGCCCTATTGTGCGGAACACGGCAGGCGGACGCGAGCTGACGAAAGCGCGTTGGGGTTTGCCTTCGAGCCAGAAGGTCATCTACGACGCAGCGGTAAAGCGCGTCGAGAAACTCCGCGCCAAAAAGCCCGATGCGGAAATCGACTTTACTGCGATGCTCGCACTAGAGCCAGACATCGGCACCACCAATGTGCGCAACATCAAGACTGCTGCCGGCAAGTGGAACGCGCATTGGAACCGCTGGATGGGAGTTGAGAACCGTTGCGTCGTGCCCGTCACGAGCTTTGCTGAATACGACAATACGAGCGGCCCCGACGGAAAGAAGCGAGGAAACACGTGGTTCGCTTTCGACGACACGCGTCCGCTCGCCTTTTTCGCAGGCATTCATATCCCAGACTGGACGGGGGTGCGGAAGCAGAAGCTGGGCAAGGAAGAACATATCTCGCTTTACGGCTTCCTCACATGCGAACCGAACGATGTCGTCGGCTCGATCCACATGAAGGCGATGCCGGTCATCCTCACGACACCGGCCGAAGTCGAGATGTGGCTTACGGCGCCAAAGGAAGAAGCGATCAGTCTGCAACGCCCCCTGCCCGACGGAGAGCTCAAGATCGTCTCGGTCGGCCCGGGCGAGGACCCACCTGGGTCCTGGGTCGCAGGCTAGGCAGATTAAAGAGCCAACTCTATCTGGATCTCCTCATCAGTCTCGGCCTGGACCAAGTTCGAGAGCGTAACGCCCAGGAGGCGGACGGGACGCGGCGGTGGAAACTCTCGGACGAGCAGGTCGTCGACAAGACTTTCCATGTCGCCTTTCGAGCGCAGTGGGCCGGCATTGCTCTTCGAACGCGTGATCTGCTCGAAGTCGGCGAATTTGATTTTGAGGGTGACGGTGCGTCCGGCAAGTCCCCGTTTTTCGCCAGCGGCCCAGACTTTATCGATCAATGGCGCGGTCAGGCTGCGCGCCTGATCGATGGTGGAGATGTCTTCCGGAAACGTATCTTCGGCACCGATGGATTTGCGTTCACGGTTGGGTTTGACCGCGCGCTCATCGATACCGCGGCTGAGCTTCCACCAATAATCTGCCGAGCTGCCGAAGCGCTCTATAAGTTGTTCCATGGGCATGCTCGCCAAGTCCGCTCCCGTCCTGATGCCGAAGCGGTGCATCTTCTCGGCAGTCGCGGGTCCAACACCATGGAATTTCTCAATCGGCAGAGCGGCGACGAACGCCTCGCCCTTGCCCGGCGGGATGACAAAGAAGTTGTTCGGCTTCCTGTAGCCCGAGGCCATTTTGGCAAGGAACTTGTTGTAGCTGATGCCGGCCGACGAGTTGAGGCCCGTGACCTCCTTGATGCGGGCACGAATGGCGTTTGCGACATCGGTGGCAAGTGCGATGTTCTGTTTGTTCTCGGTGACGTCGAGATAGGCTTCGTCCAGCGAGAGAGGCTCGATGAGATCCGTGTGCTCGGCAAAAGTCTCGCGGATCTGGGCCGAGACGGCGCGGTAGACGTCGAACCGCGGTGGCACGAAAACGAGCTGCGGACATTTCCGCATCGCCGTGATCGACGGCATTGCCGATCGGACGCCAAAAGTTCGTGCCTCATAGCTCGCGGCGGCAACGACGCCACGCTTCGCGCCATGTCCGACGGCAACGGGCTTGCCGCGCAAGTCCGCATTGTCGCGCTGCTCCACGGACGCGTAAAAAGCGTCCATGTCGATATGAATGATCTTTCGAACCGTCATCGATCGCTCCTTCCGAGCGAGACTGCAGCACGACCACGCCGCCCTTTGTCAGCAGTCATCGGCCGAACTTCCTGCCCCCCTTGCGTTTGCCGACCCATGGCATCTCGTCCGCTATATGGACCTCGCGCGCACGTTGCAGGGCAATCAGTTCCTCGGCCGGCAGGGGCACCGTTCCGGCACCGTGCGTCCCCGAGAACTCGGGCCGTTTGCCGGCGTGACCCAGGGCGAAGGTGGGATGGGACCAGCCGCAGATCGAGCATCTCAACCGGCCCGCCAGATAGTCCCGTCCCTGATAGAAATCGAATCCCCAACCTAGATGGAAAGCGAGACGATCAAGTGCAAGCTGGGCATCATGGCTGCAGACCCAGTAATGCGAGCAATAGGCATGGATGGCTCGATGCGTGTCGTGGAAATCCTGCAGGGTTCTGATCGGCCGCATAGGCATCAGTGGAAGTTCCGACCCGCAGGCAGAGCATCGAGAAGTCGCTTGGCGACCGCAGCCTCGTATTGCTCCTGCTCTCTGTTCCGACCTTTGGGACCACCGGTCTTGCCCTCGTCGGCCCTTGCGATTGTGCGATCGCCGATCGATACTCCACCGGCTATTGCGGCCATGTTCGATGTCAGGTCGACGAACTTCTCGGCTATGACATGGATGACGATGCCTTCGCGCTGCAGCTTGCCTTGAACGCCAAGCACCCGAGCGCCGAGGACGACGCGCCGATTGGCCTCGAAGACCTTGGGCCAGACAATGATGTTGACGACGCCTGTCTCGTCTTCGAGCGTCGCGAAAATGACGCCACTCGCAGTGCCCGGCCGTTGCCTGACCAGCACGAGCCCGGCGACATTGACGCGCCGGCCCGGTTCGGCGATGCGCAGTTCGTCCGCGACCATCACACGTCGCGCTGCCAGGTTCTCGCGAAGGAAGCTCATGGGGTGGGCTTTTAGCGAGATCGAGAGCGACCGGTAATCGTGGATGACTTCCTCACCCAAGAGCATAGGCGGCAGATGACTCTCGTCGTCCTTGATAGGAGCCGGCGCGCCTGCAGCCACAAACAGTGGCAGGGTCTCTGCGCCATGGTTGCCGATAAGGCCGCGGATTGACCACATGGCGTCACGGCGGGATAGGCCCAAAGACTGGAAAGCATCGGCTTCAGCCAGAACGATGAGGATCTTCGGCGACAATCCAGTTCGCAGCCAGAGATCGCGGATGCTGTCGTAGCCGCCGCGGCGTTTGGCGACAATGAGATTGGCATGATCGGTCCTGAGCCCTCCTACCAGATTGAAGCCCAGGCGAATGGCCATGTTGCCCCAAATGTCTTCGGCCATTTCTACATGACGCGGCGCAAGGGTGAGCCCCGCCTGATTGGTCCGCTCCATGACGACTTCGAGATCGCTGAGGTTGATGTCGACAGGTCGAACGTCGACACCATGTGCCTGGGCGTCGCTGATGATCTGGGCCGGCGCGTAAAAGCCCATGGGCTGGGAGTTAAGGAGCGCCGCGCCGAAAACATCGGGATAGTGGCACTTGAGCCAACAGGAAACGTAGACCAGGAGCGCAAAGCTGGCCGCGTGGCTCTCGGGAAAACCATAGGATCCGAAGCCTTCTATCTGGCGAAAGCAGGCTTCGGCAAAGTCCTTTTCGTAGCCGCGTTCGAGCATGCCGTTGATAAACTTGTCCTTGAATATGCCGACGCCGCCCGTGCGCTTGAACGTTGCCATGGCCCGGCGGAGTTTGTCGGCCTCCCCCGGCGTGAAGCCGCCGGCGACGATAGCAATCTTCATGGCCTGTTCCTGGAACAGGGGAACGCCATAGGTTTTCTTGAGCACCTGTTCGAGTTCGGGTGACGGGTAGACGGTCGGCTCCAGCCCCTGCCGACGCTTGAGATAGGGATGGACCATGTCGCCCTGGATGGGCCCGGGTCTAACGATCGCCACGTCGATGATCAGATCATAGAACTCGGACGGCTTGAGCCGCGGCAGCATGGACATCTGCGCCCGGCTCTCGATCTGGAAGACGCCTATCGTGTCGGCGCGATGGGTCATTCGATAGACGCGCGGATCCTCCTGCGGCACTGTCGCCAAGGTCAGGCTTTGACCATAGTGCTGACGGATCAGGTTGAAGGCGCGCCGGATACAGCTGAGCATCCCGAGAGCGAGAACGTCGACCTTGAGGATGCCGAGTTCATCGAGATCGTCCTTGTTCCACTCGATGACCGTTCGGTCTTCCATGGCGGCGTTGGAAATGGGCACCAGGTGGTCGAGGCGATCTCGGGTGATGACGAAGCCGCCGACATGCTGGCCGAGGTGTCTCGGGAAGCCGTAGAGTTCATGGGCCAAAGCCATGACCATGGCGATGGTGCGGTCATTGGGGTCGATGCCGATCTGGCGCATCCGGTCTTCTGGAATGTCGATGCTGCCCCAGCCCCAGTTGAGACCGCTGATCATCGAGATCGTGTCGTCGCTCAGGCCGAAAACCTTGCCAACATCTCGAATGGCGCCCTTGGCCCGATAGGTGATGACGTTGGCAGTCAGGCCAGCACGATGGCGACCGTACTTCTGGTAGATGTACTGCATCACCTCTTCGCGCCGCTCGTGCTCGAAGTCGACGTCGATGTCGGGTGGCTCATCTCGTTCGGTGGAAACGAAGCGTTCAAAGAGAAGGTCGACCAGCATGGGGTCGACCTCGGTGATGCCGAGGCAGAAGCAGACGGCCGAGTTTGCGGCAGATCCCCTGCCCTGGCAGAGAATGCCGCGTTCCTGGCGGGCGAAGCGGACAATGTCGTGGACCGTGAGAAAATACGGCGCATAGCCCATCTCGGCAATCAGCGCGAGCTCGTGCGCGAGACCCTTCTGGACCTTCTCTGGAACGCCATCGGGGTATCGTGAACGGGCGCCGTCATAAGAGAGGCGCTCCAAAGTCTGTTGTGCCGTCTCGCCATTGCCGACGGTCTCCTCGGGGTAAATGTACCTGAGCTGGTCGAGGCTGAACGAAATCAATGACAGGAAGCGGTTGGTCTCTGCCAAGGCGGCTGGATAGCCGCGAAACAAGCGAGCCATTTCCTCGGGAGGATGGATGAACCGTTCGGCATTGGCAGCCAACCGAAATCCGGCCCGGTCGACGGTGACATGCTCTCGGATACAGGTGAGCACGTCCTGCAAGATCTGCCGGCCCGGCTCATGGTAGAGCGGATCCATGCTGGCGAGCAGAGGAACTCTTGCCGTCAAAGCCGTTCGCGCAAGATGGTTGAGCCTTGCGGTATCCACGCCGTCAAACCGGTAATAAGCGGCTAACCAGACGCGCCCTGGCGCAGCTTCCTGTAGGCATCCGGCGATGGCACCGTCTTCCTCGATTTGATCCTGACGCGGTACGACGATCATCAACTGACCCTCGGAGTAGTCCACGAGGTCCTCTTTCGTCAGACGGCACTCACCCTTGGGCGCACGCCTGTTGCCCACCGTCAGCAAGGCGCTCAATCTCCCATAGGCGTCGCGATCCGTCGGGTAGACGGCGACATCTGGCGTTCCGTCCGAGAACACGATGCGAGCGCCAACCACGAGCCGGAACTGCGGATGGTCCTTTGCCAAATCGCGAGCGGCGGCAAAGGCGCGGACCACGCCTGAAAGACTGTTGCGGTCGCAAATGCCGATACCCGACAGCCCGAGCCCAGCAGCCTGTCCCACCATCTCGAACGGGTGAGACGCTCCGCGCAAAAATGAGAAATTCGTCGCCGCGAGAAGCTCGGCGTAAGGTTTGGCAGAACGCTGCATAGCGAGGCAAGTCGGAATCGAGTTCGTTACGTTCCGTCTTTGTTCTCATTTGACTCGGTGGACGGTCAAGGAGTCGTGCGCGTCACTTGCAACAGTGGATAACGCGTGGAAAAGGTGGCCTGCCCTATCCCGCAAGCCGGCTCATTTTGGCGAGATAATTCAATTGCCCGAAGGTCGCTGCAGTCGTCGCCAAGTTGTCGGAGCAGGAACAAGATGTCGAGCGCCCTCGCCTCGGCGCATTCGTCGTCGCGACGACGTTGGGGTATGCGCTGCAATTGGCCGAAGAGATTACGCAGGCGCCTGATCTCACGCTCGGTATCGAGTGGTGAGATGGCCAGCGTCATCAATTCAACTCCACCATCGTCGAGGCAATGGCCTCATCGATATGGTCCTCTATTTCGAGAAAGAGCGCATCTATGACTGCATGTCGTTCCAAGGTGGTAATCGCTTGGTCGGCACCGACGTTGAGCGTGAAGCCGCGCAGCTTGTGATCGCTCCTGAGCGCGAAGCCGATCCGGAACTCAATCATCCCGGCAGGTGCTTACCAAGCGCATCCAGGATGTTGTCCGCCGTCGGTAATCCTCGATAAGCCAGGCGACATTATGCCTGCCGTTGGATGGATGGCCGTCTGCTTGCACCCGCTTCCGCCAAACGTTTGGCCGCCCCTGGGCTCTAGGAGTTGGTATCGTTCCAGAAAAGTGGGATTAGTCGACATGGACGCGGACGTCATGTCCGAGTGCCCGGAGCGCCTTGCTCGTTCGACCATTGCGTGGCGGGTAGACATCTGGAAGCGCCCAACCGACGATCTCACCGAGCGAACTTACGCCGAGCAGCTCGATACGGCGCTTCGGGTCGTTCATTGCGTCCCAGAGCCGATGCGGGACCTCCGCGCCCGATCCGCCGTACAGGATAAAGTCCAGGGTGGAGAGGACGGGATTTCCGCCCCGCTCGGGTGCGCGATAGATGTGACGCGCCAACGCGTTGACCTTTTCGGGGATCGTATATTTGGGCCCGTCTTTCAGACCAACCTTCAGGTTTCTCACGCGGCGGGCATACTCGCTGGCAGCGTGTATGCCACCTAGGGCCGTAACGAATTCGTCCTCGGTCAGACGCGCCAGGTTCCCCTCGGAGAAGGCCTTTCGCAGCATAGGCGCGACAGTGTTCAGGGTACGGTTTTCATGTGATGAAGAAGGTAGCTTTTTCCAGATTTCCATGGCCGCAGTGACGGCGGCGTCTGGATCGTCCCGGTTCGCGGCAAAGAGCAACTCATAGTTCGACCGCCCGCGTTCGCCTATGACATCATTATAGTAGTAGGCATGAAGGAACTGATCGGCCTGAGCGCCCAGCGGGACGTCGTCCCCAATCCAAGTCGGGCGGACTTTCTTGTCGGAGATCGCGGCGCCAATGTTGCGGATGGTTTGAAGCGTACTGGCCCATTCGTCCAGGAACTCCTGCCTCTCCCTCTCCTTGGCCGTCTTCCTGCCGACGCGCGCGAGGCCATCCCAATGCGGCACCAGCGTGGTGTTCAGGAAAGCGTCGTCCGCCGATCTCTGTTCCTTCTTTCGTCGTGATAACTCGGAGTTTCGCTTCCTCAACAAGTCCATCAATTCACTGGTCAACGGAGCCGCGTGCTTGTCGATCTCGGAGAACATGATCTCCAGGTGCCGATCATGTCCCTCCTCGGACATCTCGGCTTCGGTCAGGAAAACACCAGCTTCAACATTGTTCCACCAGGCACTTTGAGTGAGATTGGCAGACCCGATATACGCGCCGAAACCGCGCCACCAAATGACTTTCGGATGAAATTTGCGGACTAGCTGGCAGGTGTAGCGTCCAGACCGCCGGGCGAAAAAGGCCTCGAGGACAGGTATACTGACCGGCACCTGATCGTCAAAACGTCCCCAATAGCGCAATGGAATTGCGTTATCCCAACACCAATCAAACAGGAGTTCGCTTTCGGTTGCGTAGGCAACCGCGGCGTCGACCCGAGCGGTCTCATCCTTGGCCACTTCCAATAGGTCACGGAGGTACCGGCCGTTCAACCCGTTCAAAATCAACTTCAAATCGCGCTCCCAAAAACCATCGTCCCGCTGGCCCAATATCACCCGTGCCGATGTGACCTCGCTGCCGCGCGCTCCACCTGGTCGCGGATCTCGGGCTGCAACCATCGATAAAGCACCTGTCGTACGGTCTCTTCGAGACGATAGACGTCGAATTCTTCGAGCCGCGCTTGGCTGCCGCCTCCCCAGGCCGAGAAATCGCTATGCAGCAACCAGGCGCCATGCGCGATCTTTGATCGAAGCCGATAGAATTGGTCCTTCGCTTCGGTATTGCTCTGGAGCACTGCATCGAGCAGCGTCTGGAACCCGCGCACAGCCGCGCTGATATTTCCGCAGGTCGGACAGGGCGGGACCCGCGACTTTGGCGAAAGCGCTTCCAATGCCGTCACCAGTGCGACGATGCCCGATGACATCGAAACCTTTTTCAGGTCCGCGTACCTGCTGAACCAGTGAGCCGCGATGTCGAACCGGTCCCGATCGGCTTCCGACATTGCGTGATAGCAGTCGAGGGATGTTTCGATATCGTCCGGAAGCGAGAACCCCGACAGCGTCTCCGCGAACCCACCATAATAGGTTTGCGCCGGTGATCGCCGCATCGGCGGATAAAGGGCCCGTTCTAAAAAGCGCGGACCGCTCGGGACGGGATGGTAGTACCCGGCCTGAAGATATTGCGTTTCGCCGCGCGGCCCCATGACCCACACCTTCTCGTGCGACGGCCTGACGAAGACGCCAGAGATGAAAAGCACGTTGAGGAGGGAGAGCAGTTTCGACTCCGCTTTTGCTCGCCGATGCGCGTCGATCGACATGTTCGCGGAACCCATATAGGTGAACTCGAAGACGAACGGCCATTCCGCCATCGCTTGCGCTGGTACGGGGGAACCGATCGGGACGGGGACGATCTGGAAGTAATCCTTGTACTTGTAGGCCGATCTCACCGGTGCGTTCGTGAATGCGACCTGCCGGTAATGCACGTAGGTGCTCGTCGAAGCCAGCTTCGTCAATGCCGTCTCGATCGCCTCAATGTCGCTATCCTTCAAGCCCGGCCCCGCAATAGCGTCGCGCGGGCGCCTGTCCTCCCCCAGGAGCAAGGTCAGCGCCACATCGGGCACGAAAAGGCCAAGATGGGAGAATTCCACGTGTCCGTCGTCCGTCCAGCTCGAATGACCGAAATGGGAGGCAATCACCTCCTCGATCTCATCAAGCGCAAGCTTCGTCGCGGTCAGTCGCTGAAATATCGTAGAAGCCATCGTTCCTCGGTTTCACGCAGCAGGTTCTGCCCGCCATGTTTCCGGGTTCAGTTGTAATACCGATCCCAACGGCGGCCGGACCGTGAAGATCTTGGGTTGCTGCGCGAAAATGTAGACCCGGTATAGGTACCAATGGTCCGACCGTTCTTCCGCAACCTCCAGCTCGTTGCGCGTCATGAAGAACGGCGTATGCGCTGCGCCATTGGTGGTCTTCACCTCGATAAGACGCTCTCGGCCATCCCTATCAAACGACCGCACGTCGAAGCCGGCGCCGTCACCGTCTTCCATCGCCACCCAACGCACCCTGTTCGCGAGGTCAGACCGATCCTCGGCTATAAGACGCTGGTGCTCGACTTTGACCACAAACTCCTCACCCGCGCGACCGAGCCGCCTGTTTCGGAAATCACGCTCAACTGGATCGAACTTTCGCACTAGCCGCTCGAAAGTTGGGCGCCGGGGCCGCGATGTCCGCACAGGGACGTCAGTGAATGTATCGTCGGAGATCTTGGGCGCGGCTGGCATCAAGACTGGCTGTTCTTCCACGATCTCGCGATGGCCACTCAAGTACCGGTCCACTGCGTCGACGAGGGCGTCTTGGTAGTTCGGTGCCGGCTTGTACCCCCATATCCAGGGAAGGCCCAACTCCTGAAGAACTGCAGAAATGTTGCGGTGCTTGAACTCGATCGATGCGGCCGATCGGCCGGTCATGTGCATAAGCGCCAAACGATGATGGGTTTTCACGTAAGGTCGTTTCGCCAGCTCATCTCCCAGCATGCCGAAATAATCGGCGATGATGGCATCTAGCTCGATCGCGCTCCAGTTTTCACCCGGTCTGCTCTGTTCGGCCATGGTACCCCCGCGAACCAGAATGCCTCAGTTCGCCCTTGGCGAGAAGCTGTTGTCTGCACTGTAAAATCTCGGGATATGTGCGTTGGGATCATGCGAACTCAGTCCGCCAACCTGCGTCACGATGTGGCGAACCCTCCCGCTAGGTCACGAGTGCTACGCGCACGCTCGGTCACCCCCGGGCATTATTCGGACTTCCGCCGCCAACTTTGCGTTCGCGCCCGGTATGGCCGCGGCCTCGAAATTGAAGAGGGCCTCCTTGCGGAGGCCCCCCAACCCGCGAACATCGAGGTTACGGCCCATCAGACGCGGTCTTAAGCACCCGAGGAGTTTTCGCGTTTCGTAATCTCCAGAATGGAAGGACCAAGCTTGTAGAATCTACTTACTGTCCTCGCCCATTTGAGGCAGGGATCGATTGCCAGTACCGCGCTGGTGAAGCATGATCCATCCGGCAGTCGCGGGTGCCCCGCGACGATCCCTGCGAGACGGTAAAATTCACCCGACAGCGGTTCATAGGTCCAAAGCGTAAGAGTGGGTGCGTTCGCAAGGTCCGCCTCGGTAGGTAACTCGCCGGCCCGAATGACCGCAGCCGCCCGAAGTCCATCGAGGATAGTTTTACGGTTGAGAACCGTCATGGCGTTGCCCCTGCCGCGGTCAACGGAAGCGGAAGTCATGATCGCGCCTCAACGCCGCGAAGCGACGCCGGCGCCCGATGATCGCGGTCAACTCGCGGATCAGGGTCCCCTCCTCCAAGTCGAGATCGCTTTCCAGGGCATCGATCGTATCAATCAAATCGGCCGCGTCCGCGCCCGCGGAACCGGCACGAGGGCCGTCGAACCTGCCCATCCTCATTCCGCCGCCTCCCGTACGCGTGCGACGACTTCGATCTTGTCGATCTCGGCGGCCGACAGGTACCCTTTGGCGTCGAGACGCGCAGCAATGTCGTCGAGCAGCGCACGGTTGGCCTCGAGGATTTCGGCTGCGCGCGCCTCGCCCTTGTCGAGCCTGGTCTTCACCGCGGAAAGAAGGCCAGGCAAACGCAACATATTGCGGGCCGGGTCGTCTGGCAGGTAAAGGTTTCCCGCAGCCCCTTTGGTTTCCAGCATCTCCGCCAGACTGGTCGCACGAGCGAGGTCCGAGTGTTCCTCCAGACCCGACCCGATCGCGCAATCACCGAACGTCAGCCGCTCGGCAACACGCCCGGCCATCAAGAGACAGATGACGTTCTCGATTTCCCGGGGCGTCGACGCCATGTCTATGGCGTCGGCAAACGAGGCCTGTCCGCCGCCCTCCCCGATGGATGCCACCAGAAAGTTTCCGACGTTTAGCGCGCGTCCGACGATAACGTGCCCCGCTTCATGGGTTGCAACGCGACGGCGCACGGATTGACGCATTTTCGGTCCGCCTTTCTGAATCTGGTCGAGAACATCGGAAATGCGCAATTCGCGACGCGCGCGCCGTGCCGCGGCCTTAGCGCGTTTGACATAGGCCTCAACGTCGGCGCCGGTTTTGCCCTCGGCAGCCAAAGCCAGAGGCATCATGTCGTCCCCCTTGAGGATCGTGTCCGCCAGGTAATGGCCGAAGATATTCGCGAGATCTTCCGGCCCGGGTGCGGTCAAGATTATCTGCCGGTCCAGTCTACCCGAGCGAAGAATGGCGGGGTCGATTTTGGAAGCAAAGTTCGTCGTTCCGATTACGACCACACCGACGTTCTCGGCGCCACTCGATAAATGCTCAAGGAGATAATTGACGATTTGCGACCAATACTCGACATAGTCGCCGGTCAGACTGGCGCGGTCGGAAATCCCGTCGAGTTCGTCAATGAGCAGGACACTCGGCGCGTTGCGCCGGGCCCGGCCGAACGCATCGCGGATCATCTGCAAGGTGCCGCTCAAGTACGAGGAGGCGTTCCATTCCGCAACCGACGTGGAGATGAGCGGCACCCCCGCCGACTTGGCGAGAGCCGCTGCGAAGGTCGTCTTCCCCAAACCGGGTGCGCCCGCGAGAAGCAGCGCGCGATTGTCGACCAGCTCCCAGTCGAGGCGACCGGCGCGGTATTCCCGCAGGTCCTCGACGAGATCAAGCGCCCATTCCATGGCTTCGCCATATCCGTGAAGGTCGCCAAGCGCGGGTCCTTCACCGGCATATTGGGATTTTTCGTGTACGATCTTGACGAGGCGCGCGACACATTCGGCGGGAGAAAGTCCGGAACGGATCGCGAGGGAAAGGTCGCTCATGTCGGCGTTGCGGACGAGCCGCGGGTCAATCGGGTGTGAGCAAGCCTCGCCGGTCACCGCTTCGATCACCAGCTTTATCGCCCAGTCGTCGATCGCGGGTAGCACGAGCCGGTATTCGGTCATGCGCATCAATGTCGAAGGGAGGTAGCGGCGGACATCCGGAGCGATGCCCACGGTCAGCTTGCGTCGGTTCAACGCCGCGATGACCTCGGCGTTGTTCCTGTCGGGCGCATGTGACTTCTCCGACCCATCCCGGGCCACGATGTGCCGCCCCTTGTTGGTCGCGGCAGCACAATCGTCGACGATCGCGCGGACGAGCGGCACCATATCGGCAGTATGGGTCTCCATGGTGACGATGGGTGCCTCCTTGCGCAGGCGGCGCGCGAGGCCCGGCTCCGCCGAGACCGCTTTGGCGGTCAGAACGGCCGCCATCACGAGGTCGACCCTCAGGTGCGGGGCATCCTCGTCGGGATCGTCCTCAAGCTCGTCAAGGATCGTCGACAGCGAATCCTTGGCGTCCGGTCCCCGGACCATTGATTTCATTTTGACATTTTCGGCTGCCGCGAGCGCGTCGATATAGGCGCGTGCAAGCAGGTCCGCGGCGGATGCCGCGGCAGTCTCGGTTTCGCTCATGGCGTTATTCCTTCTGGTGACGGCCGTTCGGCCGACGGCTATGAAGGTCACGCGCTGCTTACGTGAGCAAAGCGATCTAAGAACAAATAGAGAACATCTGTCAAGACACTGCACGCACCGTCCAGAGGTTATTCTGTAACATCGGCAACGATGCCTATTTGGTTCGAACGAGCTTGGCGAGCCGCAGGCGTTTCAGCGACGTCGAAACTCTATCCGATGCGCCGGTATGCCGGTGATGTACTCCAGCTCGCGCGCCGACATCCCGCGCGCCTTCATTTCGACCGTGAAAGCGTTCACCAAATCCACGGCCGCCACATGGATGCCGACGCGTTCCCTGATCCATCCGAAGCCCAGGGTCAGGCTTCTTGGGGAAATCGCAATTGAAGGATCGCTCGCGTTGCTGAGGAGGAAGTTACCGGGGTTTCCCCGATGCGCGGCGAGATGGCTTCTGTACGTGTCTATGGCGGCGTTGGCTTTTTCGGTGATCGGTATCCACCTTCCGTCGATCCTGACAGCCAACCTTACGCTGTCCCGATCCGACGACAAGAGGCCGGCCAGACGGGTAGGTACCACCCCGCTCGAAAAAGCAAGCTCGGCGACGGCCCAGGCACGCATTGCCGTCAATTCCTCACCCCTGAAGAACGCCGGCGTCTTTGCTAGCATCTCCACGCGATCAAGATACTCTTGGATGAAACCAGTATCGAATTTCGGTCGAACGATACCCATCAGTGCCGCTCCTGTCCGGCACCGAAGCGAGGATGGATGCGACGGAACGACGCGAACAGCGCGTCGATCGCTCCGGGCGCGTCGGCCGACCAATCGAGCCGCCTTCAGGGGATTTCGGAAATCGTGAACGGCACCCCGGCATTCGCCGCCTGTACCCTGATTGCATGAAGGACAGTCTTGGTGTCCGCCGGAGCGAGCGTTTCGCTCTGCCGCATGAGTTGGTCGGTGTCTTCGAGCCGCACCGGCAGGAGGGCAAGGTACTTGGCAATCGCTGCGGCACACTCGGAGTCTACGGCGATCTGATTCACGGAGCCGGTGCGCCAGTTCTCTTCCCGAATGATGCCTGACCGGGCCATACCGGCCGTTATCATGCCGATCCGGGCCGCGCTCAAACCAAGGTTCCGATGTAGGGTCAGAAACATTGCGTAGCCGGCCGCTGACCATGCCGAGATCCGATCGTCCGACCCGTCGAAAACGCTCAAAAGCGTCGCCCAGCGCTTGGGGACCGCGCGGCGGAGGGGCGGCTCTCGGCCAGAAGCGAGCGCTGTCCATAACCGAAGACTCCTTGTGGCCCTGTTCAACCAGGGAGTTGAAGAACAGCACAAGAGACCTTCGATAAGACTGCCGCACGCCCGGCTTGAGCGATCCGATGAACCGGTCGACGTCTTCGGATGTGGCCTCCAGCAAAGTTGCGAGAGCAAGCTCCTTGCCGGCGTCCCCGGTCAAGAAGCGACAGAACTGCAAGCCCATGCCCGTACCGCGGTCGCGTTTGGATCGGGCGCCTGTTACCTCATTCTGCTCGCTTGTATGCTCAGGATCGCTTCCTACAAAGCGAGGTTTTGAGGTTGTGCTTTTTTGGCCATGATTGGCCTATGCCGCGCGAAGGTTAGCAATCGCTATCCTTTTAGCGTTCGGTTGCGCAATCTCCGCCCCTGACGTCTTCGTACCTGCGCCGAACCAATCTGGTGTCGCCGTTGTCCCGACATCCTGTCGCCGGCTCGATATGCTTCGAGCGCCGCTTTTATTGCCCGTCCGGTGCGCCATTGCGTTCCGGCGCAGGCCGTGCATTGTTGAAATAGGGAACCGTTCACCGAATCCCGCTACAAACTTAAAAACACCAAGTGATTGGTGCCTCGAATAATAATGTAGTTGCATGGATGTCGGACCTTAGCCCTGTCATCACCGAGCCCTTGCGCGCCGTCGACTTCTTTTGCGGCGCCGGCGGAATGTCGTATGGATTGTCTCAGGCCGGCATTCGTGTTCTCGGCGGTATCGATAATTCGAAGGACTGCAAGAAGACTTACGAGGCCAACGTGCCCGGCGCCAAGTACGTCCGCCGCGACATCACCCGCCTCAGCGCGCCCGAGTTGGGCAGGCGGCTCGGATTGAAGGTCAACGACCCGGACCTCATTCTTTGCGGATGCTCGCCCTGTCAATTCTGGTCAAAGATCCGCACGGACAAGACCAAGTCCTTGAAGACGGCATTCCTGCTCAAGCAGTTTCAGAAGTTCATACGGTATTTCCGACCGGGCTATGTCGTGGTCGAAAACGTGCCGGGCCTCTTTCGCAGCAAGGATAGCTCGATCCTTACCGACTTCCTGTCGTTCTTGGCGGGCCTCGGCTACAACTTCCGGGACGGCGTCATCAACGCCAGCCACTTCGGCGTGCCCCAAAACCGTATGCGTTATCTGTTGATCGCGTCCCGCGTCAGGACGGTCAGCCCCCTCCCCGCCGATACGACCCGCGTTCCGCTCAACGTAGGCGACTTCATCGGCGTTTCGAACGGCTTCCCCGAAATCGGCCAAGGGCATCGGGACGATACGGACTTCCTTCACACCTCGGCGGCATTGACCGAAAAAAACGTGCGCAGGATTTCAT
Source organism: Devosia crocina (assembly GCF_900116545.1). Taxonomy (GTDB): domain Bacteria; phylum Pseudomonadota; class Alphaproteobacteria; order Rhizobiales; family Devosiaceae; genus Devosia; species Devosia crocina. The sequence continues at coordinate 1,493,845 of NZ_FPCK01000001.1, forward strand.
TGACGCCGACAGGCGGCAATCGCTTCGCGTGGGCGGGGGACCCGGATTTGCAAATCGATGCCTACCGGGACAAGGACCACATGTTCCGCGACGTCTACGGCAGAATGGCCTGGGACCGCCCTGCCCCGACGATAACCACGCGCTTCATCAGTTTGTCCAACGGCCGGTTCGGCCATCCGGAAGAAAATCGCGCCATTTCGATCAGGGAAGGCGCATCGCTCCAGACTTTTCCCACCCACTATCGGTTCCATGGGGAAAGCATCAACGCCATTGCCCGCCAGATCGGCAATGCCGTTCCGCCGGCTCTCGCCGAACGCATCGGGATGCATTTGAACTCGGTCAGAAATGGCTAGGATCCAGACCAGGGCACGCGCTGTCGATATGTTGGGCCGGCAACAGATCGCCGGCGTCCAGAACGCTTTGGTCGAACTGTTCAAGAACGCCCATGATGCTTACGCCGACAGGATCGCCGTTGATCATTTCGAAGACTTCGGCGTCCACGGCGAAGGCTTCCTCATAATCCGTGACGACGGGTTCGGTATGACCCACGCCGACTTCGTCGACAAGTGGCTCGTCCTCGGCACCGAGAGCAAAGCCGTGGCGAGCGCTCCTCCCTATCGTCCCGCCGATGCCAAGGTCCGTCCTATCACCGGCGAAAAGGGTATCGGTCGCCTGGCGATCGCATTGCTCGGCGCCCAGACTCTTGTCTTGACGCGCGCCGTGCGGGAGGACGGGGTCCATGACCTGGTGGCCGGACTTATACATTGGGGTTTGTTCGAGATTCCGGGTCTCAATCTCGAAGAAATCGAAATACCGGTCGAGATCGTCAAAGACGGAAAATTGCCCGACGAAGAGACGCTCGCCCGGATGCGCTCGCAGTTGAAGGACTGCGCGTTGGCCATTCAAGGCCACCATCCCGAAGCCGAGGTCGACGGCATCATCGAGCAGATCGACGCCTTCGAGCCTGACCTCGCAAGTGTCTATGGCTACCTCGCGACCACAGAGGCTAACCACCTTACCCTAGCCGGAACGAACACCGGAACGCACTTCTTGATCGCGCCGAGCAACCCGGTGATCAAGCTCGATCTGGCGCACGAGGAACGCGAAGATGATTACGGGTTCCGCAAGCACTTGCTCGGCTTTTCAGAGGGCGTTTTCGGCAAGGATACCGAACCGCGCATCGCGACTTCGTTTAGACGCTGGCGCGCCGGCGACGCCCAAGGCCAGGAGCTGCTCGATCCGGCGACGTTCTTCACGCGAGCGGAGCTCCTGCAACAGTCGGACCATTTCCTCGACGGCGCCGTCGACGAGTTCGGCCAGTTCAAGGGCACATTGCGGGTCTACGACAAGGACTACGACATCGTCATCCCCTGGGGTGGCGCGAACGGCCGTCGGACGAAATGCGGACCGTTCGACGTCAATTTCGGCTACGTCATGGGGCGCCCCACCGAGAGCCTGATGCCGACCGACGTCTACTGGCCGCTCAACGAGAAGCTCAACCACCTCGGCGGCATCTATGTCTACCGCGACGGCGTGAGGATCCTGCCGTATGGCGACTATTCCTTCGACTGGCTCGACGTCGAGAAACGCCGCAACAAAGGCGCTGGCTATTACTTCTTCTCGTTCCGGCGAATGTTCGGCGCGGTGCTGCTGACCAGGGAAAACAATAGCGAGCTCCAGGAAAAGGCGGGCCGCGAGGGCTATCAGCAGAATGAAGCCTATAGGCAAATTAGGGATATCCTCGTCAACCTGCTGCTGTATCTGGCCGCCGAGTTCTTCCGAAAGTCAGGCGCCAACACCGAAGCTTTTGAGACCGCACAGGCCGAGATCCGGAAACGGTCCGCCGCCCTAGAGCGGCAACAGAAGCAGTCGGCGACTAAGAAGCGCAATTTCACCATCGCGCTCGACTCGTTTTCCGAGGACGTGCGCGCCGGCCTCCCGGCAACCGAAGTCGCGAACTTGATGCGCGTCACGCAATCGAGGATGGATGCCGCGGCGGCGATCGCCGATCAGGACAAGGCGGCCGCCGCCCTCATCAGGGCCGAACAGCACGCCATCGGTTCGCTGGCCGAATTACGCAAGAAATATACGAAGAAACGTCCTTCCGGCGTGGCGCTGGGCAAGGAACTGCAGCGCGACTGGGACGCCTACGTCGTCGAACGGCAGAAGTTGGAGACCGAAGTGTTTGCGCCGTTCGAAGAGCAGGTTGCCAGTACTCTCGGCGCCGTCGCGGAACAGGCTCGCGTCTATGTCGATCAGCGAAAACGCCTCGAGGAGCGCATTAAGTCTCTCGCCAACGAGCGGAAGAAGGATCTCGCGGAGGCGGTGCAGCAGGCCAACGCGACCGCCTCCGACACCCGGCAGACGGTGTTCACGATCACCGAGCGCGCTCGACTTGCACTCGACGAGACAGTACGGGCGATTCAAGCCGACCTCAATCGCACCGACCTGGCCGGGATGGAACCAGATCGCATCGAAGACCTCCGACGCAAGTGGGAAGACCAGCTCACCGAAATCGAGGGGCGGCACCGCGATGCCTTAATGGCCGCCCGCGATATGCTCGCATCGTTGGCAGAAAACCTGCGGGCCTCCGACGGCGAAGCGCCCGCACAGATCATGGAAGCGATGGAAGAGCGCATGCTTGCGCTCGAAGAGCAGGCGGACGAGGACTTCGAAATGGTCCAACTCGGCCTGGCCGTGGCCATCATCAACCACGAGTTCAGCGCGTCCATCAAGCGCGTGCGCCGCAGCATCCAGGAACTGGGCCAGATCTCGCGCCGCAGTGACGGACTGCGTCCATTATACGAATCCATCCGCTCCAATTTCGAGCACCTCGATGGCCACCTCAATCTTTTCACCCCGCTGCAGCGCCGGCTTCAGCGGGCCGCGATCAGGATCGACGGCCGCGATATCCGCAATTATTGCAACGAACTCTTCTCCAATCGACTGGAGCGTCACCAGGTTACGCTGGAGGCCACCGAGCCGTTCCTCGATACCGTTGTGGAATGCTACCCGTCGACGCTGTATCCGGCCGTGATCAACATAGTCGACAACGCCCTTCACTGGCTGAATTCGGTGCCCGAGGACCGGCGCATCGAAATGCACGCGGAAGGCGGCACGCTCTTTATCTCGAACAACGGGCCGCCGGTCGAAGGGCACGACAACGCGAGAATTTTCGAACGCGGTTTCAGTCGGAAGGCGGGCGGCCGCGGACTTGGACTTTTCATTTCAGCGAAGGCGCTCGAAGCCGAAGGCATGGAGTTGCGCATTGCGGATCCGCGGCCGAATTACACCGTGACGTTCGCAATCGATACCGGAAGAGGCGGAGGAAAGAGGAATTGACGACGGCTCAGGAATTTGCCCGTTCGGCGGCGCGGAAATACCTGCAAAGCGTGGTCTTCGTCGACGACGAGATTTACGAGCATGTGCCGGCTAAGGCGGTGAAGGCGGTAGCCGCGCCGGCCGAAGCGATGACAATTTTCCGAAGCAGGCCGGTCGAGCCGCAAGTCGAAAAGGTCATCGAAGTCCCCGATAAAGAGGTGGCCGCCACCGAAGCGGCGCTATCGGCGGAAACTGACACCGGAGCCCTCTATCATCCCAAGCATCTCGTGGAATCGTTCGCCAGGGAACGGATGGTTTGCGCCCTGTACGAACCGGCAAAGGGGTTCGAGACCGGGCCCGAATCGGAACTGTTCAAGCTCTGCGAGCGCGCCGACGTCGTGATCCTCGATTGGGAATTCCATAAGGAGCCGGGCAAGAAGGTCATGGACCTCATCGGTGGCCTCGTCACGACCGCCCAGACCACGGTTCCCCATCACGTTCGCCTTTTCGCGATTTACACTTCGACCCAAAATCTCAAGCACGTCGCCCAGCAGGTTTTCGATCACCTCGGCAAACTGAACCTCGAAGTGCAGACTGACGGCGAATACGATCTCAACGCCGGATCCTCTCGGATAATCGTGCTGGGCAAGCCGACCACAGGTCGCCCGGCCGATCAGGCCCAGGCCGCCGAGGTTGCCGAAGCCGCGCTCGCTGAAAGGATCATCGCCGAGTTCGCCAAGATGCACGCAGGGATACTGCCGTCCATGGCGCTCCATGGCCTGGCGAGCGTCCGGACAAACACGAAAAAAATCCTCGACAAGTTCCGCGCCGATATGGACGGCGTATTCCTGGCCCAAAGGGGGTTGATCTCGCCGGCAGACGACGCCTTCGAGCAAATACCGGAGCTGCTCGCCGAAGAAGCGCTGGCCGTGATGATCGACAATCGACTTGCTCCCGCCGACGCAGAGGCCATGGCCAACGACGCCATAGGCGCCCTGAACCTGAAAACCGCATGGACGGGCGCGGACAACAAGCCCACTGAAGCTGGTTTATACGCGACGCGGATGCTCAAGGAAGGGCCTCACGCGGTCAAGAAAGAGGTGAAGTTCACCTACAAGGCAATCAGGCAGCTCAATCAGGAGCTGGGGTCGGGTAAGACCGAAGCGAGCGAGCGTCTAGCGGCACTTTACGTCTCCCGCACGCAGTATGGAGAAGAGCGCTTCCTCGAATTCGGAACGGTTGTCCGGTATGTCGTGAAGACGGTCGATAAGGAGGGCAAGGAACAGGAAGAGCAGCGTTACGCCGTTTGCCTGATGCCCCTCTGCGATTGCGTCCGTCTTACCGAAGGGGCCGCCTACCGGTTCCCCCTCTGGGAGCTGAAGGCAAATGCCGGCAAAGGCCAGTCGAAAGGTGTCGTCATCGAGCGCCCCGGTAATGAAGGGTTCCTCGAACTCTACAGTTACGGCAAGCCTCGCGATCAGCTCTTCATGGACACATTCGTTGCCGGCAACCAGCACATGGTTATGGCGGCCAAGGACGGCTATCGGTTCAGGTTGAAAGGCGAGAACCAGGAATACGAATGGGTGGCCCAGCTCAAGCCCAGCCATGCGCAACGAATCGCGCACGATTTGGGCACTTCCCTCGCCCGTGTCGGCGTGATCGAGGCCGAGTGGGTCAGGATGAAAGCGGATGGCGAAGGCTGATTTCTGGAAGCAAGCCGCGAAAATCGGGCGACGATCGCTCCGCCTGGCCCGGTCGGCCCTAGCGGCTGCATTTTATCCCGCAGCCTTCGTCGTGATCGGCATATCCGGCTGGGCGACATACGACAAGGTCGTCGCGGTCGGTTGGACTGCCGACGCGGCTGCCGGGCACAGGCCGCCGGCTCCGTGGCCGCGATCGTGGGCGCGGCCTGGCTCGCACAAGGAGAGGCCCGGCGGGCTCGCCGCGAGCGACGAAGGCAGGGAGAGGAGGCCGCATGGTTCGCCAGGTTCGCGATCATGCAGGCGCAGCGCGAGGCCCACATCGTGGCGGCCGAGTGGGTGAACGGCACCGAACTTGAAATGACCGACGTCAGGAACTGGCGCCAACGTATGGCGACGGTGGCGATATCGCTGGACGCCCTATTGAGCCGGTCGGACTTCGTCCACCCTGCCTCGATCCACGCGCTCGCCAATGCCAAGGTGATCGTAGATGGACTGGTCGCTGATCTCGCGGCATTCGATGGGCCCTTCGAGAATGGAAGGATTGGCGACCTCCCAGTTACGGGGTCCATAGTCGAGCCCCATATCGTGCTGGAGCGCCTGATGGAGATGTACGATTCCAGCATGCGGGGCGTTGTGCTTGCCCTCGACGACGGCGACGACGCACTACCGATACAGGCGGACTATTGGCGTCGCAGCGCGGAAACCACCACCACCCATCCGAGCCGGATGCCGACTGATTAACTCGGATTGACCGAGATCGCCGAGTGATGGACGCCCAGGTTTTCGGCACAACTTGCCATGTCCTCGCCGGGCGTCATGATGCACAGCTGGGGGGTCGTCGGCGACATCATGCCGATCGTCGTCAGACCCGTCGAGATCTGAAACGCAAAGAGCCCGACGACGAAGCCCCGCATTGTGCCGGACTGCGCTTCCAGGAAGGTCCAGACAGCTAGGGCTACGGCGATCGCGAGGATGATGTCGCGCCACCCTTCGCCATTCCCGGTCCAACTCAACCATGCGCTGACGATACTGAGGAGCAACGCACCGAACGGTCGAACGAAGGGGAGGTTTGCAATTCCGCCGAGGAGATTGCCGAGGTTTGCAACGGGGTCCATTTGATCACCTATCTTGTGTCCTGGGCAAATGTTCGGAGAGGGATGCGAAAGAGTCAACGAGCCGCCGAGCGATCGATCTGACGCGGCGGACGCGTCATCGCCGGGGATGGTGAAGGCGACTTCGGCTCCCGATTATCGAGTCCTGTTGCCGATGACCAATCAAAGTGGGATTGCACGCTTAATTCTTGCGAACGCTCCGATAATCCATTTGCGGAAGCGACACGATTTCGTCACAAGGCACTCTTGTTGAGGAATGACCAAGTTTGCTTGCATGATCGAAGAAGAAAACCAAGATCGCGTGACGTTGTTCAATACCGCGTCCAGCCTTCCCGGTCGGCAGGGCATCTCCTTCATTGGTCCTTTCGGTTCACGCGTGAGTTTCGCGAGCCAACAGGCACGTGCCTTCAATACCGTTTGGGCTTGGTCCGAAGAACGCGCCCACAAGCCCAACGCCCGGGTCGCCGTAATCGGCGGAGGGATCGCGGGTTTGACCACCAGTGCCGCGCTTGTCGCGAAACGCCATACGGTGACCCTGTTCGAAGCGAACACGGAACTCGTGAAGTGCCAAAAGAACGCACGGCACAGGTACGTTCACCCGACGGTGAATTTTTGGCCGTCACTAACGCTCAAACCGACGACGTCGCAGCCTTATCTCGATTGGTACGAAGCAACCAGCGATGTCGCGGCCAAGTCGATCGAGAGGGAGTGGCGGAGGTTCTTTCTCCCGCGTATGCAGCAACTGCGGCTGAACCGGACGGTCACCGACATCAAACGCACCGCCGCCGGCACCATGAAGGTGGTCTTCACGGAACCCGGCCATACAAGCCCTAAGTCGGAGCTATATGACCACGTGTTCGTCGCCACCGGCTTCGGCGCCGAGATCAAGGTGTGGGACACGGACCGATCCTACTGGGATCCCGACGATCTCGACGGTTTGGTGGAATCCGGTCATCGGAGCTTCACGATCGCCGGCACGGGCGACGGCGGCCTCATCGACACGCTCCGCATCTTGCAGGAAGAATTCGAGGGCGGCCATATCTGCTTCCGCTTGATCAAAGACATGGAGGCGTCGGGCCTTCGGCCGGCCGTCACTGCAATCGAGGTGGAGGCCAAAAAGAAGGGCTCAACCGCGGAAGCCGCGAAATATTATGCCCGGGCGTATTCGGACCTGGTCGAGCGCAGCCTTTCCAACGACGCACGCGCCCTCCTCCGCTCCCGCGTGACCGGCATGACGGTGACACTGGTGGGTACGCTTCCATTCCCCTATGCGGTCAACTCCGCACCGGTCCACAAGATCATGATTGCCGCGGCGCTGGCCGATGGAGCCGTCCGCTATACCCAAGGAAAAGTCACAAGGGATCCGATCACCGACGAGCCGATGATAAAGACGGCCAAATCGTTGGTGCCGGTCGCGGCGGGAAACAAAGTGGTCATGAGAATCGGGCCCGGTGGAGGCTTGAACTGGCTCCTGAAGAAAGGCGAGATCGCTTCGCTCAAAACGGCGCAGCTTTACCTGGGAGACATTCTCCGGCCGGCCAAGTTGCCCGACGACTTCTTCGAGTCCTGCAACGGGGTGCCCCTTCGCGATCCTCTCAGTCAGGAGTTCATCGAATTCCGGAAAGATTTGGCCGAGGACTATCTTTGGGCCAAATTTCGCGCAACATGCGATGCATCTGGATTAAACAACAAGAAGGGCTTTAGAGTTTATTATGCGCCCGACAGTGTTGATCATCGCCAGCTACCTACCGATCTCTTCGGCATCGCCTGCTTCATCGTGCCAGAACCGGTCGCTGAATGGGTTTGAATGTAACGGACATGGATTGAGCCAATGTTGATACAGCCGGGATTGCGGATCTTCGCCGACAATGTCGGCCGGGATCTGTCGATCGGCCCGATTGCGGTGCAGGGTGACGGAGACGATCTCTTCGCGCTTGTCCCGGGAGCGTTTTTCTTGGCGGACGACAGCCTTGAAGTCGGGGGCGCTCCCATCGGCACCGTCGTGGGCGTCGATGTCGCCGCATGGGGCGAACGCGGAATGCCGATCGCGGCTGCACTCAAGCCGGTTCGCCTGCATCAGAATGTCGAGGTAGCGCCGATCGAGCATACCGTCGCCGACGGACCGCCGAGCTTGGGTGCCAGGGTGACAAGAGATGTTGGCTCGGCCCGGGCCGCCAAGGGTACTATTGCCGCAGTAGATACGCCCATGTTCATCAAACGTGGCGACGGCACCAAGCAGATTTATCGCGGGGCTTTCTCGATCCGTGGCGAGAACGGACCGTTTGCCGTTGCTGGCGACGGCGGCACGCTGGTCATGGACGATGCCGGCGACGTGCTCGGCATGATCGTGGCCGTGGCAGAAGACTTGGCCTATGCCGTGCCGATATCTGCCGCGATGCAGACGTTCGGCCTGCGGACCGCCGACGATGATGCCATCCGGTCCCACAATGCTCGTGCAAAGTTCGTCGAGGAGGAGGAGAGGAAGCGCGCGAGCGCTCCTCCAGACCTAAGCCTTGTCGTGGCCTACGACGAGATGTTGGCACTCCTCTATGGCGCAGCTGAGTTCAAGAGTGCCTTCGCCAACCTAGACCGCATGGGTTTGGATCATCTCCAAGTATTCCGTAAGGCCAGCGTGTACGACCAGTTCCAGAGAGCGATGCTCGAGGTGCCGCGCCTGGACTTCAAGACCATTTCTGCGACCATAGCCGAGCGTCCCGAACTGCTGACGGCGACGATCCATCGAACCGCGATGACGCAGGCGCGCGTCAATTTTCTCGTTGGCGTTCAGGATCATCTCCCGAAGACGCGTAGCGAACGTAGCGACTACGCTATGAGGATCCTAAAGGCGCATGCGCGGCACGGCCTGAAGCATGACGCGCTCGAAGTGATCGGCGACCTGGCGGAGCACTTGTCTCCCGTCGCGTTCCGGATGGCCGCGACAGGTCTTCCCGTCAGTCTCGAAACCGCGTCTTTGACCATTATCGTCCTGCTGGATATGGCTAAGGCCGAGGGCTCCACGGATAAATTCAGGGGTAGTTTTCTAGAACCCGCTCTTTATGTCCTTGATGACGGAGCAGATGATCTCTTGCGTCATCTCATGGGCCGCGGCCGCGAGCAGAACGAGTTTCTGGAGGTTTTCGCCGCCGTCTCGGCGTCGATCCCCCATTTCCCGCGTTATTCCGGTCTCAAATTGCTCGCCGACGTATGCGTTCACCGACCCGTCCGATACGCGACTGCCTGGGTTCTGCAGAGAGCGGTTGCCGAATTCGCGGGCCGAGGCTTCAAGTGGCGTAGTGCCATGAACAAGCGCGGGGAAATGGAAGTGGCCAGCATAGAGCATAAGTCCCTTAGCGCCGCGGAGTGACCATCCGAAAGATAGGTTGCGAGGCCTCGATTGACCGAACAGGTGAGCTGGATAATCGAATTCCAAGGCGTCCAGAAGCCACTGGACGAAATCTTGGATGCCGTGTCCGCCATAGTCTGCCCGCTCAGAGCGACGGTGCAGAATGCACTGGATCAGGCAGCGGACCCGCAAGAGCTCGACGGACTCAGGGTTGTAGTCTATGCCGAGGAAGAAAACGGCGGCGCGGCTTGGGGCTTTAGGTTCGAGGGGTCACCGTCGTCGGTCAATTACGCCGTGTCGTTGGTCGGCGCTCTGGCGCCGATCGTCCCTCCCACACATTGATCCTGTTGTCGGCATATGGGGTAGATTGTCACCTTATGTCTGCGGGAAAAAGGCGTTTGGCCCATCCCGGCTCGCCTGCCACCGCCTTTGCGGTGAGAACCGCGGCGAGGACAAGGTCCACCCGAAGATGCGGGCCTTCGCCGTCGTCATCGTCTTCGAGATCGGTAAGGATGGTTTCCAGGGAGTCCTGCGGTGCGGATCCGCGGATCATTGATTTGATTTTGACGTTTTCGGCTGCTGCGAGCGCGTCGATGTAGGCGCGTGCAGCATATCCGCGGCAGATGCCGCAGGGACTTTGTTTTCGCTCATGGCGTCGTTTCTTCGATGGGCCGGCTAGGCCGGCGATGGGAAGGTCACGCACTGCCTACGTGAGCAAAGCAATGAAAGAACAAAAAGGGAACTACTGTCAACCCTTCGTACTTTGGGCGGGACGCCGCCGATGGAAGCTTCCTAACCGTGCTTTGCCAACCGATGATGGAAATCGCGACCGTTGGGTAGGCAGTATAGTTGAAAACCAGAGCGAGCACGGTAGTCGCGAGCCCGACCCCAACATTATCGCTTGCAACTCCCGTCCGGTGAAGATCGACAGCTCGCCACTCGTTTCGCGGTTTCAGGGCGGTGGATCGGCCATGATGCGCAGACATCGGAGGAGAGGCCAGCCTTGCGACGCCTATTTGGGACGTGAGCGTCGGGGGCGTCAATTCCCCCCGCCTGTTCAGCATTTCAAGCAGGTTCACCGGAAACGGACCGGCTTGCCGTGCTAGGGCCTGCGGAAACGGATGCCTGAATTTGGTCGGTTGGGCTTTCCAACTTGCTCGGTCGACTTCAACCTGAACGGCGTGGATGGGGACGTTGGCGGATGGCAATTTTCCCGCGCCCTCCCTGCCATTTACCTACGATCGTCGTGGAACTCGTGTAAACTGGTCTACGATCCTGGAGCGTCAATGAGGTATTCCTTGAGGATGCTTTCGACCTGAGCCACGCCTAGCCCGGTAAGGCGGCAGATGTTGGCCAAAGACAGCCCCCGGTCGGCGGCGTGCACGATATACGCGTGCCGAAGCTCCACCATCGTGTAGCGGCGCCCTGCAATTTCGAAAAAGCGGAAGTCGGCAGAAGGCCGCTGCGTCATTGCCGCATGCGGAAGGCCCCGACCGTGAAACAGGAAACGTGCCGGCACGTCGAGGAGCGCGTTCCTGATAAGCAGCCAATACGAGATGGCTGTCCGCGCACGCGGCGTTATCGGAACGAGCCGATTATCAACGGTCACGGACAACCGCGGCAGATCGGTGTCCTTCAGACCGATTTTTACGAGTTCTTCAGTGGACATCCCGGACGAGTAGGCTAGCTCCGCCATTGCCCAAGCCCGTACTCGCGGGAAGTATTGCTTCGGACCGAAGTCATCGGCGCAATGCCACGGCGAAAGCTGATCCAAGAAGCCATGCACGCTCGTCTCATCCAAGGCTTTGCGCTGCAGCACCGGCTTTCGCCAGCGTATATGTTCCGCGGGATCGACTGCGATTTCGGAATTGGCAAGCAGGAACCGAAATAGGGACTTGATCGACGCCACCGTTGCGGCTTCCCGAGGCTCACGCTCTAACACATACTGTTCGATAGTATCCCGATTGACGGTCAGTAGACCGATATGGCGCGCTGAAAGCCAGCCCCTGAATCGCGATACTTCGCGTAAATATCGCTCAATCAAGGAGGGCGGGCCGTTCGTGACGACTGACTTTTGCCAGGCAACCTCCAGTTCATCATCCATGGATTCCATACTCAATCCCACCGAGGATGGGTCTGCCTGAAGGCCAAAATTAGAGCTTCGAAGTCCCAATCCTTATCGGCACCCCGTTGCCATTTCGGTGGTGTCCGCGTCCTTCCCTGCTTCGGGCGCTCGGCCATACGCCTTTTCACTCCGGCCATTCTCAGCAGCCTTGCCGTGTACCTCAACTGCAAGTGCTCCGCCTTCATTTGCAAGAACCTGGCGTGTCCTTTCTGGTTAACTCCGCGGTGGTACCGATGGTGTCTGAACAACGGATCATCCGGAAGAAAAGAGCCGGGCCACAAAAGCAGATAGTTGGACAGTGCCTCGGCCGCGACCCTGGGAAGCTTGAGAGTTGCAAGCGATCTATCGCGGCCACCCCGCACTCGAAGTCTCTCGCCATCAAAAGCGCTCGCCGTAAGGCTGAACAGCTGGGAGGGATCCAATTCGGCATCATAATACAGGTGAAGGATTGCGCGATCGCGTGCCTCGACCCAGGCGATGTCGTGAACCGGCAGTAGGTGGAAAATTGCCTCAACCTCATCATCAGACAATGCGCCCGGAGCATGCCACGTCACGATTAGATCAGCGGGACGAAATATCGGGTTTACAGCTACGGTTCCTTGGCGCTCCAGAAAGGTAAAGAATTCGTCCAACACCGATATGGCCTGCGCTACTGAAGTTGGCTGGACACCCTTCGAATATTCGCCGATGTGATGTGAAGACACTTGAGGGGTCAGCCCTGTTATCGTTGCTGCCCTGAGGGGCAGATCACCCTCCTGCACGCGATGGGTGTAGGCGTTCACGAGCGCCTTTTTGGTCTTAATGGTAGCTGACGAGTTCCCTCGCTCCTTGACCAGATATTCCTCGTAGGAGGCCCAGATCGCTGAATAGGCAGTATCGAAGGTTTTCTTGGTTTGCCGGTCCATGCTCCTTCGTAACCGGACAAGGTTATTCTACCCTTTATGGCAGCCGGCCAGCTCGATCCAGTCGGGTCAACGCCGCCTCAGTCCAAACTATTCGCGGCAGTGGTTGTACCCTTTTAGGGTATCAACTTGGATTTGTTGTAAACTCAAGGATAAGGTGTTGTAGGCTTTAGGGATAAACCGGGCCTATTTTCTCGGCCTTCCCGCCGACCGGGTTGTAGGCTTATGTGGTAAGCTACACTCCGGCGAGCGGTTTCAGCCATCCGCTCTTTTTACAAATACGCTGTCGAAGTCGGGCAAATCGCGCAAAACCCCGCAAAAGCGGTACGGCGCAGTGGTCAAGGAGTCGTTGCGGTTCGTCACCGTCGAGCAAGCTACCAAGGTGCTGGATTGCGCGTATACGGACGTCAAGGCCGGCAAACCAGGATCCACGAAAGCGATATCACTCGCCAGGACCGCGGCGATGCTCGAGACCATCTATTCCGGCGGGTTGAAGGTATCAGAGCTCAGCACCCTGCCCGCTAGCCTCGACCTACGCGATCCGGGGTTCTATGGGATCCAAGGCGATAATGGCGTGTCCAGGTCAGTCATGATGAACGGCCCTGAGTGGCAGAAGGTTGTTGATCGAAACCGCAATGTCCTCGCCAGTGCCCGCACATTGAGGAACGCCGGGTGCTGCCTGAGGGCCTGAACGCTCTCGCCGCCTTCTCATCCGTGCGCAATATCCACCAGGTCAGTAGTTTCAATAGCTGCTACGTGTGTTCCGCTGATTGGTGCTGCTGTTCCGCCGATGAGGATTTGATCTCTTGACCCGACCTCGCTGCCCGGCACAATTGCGCTAATCACTCTTGGAACGTTCAGAATGACCGACCTGCAGCGCCGTCCCTTTGTCAGCGCGCGCATGGTTGCCGAACGCGCCGGTGTGTCCCGCTCGGCGGTGTCGCGCACCTTCACCGATGGCGCCAGCGTATCCGAAGCCACGCGCCGCAAGGTGCTCGCTGCCGCAGGAGCGCTTGGTTACCACGTCAATCACCTTGCCCGCGGCCTGCGCGAAAACAGCAACATCGTCTGCCTCGTGGTGGCCGACCTCACAACGCCGATCCGCGCCGGCCTAGTCGACGAATTGACCCGCAAACTTCAGGCGGCCAGCAAGATCACCATGGTGATCAACACCGAAAGCGATGATGAGAGCGTTGCTACCGCTTTGCGGCAGACGCTGAACTATCGTGCGGATGCCACCATCGTTCTTTCCGGCACGCCTCCGGCAAGCCTGATCGAAACCTGCCTTGCAAACGGGCAGCAAGTCATACTGATCAACCGCGCCGACCATCTTCAGGGCAGCCAGAACCTGGGCGTCGACAACGCCATGGGTGCGCGGGAAGCCTTCTTTCTGCTCCAGCGTGCCGGCTGTCGGCGGCTGGCTGTGGTCACCTCCACGGCGCGAACCGCCAGCCTCCTGCAACGCGAGGACGTGTTTGTCGAAGCTGCCAGAAAAGCCGGCCTCGACGTCGCAGTGACACGAGCGGGCCCCACAACCTATGCGTCCGGACTTGAGGCCGGGCGGCGGCTCTTTGGCCGCTCTGATGGGCCGGATGGGGTCTTCTGTGTCACCGATCTGCTGGCCCTGGGTTTCATGGACGCCGCCCGGCAGGAATTTGGCCTGCGGATACCGGACGATGTATGCGTCGTTGGCTTCGACGATATCGAGCAGGGCGGCTGGGAATCCTACCGCTTGACCACTTTTGCTCAGCCCCTGGCAGCCATGGCCGATCATGCGGTCGACTTGCTCGCCGAGCCCCATGCCTGGGGCTCCGAGCGGAAGCTCTTTGAGCCGCTTCCCGTCTGGCGCCGATCCGTCAGGGCCAACTCGCGCTGACCGATGCAGTTCTCTTGCACACATGTGCAATGAACAAAGCGTCATCAAAGCTTCAACTGGAACTCCTATTAAGCACCGCGAACCCGGTCCTTTGTGCAACTGCGTGCATAGCCGGGCGACTTCTCGCGCTGCAGCCACGCATGCGTGACAGGTCAGCGCTCATTGGGCAGGCCGCACCCCTTCGGCCGACCCAATACCCCGCCGGTTCCTTCCGGCGCCCAATCATAGCGGTGGCTGCCGCCCACCCGGGAGAAACAGATGAAACGTCGTCAATTCGTGATCATGGCCGCAGGCTCGGCCGTGGGTACGCTGGTCCTGCCCAAGCTCGCCTTTGCTGCTGAAGGCACCATCGATTGGTACACGAGCTCGGATACCAACATCCTCGATTTCTGGACCAATCACGTCAAGCCCGGCTTCGAGGCCGCCAATCCCGGAATCACGCTGAACCTGGTTGATGCCGGCGACGGCTCGGGGCAGCTGGCCATTCTCGATCGCGCCCGCGCCGCCATGCAGACCGGCACCGATCCGCAGGCCGATTACTTCGAAACCGGCGACCCGCACTTGCCGGTCGGCGCTATCGATGAAGGCCTATACGTCAACTTCGCAGAAGCCGGCCTCGAAAACTGGTCGCGCGTCAATCCGCTCGCCATGGATACCGATTACGCCCTGCCCTATCGCGGCTCGCAGGTGCTCCTGGCCTATGACACCACCAAGCTGCCGGTCGCCGACGCGCCCAAGACCTGGGAAGCTCTGGTCGCCTGGATCAAGGCCAATCCGGGCCAGTTCATCTACAACCGTCCCGACAAAGGCGGCTCGGGCAGCAACTTCGTGCGCCGCGCCATTCTCGAGGCCAATGGCCGCGACACCTCCAAGTTCACGGTCGACAACTATTCGGCCGAAGCGGCCGAGGCGATGCTCAACCCAGCCTGGGACATCCTTGCCGATCTCGCTCCGTCGCTCTTCGACAACGGCGCCTATACCAGCGGCAACACCCAGTCGGTGCAGTTGCTGAGCCAATCGGCCGTCACCATGATCCCCGTCTGGTCCGACCAGGCCCTGCAGGCGCTTGCCAATGGCGTGCTGCCGGAAACTACCGGCCTCGTGCAGCTGACCGATCTCGCTCTGCCCGGCGGCTTCTCGCGCAGTCTCGTTCTTGAAAACGGCACCAACCGCGACATGTCGATCAAGCTGGCCGATTACCTCCTGTCCGAGGAAATCCAGTCCAAGGTCCTGACCGAACTCGGCGGCTTCCCCGGCGTCTCCTGGGATTACGTTTCGTCCGACCTGCGCGAGCGCTATGCCGACATCATTCCCACCACCATCCCGACCTTCCCGAGCGGGGAATGGGAAGTGGCGGTCAATGACGGCTGGTACCGCGCCGTCGCGCCCAACGTCGACCGCAACGCCTAAGCATCGCGCCCCACCCAGCCTCCCCAAAACCGGGGGAGGCTGGATGGGGGCATCACAATCACAGATTTGGCCCCCTCCCTTCTTGAGGGGAGGGATGCGATCGAGCCGACAACCAGGCAATGCGGCGCGAACCGCGCCCAAAACGCAGTCAGTACTCCATGACCGAACACACCGCTGCGACCGTTTCCGTCGCGGGCACCAGGCGAGGCCGTAAATATGCCGGCCTCTTCCTTGTCGCCATCCCTGTCTTTCTTGTGGCCTGGATGGTGATCTGGCCAATCCTGACCGCTATTCCCCGCTCGCTGATGCAGGTCGGCACCGATGGCAGTACGTCGTTCTCGTTTGCCAACTACCAGTTCTTCTTTTCCGACCGCTATAGCCTCAACAACCTGACGGTTACGCTCTGGACCACCATGGTCTGCGCTGCCCTCTTGCTGGTGATCTGCCTGCCGCTGGCGCTATATCTGCGCTTCACCAGCAATCGCATTGCCGCCTTTGTGCAGAGCCTGGCGATCTTTCCGATGTTCGTACCCTCGATCATCCTGAGCTACGCTTTTATTCGCGTGCTCGGTCCCAACGGCACGGTCGATCTCCTGCTTAATGGCGTAGGTTTGCCACGCATCCGCTCGCCCTACCTTACCCCCTGGGGCCCGGTCATCGGCCTTGTCTGGGACAATATCCCGCTCACCGTCCTGATCCTCGTTTCGGGCCTCGGCGCAGTGTCCAACGCCACGATCGAAGCGGCGCGCGATGTCGGCGCCCGGCGCCTCGCCATTCTCTGGCACATCATCTTGCCG
This sequence comes from Devosia crocina, assembly GCF_900116545.1. Taxonomy (GTDB): domain Bacteria; phylum Pseudomonadota; class Alphaproteobacteria; order Rhizobiales; family Devosiaceae; genus Devosia; species Devosia crocina. Next base: position 1,510,434 of record NZ_FPCK01000001.1, read on the forward strand.
CGCATCACCAATTCGATCCTCGTTGCCATTTCCTTTGGTGTCCTAGGCATCTTTTCGAGTTTCACTCTGCCCTATGTGCTGGGTCCCGCAGCGCCCGAAATGATGGGCCCTTTCATGCAGCGCACCTTCCGCGATCTGCAGAACCCGCCCATGGCCATCACCCAGGCCGTCATCACCTTCGCTTTCTGCATCGTCTTCGGGCTGTTCTATATCCGCTCCGTTGCCAAGAACCGGACGCCCTGAAATGGCAACTCTTGTTTCACGACGCATCGACTGGACCGGCATCGTCTTTGCCGTCCTCCTCACCATCGCCATCATCGGTCCGCTCCTTGTAGTAGGCATATGGGCCTTCACCAATGTCTGGCGCTTTCCCTCCATCATTCCGCAGGAATTTGGCCTGCGCTGGTGGTCGGCAACCTTGGCCCGCGCCGATGTGTGGAGCTCGATCTCGATGAGCTTGACGCTCGCCTCGGTGGTGACGCTGCTCTCCGCCATCATTTGCCTGCCCGCCGCCTATGCCTTCGCCCGGCTCGACTTTCCCGGCCGCGATATCCTTTTCTTCTCGTTCCTTGCCGGCCACGCCTTCCCCAAATTCGGTCTGCTCGTCGCCATCGCCGCCATCTTCCTCCAGCTCAATCTCATCGGCACCTTCTGGGGTGTCGTGCTGATTCAGCTCGTCGGCACGCTGCTTTTCATGATCTGGATCCCTGTCGCCGCCTTCCAGGCTGTCGACCGGCGAATGGAGGAAGCGGCGCGCGATGTCGGGGCCGGACCGTTCCGCGTCTTCTGGTCCATCACCCTGCCCCAGGCCGGCCCCACCATCGCCGCCGCCCTGTTGCTCAGTTTCGTCGGCACTTTCTACGAAACTGAAGGCGCCTGGCTCATCGGCGCGCCGCAGGTTCGCACCCTGCCTGTGCTGATGATCAGCTTCATCAACAACCAGCCCGTCATCCAGTTCGGCGCAGTGCTTTCCGTGCTGCTTTGGATCCCCAGCTTCATCGCCCTCCTTTTCGCCCGCCGCGTGGTGAATTCGGGTTCTTTTGCACGGGGATTCGGGGGGTGATGGACCACTTCTTCACCTCTCCCCTTGGGGGAGAGGTCGACCCTCTTGGGTCGGGTGAGGGGGCCTTGCCTCGCATCCGGTTCAGGCCCCCTCACCCGGCGCAAGCGCCGACCTCTCCCCCAGAAGGAGAGGTGAAGGAATAAAAATGTCCGTTCTCAAGATTTCATCCGTCTCCAAATACTTCCCCGGTGGCACCAAGGCCGTCGACAGCTTCTCGCTCGATGTCGCCGATGGCGAACTCGTCTGCCTTCTCGGCCCCTCAGGCTCTGGCAAGTCGACGCTTCTGCGCATGGTGGGCGGTTTCGAAGATCCGTCCTCTGGCCTGATCACCATCGATGGCGAAGACATCACCCACCTGCCGCCCGAGCGGCGCCCGACAGGCATGGTGTTCCAGAGCCATGCGCTCTGGACCCACATGAATGTCTTCGACAACCTCGCCTTTGGCCTAAAACTTCGCCGCACCGGCAAAAGCGAAATCCGCGAAAAGGTCGAAGCCGTGCTCGACCTCGTCGGTCTTGCCGGCTATGGCGAGCGCAAGACGCACCAGCTCTCCGGAGGCCAGCAGCAGCGCGTTGCCCTCGCCCGCTCCCTCGTGCTCGAGCCCAAGATCCTCTTGCTCGACGAGCCTTTCGCCAGCCTTGACCAGCACTTGCGCGAACGCTTGCGCGAAGAAGTCCGCGACATCCAGCAACGCCTCAAGATCACGACGCTCTTCGTTACCCACGGCCAGGATGAGGCCCTCTCCATGGCAGATCGTATCGTGGTCATGCGCGATGGGCGGACAGAACAGATCGACCGCCCCGATGTCGTCTACCGCAATCCTCAAACCCCCTTCGTCGCCGGCTTTATCGGCACCATGAACCTGATCGACGGCGAGGTCGCCCACGGCCGGTTCCATCGCGCCGGTCTATCGCTTGACCTGCCTATCTCCGATGGCCCGGCAATTCTGGCCATGCGCCCCGAAGCGCTCGATCTTAGCCTGGCCGATCAAGGACAAGCCGTCGTGCATCGCGTCACCGACTATGGGACGCATGGCCTTGTCGATCTCGACCTGCCCGAAGCGATCCGCGTCAAAGCCATGGTCGATCACCCCGATCGCTTCAGCACCGGGCAAAGCGTCAACCTTGCACCGCGTGCCGTGGCCGCCTTCCGCGACGGTAGACAAGTTTTCAGGAGCTGAGATGACCGATCCGCTGTTTATCGAACGGGCCGGCCACCGCACCTGGCTCAAATGGCATCGCGGCCGCCGGCGCGCATCCGATCCGGCCTTCTCCGGCACCCGCATCACCGAAGCCATGCGCCTTGGCGCCAGCGTCGAAGTGGATCTGGTTATCCACGCCGATCACGGCTTTGCTATCCTCCACAACCTGACGCTTGAAGAAGAGACCACCGGCACTGGCCGCGTCCGCGACACGGATGGGAGAACGCTTCGTCAGCTTCAACTGCGCGGCAATGACGGCGCCCCGATCGCCGAGCGCGTCATGCTGCTCGAAGATCTCTGCGCGTTGCTCGCAGAGCAAAAGCCGCACCCCGAAGCGCTGCTGCAACTGGATTTCAAGGAAGACCTGGCGGCTCTCTCGCCCGAAATCGTGCACAATTTTGCTGTCACGGTTTCACCCGTCGCGCGCTCGATAATTCTCTCTGGAGCGGACCCAAGTGCTAACCGTTTGCTAACGCAATCGGCACCGTTGGCTCGGATAGGCTACGATCCCTGCTACGGCCCCTCGCTCGATCGCCTGCACCAGACGGGTGACTACCAGGCGTTCATTTCGGACGCCCTCGCCCCAGCGCCTGACGCCGCTTTCATCTATCTCGCCCACGAAATCGTTCTCGCCGCACAAGATTCCGGCTTCGATATCGTTGCCCCCATCCACGCTGCCGGCCGCAAGGTCGACGCCTGGACCATTCGCACCGTCGACGGCACCACCCTGCCCCAGGTCGAGCGCCTGCTTGCCCTCAAAGTCGACCAGATCACCACCGACGACCCGGAGGGGCTCCATCGGGCTCTTGTTGCATGACCGTAAATTACACCAGCATTCTCAATGACATGGTCGCCACGGCACGCGAAGCCGGCGCCTTGACGCTCGAGCATTTCCGCCGCTTCCGCGACCTCGATATCGGCATCAAGGGCCCCGGCGATTTCGTCTCCGACGCCGATCGCGAATCCGAGCAACTGATCCGCAGCCAACTCCTCGGCCGCTACCCCTGGGGCCTGACCGGCGAAGAATTCGCCCCAGCCCAAGGCGCCGACGACCACCATTGGCTGGTCGATCCCATTGATGGCACGACCAATTTTCTCAATGGTCAGCACTATACCATCACCATCGCCTTGCGCCGCGGCAGTGAGACAATTTGCGGCTTGGTCTATAACCCGGTCGCTGATGAAATGTTCACCGCCATCAAGGGCGAAGGCGCCTACCTCAACGGCGAACGCCTCCAGGTCAGCGGGCAGACCGACATTGCTACCATGTGCATCGGCACCGGCCTGCCGACACCAAATCTGTCATTGTATCCAAGCGCTTATGCACGCCTTGACGCTATCCGCGCGCCTATCGGCGCCGTTCGTATCGTCGGCAGCGCCGCCAATTCCTGCGCCTATGTCGCCTGCGGCCGGCTCACCGGCTACTATGAAGAAACCGGCTTCGTCGACACCGCCGCCGGTATTCTCCTCGTCGAAGAAGCCGGCGGAATCGTCACCGACTGGTGGGGTCGCGGGCCGGAAGTGTTCGAACGCACGGGCGTTTTGATCGTGGCCAACGCGGCCACGCACCTCTATCTCATGGAACACTTGCGCGACGTTCTGCCTAAGAACCCTCCCGCATAACCGACTGGACCTGTAGAATACTAAAGCCCCGGTCGGCGCGCTTCGCGTCTATCCGAGTTAAGCGGATGACCTGACTTTGGTCGTGAATTCCACCAGGCGCTTCGCTTGGTGGGCTACGGCCACCCTACCCTTCTCGTCAAAGGAGCCCGCCGACGCTGAATATCCGTAAGGATTGCCGCCCGCTTCGTACAAGGCAGGGTCGGTATAGCCAGGTGGGACCAGGATCGCGCCCCAGTGCATGGCCGTGGTGTAAAGGCTCAATAAAGTGCTCTCCTGCCCCCCATGGACATTCTGAGCGCTTGTGGTGGCGGTGAATGTCTTGTCTGCCAGTTTGCCCTCGCTCCAAACCGGTCCCAGAGTGTCTATGAAAGCACGTAGCTGGCTGGCGACGACGCCGTACCGGGTTGGTGCGGATATGAAGTAGCCGTCCGCCCAGACCATGTCGTCAGGGGTGACCTCGGCGATGTCCTGCATCTTGTCCAGATTGGCTTTCCATGCCGCCTGGCCCTCGACGACCTGCGATGGCGCTGTCTCAGCCGCGCGCAGAAGACGGACCTCAGCGCCAGCTTCACCTGCTGCCTTGGCGGCCGCTTGGGCAATCTGTAGGTTGGTGCCGTATGTGGAATAGAAGATCACTGCTATCTTAGGCTTGGCCATGGGTTCACCAGATTAGTTGAGCATTTCCGATTGTTTGATCGTCCGTTTCAAACGCGCACCGGAAGAAATGGCTTCACTCCGTGGCGCAGCGCATATGATGAATTGAAGCGATTCTTCGGACCATACCCATGCAGCCTTCTCGCGACATCTCCCGTCTCATCGAAATCATGGCCGCGCTCCGAGATCCTGATACAGGCTGCCCCTGGGATCTGGAGCAGGATTTCGCGTCCATCCGGCACTACACGATCGAAGAGGCCTATGAGGTTGCCGATGCCATCGAGCGGCAGGATTTCGCCGATCTTCGGGAGGAGCTCGGTGATCTGCTGCTTCAGCCGGTCTTTCATTCTCAAATGGCCCGGGAAGCGGGACACTTCGATATTGGCGATGTCATTTACGCCATCACCGAGAAGCTGATCCGCAGGCATCCCCACGTATTCGGGGATACATCCGCCAACAACGCGTCCGGCGCGCAGGCGAGTTGGGAGGGCATCAAGGCTCAGGAGCGTGCCGCAAAGGCCGCCCGGCGCCAGAGCGCAGCGCCAGTCTCCGCACTCGACGATGTTCCTCAGGTTCTGCCTGCCCTGGCCCGTGCGGAAAAGTTGACAAAGAAGGCGGCCAAGGTCGGTTTCGACTGGCCAGATTTTGCTGCCGTCATGAGCAAGGTCGAAGAAGAAATCGCCGAGGTTGCCGAAGCTCAGGCGCAGAACGACACAAAGGCCACTCATGAGGAAATTGGCGACCTGCTCTTTGCCGTAGCCAATCTCGCCCGCCATGCTGGTGTTGACGCAGAGGCTGCACTGCGCGACGCGAATGCCAAGTTCACGCGGCGTTTCCACTATGTGGAAGACCGATGCCGGCAAGATGGCATCGCGCCAGCCGAGGCGGGGCTCGACCGGCTCGATGGCTACTGGAACGAAGTGCGCGCTTCAGACAAGAACAAAGGCAGTTAGAGATCGGACGTGGCGATGCGGCCGTTGAAGCGCTCGAGAAAAGCGGTGCGATGGCGCGGGTCGACACGAACCACGTAGTCCTGCCCACGCTCGTTCGGTTCATCGCGGGAGACGACTTCAGCATGGCTGTGGAGCCAGCCGATATCGCTGCCCGCGCTGTGCGGCACATGGACATGATAGGTGCGAGCCTGCTCCCCGAGCGAGCGTTCGATCAGATCCTTGAGATCTTCGATGCCCTGCCCCGTATGAGCCGAAACCGGCACACTGGCGAGTACCTTGCCCGCTGGTGCCGCCGACCCCAGGACGAGGCCGGTTTCGGAGAGAAGATCGACCTTGTTCCACACCTCGATGACGGGTGTCTTTTCGGAAGACACGCCGAGTTCATCAAGCACCGTCAGCACATCCTGAGCTTGGCCCGCATGGTCGGGATTGGCGATGTCGCGCACGTGCAGGATGATGTCGGCATCCACCACTTCTTCAAGCGTGGCGCGGAATGCCGCAACGAGATCGTGCGGCAGGTCTGCAACAAAGCCCACCGTGTCGCTCAACATCACTTCTCGCCCATGTGGCAGTTCGATCTTGCGAATCGTCGTATCGAGCGTGGCAAAGAGCAGATCTTCTGCAAAGACACCTGCCCCAGTCAGCCGATTGAACAGCGTCGACTTACCCGCATTGGTGTAGCCGACCAAAGCCACGACGGGAATGGCCGCCCGGGTGCGCTGCTGGCGCTGTTGGGCGCGCGTCTTCTTGACCTTATCGAGCCGATCTTCAAGCAGCACGATGCGTTCTGTAATCTGCCGGCGATCGCTTTCGATCTGCGTTTCGCCGGGGCCACCCATGAACCCCATGCCGCCGCTGCCGCGTTGCCGCTCAAGGTGGGTCCAGGAACGCACGAGACGCCCCTTCTGGTAGTTGAGATGCGCGAGCTCGACCTGAAGCACGCCTTCGCGCGTGGCAGCCCGTTCACCGAAAATCTCGAGGATCAAGGCGGTGCGGTCCAGCACCTTGGCGCCAGTTTCGCGCTCCAGATTGCGCTGCTGAATGGGTGAGAGCGCCGTGTCGACAAGCAGGAGTTCAACCTCTTCGGCCTTTACCCTCTCGGCGATTGTCTCGACATGACCTGCACCGATATAGGTTGCGGGGCGGATGTCCCTAACCTTGACCACATCGGAAAATGCGATGTCCAGGCGAATAGCCTCGGCCAGCCCTTCGAACTCGGCCTGTCGCGCTTCAAGACTGTGGTAGCTTGATTTGCCGCGGACGTCAGGGCAGATCAGCCCGGTTCGGGTCGGCTTCTCCTGCCGATCGATAAAGGGCTTGGGACCGCCCGGCAGGCGGCCATCTTCGTCGTCGAATTCGCTCATGCAGCCTGTCAGTCGTGATCGTGGTTTTGCTCGGGGTCGAACAACTGGATCGGCGCGCCGGGCATGATGGTAGAAATGGCGTGCTTGTAAACCAGTTGCGACTGAGCGTCACGACGCAACAGCAGGCAGAAATTGTCGAACCAGGTGATCACCCCCTGAAGCTTAACCCCGTTCACGAGAAAGATCGTGACTGGCACCTTTTGCTTACGGACGTGATTAAGAAAGGAATCCTGCAGGTTTTGCTGCTTTTCGCTGGGCATTTTAGGCCTCTTGTCGCGGCATTTATTGTCGCTGTTTTGTCGCAATCACTTGCGTCCGGAACATCGGAAACTGCCGCCCAGTTCCCTCTATCCAGAATTATCATACATTAGCGACTATGGCACATGTCATGCCTGCTGCCTACCCGCGCTCTGCGCATGGCGTGGCAGCTTTTTCGGATTCTGCCTACAGACCCAGCGATTTGATCTTCCGGTGCAAGGCGCTGCGCTCCATACCGACGAATTCAGCAGTTTTGGAAATATTGCCGCCGAAGCGCTCGATCTGGGCAAGGAGATATTGCCGCTCAAATACTTCACGAGCATCGCGCAAAGGTAGGCTCATGAGGTGGGCGGAGGTGTCCGCATCCCCTACGGTTGGCAGCACCTCGCCAATATCGGACGGCAGCATGGCCGCGGTGATGACACCGTCTTCGGGCTGCTGGTCCTTCATAAGAATGAGCAGGCGTTCGATCGAATTGCGCAATTGCCGGGCATTGCCAGGCCAGTCCTGCGCCTGAAGCACGGCGATTGCGTCATCGCCGATATTCATGCGCTGCAGATTGTGCATGCGGCAGACCTGCTCGATGAATACTCCAACAAGCGGAGGGATATCCTCGCGCCGTTCCTTGAGCGGGTGCAGTTGAACGGGAACGATGGCAAGCCGATGGAAAAGGTCCGAACGAAAATCTCCGTTTTCGGTCAGGGCCGTAACATTTTGCGAACTCGATGAAATGATGCGCACGTCGATCGGCACAGCCTGTGCCCCGCCGACGCGAGTGAATCGGTTTTCCACCAGCGTGCGCAGCAGGGCCGTCTGCACCTGAGCGGGCAGCGTCGTCACTTCCGAGAGATAAAGCGTACCGCCATGGGCCCGCTCGAGCGCGCCGACTTCCACCTGCAGCAGGCCTGACTTGTCGCGACTTTCACGGCCGAAAAGAACGACTGATACTTCATCGGGTGCATAAAGAGAGGCGTTGATCTCGACGAACGGGGCATGTGTACGCGGGCTGCGCTGGTGAATAAGGCGGGCAACGAGACCCTTGCCTGCACCAGAAGGTCCGGCAATGAAGATACGCGAATTCGTGGGCGCGGACTTGTCGATGATTCCGCGCACCTGCTGCAGCGATGGCGATGGCCCGACCATGTCGCCGCCTTTGCTGGCGGAGCGTTCCTTGAGCTCGGCCACCTCGTTGCGCAGGCGCGTCGCCTCCATGGCCCGCTGGGTGACATGAAGGAGGCGATCGATCTTGAAGGGCTTCTCGATATAGTCATAGGCACCGCGCCGGATGGCCGAGACCGCCGTCTCCACATTGCCATGGCCGGAGATCATCACCACAGGCATGTCCGGGTGCTGGCTCTGAAAGACATCGAGCAATTGCAGTCCGTCAAGCCGCGACCCCTGCATCCAGATATCGAGAAAGACCAGGCTGGGCCGCCGTCTCGCAATTTCGTTGAGCCCGCTGTCGGCATCATGCGCCTGGCGGGTCTCGTAGCCTTCATCCTCAAGGATACCGGCAATCAGATCGCGGATATCGTCTTCGTCGTCGATGATGAGAATATCTAGCGCCATTTACCTCTGGACAACCGCCGGCATCAGCGATTCCTCCTGTTGGACATGTTGCGGCTCGGAATGAGCCGAGGCGTCCGTATCGTTGTTCATGTCTGGGGAACGAAGTGGCAGCGTGAAGGTCACGCAGGCCCCAATCCTGCCCTGTTCGTCAGGTTCGGCATCGACCAGTTCGACAATGCCGCCATGTTGCTCGATGATCCTGGCGACAATGGCGAGGCCGAGTCCGGTCCCTTTTTCTCGTGTGGTCATATAGGGCTCGAGCAGCCGCTGCCGGTTCTCCTTGGGCCACCCTTTGCCGTTGTCGGATACAGAAATCCGCGCATGATTGCCTTCCTCGTGCGCCTCGACCCTGATTGCCGGCTGCCAGCCGGAGACCATGTCGAGCCCTTCGAAGGCTTCGACGGCATTCTTGATCAGGTTGGTCAGCGTCTGAGAGACCAGTCGCGTGTCGAACCAGGCATATATCGTCTCATCGGGCAAATCTGTGGCGATGGCAACCTCTGGAAGCCGAACGCTCTCAAGGAAAACCGCTTGCCGGATGGTGTCCGACAGGTCGGCACGCTCGGGGGCAGCCTCCGGCATTCTGGCGAATGCGGAAAACTCGTCCACCATCCGGCCGATATCGCCCACCTGCCGGACAATCGTATTGATGCACTTGTCGAAAACCTCGCGGTCCTCCTCGAGCTTGCTGCCATAGCGACGGCGCAGCCGCTCTGCCGAGAGCTGAATAGGTGTCAGCGGGTTCTTGATTTCGTGGGCAATGCGGCGAGCCACATCCGCCCACGCACTCGTACGCTGCGCGGATTCCAGCTCAGTGATGTCGTCAAATGTCAGCACATAGCCCTTGGACTCCGTGATCGAGCCTTCGCGCGTCAGTTGCACCTGATAGATGCGACGGTTGGTTTCGTTGCCGAGCTGAATCTGGTCGCGCACCTGACCACGCCGCGCAGACCGGGCCTTCTCCATGGTTGGGGCAATCTCAGGCAAAATATCCTCGAGCCTTTCGCCCATCATGTCGATTTCACTCTGCGAAAGCATTTCGGAAGCCCGCGCGTTAACGAGGGTAACCGCCCCGAAGGCATCGAGGCCTATGATCCCCGCCGACACGCCTTCCACCACGGCTTCCGTAAACTGGCGACGCTTCTCGTTCACCTCGTTGGCGTTGAGCAATGCTTCGCGCTGCGACTTGAGCTGCTGCGTCATGCGGTTGAAGCCGTTGGAAAGATCGCGAAGATCGCCCCTGCCCTCCTGCACCGGCACGCGCACGTCGAGGTCGCCGCCGCTCACCCGGCGCGACGCGATCATCAGGTTCCGAATCGGATCGACAAAGCGGTTGGCCAGCGCGATGCCGATCCAGAGGGCAGCGAGCAGCAGCACCACGGCCAAACCGACATACATGATCGCGAAGGTGATCTGAAACACCAGCCGGTTCGAGGCGTATTCGCGATATTCCGTGATGTTGTCGTCGGTTAGCCGCATATATTGCAGCACTTCCGCATCCACCGGCCGCGCCACGAACAGGAACACGTCATCATAGCCACGCAGCTTGATGATGGAGCCGACAAACTGGGTCGAACCCGGCGCGATTGGCGTCGGAATACCTTCGACAACCCCGTCCGTCACACCGGCTGGCGGGCGGGGGTAAGATCCGCCGACACTGATCTGGGCCCGGGTGATTTCGGCGCCCGAGCTATCGAGCAAGGACGCAAATGGCAGTGAGCGTGTTTGCGCAAGAGCGGTCAAGATGCGCGTAAACCGCGTCGGATCCTGATCGAAGATCGTATGCGACTGCTCGACCTCGGTCGCAACCCAGATAATATCGTCCCGCAGCACTTGGGCATGCTCAAGCATGTAAGAGCGAGCAATGAGGCGGGAACTCTCCACCATGGCGCGCGTACGCTCGGAAAACCATTGATCCAGGCCTTGGTTCAGCGAAATGGTGGCAACGATGGCAACAAGCACCGCCGGCGCACCGGCCACCAGTGCAAAGGTCGCAACCATGCGCATTTGGAGCGCCGAGCCAGGTACCCGCTGCACCCGGGCCTGAACCAGCAGAACCGCTTCGGTGACCACAAGCGCGAGCACCAGCAGCACGAGAATGCCCGTGACCACCCAGATCGCAGTCCAGACCGTAGCCGATGGCTCGATGTTGGTTGTTCCCGTCAGAATCAGAAACGACACCGAAGACATGAGAACGGACGCAAAAACCACAAAGAAACCGAGCACGCGAAGCGGCCCGTTCCCCTGACCGGATAACAGCGTGCGCGGTCCTTTTTTCCCAGTCATCGGCGTGGCTAGGGCCTCGATGTCGCTGCTGAGCGCCTCAGTCATGCACTGCTCGGTTCTCTCCGGATCCCTGTTCTAGCGTCCCATGCAGCGCGCGTAATGGCGCCCATTGGGAGCTTCAGGCGGAAGACCCTGACCCAATTCGAGCAACCCTTCAAGAAAAATGTTGCCAAAATGTGACAGTCGCGCACGCACCCTTGGACTGAAAGCCGAGATCAGTTTCGTCGGCTATGCTTGACGATCTCTATCGAGTGGGTCCGGATCTTCTTGCGCAGCGTATTCCGGTTGAGCCCCAAAAGGTCGGCGGCCTTGATCTGATTGCCACCGCATGCATTCAGCGCCATGGCGATCAGCGGAGCTTCTACACGGTCGATGACACGCTGATAGAGTCCGGCAGGCGGAAGGTTCGGCTCGTACTCGCGCAGCAACTGACCGACATGGCTTTCAACTGCTGTCGACACATCCACCGGGCCGATCGTTGAGTTGATCTCGGGTCGTTCGGCGATGTTGAGTTCGTTTTGCACGATCTCGGCAGAGATACTCTCATCGGCATACAGCGCGGAAAGCCTCCGCACCAGGTTTTCCAGCTCTCGGATATTGCCCGGCCAGGAGTAGTTCTGCATCAGGCGAATCGCCTCCGCCGAGATGGTCTTGGTCGGCTCTCCTTCCCGCTCCGCAGCGCGAAGGAAATGCTGAGCAAGGTCGGCGATATCGTCGATACGTTCGCGCAGCGGCGGCAGGCGGATCGGCACGACATTGAGACGATAATAAAGGTCCTCGCGGAAGAGGCCTTGCCGGATCATCTGGCTCAGATCCCGATGAGTGGCGGCAACGATGCGCACATTGGTCTTGATGGCGCTGCGGCCACCAACCATTGTATATTCGCCCTCCTGCAGCACGCGCAGAAGACGCGTTTGCGCGTCCATCGGCATATCGCCGATCTCGTCGAGAAAGAGCGTCCCGCCTTCCGCCTGCTCGAAACGTCCGGACGAGCGGGTGTTCGCGCCGGTAAAGGCGCCCTTCTCGTGCCCAAAGAGCTCGGCCTCGATGAGGTCGCGTGGAATGGCTGCCATGTTGATGGCGACGAAGGGGCCATTCCGGCGCTTGCCGAAATCATGCAGCGCGCGTGCCACCAGTTCCTTGCCGGTGCCGCTTTCGCCGGTGATCATGACGGTCAGGTCGGTCTGCATCAGCCTGGCCAGTGCGCGGTAGATATCCTGCATGGCCGGGGACCGCCCGACCAGTGGCATGGACTCGCTCTGCTCTTCCACCTTACGGTCGGCCGCCGTAGGCTTCTTGGCGTCTGCCAGCGCGCGCGAAACAACGGAAAGCACCTCGGTGATATCGAAGGGCTTGGGCAGGTATTCGTAGGCTCCGACTTCAGAAGCGCGGATCGCGGTCATGAACGTATTCTGTGCGCTCATGACGATCATTGGCAGGTCGGGCCGCAACTTCTTGATCTTGGGCATGACCTCGAAGGCGTTTCCGTCGGGCATGGCGACGTCGGTGATCAGCACATCGCCCTCCCCCCGGCTGACCCAGTTCCACATGGTGGAGATGTTGCCGGTTGGCCGAACTTCATAGCCGGCGCGGGTCAGTGCCTGGTTAAGTACCATGCGGATCGCGGCATCGTCGTCAGCGAGCAGGACTACGTGGCTCATTTCGTCGATACCTCGTCAGAATTTTGTTGGAAGACGCCATTGGCAACGGGCAGCAGAATGCGGAAGCGCGTCCGCCCTGGCCGGCTCTCGCAGTCGATCACTCCGCCATGATCCCCCACGATCTTGGCGACGAGGGCGAGCCCCAGACCGGAGCCGTTGGTCTTGGTGGTGACAAAGGGATCGAAAAGGAAAGGCAGCGTATCGAGCGGCACACCTGGTCCGTTATCCTCGATGACGATCTCAAGCGGCAGGGAAATACGCTCCGCTACGCCAGCCACGCTGATACGAATTCCCGGGCGGAAAGCAGTGGAGAGACGGATTTCGGGTTTCTGTGTTCTCTCAAGCGCTTCCGAGGCATTTTTCACCAGATTCAAGAACACTTGAATAAGCTGGTCTCGATTGCCCAGCACCGGTGGCAGGGAGGGATCGTACTCTTCAAAGAAGGTGATTCCGCGCGCGACCCCGTTGCGGGCAAGAAGTTTTACCCGGTCGAGAACGACGTGAATGTTGATCGGCTCGCGCTCCATCGGGCGCTCGTCGCCAAACACTTCGACACGGTCGATCAGCCCAACGATGCGATCGGTCTCCTCACGGATCAGCCGGGCAAGCGGCACCTCGTCGCTGGCAACGGTTTGTTCCAACAATTGCGCCGCCCCGCGGATCCCCGAGAGTGGGTTCTTGATCTCGTGCGCGAGCATGGCAGCAAGGCCTGTCACCGATCGCGCCGCGCCGCGAGAAACCATTTGCCGGTCGATCTTGTCGGCCATGGTGCGCTCCTGGATCAGCACCGCGACCTGTCCATCCACATCGGACATGGGACTGGCGAAAACATCGGCAATGCGCTCGTCTCCAAAGCGGGACGAGCCTATGCGAACCCGGTACTCGGTCATTGGCGCACGGCGGTTTACCACCGTTTCGACAAGGCTGATGATAGGTGAGCCGAAGGCGAGCAGATCGTCCAGCTTCTGCCGCGTCAACACGCTCAGCGATGCCCCGAAGAACGCCTCCGCTGCATAGTTCACGAACTGGATCTTGCGTGCCTCATCGAGCACGATGATGGGCTGAGGCAACGCCTGCAGCACCGAGCGAGCGGGCACGGCATCGAGGATAGTCAAGGCAGCGCTCATGCGGCTGCTCTCCATTCATCGGAAAAGATTCGGCCGATCAGGTCGATGACCTCGGCCGGCTGATCGTTGTTCAACAGCGCCGTGCGCGTCGGTTTATCGAGATTGAGACCGGCGGCTTCAGCATACCAGTCGAGATGCTTGCGTGCGGCACGCGAGCCGACCTCGGTGCCGTAGTCCACCAGCATCTCCTGATAATGATGACGGATCAGCTCGATCAATTCGGTACCGCTTGGGGCATCCGGCGGCTTTTGACCGGCAAGCACAGCACCGATCTGCCCTACCCGCCATGGCTGTCCCTGAGCACCGCGGCCAAGCATCACAGCAGCCGCACCTGACTGATCGAGCGCTTCGGTTGCGCTTTCGCCATCCACAATGTCGCCATTGACCACCACGGGTACAGCGACAGCCTCTACCACAGCGCGCACCAACGCCCAGCGCGCAGTACCTTTGTAGAATTGCTGCCGCGTGCGACCGTGTACGGTGATCATCTGCGCCCCGGCGCTCACCGCCAGCCGCGCGATGTCCGGCGCATTGAGGCTGTCATCATCCCAGCCAAGCCGCATCTTTACTGTCACTGGCAGCTGCGTTGCGCCGGCGACGGCTTCAACGATGGCCAGTGCCTGGTCAGGCACGCGCATCAGGGCTGAACCAGCATACCCACTGGTGACACGCTTGGCGGGGCAGCCGAAGTTGATGTCGACGATGTCCGCGCCGGCGCTCTCCGCGATACGGGCGCCCTCGGCCATCCAGCCCGGCTCGCACCCGGCAAGCTGCACCATGTGGGGCAGTTCCCCTGCCCGGCTGAGCTTTCGCACCATATCGGCGTGCCCGGTACCGAGCGCGGCGCTGGCGATCATCTCTGATACCACAAGTCCGGCACCGTAGCGCTCGGCGATCTCACGAAATGGACGGTCGGTGATTCCCGCCATCGGTGCCAGAATGGCCCGGTTGCGGACTTCATGTCCGCCAATGCTCAACGGGAAGGCATTACCAGACAAAGAGTGCCCCAGAAATCATCAATCAAAGCAACGTGCCCGCACAATAGTCATTATGCGCGCTGGTGCAACACCCAAAGGATCTGCAGAGGGTGGGAAGCTGCGCTGCTCTTGCCGCATGCCAAGGCGAAGGCTAGACCAGTTCTATCTCTGACGGTCGAGTAGCCGCTGCCTATATGTCCATACGTCCTAAATCCATAGCCGTCATCATCGTCGCCGCTGGCAAGGGTGAGCGCGCCCACTCGGAAGGCACCGCTCATCCCAAGCAGTATCGAACCGTCGCCGGCCGCGCCGTCCTCGCTCGCACCGTGGATGCCTTTCTGGCTCATCCCGCTATAGCGACGATCCTGCCGGTCATTCATTCGGATCACGCAGAGGCTTACGCAGCTCTGAAGCTCGAGGATACACGCCTCCGTTCGCCCATCACGGGTGGCGCGACCCGCCAGGCGTCGGTTCTCGAGGGCTTGAAAGCGCTGGCGCCGGAGCGGCCGGATCTGGTTCTCATCCAGGATGCCGCCCGCCCCTTCGTGTCTCCGAAACAGATAG
This sequence comes from Devosia crocina, assembly GCF_900116545.1. Lineage (GTDB taxonomy): Bacteria > Pseudomonadota > Alphaproteobacteria > Rhizobiales > Devosiaceae > Devosia > Devosia crocina. Next base: position 1,525,734 of record NZ_FPCK01000001.1, read on the forward strand.
AGCAGGTGCTGAGCGCGCTCGAGAGCCATGATGGCGCCCTGCCAACCCTGCCGCTTACCGACACGATCAAACGCGCTCCGGATGGCCGTGAAATCGCCATTACGGAAGATCGGCGCACGCTCTTTGCCGCGCAAACGCCACAAGGGTTCCGGTTCGGACAGATCTTTTCCGCGCATATGCGGGCCGCAACGGTTCGGCGCGAGTTCACCGACGATGCGGAAATCGCCGAATGGGCAGGTTTGCGCGTGGCAATGACCACTGGCGACCGGGACAATTTCAAGATCACGCATCCGGAGGACTTCCGGCGTGCAGAGCGGCATATTCTGGGAGACAAGGCCATGGAGACACGCGTGGGCACTGGCTACGATGTTCATCCCTTCGAGCCGGGTGACGCAGTGTTTCTCGGCGGCGTGCGCATCGAGCATACCGCCAAACTGCAGGGCCATTCCGACGCAGATGTTGCGCTTCATGCTCTGACCGACGCTATTTTAGGCGCGATCGGCGAAGGCGATATCGGTGTTCACTTCCCGCCCAGTGACATGCAATGGCGTGGTGCCCGCTCCACCATCTTCCTTGAACACGCCGGAAAGCTGGTGTCCGAGCGCGGTGGGCGCATAGTCAATCTCGATGTGACGATTGTTTGTGAAGCGCCCAGGATTGCCAAACACGTCCCGGCGATGTGCACTGTCATTGCCCAGACTCTGGGCATCAAAGCCAGTCGCGTCGCGATCAAGGCGACAACAAGCGAAAAGCTCGGGTTCATCGGGCGGGAGGAAGGTATTGTGGCTATGGCAAGTGCAAGTGTTGAAGTACCAAGGGATGAGTGATGGCAAAAACCGTTCAGGCGAGTGAACCAAGTGCCGGCAAGCGCATCATCGACCTCTTACGCGAAACCAATCGCAGCATCGTCACGGCTGAAAGCTGCACGGGCGGCCTGATCGCGGCTGCCTTGACCGACGTTCCCGGCTCCTCCGCCGTGGTCTATGGCGGCTTTATAACCTACTCCAACACCGCCAAGTCGAAGATGATCCAGGTCCCCTCGCGCCTCATCCATGACTATGGCGCGGTTAGCAATCAGGTCGCCCGTGCCATGGCAGACGGCGCGCGCAACACCGCCCGCGTCGACATCGCCGTTTCCGCAACTGGCATTGCCGGTCCGGATGGTGGCACGGACAAAAAACCGGTTGGTCTGGTATACGTAGCCGTTTCTTCGGACCTGGCCACCGTCGTTATCGAGCACCGCTTCGGCGACATCGGCCGCGACGAAGTTCGCAAGGCGACGGCGGCGGCAGCGCTGGATCTGGTTCTGCAGGTGCTGACCAGCGTAGAAGAGTAAAGCAGAGCATTTCAACTCTGTTTCAAGCGGCTGGCATTCCCGTCTTCGTCACCACCGGGCCTGTCCCGGTGGTCCATGCCTAGGCAAGATGGATTGTCCCGACGCGCCGGGCAAAAGCGTCAGGCGTAAAATGCTTCAACTGCCAAATCGCCGGTCGGCTTCTTCTGCAAAAGCCCGGATGATCTCGTCCTGCTTGGCAGCGAAGGCAGGCTCGGCGACGGCCGCAATGAAGGGGTTCGAGATTTTGAAGTCGATCTCGAACCGGACCCTTGTCCCCTGCCCCTCTGGCTCGAACGACCAAATCGAATCGAGATAAGCGAACGGACCATCGACAGCCTTCGCCGCGATCGTCAGAGCGTCCGGGTCGATCGTCACGCGGCTTGTATAGGCTTGCGTGATTGGCCCAAAATAGAGGGTCATTTTTGCAAGGCGCACGTCCTTGTCCCGGGCAGCAGGATCGGGACGCACGTCCATCGCCTTGCAGTTCGGGATGAAGCGCGGGTAGTCCTCTAGCTCGCTGACGATTTCGAACATCGAGTGCGGCAGGTGCGGCACATGCCGCTCAAAAAAGCGCTTCATCAGTGACCAAGCTTTGCAAGACGCGCTGCCTTGAGCTGGGCGAAATCTTCGCCGGCATGGTGCGAGGACCGGGTGAGCGGGCTCGAAGAAACCAGCAAAAAGCCCTTGGCGGTTGCTACAGTAGCGAAGGACTTGAACTCCTCAGGCGTTACAAACCGCTGCAGCGGATAGTGCTTCTTGGTTGGCTGCAGATACTGGCCGATGGTCAGGAAATCGACTTCAGCCGAGCGCAGATCGTCCATGAGCTGCAGGACCTCGTTCCGCTCCTCACCCAGGCCGACCATGATGCCGGACTTGGTGAAAATGGTTGGGTCGAGCTCCTTGACCCGCTGCAGCAGCCGGATCGAATGGAAGTAGCGGGCGCCGGGCCGAACCTTCAGATACTTTGACGGCACGGTTTCGAGATTGTGGTTGAACACGTCGGGCTTCGCCGCCACAACAACCTCGAGCGCACCATCCTTGCGGAGAAAATCGGGCGTAAGGATTTCGATCGTGGTGCGCGGGTTCCGGGCGCGAATAGCCAGGATCACATCGGCAAAGTGCTGCGCGCCGCCGTCAGCCAGATCGTCCCGGTCGACCGAGGTAATCACGACATGCTCAAGACCGAGCTTTTGCACCGCAATGGCGACATTTTCCGGCTCGTGGGGATCGAGCGGTCCAGGAAGGCCCGTGCGCACATTGCAAAAGGCGCAGGCCCGCGTGCAGATCTCGCCCATGATCATCATGGTCGCGTGCTTCTTGCTCCAGCACTCGCCGATGTTTGGGCAGCCGGCTTCCTCGCAGACGGTGACGAGATTGTTCTCGCGCACGATCTCTTGGGTTTCCTTGTAAATCGGAGAACCCGGAGCCTTCACGCGGATCCAGTCGGGCTTGCGCAGCACGATGCTGTCGGGCCGGTTGGCCTTTTCAGGATGGCGCGGCTTAAGCGCCGAATTATCGATGAGCGTGACCATATTAGTCCTGTCTGGGCAAAGTGTTTCCAGGCGAAGTGGGTATCGGTTCGCTGTCCGGAAACACGTCCACTAGAGCCCCTATATCGCTCCCATGAGCTGCCGGTTCAACCCGGCCTTTCTGCTAGGCTGGCTTGCGTTCGGATCAGCCAAGCACCTCTGCGACCTCTACCCAATCGCCGCCGCGAGAGGCCGAAAGGATGCTCGACTGTACAAGAGCCAACGAACCCAGATTGTCCGCGCCGGAGCTGAAGCCGACTGGCACCGTTCCTGTCTCGATCACCTTGGCGATAGCGTTCAGTGTGCCCTTGCGATCTGGAAACTGCACGGGATCGAGTGGTATAGGCCTTGGTTCCTGATCCAGAGGCTGCAGAGTCAGGATATCCGGACCGGTCCGATCGCGGAAATGGTCGCGCGACGTCCAATGGATCTGGCCCTGGGCTGCATCCATCACCCATTCGCCGGCCCACGGCGTCACGGCCCCGGTGTTCATCCAGCTTGCTCGGTAGGACACCATCGTGCCTTTCGAAAACTCGATCAGCGCCGCCCCGCTCGGGTGGAACTGGAACGGGCTGCCCGGCGGGTTCCAGGTCCGGCACGATAGACGCACCGGCTCTTCCCCGAGTACATAGCGCATCAGGTCGAAGTGGTGGATCGACATGTCGGCGAGGAGCGGATCGGGCATATCCCAATAGCGATAGCCCTGGCTTGGACCATGCCGGCGGAAATCGATGGACACCATGTTCATGACGCCAAACTGGTTCTCGGCGATCAGCTTGGCCGCAGCGATCGGTGCAGGTTGATGGCGATAGTTCTGGCTGACCATCAGCACCCGGTCCTGCGCCTTGGCGAGGGTAACTAGTTCCTTGCCTTGGGCGATGGTCGAGGTGAAAGGCTTTTCGACGATTACGTGATAGCCCAGCTCGAGGCAGCGCTTGACCACGGGGTAATGCGCTTCGGTCCGCAGAGTGCAGATCGCAAGCACCGCATCGGTTTTCTTTGCTGCTTCTTCAAGGCTGGAAAAGCAGAATTTTGGATCTATTCCCAACTCCGTCTGCAGGCGTTCGGAGGCCTCGGGATTGGTATCCACATAGCCCACCATTTCGACAGAGGGAACTTTAGGGATAACTTCCTTGGTCCAGCTGAACCCCCAGTGTCCGAGGCCGATCTGAATTGCCTTGACCATGTGGGAAACTCCTGTGGTTTTTTTGCTTTTTCCAGCCACCGAACCCCGGCGAAGGCCGGGACCCATCTTGAGATAGCGGGGTCGTCGGAAGTTCCGAGGAAGGCCCCGACCGTGGCCCGGGCGCCATCCTCAGATTGCCAGACTCGATCAGATGTTCAGCGCGCGATCATAGGCGTTGAGCACGCTTTCCTTCATCGTTTCGCTTAGCGTTGGGTGCGGGAAGATGGTGTGGATCAGTTCTTCTTCAGTGGTTTCAAGATTCATGGCTACGACAAAGCCCTGGATAAGCTCGGTAACCTCTGCACCAATCATGTGCGCGCCGAGAAGTTCCCCGGTTTTGGCGTCGAAAATGGTCTTCACCAAGCCGTCCGGCTCGCCAAGCGCAATTGCCTTGCCATTACCCACAAATGGGAAGCGCCCCACCTTGATTTCGCGCCCAGCTTCCTTGGCCTTGGCTTCGGTCAAACCGACGCTGGCCACCTGCGGCTCGCAATAGGTACAACCCGGCACCTTAGTCTTGTCGAGGCCATGGACCTTGAGGCCGGCGATTTTCTCGACGGTAATCACCGCTTCATGCTCGGCCTTGTGCGCCAGCATCGGCGGGCCAGCGACGTCGCCAATTGCCCAGATCCCGTCCACACTGGTCTTGCCGTAGTTGTCGATGACGATGGCGCCACGCTCCGTCTTGACGCCAACGGTTTCGAGGCCAAGCCCCTCGATATTGCACATAACCCCGACGGCCGAAATCAGCTTGTCGCCGGTGACCTGCTGGGTCTTGCCATCCTTGGTCTCGACATGCGCAACAACGCCGTTACCGGTTTTCTCCACCTTGGCAACCTTGGCTTCGGTGATGATCTTGATCCCACGCTTTTCCAGTCGCTTGCGGGCAAGGCCCGAAATCTCGGCATCCTCAACCGGCAAGATGGTCGGCAGCAGTTCAATCACCGTCACTTCCGCACCGAACGAACGGTAAAACGAAGCAAACTCGATGCCGATGGCGCCCGAGCCCATGACCACGAGCGACTTGGGCATTTCAGCAGGCTTCAGCGCCTCGAAATAGGTCCAGATCTTGTTGCCATCGGGCTCGATACCAGGCAGCACGCGCGGGCGGGCGCCGGTGGCGATGATGATGTTCTTGGCCTTGTAAGTGCCCTCGCCTAGCGTATTCTTCGGCACTGGGCCCTGCGGCTGCACGACCGGCTTTTTCGAGGCGGCAACCTTGATCTCGCCGGGCTTGGTGATGGTGGCTTCGCCCCAGATGATGTCGATCTTGTTCTTCTTCATCAGGAACTGCACGCCATTGTTCATCTGCGCCGCGATAGCGCGCGAACGCTTGACGATGCCGTCGAGATCGAAGCCGAAATTTTCGGCCGTCAGGCCGTAGTCCTTGGCATGGCCCATATGGCCGTAGATTTCGGCCGAACGCAGCAGCGCCTTGGTCGGAATGCAGCCCCAGTTGGAGCAGATGCCGGCCATGTGCTCGCGCTCGATGATGGCCACCTTCATACCGAGCTGCGCGCCGCGAATGGCAGCGACATAACCGCCGGGACCGGCGCCGATGACGAGAAGATCGTATTGGTCAGCCATAAGGGCCTCCAGAAGAAGAGAGGGTCAAAGACCCAGAATTTGTTTGACGAGCGGCACGAGCCCCACCCCGATCGCGCGCGTATTGGCGGGGTCCAGATGGACGCCGTCACGCGGATCGGCCTTGGCAACCGTCGCCGCATCGAAAAAGGCAACGCCGGTTTCCTCGGCATGCCGACGATAATGCCGCGCAAATTCACGCGACTCGCGGAAAAGATGGTCGAGCCCGCCAAAATTGCCCAGCATGTTCTCGTTGGTCGTCTCGACGACGGCAGGCGGCGACACCAGCAGGATCTGCGGCGCCGTCTCCCCGGTAGCCGCAAAGTGCCCCCGCGTTATTTCGACCAACCGGCGAGCCCCGCGCGCCGCATAGGCCGCTGAACCCGCGACAAACGGCTTGAGATCGTTGGTCCCGAGCATGATGATCACAAGGTCGAGCGGCTTATGGCTGTCGAGCAACGTGGGCAAAATCCGCGCCCCGTTACGGTCGGCGGCAGCCGTCCAGTCGTCATAAGCCGTAGCGCGACCGCCAAGACCTTCGGCGATCACCCGCGCCTGCCCGTCGAGCCCCTTTTCGAGTGCCGTCGGCCAGCGATCCTCATAGGCGTGCCGCGGACCACCACCAGGATCCGCGCCATAGGTCAGGCTGTCGCCATAGGCGAGAATGGTCTTCATCGACGGCTCCATCAGAGCGTTTCCAGAAAAAATGGGAACCGGTTTTCCGGTTTGGAAACGCGACCAAAGAAACCTAGGGCGCAGCCCTAGGCCAGCATCATCACCGGGTTTTCGATCAGCCCCTTGAACACACCGAGCACTTCCGCACCCAGTGCACCATCGACGGCGCGGTGATCGCAGGAGAGCGTTGCCGTCATGAACTGGCCAATCTTGATCTGACCATTGTCCGGATAAACGCGCTCTTCGCCGGCGCCGACCGCCAGGATCGTGCCATGCGGCGGGTTAATGACGGCCGAGAAGTGCTTGATGCCGAACATGCCGAGGTTCGACACGGACGACGAACCGCCCTGATATTCGTGCGGCGCCAGCTTCTTGGATTTGGCGCGGCTCGCCAGATCCTTCACCTCTTCCGAGATTTCCCGCAGCGTCTTGGTGTCGGCCGATTTGACCACCGGAGTGAAGAGGCCACCCGGCACAGACACGGCAACGGCAACGTCCGAGCGCTTGTGGTAGAGGATCGAGTCCCCCGCCCAGGTCGCATTGGCCGCCGGCACGCGCTGCAAGGCAATCGCCCAGGCCTTCATGATGAAGTCATTGACCGAGAGCTTGAAGGCCGGCTTGCCGTCTTTGCCCTTGGGTGCTGTGGCATTTATCTGCTCGCGCGCGGCCATCAACGCGTCGATCTTGCAATCGAGCGTCAGGTAGAAGTGCGGCACGGTCTGCTTGCTCTCGGTCAGGCGCGCAGCCACGACCTTGCGCATGCCGTCGTTCGGCACGACCTCGTAGGTGCCCTCTTCGTAGAGCGCCATGACCTGGTTCTTGCTCATGCCGGTTGCGGGCGCAGCACCAGCAGCAGACTTGGCAGCGCCCTTCCCGCTCTTGGCAGCTTCAACGTCCGACTTGACGACACGGCCCTTGGGGCCCGAACCGGCGATAGACGAAAGGTCGATCCCAGCTTCCTTGGCGAGGCGCTTGGCCAGCGGCGAAGCAAAGACGCGACCGCCATCGGACTTGGCCGGGGTTGGCGCGGGCGAAGCTTTCGGCGCGCTCGAACCAGTGTTCGAGTTGAAAACCGGTGCGGTCGATGTCGTCGACGTGCCCTTGTCATATTGCAGCGTACCGGCATCGCCCTTTGGCGCTTCAGTCTTCGGCGCATCGGTCTTGGCTTCAGCCTTCGGCGCCTCGGCCGGCTTTGCGCCGCCTGAGCCGATCGCGCTGGCGTCCTCACCATCCTGCAGAAGCACGGCGATGACGGCGTTGACCTTCACATTGTCAGTGCCTTCGGCAACGAGGATTTTGCCGATCTTGCCCTCGTCGACGGCCTCGACTTCCATCGTAGCCTTGTCGGTTTCGATTTCGGCGATCACGTCACCGGAGGAAACGCTGTCCCCTTCCTTGACGTGCCATTTGGCGAGCTTGCCCTCTTCCATCGTCGGAGAAAGCGCCGGCATGGTGATATCGATTGGCATCCCGGAAACTCCTTACGAGCGGTAGGTCACGGCGTTGACGGCCGCGATCACTTCATCGACGTTTGGCAGCGCCAGCTTTTCAAGGTTGGCAGCGTATGGCATCGGCACGTCCTTGCCGGTCACACGCATGACGGGCGCATCAAGATAGTCGAATGCCTGCTCCATGACGCGCGCCGAAATATCGGCGCCAATGCCGCCCTGCGGCCAGCCTTCTTCGACGGTCACGAGGCGACCAGTCTTCTTCACCGACTCGATGACAGTGTCGATGTCGAGCGGACGAAGCGTACGCAGATCGATCAGTTCGACGTCGACGCCGGCAGCAACCAGCTTTTCCGTCGCCTGGGTCGCATAGCGCATGCCCATCGAGAACGAGACGATGGTCACGTCCGCACCCTCACGGGCAATGCGCGCCTTGCCGATCGGCAGGACAAAGTCATCGACCTTGGGCACGAGACCGGTTGAGCCGTAGAGAATTTCGTTTTCAAGGAAAACGACTGGATTCGGCGAGCGAATAGCCGCCTTGAGAAGCCCTTTGGCGTCCGCCGCGCTATAGGGCGCGATGACCGTCAGCCCGGGAACGTGAGCGTACCAGGCCGAATAGTCCTGGCTGTGCTGGGCCGCCACGCGGGCTGCTGCACCGTTCGGGCCGCGGAACACCATTGGTGCCGTCACCTGACCGCCAGACATGTAAAGCTGCTTGGCGGCGGAGTTGATGATCTGGTCGATTGCCTGCATGGCAAAGTTCCAGGTCATGAATTCAACGATCGGCTTGAGCCCGGCAAAGGCCGCACCGACCGCAAGTCCGGCAAAGCCATGCTCGGTGATCGGCGTATCGATTACGCGCTCGGCTCCGAATTCCTGCAACAGGTTCTGGGTGATTTTGTAGGCACCCTGATATTCGGCGACTTCTTCACCCATGATGAAGACGTCCTTGTCGCGACGCATTTCCTCGGCCATCGCCTCGTTCAGCGCCTGGCGAACGGTCATCTCGACCATCTCGACGCCGTCTGGCAGGTCGGGATCGTTCTGCGCAACGAATTTAGGGGCTTCGGCGCCGGATCTCGGCTCCGCCGGCACAGGTGCTGCGGCTGCAGCCACAGCCGAATCGCCGTCCGGATCGGATGAGGTCGCCTGAGCGGCCGGGCGGTTCCCCTCGCCTACTTCCTCGCCTTCACCCATAACCAGGGCGATGGGCGTGTTGACCTTGACGCCCTCGGTGCCTTCCTCGATCAGGATTTCTTTGACCACGCCTTCATCAACCGACTCGACTTCCATGGTCGCCTTATCGGTTTCGATCTCGGCCAGAACGTCGCCGGACTTGACGGTGTCTCCAACCTTGACCAGCCATTTGGCGAGCTTACCCTCTTCCATCGTGGGAGAAAGGGCGGGCATGAGGATTTGGGGCATATCAGCTCTCCAGAATGGTAGCGCCGGGCATGGTGGCCACACGGCGAAGTTCGAGTTGTTCGGCAAGACGGGCGGGCAGAACGCGCCAATCGGTGATTGGGGTCTCGGCAGCCTCGATGGCGGCGCTCCCCTGGCGTTCGTTCACGGCCCAGCCGCTCAGAATGAGGCCAAGAATGACAAAGGCGATGCAGGCGATAACCGCGCGCTTGTAGAGCGCGGCTTGCACTTCCCCGCTCAGGCCTGCCCGGTGCGCGATCTGCTCGAAGCGCCACCAGCCAAACAGCCAGTCGCGCCAGCTGGCGCCAGACGCGGCCGCCATGCGGCTGATTGCCATGGCCTGTCCGGCCGCGAGCAGGCCGGACAAGAGGGCAAAGAGCATGACGACACCGAGCAGGATGCTCATCGCGGGATCAGGCCTCGATCGTGATATCGGTCCAGAGTTCGGATGCATCCGGCTCCGGATCGTTGGTCGCGAAGTCGGCCGCCTCGGTCACGATCGCGCGGATCTCGGTTTCGATCTTCTTGAGATCTTCCTCGCTCACCGAACCACCTTCGATCAGACGCGCACGCACCTGCTCGATAGGATCTCGCTCCTGGCGATACTTGGTCACTTCGTCCTTGGAGCGATACTTTGCCGGGTCGGACATCGAGTGACCGCGGTAGCGATATGTCAGCATCTCGAGGATGTAGGGTCCGTTGCCGGAACGGGCATGTTCAATGGCGCGCTGCGCTGCGTCATAGACCATGCGCACATCCATGCCATCGACCTGCTCGCCCGGAATGTCGAACGACGCGCCGCGCTTGGAGAAGTCGGTGGTCGCCGCAGCACGCTCGATCGAGGTGCCCATGGCATATTTGTTATTCTCGATCACGAACACGACCGGAAGCTTCCAGAGCTTGGCCATGTTGAAGCTTTCGTAGACCTGGCCCTGATTGGCCGCGCCATCGCCGAAATAGGCAATGCTGACCGAGCCGTCGCCGGTATATTTCGAAGCAAAGGCCAAGCCCGCGCCGAGCGACACCTGCGCGCCCACAATGCCGTTGCCGCCATAGAAGCGATGCTCGTTGGAGAACATGTGCATCGAACCACCCTTGCCTTTCGACAAGCCGCCCTGGCGACCGGTGAGCTCGGCCATCACGCCCTTGGGGTCGAGTCCCATGACCAGCATATGGCCGTGGTCGCGATACCCGGTGATCTGGGCATCCTTGCCCTTCTCGCTGGCCATGGTGATGCCGGTAACAACCGCTTCCTGGCCAATATAGAGGTGGCAAAAACCGCCGATCAGGCCCATGCCATACATCTGGCCAGCCTTTTCTTCGAAACGCCGGATCAGCAGCATCTCGCGGAAAGCCTCCAGATCCTGTTCCTGCGTGAACTGAGGGGCATTGGGCATTGTGCTGGCCGAAGTAGCCGTCGCCTTGCGCGCCATAGGTGGCTCCCGAAATACAATTGGAATTAGCGGCTTGGCCCGATCAGGCCATCTCCTGCACTATAGCGCAAGCTGGCGGCAGATAAAATTGCTCACCGCGCCACCCTGAACAAGGCCTAGAGCGTTGAATCTGCCTCGATAATCTGAATTAACTGATCATCGATTAATTCTCGGAATTTACCAGAAATCGGTTGACCGCTGTCCGGGTGCACCATGACCAGAATGTCATCGGCATGCGCCATGTTGAGCAAGCTGCGCGCACGTTCGGTAACGATGTCGGGGTCAAGGTGACGCGGGTCCATCAGCGAATTGCGATGGGCAAAGCTGTCGATTTCGCCTTGCAAGGCGGCCGAACGATCCTTCAGAACCTGGATGTCGGCCAGAATCGCATCTCGGCTTTCGATACCGAAATTGCCGTTTATGGCCGAATAGCCAAGATAGCCCTGGAAGGCGATCAGCGACACTGCGAGAGCGAGAGGTCGCCAAAATGCTGGGCGCTTGAGACGTGTGGGCATGAGCAGACCGATATGGGGTGTCCCACTATGTGGCGCGAGCCCTTAATAACCCGTTTCCCATAATGGCACCGGTCGGCATTCCACAGCCATGGTCTTAGCAGCCCTCCCGTCTCGGGAGAGCTGCTGGACATTCGGTTATTCTTTGACCCCGATCGCTTCATTGGCGGCAATCGCCGCCATGTTGACGATGCCACGACTCGTCACGGAAGGCGCAAGGATATGTGCTGGGGCCATCGTGCCCATCAGGATCGGGCCGACAGCCAGCGCGTTGTTCATTTCCTTGAGCAGGGTCATCGAGAGGTTGGCCGCATCAAGATCGGGGAAGATCAGGAGATTGGCTTCGCCACGCAGGACCGAGTCGGGGATGTAGCGGTCGCGCAAGTTTTCATTGAGCGCCAGGTCGCCCTGCATCTCACCCTCGACGATCAGGTCCGGCGCCACGACCTTGAGCTTGTCATAGGCCTCGCGCATCTTGAAAGCGCTGTCCCCGTCGCGCGAGCCGAAGTTGGAGTAGCTCAGAAGGGCCACGCGTGCCTCGATGTTGAACCGCTTAAGGTGATCGCGCGCCTGGAGGGCAATCGAGACGATTTCGTCCGAACTCGGGTTCTGGTTGACATAGGTGTCAGCCAGGAAGAAGGCCCCACGCGGCATGATCAGCATTGATAGCGCCGATGCATCGCTCACCCCGTTCTGCAAGCCGATAATCGAGCGGATATCGCGCACATGCTTGATGAACCGGCCCTGGAGGCCGCAGATCAAGCCATCCGCTTCGCCACGCTTGACCGCCAGCGCACCGATCACGGTTGTATTGGTGCGCACGATCGTGCGCGCCGTATCCGGTGTCACGCCGTTGCGCCCAACCAGCGAATGGAAGAGGCTGACATAGTCGCGATAGCGGGGATCGTCTTCGGGGTTGATGACCTCGAAATCGCGCCCCGGCTCGATGCTGAGCCCGAAGCGTTCGATGCGCGCCTCGATCACGGCGGGTCGGCCGATCAGGATCGGGCGGGCGATCCGCTCCTCGAGCAGAACCTGGGTGGCCCGCAGCACGCGCTCGTCTTCACCATCGGCAAAGGCGATGCGCTTGTTCTGGCCCTGCGCCCGATCGATGATCGGCTTCATCACCAGCCCGGAGCGGAACACGAAGCGGTTCAGCTGGTCCTGATAGGCGTCCCAGTCCTTGATCGGCTGCTTGGCCACGCCGGATTCCATGGCAGCGCGCGCCACGGCCGGCGCTATGCGCAGGATCAGCCGCTGGTCGAAGGGGTTGGGGATGATGTGCTCGGGGCCGTAAACGGCCGGTGCCCCCGAGGGGGAAACCTCGAGGCCCGGCTCATGCGCCAGTTTGGCAATGGCACGCACGGCCGCCAGCTTCATCTCTTCGTTGATCGTCGTTGCATGCACATCGAGCGCGCCGCGGAAGATGAACGGGAAGCAGAGGACGTTGTTGACCTGATTGGGGTAGTCCGAGCGCCCGGTACACACCATCGCGTCGGGCCGTGTCGACTTGGCCAGTTCGGGCATGATTTCGGGGTTCGGATTCGCCAGAGCCAGGATCAGCGGCTTGGGCCCCATCTTGGTCAGCATCTCCGGCTTCAGCGCGCCTGCCGCCGAAAGACCCAGGAACACGTCGGCGCCTTCGATCACCTCGGCCAGCGTCGTGGCATCGCTTTCCCGGCGGAATTGCCCGCGCCACTTGTCGTTGACGTCGTTGCGCTTGTGGGTAACCAGACCATCCTTGTCCGCCACCCATATATTTTCGTGCTTGGCACCGAGGGCGACGAGCACGTTGAGGCACGCGATAGCGGCCGCCCCTGCCCCGGAGGTGCAGATCTTGACCTCTTCGATCTTCTTGCCGCTCAGCTCGAGCCCATTGAGCACAGCAGCGCCTACAATGATGGCGGTGCCGTGTTGGTCGTCATGAAAAACCGGAATCGGCATGCGCTCGCGTAGCGCTTCCTCGATCTCGAAGCAGTCCGGCGCGCGGATATCTTCAAGATTGATGCCGCCGAATGTGGGCCAAAGCGGCGCCACGGCATCGCTGAACTTCTTGGGGTCGATCTCGTCGATTTCGAGATCGAAAACATCGATCCCGGCGAACTTTTTGAAGAGAACAGCCTTGCCTTCCATCACAGGCTTGGAGGCAAGCGCCCCGATATTGCCCAGACCGAGAACAGCCGTCCCGTTCGAGATCACCGCGACCAGGTTCTGCCGCGACGTGTAGCGCGCAACCGCCTCGGGGGTTTCGGCGATCTCTTCGCAGGGCGCCGCGACGCCGGGCGAATAGGCCAGTGCAAGATCCCGCTGATTGCCCAGCGGCTTGAGCGGCTGAATCTCGAGCTTGCCGGGCTTGGGAAATTCGTGGAAATGCAGAGCGGCTTCGCGCAACACCTTGCGCTGCTCATTGGGATCGGTCGTCACGTTTTCCTCCGGCACAGCAGATGCCGGTGGTACTGCCACCATTCCGAGGCGATGAAAAGGGGCCAGGCGGCCCTCTTCTCACCCTAACCGCCTGCAATCGATTGAGTTATGATCACGCCGCGTCGTTGAAGCCGCCATCGCTGCCTGCTCCTGCGGATTCATCCGGCGTCGAAGCCAGGGCCAGTGCTAGTTCGCGGAAAGCTCCGATCTTAAGTGCGGGTGCGAAGATATAACCCTGCGCCTGCGTCACGCCATGGGCGCGAAGATAAACCGCCTGCGCCTCAGTCTCGACGCCCTCAGCCACGATCTCGCAGCCAAGATCCTTCGACATGGCGATGAGCCCATCAAGCACAGGCACCTGATTCGTGCCTGGCTTGATCATATCCACGAAGATGCGGTCGATCTTGATGACGTCCACGCCGAGCGTAGCGATGTAGGCGAGGTTCGAATGGCCCGTGCCCGCATCGTCCATGGCAATCTTGGAGCCGAGCGCATGGAGCCCCGAAATGACGCTGTTGACCGCTGGCGAGCTTTCCAGCGGCCGGCGCTCGGTGATTTCGAACACCAGCTGATCGTAGGAAATGGGCGAATTGCCGAAAATCGCCTGCACGTCCTCCACGATCCCGACATCCCTGAAGTGGCCTTCGAAAAGATTGATGGAGATCTTCAACCCCGGCATCTTCTGAGACAGCTCGGACAGGTCGTAACGCACCTGCTGCATCAAGGACAGTGTCATGGGAATAGCCATGCCGCTGGCTTCGGCATAATCGATGAAAACGCCCGGCGGCACGATTTCGCCATTGGGCTTTTCCCAGCGGCACAACACTTCGCAGCCAACGAGCCCACCGGTGCGCAGATTGATGACCGGCTGATAGTAGGGCTTGATCTCGTTTCGACCGATTGCGCGTTCCAAATCAAACGAGGGCACGCGCGAGCGGCGCGCATAGCGCAGCGCCAGCAGCAAAAGGCCGGCGCTGACGAAGCAGGCCAGAATGGTAAAAATGACATCGAGGTCGGCATAGTTGGCGCGCGCAACAGAGAACGGCACCACGTAGCGGACCTTGATCGGCAATTCGCCGGCAAAGCTTTCCACCACCAGATAGTCGGTACTGTTGACGGCACGCTGCATGTCGACTGCCGACCCGATGGACAATACGGTGAGGCCACTCGTCAGGGCCACATCGACCATCCCCCCTGGAGCAAGTGAGGCTTCCCAGGTTTTCATGGACGACGCGATGATCGGAACGAAGGCAGAGACACGCCGGGTTCCCCCGAGGACCTGGCTCACCTTGACCGCCGGAGTGCCCATTTCTGCGAAGGCAACGATCGATATGGTTTCGGTGAGGCCCGGTACAGGCAAGGATTCGGAGAGTGGAGACTGCTGCACGCCGCGGCCGAAGGCGTCGCAATACTGCACGCCATCCATGTTCTCGACCAGCACCTGCTTGACGTTGACGCTGTTCTCGATTGCCTGAAGAGCGATACCCGTGAAAGTCGGCGTGCAGAAGGACGGGCTGTCGGCAATCACCTTGCGCAAGGTCTGGACAGCGTCCGTGGTATAGCCGTTGATCCGTAGGCCCAGTTCGTCGGCAGTCGCCTGCAAGCGCGCCAATTCCTTGGTTCGCGCATATCCATCGAGCAGATAATCGACCGAAATAATCGGAACGAAAGCCAGAAGCGTGCCCAGCAACATAAGAAGGTGCGAGAACTTCGCTTTCACGGAATAGATCCACTTCCAAAGAGGTGATCGAACGCTAGCGTTTGCCGCCTAAAAACGCGTTAACCAGTGCCTCCGCAAGGGGAAAAGACAAAGGGCGGATTCGCAGACCCGCCCCCAAAATCGATGATCGCAAAAGAGCTTAGCTCTGAACGTTCAGCCTGATGCTGAGTTCGCGCAACTGCTTGTTGTCGGCCGCGCTTGGTGCGCCCATCAGCAGATCTTCCGCCTGCTGGTTCATCGGGAACGCCGTGATCTCGCGCAGGTTGGCCACACCACAGAGCAGCATCACGATGCGGTCGATACCGAAAGCGGCGCCACCATGCGGCGGAGCGCCATACTGGAACGCACGGTAAAGGCCGCCGAACTGCTCTTCGACCTCATCGCGCGACTTGCCGGTCAGCTCGAACGCCTTGACCATGGTCTCGGGTTCCTGGTTACGAATCGAGCCCGAGGCAATTTCGTAGCCGTTGCAGACCGCATCATATTGATAGGCCTTGAGCGAAAGCGGATCGGACGAGTTTAGCGCCTCAATGCCGCCCTGGGGCATCGAGAACGGGTTGTGGGCGAAGTCGACGCGCTTTTCCTCCTCGCTCCATTCATAGAACGGGAAGTCGACGATCCAGCACAGCGCGAACTGCTCGGTGTCGACAACCCCAAGATCGGTACCGACCTTCGTGCGGGCCTCGCCTGCGAACTTGTAGAACTTCTCCGGGCGCCCTGCGACAAAGAACACGGCATCGCCATCATCAAGATCAAGCTGGCTCTTGATCGCTGCGGTGCGCTCTTCGCCGATGTTTTTGGCGATTGGACCGGAACCAGCACCATCCTTGAAGAAGATATAGCCAAGGCCCGGCTGGCCCTCGCCTTGTGCCCAAGCGTTCATGCGATCACAGAACGCGCGGCCGATCGGCTCGGCACCGGCCTTGTTCTTGGCCGGAATGGCCCAGACTTCGACCTTGGGATCCGCTTCGATCTGGTTGGCAAAGACCTTGAAGCCGGACCCGGCGAAATGTTCGGTGACGCCTTGGATTTCGATCGGGTTGCGCAGGTCGGGCTTGTCCGAGCCATACTTGCGGATCGCGGTGTCATAGGGAATCCGCGGCCAGCCTTTGGTAACGCGCTTTCCGTCCGCAAACTTTTCGAAGACATCGGTCATCACCGGCTCGACGGTGTTCCAGACATCTTCCTGCGTTACGAAGCTCATTTCGAGATCGAGCTGGTAGAATTCGCCCGGCAGGCGGTCGGCACGCGGATCTTCATCGCGGAAGCACGGCGCAACCTGGAAATAGCGATCGAAGCCGGCAACCATCAGTAGCTGCTTATACTGCTGCGGCGCCTGCGGTAGCGCGAAGAACTTGCCCGGATGGATACGGCTCGGCACAAGGAAGTCGCGAGCGCCTTCCGGCGACGAGGCTGTCAGAATGGGGGTCGAAAATTCGGTAAAGCCCGCATCGCCCATTCCGGCACGCATGGTCGAAATGATCTTGGTGCGCTTAAGGATGTTGGCGTGCAGCTTCTCGCGACGCAGGTCGAGGAAACGGTAACGCAGGCGCACGTCCTCGGGATAATCCTGGTCACCAAAGACCGGCAGCGGCAGTTCCTTGGCGACGGAGAGCACTTCGATTTCGCGGATGAAGATCTCGATCGCGCCCGTTGCGATGTTGGAATTGACGGCAGCGGCATCACGCAGCTTCACTTCGCCATCGATCCGCAGCACCCATTCCGAGCGCACCTTTTCAGCGTCGGCAAAGGCGGCAGAATCAGGGTCGATCACGCACTGGGTGATGCCGTAGTTGTCGCGCAGGTCGATAAATAGCAGACCGCCATGGTCGCGGATGCGGTGGACCCAACCGGACAGGCGCACAGTATTGCCGGCATCGTCCGCCGTCAGAGCGCCACAAGTGTGCGTGCGGTATCGATGTGTGGTCATGATCAAACTCAAAAAGCTGCAGTAAAGGCCGGATTCTTGGGCGCGAAAAGCGCATGGAGCACCCCGCTTGTCAAGCGTCAGCCCGGTAGCGGCGGGCAACGGAAATCCGAGGTGGAGCTATCGGCCATCACCTGCTAGGAACAATATTGACGATTTTGAGACGGTAACCCGTATGGACCTTATAGTTTCCACAGAGGCGCTTGCGGATTTTTGTGAGCGCGCCGCCCGGTTTGACTTTGTGACCGTGGACACAGAATTTCTGCGCGAGACCACCTACTGGCCAAAACTGTGCCTGATCCAGGTGGCAACCAATGACGAGGCGGTGCTGATCGACCCGATCGCCTATGACTACGATCTCAAGCCCTTCTTCGAGCTTCTGGCTAATCCATCGGTCACCAAGGTATTTCACGCCGCCCGGCAGGATATTGAAATCTTTGTCAAACTGACCGGCAAGGTGCCGCACAACATCTTCGATACGCAAATTGCCGCCAGCGTTTGCGGCTTCGGGGACAGCGCATCCTATGACAGCCTGGTGCGCGCCATCTGCAAGGTGGAACTCGACAAATCCTCGCGCTTCACCGATTGGTCGGCCCGCCCGCTCTCGGAAAAGCAGCGCGCCTATGCGCTGGCTGACGTCACTTATCTCCGCGACATTTATCGCGAGCTACGCAAGCAGGTCGAACAGACCCGCCGCTGGGACTGGGTTGAAGACGAACTGACAACCCTGCGCAGCATCGACACCTATGTCGTACGCCCCGAGCACGCCTGGGAGCGGCTCAAGATGAAGATCAACCGTGCGCGCGATCTTGCCGCCCTAAAGGTTCTTGCCGCCTGGCGCGAACGCCGCGCCCAGCAGACCGATCAGCCGCGCAGCCGAATCTTCAAAGACGACGCGCTCTACGATCTGGCGATGCAGCGTCCCGTGACGCCGGAGGCTTTCGACAAGTTGCGCGCGGTGCCGCGCGGTTTCGGTCGCAGCGCCGCGGCTGCCGAAATCATGGAACTGCTGAAGGAAGTCGAGGCGCTGCCGAAGTCCGAACTACCGGTCATGCCCGAACGCTACCGTGGCCCGTCACCCAAGGGCGCAGTCGGCGATCTCATCCGGGTTCTTCTCAAGTCAGTCGCCGAGCAAAACGGCGTCGCGGCGCGCATCATCGCCACATCAGACGAGATCGATGCCCTGGTGCTCGACGATGAGGCTGATGTTCCTGCACTCAAAGGCTGGCGGCGCAAGCTTTTCGGCGAGAAGGCTCTCGCGATCAAGCATGGCCGCGTGGGTCTCGCCGCCACGCGCAAGGGCGTGCTCGAATTCCCGGTCAATCCGGCTCAGGCTGCTGAATAAGCAGCCTCAGCCCACATCGACGCGCGAACCCGCATGCCCGGCAAAGCCGGCGAAATGGTTGAGCCTGTTGCGCAGGTGCTCGCCATTGAGAAAGACGTAGTCGGCCGGCAGGTGCAGCACCAGGCAATCGCTATCGAGGCGGAACCGAATGCGCGGCAGGATGCCCGGCATGGCTGCCGTCATCGGATACGCGACACGGAACAGGGCTCCCACCAAACGGCCCCAGCGGATCTGCTCTGGGCTCGTCAGGTCCGCCAGCATATTGGCTGATTTGCTCTTCAGTCCGTCATACCGCACGGCAATTGTGTTGGCCAAAACCGCCCTGCCCGGATGATCGACCCCGGTCAGCGAGCCATAGGCGACCATGTCGACGCTCTGCGGCCCACGATAATCCGGATGCGCGCGCCAGCCGATATCGGCCAGAAGGCACGCGACCTTGCGCAGCCGGGCCTCGTCACCGCTTTCAGCATGGCCGATTGCCTCGAAATACTGACCGGTGAACTCGATCAGATCATTGGCATGCGCGGGCGAACGCGATCGCAGGACCGCCAGTTCTTCAGCGCCCCGGATCAGCGGATCGACGCCCTTCTCCGCTTCCGAGAGCAAGCCGTAGAGATACCCTTCGCGCACCCCGAGTGCGGAGAAGACCACATTGTCGAAATGCCCGGCGCGGAGCACCTCGCCCATCACGGCGGCGCCGAACGGCACCAGTTCGCGCCGCGAATTGCTCACGCTGCCTGAGCCGGAATAGCTCTTGACCGAATCTGCGGCTACGATCTCGTCGCAAAATGAGATCATTTCCGAAGCAGGCACCACATAGTCCTGGACCATGTGAAGCGGATAGCTGCGCAGCTCGAGGTGAAGCTTGGCGAGCGAGCGCCAGGTGCCCCCGATGGCCGCAAATTGCCCCCCGGACGGGATTTGCGGCAGCATGGATTTCTTGAGCCGGTCCCGGACGATCGTCGCCGCCTTTTTCGGCGATCCATCGGCATCGTCCTGCAGGCGGATGACGCCAAGTTCGAAGGATTCGCCATTGCTGTCGTTTCGGTCGAGAATGGCGGAAAATTCGAGGCTCCCGCCCCCGAGGTCCCCGACCACACCTACAAAACCGGGAATTCCGGCCACTACGCCCAGCGCTGCAAAATGGGCTTCTTCTTCGCCTGAGAGCACGCGCACCGGTGCGCCCATGATCTCTTCGACTGCGGAAACAAATTCCAGCCGATTGGCCGCATCACGCACGGCAGAGGTCGCCAGCACATGCACCTGCCCGACCCGCATCATGCGGGCAACCAGCGCGAAGCGCTTGATGGCGTCGATCGCCTTGGCGACATTGGCATCGGCCAGCCGCCGGCTTTGAGCGATGCCACGCCCGAGCGCACAGGCCGATTTTTCATTATAAAGTGGCGTCAGGGAACGGGCATGGCGTTCGTAAACCACCAGTCGAACCGAGTTCGACCCGATATCGAGCACCGCCACGGGCTGCGCACCCTTGAGACGGCCCTGGGCTGTGGGATCGGCATCGACGCCCCAGAATTGTGTCAAACTCAGCCCTCGTCGCCGTCTCCAATCCCTGCGCTGCCTCTGCCCGACAGCGATGGGTTGGTCATGAAATAGTCATGCGCATTGAACGGTTCCTCGCCGTCTGCAACACGCACCCGGTGGGAGCTGCCATCAGGCAGCACTTCCCAACTCTGCTGGTTGTCCTTCAAATAGGCAACCAGCGTCCTGTCAAGGATCTGCTTGTGGACAGTCCGGTTAAGGATCGGCACCATGACCTCGACACGCCCATCAAGATTGCGCCCCATGAGGTCTGCCGAGGAAATATAGACCTGTGCCCGCGGCGAGGGCATGCTCTCGCCATTGCCGAAGCAGTAGATGCGGCTGTGCTCGAGGAAGCGTCCGACCACCGACTTGACGCGTATATTCTCTGAGAATCCCGGGATGCCCGGCCGCAGGCAGCAGATGCCGCGCACGATCAGGTCAACCTTCACGCCGGCCTGGCTCGCATCGTAAAGCGCGTCGATCACCTGGGGGTCAACCAGCGAGTTCATCTTCAAAAGGATCGATGCGGACTGCCCCTCGCGCGCCAGCTCGATCTCGCGCGCGATGTTGTTGAGCAGCGTTTCACGCATGTTCACCGGCGACACGGCAATGGTTTCGAGCTCGGTCGGGCGCGCATAGCCGGTGATGAAGTTGAAGACGCGCGCAACGTCACGCGTGATTGTCGGGTCGATGGTGAAATAGCTGAGGTCGGTATAAACCTTGGCCGTGATCGGGTGATAGTTGCCAGTGCCGATATGGCAATAGCTGACGAGCTTGCCCTTCTCGCGCCGCACCACCTGGCTGAGTTTGGCGTGCGTTTTGAGTTCGATAAAGCCGAACACCACCTGCGCCCCGGCGCGCTCTAGATCGCGGGCCCACCGAATATTGGCCTCTTCGTCGAACCGCGCTTTAAGTTCGACGAGACAGGTGACCGACTTGCCCGCTTCCGCCGCCATCACCAGCGCCTTGACGATCGGGCTATCGGCAGAGGTGCGATAAAGGGTCTGCTTGATTGCCACGACGTCCGGATCGCGCGCCGCCTGCATCAGAAACTGGGCGACGACGTCGAAACTTTCGAAGGGGTGATGGACAAGGATATCCTTGGCGCGGATCGCCGCGAAATTGTCCCCGTTGTAGTCGCGGATCCGCTCGGGGAAGCGCGCGATATAGGGCGGGAATTTCAGGTCTGGCCGGTCCACGTCACAAATCTTGCGCGCATCGGCAAGGCCAAGAAAGCCATGGACCTCGAACACATCGGCGTCCTTGATGCCCAGCTGTTCACCGATCTGGCGCTGCAGCGCGCGCGGCATCGAGCGCTCGATCTCGAGCCGGATCACCTGGCCGCGGCGGCGTTGGCGCAGCGCAGATTCGAACTCCACCACCAGATCAGCCGCTTCGTCGTCGATTTCGATCTCGCTGTCCCGAATGATCCGGAAGGCGCCCGAACCCACCACCTCATGGCCCGGAAACATCTTGTGAAAGAACAGCTTGACCAGAGTGTCTATGGTAACGACTTCAGTCCGCCCATCGGATACAAGCCCGGTCGGCAGATTGATGAAGCGGTCAAGATTGCCTGGAATACGCACCAGAGCCGTCAGCGGTTGGTCGCTATCGGGCCGGCGCAGTTCAAAGGCGAGCGCCAGGCCGAGATTGGGAATGAATGGAAACGGATGCGCCGGGTCCACCGCAATGGGCGTCAAAACCGGAAAAATCTCTTCCCGGAAAAGGCGCTGCAGATAGGCGACCTGATCTTCGCTGAGATCGTTGGATTCGTGGATGACGACGTTTTGCGCAAAGAGCTCTTCGCGCAGTGTTTCCCAGTGGTCCTGCTGATCGCGCTGCAGGTGTTGGGCGAGCGTTGCGATCTCCTCGAGCTGTTCGCTCGGCGTCAATCCATCGGCGCTGTGCTTGGTCAGTCCTGCCCGGATCTGTCCCTTCAGGCCGGCCACACGCACCATGTAGAATTCGTCGAGATTGTTTGCCGAGATCGACACAAAGCGCAGTCGTTCAAGGAGGGGATGCGCTTCGTTGCCGGCTTCTTCGAGCACGCGCATGTTGAACTGCAGCCAGCTCACTTCCCGATTGACGAACCGCGCGGGACTGGTGCGCAAGGCCTCTATGTCAGGAGCAGCGCTTTCGGCTTCGTTGAATTCTCCCATTTCATTCATCGGTCGACGCTTCCCCATCCGTTTGACGCTCATGATCGCGCTCCAGGTCCCGGAGCGCCAGTGCTTCCGCAGCGATTGCGCGGGTAATGGCCGTGCCCCGCGAAAGGGCGAGCCGATCGAGGTGATTGGCGAGAACAGCAACTTCTTCCGGGCTGCGCTCCATGCGCGCCACGAGATAGCTGATGATCTTCGGATCGACCCTGACCTGCCGGTCACCGAAAAGCTTGGCGAACATCTGTGACAGTTCTATGTCGTCGCTCACCTCCAGCCGGAACGCCGGAGCGCGGCGAACTCGCGAGCGCACGTCGTCGGTCGCAAGCGGCCATTCAGCCACTTCGGCACGCGCCGTCAGTAAAATCGTGCGGTTCCCGCGCATGGCCTGGTTCAGCAGATGAAAAAGGCTCGGTTCGTCGTAATGGAGCCTGTCGGCATCCTCGATCACGAGAGCCCCGCGTCCATCGGCAGCGGCGATGGCGGCGATCGTTTCAGGCGTCACGGTCTGCCCATGGCTGCGATCGGCAAAGATGCGCGCCAGATGCGACTTGCCAGCTGCGGGCGGCCCGATCAGCAGCGTCACCGCTTCCGGCCAGTGGGGCCAAGCCTGAATGCGGCCGTGGGCTAACGCATTCCCGGCGCCGACTAGGAAGTCGTCAGCCGCATGGGACGGAGCGTGATCGAATTCGAGCGGTAGCTGGCGCACCCTATCCTCACGCAGTGGGGCTGCCACCATGACCCCCATGGCTGGACCCGAGATAAAGGCTGCTTGCCTTGTACTTGCGAATGGCAAAGCGCACGAGCACACCGCCAATGGCCGCCAGGGGCACGGCGAGCAGCAGCCCGACAAAGCCAAACAGCGCACCGAAGGCCAGCAGCGCGAACATCAGCCACACCGGGTTGATGTTGATCGATCCACCCACAAGCTTTGGATAAAGGATATTTCCCTCAATGAACTGCCAGCCGAGGAAAATACCACCCACTCCGGCGACCATCCACCAATTGGGCCAGAACTGCACGATGGCGATTCCCATCGACAGGGTGAACCCAACCCCGAACCCGACATAAGGGATGAAGCTCAGAAGTCCCGCGATCAGCCCGACTGCGAGGCCGAAGTTGAGTCCGATCAGCGACAGCGACACAGAATAAAAGGCCGCATCGATCAGCAGCACACCGCCCTGCCCGCGGATCACCCCGGCCATGGAACTATCGATGTCGCGCAGGATGCCCAGAATTTCCGCGCGGTGCCGGCGCGGCAGCAGATCGTGCACGCCGCGCACCATGCTGTCCCAATCAAGCAGCAGATAGAACGCGACCACAGGGGTGAAGATCGTAAAGCCGATCAGGCTGATCAGGGTCATGCCCGAATTGACGATTTCCTGCGTCAGAATGCCGGCAAGACCCACCATCTGCCCCAGAATATCGGAAACCGAGCGCTCGACCTGTGCGGCGCGCTCCGGTCCCAGCCACTGACTCAGTTCCGGCGCCCAGCGCCGCACCAGGGCTTCGAGATCGGCGGCATAACCTGGCAAGCGCTGCACCAGCCCCACGACCTGCTGAATGATCATGGGCAATAGCATCACGAAAAGCCCGATGACGATCACGACGACGCTAGCCAGCACCAAAGCGGTGGCCCAGCCGCGATTTATCCGCAGCTTCTGCAGCTGGTTCACCAGCGGGTTGAGAAGATAGGCCAGTGCCGCGCCCACCACGAAGGGCAGCAGGATGCCGCGGAAGATCCACAGCGAGAGGATCAGGAAGACGAAGAAGCCAATCCAGATCAGCACTTGATTTCGAAGGTTCATGGTGCCTGGCGGCCCTTGCGTCTGACTATCCAAGAAGCTATCAGGCCCCTAGCGAAATCGCTGACGCTGGGGCTGCACCTCAACGCCAATGAAAACGCGACTAAAACCACAGACCTGGAGCACTGTGCGATCCCTTCGGTTCGCTACAAAGCTCTAGCGGCAAGCACCGAGAAGTTCAACCAGACAGGGTCTCGGCTGCCAAGGCGTACCCGATATCCCCAGCATTGGTATTAGGCTCATGTCCGAAGCGCAAAACGTGCCATCAAACGGCCTTTCCTATAAGCAGGCAGGCGTCGACATCGATGCCGGAAATGCGCTTGTGGAAGCTATCAAGCCTGCGGTGCGCTCGACGCGCCGGCCCGGCGCAGATGGCGAGATCGGCGGCTTCGGCGGGCTGTTCGATCTCAAGGCCGCCGGCTTTGTCGATCCAGTCCTGGTCGCAGCCAATGACGGGGTCGGCACCAAGCTCAAGATTGCCATCGACACGGGCAAGCATGACACGATTGGCCAGGATCTCGTTGCCATGTGCGTCAACGACCTCGTCGTCCAGGGCGCCGAGCCGCTGTTCTTCCTCGATTATTTCGCGACCGGTAAGCTCGATGTCGCCCAGGGCACTGCGATCGTGGAGGGCATCGCCCATGGCTGCCGCCTCGCTGGCTGCGCGCTGATCGGCGGGGAAACCGCTGAAATGCCGGGCATGTATCACGGCAACGACTATGACCTTGCCGGCTTTGCCGTCGGAGCTGCCGAGCGCAATGCCCTCCTCCCCCGCAAGGACATCGCGGCCGGTGACACGCTCGTTGCCATCGCCTCTTCCGGAGTACATTCCAACGGCTATTCGCTCGTCCGCAAGATTGTCGATGTTTCGGGCCTTGCCTGGACTGATGCAGCCCCGTTCGAAACCGGCAAATCGCTGGCCGAAGCCCTGCTCGAGCCGACCCGCATCTATGTCAAACCGCTTCTCGCCGCGCTCAAGTCAGGCCTCGGCATCAAGGCTCTCGCCCACATCACCGGCGGCGGCTTCATCGACAATATCCCCCGGGTCCTGCCTGATGAACTTGCTGCCGATATCGATCTTGGCGCAGTCACCCTGCCCCCGGTCTTCGGCTGGTTGTCCAAGGTCGGCGGCATGACCGAACGCGAAATGCTCCGCACCTTCAATTGCGGCGTCGGCATGCTCGTCGCGGTCGCTCCGGAAGACGCCGACAAACTCGTCGACAGCCTCAACGCCGCCGGGGAAACCGCCGCGATTGTCGGCCAATTGACCGCGCGAGGCGATGAAGCCGTGACCTTCCGCGGAAAGCTCGCCCTGTGAGCCGGAAGAAGGTCGGCGTTCTCATTTCCGGCCGTGGCTCCAACCTGTCCGCCCTTATCGAGGCCGCACGCGACCCCAATTATCCGGCCGATATCGTCGGCGTGCTCTCCAACAAGGCCGCCGCGCCGGGTCTTGCAACTGCCGCACACGAGGGCATAGCCACGGCTTCGCTGGCACAAAGCAAGTTTCCCAGCCGGGAGATGTTCGAAGACACAATGACCCAGGTGCTCGAAAGCTGGGAAGTGGACATCGTCTGTCTTGCCGGTTTCATGCGCGTTCTTGGCGAAGATTTCGTGTCCCACTGGCAGGGTCGGCTGA
The DNA here is from genome assembly GCF_900116545.1 of Devosia crocina. Classification (GTDB taxonomy): domain Bacteria; phylum Pseudomonadota; class Alphaproteobacteria; order Rhizobiales; family Devosiaceae; genus Devosia; species Devosia crocina. The sequence continues at coordinate 1,551,420 of NZ_FPCK01000001.1, forward strand.
TCAACATCCACCCCTCTCTCCTGCCCGCCTATAGGGGCCTTGACACCCACGCCCGTGCCCTCGCCGATGGCGCCACCGAACACGGCTGCACCGTTCATTTCGTTACCCTCGGTCTCGACGAAGGTCCTGCCATTCTCCAGGCCCGCGTTCCGGTTCTCGCCGGCGACACACCCGAAACCCTCTCCGCCCGCGTTCTCGTCGAAGAGCACCGCCTCTACCCGCAAGCCCTCGCCAAGCTGGCCCGCGGCGAGGTGACAATCTAGCCCCGCGAACCTGGAAGCGGCCATCACCGCAATTGATCTCTCCCATCGTCAGAATCGGTTCGACCTTTGTTCGGGCCGGGCGTACTGAACTGCGGCTTGACCGGGAGAATGGCGATGAGTCTGCGTGATTGGTTATGGATCATTGCCCTTGGCACGATTTGGGGCTTCTCCTTTATCTTCAATGCGGTGCTGATCCGCGAGATCGGGCCCGTCTGGGTCGCCACCCTGCGCGTCTCGATTGGCGCGCTCGGCTGTTGGGCAGTGCTTTTCGCCTTGCGCAAGCCGGTGCCGCGCGATCGTAAACTTTGGCTGCAACTGGGCGCACTCGGGCTCTTGTCCTACGCCATTCCCTTTGCCCTGTTTCCGCTCGCCCAGGCGCATCTGGCCAGCGGCATCGCCGCGATCATCAACGCCCTTACCCCCATGGTCACCGCGATCATTTCCCATTTTTGGATCGGCGGTGAAAAGGCGAGCCCGACAAAATTCACCGGCGTCGGCATCGGCTTCGTAGGCGCAACCATTCTCGTCTCGCCGGCGCTGTCCGGCGGCGGCAGCTCCCAGATCTGGGCAGTGATCGCCTGTCTCTGCGCTGCCTTCTGCTATGGACTTTCGCTCAACATCACGCGCAGCTTCCGGCACATCGAGCCATCGGCCTTCGCAGCGATCGCGATGAGCGGCTCAGCCATTCTCGCCCTGCCTGTCGCCTTTGCGGCCGAAGGCATTCCGGTCATGACGCGGCCCGAAACCTATGGCGCGGCTCTGGCCATCGGGCTCCTGTCGACCGCCTTTACCTTCCAGATCATGTATCGCATCCTGCCGCGCGTGGGGCCGACCAACTTTGCCACCACCACTTTCATTGCGCCGATTTCGGCCATTGTCATCGGCGTTCTGGTGCTCAAGGAGACCATCCTGCCGATCCAGTTTGTGGGAATGCTGGTGATCTTCGTGGGGCTGCTGTTCATCGATGGGCGCATCCGCCACATCCTCCGGCGCAAGCCCGCCTGAGCTTTGGCGGAACTCTCCGAGCGAGCCATCGTTGGCTCAAAAGGAGAAAGCCATGCCCGATCGCACACCTGAAATCGACCCGCGTCCCAATCCCGAGATCGTTCCGCAGCCTGAGCCGCCTCAGCCACAGCCGGTCGATCCGGTGCCGCCCAGCCCGCAAGAAGTGCCGGATCAGGGCCCTGGTGTCGAGGACCCCATATCCCCGATCCCGGAACAACTGCCGCCCGATGCACCTGTCGATCGCGGACATCATCCAGCCCCGCCGATGCCGGTTCATCTGCCGACGTCTGACGCATCCGATCCCGAGGGTAATCCGGTTCGAAACAACAAGCCCGACGAGCTGGATTACAGTCTGCCGCCCGAGCCGCTCAACGACTGGAATCCATAGCGGACGCTACCAAGCAACTGCCCCTCACCCTAACCCTCTCCCCATAGGGGCGAGGGGATCAGATCCAGTTTGACGCAGGCCCTGTCCGCACCCGCCGGCCCAGTCCCCTCGCCCCTATGGGGAGAGGGCTAGGGTTAGGGGCCTTCCGAAAACGCAGGCCTCATCTCTTAACCGTCGACGCCCTCAACGATCACAAAATCCAGCTCGCCCGCCTTGCTGCGAAGCTCAGCCAACCCCTCATATTGCGCTGTGTCATAGGCTGAAAGGGCCGCTTCGTAGCTGTCGAACTCGACCACGACCGTGCGTTGCCGTGATGTCCCTTCGGTCACGGTGTTTCTGCCGCCGCGCACGATAAAGCGCCCGCCGACACTGTCGAGAAAAGGACCCACGGCCGCCTGGTAAATCTTGTACTGCTCCGGATCGATGATATCGACCCGCACAACCCAATATCCCTTGGCCATGGGTCCTCCTTTCGCTATTCGATGCCGAGCTTTTTCTTCATCAGCTCGTTAAGCGCCTGCGGATTGGCCTTGCCGCCCGAAGCCTTCATCGCTTGACCAACGAACCACCCGATCATGGTCGGCTTGGCCAACACCTTGGCCACCTGATCGGGATTGGCAGCGATGATCTCGTCGACGATCTTTTCGATGGCGCCAAGATCTGTCACCTGCTTGAGCCCGCGACGCTCCACGATTTCGGCCGGATCGCCTTCAGGCTCCTCCGCAATCATGATCTGCAGCACATCCTTGCCGCCCTTGGAGGAGATAGTACCCCCAGCGATCAGATCGACCAGACCAGCGATCTGAGCAGGCTGCAGGTGGGTCTCCCAAACAGCAAGTCCCTGGCTGTTCGCAAAGGCTGCGACATCGCCATTGAGGATATTGGCAACAGCCTTGCCATCCCGCTTGCTGCCCCCATGGGCGACGCAGGCCTCGTAATAGTCGGCCGTTTCCCGGTCCAGTGTCAGCACCATCGCATCATAGGCAGTCACGCCATAATCGGCGATGAATCGGGCCTGCTTTTCGTCAGGCAGTTCGGGAAGGTGCTGCGAGAGTTCGGAGATAAAGGCATCGTCGAATTCGAGCGGCAGCAGGTCGGGATCGGGGAAGTAGCGATAATCATGCGCTTCCTCCTTGGACCGCATCGAGCGCGTTTCGCCATTTTTCGGGTCGAACAGCCGGGTTTCCTGATCGATGGCACCGCCATCTTCCAGAATGTCGATCTGGCGGCGCGCTTCGTATTCGATCGCCTGGCCGGCAAAGCGGATCGAGTTGACGTTCTTGATTTCGCAGCGCGTGCCGAACTCGCCACCGGGACGACGCACGGAGACGTTCACGTCGGCGCGCATGGAGCCCTGTTCCATGTTGCCGTCACAGGTGCCGAGATAGCGCAGGATGGTGCGCAGCTTGCTCAGATACGCCTTGGCTTCTTCGGACGAGCGCAGATCCGGCTTGGACACGATTTCCATCAGCGCCACGCCTGAGCGGTTGAGATCGACAAAGCTCATGTTCGGGTGCTGGTCGTGGATCGACTTGCCCGCATCCTGCTCCAGATGCAGACGCTCGATGCCGATCTCGATCTGCTCCCCATCCACGTCGAGCAACACCTTGCCCTCGCCCACGATCGGGTCCTTGAACTGGGAAATCTGATAGCCCTGCGGCAGATCGGGATAGAAGTAGTTCTTGCGGTCGAACACCGAACGCTTGTTGATCTGCGCCTTGAGCCCGAGCCCGGTGCGCACGGCTTGGCGAACGCATTCTTCGTTGATGGTCGGCAGCATGCCGGGCATGGCCGCATCGACGAAACTGACATTGGCGTTGGGCGGGTTGCCGAAAGCGGTCGACGATCCGGAAAAGAGCTTGCTCTCGCTCGTCACCTGGGCATGCACTTCCATGCCGATGATAACCTCCCAGTCGCCGGTCGAACCGGAAATCAGGCGCTTCTTGTCGGGGGTGCGGGTATCGACGAGGGTCATGCTTGGGCGGGTCCTATGCCGCTTCCCGAAGAGGTTTCCGGAAGCGTATTTTATCGAGGTCATAGTTCAGGCTGGCAGAGAATTTCAAACCGCGCCAGATAGGCTCATAGCCCTGTCGCGAATAGAAGCGCACTGCCCCGGCATTGCCGGCATAGGTTTCGAGCTCGGCATGCGCGAAACCTTCCAAGGCGATAGCCTCTTCCAGAGCCGCAAGCAAGGCCGCACCGACCCCGCGTCCCTGCGCCTCGGGTGCAACCCAAAGATCGGATATGGTTTCGTCCGACAGCTCGCGCGCACCCCATCCGAGCAAAGTCCCGCCTTCTTCGCCAACGAGGATCGTGTGTGGGTGGGCCGCGCAGAAGTCGATGAATTCGGTATGGAGCTTTTCCCCATCGGTACGCCCGGCGTCATGCCTGCCAAACGCGCTCTCGCGCCAGGCGGCAATGCCGATTGCGCCCAGCGTCGGGGCGTCGGCTGTCTGCGCGCGCCGGGTGATCAATCGACCGCCCCCTCGATGGGGTGCAACGCCTTTTCGAGATGCACGCTCATGAACGGTTCGTGGGCACGCCGTCCTTCGCCGCGCAACGCCAGGATATGATAACCCTGCTTCTCATAGAAGCGAACGGCCCGCACGTTGTCCGCCGGCGTTTCCAGATGCACGCGCCTCGCGCCTTGCATTTCCAGAATCATTTCCATGCGGCTCAGCAGTTGCGCGCCAATGCCATTGCCCTGCATGTCCGGCATGACGAAGAGATATGGGATATAGCTGCGGCGCGGGGAGCGGCAGCACCAGCCCACCACGATGCCATTGATGGTGGCGACGATAGCGTTCTGCCAATTCATCCCCGCGGCCTGGCTGAGACGCGTTCGTTCGCTTTCACGCTGTCCCGGCCGCTCGTCGAGCAGCGGTCTTATCCCGGTGTCCCAGGCCGAAAATGCGATATCGGACATGCGCGGGGCGTCGGAGATTTCGGCTTTGCGAATTTTGATAACCGCCATGGCCCAATCTCCATTCTCTCGCCCCAGGCGCCCGGCCGGTGGCGCAAAGCTAGCGCGCCCTCTTGCGGGCAGCGATGATGCCCTTTTCGTAGTTTATGTTCCAGTCGATCAGCGTCCGCCACAGCAGCTCCGCCTGATCCTCGTCCAGTTCGAGATCGAGGCTGCGGCTGCGCACCTTGCCAATGATCGCCTCGATCCGCACGGGATCGAAAGCCTCGTGCGGGTCCGTCTTGATCTCCGCCATTCTTGTCACATAGCGATGACGCTCGGCAAGCAAAGTCAAAAGGCTCTGATCGATCCGGTCGATCTCGGACCGGACATCGTCCTTGGTTTCACATGCAGCGGGCAGTTTTGCGGCGGTCACGGGCAGTCCTCGGTCCAGTTGTGCCCCGTTTGTGTGCACCGCTCGGCGCGTGATTTCAACCGTCGGAAATGACAAAAACGCGGTTACGGCGCGCGCCATCCTCCGAAGCGCAGCTTAGCCTCTAGGGACAGTGGCGTGCCCCAATATCGCAGCGACCCACCACCCCACATCACACGCCGGCCCACCTCCCAAATGCAAAACCGCCGGCCATTCTCCCGAACAACCGGCGGTTCCAAGCTTATTCCTCGGCGGGTGGGGCGAGATCATCGCCCTCTTCGTCCTCCGGTTCGCTGATCCTCTCCACCGAAACCACTTTCTCGCCCTCGGCGGTATCGAAGACGATCACGCCCTGCGAGCCGCGGCTGACGAGGCGGATGGGCTTGTCACCGCCCACCGGCAGGCGGATGGTCTGGCCGCCATTGCTGATCAGCATGATCTGATCCTCATCGGCGACAGGGAAGCTGGCGACAAGCTGGCCATTGCGCTTGTTGACCGCCATGGCGACGATCCCCTTACCGCCACGGCCGGTGATGCGATACTCGTGGCTCGAGGTTCGCTTGCCATAGCCGTTCTCGGAGATGGTCAGGATGAACTGCTCGATGGCGCTCATCTGGGCATAGCGCTCCTGCGGCAAGGCGCCGACTTCCACCCCTGCCTCGTCGGGGCTCTCCTCTGTCTCTTCTTCGCCGCGTACCGCGCGGCTCATCTTGAGATAGGCCGCGCGCTCCTCGGCAGTGGCGTCGGAATGGTTGATCACGGCCATCGAAATGACTGTGTCGCCTTCCGCAAGCTGGATGCCGCGGACCCCCATGGAATCGCGTCCCTTGAAGAGGCGAACGTCGTCGGCCTGGAAGCGGATCGCCTGACCCATGGCCGTCGTCAGCAAGACGTCGTCATTGACCGTGCAGGTGTCGACCCCGACAATGGCATCGCCCTCGTCGAGCTTCATGGCGATCTTACCGTTCTGGCGCACCTCGACAAAGTCAGCTAGCGAGTTCCGGCGCACCGTGCCCCGGGTCGTGGCAAACATGATGTCGAGATTGCCCCACGAGGTTTCATCCTCGGGCAGCGGCATGATCGAGGTGATCCGCTCGCCCTGCTCGAGCGGCAGGATATTGATCAGCGCCTTGCCCCGGGCATTGGCGGCCGCCAGCGGCAAGCGCCAGACCTTGAGCTTGTAGGCGATGCCGCGACTCGTGAAGAACAGCACCGGTGTGTGCGTATTGGCAACGAACAGGCGCGACACGAAATCCTCGTCGCGCGTCGACATGCCCGAACGACCCTTGCCGCCGCGATTCTGCGCACGGTAGGTCGAAAGCGGCACCCGCTTGATATAGCCGCCGTGGCTCACGGTCACGACCATGTCTTCGCGCGCAATGAGGTCTTCGTCCTCGAAATCCGCTGCGTGGTCCGAAATCTCGGTCCGGCGCGGCGAACCAAATTCGTCGCGCACCGCTTCCAGCTCCTCGCGGATGATTTCGATGACGCGCTGCCGCGAGCGCAGGATGTCGAGATAGTCCTCGATTTCGGCGCCGAGCCCATTGAGTTCGTCGCCGATTTCGTCGCGGCCAAGGGCCGTGAGGCGCGCCAGACGCAGTTCGAGAATGGCGCGTGCCTGTTCTTCCGAAAGGTTGAACGTGCCATCGTCATTGATCCGGTGACGCGGGTCGTCGATCAGCTTGATCAGCGGGGCCACATCGGCTGCCGGCCAGCGGCGGGTCATCAACTGCTCGCGTGCCGTCGCCGGATCCGGCGCGGTGCGGATTAAGGCAATCACTTCGTCGATATTGGCAACGGCAACAGCCAGACCGACCAGCACATGGGCACGGTCGCGCGCCTTGTTGAGGAGAAACCGGGCCCGACGCGTCACCACTTCCTCGCGGAAAGCGATGAAGCAGTCGAGAATCTGCTTGAGATTCATCAGCTCCGGCTTGCCGCCATTGAGCGCCACAAAGTTGCAGCCGAACGAGGACTGCAGCGCCGTGAACCGATAAAGCTGATTCAGCACCACCTCGGGCAGCGCATCGCGCTTGACCTCGATGACGACGCGCATGCCCTCGCGGCTCGATTCATCGCGAAGATCGGCAATGCCCTCGATCCGCTTGTCGCGCACCAGTTCTGCAATGCGCTCAACCATCGCCGCCTTGTTCACCTGATAGGGAATTTCGGTGATGACGATGGCTTCGCGTTCCTTGCGCACTTCCTCGATGGTCGAGCGCCCGCGCACGATGATCGAACCGCGGCCTGTTTCATAAGCCTGGCGAATGCCGGCCCGGCCAAGAATGACGCCGCCCGTCGGGAAATCCGGCCCCGGCAGATGCTCGATCAGCTCTTCCGTCGTGATCGCGGGATTGTCGAGCACGGCGAGCGTCGCATTGATCGTCTCGGCCAGATTGTGCGTCGGCACATTGGTCGCCATGCCCACGGCGATGCCGCCACCGCCATTGACCAGCATGTTTGGAAACCGCGCCGGCAAGACGTTCGGCTCCCGCTCGGAGCCGTCATAGTTGTCGCGGAAATCGACCGTGTCCTTGTCGAGATCATCGAGCATGAAGCCGGTGATCTTGCGCATGCGCACTTCGGTGTAACGCATGGCCGCCGGCATATCGCCGTCGACTGAACCAAAATTGCCCTGCCCTTCCACCAGCATCTGGCCCATGGAAAATTCCTGAGCCATGCGCACGAGCGCCATATAGACGGCGCTATCGCCATGCGGATGGTATTTACCGATAACGTCACCGACGACGCGCGCCGATTTGCGGAACGGCTTGTTGTAGTCGTAGCCGTTCTCGTTCATCGAGAACAGGATGCGGCGATGCACAGGCTTCAAACCGTCCCGCACATCCGGCAAGGCGCGGCTGACGATCACGCTCATGGCGTAATCGAGATAGCTCTTGCGCATTTCGTCGGTGATGTGGATCGGTGCGATGTCTGAGCCGGGCGTTCTGCCGCTCACATCTTCGGGCGTATCTGTCACGGGGTGATTCTACGTTGGTTTCTTTGCCCCATATCTAGCGGATTTCCGGGCAAATTGCCAATTTCACCCCCAATGGGCTGTGGAGATCACCCCACAGCTGGAGCTTGCCGCTTCATCTGGCGGAATGCTGGTATGGCAATGGGCGAGAGCGCGGCGGCAAGATAGAGCAGCGCAGTTGCCGTAAGGGCGGCCGCGATCCCAAACCGGTCTACCAGAACCCCCGCATAGAGCCCGCCAAACGGCATCAGCGCCCAGGCAAAGGCGCCCACCAGCGCAATCACCCGCCCCACCATCTCCTTGGGGATGCGCTCAAAAAGAATGGCGTTGATGATCGGGTTGAGAAATCCCGCCGCGCAACCGCTGATCGCCAGGATCGCGAGTGCCGCAGGCATCGGCACTTGATAGGCCAGCACCAGCATGGGCGTTGGCCCCGCGCATACGAAACCCGCCACATAAACCGGCAATCGAGGCAGCCGTTCGGCAAAGGCCGCAGCCATTGCCGCTCCTGCAATGGCGCCACCGGAAAACACCGCGAGGACGATCCCCACCCAGGAGACATCGAGCCCACCGGCCTTCACCCAGACCGGCAGCAGCACCAGCGCAAATCCCTGATCGAAGAGATTGGTGAAGGCGATCATCACGACGAGCCCGACCAGCACTGGCTCGCGCCGCAACATCGACCAGCCCTGGGCAAGCTCGGCGCCATAGCCACTCTTCTCCCTTTCCCCTCCCACAGCCCGCCCCTTCGGCAGCCCCAGACCAATCAGCGCGGCCGATGCGAGAAAAGCTGCCGCATTGACCAGCATGGCCGTACCCGTTCCCAAAAGGGCGATCAGCACCCCTGCCCCAGCTGCCCCGATCGTTCCCGCCAGCCGCTCGCTGGCACCAAGAACGCCTGCGGCCCGCTCGAGATTGATTGCCCCCAGCGCGGCAACTTCGGGCACCAGTGCCTGCTTGGCCGCATCGGCAGGCGCTCGCAAGACACCGATCAGCGCAACCGCTGGAATCAGCACCCAGATCGAGAGCAGACCCATCCAGAAGAGCAAGGGCACAAGGCTCACGGCAAGGGCAGACAGGCAATCGCTCCAAAGAGCAACTCGCCGCGCGCCCAAGCGGTCTATAAAGGGGCCGCCAAGCGCCTTGGCGATCACGTAGGGCAGCAGTTCCGCCATACCCATCAAACCGGTCAGCACCGGGCTACCCGTTGTCGTCAGCACCAACCAGGGAATGGCGATGACGGACAGCCGCGTACCGCCGACCGAGGCGACCGTCGCAGCCGCCAGCGCGACCAGCGGCCCCTTGCCGCTCATTTACCTGGCTCCACTGTGTCGCGCGGAAAAGCGTGCAACATGATGCTGACCGTTTCGACGCCAGGCTCGCGAACGCTGCCGGGCTTCGGCGCTTCCGCCATGGCCTCGCGCAAAACCGCATGCAGCTTTTCGATCAGCGCCTGGGCATCGGCTGCATCGAGGGGGATGATGTAGTCGCTGAAGGTAGATGCCCTGCGCCACTCGGGCGTGAGCGTAGCGTGCCGGGCGATGGCGTTCTGCATGTCGGCCATCTGGCTGGCGAGCGCCGCTTCGGTGAAGGCAATCCCTGCATCGAGCGCATCGTCGTCCGTTTCGTCCTCAAGCACCGTCGTTGTTTCGTGCCGAGCCCGCCACCAGCGGTCCCGTGCATTGCCGCGTTCGCTGTCTTCCTCGATGAAGCCGTGCCGCGCAAGCTGACGCAGATGATAGCTGGTCGCTCCGCTATTGAGCCCCATCCTCTCGGCCAGCCGCGTCGCCGTTGCTGGTCCATCGATCCGCAGCATGCCCAGCATCTTGAGCCGCTGGGGATGGGCGAGCGCGCGTAACGCCATGGCATCAGGTTTAACGCGGCTGATCTCTCGGCGTTCGGACATGGCGCATCCCCTCCCCTTCAGGGATGCACACTAAACCGCAAACATTTCTTTGCAAAGATGTCTTTGCAATTTCTTGACTAGCGCGCCGCGTCGAAATCCTTCCGCGCAGCTTCGATGCGGCGGATGGATCCGTTAGCCCATTCGATCAGGTGCCCGAAGGGAACGATCAAGGAATGCCCCAGCCGGGTCAGCCGATACTCCACCGAAGGCGGCTTGGTGTCGAAGACATGGCGCGAAACTAGGCCATCGCGTTGCAGATCGCGCAGCGTCTGGGTCAGCATCTTCTGGGAAATGTCGGGCACGGCACGGTGAAGTTCATTGAACCGCTTGGGCCCACCGGCCAGCGTCATCACCAACAGCATGCTCCACTTGTCGCCGATCTTGTCGAGCACGTCGCGCACCGGACAGGGACCCGTCGCACCGGCCGCGGCTGCCCAACGCTCGATATAGATCTGGGCTGTTTCCACACCATCCAGCATGCACTTACCTCAAGGTAATCTTCACTCGAAAAAGTGCCTCCTTTCCAGCAGAGCCGGATACACCTAGATAGCACTCTCCTTTAGATACCTACTCTCCATGCTGCATTGGAGCAAGCGGTTCGAGGCAAAGCAAACGGAGAATGGAATGAGCAAGTTCAGCAACGCCGCCCTGTTGGTCACCGGAGCCTCTGGCAATCTGGGGCGCCTCGCCGTCGAGGAACTCCTCGCCCGCGGCGCTACCCGCGTCATCGCCGGTACCCGTGATCCTGCCACGCTTCAGGATCTTGCCGCAAAGGGCGTCGAAGTGCGCAAGCTCGATTTCGACGATGCGGCAAGCCTTGCGCCTGCTCTTGCCGGGGTTGAGCGTCTTCTGCTGGTCAGCACCGATGCTGTAGGCCGGCGCGTCGATCAGCAGCGCGCTATCGTTGAAGCCGCTGCCGCTGCGGGGGTCAAGCACATCGTCTATACCTCTGCGCCTGCCGCCCGCCCTGACCCCGATGCCGGCCTCAACCCGGAACATTTCTGGACGGAAGTCGCCATTGCTGCCAGCGGCCTCGACTTTACCATCCTGCGCAATCACATGTATGCGGAGAATACGCTCGCCGATGCGGCGCATGTTGTCTCATCCGGGCAGCTCTTTGGCCTGATCGGGGATCGCGGCACCTCTTACATCACCCGTGCGGACGCCGCGCGCACCGCCGCAGGCGCGCTCCTGAGCGCCGAGGGCAAGACGATCGAAGACGTCACAGGCGCGGCCCCCGTGACCAATACCGAGCGGGCGCAGTTGTTCGGTCAGCTGACGGGCAAAACCATTTCGGTCGTGCCGCTCACCCCCGAGCAGCTCCACAAGGGTCTGGTCGCCGCTGGCCTGCCCGAAGGGTTTGCCGCAGCGCTTGTCGCCTTTCAGCGCGATGCCGTCGCCGGTCATCATGGCGTCGTAACCGGCGTAGTCGAGCGCTATTCCGGCCGCAAGCCGACTCCGTTCGGCGCGTTCCTGGCAGAGAACAAGGAGGCGCTCGGCGTCTGATCGCCAGTCCCACCCCGCCCTGCTGCCGTTACGACCGGCAGCAGGGCGTGAGGCCAGACACCGGCAAATGCTGGACGCACCAGAACGAAACGCCTAGACAATTGAACCGGGTGGCGCTCAACGCGGAGTCGGGTCTCGGTGTCTTCTTCTTCTTCCTGGTTCAAGCGTTTTATTGCCCGCCTCACTCAAGATCGCTCCATCGGTTTCGGCTTTGAATATCTGGGGCTCTCGACCGTCCGCTATCCGCGCCTGATGGCGCTGGCGGTGATCGCATTTTCGATCCTCTGCTTTGCGCAAATCCCACGCGCCAATGTCGATGGCGACCTGCTGCGCGTCTACGCCCATTCGGGGCACTACTACGACGCCTATGAACGTCTCTCCGATACGTTCGGCACCTTCGAAAATGACATCTATGTCATGGTCAATGCGCCGAACCTCGTTGACCCCGAGGTGATCGAGACCGCGCGCAGCCTCGCTTTCGATCTCGAGCTCAACGACTACGCCGTGGGCACCATGTCGCCTTTTACCCTGCGCAAGCCTGATGGCGCCGGTGGGTCGGCGCCCGCCGTGCCGGAGGGCATGCTCACGCCGGATGAAGTGGCCTTCGCCCTCACCGACCTGCAGCAGCACGATCCGATGATGCGCAACCTGATCACGCCCGACCTCGAAGGCGTCGTCATCATCGTTTTCCCCAATCAGGAAATGGTCAGCCAGAACGGCAGCAAGGCGATGATCGACAGCCTGCGCGAAACGCTGGCGTTTTACGAGGACAGCGCCCTTTCGATCGAGCTGACCGGTCCGCCCGTCTGGACCTCGGAGATGCTCAATGCCGCAGTGGACGATCAGATCAAGTTCACCGTCTATGGCTTCGGCCTCGGCGCTTTCATCGCGCTTTTCGCCCTCCGCTCGTTCTGGGGCGCCATCCTGGTGGCTGCAACGCCCTTCGTGGCCGTGGCCTGGTCCATCGGCACGGTTCTGCTGCTCTTTGGCTCCTTCTCCTTTCTCACCATCATCGTTACCACGCTTGTCCTCGTCATGGCCTTCGCGGAGTCGATGTTCTTCGTGTTCAACTGGCTGGCCTATTGGCGCGACGGCATGGAGCCGAACAAGGCGGTGGATACGACGCTCAAGCTCGTCGGCCCGGCCACGGCGCTGACCACGCTGACAACCCTGGTCGCCTTTGCATCGCTCTATGTGTCGCCCGGTCAGGGCGTGCAGGAATTTGCGCTGGCGGGCGCTGTCGGCTGCGTCATCATGTTCGTCTGTCTGATGACCGTCATGCCGCTGCTGCTCAAGCTAGCCGTCCGCCTTGGCTTCAAGGCACCCAAGGCGCCTAATTTCGCTCTCAGCGCCCCCGTGCCGCTGGCTCTCGGCCTCGCCATGCGCTACGGCCGCCCCTTCTCGGCGCTGGCGCTTGTCGTCACCATTCTCCTGGTCATCCCCTTCTTCCTCATCCAGCCTCGCTTTTCCTTTGAGGATTTCATGACCGAGGGCTCGACAGCCCTTAGCGCAGCGGAAAGCATCGACCAGGGCGTTGGTGGGGTCGCGCCATTCTATGTCCGCGTGCCGCTTCAGGAGCGGGATCCCAATGTCGGCCCGCAGGATTTCGAGACGATCCGCACGGTGCACGAGATCGTCGAGGCCGAGCTGGGTGAAAACAAGGTCATCTCTGCAGCCAGCCTCACCAATTACACCGACAGCGGTTTTTCGCGGCAGGAGGTGTTCGACGCCGTCGGCCCCTTCATGCGCAAGCGCTTCGTGACCGATGACGGCAGCCAGGCCCTCGTCACCGGCTTCATGCCCACGATCATCGAGAGCCAGGCGCTCAAGGACATCGTCGCTCGCATCGAAACCGAAATAGCCCAAGCCGGCATCAGCGGCGCCGAGGTGGGGGGCTTCCGCGTTCTCACCACCTTTGCGACCGACGACATCGTGCGCTCGCTGCAGATCTCGCTGGCCGCCAGCGTGTTTCTCAATCTGGTGCTGATCGGGGTAGCTTTCGGCTCGCTGCGCATCGCCCTCATCTCCGCCGTGCCCAACATGTTCCCGATCCTGGGCACCCAGGCCTACCTCTGGGCGTCCGGTGCCGGACTGCAACTGACCAGCGTGATGGCCCTGACCATCGCTTTTGGCATCGCGGTCAATGATACGATCCACATGCTATCCCACTATATGCACGGTCGGCGCGAGGAGCAGCGCGAGCACCTTGAGGCGGTGCGCCATACGCTGAACAGGATCGGGGGCGCCATCATAGCGACCACCGTGATCCTTTGCGCCGGCACCATCATCGTCGCTTTCTCGGAGCTGCCGCAGGTCGCCTTGTTCGGCACGCTGTTCGTGCTTTCGCTCGCGCTGGCGCTGATCGGCGACCTCTTCATGCTGCCCTCGCTGCTGGTAGCCGCATCGCGCTGGCTGCAGAACCTGACATCGATCCGCATCCGCACCGCCGACCACGTGCCGACCCCGGACGATCCATCCGGCGATACCGATACGCGGCTCAAGCCGGGCGAGTAGATCTGCTTGCCGCCGCAGGGAAGCTAAAGCTACTCTGGCCAACGATGATTCAGGTTGAACCGGAAGTGAAGCAATCACTTTCGCGACATCCGGCCCGGCTTTTCACCGAAGCGGGATAATCTGGCCGGCGCTGACATGCCGGGGGGCTTGTTGTGACACTTGGAGGCTTTGCACTATGATTGTTCTTGGACCCCTGTCCCGTGCCGCTGCACTGGCAGGTCTCCTTTTGACGGCCGGATTGACCGCTGCGCCCGCTTATGCCGGCCCTGCCGAGGTCGCCCTGCTCAAATCCTATATCGGGGAGTGGCGCGGCCGCGGAACGGTGGTCGGCGCCTCGACCGAATCCGTCGTCTGCCGCCTGACGCTGAGCCAGGGCAATCAGGACAAGGTCAATTACAATGGCCGCTGCACCCTGGCCGGCACCAACTTGTCGGTCGCTGGCACCCTAGCCTATGTCGACGCCAACCGGCGCTTCGAGGCGGCCATGACCTCCAATGCCACCTTCAGCGGTGTCGCGGTTGGCCAGAAGCGGGGTAATGGCCTCGTCTTCAACCTGCGCGAGCGCACGCCGGATGAAGAGGGCAAGGACATGAACATCTCGGCCCAGATTGCGCTTAATGGCGATGCGATCAGCGTCGGCTTCGATGTGGTCTATGTCGAATCCGGCGACAGCCTCAAGGCCCAGGTTCCGTTCAGCCGCTAATCGGCGCGTTCCGGCGGGCGGCCACCGGTTGCCCGCTTCGCCGCCGCGCCACAGTGTTCGGGCTGGTCAACACGGGCGCTCCAGCCAGGGAAACCGTATGCGCGCTCTTGTTCAACGCGTCTCGTCCGCCTCGGTCGCCGTCAACGATGTGGTCACCGGCGAAATCGCTCGGGGGCTTCTGGTGCTGGTCTGCGCCATGGAGGGCGATACCGGGGATCAGGCGCAGTGGTTGGCCGCCAAGATCGCCAAACTTCGGATCTTCGCCGACGACGTGGGCAAGATGAACCGGTCGCTGCTCGATGTGAACGGTGCAGCACTCGTCGTCAGCCAGTTCACTCTAGCTGCCGATACACGCGGCAACCGTCCGGGATTTTCACGGGCAGCCCGCCCAGATCTCGGCCTTGTGCTTTACGAGCATTTTTCCGCCTCGCTGGCCGCCGCTGGCGTCGCCGTCGCCAATGGCGTCTTTGGAGCGGACATGCAGGTCGCCCTCGTCAATGACGGGCCGGTCACCATCTGGCTGGACACCGCTCAATGACCAATCCGCCTGAGGTCGCGGCCAATCGGCTGGTTCGCGTCCTTTATCTTCTCGCCGGCCTTGTCCTTCTGGGGCTCGGTATCATCGGTGCCTTTCTGCCGCTGATGCCGACAACGATCTTTCTGATCCTTGCTGCCTGGTGCTTTTCCCGCTCGTCCCGGCGGCTCGAAGCCTGGTTGCTGGGGCACCGCTATCTCGGCCCCACCATCGTCAATTGGCGCCGCCATGGCGTCATTCCGCCCCGCGCTAAAATCCTCGCCTGCCTTGGCATGGCTTCGGGCTTCGCCATCTTCTGGCTTGGCGCTCAACCCGACGTCTGGCTGCTTGTTGTGGTTGGCCTGTGCCTTGGCGCCTGCGCGTGGTTCGTGCTCAGCCGCCCGTCCGCCCCGCGCCCGCCAAAATAAAAAGGGCCGCTTACGCGACCCTCCTCAAGACACACTCAGAACGGAATATCGTCATCGAGCCCGCCGGGCTCAAAGGCCGGCGCATTGGACGATGGACGACGGCCGCCGCCGCCACCGGAATTGTTGCTGACGCCGCGGAAGCCGCCATCGTCATTGCCGCCGCGATAGCCGCTGCCTTCGCCGGCATTGTCGCCGCGACCGTCGAGCAGCACCATCGACGCGTTGAAGCCCTGCAGCACGATTTCGGTCGAATACTTGTCCTGCCCGGACTGGTCCTGCCATTTGCGGGTCTGCAACTGGCCTTCGAGATAAACCTTGCTGCCCTTGCGCAGATACTGCTCGGCAACCTTGGCGAGGCCTTCCGAGAAGATCACCACGCGATGCCACTCGGTCTTTTCGCGCTGCTCGCCGGTATTGCGGTCGCGCCAGCGCTCCGAGGTTGCCACGGACAGGTTCACCACCTTGCCGCCGCTGGGCAAGTTGCGCACCTCGGGCTCGTTGCCCAGATTGCCGACCAGAATGACCTTGTTCACACTGCCTGCCATGGTCTCGTCCTTCTCGATTCAGTTCCGGCTCGCCTGAGGGCTCGGAACGCTCACATCCCACAATCAATGCTGCATCCGCTCAGGCGCGGAATGGACTGCACAGCGGTCGCGCACCCTAGCGTCTCCACGCGAACCCGGCGAGCCCCCCGCGTAACGTTCTCTTTATGTTCCACCTCTTCAGGAGAGTCAATGTGCCACGCACGATTGCTCTACTGACACCGGTTGTCAGCAACGATCCCGCATCTGCCTCCGGCGAAAGCCTCCAGCTCTTTTTCTCTCCCCGGCGGCTCCGAGCACCGGCGAGGAGGGGCAGCGCGCCTCTTGACCGATCCCTCGCGTTCTACTTATGTTCGTTCCGGCAAGAGGCGATGCTGTGATCAACCGTTTGTTCGGCCATGCGCTATACGCGCTTGCGAAAGTCCCGTTGCGCACCTATTTCTCGGGTCTTCCCGCTGCCACGCCCCAATGTGACCTCCGCCGTCGTGCTGCTTGCGGCGCACCGAGCCATGGACTGATATGATGAAGCCTACGCCCAGCCAGAACCGCGAAATCATCGTGCGCGGCGCCCGCGAGCACAATTTGAAGGGCATCGACGTCAAGCTGCCGCGTGACAGCCTGATCGTCATGACTGGGCTGTCGGGCTCGGGCAAATCGTCTCTGGCTTTCGATACCATCTATGCCGAAGGCCAGCGCCGCTATGTGGAGTCGCTGTCCGCTTACGCCCGCCAGTTCCTCGAAATGATGCAAAAGCCCGATGTCGAGCACATCGAGGGGCTTTCGCCCGCCATTTCCATCGAGCAGAAAACCACCTCACGCAATCCACGCTCGACAGTGGGTACCGTCACCGAAATCTACGACTATCTCCGTCTGCTCTTTGCGCGCGTTGGCATTCCTTACTCGCCCGCCACGGGTCTGCCGATCGAAAGCCAGACCGTCAGCCAGATGGTCGATCGCACCCTTGAACTGCCCGAAGGCACGCGTCTCTATATGCTCGCGCCCATCGCGCGCGGTCGCAAAGGCGAGTTCAAGAAGGAACTGGCCGATCTGATGCGCAAGGGCTTTCAGCGCGTCAAGATCGACGGCGAATATCACGAAATCGAAGATGCCCCGGCGCTCGACAAGAAGTTCAAGCACGATATCGAAGTGGTGGTGGACCGCGTCGTCGTCTCGCCCGACATCTCCGGCCGCTTGGCCGAGAGTTTTGAAACCGCGCTCAAGCTGGCCGACGGTATTGCGCTTGTTGAATTTGCCGACGAGAAGAACGCGGACGGCTCCGCACGTCAGATCACCTTTTCGGAAAAGTTTGCCTGCCCGGTTTCCGGCTTCACCATTGCCGAGATCGAGCCGCGCCTCTTTTCGTTCAACAATCCTTTTGGCGCCTGTCCGGTATGCGATGGTCTCGGTACCGAGCAGAAGATAGACTCCGATCAGGTCGTACCCGACCCGACCCTGTCGCTGCGCGATGGCGCGATCCTCCCCTGGTCCAAGACCAGCGCGCCCTATTACCAGCAAACCCTGCAGGCTGTGGTGAAGCACTATGGTGCTTCGACCGGCACAGCCTGGAACGCGCTGCCGCTCGATGTGCAGCACGCCGTGCTTTACGGCACCGACAAGACCAAGATCGACTTTGTCTATGACGATGGCTTGCGCCAATACAAGACGTCGAAGGTTTTTGAAGGCGTCATCGGCAACCTCGAGCGCCGCTACCGGGAAACCGAGAGCGCCGGCATGCGCGAGGAAATCGAAAAATACATGTCCGCCAAGCCCTGCCTTGCCTGCGGCGGCTATCGCCTCAAGCCCGAGACGCTGGCGGTCAAGATCGATGGTCTCCATATCGGCCAGGTCAGCGACATGTCGATCAAGGTCGCCTCGAAGTGGTTCGTGGAGCTGTCCGACAAGCTCACCGAGACCCAATCGCAGATCGGCGAGCGTATCCTCAAGGAGATTCGCGAACGCCTGAACTTCCTTAACGATGTGGGCCTTGAATACCTGTCCATGTCCCGCAATTCCGGCACCCTGTCGGGCGGTGAATCGCAGCGCATCCGCCTCGCATCGCAGATTGGTTCCGGCCTGACGGGCGTGCTCTATGTGCTCGACGAGCCCTCCATCGGGCTCCACCAGCGCGACAATGCGCGTCTTCTCGAAACGCTGCAGCGCCTGCGCGATCTCGGCAATACGGTCATCGTCGTCGAGCACGACGAAGATGCGATCCTCACTGCCGACTATGTTCTCGACATCGGCCCCGGTGCCGGCGTCAACGGCGGCAATATCGTTGCCGAGGGCACGCCTCAGGACATTCTCGATCATCCCGATTCCCTGACCGGTAAATACCTTTCTGGCCGCATGGGCATTCCGCTGCCCGCTGAACGGCGCGAAGGCAAAAAAGGCAAGGCGCTTTCGGTCAAGGGCGCCACCGGCAACAATCTCAAGAATGTTTCGGTCGACGTCCCGCTCGGCATGTTTGTCGCCATCACCGGCGTTTCTGGGGGCGGCAAGTCCACCCTGATGATCGACACCATGTATCAGGCCATCGCACGGCGTCTGAATGGCGCCCGTGTGGTCCCTGCCCCGCACCAGTCTCTGACTGGCCTCGAGTTCCTCGATAAGGTCATCGACATCGACCAATCCCCGATCGGCCGCACCCCCCGCTCCAATCCCGCAACCTATACCGGCGCCTTCACGCCGCTGCGCGAATGGTTCGCCGGCCTGCCGGAAGCGAAAGCACGCGGTTACGGGCCTGGCCGCTTCTCCTTCAACGTCAAAGGCGGCCGCTGCGAAAAGTGCGAGGGCGATGGCGTTCTCAAGATCGAGATGCACTTCCTGCCCGACGTCTACGTCACCTGCGACGTTTGCAAGGGCAAGCGCTACAATCGCGAAACCCTTGAGGTGCAGTTCAAGGGCAAGTCGATTTCCGACATTCTCGATATGACCATCGACGAGGGCGTCGAATTCTTCTCGGCCGTGCCAACGATCCGTGACAAATTCGCTACGCTTCAGCGGGTCGGTCTTGGCTATGTCAAGGTGGGCCAGCCCGCCACAACCCTGTCCGGCGGCGAAGCGCAGCGCGTAAAACTCTCCAAGGAGCTTTCCAAGCGCGCGACCGGCCGTACGCTCTACATGCTCGACGAGCCAACCACGGGGCTTCACTTCCACGACGTGGCCAAACTCCTCGAAGTGCTCCATGAGTTGGTCGATGGCGGCAACACCGTCGTGGTGATCGAGCATAATCTCGAAGTCATCAAGACGGCCGACTGGATCATCGACATGGGGCCCGAAGGGGGCGATGGGGGTGGCGAAGTGGTGGCCATAGGCACGCCAGAGGTCGTCGCCGCCAATCCGCGCTCGCATACAGGAACCTTCCTCAAGGAAGTCATGGACCGGCGTCCGCAATATGCGACCCGGGCCGCTGAATAGCGGCCCACACTTTTCTCTCCAATCCCCTTCCGGCGAGAAACCGCTGCCGCATGTCGACGCGCTGACCAATCGGCGTTAACAGCGCCTTTGTGTTAGCGAGATGGTAACACATGGACAGCATAAAGCGTGGTTGAGGCGCATAATGTTCATGTCAGTTCCATGAAAATGCCATGCGCCGCACGCATGTCGTGCCTGCTCCTGCCCCTCTGGCGCAGATCCGCAAACCGGCCCATCCTCCTCTCGTGCTGCCACCACAACAGGGGATTTGACCCATGTTTGTACGAGCCGTCTGGCGTGTGAAGCGCCTCATCGACATCAAGCAGAGCCTGCGGGAAATGGACGTTCCCTCCACGCGCGACGCCGATATGCTTGGGATTTCCGGTCCGGACTTCTCCAAGATGACGCGGTCTCTTTTCGACCGCTGACCATCTTTGTCCCTCACCCTACCCAAGGCCGCCGGAGCACACCCCGGCGGCCTTTGTCTTGCCCTCAAGCTGAATCGAAGGTGAACGATCCCCACAAAGGCCCTGCAAGGAATGCATGGCTTATCTGACCAAACTCTATCTGCTCCCCACGGACAGTTTTGACTATACCTCTCCCTGCAAACGACAGGAGAAACCAAATGGACATCCGCAAGACCTTCAAGAAATGGGCCGCTTACCAGCAGACCGTTCGTGAACTCGCTTCGCTCGACAATCGTCAGCTCAACGACCTGGGCATCAACCGCACCGACATCAATCGCATTGCCCGCGATCATGCAAATTCGCTCTGAAGTATACTGCGCGAATACTGTAAACCGAACACCCGCTTCTCTGTGAGATGCGGGTGTTTCCGTTTCTGACGCCTTATGATCGGCATTTCAGGAACCGCGGCGACTCCTCACCGTTCCCCCAGCGAACCAAACAAAGGAGTTATCCCCGTGCAGAATCTTTCTGGTAAAAATATCGCCATCGTCGCCACAAACGGCTTTGAACAATCCGAACTTGAAGTCCCCCTCAACTCGCTTCGCGAAGCTGGCGCCACGGTGCATGTCGTTTCGCTCGAGGCGGGTGAAGTCAAAGGCTGGGACAAGGACGACTGGGGCAATGCCGTGCCCGTCGACAAGGTGCTTTCCGAGGTCAAGGCGGACGATTACGACGCCCTGGTTTTGCCGGGTGGTCAGATCAACCCCGACCTCCTGCGCGTCGAACAGAGTGTGCTTTCCTTCATCAAGTCCTTCTGGCAGCAGAAAAAAGTGGTCGCCGCGATCTGTCACGCGCCTTGGCTCCTCATTGAAGCCGGCCTTGTGAAGGGCCGCAAGGTCACGTCCTTCAACTCCATCAAGACCGATGTCATCAATGCCGGCGGTCTCTGGGAAGATAGCCAGGTCGTCACCGACCAGGGTCTGATCACCAGCCGCAATCCGGGCGATCTCGATGCCTTCTGCAGCAAAATCGCAGAAGAGATCAACGAGGGCCGCCACGAGCGTCGCGCCGCCTAATTCGGCCATTGCCGCGGCATGGCGGGCTTGCTATCTGGCTCGCCATGTCAAACGAACCTATTCACATCATCGGCGGCGGTCTCGCCGGCTCTGAAGCCGCATGGCAAGCCGCCGAGGCTGGCGCAACCGTGATCCTCCACGAAATGCGCGGCGTCAAAGCAACCGACGCGCACTCGACGGACGATTTCGCCGAGCTCGTCTGCTCCAACTCCTTCCGTTCCGACGATCACGAACAGAACGCCGTCGGGCTTCTTCATGAGGAAATGCGCCGCTGCAATTCCCTCATCATGCGGGCGGCCGACGAGCACAAGCTTCCAGCAGGCGGCGCTCTTGCGGTCGACCGTCATGGATTTTCCGGCGCGGTCACGCAGGCGATCCAAGATCACCCGCGGATCACCGTGGTGCGCGAGGAGCTCAACGGCTGGCCGCCCGAGGACTGGCGTCACGTCATCATCGCAACCGGTCCCCTCACCTCGCCGGCTCTTGCAGACGCGATCCTTGCCAAAACGGGTGAAGACTCTCTCGCCTTTTTCGACGCTATCGCGCCCATCGTTCATTATGACAGCATCAACCATGACATCGCATGGAAGCAGTCGCGCTATGACAAGGCTGGCCCTGGCGGCACTGGAGCTGACTACCTCAACCTGCCCATGGACCGGGACGAGTACTACGCCTTTGTCGAGGCACTGAAATCGGCTCCGCTTCATGAATTCAAAGATTGGGAGAAGGTCCCCTATTTCGACGGTTGTTTGCCGATCGAAGTGATGGCCGAGCGCGGCCCCGAGACTCTGCGGCACGGACCGATGAAGCCGGTTGGCCTCACCAATCCCCGCAACCCGACCGTCAAGCCGTATGCCATTGTGCAGCTGCGGCAGGACAATGCGCTGGGCACCCTCTGGAACATGGTCGGCTTTCAGACCAAGATGCGTTACGGCATCCAGACCGAGATCTTCCGGATGATTCCGGGGCTGGAGAATGCCCAGTTTGCCCGCTTGGGCGGGTTGCACCGCAACACCTTCATCAACTCACCCAAAGTGCTCGGGCCGGACATGCGCCTCAAGGCAGACCCGCGTGTTCGCTTCGCGGGACAGGTGACAGGCGTGGAAGGCTATGTCGAAAGCGCCGCCGTAGGCCTGATCACCGGCCGTCTGACTGCAGCGGAAGCCCGAGGGGAAACGCTGCCGCTTCCGCCAGTCACAACTGCCTTCGGCGCTCTCATCGGCCACATAACTGGTGGCCACATCGAAGCGGAAAGCTATAGCGGTGCGCGTAGTTTTCAGCCCATGAACGTCAATTTTGGCTTGTTCCCCGAGGTGAGCATTACCAAGCCTGAAGGCGTGAAGCGCTGGCGAGGGCCGGAAAAAACAATCGCCAAGCGCAAGGCGATAACAAGCCGCGCCCTCGAAGACCTGAAAGCCTGGCAGTAGCACCCCAAGTCGAACGGCGGCATTCCGCCGTTCCTCCGCTAGCGATTGCGCAGGGTCCACCAGGTGATCCGCGCAATCTTCCGCCAGTCGGCATCGTCGCGGGGCAAACTGAATGGCGTTTCGCCGTTCCGCACCCAATGGAGGAGCTGCGCCTCGACAACGGGTAGAATCGCGAATGCCGGCCTCAACTTCGGCTGAAGCGCCGCGATGGCAGGCCTGGCCTTGGCGAGGTGCTCTTTGGCGAGGTCTGCTACCTGGCTGAGCGCCGCGTGGAGGCCCTCGCTATCTGTTGCCGTGAAAATCTCGCCTTCACGAACGCCGTTCGCTGCGAGGATCGACCACGGCAGCATGATGCGTCCTTGAGCAGAAACGTGTCCAAAGGCACGAAGATGCCCAACCATGGCCTGCGCAACGCCGAGATGGCCGGCGGCGTCCCCGTGTTCGACCGCGAGCCCGTCATTGAGGATCATCGCCGACAGCTGCAACAGTGTCGCTGCTGTCTCTCCGGCATAGCCCTCAAACGATTCGAGGTCTGGCATGGGATCGTCGTAAAGGTCGAAGCGCCTCGCCCCAATCAGTCTTTGCAGCGTGCCGGGCGGAAGGGCATAGCGATCCAGCGTATCGAGCAGCGCATCGGCCAAAGGGTTCTGCCGCACCGCGCCATGGCCATCGCCACTCAGCGCGTCGTTCCACCACTGCAGCCGGATCTCCCCTGGCGCAGGTCCCGTCACCCGCTCTCTTATGGCCGCGACATCTGCATTGAAGGCAAGCAGCGCAGTCACGCCGTCACGCGCTTCGGCTGGAAGCGCCAGTGTCGCGAGATATCGGTCCCGATCGGTTTCCCGCAAGACCTGCGCTGAATAGGCGAAACTTTCGGACGCCATCAGCGCGCGTTCTCGACAGCGATAAAGGCGCCTGCGACGGCGCGCTCTTCCGCCAGCAAGACGTTATAGGTTCGTATAGCGCTACCGGTTCCGACAGCCTCGATGATCACCCTGCGCTCGCGGAAAGCTGCCCTGATCGCAGGATCGATAGCCATGATGTCCGTGCCGAGTCCGATCATGAGAACATCGAGTTGATCGGCAAGGTCGAATACCGGCTTGAGACTTGCAAGCGTCAGTTGCTCAGGTGTGGTGACCTCCCACCCGTGCATGCCGGAAGGCAGGCAGAGCAGCGAACCGCGGTGTGACATCTCGGCGAAGCGGAACCCGCTATTGCCATAGGCGTCGATGCCGACCTGGCGCGGGAAATGTCCCGCGCCTGATGATGTTTGATCAGACGGATGCGCCATCCGTCGTCTTCTCTTTCTTGGAGGTCAGCTCTTCGTCGGTCTTCTGCTTGAGACCGAAGTTGATGAGGATCGGGCCGTTGACGATAACCGAGGAGTACATGCCCACAAGCGACCCAAACGTCATTGCTATGGTGAAGCTGCGCAAAGCCTCGCCGCCGAACAGCACCAGCGGCACGAGCGCGAGCAGAACCGTGAACTGGGTCAAAGACGTTCGCACGATCGTCTGGTTGATCGACAGGTCGATCAATTCCGGCAGCGGCATCTTCCGGTACTTGACCAGGTTCTCACGTATACGGTCGGATACGACCACGGTTTCATTAAGTGACAGACCCACGAGCGTCAGGACCGCAGCGATCGAACTCAGATTGAATTCCAGCCCCGTGATCGAGAACAGGCCGATAGTCATGATGATGTCGTGAGACGTGGTCGTCACGGCAGCCAGGGCGAATTGCCACTCGAAGCGGAACCAGATGTAGATGAGGATACATACGAGCGCGATGATGACGGCGATCGTGCCGGTCCAGGCGAGTTCGCCCGAAACCGTCCCGCTCACGGCCTCTGTTCGCCGCACCTCGTAGTTATCTCCTGCGAGAGCATCCTGCACCTGCTGCACCGCGATCTGATCGGCCGACTGGCCGCCTTCCTGCGCCTGCACACGGATCAGCAGATCTTCGGGTGTGCCAAAGCCCTGCACCTGTATTTCCCCGAGCTCCAGACCGCTTAAGAGTTCGCGGACGCGTCCGGCATCAGCCGGTCCACCCTGATGCTGAACTTCGATAGCGGTGCCGCCAACGAAGTCGATGCCGAGGTTGAAGCCCTTGAAGTAGGCGGCGCCGACGGAAATCACCGACATGACGATCGAAAGCGCAATGACATAGCGCGAGATCTTCATGAACGGAATCTTGGTCCCATCCGGAATGAACCGGAAGTGCTGGATCTTGAGCTCTTTAGGGCGGACGCGCTTGTACCACAGGTTCACCTGATAGGAGGTGACTGTGTAGGAGGTGAAGAGTGAAGTCAGAATGCCGAGGCCGAGCGTCACGGCAAAGCCCTGAACCGGTCCCGAACCCATGAAATAGAGCACGATGGCTGCGACGAGCTGGGTGAGGTGGGAGTCGACGATGGTTCCCCAGGCGCGCTCGAACCCGGCATTGATCGCCTGCAGCGGCGTTCGTCCGGCCCGTTGCTCTTCCCGCATGCGTTCGTAGATCAGCACGTTGGCATCAACCGCCATGCCTATGGTCAGCACGATACCAGCGATACCCGGCAAGGTCAGCGTGGCGCCGAGTGTCGAAAGTGCGGCAAAGATCAGGATGATATTGAGCACCAGCGAGACGTTGGCGAAGACGCCCCAGAGGCCATAGGCGATGACCATGAAGGTCACGACGAGGACCGAAGCCACGACGCCGGCAGTAAAACCGGCTTGGATGGAATCGGCACCGAGGCTGGCATCAACCGTGCGCTCTTCGATCACATTGAGGCTGGCAGGCAGAGCACCCGCGCGCAACAGCACGGCAAGGTCATTGGCCGAGGCAGTCGTGAAATTGCCGCTGATCTGACCGGAACCGCCGGTGATTGGTTGCTGTATGACCGGCGCGGTTATGACGGTGTTGTCGAGGACGATGGCGAAGCGCTGACCTACGTTGCGCGAGGTTATTTCGCCGAAGGTGATGGCGCCGCGCGTATCAAACCGGAAGCTGACTACCGGAATGGCGCGCTGTGCATCGTAGGACGGCTGAGCATCGACGAGCGATTCACCGCCGAGAGCAACGTCTTCAAAGAGCAGTTCGCGACCGCCATCCTGGCTCGGAACAATAATGGTTCCTGCCGGAAGGCCCTGAGCTTCCGCCTGGTCTGCAGTGAGGCCGGGATAGACCATGTGGAAGGTCAGGCGGGCAGTCTGGGAGACGATGTTCTTGAGGCGCGTGGAATCCCCGAATCCGGGAACCTGCACAAGAACGCGGGTGTCGCCCTGACGCTGGATCGTTGGCTCGGTGGTGCCCAGTTCATCGATACGGCTGCGGATGACTTCGATGGATTGCGCGACGAGCGAGCTCATGCGCTGCGTGATGCCATCGGGCGTCAGAGTAATCGAAAGCCGCCCATCCGGACGTTCGCCAAAGGCGAGTTCGTTGACGCCGACGCCGGCAGAGAACATCGAGTTGTTGATTGTGTTCTGGATGCCCTGAAGAACAGAGATGGCCTGCTCTTTCTGGGTCGGGTCCGTCAGCTCGATATAGATGGCGTTGTTTGCCTCATCGGTCGTGATGAGATTGCCGATGCCGTTCTGATTGGCGAGGACATTGCGGGCGTCGCGGCGAACGTCGCTCAGACGTTGTGCGACAATGCCGGCGCGATCGACTTCAAGCAGAAGATGAGAGCCGCCCTGCAGATCGAGCCCAAGCACCAGCCCAGGCTGAGGCAGCCATCCAGGCAAGGAGTCCCGCACCTGCTGGGGCAGGAAATTCGGAGCTGCAAACAGAATACCCGCGAGTGCGACGATCAGGATGATGGCAACGCGGAACGGCGACTGGTTCATCTACGGCGTCCTAAAAAAGCAAGAAGCCGGAGCCTAGCGGGGCTCCGGCTGAAGCGATCCGGCTTAGGCCGGCTTGTTGTCGTTGACCGGCTCAGCCTTGGAGCGGACATCCGCCACCATGCCGCGGACCAGCTTGACCTTGACGCCCTGGGAGATCTCGACCTCGAGATCCTCGCCATCGACAGCCTTGGTCACCTTACCGACGATGCCGCCGGTAGTCACGACTGTGTCGCCACGACGAATGGCAGCCAGCATCGCCTGCTGTGCCTTCAAGCGCTTCTGCTGCGGGCGGAAGATCAGGAGCCAGAAGATCAGAACCAGCAGCACGATCGGCATCAGCTGGATCAAAACGTCGGCAAATCCTCCCGCGGCGGGTGCCCCTGCATCCTGAGCAAAAGCGGGCGTTACAAACATCAGGCGAACTCCTTGTCGTTTCTTGGGTATTGGGGGAGAAGAGCGCCAGGCAGCCGGGTGGCTGAAAGACTAGACGCGAATGGGGTCTTGTGCACTTGCACCCCGGCCAAAATCGCGCGGACTATACATTTGCCCCCTAATGATTGCAAAGCCAATCGGGGAACATGTTGCCGCGCCCCAAGCAAGGAACTGAAGTGGTGAAAACCAAGGAATATCTAGGCCGCATCGCGACTGCGCTCGAGGCTATCGCCGCGTCGATGGCTCCGGCGAACGATGGCGCCGACGCTCTCGAACTAGAAGCGGCCGATGCCTTTCACTGGCAAGGCGAATCGAACAGCTTACTAGCCGTTCCGCATGTCAGCCGCGTGCCGCTGCAGATGCTGCGCGGCATCGACCACGTGCGCAACGAGCTATTGAAGAACACCGAGCAATTCGCCCGGGGACACGGCGCCAACAATGCCCTGCTCTGGGGCGCGCGCGGCATGGGCAAGAGCTCGCTGGTCAAGGCTATACACGCCGATATCGCTGGCCGGGAGGGCTTCCGGCGGCTTGTGCTGATCGAAATCGCTCGCGAAGACCTCGAGACGCTTCCACAGTTGATGCGCAAAATCGCAGGCACCGACGCCCGGATCATTATCTTCTGTGACGATCTCAGTTTCGACCAGGGCGAGACCAGCTACAAATCCCTCAAGACGATTCTCGACGGAGGGCTCGAGGGCCGGCCGGACAATGTGCTGTTTTATGCGACCTCGAACCGGCGGCACCTGATGCCGCGAGATATGATCGAAAACGAGCGTTCGACAGCTATCAACCCGAGCGAAGCCGTGGAAGAAAAGGTCTCGCTCTCCGATCGCTTCGGCCTGTGGCTCGGGTTCCACATTTCGGATCAGGACACATATCTCGCCATGGTCCGCGGCTATGCCGATTTTTATGACCTTGGCCTGAGTGAAGAAACTTTGCGGGCACGGGCCATCGAATGGGCTGCAACGCGTGGGGCGCGCTCGGGCCGCGTTGCCATGCAACTTATCCGGACGTTGGCAGGCGAACAGGGTAAAGCGGTTTGAGGCCTGCAAAGCGAAAGGCCGATGCAGTGCACCGGCCTTTTCTTCAGCAGCGATGTCCGCTTTAACTGGCCAGCAGCGGCATCGGATCGACTGGCGTCGCACCCTTGCGCAGCTCGAAGTGAAGCTGTGGCTTGGACACCGAACCAGACATGCCCACAGTACCGATCGCGTCGCCGCGGCCAACAACGGCACCCTTTGCAACGCTCATGCCCTTAAGGTGGGCATAGGCTGAGACATAGCCATTGGGATGACGGATCAGGATCAGGTTGCCGTAGCCTTCCACGCCGGAACCGACATAGATGACCGTACCATTCTCAGCGGCCTTGACGGTCGAGCCTTCCGGCACGTCGATATTGATACCAGTGCCACGCGAGGCGGCAAAGTCGGTGATGACCCGTCCACTCACGGGCCAGCGGAACTTGTCATTGCCCGAGGCAACGGGCTCCGCAGCTGCAGGCACATTGGCAACCTGAGTGGGTGCGGCCGCCTGCGTCGGCGCTGCGACTGGAGTTGCAGCCGGCGCGGGTGTGGGCGTTGCTGCCGCCTGCTGCGGCGCTGCAGCTTCCTGCGGACGCGTCAGAGGCGCGGGAGACGAAGCATTGCCTGGCGCGACGCTCGCAACCTGTACAGGCTGGGATGCGGTTTGCGGCGTCCGCACGAGATCGGGGCGACCCGGGATCACCAGCTGCTGCCCCACCACGATCTTGTCAGGGGAGGAAAGGTTGTTTGCCTGGACCAGAGCCTGCGTCGTCACTTCGTAGCGGCGGGCGATCGTGTAGAGCGACTCACCGCCGGCAATGGTGTGCGTGTAGCCACCGGAGGGCGCAGTGGCCGCCGAAGTGGGCACGCTGCTGTTGACCGGGAGGGAAGAATTGGGGCTAGGCGCAGGAGCGCTGGTGGGCAGGCTGCCGACGGCAAGGGATGGCGGCATGGTTGGCGCGGCGGCCGGGGTCTGCATGGCGGGCATGGCTTGCTGGGTTCCCATGGAAGCGGAATTACTCAGTACAGGAAGGTCCTGGGATTGAACCGTGGGCGCACTGGCGCCCAAAGCGACCGGAGACGTCGCGGCCATCGGCTGGGTGAAGCTGGACTGAACAGGAGAGTTGTTTTGGACAGCCCCACCAGCCCAGCCGCCGCCTAGCGGAGCGGGCGGAAGGAAGCGGGCTTCAGCGACCTGCATATTCTGCTGGGCGCCGATCGAAGGCGGCATTGGCTGATTGATCGTGGCAGGCGGCGCTGACTGCGCGACCGAGCCAGTCGTCGTGGGATCACCAAAGCTACGGGCACCGAGACTGGAGCAGCCAGACAGAGCAACTGTCGCCACCAACAGACCAGCCACGGCGACTGTACCCTTGGGCACCCTGGAAAGCAGGTTTTTACGCATCGGCTAACTCGTACGCAGGTACTTAACACTGGATTCGAGATTAGGATGGCAAGGTAAAGACGAGTTTAAGACCGCTGCGATTTGAGTGAGATACGAAGGGGCGTGTTTGGGATTGGGTAAGGTTAAGAATACCTCACTCAGCCAAGGCTGAGGGAGGCAAGTGCATTCAGCGCAACTTTTTCGGTTTGCTGAAGGGCAAAAGGCGTAACCGTGATCTTCCGGTTCTGCCTGAGAACCTCATAGTCGGCCGTGGGATCGAGCGGCGTAGGCGTCTCAGGGATGGTGATGTAGAACCCTTGCCCGTCATCCGCCTCACGATAGCTGAACGCCGCACGGGGGAAGCGCTGATGCGCCACTGCGGCGATGCCCTGAACGTCTTCGACGCTGCAGGCGGGGAAGTTCACGTTGTAGAAGACGTCATGCTGGCCCTTGGTCTCGAGAATTGCCTGAACGGCAGCAATGCCAAAGCGGCTCGCGTTGGACCAGTCGACCGTACGACTGCGTTGGTAATCGATGGCCTGGCTCATGGCGATCCCTACAGCCCCGTGCAAGGCGCCCTCGCGCGCGCCTGCCGCAGTGCCCGAGCAATGAACGATATCACCGAGGTTCTGGCCCGCATTCACGCCTGATAACACCAGGTCCGCGGGCTGGCCGCCGAGCAGGTGCGTCATGCCCGCAACCACGCAGTCTGCCGGCGAACCGCCGACGATAGCGAACCGGCGCGGGCCGCGCTGATCTACCTGGAGTTCGCGGCCGAAGGTAAAACGGTGCCCCGCCCCAGACTGGTTATCGTCTGGAGCGACGATCCAGACGTCGTCCGACAGTGCCGCGGCAATGTCGGCCATGATGGCGATGCCTGGCGCATCCACACCATCGTCATTGGTGATGAGGATGCGCATGGCTTACTTGCTCCCGATGCTTGTGAGGCCGCCCATGTAGGGCTGCAGCGCCTCCGGAATCAGCACAGAGCCGTCTTCTTGCTGATAGTTCTCCATCACTGCGATCAGGCAACGTCCAACAGCGGTGCCGGAGCCATTGAGAGTGTGGACATATCGCGGCGCCTGCTTTTCGCCAGCGGGCCGATAGCGTGCTTCCATGCGGCGGGCCTGGAAGTCACCGCATAGCGAAACAGAAGAAATCTCGCGATAAGTGTCCTGCCCCGGCAGCCAGACTTCGATGTCGTAAGTTTTGCGCGCCCCAAAGCCCATGTCGCCGGTGCACAGCAACATGACGCGATAATGCAGCCCAAGCCGCTGCATCACAGTTTCGGCGCAAGCAAGCATCCGCTCGTGCTCATTGATCGATTCTTCAGGCGTCGTGATCGACACCATCTCGACTTTGTCGAACTGGTGCTGGCGCAGCATGCCGCGCGTGTCGCGTCCGGCAGAACCCGCTTCGGAACGGAAACAAGGGGTCAGCGCGCTGAGGCGCAGCGGCAGTTCCTCTTCAGCCAAAATCGACTCGCGAACCATATTGGTCAGCGGCACCTCGGCTGTTGGGATCAGCGCGAGGCGGGATTCGCCATGAGGGGTGAAGAACAGATCTTCCTCGAACTTGGGCAACTGGTTGGTGCCGAACAAGGCATCGTCACGCACCAGCAGCGGCGGCTGTACTTCGAGGTAACCGTGCTCGGTGGTGTGGAGATCGAGCATGAACTGCCCCAGCGCCCGTTCGAGACGCGCGAGATGACCTTTGAGCACCACGAAACGGCTACCCGAGAGCTTGGCGGCAACCTCGAAGTCCATGTCCTTGTGTGCTACGCTCAGTTCATAATGTTCCTTGGCAGCAAACGATAGCTGAGGCTTGCCCGGCCGCTGGGCCGCTGCAGTAGCCGCAGTGCCATTTGCGCCGAAATATTCGACATTGTCGCTTTCGTCGCCGCCTTCAGGAACATCCTCAAGGGCAAGATTGGGGATGACGGAGAGCGCCGAGCGCAGTTCGGCTTCAATCGCACGTTCCTGGGCCTCGCCGGTTGGAATGGAGTCCTTGAGACGGCTCACTTCCGCCATCAGCTCCTGCGCCTTGGCCTCATCCTTTTGAGCCTTGGCCTGGCCGATCTGCTTGGAAAGCGCATTGCGCCTTTCCTGCGCTTCGTTGAGGCGCGCGATGATGGCCCGACGCCGATCGTCGATGGCTAGCAGGTCGGAGGAGCGCACAGAAACGTTCTTGCGCCGGGAAACGGCAGCATCGAATGTTTCGGCGTTAGCTCTGATCCACTTGATATCGAACATCGGTCATACGGGCCCCTGCCCGCCTCTGGTTGAATGGCAGGTCGAGGGTTGCGAAGCCCGTGGCACGCCTGCCAGCGCCGCGGGCACTCAGCTGTGCCCCGCGCGGCGCGGCACAGCTATTCGGAGGAAGATCCGGAAAGATTGGCAGCCTGCGCTGCCAAGGCGGCCTCGCGCCTTTTCTGGACCATCCGAACCGAAATGATGGCGAGTTCGTAAAGACCATACATCGGCATGGCAAGGCCGATCTGGGAGATCGGATCAGGCGGCGAGACGAAAGC
The DNA here is from genome assembly GCF_900116545.1 of Devosia crocina. GTDB lineage: Bacteria > Pseudomonadota > Alphaproteobacteria > Rhizobiales > Devosiaceae > Devosia > Devosia crocina. The sequence continues at coordinate 1,583,026 of NZ_FPCK01000001.1, forward strand.
AGCCAGCGCGAGGATGCCTACGATAGCGTAGCGCCGCCCCTTTCGCAGCATCTCGACATTGACGAGATCGATCTGTGCCAGGAGCGTCAAGACGACAGGCAACTGGAAACAGACGCCGAATGCGAGGATCAGCGTCATTGCGAGGCTGAGATATTCCGAAACTCGAGCCAGAAGCTTGATTTCGTCGGTCTGCATGCCGGCAAAGAAGCCAAGAGCCAGCGGCAGGACGATGAAATAGACCATCCCTGCGCCAAGAAGGAAGAAAATCGGCGTCGCAACAAGATACGGAATGAGTGCCTTGCGCTCATGCTTGTAGAGCCCCGGCGCGACGAACCCATAAACCTGCGAGGCAAGATAGGGGAAACCCAGGAAGACTGCGCCAAAAAAAGCGAGATTGAGCTGGGTGAAGAAGAATTCCTGCGGCGCCGTGTAAATCAGCTCCATATCTCCCGGATTGGGATAGATGGAGCGATACGGGTTGAGCAGTATGTCGAAGATCTGGCCCGCGAAAATGAAGCAGATGATCATCATAACGATGATTGCGATGGCGCTATGGATCAGGCGCTTACGCAGCTCGATAAGATGATCGAGCAGCGGGGCTTCGCTGCCGGCGAGCTCGTCGTCTGTGTCTTTGCTCTTGTTGTCGATCTGAGCCTTGGCGTCCGCCATCGTCAATTCTTTTCTGCCGTATCAGCGGGCTTGGCCCGAGGCGCACGAAGCTTCCTGGCCGGGGTTTCTGCTGCCGTGCTGGCATCGCTCGAAGTTAAGGGCCTTGCCCTCGTTTTGCGCTCGGGCTTTACCGCCTCCGTGCTCGCATCTGCGGCGCTGGAGGTTTCCGCCTTTTTGCGCGGGGCGCGGACCTTCTTGGCAGGAGGAGGCGCTGTTACTGCCACTGACGGCAACTCGATCGCCGTAACCTCCCCGGTCGGAACAGGCGTTACACTTGGCGCCGGAGTAACCTGAGCGGCCTTGATAGGCGCGCTGGGCTTGAACCCTGCCTCGGCAGCGATCTCGTCATTCGTCTTCTTGGTTGGCTGCATGCCTGCCGCGTTGCGCAACTCGTCGACCACACTTTCCGACTTGGGGTCGGACGGCTTGATCGCTCCGCTCGGCTGCGGGCCGGTCGGTGTCATCGCGTTGAACTCACGCCGAATTTCATCGGCGGATTTCTTGAGCGGCGCGGTAATGGAGTTGCGCAGGTTGCGGACTTCGTCGAGGCCCGTAGTCCGGTTGATCTCGCGCTGGAATTCCGCACCCATGCGCCTGATCTGTCCGACCACCTTGCCGATCCGCCCCATGACGACCGGCAAATCCTTGGGTCCGATGACAATCAGCGCCACGACGCCGATCACCAGCATCTCTGTCCAGCTGAGGCCGATCATCTCAATAGTCTCCGAGAGCCAAAGGGCTCCATGCAGTCAGCAGGAAAGTGACTTAAGCGTCCTTGCTGCGATCGACTTCGCGCGCTTCGACTTCGGCGCTCGTGGTGACGCGTTCGACCGGCTTGTCGTCGTCCTTCATGCCTTTCTGGAAGGCTTTGATTCCTGACGCGACTTCGCCCATCATGCCAGAGATCTTTCCGCGGCCGAACAAGAGAATGACGACGACGGCGACAACGAGAATGCCCCAGATGGATGGCGCGTGCATATTGATCTCCCAAACTACCAGAACGCGTTACACGCGATAGATTGGCCCAGAAATAGGTTCAATCGCAGGCAAACACAAGAACGTGTTGCCCGCTCGTCCTCACGAAAGCGCCAACAGCAAGAAGAACGCGTGGGAAACTGCAGTCAATCGCGGTCCAGCTCATCGGCCGCTTCACCAGCGTCACCGGGCGCCAGCGGATCCTCGTCCTCGCGCAGCTCGCCGGAGAACGGAAGTGGGATCTGCAGGGTCGAGGGAAGGCGCGAGGACAAGAGGCCTGCGCCTTTCAGCTCTTCAAGGCCTGGCAGATCACCCAGACCTTCGAGCCCGAAATGGTCGAGGAAGGCGTCTGTCGTGCCATAGGTAACGGGCCGTCCTGGGGTTCTCCGCCGCCCGCGCATACGCACCCAACCTGCTTCCATCAAAAGGTCCAGTGTCCCTTTACCCGTCGCCACTCCCCGCACCTCTTCGATTTCAGCGCGTGTGGATGGCTGGTGGTAGGCGATGATGGCCAGAGTTTCCAGCGCGGCGCGGGAGAGCGGCCGCGTCTCCTCTTCTTCGCGCCGCAACAGAAATTCAAGGTCCTCCGCGGTGCGAAATGCCCATCGATCGCCGCGACGGACGAGGTTGACCCCGCGTAATGAGTAATGCCGACGCAGTTCTTCCAACAACGCTGGCAGGTCAGCGCCTACGCTGAGATAGGGCGCGATCTGGGCTAGCGACAACGGTTCCGAGCTGGCAAAAAGCAGTGCCTCCAGGATGCGTAGTTGTCGTTGGCGCACTTCGCTGAACCTGTTGCTCATGTCGGCCCGCTGTGCCGGCGGCGCAGATATATTGGCCCGAAGGTCTCGCTCTGGCGAAGCTCGATCTCGCCTTGCCGCACCAATTCAAGACTTGAGGCAAAGCTTGACGCGCGCACTGTGGCCCGTTCATCGGCTCGTCCCAGATACTCGGCTAGATACTCATCCATCGCGATCCACTCGGCACTGTCGCCAATCAAGCGCCGCAAGGTATCGCGTGCATCCTGCAGCGACCAGACGGTTCGCGCGGCGGGACGATACTCTACGATGGAGTTGCGTTCGCGCTGAGTGGAATAGGCTTTCAGCAACTCGTAGTAGCTCGCCTCCCAAATCGATTTGCGCGAAATCTGAAGGGCTTCCGGCATTCCTCTCGGATAAACATTTATTCCGAGCCTTGGTCTTTCGAGGAGCTTGGCGGCAGATAAACGCATGGCTTCCAGCCGCTTGAGCCGAAATTGCAGCATCGCCGCCAGCATCTCACCCGAAGGCTCTTCGTCGCCGGGCGCTTGCGGCACCATGAGCCGGCTTTTGAGATAGGCCAGCCATGCCGCCATCACCAGGTAGTCGGCAGCGACCTCGATACGTCGCTCGCGGATGGTAGCGATAAACGCCAGATATTGTTCTGCCAGTGCCAGGATCGAAATGGCGCCGAGATCGACCTTCTGCCGGCGTGCGAGATCGAGCAGAAGATCGAGCGGCCCCTCGTAGCCGTCTACGTCGACGTGGAGGACCTCGGCCGTTGCATCCGGCTCCGTATCCGACCACCCGGTGGGCATCTCTGTCATGCAGATCAATCCCTGTTCGAGGCTCGGATGCGGGCTTCAGCGCTCTGCAACATCAAGCCGCGCATAGCTTAGAAGCTGAAAGTGCCTTCCACCGGCACGTGATCGCTCGGCTTGTCCCAGCCACGCACATCCTTGTGCACCAGAACATCGTCCAGCCGGTCAGCAGCTTGCGGAGAGAGCATCAGGTGATCGATGCGAATGCCAGCATTTCTCCGCCAAGCGCCCGCCTGAAAGTCCCAAAAGGTGAAAATCTGCTCCCCGTTCACAGCGCGTAGCGCGTCCGTCATCCCCATATTGCGGAGGCTGCGAAACCTCTCAAGGCTTTCGGGGCGGTAGAGCGCATCGCCCCACCACGCGTCTGGATCATGTGCGTCGATCGGCGCAGGAATCAGGTTGAAGTCGCCCATTAGGATGAATGGTTCCTCCAGCTGGAGCCGCCCAGCCACGAAGGCATTCAGCCGATCCATCCATCGAAGCTTATACGGGAATCTCTCGGTATCGACGGGGTTGCCGTTGGGAAGATAGATATTGCACACGCGTATCGCTGCACCTTCGACCGAGAAAACGCCTTCGATCAGGCGCGCCTGTTCGTCGCTTTCGTCGCCCGGCAGACCGCGATGAACCTCGTCGAACGGCACCTTGGACAGCAGCGCTACCCCGTTCCAGCTCTTCTGGCCATGCGTTACGACATTGTAGCCGAGCGCTTCGATCTCGGCTGCAGGAAAGCCCTCGTCGACTGTCTTGATCTCCTGAAGCCCAACGATGTCAGGCTTCTCCTCGTCCAGCCAACGCACCAGAAGTTCAAGCCTAGCCTTGATGCCGTTGATGTTCCAGGTCGCGATGCGCATGGCCATAAAAGTCTCCGGTTCAGGTCAGCTCAGCATATACGGCACGGATGATATCCTTCGGATACCGGCCCGTGCACCCTTCAAGGGCAGTATTGCTCATCGAAATGAGGGTAAGCCCGTTTGCCGGATCGATCAGCCAGGAATGGCCGTAGACGCCGCCCCAGTTCACGGTGCCCTTGGCAGATGGTGAATCGGCTTCTGCAGGATCTTCAACTATAGCGCCGAAATAGCCGAAGCGCTGCCCTGCATCCGCGCGTGGCACGGTGCCGATCCGGTTAGAAAAGCCAAGAGCAACACTTGCCTTGCTCAGAGCCTGCCCACCTCCGATGCGTAGGGTCTCAAGGAATCGCAGGATATCTGCCGGCGTACCAGCCATACCCGCTCCACCGGACTGAAACGCCGACTTGCTGAAGATGCGCGACGGCGAGAAGGTTACGACACCGTTGTCGCCCTGCACCGCTTGTGGATCTGTCATGGGCGTGGGCGGACTGCCGTCGGCATATGGCTTGGCGAGTCGTGCTTCGTCAGCAACGAAAAAGCCCGTTTCTGTCATGCCGAGCGGTCCGGTGACATGGGTATGCACGGCATTCTCGAGCGAGCCCCCATGGACAGCGGTCAGAACGGCGCCAAGCACGTCGATGGCGACGGAGTATTGCCAGGCACTTCCCGGCTCGTAATCGAGTGGATGCAGCGCCACACGGGAGAAGTTCTCCTGCAGGCTCTGTTCGCTTGCTGCCAACCCCGTCGATATCTCTGGATCTGCGGGATAGGCGTAGGATAGCCCCGCAGTATGGGTGAGGAGGTGATGAATGGTGATGGGAGCCGCTTCACCACTCTCAAGGCGCGGCGCAAACCAAGGGATGTGCTCGCTAACGCGATCGTCAAGCTTGATTAGCCCCTTGTCGACCATAGCCAGAGCGGTGGCAGCAACGATGGGCTTGGTGACCGAGGCCAGGCGATAAATCGCGTTGTCTGGCATGAGGACTCCAGCCTCGCGATCAAACCAGCCAGCGGCGCGGCGGTAGACGAGGTCGCCATGCCGCGCTACGGCCAGTTCGCCTCCGACGATTGAGCCTTTTGCGATGGCATCATCCATCACGGCGTCGATCTTGCTGGTCATTCCTTCGATTCCTCCCTTTGCGCCAGACCTTAGCGGCAGCGCAAAGACAGGTGAAGCTAGACTGCGAAGCTCGTGCCGCAGCCGCAGGACGCCACGGCGTTGGGATTCTTGATCTGGAAAGCCTGGCCGATCAGATCGTCGACATAGTCAATTTCGGAACCACCCATGAACTCGAGGCTCATAGAATCGATGAGCACAGTGGCATCACCCTTTTGCAGAACGAGATCGTCCTCGGTCGCACTCTCCTGCACGAGATTATATTCATACTGGAAGCCCGAGCAGCCTCCGCCCGATACTGAGATGCGCAGTATCGTGCCCGCAGGTTCCTTAGAGAGAATGCGCGCGACGCGCTTGGCAGCGCGATCCGACAGTGTCACGGAAGGGGTCTCGGCGAGGGCAGCATCGGTCATGGAAGTGGTCCGGTAGGATCGTTATGTCATAACGCTGAGCCTAAAATAGGCGCAGGATGCGTCGTTGCAAAGGCCTGGAACAAAAAGATGAGCCAACTCGCCCCTTATGCCAGCAAGCCCGAGGATACGCTGGGGCGCCTTCACGGAGCCGGTCCGAGCCCGACACGCTCGGAATTCCAGCGCGACCGGGATCGCATCATTCACTCCACGGCCTTCCGGCGCCTGCAGCACAAAACCCAGGTTTTTCTGCATCACGAGGGCCGGCACTTCCGCAATCGCCTGACCCATACGCTGGAGGTCAGCCAGATTGCCCGGTCCATTGCACGCTCCCTGCGGCTCAACGAAGATCTGGCCGAGGCGATCGCCCTCAGTCACGACCTTGGGCACACGCCTTTTGGCCATGCGGGTGAGCGCGCCCTGCACCGGTCCATGGCGCCATATGGCGGGTTCGATCACAATGTGCAGGCGCTGCGGGTCGTAACGCGCCTCGAAAATCGCTACGCCGAGCACGATGGACTTAATCTGACATGGGAAACCCTTGAGGGAATCTTGAAACATAACGGCCCATTGACCAATGCTAAGGGTCACCCGGACGGGCGCTATGTCGAAGAGGGGTTGCCCACTGGCATCGACGACATTCCAGCCATCGCCGATCTTCGCCTGTCGAGCCATGCGAGCCTCGAGGCGCAGGTTGCTGCGATCGCTGACGACATCGCCTACAATGCACATGACATCGACGACGCGCTCCGCGCCGGCCTCGTGGACCTCGACACCTTCCTCGACGCTCCAATGGCTGGGCCGATCGTTCAGGAGGTGAAAGCGCTTTATCCGCATGTCGATCCCAAACGCCAAACGCACGAAGTGCAGCGCCGGATGATCACCCGCGCGATCGAAGACGTTATCAGCTATAGCGCGCGTATGGTCGAGACCTCGGCAGTTCAGAGCGCCGAAGAGGTAAGAATTGCGGGCAAGACCTTGATCAGTTTTTCGCCTGCCGTAGCCGAGGCAGAAAAAGGCCTCAAGGCAGTCCTCTATAGTCGTGTTTACCGCAGCGAGACCGTCATGCGCCCGGTGCGCGAGAGCGAAGCTGTCGTTGAAAGGCTCTTCGCTGCCTATATGGGCGGATCGGAGATGCCGGGCCGATGGGGTCAGACGGCGGGAAGCGGTATTGCCCTGGTCGAGCGCGCTCGCATCGTTGCTGATTTTGTCGCTGGTATGACAGACCCCTATGCACTTGACGAGTATCAGCGCTTGTTTGACGCTCGCCCAGATTTCCGCTAACCGCCTCCTAGCTTTTTCGCGGGTTTGTCATGGATATCTTTGCCATCTTCACCACAAGGGTCACCGAGGCCCTGCTTGCCGATCACCCCGAACTGGGCGCCGATCTGCTCTCGCGCGTGGTGGTGGAGCCGCCGCGAGACCCTGCTCATGGCGACTTGTCCACAAATGCTGCGATGGTTGTTGCAAAGCACCTCGGCAAGAGTCCACGTGATGTGGCTGCCGCCCTTGCAGAGCGGTTCAAGGTGGATACCGATGTGACATCGGTTGAAGTTGCAGGACCTGGCTTCATCAATTTCCGCCTCGCTACTCCGATCCTGCATCAGGTCCTGCGGTCCATTGCAGCCGAGAAGGAAGGGTTTGGACGCAGTGACATCGGCAAGGGCGAACGCGTTAACGTCGAATACGTGTCGGCAAACCCAACAGGCCCCATGCATGTCGGCCATACCCGCGGTGCGGTGTTCGGCGATGCGCTGTCTTCGCTCATGTCTTATTCTGGCTATGACGTGACGCGCGAATACTACATCAACGACACGGGCGGCCAGACCATCATTCTGGGTCAGTCCGCGCTGCTGCGTTATCGCGAGGCACTCGGCGAGACCATCGAGATTCCGCCCGGCTTTTATCCCGGGGACTACCTCGTGCCTGTCGGCAAAGCTTTGGCGGCGGAGTATGGTCGCCTCCTGCTCGACAAGCCCGAGCAGGAGGCGGTGCTGATTGCCCGAGAGGCGGCGCTCGCTGCCATGATGGAGCTGATCAAGGCCGATCTGGCTCAACTCAATATCCATCATGACGTCTTCTTTTCGGAGCGGACGCTGCATGGCGAGGGCGGCGATATCCAGACGACGCTCGATTGGCTGCGCAAAAAGTGCATGGTCTACGAAGGACGGCTCGAGGCGCCTAAGGGAAAAACTCCCGAAGAATGGGAGGACCGTGAGCAAACCCTTTTCCGGGCGAAGGACTACGGGGACGACACCGATCGTGCGCTGGTCAAGTCCGATGGCTCCTACACCTATTTCGCCGCAGATATCGCGTATCACCGCAACAAGTATCTGCGGGGCTTCAAGCACATGGTCAATGTGCTCGGCGCCGACCATTCCGGATATGTGAAGCGTCTTTCTGCTGCCGTGAAGGCGGTGTCCGAGGGAGAGGCGGATATCGACGTCCGAATCTGCCAGCTCGTCCGACTTCTCAAGAACGGCGAGCCGTTCAAGATGTCCAAGCGGTCCGGTGACCTTGTGACGCTTTCCGACGTCGTGGAGGAGGTGGGCGCCGATGCCACCCGCTTCATGCTGCTGTTCCGCCGCAACGACGCTGCCATGGATTTCGACTTTGCGCTGGTCAAGGAACAGACGCGCGACAATCCCGTCTTCTATGTTCAATATGCCCATGCTCGCGCATGTTCGGTCTTCCGCAAGGCTGCCGAAGAGGTGCCCGGCCTCGATACGGGTGCAGCAGCGCTGGCATCGGCAGATGTGGAGGTTCTGACCTCATCTGCCGACCTCGAGCTCATCCGGCTCCTCGCTTCCTGGCCAAGGACGGTAGCAGCAGCCACAATTGCGCATGAACCGCATCGCATCGCGTTCTTCGTGCATGAACTGGCAGCCGCATTCCACGGCTTCTGGGCAAAGGGCAAGGATGATAGCTCTCTACGGTTTGTTAACCAGGCTGATCCAAAGCTGACTTTGGCTCGACTCGCGCTCGTGGATGCCGTACGCCAAGTGATCCGCAATGGGCTTGGAATACTGGGGGTCTCCGCGCCCGAAGAACTTTCATAATTCGGGCGCATTAGTGTGAAAAACCGCGGCAAACTCCCCGGTGGAGGGCATTGCAGCATTCTTTAGGGGCGCTGGCTCACGATGACAGCGAAACCGAACCACATGGCAGGACAGACTGATAGCGCTGACGATCTGATCGCCGAGCTGGCCAAACTGATGGCTGAAGACGCGCAGACGGAGAAGCCCAAGCGCGAACCCCCTGCAGCCGTCCGCATTCCGGGCGGCGATGCTCCTGCAAGTGCGGCGCCTCCGGTCCAATCGGAGGCACCTGTACGCCCTGTTCGTATTCCGGGCGGCGACCCCACGCCACGTGCTACAAGCGAGGCGCCCATACCGCGCCCGCAGAACCCTGCCCCTTCGCCGCAACGGTCTGAACCGCAAGCCTTCGAAGCGGAACGATCGGCGGTGCGTAAGAGCGAAGATCGTCCAGCTGCGTCATTGGCAGAGCGAGTCGAGCCTGCTTTCGGCATGCCTTCTGCGGGAATTGCTTCCGCCCCTACGCCAAGCGCACAACCGCAACAGGTTGCGCCGAGCGCGCCTGTTGCCGTGGCGCCGCAGAGCCAGCCCGCGACGCCTGCTTCCGTCGAGGTCTCTGAGGTAGACGAAGCGCTCCCGGATCTCGATGGCGACAGTCTTGCCGATCTGATCGCAGCAGAACTCGCCGTCTCGTCGGAAACCATCGTTTCGAACGAAGCAAGTGACATCCCGGCCGCAGCGCTTGATGTCAGCGATGAGATTCCGGGCGATGCCTTACCACGCGAAGTCGACGCTTTCGGCGTACCTCCCGTGTTTGGCCTTGGCTCCGGCAAGCCGCAACACACTCAACCTGCTCCCGCGCCTGTTGATCCGCTGCCTGAACCTCCAGTTGCGTCAGTCGCTCCTAAGGTGGAAGTTGCATCGGCGGCAAAGCCCGAAGCAGATATCGATCCGCTTGAGGAGATCGAACGGCTTATTGGACCTGCTGCACACATCCAGACGACGGCGCCGAGCCCGGCTCTGCGTAGCCTGGCCACCCCGACACTGCCGCAGAAGCAGCCTCCGGCTGCTGCCATTCCCACTCAATCCCGAGTGCAGGTCAACTCGGTGGAAGAGGCGATACTGTCCGCCGCTGCCACTAGTGGCGCAAGAGTGGAGTGGGTCGAGCCAGCAATCTCCGCCAGCCTCGGTCAGGATGAACCGGATGTCGCCCCTCGCGCGCCGCGTCGTTCGATGTTCGGCATGAGGAGGTCTGTGGCGGGGCCCTTGGTCGCAACGCTGATGCTGGCGGTGGCTGCCGTCGGGCTTTATGCGGTGCTTGGCCTTGGCGGGCAGTCCGATGATGGCCCTGCCCCTCTTCTGGCGGCAGATGCTAATCCGATCAAGGACATTCCAGAACCCGCGACCGAGCCCTCCGCGGCTACGCAGTCGGTGGTGTTCAACGAGATCTCCGGCGTTGATCGCGGTGCCGACGAGCAGATCGTTTCGCGCGATCAATCCGATGTCGAGGAAGTGGCCCAGGTCGCCTCGTCGGATCTTAGCCAGGACGGCCTGGTGAACCGGAAGGTGCGCACTGTCACAGTTCGCCCAGACGGAACAATTGTCAGTGGCAATGACAGCCTGGCCGGTTCTGCCATGTTGCCTGTCGACCGGCCGCAGGTCCCCGATGTGCCTGGCGCTGACTTTTCGACGCCAGAGCTGATTGCCAATGCTAACGCAGAGGCAACAGCAAGCGCGCTCGAGCCCAATCCAATCGCCAATACCGCGCCAGTTGTCCAGCCCGGTTCCACCGTTCCTGCCGTGGATTTGTCGGGGGCCGCGATATCCGGGCTCATGGCTCCAGTGCCGCTGACCCGACCGACGACTTTCGCGCCACAGTCGGCAGCGACGACGCCAACAACGCCTGCGACCACTCAACCCGTAGCCTCAACTCCTGCTGCTGCAGCACCGGTTCAAGTGGCTACGGCGCCGCCGGCGCAGCCAGGCTCGTCTGCTGCCAACACTGCGCCCGCTTATGTGCAGCTGTCATCGCAGCGTACAGAAGAAGCGGCGCGGCAGTCAGCTCTGGATATTGCCTCTCGCTTTGGCTCGCTATTCAACGGTGTCAGTCTCGAAGTGCAGCGAGTGGACCTTGGCGATCGTGGAATTTTCTATCGCGTTCGCGTCCCAGCCGATTCAATTCAGAGCGCCAACACGATCTGTTCGAACGTGAAGGCGAACGGCGGCGACTGCTTCACCCTCTAAGCCAGCAGCATCCGCATCAACAACAAAGGGCGGCCAAGTGGCCGCCCTTTATGATTTTGGGTGTTGCAATCAGAAATCAGCAAATTGTGGCGCAATAGATTGCGCCAGTGCTGCTGCATCAGCCCGATCCTGAGGCTGAGCGATAGAAGACGCTCGATTGAGCAACTCATCCACCTGCGCCTGATCGGATGTCCCGCGGCACCGATCATGCGACAGATTGAGCCACATCAGTCCTTCGATCGGCTGAGCTTCGATCCCTTCGATGCCGTTGAACAGCATATCGCCGAGCCGCGCCTGGGCCAGGCAGTGTCCCTTGCGTGCCGCCAGCGACAACCACCGGGCGCTCTGCAAGGGACTGTTCCCAAGGCCATCATCCTGCAGGTAAAGCAGCCCTACCCGATATTGAGCATCCGCATCACCGAAATAGGTGGCGGCATGCAACAAGAGAGCATGTGACCGCTGAACGTCAGCCGGAATGCCTGCATCCGGAACGCCCTTGCGGTAGTAGTCACCCATCTTGACGAAAGACTGGGCCACAATATCGGACTCAACTCCACGCGGCGCCGCATCGGCGTGCTGATTGGCAATCTGGGCGAAATAGCCGAACGCCTTGGCGGGGTCTTTGGCGACACCCTCGCCATTCTCGTACATCGTGCCGAGCTGCCACATAGCCATGGGCTGCCCTGCAGCGGCTGCATTCTCCAACGCGGAGAGATAAGCATCGCCAGACACGCCGCCCCCGGCCCCATCCAGCATATTTGCCAGATCGAGTGCCGCGTCAGCTGCGGTTTGCGCCTGAACGGGTGCAGCCATCAACAAGATGGACATAGCGATTCCAGTCGCCGCGGATGCCAGGGAAAATGCCGGCGCTTTCCGCATGGTACTCCTTTTGCCCAAGAAACTCAGGGCCGATGCTACAAATGTCTGCTGCGTATTCGCGAAGCCTGGGGATTGTCCCTCAACGGCCCGGCGAGGAAAAGCGAAGTGTAAAGAACTGGTAAACGCGCATTGCGGCAGCATTTCAGCCAAAACCATTCCATCGGCGGCGGCCTGAGCGTTTTCGGCTGGAGCAAACGCTCCCAGACATCTATCAGAAACTCGCATGCGCACGACGTCACCAAATCCGCGGAATACCCGCTCATTCCAGCAGTCCGGCGCGATCCGAACAGACGTGGTCTCTACTCACATGCGAAGAGACCAGCGACTGCCGACACCCGCCCCCGAATGCCTAGTCATCTCGTTTAGGTTCAGATTGTGGCGGGAAACATCATCAAAGTATTGATGCGTCAGAGCTCCGCGGTGAATCGCGTCTGTTGTTGCTGAATCGTCACAGGAAGTATTCTGTACCCGCGCAAGAGCATCGTGGTGTCAAATCTCGAACGACCTGGCTGACAGCAAGCGACCTCTAGAACCAGCGGCGTTTGTGCATCCAGACCGCGAGTCCGCCCCCGATCGCGACAAGCAGAATGCAGATAATCCAAAAAGCCGTGCCGTTTTCGGCCAGCGGTATGCCGCCGACATTCATACCCAGAAGACCGGTGATCAGCGTAAGCGGAGAAAAAATGACCGTGACTGCGGCGAGCAGCAACATGGCCCTGTTCATCTGTTCGGCCCGATCGTCAATCATCTCTTCGTGCACAAGAACGGCGCGCTCGGAGAGGGCCTGCAGTTCATCCCCGATCCTGGCGGTCCTCATCGCAGCATCGCGGAGCCTTAACCGATCGCGATCGGAAAAAAAGGACAGGTCTTCAATCTCCAGAGTATTCAGCGCGTCCCGCTGAGGCCAAACAAGCCTGCGAAAGCTTATCAGGGTGCGCCTCAACTGCTCCAGATTATCTTGAGCTTTTTCGGTCCGCTGGGTGATCAGAGCTTCTTCGACAGCATCCAACCGCTCGCCCAGCATTTCGATGAGTGGTTCCAGACGATCGGTTGCGCGAAGCGCTAGCCGCGCAATGAGATCTGCAGGGGAAACTGGCGCATGCGCAGGCTGCTCCCATTTGGCTAAACCCAGGAAGTCGAGAATGTTCAGTTCCGATGCGATAATCACACGGAACTGCTCGATCCAAATGGTCAGGAATTGACGGCCCACATCGTTGGGGGCTGCGCCCGGACGCACGATGCGCAGCATGACTATGGCGCGGTCGTCCATCACCGTACATCGCGCACGCGACGTGGGTGCGGTCAGCATCCCGGAATTGAATTCCCCAAGTTCGTTCCGGAGCCAGAGCTTGAACTCGGGGGACTTCGAATTGCCCACGACCAGCTTAAAACCGCCCGGTGGAAGCGTTGGTAGAGGCTTGTCAGGTTCGTGCCGGCGCATACCGCCGACACCATCGAATACGAGTACCGCACCAACGCCAACCAGACCGTTCTGGATAGCCTTTTCGGTCGGTCCACGCGGCGCATCCATTCGGATCAGCTCAGGCGCTTCAGAGCGTCGAGGATACGAGACCGGCGTTCGCTAGCCGCTTCCCTGCGCGTTTTTTGCTCCTCGATCACCTCTTCGGGTGCCTTGGCGACGAATTGCTCGTTGCCGAGTTTTTTGTCGATCTGGCTTATTTCAGCATCAAGCTTTGCGACTTCCTTTTCAAGCCGAGCTTTTTCGACGGTGAGATCGATCACCCCTGCGAGCGGCAGCGCGAAGGTAGAATCGCCGACCACGAACTGAGCGGATTCACCGGGCACCTGTGCCTGAGGGGAAATCTCCTCCAGTCGCGCAAGACGGGTGATCAAAGAAGTTCCCGCCACCAGGCGCGCTAGTGTCTGCTCGCCTGCACCTGTAACCACGAGTTGCAGCTTGGCACTTGCCGGCACATTCATCTCCGCGCGCACGGAGCGGACGTTGGAAATGACGTCGATCAGCCACGCGAGCTCGGCATCGGCCTCGGGGTTCTCCAGGCCTTCGAAGCTTGGCCATTCGGTAGTGATCAACTGCGATTGACGCTGCGGGCCGAACTTGCCTGTTTCGGCCCAAAGCTCTTCGGTCACGAACGGCATCATCGGATGAAGCATGATCAGGATCTGATCAAGAGCCCAGGCTGCGGTAGCGCGAGTTTCGCTCTTGGCCGCTTCATCTTCACCGTTGAAGACAGGCTTGGCGAATTCTACGTACCAATCGCAGAACGTACCCCAGACGAAATCGTAGGCGCTGTTTGCCGCTTCGTTGAACTTGTAGTCCTCGATGCCCTGACGCACGGAAGCGAGTGCTCTGACGGTTGAGCCGACGATCCAGCGATTCAGCGGTAGTGTGTTGGCGCTCGGCTCATAACCCGCGATACGCCGGCATTCGTTCATCTCGAGGAAGCGCGCAGCATTCCAGAGCTTTGTAACGAAGTTGCGGTAACCTTCAACGCGCGCAATGGCGAGTTTGAGGTCCCTGCCCTGCGCTGCCATGGCGGCAAGGGTGAAGCGGGTTGCATCGGCGCCGTACTGATCAACGAGCTTGAGAGGATCGATGACGTTCCCCTTGGTCTTGCTCATCTTCTGGCCCTTCTCGTCACGAACAAGGGCATGCATGTAGACGGTGTCGAAGGGTTCCTTATCGAGGAACTCGAGGCCCATCATCATCATTCTAGCCACCCAGAAGAAGATGATGTCAAAGCCGGTCACCAGAACATTGGTGGGATAGTAGCGCTTGAGCTCCGGCGTTTCATCGGGCCATCCGAGGGTCGAAAACGGCCAGAGGGCGGACGAGAACCAGGTGTCGAGAACATCGGGGTCACGCGTCAGCTCGACCGGGCGCCCATAATGCTCTTCGGCTGCGGCCTTGGCCTCGGCTTCGTCATAGGCAACGAACGCCTCGTTGTCGGGGCCGTACCAAGCAGGGATCTGATGTCCCCACCACAATTGCCGTGAAATGCACCATGGCTTGATGTTTTCGAGCCAGGCGAAATAGGTGTTTTCGTACTGCTGAGGCACGAACTTGGTCCGCCCTTCGCGCACGGAGGCAAGCGCAGGTTGCGCCAGAACGTCCGCCTTTACCCACCACTGATCGGTCAGGAACGGCTCGATGACGACAAGCTTTGACTTTTCGTCATGCGGCACCATGATCTTTTTGTCTTCGATGTGATGGAGCCCGCGGGTGGGGTTATCCTCCGCCAGCGCAGTCAGGTCGGCAATAATGGCTTTGCGCGCTTCGAAGCGATCAAGCCCCCGATAAGCCTTGGGAACGAAATCTGCATCGATGACGGTGCCGCGGGTCGTAAAGACGTTGATGGGTTCGACACCGGCTCTCGCGCCGACTTCGAAATCGTTGAAGTCATGGGCCGGTGTGATCTTGACCGCGCCGGTGCCGAGGGCCGGATCAGCGTATTCATCGGCTACAACTGGAATACGGCGACCGACTAGCGGGAGTTCGACGAACTTGCCGACAAGCGAGCTGTAGCGCTCGTCTTCCGGGTGAACCGCAACGGCAACGTCGCCGAGCATGGTTTCTGGGCGGGTGGTTGCCACAATGATGTAGTCACGGGTTTCCTCGCCCGTAACATTGCCTTCCTCATCCTTGATCGGGAACTGGTAGGTCACGCCATCTGCCAGTGGATAGCGCAGGTGCCACATGTGGCCTTTGACCTCGATGTTCTCGACTTCAAGGTCGGAGATCGCGGTTTCAAGTCCAGGATGCCAGTTAACGAGCCGCTTGGCGCGATAGATCAGTCCGCGCTTGTGCAGCTCGACGAACACCTTGGTCACCGCGCGCACCATCTGGTCGTCCGCCTGCCCGCGATCACCCATGGTGAAGCGTTCGCGAGAGAAGTCAGCGGAAGCGCCGAGACGCTTGAGCTGGTTCATGATCGTGCCGCCGCTTTCGGCCTTCCACTCCCAGACCCGCTCGATAAACTTGTCGCGCCCCATCGAGCGGCGATCCATCTGCTTTTCCGCAAGCTGGCGCTCGACAATCATCTGCGTCGCGATACCAGCATGGTCCGTGCCAGGTTGCCAAAGAACGTCCTTTTTCAGCATGCGGTTGAACCGGACGAGGATATCCTGGATGGTGTTGTTCAGCGCGTGGCCAATGTGGAGCGAACCGGTTACATTCGGCGGCGGAATGACGATGGTGAAGGTTTCGGCGCCCGGCTTGGCCCCAGCACCAGCTGCAAAGGCATTGGCCTCAAGCCAAGCATCGTAGATGCGGCTTTCGACGGCAGCGGGCTCATAGGTCTTTTCAAGCATGGGTCACTCGCAACAGCACAGACCCGCCAGGCATGACATGGCGGGTCACAGACAAAGTAAGCATCTTCAAGCAAATGCCTGTCGCAGGGTCAACTGCGATGGAGCAGGAAAAGCATCCTGCTCCAGAGCAGGGATCAGTCGCCGCGAGCAACGCGCGCGATTTCCTTTTCCACCATGCGCTCCACGACAGACGGCAGATTTTCGTCGAGCCACTCCTTGAGCATGGGACGCAGCATGTCGCGCACCATGGATTCGATGGTGACGCTGCCATTGCCGAGGCTTGGCGAGGCGACCACACCGATACCAGCAGCATTCAGCTTGCCCATCGAGCCGCGTATTGCAGCCTTGGTGGTGGATTCAAGCAGACCCTCTGCCAGATCGGTGCTCAGGTTGGCGTCTGGCATGGGCGATACAGAAGCAATGGAGGACCGCTCGACGCTGGATGTTTCCGAGGAAACATGGTCATCAAAAGAACGTACAGCAGAAAGCACGGGGGCAGCCTCGATTTCAGGTTCAGGAACAGGTTCGACATCCGGTTGAGCCGATTGAGGCTCGCTGTCGAACTCGGGCAGCGCGGCAGCGAAAGGCTGAGGTTCGGGCTCAATCTCCGCTTCGTCTGCGCTGAAGTCAACGTCGTCAGGGATCAGGAGTGCCGGTTCCTCAATTTGGGCAGCTTCGCTCTGGGCGTCGGCCAGAAGAGCTTCGAAGCCCATATCTGCTGAAGCTTCTGCCTGAGGCACGATCTGGAGAGCCGAAAGGGCGAGCGGCTCGTTATCAGTGTCATCGTCGTCATCTGACAACGAGGAAACGCACGCGGCTTCCATCGGATCAGGGGCGACCTGCAGCGAGGGGCGGCGTGGCGCAGCACCTTCGTCATCATCGGCGATAATCTGCCGAATGGAGGACAGAATCTCATCCATGGAGGGTTCTTTGGCAGCCGGCTTGTTCATAAGTGCCTCTTAAAACTCATGCGCGACGCACAGGGGACAGATCCGCACGCTGCCAACCCCGATTCGTTACCTGCAGATTAACGCTTTCCTTAGACAAGAGGAATTCGCAGACGGACAGAACGTTCGACATCCACAAAAAGTTGTAGCCGGGACAAGCCCGGCCACAACACATGGTTCCCGATTGGCGCAGATTATTCCGCTACGGTGCGCAATTCCTGCCACACATCTTCGACCGTTTGTGTGTAATTCACGGCCGACTTTATTTCGACCGGCAGGCCAAGATCCTGCGCCGTCAGACGCCCCATTGCCGAAAGCAGAGAGAAGGTCGCGATGACCTTGCTGGTCGACGCGTTGATCAGGGTCTCCCGCGCACTGGTTAGTTCAGCCTGGGCATTGAGAACGTCGAGCGTTGTACGGGTGCCGAGGTCTCGCTCCTGGATCACACCCTCCACCACCGTGGAGCCTGCCTGAACAGCAGCATTGGCCGCCTGGATTTGGGCATCGGCTGACTGGATGCCTGCCCAGGCGGAAATCACGGCCTCGCGCACCTGATCATAGGTGGACATGGCTTCGACTTCAGTCTTGATCTGCTCGAGATTGGCTTTGCGCACACCAGCACCGATCGCCCCGCCGGCGTAGATCGGCACCGTAACCTGGAAGCCAAGAGACGCGCTCAGCACATTCGAGCCATTCGGATTCGCCGTACCCTGCGACCAACGGTTGCCTGCCTGACCTGTGACTGTAGCAGTGGGTCCAAATTCGGCTTCAGCAGCGTCGCTGCCTGCCTGCGCGGCGCGAATGGCCGCCTTGGAAATCATGATCGCAGGGTGACCGACCTCCGCTTCAGCCAAAGCAGAATCAATGGATCCCGGGATCAATCGTGCGTAGTTGTGCGAGGAGTCGAGTTGCTGCGGACGGACGCCTACAAGGCGCTGGAAAGTCGCTTGGCTCACTTCAAGCTGACTGAGTGCCGCGCGATATGCGGCGTCACCCTGGGCCAAACGCGCCTGCGCCTGTGCCACGTCGATGCGCGTGCCCTCGCCCACATCCAGCCTGTCTTGTGCGGACTGTGCCTGAGCCTGGAAGAAGTTGTTGTTCTCCTGCCGGAGAGCAACCAGCTGGCGTCCGCTGAGAACATCCATATAGGCTTGCACAACAGAGAGCAGCACATTCTGCTCCGAATTGGCGATCTGATATTCAGCCAGTTCGGCAGCTGCACGTGCCTGCTCGATCTGAGCTTCCGTCCGGAAATTGTCAAACACGGTGTGATTATAAGAAATACCGGCCTGCAATTGCGACTCGTCACCAAACCGACCTGCAGCCAGGCTCCAGCTCTGGTTGCCGCTCACCGAAGCGCCAATCGTTGGCAGCTTGCGCGACTGAGCCTGAACGATGTTCTCTGCAGACGACTTGGCATTGAGCAGGGCAGCTTGCAGATCAGGCGCATGATCATAAGCTGCGGTCAGCGCCTGAGTGATCGACTGGGCCTGCGCAGCGCCGATGGCAGAGGTGGCCAATAATAGGGCAAGACCGCTCGCCTTGATCAGCTTTTTCAAGATGTGTACCCCGCCTTCAGACTCTATAACACTAACGCTCGGCACAAAGATCGACAACCAACCGTACAATGCCGTTCAAACTTTAACGTATGCTTCCTCGCCAGCGTGGCTGATCGGCAACAACCGACCACGCGCTAGAAAACGAATTCCTGTGCTGGAACCGATGTCCGGAGCCGCGGCATGGTCGCATCAAATTCTGACGCGAACATTACGCCGCCACTGTCTTGCCGGAATACCTGCACATTCGCGACGCCGGACCGTAGTACCGGCACAACGAGCCGGCCATTCGGCTCAAGAAGCGCTATCAGTTCATCTGGCCGACAATCCAGCGCGCCCTGCACCAGGATCACGTTGAAACTCTCGCCCTTCACGGCGTCCAACCAGCCGTCTCGGATTTCCACATTGTCGAGGCCGAGTTCAACAACGTGCTGGCGCGCTGTGGCGGCCAAGCTGGCATCTTCTTCAAGGGCCACCACGTGTCGCGCCATATGAGACAGGACCGCGCTCGAATAGCCACTTGCCGTGCCCACATCAAGAACCCGGTCCAAGCTGCTGATTTCAGCAAGCTGGATCATGCGCGCTGCATGCACGGGCGACAGAATGAAGCGTCCACCCTCCAGCGGCTGGAGATCGTCGACATAGGAAACCGGCTCGCGACCTTCCAGGACGAAGCGTTCGCGCGGCACGGCAGTGATGGCGCGCAACACGTTAGCCGTCGTCACCCCAGCCGGGCGCAACTGGGTGTCGATCATAGACAACCTTGCTTGTCGAAAGTCCGTCATCGGCTGCCGCTACCTGCCTGATATGCCGGACGTGAATATAGATCGCGTTGCCCCAAGGCAATATGGCCCGACGCGTTCACAGCACTCTGTGACCGAAATGCACACCGGCGTGTTCGGATATGGAGGCCGCGTCCGGAATCGAACCGGAGTACACGGATTTGCAATCCGCTGCGTAACCACTCCGCCACGCGGCCTCTGGGCGGGTATTTCCGGGGTTTCGCGCGCCGTGTCAAGGCACTGACGCGATCCTGGCAAAGAGCCGTGTGAAAAACCCCGGAAATAGGTCGGCTTAGTAGACGACTACGCTGCGGATGCTCTCGCCAGAATGCATCATGTCGAAACCCTTGTTGATATCCTCGAGACGCAGCGTATGCGTGATCATCGGATCAATCTCGATCTTGCCGTCGAGATACCAGTCCACGATCTTGGGCACATCCGTACGGCCGCGGGCACCGCCAAAGGCAGTTCCCATCCAGTTGCGGCCTGTAACCAGCTGGAACGGGCGCGTGGAGATCTCCTGCCCTGCCCCGGCCACCCCGATCACCACCGACTTGCCCCATCCTCTGTGGCTGGCTTCCAGCGCCTGTCGCATAACCTTGGTGTTACCGGTGCAATCGAAGGTGTAATCGGCACCGCCGATCAGGTCGCCGCGACGCTTGGTCAGATTCACCAGATAGGGCACGATGTCGCCATCGATCTCGGTGGGATTGACGAAATGGGTCATGCCGAAGCGCTCGCCCCATTCCTTCTTAGCATTATTTAGATCAACGCCGATGATCATGTCCGCACCGGCGAGGCGCAGGCCCTGAATGACGTTCAGCCCGATCCCGCCCAGGCCGAACACGACTGCCGTCGAACCGATCTCCACCTTTGCAGTATTGATCACTGCACCTACGCCAGTCGTCACCCCGCAGCCAACATAGCAGACCTTGTCGAAGGCTGCCGCAGGATCGATCTTGGCGACGGCGATCTCCGGGAGAACCGTGAAGTTGGAGAATGTCGAGCAACCCATATAATGGTAGATTGGCTTGCCTTCAAAGCTGAAGCGTGTCGTGCCATCCGGCATTAGGCCCTGACCCTGTGTAGCGCGAATGGCGGTACAAAGATTGGTCTTGCCCGAGCGGCAGGAATAACACTCGCGGCATTCGGGGGTGTAGAGCGGTATGACGTGATCGCCCTTTTTGAGCGAGGTCACACCCGGGCCCACATCGACAACGACGCCCGCGCCCTCGTGACCCAATATAGAGGGAAAGATCCCTTCCGGATCAGCGCCTGAGAGGGTGAAATCATCGGTGTGGCAGATGCCTGTCGCCTTGATCTCGATCAGAACCTCGCCCGCCTTGGGACCATCGAGGTCCACTTCAACGACTTCGAGAGGCTTTCCCGCTTCGAAAGCGACTGCGGCCCGGGTTTTCATGAGGATGCTCCTTCTCAGAATCGGGCGGACGTTACACGTCTGCCAGCGCCAAGGACAACCTCACCGAATCCCGAATATCACAGCTGTCATCCCACGATTGCACCTGGACCCGGCTGGGCACCAGGCGGAACCTTGCCCATGATGATCATACCGAGTACTTCGTCCTTGGTCACATCCTTGGTACGGGCCTGACCAACCACTTGCCCGTTCTTCATCACCACGACCCGGTCCGCCAGGTCGAATACGTCGTGAATATCGTGACTGATCAGGAAAATGCCGATGCCGTCGGCCTTGAGTTGCTTGATCAGCTCACCCACCTGCGCCGTCTCCTGCGGCCCGAGCGCAGCCGTAGGCTCGTCCATGATCAGGATGCGTGCGTTGAAAAGAATGGCGCGGGCGATTGCGACTGACTGGCGCTGACCACCGGAAAGCGCTTTCACCGGCTCCTTGAAGCGTCGGAAATTAGGATTCAAACGCCCCATGACTTCTCGAGCGCGCGACTCCATGGCGGCATCGTCGAGTGTGCCGAGCGGGGTCACCATCTCTCGGCCAAGAAACAGATTGGCCGCTGCGTCGACATTGTCCGCAACAGCGAGCTGCTGATAAATCGTCTCGATACCGTAAGCTTTGGCATCGCGAGGATTGTTGATGACAGCGGGCTCGCCATTGATGCGGATATCGCCAGCATCGCGCTTATAGGCGCCGGACAGGATCTTGATGAGCGTCGATTTGCCCGCGCCATTGTGGCCAAGCAAGCCAACCACCTCGCCAGGCCGGAGGCTGATCGAGGCATGATCGACCGCCTTGATGCCGCCAAAGGCGATGGAGATATCGGTCATTTCGACGAGGGGCGTGCTGGATTCCAGCATGATGTCACTCCCACCCATAAAACTACTGCTTGTTCCGACGGTAGAGCGTGTCGAGCCAAACCGCGAAGACGAGTACGGCGCCCACAACGATCGACTGAAGCGGGCTATCGAGCCCCATCAGCACCATGCCTGATTGCAGCGACTGCATGACAACCGCACCAAGCAAGGCGCCGGCGATAGTTCCGACGCCGCCAGCAAGCGATGTACCGCCGATCACGGCTGCAGCGATGACATAAAGCTCGTCCAGCGTTCCCAAAGCATTTGTGGCGGCGTTGAGGCGCGCGCTTGAGATAGCGGCGGCTATGGCGCAGAGACCGCCCATCAGCATGAAAATCTTCACCGTCACCCAGCGGGTGTTGATACCTGCCAATTCCGCAGCTTCGGGATTGCCGCCCATGGCATAGACATACCTGCCGAAGCGCGTGCGCTTGGACAGAAAGCTCATTGCGAGTCCCACACCGAGCGCGATCAGCACCGGAATGGCGATTCCATGTGAAATGAAGAGTCCGCCTTCTGGCACAGGGATGCCGTTGGCCTCAGCGTAATTTGCGGCAATACGCACCGGCCAGGGATAGGCATTGGCAACCCAGACAGCACCAATCGTAGCTCCGCAGCCGAGAATGGCCAGCGAGAGTTCAGCCCAGAGGGGACGTTGTGGGAAGTTGAAGCGGCGGCGCTGGCGGCGCCCTAGGTAAAGTCCCAGGCCAATGGCGCAACAGGCCGCGGCCGCGACAAGCCAGCTCCAGGTGAAGCCGATGGAGCCAGCAGGGCCGCCGCCGATCAGCTGGAAGGTTGGGTCCATGGGCGCAACGGTGCGGCCCATCGTGACCCACCAGGCAGCGCCGCGCCAAACGAGATAACCGCCAAGTGTCACGATGAACGCGGGAACGCGCAGATAAGCAATGATGGCTCCCTGCAGCCCGCCGATCCCCACACCCACCAGGAGCCCCACAAGCAACGAAAGCACCCAGATCAGCGGGTGTCCAAGACCCAGACCGAGTTGTACGGGCAGGATCTGGGTCTGCATGATGCCCATGACCATGCCAACAACGCCCAGAATGGAGCCCACCGACAGATCGATGTTGCGCGTGACGATCACCAGCACCATGCCCGTGACCATCACCGCAACCGAAGCTGTCTGAACAGACAGGTTCCAGAGGTTCCGCGGCGTCAGGAACAAGCCGCCGGAGAAGATGTTGAACCCCACCCAGATGATGGCCAGCGCGCCGATCATCCCCAGCAGACGGGTGTCCACCTCTGTTGCGATCAGAAAACGCTGCACCGGATTTTGCGTGAAGCTGCTGGGATGAGCAGGCGTAGAAATGGCGTGCTGATCGGCCATTCTGGGTCTCCCGTGAACGCACGTCCCGGCGTTGAGCCGGGACGCAGTTGGTTTGCAGTTCGATTCAAGTTTCGACTACAAACACATGATAGAACTACCGAATCAGTCGCACGCGGCGACGGAGCCGGCGGTCACGCCTTGGCAGACGACGTCTTTGGAGACCCATCCGGCGTCGATTACAACATCAAGATTATCCTGGGTGATCGGCACGGGCGGCAAGAGCACCGCGTTCATCTCAACGCCGTTTGGCCCGTCGGAGAACTTGGTTGCTCCGGTCACTCCGTCGAGTTCTGCGCCTCCAGCGAGCTCGAGCGCGATCTCGGCTGCGCGCTTGCCCAGTTCTCGGGCATCCTTCCACACAGACACGGTCTGTGTCCCGAGCGCGATGCGGTTGAGAGCTGCGTGATCGCCGTCTTGACCGGAAACCGGCACGGATCCCGCCAAGCCTTGTGCCGCAAGCGCAGCGATGGCGCCCCCTGCCGTACCATCATTGGAAGCGACGACCGCATCGACCTCGTTGTTGTTAGCGGTCAGGAACTGCTCCATGTTGGCCTGTGCAACCTCGGGATTCCAGTTGTCGGTATAGGCTTCGCCGACATTCGCGATCGCTCCGGAATCGATCGCCGATTGCAGCACTTCCATCTGCCCGGCAAACAGGAAGTCTGCGTTCGGATCGGCCGAGTTGCCTTTGATGAATACATAGTTGCCTTCAGGCGCGACGTCGAAAACGCCTTGAGCCTGCATACGGCCGACTTCCTTGTTATCGAAAGTCAAATAGAAGGCGTCTGGATTTTCGATCAGCCGGTCATAGCCGACCACCGGGATGCCCTCGGCCACGGCCGAGGCCACTGCAGGGCCGATCGCATCGCTGTCCTGCGCCAGGATGATCAGGGCGTCTGCGCCCTGCGCTATGAGGCTCTCGATATCGGTCAGTTGCTTGGACGCCGATGACTGTGCGTCGGCTGAAATGTAGCTTGCGCCTGCCTCGTCGAGCACAGCCCTGATGGCTGCCTCGTCGGTTTTCCAGCGTTCTTCCTGGAAGTTGTTCCAAGACACGCCTACGATATAGGTATCCTGTGCCGCGACGGCACCGGTCATGACGGTCGTTGCGAGCAAGACCGCGAATAGCTTGTTCATGATGTCCTCCCAAAGGGCTGTTTCGCCCCGAATGCCGCTCCGCACCATCTCCCTCGGCACGATTGGCTGAAGCATTTTTTTAATGCTCGAAAAAATAAGTCGCATGTCGGCTCGGGACATGTCAACGTCAATCTGTGATGTCGAATGATATCCTGTTGCGAGGTCGCGGACGCTTTGCTGCCTTGGACATTATACGAGGAGTTTGCCTCTTGACGCGATCCGTCAGCGATAGCGACAGCGTGCGGCGCATGAACCGTGGCCTGGTTCTTGCGGCTCTTCGTTTGGAAGGCGCGCAGTCGCGAACCGCGCTGGCTGGAACGACGGGGCTGAGCCATGCCAGCATAACAGCGATCATGTCTGATCTGCTGGTTCAAGGTCTTGTTGCGGAGCTTGCTGCCGACAAGCCGGACAGTCGCGCCAGAGGCCGCCCTGCAACGCTCGTGAACTTCGAGCGAAGGGCTGCGCATGCCGCCCTTTTCGAGGTTGATGTCAATCGCGTGCGCCTATCGTTAGTGGACTACGGGGGGGTGCTTGTCGATAGGATGGAAACGGCTGTCTCTACGACCACATTTACCACGCAGTCTCCGCACCTCTTTCTTGTCGATCGCCTCAAAGCCCTGATAGCGCGCACGCCGGCAGCGGGTGCCTCGTTGCGGCGCGTTGCCATTTCGGTTCAGGGCATGCTCGACCGGCATGGAAAGGACTTGCTATGGTCGCCGATCAAGGGGCTGGTGCGAAGCGGCGTTGCCGATGCCATGGCGGGTTCGTTGGATCTTCCGGTTTCGATCTATAAGCGTGGACGTCTGCTTGCCGAGGGGGTGCGCTGGTCCAATCCAGCCCTGCATGACGCCAGTGTCGCCTCCGTATTCGTGGGGTCCACCGTAGCGATGGGGATGACCTTTCGCGGACAGCTGATGGGCCGGGGAGACGAAGGTGCCACCGAGTTCGGGCATATGAACCACACACCGAACGGCGCACTTTGCCGCTGTGGACTGCGCGGTTGCATCGAGGCATACGCGGCAGATTATGGTGTTCTTCGAAACGCCTACTCGGTTCCCGAAACCGCTGCGCCCGCCGCTGCCGTACCTCCACAACAATACGAGGCCTTGATCCAACGTGCGGAGGCGGGGGACCGCGCCGCCATACATGCGTTCAATCTTGCGGGCAGAGCCATAGGCTTTGGTCTGAGCCGTATGATGGCAATCGTCGATCCAAGCCATGTGCTGATCGTTGGGCCGGGCGCGAAAGCACTGCACCTGATGCGTCCCGAAATCCATTCCGCCATCAGCGTTTCCCTTGTCGGCAGCATCATCGGCTTGCCGGATATAAGCGGGATGCGCGACGAGTCGGAGCCGATATTCCGAGGCCTTCTGATGAAGACCTTGAGCGATATCGATCAGAGCTTCGCCGCTCTTCCGTCCTCCTCGCGTGCTGCTTCCGCTTAGGAGCTTGAGCAGACCCTAGATTTTCAACCAGTCGTAGAGTTGATCGGCGAGAGCCGGTGGCTCGTACTCTCCGCCATGCAGAACGACTTCAGGGGTAAGCGGAGCCTCGAAGGGGCTGTCGATACCCGTGAAATTCTTGATCTCGCCTCTGCGCGCTTTGGCGTAAAGTCCCTTGGGATCGCGGCTTTCTGCTACCTTCAACGAGGTGTCCACGTAGACTTCGGTAAAGCGAATGTCTCCTGCAATCTCACGCGCCAGCCGACGCTCTTTCTCGAATGGCGAAATGAAGGAGACTAGGACGATCAGTCCGGCGTCAGCCATCAATCTGGCAACCTCCGCAACACGGCGGATGTTTTCAACGCGCGCCGCTTCGGTAAAGCCGAGATCCTTGTTGAGCCCATGACGAACGTTGTCTCCGTCAAGGATATAGCAATGCCGCCCCTCGGCCGTGAGTCGTTTCTCGAGAAGGTTCGCGATCGTCGACTTGCCCGAGCCGGAGAGCCCGGTGAACCATACAATCTGCGGCTCCTGCCCCTTCATGCCAGCCCGAACCTGCTTGTTCACGTCAAAATTCTGGTAGGTCAGGTTCTGTGCACGGCGCAGGCCGAATTCGATCGTTCCCGCGCCTAAGGTAGCATTGGATAAGCGATCGATCAGGATAAAGCCGCCGGTCAGAGCGTTCTGGGCATAAGAGTCGAAAGCGATGGCCCGATCCGTGGCGAACGTGACGGTGCCGACTTCGTTGAGGTCAAGCTTGTTCGCCGCAGCCTGTTCGAGCGTATTCACATTCGTGCGGAATTTTATGTCGGTTATCGTGGCCGGCACAGTTTGAGCGCCGATCTTGAGAAGATATGACCGCCCTTGAAAAGCTGGGCTCTCATTCATCCAGATGAGCTTAGCCTGAAACTGGTTGGAAAATTCCGGCACAGCTTGCGGATGCGCGAGGACGTCACCCCGTGATATGTCGACCTCTCGGTCCAGCACCAAAGTAATCGCCTGCCCCGCCGCTGCCCGGGTGAGATCGCCATCCATAGTGACAATCCTGGCGATCTTCGCCGGTTTGCGGGAGGCCGCCACCAGTACTTCATCGCCCACCTTGACTTCGCCCGAGGCCAGTGTGCCGGAAAAGCCCCGGAAATCGAGATTGGGGCGATTGACCCACTGTACGGGGAAGCGCAACGGAAGGTCGGCCTTATCTCGGGCGACCTCGATGCTTTCGAGGTAGGGCACGAGGGGCGAGCCTTTGAACCAGGACATACGCTCGCTTGATGTAAGGATGTTGTCACCACGCAATGCCGATACTGGAACGGCTGCAAAGGTCTGGAATCCGAGATTTTGAGCAAAGACGCGATAATCGGCTTCGGTGCGATCGAACACTTCCTGGCTGTATTCAACCAGATCGATCTTGTTGACGACCAGCACGACGTGCTTCACCCCGACAAGAGAGAGGATGAAACTATGGCGCCGTGTCTGCGTGAGCAGCCCTTTGCGGGCATCCACCAGCAGAAGCGCGAGATCAGCGTTCGACGCGCCCGTCGCCATGTTGCGGGTATATTGTTCATGCCCCGGAGTATCCGCGACGATAAATTTGCGCTTGTCGGTTGAAAAGAACCGATAAGCAACGTCGATGGTAATCCCCTGCTCCCTCTCTGCCGCAAGCCCATCGACCAGCAAGGAGAAGTCGATACCTTCATCGCCTACCGTACGGTTGTGGCTTTCTTTTTTGAGACTGGCCAGTTGATCGTCAAGGATAAGTTGGCTGTCATAGAGCAAGCGTCCGATCAGGGTCGACTTTCCGTCGTCGACACTGCCGCAGGTCAAGAAGCGCAAAAGCGACTTTTCAGTCTGCTGCGCGAGCCATAGGTCAAGGCTGGTATCCGGGGTGGCAATAGCGAGCGTCATCTCAGAAATAGCCTTCCTGCTTCTTTTTTTCCATCGAGGCGGCAGAGTCGCTGTCGATCAGGCGCCCCTCGCGTTCCGAAGTGCGGCTTGCCTGCATTTCCATGATGATCGAAGGGAGGTCTGCGGCCGTCGATCGAATAGCTCCGGTCAGCGGATAGCACCCAAGGGTTCTGAACCGCACCATTTCAAGCCGCGGCTGCTCGCCGGGCCCGAGCGGCAGTCGCTCGTCGTCAACCATGACCAGTGTGCCCGAGCGGTCCACCACCGGTCGGGATTTGGCGAAATAGAGTGGCACAATAGGAATGTTCTCGGCGTAGATATATGTCCAGACATCGAGCTCGGTCCAGTTCGAGATCGGGAACACGCGCATGCTTTCGCCGGGGTTGAGGCGGGTATTGAATGTGCGCCAGAGTTCTGGCCGCTGGTTTTTGGGGTCCCAGGCGTGTGCGGCATTGCGATGAGAAAAGACGCGTTCCTTGGCCCGCGATTTTTCCTCGTCCCGCCGTGCCCCCCCGATGGCGGCATCATACCGCCCAGCACTCAGCGCCTGACGCAAGGCAGCCGTCTTCATGATATCGGTGTAGCGCGATGAGCCATGGTCGAACGGGTTGATCCCGTCACGCACGCCATCGGCATTGGTGTGGCTGATCAGATCGAAGCCATAGTCTTCAGCTGTCTGATCGCGGAATGCGATCATCTCTTTGAATTTGAAGGTGGTGTCGACATGCAGAAGCGGGAACGGGATCTTGCTCGGAAAGAACGCCTTTCGCGCCAGGTGCAGCAGAACACTCGAGTCCTTGCCGATGGAATACATCATGACGGGACGCTCGAAAGACGCTGCGACTTCCCGGAAGATTTCGATGCTCTCGGCTTCCAGGGTCTGCAGATGTGTAAGGCGGTTCGTCACGGATAAGCACCTTCAAGCAAGGGCGCAAAGCTCGGCGCCATTGTCATTAGGTACTTGGATCGCCGCGTCACCAGCAAGGGTGAAAGCCCCGGATTTTCTGGGCGTTTCGGTTCCAAAGGCAAATTTGTGCGGTCTTGCCGCCCGTCGTGCCAAGCGCATTCATCCCCTGAGCTTCCGAGGTTACCGCTATCCGTTTCCCGCCGCTCTCACGCAAAAAAAATTCTCAGTCGGTGATACACCGGTTTGCACCGGAACCGGTGGTGTGCTCGCGGGTTAGCAAAGAGAAGGAGACCACAATGACACAGCACGACTCCAAGCCCGCGCCGCTGGAAACCGAGGATGGCGAGCAGATGGACGATAATGTCGACGATCTTGGCAATAAGGATGGCGACGGTAAACTGGACCAGCCCACCACTCCCAAGGACAAAGATCAGCCGCGGCCAGGGAAATCCCCAGCCTGAAGACACGCTTTCATCCATTCTCCTTGCGTCCCACCACGACCCAATGCTAAACGCCCGCCTGTGCCGGTATAGCTCAGTTGGTAGAGCACCTGATTTGTAATCAGGGGGTCGCGGGTTCGAACCCTGCTGCCGGCACCATGAATTTCACAACACACTCAATCACTTAGGTCGGCGCCGGCACTAGCGCCAGGCGCAGCCATGTTGCGTTCGTGTTGCACTTAGATACCCAGCATTTCCGGGCTTTTCTCGACACCCCCGGCGAATCCATGCGACATGGACGCGACATGCACACGGGGCACTGCATGACTGACAGCGCTGACGACGACGAGCATAATGGACCTCTGACGATGGTGGCCGCCGTCACGCTGTCGTCGAGCGCCATTCTGGCAGCCCTCGTCCAGTCGCTTCACGACAAGGGTCTACTGTCGGGCGAGGAAACCGTCGAGGTCTATGAGCAGGCGTTGCTCCTGCTGGAGATGCAGCAAGCCGCTGCCGACAACGTACCGGGCTACGGCGAAGCAATGGATATTGCGCGTGAGTTGATCGAGCAGCACCTGAGGCCTGAATGAGCACTCCTGCCCCACCGACCAAGTTGATCGTCTACCTTGCCTTTGTCCGTGATGAGGAAGGCGAACTTCAGCCGGCGTTCGATGCTCGTGAAGCTCAGTCAGAGGCAGCCGCCAAACAGCAGGCGCACCTCCTATGGTCCTCAGGCAAGTACGCCGGCGCGATCGCCTGGTGGCGCTCGGCCGACTTATTGAATGGTGAGTTTGGCGAGCCTGTTGTGCTGTTTTCTGAAGGCGAAGTTCCGGAGATGGATTGACATGGGCAAGCTGGTTGAAGGGATGACGCTCTGCCGGAGTACGCTTCAGTCGAAGGCTTGAGGGCGGTCCGCTAGAACCTGCAGCCGAGGCTTACGGATGCCGAAAAAGATCACGCCACCTACGCTACCGGAAGGCTCCTGGCCACGACGGCTCAATCCTGATCTCGCTGCCGAATACATGTTCGAGCCGTCGGCTGAGGCGTTCCTGGCAAAGGTGGGCACCGTGTACCCCCTGCCTCAGATCGACGAGCCTGGGCGGCGTTTGTGGCTACGAGACAAGCTGGACGCAGTCCATTTCGTGAGAGCCGAACAGGATCTCCAAAACTTCATCGGCGGAATCAAGCGTCCGAGCTTCAACCGTAAGCGCAATGGCTAGGCCACCAATCATACCTGTGGGCTCATGGCCCCGCCGCATGAACGCGGCGTATGCTGCCGGCTATGTCGGTGAACCCAGCGTGGAAGCATTCCTGGATCGGGTAGGAAGCGAATATCCGCAGCCCCGCGTGAACGAGGGGCGCCGCCGGCTCTGGCTGCGTGATGATCTGGACCGCGCCATTGGCGCGACAGACGAGGAAACCGGCTATCAGGATGCGGCCGATATCCTCTAATGCCCCGAGAAGTCTGCATTGCTGCTAAAGCGATTTCTCCATCTGCTTCTCAATTTGCAATGGCAGGGCGGTGGACGAGTTTCCGGAAGCGCCAGCGTAACAGTCGATCGAGATCACCAACAGGTCGTAGATCGATGGCCGCAGTGCTTTTCCGGGCTGGCACGCCCAATCCCTACGCTGGGGCATTTGCCTGCCGGTGTCTCGCGCTGCCGGCGTAGCTGCGGGGCGGCCGAGTTGCAGCCACGCGAGGGAGTTTGCAGTCACGAGCTGGACCATTCAAAGCAATTCCATCAGAGACGGCCGTAGGCAGGCTGGGACCTCAGGTAGGCGCCCCGAAGGCAAGCAACGCCGCTCCCTAGCGCCAGCGGCCAGCGCGCGGGCCGCATCGAGGTGTTTAGGGACTGTAGACAGGTGCAGACGACAGGGGGCGGCACCCGACCGCAGATACGGGCGCAAGTTTTTCGGCAAAAAGCAGGGGGTTCAGCCCCAAGCCGTCTTTTCACTGCTTTTGTTACGGAATTTCCGCTGCTCGCTACAGTTGAGAGGGCTCGACGGCGTCACAAAGCTGCAAGATTTGATGTTTCATGCGCAATCATCGAGTGCTTCGAACTGACAAACCTGAACGAGCGGGATGATCGGTAGCCGCAGAGCAATTCGACAGCACCCGGAAGCTCCTGTAACTGCTGAAGCAGCCCTCTGGAGACCTTCATGCGCCCAGTACTTCTCATCGCGATCCTTGCCATCTTGGCTTCTCCTGCCCTAGCCAACGAGCCCTGGCGAATGTGCCACCCAGGCGAGCGCAACGGGCCCCAGAAGCGATGCCTAGTCGACGGAGACACAATCTGGCTCGGCGGAATGAAAGAGTCGCTCCGGCTGAAGGACTTCGACACACCAGAATCGATGGGCCACTTATGCGGGGGTCAGGCCGAGGTGGAGCTGGCGAACCGCGCCAGCGCTCGGCTACTGCAATTGCTCAACGAAAACGTGTGGACCGTCGAGATCTTCGGCACCGATCGCACCGGCAGTCGGCTCGAAGCTACAATCCGCATTGATGGCGTCGATGTTGGTGATATCCTGATTAGCGAAGGCTTGGCCCGTCGCTGGCCGAATGGCCACGAGTTCTGGTGCCGATGATCCGCGTCCCAAACTTCCCTCCCAAGCCTGAACCTCTCATGGATGATCTGCTGCGCGCAGTTAACGTCACAGAGGAAGAGCGCCAGGAGATGCGGAGGGAGATCCTAGAGGACATAGCCAGGGAGCGCGGCAAGGACGCTGATGAGGCTGGCAAGCCGAAGTAACCAGTCCTGCAGAGACGGCTACGTGGTGCTTCCCTTCCGCACGCACACCGGCCCGCCATTGCTCCAGCCACAATAGTTCAGCCGCCCATCGGCGCGAGCCCGGCCGTAAGCGGCATTAGGCGCACTGCAATCCTCACAGAAGTAGATCGGAAATTTGTGGGTGGCGTCAGCAACCGGCGCGACAGAGCCTGTTTCAGATTGGAACTTGGTGGGCATGGGCTGTCTTCAGCGATCCAATCGCTCCCAGAGATAGAGCATTGCGAGAGCGATGTGTTTAGGGATTGGGTCTCCACCTCTGTAAGCAGTAACCCCCCTGCGCGACAAGCCTAACAAGCAGCTCAGCGCCTCGCTAGTAAGGTTCAGATCCGCCATGATGCTGCGAAACAGAGCAGCGTCCATGTCGGTCTTCGGCACTCGGCTAACCGCGCGGGAACTGAGTGATGATCCATCGCTCCAGCGAATACGAGATCCTTCATCGGCCACCTTCACAGTAGCAAAGACGGCGGTATCACTCCGCACCTTTGAGAACATGCGATGGTTGGCCAGCAGGAAGGATAGATCCTTCTCTTCAGAGATACCATTCACCCAAGTCACTCTAACCGTATGCCTGGCCAACGGCACCACTTCGCTCAAACGTTCGAGAGAACCCGAAGTCTGGAGAAGGTGCTGCATATCGACGTAACTCCCGTGGTGCCGCCTTACCGCCTCTGAAGCGAAGGATTGCCGATACTAAAGAGGACGGCAACCCTCCACTGACCTGTATAACACAACTGGTGAGACAGCGGGCTACTTACTCTGTTAAATTCCGTTTCCGAACTAGCCCTCAATCAGAGTGTCCTTGTTCAAACTTGGTAAAATTTTACTTTGTCGATGCAACGGACAGTGGCTGTACTTATTGGTTTGTGCAAGATTAACCTGGGATGGGGGTGCCAAGCGCAAATGCAGCGAACGATTCCATGGAAGAAGGACATGCTGTTCTTTCGCGAAATCGTGGAAGCGTCGGGCATACTGGCTTGGATCACTCTCGAAGACGGCTACTGTGCGTACTACAGCCCCAAATGGTACGAGTTTACCGGGGCAGAACCTGGCTCCATGCTTGGCCTTGCATGGATCGAGCTACTACACCCAGACGATCAAGTCCGAACGCGCCGAGAGTTCTTTAAAGCCACGGATGAATGCCGAGAGTACGCTGTCGATTATCGTCTGCGTATGGCAGATGGCAGTTATCACCTAGTTTGGGGCCACGGCGTTCCGCGTATCGATTGTCACGGGAAATTCCAAGGCTTTCTAGGGATGACGCAAACCATGCAGCAGTACGTTGCCCGTGTCGACCAACTGTCGAAATGGTTGCCCGCATCCGCAACATCTTCCGAGCATAAGCGGCTTCTTTCCGTCCGCGAGAAGGAGGTGTTCTCATTGATCGCCCAAGGCTACACCAGCGAGCGGATCGCCCGCGAGCTCGGCATACAGCCCCGAACTGTCGAAGAGCATGTGCGACGAGGTACAGCCAAGCTCGAGGCGACAAATCGCGTTCATGCGGTCGCTAAAGCGATCAAACTCAATGAGATATAGGCGCTGGGACGCGTAAGTCTCGAAGTTCACCCATCAGGAGGTTACCCCAGGGTTTCGGCCAGACCGTGGGATCCCCCGAAACCGTAAACCGAGCGCCAGAGGCAGCAGCCACAAGCAAGCCGTAGCTTAAGGCGAATGGCAGCTTCATGAACTCGTCTTCGTGCTTCACGCCGAGCTCATCGCTGATTGGCTGCCTCGCAACCCAACAGGGTGTGGCGACCTTCCCATAGGGCTCTTCGTTCACCCACTTCAGCTCCAGGACCACGTCATCGTCTGGAGCCGCCTCTTTGTACCAAAACTGTCCAAGCATCAAAGTGTCCCAACCTTCAATGACCAAGACTAGCGTTACGCGAATCCCTCATTAAGGCAAATAAATTCCCAGACACTGCTGTCGAGAAAAACCGCGACATCATTTGAGGCGAAGTGAATAAAAAAGCCTCACACATTACAGGAAAATGACAATTACTAAGTCCTTACGCGCAAGGCATAATGCGTACATTCAGACGAGGGCTCCTGATGTACACCAACGATGTAATCCCGTTTCACGCATTAAAAAACAAGCTTGTGCACATCGTCGATCATGACACCAAGACTTGCCAAGCACTTTTGCTGCTGCTGCGAATGGAAGGTTTTGAGGCTACATTCTCACTGACGGCCGAAGACTTCTTGATCCGAGCAGAACGACGCACGCCAGATGTGGTCATCGTAAACAGCTTGATTGGCAACTTTTCTGGCCTAGCCCTCCTGCCCCAGATCCGGCGATTTAACCCGTCGTGCGTTATTGTGATGATCGCTGACCGTCCTGACATCGATGAAACTATTCAGGCGATAAAGTCAGGTGCTACTTACGTATTCGGGAAACCGGTAGACCATGAACGCCTAACCTGGACAATTCGCAATGCATTTCGCCAGGCTGTGTGTATGGTCGAGGACGAAAACGGCGTGTCCCGGGTTAGCATTACGGGCTTCCCCCTGCTGACATCCAAAGAACGACAAGTTCTGGAGCTCATTGTCAACGGCGACTCCAGTAAGGTCGCCGGCAAGAAACTCAACATTAGCCATCGCACCATAGAGGTCCACCGGGCTCATATAATGAGCAAACTAAAGGCCAGGAATGTCGCAGACTTAATGCGCGTGGTCTTAAGCGGGAACAGCCAAGCACCTGTTTGACAGCAGGAGGAAAGCGCAGCGCGTCAAATGCACAGTCTCCATCAAGGCCACGCTCTCCCTATCTCTTCACAGGCAAGTGCCTCTCTTGAGCCGGTGCAGTATGGGCTCAGCGACACATGGGAAGCTCCGCCCACCTAGTCGTGAACCGCGGCGACCGCATCTCGAACTTGGTCGTGAAGGTCTGCGGCTTTTTCGCACCGCCCATTGTTGCTGCGGGCACGACTGTCGCCCTGCCCCACCGTCGGTTGGCCTTGTCCATGGCTGCCATCACTTTTGCGGCGCGCTCGTGGTCCATAGCGTCGAAGAGGGCGCGCTGGCTTTGCGCTGGCGGCACCAAGTCCTGGGTGATGATGCCGGCCTTGCTGTAGCGGAAGCCGTCCTGCCAGAGTGCGTCGACAGCCCGGCGCGCAGCTTTGATCAGTGACAAGGTGTCGTTGGTGGCCTCCGGGATGTCGACGGTCATGGAAACCGAACGCTGCGGATCGTCCTTGCTGAACTGCGACGTGTGCATGAAGACGGTGACGTGATCGGTCGCGAGGTTGTGCCGGCGCAGCTTCTCGCCGAGGCGGGTGGCATACCCGGCGACGGCCTGCTCCATCTGGATCTTCTGCGTTACGCGCTCCCCGAAAGACCGAGTGACGGCGCAACCCTTGCGCTGCGGCGCAACGGCCTCTAGCGCGATGGCCTGGCGGCCGTTTAGCTCGTGGATGATCCGCTCGCCGACGACAGTCATGAGCTGCCGCGCGAGCTTCGGGTCCATGTCTCGGACCTGCCCAGCGTATTCGATGCCGAGGTGTCGAAGCTTCTCCTGCGACGCGGGACCAATGCCCCAAACGTCGGCAATCGGGAACGTCGCCATCACCTCAGCCCGGATACGCTCTTCCGAGAGATCGAGAACGCCACCCGCCAGCTTCTTGGCAGCCTTATTGGCGAGCTTCGCAAGTGTCTTCGTGGGGCCGATGCCGACGCAGCACGGGATGCCGGTCCACTGGCGCGTCGTCGATCGCAGATCACTAGCCCAGGCCGTCCGATCTTTGATGGGCAGGTGCTCGACGTCAAGAAAGCTCTCGTCGATCGAGTAGATCTCGATGTCGGGGCTGAAGCCTTGATAGACCTGGTTCATACGCCGGCTCATGTCGCCATAAAGGGCGTAGTTGCTGGAGAAGACGGCGACGTTGCCGCTGCGGCAAATGTCCTTGATCTTGAAGAATGGCGCGCCCATGCCGATGCCCAGCGCCTTTGCCTCTGCCGTTCGCGCGACCGCGCAGCCGTCGTTGTTGGAAAGGACGATAACCGGCCGCCGCTCGAGCTTCGGATCGAAGACGCGCTCGCATGAGCAGTAGAAGCTGTTGCCATCGATGAGAGCGAGGGCGGTCATTTGCGGATGCCGCGGATCGTATTCGTCACAACGCCCCAGATTGAGACCTCAGTGCCTTCCGAGATCAGGAATGGCGGCAGCTTTGCGTTCTCGTTGTGCAGCACCATGACCCCGCCGCGCCGGTTGAGGCGCTTCAGTGTGGGGTCCCCATCGATGATGACGAGGACGACGTCCCTGTGCTTGGGCGCCAGTGATCGATCCACCACGACGACGTCACCTGGGAAGATCTTCACGTCGATCATGCAGTCACCGACGACGCGCCAGAGGTAGCTTGAGATCGGATTTGGGACGAGGATCTCGTTGAGATCGATCATCGACTCGATGAAGTCGTCTGCCGGCGACGGGAAGCCTGCGTGAACGCTCTGCCCGACAAGGGGGATACGAGTTTTGAGCAGTGTCGAGAGAGGCACCGGCGTGCCACCGGGTGCCATGACTATTCGACTGATCCGCATGCGACGACTCCTTGGCGAGGACAAAGCCAAGGCTCGTTTATAGGCATGAACAAAGAAGGAACGGAAGGGGCATTGCCTTGTGCAAAGTGCCCAAACCACAACTTGCACATGGCTGCGTTCAAAAATGTCCCTTTTGAAGCGGACGTCTGCGCCCAAACACGAAAATTATCCAACGAATTCAACAGAGGCATGCCTATGGGGGCGAACCCCCCTAGAATTGAAAACTTGCGCCCGTATCTGCGGTCGGGTGCCGCCCCCACCGATTACCTCCCTAGTACGGTCCCTAGACCCCTGCTCAGCGCCTCAGCCGTGGCCTGTGGCAGGAGTTACGCTCACCAGACACCCTTGGCCTCACCTGACTGCCTACGCCCGCCCACGCCCTCCGCTGCGCGCCGCCCTGTCGGGCGCTCGCTGTCGCAAGTGGGTAAGGAGATATTGGGGGAGGTGCTGCGGTCCGTCTGCACCCTCCGCCTCCACATGGGCAGGGTTGTAACCAGGTGCTTGCACCTTGATTCAATGCCTCACTTGCGGACAGGACAGGCTGGCGAATGGACATCCTAAAGCACAATCGCCGATCAGGCTGGCGCGGTGCCGAGCATGTGGACCATTCCGGAATTTGGCAGGAGAATTCAGAACCAGGGGCCGGTAAGAATTTCGGCGACGATTTCCACTTGAGATTCGCTCAATCAGCCAGGGCCGAGGTGCTAGCGGATCATCCCGCAATTCGCCGCGCGATAGGCTTGGGCGAAATACTCTTGAGGATCGGCGAAGCTGCCTTTCCTGAATAGATCTCGGTGCTTCAGGCTCAACTCTTCATGCAGGACGCCGAGGTGAAATTCATTGCTAGCAACAAACCGACCCATCCCCCAGAACTGCTCGGGAACGTAGTCATAGAGATCTTGCGGATCCACAAGCCCCGACCGTGCGGCTTCCTTGAAGGTGTCCAGCAGTCGCACGCTCTGATCGTAATGCCGTTGCGCGTCTTCGGGGGTCGCAAGCAACGCGCACTCTAGGTGAGATACGGCAGCGTTCGACATTTCGGCGTATTCGCTAGAGGTCTGGGCGGTGGCGGGACCTGGAGCGACAATAAGGGACGCAGCAGAAATAAGGATGGCAAGGGCGTGGCGCATGAGGGTGAGTAGCCTCGTCGCCCCGCCTCGTCAATCAAGGTCAGAATGGCCTATCGGGAGCGCTGAGTGAGATAGCCTGACGCCTGCACCCTTGCGGTTTGCTGCAATCATCTCCACGCCAGCCTCCTCAAAGGCAAGCGCCAGCGCTTCTAAGGTGCTTTGTCTCGGAAGGCGGGCGCCACGTTCGAAATCGATGATCGTCCGGATTGCCACTTGAGCTTGAGTTGCCAGCTCCTCTCTCGACCAATCCAGAAGACCGCGAGCCGCTCGGCATTGCGCTGCAATCATGGACGATTTTGGCATAGAGTTGCTCGATTCATGTTGATTTAGGCGGTCGCTTAGTTACACTATTTATGTGTACTTTGAAAGGACATCAACGTGACGGCGCACTCTGAGCTTCCATCACTCGCGACCGAAATTGCTGATGCTGTCGACATCGGTGTAACGGCGTCGGGAGAAGCCGTGGCACTGCCCCTCCGTTTCGCCAACCGGCATGGGCTCATTACCGGAGCTACGGGAACCGGAAAAAGTACGTCACTGCAGCGTCTCGCCGAAGAATTCTCCGCCGCCGGCGTCCCCGTGTTCGCCGCCGACGTGAAGGGCGATCTTTCCGGCATCGCCACGGCCACCCCCGTCAAGTTCTGGGACGTGTTCGGCGCCAAGGGCTACCCGATCAAGACCAGCGTGCAGGAGATGGGCGCGGTTCTGCTCTCCCGCATGCTCAACCTGAACGAGACGCAGGCCGGCACGCTGGCCATAGCGCTCAAGAAGGCCGAGGACGATCAGAATTACCTGCTTGGCCTGGACGACCTCCGCTGGGCGCTGGTGGAGATGCAGGACAAGCGCGAAGAGGTCTGCCAGAAGTACGGCAATGTGACCGCCAGCTCGATCGCAACCATCCAACGCAATATCCTGACGCTTGAGGCGCAGGGCGGCGAGAAGCTGTTCGGCGAGCCGCCGTTCGACATTACCGGTCTGTTGCAGACCGTAGACGGACGCGGCACCGTCAATCTGCTACACGCCGACCAATTGATGGAAGCGCCCAAGCTCTATGGCGTGCTCATCTACTGGCTGCTGACCGAGCTGTTCCGTAAGCTTCCCGAGGTCGGCGACCTCGACAAGCCGAAGCTGGTCTTCTTCTTCGACGAAGCGCACCTGCTGTTCCGCGACGCGCCCAAGCACCTGCTCGAGTCCGTCGAGCGGGTCGTACGCCTGGTGCGCTCCAAGGGTGTGGGCGTCTACTTCGTCACCCAGTCGCCTGCTGACGTGCCCGACGGTGTTCTCGCCCAGCTCGGCAACCGAATCCAGCATGCACTGCGCGCCTACACGCCCAAGGAGCAGCGCTTCGTGAAGGCGGCCGCGCGCGCCTTCCGGCCCAACCCGGCAATCGACGTCGAGAAGGCCGTGCTCGAAATGGGCGTGGGCGAGGCGCTTGTGTCGACTTTGCTCGCCGACGGTGTCCCGTCGCCGGTGGAACGCGTGAAGGTGGCAAAGCCGGCCGGGCAACTCGGGCCCATCTCAGATCTTGAACGCGAGATAATCAACGGGGTGTTGCCGGCGGAACTACCGGACCAGGCGCGGCAATTCGAGAACAGGCAGCGCGCCGCCAGGGGGCTCGATACGGTGCCGGCGGCGACTGGTGAGGCGGTGTCGATGGATAAGGTGCTGGCGCCGCTGCGCGGGGCGCCTACAGCACGCTGGTCGATGTTGCCCAGGCTGGTTTTTGGTGTGATCTGCTTGGTAGCCAGCGCAGGCATGTTGTGGCAGGCGGGCGTTTCGTAAACCACACTAGACACTTCACTGCGGCTCTGTATTCATCTTCGGCAGTATTAGAGCCGGAAAAGCAATGACAGGGACAGCCTTAGACGTAGTTCGCTATCACGCCTATATCGACGAAGCTGGCGACGAAGGACTTGGCAAGCTGAAGGTCGAGGGGGTCTCAGGCGGCCAGTCCAGATTCTTTGCGATAGGAGCGTTTCTCGTCGATGCTGTGAGCGATTCACAGTTGCCAAAATGGCGAGACGAAGCCGTTAAGCCTTTTCCTCAAAGGGTCGGCCGTACGCTCCATTTCAAAGAACTTAGAAATCACGAGCAGAAAATTGCGGTCTGTCATTCGTTGTCCAGCAAGCCGTTCGCTGCCTGCGTCGTTCTCTCGTTCAAGCCGACCATCGTAGACAGTCCAAAGTACCAGATCTTTAAACAGCCGCAGCACCTCTACAACTACCTAGTGCGCTTCACCCTCGAGCGCGTCACCGCAGCCGTGCGAAAACGAGCCTTGCAGCATGGACATAAGGCGGCACTGACCGTCACATTCTCTCGGCGCGAGGGGACGGATTACGAGGTGATGCGGGAATACCTGCAGTTCTTGAAGGATGGCAAAGAGGTAATGCCGAGTATCGGCCGCATCGACTGGTCAGTGTTCGACCCAGCAGATATTCGCGTTGAAAACCACGCTGTGCGTGCGGGGCTGCAACTCGCTGACGTTGTCACGAGCGCCACTTTCGCTGCGTTCGAGCCCGGCTTCTACGGTCATTGTGAAGAAGGCTACTGCCACGCTTTGAGACCCAGATACATCCGTAACCAAGGGCGCACCCTCAATTGCGGCTTGACGTTGATCCCACCACTGTCGAGGAACCCAATGCCTGAAAAGCAGAGAGCTTTCGCCGCGAGCTTCGCTTGAAGGGAGGAAGTGGCAGGCCCCCGGGCCCCTGGATCCACATCGCAAAGGATGCTGCTGCCGTTTGGGCAACTCGAGACGATTCCGGCGCTTGCCTGCCGTGCACAATATGAGTCAACCGAGGCACCTCGTCAATGAACGTTGTCATCACGTTCTGTCGAGGGTGCATCACCACACCCCCACCCCCAGCTGGTTCAGCCGGTGCGCAATGCGCCCGGCGGCGAAGTCCTTATGGCGTTTGAAAGTGGCGCGGGGCCATCCCGCCCGCTGGCACAGGGCCACTTCAGTGACCCCGTGGTGCTGGCACATTGCCCTGCCGGCATTGCTGAAGGCGATACCTTCGAAGAGGCGAACGGGCTCTGAGAAGCCCATTCGCCGGAGTGCGCCTACTGCAGGCTTAGCAAATTCGACGATGTGAAATCGCCGTCGCCAAGGCCGACCAATTCGACCCCATTCACCGCATAGCCCTCGTCGTCAAACACAACGAGCCATGACGTCTCAGCACCGGAGTGGTAAGCGAATACGATTGCATCAGTGAACTCGGACTCGAACACGTCGTCAAGCTCATCGACCTCAAACGAAATGAAGGCGTAGTTCCCGGAATGGAATGCGAGGCTGATCTTATCGTCAGAGCCAAAACCCGTGATCACGTCCAGAGTGTCGTCCCTTATACCGTATTCTTCCAGTGCGGTGTTTACGCTGATGGTGATCGTGGCGGTGACGTTGCCCAAATCGATCTTATCGATGCCATCGCCCAGGATCATGCCAACGGTGCCTGGCACTTCGACGATCTTGGTCGGGCCTGGGACCTCGATATAGATTGGCTCCGGCTTTGCCTTTTGGGTCGAGTCCTGAATGATCTTATCGATTTGGACGATGTTCGAGGCTTGATCGGTGATGTTCTTGATGAGGTCGCTCATCTGTTTCATCGCCTCTGCCATGGCTTTCTGCTGAACGAAAAACTGTTCCTGCTGGAGAGCTATCTTCTGCTCGTCCAGCTTCTTGGTCATCTCATCCGCAGTCTTGAGTTTCGACGTCAATTTGACGTTGTCGGCATTCTGGGCGTTTTGGATAATCTGCAGCAGGACCTTCTCGAAATTGGCCGATTGGTTCTGCTTCAGTTGCTCCAGGTAGTACGCCTTCCCGTCCGCGTCGGGCGCCCGGTTGAACAGGTTTGCGTAGACGCTGTTCAGGAACTGCTCGTGCGTAGGTTGCAGCTGCTTTTTCTTGAATTCGTCGGACTGCAAGATGCCAGTGATCACCGTCTCAGCGCTCTGACTTTTCGTAACCTGCTCAGTCCAGTACTGCAGCCCGTCGGGATCGGCTGGTCGCTCCAGCAGTGAGATATAGGCGGCCTGAATATTCGGGATGATGTTCGAAGCTAGTGACAATGGGGTGCCCTCCTTGAAATAGGGTGGCACCTTAAGGCGAA
Organism: Devosia crocina; assembly: GCF_900116545.1. Classification (GTDB taxonomy): domain Bacteria; phylum Pseudomonadota; class Alphaproteobacteria; order Rhizobiales; family Devosiaceae; genus Devosia; species Devosia crocina. The sequence continues at coordinate 1,624,386 of NZ_FPCK01000001.1, forward strand.
TTTCTAAACAGACCAATCTGTCGAGACAGATCAATATTTAATCGTGATTGCAGGAGCGAGCTGATGAGCCAATCCATTGGCAGCGTCGCCGTCTATCCATACCGCGCTGCCGACACTGGCCGATGGGAATGGGTACTGGCCGAGGACCTGGTCTGGGAAGTGCGTGGGCCAGGGGTCCTTTCCTGGCAAACGCTGAGTGCTCGGTCAGTTATTGCACGCGCAGCCAGGGCCGGCGCGGCACTGCTTGCTCCGCGCGATGCAGCTGTTGCCGCAGGCCTGACCCGTCGAACAGCGCTTGCAGCAGGCTTGCGCGAGATCTAAGCGGTGCGACTGGTTTGGTACATTTTCCGGCAGATAGAGTTGCCATGCAGGCTGCTGCGCAGGAGGCGGGAGTTCAAGTGCGAGCGCACTTCCGCCAAACAGTGAAACAAGGCACGCGGTCGCTACGGTTGCTTTGAACATAAGTAAATCCCCCGCCTGATCTAGGCGGGGGACTATCGTTGAGTCCAGCACTTCATTGTGGGTAGTTTCGCCGCCGAAGCGGCCACAGGGCCATCGCCATCAGACTGCTCGAAGCCTCACGGCGGCCGCTGGTCACTAGCAGGCTCACTAATCGTCAAAGCGATCCTGCTGAACGAACTCACCATATCGATCACGCGGCATCGACGCGCACACCAACATCCGCCTGCAATACTCCCCGGAGGTGAGGCCGCGCGCGGCAGCGTTCTTCTCGATGGCAGCGCGTTCCTTGGCGCGCATTGGAACCATGACATCCACCATTCTGCCCTTGCGCGCCCCGGGCGGGCGAAGCTTCCAACGGCGTGTCACCATTGCTCGGATCGTTGCCGGGTGTGTCCCGTCGTTGAGCCTCTCAGCGATCGCTACGGAGGAATAACCTCGACCAGCGAGGAAGCCGACCATGCCGGCCCAGGCCTGTGGCCTGCGCTCCAAGAAAACGGGGGCGCCTGGTTTGCCCAGCATCAAGCTCATGGGGAAACTCCATAGTCAGAGAAGGAGGCCCGGATACGTGTATCAAGATCACCGCCGCCCGTCGGCCCCGCGCCAAGCTGGCGCTGAAGGCTGACGGCTCGCTCAAGGAGGCCTATGAGCCGGGTGATAGGATTGACGTCCACTACGGGTCGAAGCGTTGCATTGAGCGCGCCGAGCTTGAGCGCTGCCTCGTCAGCCTTCTGGCCGGCCGCGGCAACCTCGCTGGTGTCAACCCCGGTCCCAATACCGCCCCCGCCACCCGACAGCTTCGCCTCGAGACTGGCGAGGCGGTCGAGGAGCGCCGGCTCTGGCCCCCAGTCGGCGATCTCGGCATTGAGTTTGTCGATTTCAGCCTGGTAGGCGGCAGCGTTTGGAGCGAGGGGGTTTGAGGCGAAGTCAGGGCCAGCAGGAGCGGCAAACAGAAGCTGATTGATGCGCTGGATAGTTCGTTCGAGCGCACCGTTCGTGACTTCACGGCTCTGAGCAGTTGCTCCTTCACCGGCAATCCGGTCAAAGGCCATCGTGCCGGCATAATCAGCCAGCCAAGGCGCAAGCATCATCAGGGGATTGGCGGAACCGACAGGGGTGACCGCACTCTTGCCTCCGGTCGGCTTGTTACCGGCGCCTGTCGGCGCTGTACCGCCCAAGGAAGCCGCGGCAGACTGCAACATTGTGGCGGCTGCTTGCAGCGACGGTCCGGCGGTCAGCCAGGCCAGGCCGACTTTGCCTACGCCGACTGCGCCGATACCACCTACTGCCACGCCCAGAGCTGCTAAACCGACCTCCCAGCCTTCGGCATCCCTCACCTTCTGCGCCAGCTCTTCAACGCCACCAGCAAAGGCGTTCATGGCCGGGATGATGACCGGCACGACATGCTCGCCCATGGCAGCAGCGAAGTTCTTGAGCGAATTGACCATGCCTGTGGTTGCTGCAAATGGGTCCATGTCGCGGATCTCGTCCGCGGAGGCCAAGCCTTTTGCTTCGGGGAACCGCTCGTACGCGTAGCGGCTGTATTGCTCGATTGAGATCAGTGCGCGCGCCAAAAGGTCGGACGATTGCCGGTTCTGCGTAAGCTGACCTATCGCTCGGCCGAGCTCCATCATGTTGTCGGTGTCGATACCCGCATCTCTGAGGCGCGGCAGGAGAATTTCGTTTGCCCAGAGAAGTTGGTTCTCACCGTAAAGGTCGGTGCCGACGAGCTCGCCGCCCTCCATGATGCCCCATTCGGCCATTTTCGCCTGCGCCTGCTTGGATGCGCGACCGACGATAAATTGGTCGAAGTTGGCGCGCACCTGAGTGCCAGCGTCGCTTCCCGATGTCTCGGCCGCAATGATCGGGAGCCAGGTCATCAGGTAATTTTCGGAAAGAGTTTTACCCGCGATGCGCGCATACTGTACCGCCCGCTTCATATCGCCAGGAGATAAGTCCTTGCCAAGCACCTGTTGAGCACGAAGGTACTGGTCCATGACCCGGGTGTACTGTTCCGCCGTAAGGTTCAGCTCGGCATTGTCGGCCATTTTATTAAGGTCGTAGAGACCGCTAATCGCCTCTGATCTGCCGAACATTGCTTCCAATGCCACGAACAGGCGGGCCATGGTGTCCCCGGCCTCGAGCGCGATATCGGTGTTGGGCATAGAAAGGCTGGCTTCCTTGAGCACCTCGTACATGTCGGCGGAAAAAATGCCGTACTGTGCGGAGAGCTCTTCCGATGCTGCCTTGATGCGGTTGCGATCCTCTTCTGGAAGGCCTGCGAAGTATGCGTTCGCCTGCTGACGCTGCTGCTCGAATGCTGCGTTGACACCCCCGTGGGTGGCCCTATACCCGACGTAAGCAGTCGTTCCGCCAACCAGATACCCGCCAAACCGATTGATGCCGCGAAGGCTGTCATTCAGCACTCGCGCCCGCTGCTCGGTCTTGTCTATTTCAGTCCGCATAGAGGCGAGGTGCGCAATAACACCTGTCTGCCAAGCGGCCTTCCCCTCGCGTCGGTCGCGCCCCGTTTTTCCGTCGATGGCGGAAAGCAGTTTGTCCCAGCTTGCAACGATCGCTGCGTGCTCAGCGGGAGACACCTTCAGTCGCTGAAGCTGCTGATCGAACTTGCTGCCCCACTGGGGGCGCTTTCGATCTAGATTGGCGGAAGCCGTCTCGATACCCTTGAGGGCCGCCGTGACCTTGTTGGCCTCGGGCGTAACGTTCTGCTGCATCCTGAGGATGAGTTGGCCAATCAACGTTCTAGCCATCGCGTTTTTTCCTTTTGACCTTAGCGCCGGCCAGCGTGGCTTTCGCCTTCCACCGTTCCCGGTCGATCACCTGAGCATCTTCGTACCGCTCGCAGAGTTCCGCCCAGTCCCACGTCAGTGCCTCGCTGGGCGGGATGTGCAGGACGGCGGCTATGAAGCTGGTCCACTCTCGCCAGTGGCCAGCGCGGAGGCGGGCGCCACGATGATCGCCAGCATCCCGTTGTGTGCCTCCAACACGGGACGCAGGCGATCGGGAAAAAAACCGTCGGCCGCTTCCTCGATGGCCTCAAGATCGTCATCGTCCAGAGCGGCCAAGGCTTCCCGCGGAAGCTCAATTCCGGGGTACAGGGGTTCTTGGACGCTCCGTCCGGCCTCGATATCCCGCCAGAATGCCGAGACCGCAAAGCCATAGGCTTTCACCTCATGACCAGTCGGACGTCGAACCACGACTTCCCGATACTCCTGCTCGCCGATCCGAAATGCGTGTTTCAGCGGGATGGTGACCGCACGCGGGGCGCCGAGATACTCGACGGCGCTCGTCGGCGCCGCCTCGGTGGTGGGGGTGGGTGTGGAAGTCATGGCGTTCACTCGCTGTAACCGATGCTGGACGAGAAGGAGCTGAGGGGCTGGCTTGTGCCCGGAGAGGAGCCTTGGCGGCCAACCCGATACTCGTAGTCGGCGGCGCTCATTGGGGCGCCCGCGGCGGTTCCAATTGTGTCCCGATCGATACCTGCCGTGAGGTCAGCTTCACGGTGTTGTGCTGTGAGCGAGTTGTACATATCCACCAGGCGATCGTGGCGGCGCTCGGCACCGTCGAGAAGGCCAGATGCTCTGCCGGCGTTATCATGCCGCGTCATAGGCAGTTCATCTGCGCGGGCGTCTCCACCGAAAGCGCCATACGAGCTCGGGAGATCAAGGATAAAGTTGCCGAACGAGCCGACTCTCACGACGCCCGGATGCTGAAGATTAAAAGCCTGAGCTGCTACAAAAAGCAGTTGTGCAGCTTGCAGTTCGAGCGCTTTTCTGGCCTCCGTCAGTTTCGTTTCCCAAGGTACAAGGGCTTTGCCGAGGGCAGTCTGTGCCGCGTTGATCGCGGCGTCAGCCACTTCAAGCTCTTCCAGCAAGACCTTCCGCCGACCGGGCGCCAACTCTAACGCTTCCTTGGCGTCTGCCAGTTCGCGCTTGGCGCTGGCCAGATCCTCCGCTTCCACCTTGCCAACATCGAACTTCGCTTGAAGCTCGGTAACGACTTTCTGCTGATCTCGGATCCGCTGATGATAATTCTGAGCGTGAGATTCCCGGACTTTCTCTGCCACGAAGTCGAAGCGGTCATTCGCGGTTTTCAGCGCGGCAAGTTGAGCGGACACGCCGGGATCGGCGGCAAGTACTTCAGTCAAAGCGATATACGCGGGGAAGCTCGCCGCCGGGGAGGTGGTGCGTTTATTGGCCATAGGATTTCCTTTCGGTTTTAGTTATCGAGCGGCGAGCCAGACGATACGCTGAAAGCTTCGGATCTCGTCGTCCAGGTCATCTCGCATCAGTTCAGTGGTTGCGCGCGCCTCAGCGGCGCGACGAAAATGTTGCAGTGCGGCACGAAGCTCGGATGCCCGACGATCCAAAATTGTGCCCGCGGCGGTGAACTGAAAAAGGCCCTCCTTGTGCTCCCCGCGCGGCAAGCGGCTTACCGCAAGATCGTTGGCGAAGGCGCGAAGACACAAATCAGCGCGCTCGACTAGCTCGATGTCATCCGAGGTCATTCGCTTGCTCTTGACCGCGCCAGCCTTTTCGCTCGGACGAGGCGTCGGCTTGGCGGTCAAACTACTTTTGTCGCCAGGCAACTCCACCCCTTCTTCACGGCAGATCACGCGGTTCTTTGCGAGGGTAAAATCGTACGGCACGCAGGTGTCCTCAGGCCGCGCTAGGCGGTTGTTGTGGCCGGCTCTGGTCATCCCGTGCCAACATGAAGGCGGCTTTAGCCTGGTCGGCGCTGAGGTCACTTTCAAAGGCCAGCACCTCGGCCAACTGGGGGAATCCCGCCTGTCTGCCGTCGGCGATGATGTCGCGGATGCGGTCGCGTTCTTCTACAAATTCTTCGGGGGAAAGCTGATATGCGTCGGATTTAGTCAATTCGTGGCCTTTCTAGCCGCCATGGGCGACCATTGATGGTGCTTCTGAATTTCAGATGCCCCAGGCGAGGCGCCAGGAAGCCGTAAGCTCGTTCAGCAGTTTCATTGTCTGACGCTGAAGCTCACGATCGGCGATAGCGCGCACCGCGTCTTGCGGGCCTTTGTAAAGAAGGTCGAAAAACTCATCCTCGGACTTGCCCTTAAGCGCTGCTGGCGTCGGTAGCGTCTCGAGGATCGGCAGCAGCGCCTTGATAGCGAGCAGTTGGACCGCAGCTTTTTGGGGGCCGAGCTGAGGCTTCGGTGACCGGACGTGCATGGGGGCCAGTTCAGGGACCGACATGTTGGCAAGGTGATCTGCGAGAGCGTCAAACGAAGACGCTGTGGGGGTGGTTGGCATGTTTGTTCTCCTATGCCGCCCTCGGCGGCGGCTGATTGATGTGAGACAGGGGCAAGTTCGTCAGCCGATGCAGAGCTTCCGCCCTATCTCGTGCTCAAGTCCGCGACAGGCCCGCTCATAGGCATCAGGTGCGGCATCCAACCTGCCGGATCCGTTCAGGTCGGCGAGGTGAGCGCGAGCGGTCGAGCAAATGGGATCCTGGGCATTCCGGGCAGCGGCAATAAGCTTCGTTCGCCGCGCGAGGAGATCGAGCGCCGCGTCACGCGCTTCTTCAAACTCGCGAATTGCCGCTGAGAGCTTAGATGGGCGGGCACGCCTGGGGACGCTGATCGCGACCTCGTAGGCTCGCCGGCCGGGGCGGAAATCTATGGCATCCATCTCAGCGCCCCGTAACGGTAAACGTGCGCGGCTTACCCGCTTGAGGCACCCGCGGCGGCCTGCCGGCGTCGTGGGAGAACTCCACGTCAGCGCCGTGATCAGGCGCGGGAACAGCGCAGGCGGCCTTGAACGCATCCTGTGCGATATCGCGCCGGTGGGGAGAACTAGAGCGGACGGCGATAGGCCTGGTGCTCATCGGGCGGCGCCCATCTGGTCCAGATCGCCGGGTTCGAAGACGCCGGCGAACTTGATGCCGCGCTGCGCAAGGCGTTCTGCAGCGGCAGTCAGCACGAACTCGTTGACGGACATGCCGGCGCGGTTTGCTTCATCGAAAATTGCATCTCGGAGTCCGGCGGTAACGCGGCCTCCGCGGAGGGTCAAAGGGGTAAGTTCTGTAGGTGCCATGATCAGCTCCATTGTTGGAATGATCTTGGCTTGCTTCAGCCTCGCGAGGCAGAGGCGCTGGGTGGAAACACGCGCCGGTTCACGCCGCTAATCCTAGGAAATGCAAGTGCCGCATCACCTCTGGGGCGCTTCGGCGACCCTCCCTCAGGAGCTCGAGCGCCCGCCAATCCTCAGCAATGACCATCTGGAGCCCAGGAAGCGAGACTCGGTATGGACCGCCCCCGCCAGGCCGGCTGCCAATGCCATGCTTGCGACACCAATCGCGGATCGTTTTCGGATCCTTGCCAGCCAGGTGAGCGGCCTGCTTCAGGCCAATGATGTCGTCAGGGGCCATGAGGACACATGCGGGAAGGATCATGCGGCGCCTCCCGGCCGATGACGAAAATCTCGACGCCATAGCTCGAAGTTTACAGCCTGAGTGAAGCGATCAAGCTGTCGGTCTATCTGGTGCTCGTCAAGACCCATTGCCTTGAGGCTCTTGGCCAACGATCGAAGCTCCCGGTCAAAGCACCTTTGCAAGCGGTCTTGAGTTTGTCGTTTCTCTAAAAGATCGACGACATGCCGGATCCTGGTCCGGTTACGATCCTGCGGAAAAGCAAGCACGACGGCGGGTGATGGTTGCCACGAGAGCAGGTCGAGTTGCTCAGCCATTCTGACGCTCCGGCTTTGTCGCAACTTTGGTCGAGCACCCGTCAGATGTCGCAACTTTGGTCGAGCACCCTTCTTCCTTATTAAAAGAATCTGTGGTCGACCAAGTTTGCGACATTTTGGGCTGTTTCCCATTCCTCTCCCAGGTGCGGCGGCACTTGTAGCCGTCGGCAAGCCAAGGCTGCTGAGCAGTGATAGAATTCGCCCTAGAAATCGAGCCGCGCTTGGCTCGCCGTTGACGATTGATCCGCTCTTTTGGTGTTTCGTCGCAAGCTTCAATCAGCCTGCGCACCTTGTACTCCTCTCTTTCAGCCGCAGTTAGCTGGATCATTTCTCCCAGAGATACAGCATCAATCATCGGGATGCCGGCCGCCTTAGCGGCGGCGGCTTCTAGCGCTACCCGTTCCATGAAAGGTTCAGGGAGTGGAACACCAATCTTGGAAGCGTGACGTGCCACGCTTGCTAGTGAGACTTCAGCATCACACCGTATCGAAACCCAGGCCACCGCCCTTGCCCAGCCATCAAAGCTCCCAACAGCATGTCCCTGGCGTGTGCGGCCGTTATAGACGGCCTTGAGATAGTTCCGTAATTCAAGGCCTATCGTCTCTTCAGGATTATGCAGCAGAGTATCGTCCGCTGCCGTTCCCGAGTACACAGACCGAACGACAGCGCGGGCGTGGCCCGCGTCGTCACGTGTAGCCAAGAAGGTGCGCTGCCTCATAGCTTGGCCAGCCCTTCTGAACTGTCTCGATGCATCTCGAACAAGATGCGCCGGGCGTGTTCTAGGGTGATAGCTTGACAGATATAGGCGTCCGTAGGGCCGAACACCTCGTGCCGATCTTTGGCACGACTGTGGATGACGCCGATCTTTTGCGTTCCCGAGCTGACGGTTTCGCTACGCGGGGTGAAGGTCATGCCGCCACCCCCGCGAAAAAGGCCTCGAGCGCCTTGCGGCTTGCCACCCAGCGGTTGCCGACCTGCTTACAGCAAGGCAGGGCACCGGATTCTAGCATGTGATAGGTCTTGCGGACCGAGCACCCGAGTACCTTCCCGATCGCGGCAGCGCCCCAAATGAGGTCGAGGTTTTCTTGCGCGTTTGTCATTGCCCCGCGCTCCGGCTGACCTTCACACCGAAGGGGTTTTCAAAGGGCAGGACGTCGTAGGATTCCCGAATAGCGATGTCGCGCTCGACCTCTTCGTCCTCATTCGCCATCTCGCGATTGTCGAACTCCATTGCAATCGCGAAAATCTCTTCGTCCATCCGCTGAAGGTGTTGAGTTGCCCAGGCCCGGACTTGTTCGCCGCCTGCGCCGCTGAAGGCGCGAAAGCGAGTAGCTTGAAGATTGAGGATCTGCCGAACGGCCAGCAGGGTTTTGTTGGCCTCGAGCAATTCGGTAGTTGTGAGCATGTCGAGTGTGACACCGCCAGCGGGCGTGCTATGTAGTGCGTGCATTTGGTTCATCCTAGATGTGGAGTTCCGCCTTGCCGGGCGGGCTCAATGGGCCGGAGCGGCAACAGCCGCTTCGGCCTTTTTCGTGTGAGGCAGCGCTTGCTCAAGCAGCACAAGAATTTCAGCGTTCAGCGACCGTCGATTTTCTCTAGCGCTTAATCGCAGGCGGTCGCGTAACTCGCTTGGGATGCGAAGGCTAAAGCCCTCCACATTTTTGTTCCGGTCAGTATCCAAGAATCAGTCTCCTATATGGCCTAAGGCCAATATGGCCTAAGGCCGACATTGAAACAAGGTCATTTATGGCCTATTGCCATATCAACCTGGAGGTGTAGCTTGGTTCAAGAGTCGGAAAGTAGGGTTCTGGACAAGGTCATAGTCAGGCTACCCGATGGGATGCGGGATCAGCTAAAAGCAGCTGCTTCAGAGGTTGGCCGCTCTATGAACGCGGAGATTGTTGCAAGACTCGAGGCCTCATTCGAGATCGATGAAGCCGGTGGCAAGCAGGGTTTCATGATGGGTGAGCTCTCCGCACAAATCGCAAACTCAATTTCCATGTTGAAGGCCGAGATCTCGCGCATGAGCAATTCGCTCGAGATGCTCACTGAGGAGAACAAGTTTCTGAGGGAAGAGCTTTCTGCAATGTACCGCCAAGCTAGTGAGCACCGACGAAGCGAGGACGGCTATTGATAGCTCAGCGAGCAGACGCGCTGATGAAACAAAGCGACCTCACCTCCATCCTGAAGGGCGCTGCGGCCGCAGGTTTTCAGATGCCGATTATCGTCACTGCAGGCGAGGTTCGATTCATTCCAGTCAACGCGACGCCGAAGATAAAGCCTCTCAGCGAGCTGGAGATATGGAAGGCGAAGCGCGACGCGCGGCGCAGAAAAGAGCAACAATGAGCGTCCTGAAACGCTGCCTGGCTACGACGGTGCTAATCGCCGCGCTCGCCTCATCAGCAATGGCACAGAGCCGGGTTGTGTATATCACTGGCAATGAGCTGAAGGAGATGTGCCGGGTCGATCAGGCAAGTTGCGGCGGCTACATCATAGGAATCGCCGATGCGCTCGAAGCCACTGCCTGGCCAGCTAAACGGTCATGCCGACCAAGAGGCGTCGAAGCATCGCAGATAATCGACCTCGCCATTGAAACGCTTCGGAAAAAACCTGCCGAGCGGCACCGTCCAGCGTTTGACTTGATCGCTGACGAGGTGATCGCTCAATGGCCGTGCTGAGGATGAAACATGTCCGTTCGTAAACGCACCTGGACCACGCCTAGAGGTGTCGAGAAGACTGCATGGGCGGTCGACTACCGCGACGGCAATGGCGTACGCCGGCTCAAGACATTCCCCACCAAGAAGGCCGCAGACAGCTTTGCCGCCACCGCCCATGTGGAGGTTAGGGAAGGGCTTCACGTTGCCGATAGCGCCAGCGCGACTGTGAGCCAGGCAGGCAAGCTATGGCTATCTGCGGCCACCGCCTCCGGCCTTGAGCGGTCCTCTGTTCAAGATTACGAGCGGACCTTCAGGCTTCATATCGAGCCGCTGATCGGTAACTTGCGCCTTACGACATTGAACACGCCGCGCCTGCGAGCCTTCACCGACGAGCTGCGAGACTCGGGCCGATCTGCCTCCATGACCCGTCGGGTGATGACGACGCTGGGCACCATGCTTGCCGATGCGCAGGAGCGTGGTCTGGTGGTGCGCAATGCCGTAAGGGACATGACCGGGCGCCGCGCCACCGAGAGCCGTCAGGAGAAGCGCCAGAAGGGCCGGTTAAAGGTTGGGACGGATATTCCCAGCCTTGAGGACATAAAGGCGCTGGCTGGCTCGCTACAGGGCCGCTGGAGGCCTTTGATTATCACTGCGGTGTTCACCGGCCTCCGGGCTTCAGAACTTCGCGGACTGCGATGGAAGGACATCGACTTTGAGCGGCGCGAACTCCGCGTTCATCAGCGCGCCGATCGGTTCAATGCCATCGGCAAGCCTAAGTCAGTCACCGGAGAGCGCACCATCCCCCTGCCCCCACTGGTGGCGAACACGTTACGGGAATGGAAGCTGACATGCCCGCGGCTGGACAGCGGCAAGGTCGACCCTAGCGGCAAAAAGGTCATGGTGCTCGACCTCGTGTTCCCCAATGGCCAGGGCAAGGTTGAGGCATTGGGAAACATCCTCAAGCGAGGGCTTCACCCGGCATGGATCGCGGCCGGCGTAACAGTGGAGACGGGAGAGGTCGATGCCGACGGCAAGCCGATCCTTGGTCCGCGATACACCGGCATGCACTGCCTCCGCCATTGGTTTGCGAGCTGGTGCATCAATCGAAAAGAGGATGGAGGGCTGGCCCTTCCCCCGAAGGTGGTCCAAGACCGACTTGGGCACTCCACCATAGCATTGACGATGGACCGTTACGGGCACTTGTTCCCGAGAGGCGATGACGGGGCGGAAATGGCTGCAGCCGAAGCATTCGTGCTCCGCTAGATGCGACACGGACGCAACATGGAGGGCAAAATTCCCCGCATTACGGGGCCCTGCCCCTCATTTGTAATCAGGGGGTCGCGGGTTCGAACCCTGCTGCCGGCACCAGTTCCACATATCGTCGTTGCCTTGCTGAGTGACTCATGCAGCAGGAGCTGTGCGCTTCCCATTAGCGGCTAATCCTGTCGGCTCAGAGCGCCGGCTTTGCTAAATGGCCATTTTGCCCATAGGAAATCGCAGGTGCCTGTCTTACGGTGCGCCGAACTAGAATCTCTCAGGCGAAATTGTGACCGAGTATCTCCCACGAATCGCAGCGGGCATTCCCGGCCTAGATGCAGTCCTTGGCGGCGGCTTCGTTGATGGCGCATCCTATATCCTTCAGGGTCAGCCAGGCGCGGGCAAGACGATCCTTGCCAATCAGATTGCCTTCGAAGCGCTCAGGGCCGGCCGAAAGGTGCTGTACATCACCCTTTTGGCAGAGACGCACGACCGCCTCTTCCAATCGCTCAGCACCTTGGACTTCTTTGACAAGGAGCGGCTCGGAAACGGCATCGTCTATCTCAGCGTCTTTCAGACTCTGAAGGACGAGGGACTTTCTGCTGTCGTCTCGCTTCTGCGGCAGGAAACGCGCCGGCAACAGGCTACACTGCTGATATTCGATGGCCTCTTGAACGCCCGGGACCGAGCGGAAACGGACATCGACGTCAAGACTTTCGTGGCGGAAGTGCAGAGCCAGGCTGCCTTCGTTGGATGCACCGTTCTTTTCCTGACAAGTGCTCGCCTGGCCGATCAGAGTCCGGAACACACCATGGTCGATGGTGTCATCGAGCTATACGATGAACTGGTCGGCATGCGGTCGGCGCGTCGGCTCCAGGTTCGCAAGTCTCGCGGGAGCGGTGCGCTCGGCGGCTATCATCAATTCGAGATCACTAGCAGCGGTATCTGCATCTATCCCCGGCTCGAGTCCAGTCTGTCCCACCCATCCATTCCAGACATGCCTTCTGCCAAGCGCATCTCGACTGGCATCGAAGGCTTGGATGAGCTGTTTCTGGGCGGTATCCCGAGCGGCTCTGTCACTCTCCTTCTCGGATCTTCAGGCAGCGGTAAGACCTCGCTCGGGCTTGATTTCCTGAGCGAAAGTTCCGCAGCAGAACCTGGCATGCTGTTTGGGTTCTACGAGACTCCTGAGCGCCTCCTGATCAAGGCGGATGCTCTAGGCATCTCCCTGCGGGAACAAGTGGAACAAGGCGCTGTCTATATGCGCTGGCAGCCGCTAACGGAAAACCTGATCGACAAGCTTGGCCATCGCCTGCTTGAAGAAGTCCGGGCGCGCGGGATCAAGCGCCTCGTGATCGACGCACTTGCTGGCTTCGAGCGCGCTTGCCTCTATTCTCCAAGGCTTATCGAGTTCTTCGCAGCGCTCTGCAACGAGTTGCGGGCGCTTGATGTCACCACCATCGTCACCTGGGAAAAAGACAGCAGCGCCGGTTCCGGTGCACCCGGACCAGAGCTGTATAGCCTTATCGACAATCTGGTCACGCTTAGACAGGTGCCGCGCCGTTCCGGAGTCACACGCTCCATCGCTTTGCTTAAGGTCAGGGACGGAGCCTTCGAGCCCGCACTGCATGAATTTGTCATAGGAACCACTGGCCTGAAGGTCGCGTTCCCCGTGGATTATCCATCCAATTCGCTCTCGATCAGTGAAAATTCGGGGCTCTGAGCTATCTTGACGACGTTCCGGTTTCGCCCACCGCCATGGCAATAATTGTAATTGCAGAAGACGAATATCTGCTTGCCACAATGCTTGAGGCCATTCTCGAAGACGAGAACCACGAGGTGCGCATGGCGCCTCATGGGGTAGCGGCACTCAAGCTTGTGCGCGCGCATAAGCCTGACCTCTTGATCACCGACTTCATGATGCCCTTGATGACTGGCCTTGAGCTTGCCCAAGCGGTGCGGGAAGACCCGGAGATTAGCGCAATACCGATTCTTTTGGTCAGTGGAGCGCAAGGTTCGATCGGCCGCGCGCATCCCGAGGCCTTCGATGCAGTGCTGGACAAGCCCTATGACCCCGCCAGGTTGGTGGCCGCCGTGAACGAGCTGCTTTCGGACTAGCAGGGCCAGCTACGTTTCACCGTAGGAGCTTACGGTGCTATCTTCCGCACGGCCGCAGATCACATCGATGCCCGTCGCGATCTCATTTCCTGATCCAGTACATCGTCAAGTTGCGGCATGCTGGATCAGCTTCGCAAAGCTTCGGCGGACCAAGTCTGACGCCAAACACAATCCATCGGCGCTGCGCGTACCCCGATCTCAACGACTGCATCGCCGCCCGCAACGATCGCTTCTACGCGCAAGGGCCAGATCCCTCGTGCGGAATTATGGTGCATTCTTCTGCACGATGCAGTTTCCACCGGCGCGGACCAGCTGCTGGCAGAGTTCTCGCGCCTCTTCCTGACTCTGCCTGCCCACCATGGCCGAAAAGCGCATGCGATTGCCGAAGCTGGGGTTGCGCACGCTGATCATCATCAATTGCTCGTTGCCAAGAATGCTTGCGAAGCGCTGTTGTGCAGAGTGGAACCTGTCTTGGGCAAGGTTGGCCGTAGCGCTTTGACCAAGAAGCACGCCCCATGGCTGCCAGTGGGCAGGGCTGGCAACGAGATTGGGCGTACTGACCGATATAGCCATGTCCAGGCAGGCAGACTGGAAATCCAGTTCCTTGTCCAGGGTATAGTCTACATCGCCGACATTGTCTGCAAGCCACTGGTCGACAGGATAGCCGGTGATGATCATCACGTAGTTGCGTGTCTCGGCGGGCAGCGCACCTCCGCCTCGCGCGACATAGCCGCTCATCCGCCCTTCCCCGCCATTATACGCTGCGGCAGCCAAGCCGAGATTGCCGTACTTTATCTCAAGGAACCGCAGATACTCCGCAGACCGCGCCATCGCTTCGGCCGGATCGAAAGGATCGGCAAGGCCGCGCAGCCTTGCGGTTGTGGGCATGAATTGCGCGATGCCCTGAGCACCCGCAGGGCTTAAGGCTGCAGGATCGAACCGACTTTCCTGCCAGATGAGCCTTGCAAAGAACCCAACGGGCAAGCCCCAATGTGTGGCAAATGCCTCGATAGCGGCACATGTATCGGCTCGGTAGCTTGCTTGCTCGATGCAGATTTCCTTACCGTCGAGGTCAAAACATGTCCGCCCCTCAGCCTCTTCCGCGAGTACCGGCGATGACACGGCGATAGCAAGCCAGAGCAGCGAACTGACCAAGGCAGCGCAGACAGAATTTATCATATCCGCAGCTAAGCACCATCAGCTTGCCCCAGCAAGGCCGCTGCAGCCCCACCTAACCGAGGCAATCGCCGGAACGGGAAACATGGGAGATCATTGGCGTGCCGTGGCGCAAGGATTGGCTAGCGCTGGAAGTTCAGAGGATGCCGCCATGATCCCGACGCGAACGCACGCGGTTCTCGATTATCTAACCGGAGCACTGCTGATCGTTGCACCTTACCTTTTCGGCTTTGCCGACGGTACGATCGCCCAATGGCTGCCGATGCTGCTCGGCACTGTCACCATCGTGATGAGTTTGATAACTCGGTACGAGCTCAGTTTCTCCAAGATCATCCCGCTCAATGTTCATCTCGCCATAGACATTGCGAGCGGTGTGTTGCTGGCCACGTCTCCTTGGCTTTTAGGCTTCGCTGATCGGATCTGGTGGCCGCACCTGTTGGTAGGGCTCACTGAGATCATCGTGCCCACGCTCACGCGCCGGACACCTACAGGGTCTTTGGCTTGATATGCGCTCGCTAGAACGAGTCTGAAAGGATTGACTATGGTCGATCACAGAAATGACCGAAAGATTGGCCGAATTATTGTCGGGGCGTTTGTGCTGCTTCTGGCACTTGCCATAGCATATGTGCTGGTCAGTCAGAGCGGCGTAGTGCCGGGGGACAGCCGGTAGGCGGGGATGCTGGGACCCCCACCACGCAAACGGCACCTGCAAATTCCTAGCACACTCCTGAAGAAGGATAACTCAAGGCGTCCTGAAAGCTTGTGCTGTCAGAAATCTCGTATCAGATGGCCTGATGAGATTTCTTCGCGCCTTTGTCGTCTTGGGCATACCTCTGCTTGTCGCCGCGGCGGCAGGGTTGTTCCTCTTACTGTGGATCATGGGAGCCTCGGCCGTTCAGGGCGAGGGCCCATCCCTTGGATATAGCGTCGGGCTAGTGGCACTGTTTTCCTACCCTGCGGCTTGTCAGGTCTTCATAATCGCCTGGGCAATATGTCAGTGGCAGAGGTGGCGGATAGCACAGGTCTTTGTTCGTCTGATGTGGGTCAGCCTGATCTTTTTTGCTGCCGCCATGGCCTACGCGCTCTATCTTCTGAGCCCATATCTAGCGACATAATGCAGCCGTATGGCTCTTTGCCCCGAACTCGGCGTCTGGTTTCTTTGACAGTGCGCACCAAGATCAGACTCGCTTCCGTCGTCTCATGGATGAAACGAGGAGCTACACCATGCGCATCTTCCGAGTTCCATTAGGGGTCTGTCTGGCAACACTTTCCTTTGGCGTGGCTGCAGGTGAGCCGCCTTCGGACACACGGCGGCTCTCGATCGGGAGCACTGGCGTGATGTGCACGGTGGCGCCATGTCCATGGCGGGGCATAATCGACCTTGATGACACCGACCGTGATCCGATCCGGCCCTTGTGGAGCGGAGAAACGTTACCTGTCTTGGTCGCAACGCCCGATCACGCGCGGGAGATCGAAGCAGCGTGGGAAGATCGGAGATGTCTTGAGATCGAGGGCGCGATCCTTGCGTCCGGCGAGCCACCCTCGGTTCGCGTTGATCGGATCATCGGAGCTTGCGCATGAGAACGAGCTTGGCGACGTTGGTTTTCTGCCTTCTCGCATGCGGTTGCGCCAGCGCTGATGAAGTCGAGGATCTGAGCCGTCATATCGGTAAGGCCGTTGCTGCATTCGAAGCCGCTTCGCATTACCAGGAGCAATGCGACAGGCTCGACGCGGCAAGCGTATCCCAGCGAAGAGATATTCTGGCCGATTGGCGGTACGGCAACGATCAGGCTGATTATGATCGTGTGATGTCTGGCCTTACTAGGCAAATTCCGGAGCTCCAAGAACAGCTCGAATCACAAAGCGCTGCGCTTGCAGAGACCATCTCCAGGGATCTGCAACGCGATACTGCACAGTGCGATAAACTCGATGAGGTACTCTCTGATGAACAATTCGCCGTTCGCTCGAGCGTGCGGGAATTGCTCTCGCTCACACGCAAGTTGGGGATCGACATACCAGATCGTCCGGAGATGGTGCCTCTAGTCAAAACGTTGGAGGAGACAGAAATATTGCCGCTTGCAACACTCTCGGCACGGCTGGAAATCCAGATGGCCCAGATTGGCAGCAAGGAGGGTGCTCGCGAGTTGCGCAATCTGCGAGCCGCGCGCGAAGAGCACGCGGAAGCTCGGCTTGAAGCAGATGGCGTACAGATCCTGTTCGGCCGCGTGACGGAAGACGACGAGTTGCGGGAGTGGCGCGATGACATGCAATCGGCTTTCAAGGCTAGATGCAGATCGTTTTCAGAAGATGCGCATGAGGCGCGCATGGCTGCATCCGTGGGACAGGATATGGTCCTCGTGGGCCTGCCGCGCGGCGTCGTAGATAGTACAGAGGGTGGGACCGTTACCCTCAATAATTGCAGCCTCTTCACCCTGGAGGAGACTGGACGGCCGATGGTCCAGGAAGAGGATAGTGCTGGACTCATGCTGCGTCCGCTGGAGTTCAGCGAGGCTTACGCCGGTCCCGCCGCAGGCATCGCGCTAAACGATGTAGATCGCCTCATCTACGATGCGAGCTTCGACACACGCCTCGATGGCTTCGGCAATGGATATGTCGATAGGCAGGAGGACCTTTATGTGCTTCTGCGTGATGGCACCGCCTATCTGCATCAATGGAGTTTCCCCTTCACTGACCTCGCGGTCACCCTGTCGCAACATCGGGAACCGGATCGTTGGTTCACCTGGGCCGAGCGCGATGGGAAAATAACGTTGACCTCGACTGGTGGTGTCAACTCAGGCGCTGAACACATCATCGAGACGCCACACCGCCTCGTTCCTTTCGATGCGCAGCTGCTCGATGCGGAGTATTATTATCTGCAGGTGGGCATGGGCGGGGCCCGGCAGGACCGGCGCTTCGCGTTCTCTGAGGACGGAGCGGTGCGATACAGCCGCGGCGGCTTCGTTGCCGGCAATTTGGGCACCAGCTATATCATTGTGTCAGGCGAAGATGATCCCGACACACTGGCGCGATATCGGATCGAGGACTTCACGCTGATCCTTGAAAATGATGGTGAAGTGGAGCGCCTTTTCCTCGCCCGCCCTGAGAGCACCGATAGGAAGAGGCCGGACACTCTCGTCATCGAAGGCACTGCTTATTGGCTCGATGACGAGGCGGGAGGAGAATGAACAGGGGGGAGGAAGCGCGGCGGAGCCACATTCGTGGAGGTCGGCTGAACTCTTTGCATAAGCTAGTTAGCCGAACGATCGGGCGCGGCAGGCGTTGGTCATGGGCAAACTCAGGAGTGTCCCGTGTCGCAATTCCCCAAGCCCCCTTTTCCTGAACAGCCACAAGCCATCCCAGGCAGCACCGCAAAAATGGATCCGGTGCCCGATCATGGCGAGGCGAGCTACAAAGGCAGCGGTCGCCTTGCGGGCAAGAAGGCGCTGATCACCGGTGGTGATTCCGGCATCGGGCGCGCCGTAGCAATCGCATTTGCGCGCGAAGGCGCCGATGTCGCCATTTCATATCTCAACGAAGACGACGATGCCGAAGACACCCGCCGGAATATCGAAGAGGCTGGCAGAAAATGCGTTCTCATCCCCGGCGACATCTCGGACCGTGAACACTGCCGCGAGTTGGTCCGCCAAACCGCCGACGCTTTCGGCGGCATCGACATTCTGGTCAACAATGCAGCGCACCAAAACACATTCGACTCGCTCGAGGAGATCCCGGACGAGGAGTGGGAAGTGACCATGGCGACCAACATCTCGGCGATGTTCTACATCACCAAGGCTGCGGTGGCGCACATGAAGGAGGGTGCCTCGATCATCAACACCTCCTCCGTCAACGCGGACAGCCCCAGCCCTGCCCTTTTGGCCTACGCGACCACCAAGGGCGCCATTCAGAACTTCACCGCTGGCCTCGCACAGATGCTCGCAGAGAAAGGCATACGGGCCAACACGGTTGCCCCCGGCCCCGTTTGGACGCCACTTATTCCTTCCACTATGCCAGATGAGAAGGTGAAGAATTTCGGCAAGCAGGTCCCGATGGAGCGGCCGGCGCAACCCCGCGAATTGGCACCGGTTTATGTCATGTTGGCGAGCGATGAATCGAGCTACGTTTCGGGGGCCACGATCGCCGTGACGGGCGGCAAACCCATCATCTGACCGGTCCCGCCATGACTGAGGTCACTTACCCACCGCTCGGTTTGCCCAAGCGTGTCGCGGAGGACGTCTGGGTTGTCGATGGCGGCCACGAAGTAGCTGGCGCTCCGCTGCCCGTACGCATGACTGTGCTGCGACTTCCCGACGGATCGCTGCTGCTTCATTCACCCACCCGCCACACGCCGCAAACGCAAGCCGCGCTCGAAGAGCTCGGACGCATCGGCCATGTGGTCGCGCCCAATACGGTCCACTGGGCTTATGTGCAGGGCTGGCAAGCGCAGCTTGCCAGCGCGACATATTGGTCCGTTCCCGGCTTGCGGAAACGCCGGGCGGTGGTGAAATCGGCCCTCAGGCTCGACCACGATCTTCCCGGCAAGGTGCAGCAAGCATGGGGAGGTGCTGTCGATTGCATTCTCGTTCGTGGGATGGGTATCACGGAAGCCGCCCTGTTTCATCGTCCTTCCAGAACGCTCGTTCTGACGGATCTCGTGGTCAATGTGGAACAGGACAAATTGCCAGGGCTGCTCTCGTTCGGAGCGCGTCTGGTTGGGTCCGTGGCTCCCCACGGCAAAGCTCCGATCTATGTGCGTATGGCCTTCCGGATGGGCGGCGAGGAAGCGAAAGCTGCTGCTCGCCGGATTATCGAACTGGAACCTGAGCGCGTGATCTTCTCCCATGGGCGCTGGTTCGATACCGGCGCGGCGCAAAAGCTCAAGGAGTCGCTCAGATGGCTGACGTGATGAGTGGCTAGAATATCGAAGATCCTATGCTCAGTAGGCTCGCTTTTTCCGGCCCAAAGGTGGCGGTATGCCGCCACCTCGCCAACGCTAATCCGGCTTCTTGAGATGGAAAACTGCGCTCCAGCCACCAAGCGTATCGCCGCTTGCTGACCCCTCCAGCCAGAGGTGATCGCTGCCCCGAACGTCGACCCCTTCGATCGGCTCGTCAGAGAGATTGGCGATCAGCGAGAGCTCGCTGCCGTCTCCCATCAGCCAACACACGCGCACAGCCTTGTCGGTCAGAAGCTCGAAACGTCCATTGTAGCCGCTCATGCCGTATAGCCGTGGTATGATCTCCTTCTTGCGCAAAGCGATGAGCCGACGGTAGATCGA
This sequence comes from Devosia crocina, assembly GCF_900116545.1. Classification (GTDB taxonomy): domain Bacteria; phylum Pseudomonadota; class Alphaproteobacteria; order Rhizobiales; family Devosiaceae; genus Devosia; species Devosia crocina. The sequence continues at coordinate 1,644,056 of NZ_FPCK01000001.1, forward strand.
CAGGAAGCGCGCGTGTTCACCCTCGACACGATCAGCCCAATCGAGCTTGCACGATAGAAATGTTTCCTTTGCCATTGGGTCAGGTGGCACGCCCTGCCCCTCACGTCTTGGGAAACTCGCCATCTCCTCCTCGCGGCCCCTGCGAATGGCATCTGCCAGATCATCGCCGACATCGGAGAAGAACTGGAATGGTTGCTTGGCACCCCATTCCTCGCCCATGAACAGCATGGGGATTTGTGGCGACAGCAGGTAGATGGCGGCCCAAAGGCGCACGCGGGCCTCATCAACAAGATGGCTTATGCGCTCACCAAAGGGCCTGTTGCCGATCTGATCGTGGTTTTGCGCGTAGGACACAAAGGCCGTAGGGGGAAGAAAAGCACTTGGCTCTCCTTTCTCCCGCCCTTCATGCTCCATGCGTTCACCCTGCCAGCCGAGCCCTTCGGCGAGGGAGCGTCCGACGAGATCGGTCCGGCCATCAAAATCTGCATAATACCAGAACGTCTCGCCAGTCAGGGCTGTGTGGAGGCTGTGGTGGATATCGTCGCTCCACTGCGCTTCGTAGAGCCAGGGAGCACCATCGTCGCGGCGCTTGAGCCAACCCGCCTGGTTGTCCGCATTCTCGGCCACAAGATGGATATAGCGGCCATCCGTGGAGGCCCGGATTTGTTCTGCGAGGTCCTGCAAAAGATGGCGCGGACCGAAGTCCCGGATCTCGTGTACAGCATCGAAGCGCAGGCCATCGAAGCGATATTCGTTCAGCCAGTACCGCGCATTGGCAAACACGAAATCCCGGATGACGGCAGACCCCTCAGCATCGAAGTTGACCGCAGGGCCCCAGGGTGTCTGGTGTTCTGCATTCATCAGGGGAGCATAGACACCAAGATAGTTCCCCTTTGGTCCGAAGTGATTATAGACCACGTCGAGGAAAACGCTGAGCCCCTTGCCATGGGCTGCATCGACCAAAGCCTTAAGGTCCTCAGGACTGCCATAGGTATGATCCGGCGAAAACAGGTGTGCGCCATCATAGCCCCAGTTCCAGCGGCCTGCGAAATCTGCAATGGGCATGATCTCGATAGCGGTGACCCCGAGCTCCAACAGCGTATCGAGTTTGTCTATGGCTGCCCGAAACGTTCCTTCTGGGGTGAAGGTGCCGATGTGTATCTCATAGATAATGGTCTCTTCCCAAGGCTGGCCCCGCCAGCCGCCGTCCTGCCAGGCGTAGTTGCGCGGGTCTATGATCTCGCTGGGGCCATCGACATCTTCCGGCTGAAAGCGTGAGGCCGGATCTGGCACCTCCTGGCCATTTTCGAGTACGAAGCGATAGCGCATACCGGGCCGGGCTTCTTCCACCTCGACCTCGTACCATCCCCGGGCAGCGGCGGTCATGGGAACGGTCATTTCAAGATCGTAGATCTTGAGCGACACAGCCTCCGAGAACGGCGCCCACAGCCGGAAGCGGACGCCGTCAGAAAGCATCTGCGTACCGAACTTGGTTTCCTGCTCCCGCTGCAAACCAACACGTCTAAAGGAAATCTCATTCATCTCGTCGCCCCTTATAGAGAACGGGCATAGGTCAGCAGACCGGCCTCGGCATCCACAAAGGTTAATAAGCGAGGCTAATCGCCGAGCACCGACCGCAAAAGCTGCGCCATCGTGCTGCGAGAAAAGGATGAAGGACGATCCCTCAGGGGAGTTAATGCTGCGACGGTACGGTCAACCCACAGGAAGATAACGAGGGCGATCCGGCATTGCATCTGGAACATCGCCGGCCAGAGGCGACGGAGCGCGGGCATCTGCTGGTGAGGCTTCGCGAGCCGGGGCACATCCCACGATCCGTTGCGCGTGAGAGAAAACCTCAAACCCGTCGTCTCGTGCAATGCCGACAAGCGTAATGCCTGCAGCTTCGGCGGCCTCGATGCTGCGATGTGTAGGAACCGACACCGCAGCCATGATCGGAAAGCCGGCAATGGCAGCCTTTTGAACCAGATCGACCGATACCCTGCTGGTCAGAAGCAACACCTCTGGCACGATCCTGGCACTCGCCATGGCGCCGGCAAGCTTATCGAGCGCATTGTGCCGCCCAACATCTTCGCGAACCAGCACATGGCCTTCATTTCGGCTCCAGGCCGCCGCAGCGTGAACGCCGCGTGTGGCAGCGTTCAGGACCTGTAGGTCGCGGAGGTCAGTCATGGCGCGTCGTATACTGGAACCGCTGACGGCAAGATCAGCTTCCACTTTTGGAAGCGCGCGCAGGGCCTGGTTAAGGCTTTCGATTCCGCAGAGGCCGCAACCGGTGGGTCCCACCATATGCCTTCGGCGTGCGAGAAGTGCCTGCGCGCAGGGCTCGGCAATCCAGTGGCGTACTTCTATGCCGTTATCGTGCTTGATGACTTCGCTGCGCTCGACTTCCGCAGGGGAGGAGATGATCTGCTCGCTCAGGAGATAGCCAAGCCCGAAATCAGCGAGGTCAGCTGGCGTTGCCATCATCACCGAAAGCGTCGTGCCATTGCAGACGATCGCCACGGGCTCTTCCTCGGGAACTGCCCGCTGATGAAGTGAAGCAAACTCCTGCACCCGCAAGGGCCGGACGTCACGGGCAACAGCAAAGCCGCTCGACATCATCTGGCTTCGCCGCCAGACTTCAGCACCCGCACCGGCACGGACTTAGCTGCGGGCACGAAGCTCCTTTGCGCGTGCTGGTACAGTGGAATAAGAGCGTTGGCCTCAGGGTAATAGGCGCCGATACATCCTTCCGGAATATTGTAGCGGACTACTTTGAAGCCATGCATGCGCCGATCGACGGTGTCGTCGGCGACCGTCTGCATGCCAATCACCTCGCCCTCGGACAAACCGAAACGATCTATATCACTCTCGTTCATCAGCACCACCATGCGCGTGCCTTCGATGCCGCGGAACCTGTCGTCATAGCCATAGACGGTGGTGTTGAACTGGTCGTTGCTCCGGAGGGTAATCAGGCGCAGCACGTTCTTGTCCGTGCCAGGATCGAAGCTGGCATGGAGCGCCTGCGGCAATTTGAAGTTGGCTTTCCCGTTATCGGTTTTCCAGATCCGTTCGCGCGCGGGGATCGGTCGTCCGAAGCCACCGGGCTCGTTTATGCGTTCGTTGAAGCGAGCGAACATATCGGGAAAGGTCGCGGCAATAGCGTCGCGAACAAGGGCGTAATCTGCCACCCAGGCGTCCCAATCGACGCTTGCTGCTTCACCCACGCTGGCCTTGGCCAGTTCAGCCACGACCCACGGTTCAGAGCGCAGGGTTTCGCTCGCCGGCTCACGCATGCCACGCGACTTGTGAAAGACCCCCGTGGAGTCCTCCATCGTCACCAGCTGCTCGCCACTCGCCTGCCGGTCGATCTCGATGCGTCCCAGGCATGGCAGCAGATAGGCGACATCGCCGCAGAACAGATGCGAGCGGTTGAGCTTGGTCGCGATCTGGACCGTCAGCCGCATGCGCGGCCAATTGCGCTCCATCACATCGCGGTCCGGAATGGCACGGAGGAAGTTGCCGCCCAGCCCGATGAATGCATCGACATCCCCATCGACGATCGCTTCGCAGGCTTCGACGGTGTTGAGGCCCTTCTCTCGCGGCGGCTCGAAGTGGTAGAGCTCGGCCAGTTTGTCGAGCGGCACGAGTTCAGGTTTCTCGGCGATGCCGACCGTACGTTGGCCCTGCACGTTCGAGTGCCCGCGTACGGGACAAATTCCGGCACCCAACTTGCCTATATTGCCGCGCAACAACAGCAGATTGACAAGCATCTGCACGGTATCGATGCCCAATTTGTGCTGAGTGAGCCCCATGCCGTAGATGCCGATGACATTTTCCGCCTTGGCATAAATGCCGGCGACGACCTCCAGGTCTTTACGCGATACGCCGCCTTCACGCTCGATGTCAGCCCAGCTCTGCTGACGGATATAAGCTTCGAAATGGGCCAGCCCGGCTGTGTGTTCTTCAATGAACGCAGTGTCGAAAACGGAGGGCCGCCCCTTCTCCTGCGCCTTGTCATCAAGGTCGAATAGCGCCTTGCAAATACCTGCAATGACAGCGATATCGCCGCCCGCGCGCACCTGATGATAGAGCGTGCTGATCTTGGTTTCGTTCGGCGTCAGCATCTGAACGGGATTTTGTGGATCGACGAAGCGTTCGAGCCCGCGTTCGCGCAGGGGATTGAACGTGATGATGGTTGCGCCCCGGTCTACCGCGTCCTTGAGCTGATGCAGCATGCGCGGACTGTTGGAGCCGACATTCTGTCCGAAAAAGAAAATTGTGCTGGCCGCTTCGAAGTCTTCGAGACGCACGGTGCCGATAGGGACGCCGATCGATTCCGGCAGCGCAACCGAGGTCGTCTCGTGGCACATATTGGAGCTGTCGGGCAGGTTATTGTTGCCGTATATCCGCGCAAACAGCTGGTACATATAGGCGGTCTCGAGCGAAGCCCGGCCTGACGTGTAGAAAACAGCACGCTTTGGGTCTCGGGCGCGGATGCCAATGAGCTCCTGGCCGATGTCACGTATGGCTTCCGACCAGTCCACCGCCTCGTACCGGTCAGTCTGCCGGTTGTACCGCATGGGATGAGTGAGCCGGCCCTCGTTCTCGAGATCATGGTCGCTCCAGTTTCGCAGCTCAGTCAGGGTATGTTGGGCAAAAAACTCAGGGGTAGTGCGCGCGTGGGTAATTTCGAAAAACGTTGCCTTGGCGCCATTCTCGCAAAACTCCGCAGGATGCGGCGGCTGCGGCTTGGCCCAAGCACAGCTGACACACATGAAGCCATCTTGCTTGTTCTGCTTGGCGAGCTCTGCGGCAGCACTCGGCACGCCCTGCTTGATCATGTGCCGCGTCACCGACTTGGCCGAGCCCCAGCCGCCGGCAGGACCCTTGTAGGGCTTGAAGTTCTCTTTGCGGGACATGGCCACCTCCGGTCTGGTGACCAATGCCAGGCAACGGCATCGGTTCCGCGGGAAGCATCGGCAGTTAGATGTCAGCGCCTCGCGGCGCTTCCGCTACGGGCAAGAAGGATCACCGGCAGGATGCCAATTGCCACGATCATGAGGGCAGCGATTGCTGCATCCTCGTATGTGCCGCGAGCCGCTTCACCATACAAAAGCGTCGAGAGGCTCTCGAAGTTGAGCGGCCGAAGCAGAAGCGTTGCGGGAAGCTCCTTCATGCAGTCGACAAAGACCAGCAGCCCCGCGGCGGTCAGCGCCGGACGTGTCAGCGGCAGGTGGACATGCCTGAGCATGCCGCCCGGCCCCTGCCCCAGCGTGCGTGCTGCGTGGTCGAACGACAGCGGCAGCCGGCTCAACCCGGCCTCGACTCCACCTACTGCGATAGCCAGGAAGCGCGCCGTATAGGCATAGATCAGCGCCGCTCCCGAGCCGAGCAGCAGGAGCCCGGAAGACCAGCCCAGATTGGCGCGTAACCAGGCGTCCAGGGTACGATCGAAGGCCGCGACGGGGATCAATATACCGATCGCGAGTACGGTGCCGGGAACTGCGTAGCCGAGAGTCGCAACACGTGCAGCAATCGGCGTCCCCTGCCCCGGCCGCATTCGGGCAGCGTAGGGCAACAGAAATCCGAGGATCAGAATGATCACCGTTGCCAACGCCGAGGCTGAAACGGTGTTGATGGCAGCGCGCAGCAACGCAGGCGAGAATCCTGCAAATTCGAGACGATGGACTGCAGCAACGATCAGATAGATCGCAGGACCAAGGAAGCCGACAAGGATGGGGAAGAGGCTCAGCGCGAAAACGAGAAGCGCCTTGGGCCCGCGGAGCTGCTCTGGCGGCATGGATCTGGATCGTTGAGCACTGCTCGCATAGCGCTGGTTGCGCCGCGCAACTCTTTCAAAGAGCACAAGAGCGGTCACGAAAACCAACATGGACATGGCGATCTGCGCCGCGCCTGCCAGATCAGCCCGCACGATCCAGGTGGTATAAACCGACGCGGTGAGGGTTCTTACGCCCAAAAACTGCACTGCGCCGACGTCGTTGAGCACTTCCATCAAGGCAAGTGCTGCGCCCACCGCGATGGCCGGACGGGCAAGCGGCAGAGCGACACGCCAGAAGACCAGATTGCGGCTGACCCCAAGCGTTCGCGACACTTCCACATAGTTGGCGGCCTGAGTGAGGAACATCGCTCTGACGGTCAGGTAGACATAGGGATAGAGCACGAAACCGAAGACGAGGATCGCACCCCACATCGACCTGATATCCGGCAGGCGAAATTCACGCGGGCTCGAATAGCCTAGGAGCCAACGAATGGCGCCCTGGAATGGACCAAGTGGGCTGAGAACATCGAGATAGGCATAAGCCATGATATAGGTGGGCACGGCGAGCGGAAGCAGCAGGGCCCATTCGACAAAGCCTCTACCCCGAAAATCATAGGCCGTGACGAGCCAGGCAGCGCCTGTTCCGATGCTGATTGCCAGAACGCCCGTGCCCAGAAGAAGCACTACGGTGTTCCAGACTGCTTGTGGCAGCACATGTGCGACCACGTGACTCCAGAGTGTGCCCGTGTCGGCCAGCGAAATCAGGGCGATTGTCGCCACCGGCAAAAGCACAAATGCCGCAACGGCTAGAGCCGTCGCAGTCCAGATTGTGATTGGCAGGCTGCGCTGCCTTGCCTGAGAGCTGAACGCAGAAACCGTCATCGGGAATGCGGCAGGCGAACCTGCCGCATCTTCATCAGTTTTCGAAGGTATCGAAGTTGACTTCGTCAACCAGCTCGCTGGCGCGCTGACGGAACGGGAGAATTTCGGTCAGAGCCATGGAATCCACGTTCAGTTCGCCGATTTCGCCGATGATGGGGTGGACATCGGCGCTTGCATTGACGGGATGCTCGAAGTTAGCTTCCGCGTAAAGTTTCTGGGCTTCTTCAGAAGCGAGATATTCGAGCAGCTGAACTGCTTCATCGCGGTTCGGCGCATGTGCCGCCACCGCAGCACCGCTGACATTGACCAGAGTACCGCCACCTTCAAATGTCGGCAGGATCACCTTGACCTCGTCGGCCCAGGCCTTCTGCTCTTCGCCACCGGCGCCGCTTGTCATCAGGCCATAATAGTAGGAGTTGGCAACAGCGATATCGCAGATGCCGGCGGCGATATCACGCGCGCCGTCACGGTCGCCGCCCGCAGCCGCACGGGCCTGGTTGGCCTTGATACCTTCGAGCCAGGTCTTGCTGGCTTCCTCGCCATGCTTGGCCATGTAGGCGGCAAACATGGCGGTGTTATAGGGATGCTGACCTGAGCGAATGCAGAGGCGGCCCTTCCACTCCTCGTCGGCCAGCTGCTCGTAGGTGATGCTGTCCAGAGCAAGGTCCTTGGCTGCATAGACGACACGGGCGCGGCCAGAAAGGGCAAACCAGTTGCCATCCGCATCACGCAAGGCTGCTGGGATCGCCTCTTCCAGAACATCCGACTGCACCGGCTGAGTCACCCCCGCGTTGACCAGATCGATCAGGGCGCCGAAATCGACTGTCATCAGGATATCGGCAGGGGAGCTTTCGCCTTCGGCCTGAACGCGCTCAATGAGGCCGTTTTCAAGGAAGACCGTGTTGACCGTCACACCGGTTTCGGCAGTGAAGGCATCGAGAATAGGCTGGATCAGCCCCGGCTCGCGCGTCGTATAGATGTTGACTTCCTGCGCCAGAGCAGGAACGGCGAGGCTAAGGGCCAGCAGACTGGCGACGCCGAAGGTCTTTGCAAACATGGTGATGATATTCCCTTGGTGTAATCATGCATCAAGGGCGCTTGAGGCCTAGGACGCGCCCGAGGCCTGAATGTCATACATGATGTTGCAAATCAAGTTATCAGGTGGAGCTTTCCCTATGGCTTGAATCGAAGATCATCGCCTCCTCTGGCCTGACTGAAACGCGAACGATCTGCCCGATCTCGGCTCCACTGTTGCGGCTGCTGCGCATGATCAGCGGCTCTGCAAGACCGTCGACAGCAAGTACAAGTTGTTCGATCTCGCCGCGGAACGCACGATCGACAACTCTTGCTGCCGTTCCATCCTGCGTCAGAAACAGCGAATGCGGGCGGATCAGCAGCTCGATAGGTTCAGGATGATCAGGGGCGAGAGGAAATCGCCCCAGCGGGCTTGATGCTGCTGCTCCATCCCTGCATGCCGGCACGCGATTAAGCTGAGAGAAAAAGCTGGCGGCATAGGCGGTTTGAGGCTTGGCGTAGACTGCCTCGCCCGTCCCCGCCTCTACCAGACGCCCCTTGTGCATCAGGGCGACTGTGTCTCCGGTCGACAGTGCCTCTTCGGGGTCGTGCGTCACGATAATCGCCGTGGTGCCTAGCGCACGAAGCAGGTTCAGAGTTTCGAGCCGCACACTTTCGCGCAGCCCCCGGTCCAGGTTAGAAAACGGCTCATCCATCAGAAGGATGGCCGGCTGGGGCGCCAAGGCTCGCGCCAACGCGATCCGTTGCTGTTCACCGCCGGACAGTTGATGAGGGTATTTAGCGCTCAGAGCATCGATGCCTAGCCGCTTAATGATGTCGCTTACGCGCTCGTCGCGAGCCGTGCGGTCCATCCGCTTGAGGCCAAATGCGATATTCTGTCGCGCGGTCAGGTGCGGAAAAAGCGCATAGTCCTGAAACATGAAGCCGACTTTACGCTGCTCGGGCTCGACGAAAACCGATTGCCCCGAGACAAGCTGACCGTTCAGCGTAACGGCTCCAGCATCAAGCGTCTCAATGCCTGCGATGACACGCAGGAGCGTGGACTTACCGCAGCCCGAATGGCCCACAAGGCAAACGATCTCTCCCTCATCGATACTGAGCGAGAAGCCATCAAGGGCCGACACCCCACCGAGCTTACGCGAGAGCTGATCGAGAACGACAATTGGGCGAGGCTGCATCATGGGCGAACAAAGCGCCGATCAGCGGAGAGCTGTCAAGCTTTCGGAGTGCTGCAGATTTTGGCGCCGCCTTCCTGCCTCCCGCTCTAGGGCGATTTCATATCGCCGCTTCATCCGTGACTCATGTTAGCCTAAGTGCTCTGCAACCAATCATAGTGCCTCGTCGTTCGGACGCAGCCATTCGGGGGAGAGCAGTGGTTAGCGTTACCGATATTGAACTTGCTGACATTTTTCCTGGCAGCAGCGAGATGGCGCAACGTATGCGCGAGACTGATTGGGCAGGAACTGCCCTGGGGGATCCCACACACTGGCCGGATGCCTTGCGTATACCGCTCAAGATCATGCTGACATCGCGCTTCGAGATGTGGCTGGGCTGGGGACCTGACCTACACTTCTTCTACAATGACGCCTATATCCCCACACTTGGTATCAAACACCCTCACATGCTTGGACGGCCGCTCAAGCAGGTGTGGGCTGAGGTGTATGACGATGTTGCTGATCAGGTGGCGCGCGTGCGTTCCGGTGAAGCCACCTGGAACAAGGCGCTGCTGCTTATTCTCGAGCGCAGCGGCTATCCTGAGGAAACCTACCACAGCTTTTCGTATAGTCCGCTCTTTGCTGGGGATGACACAGTCGGTGGACTTCTTTGCGTCGTAACCGAAGAAACAGGCCGCATCATCAGCGAACGGCGCCTCGAGACGCTCCGCCAATTGGGCCTCAAGCTCTCTACGGCAACCGACAAGCCTTCACTGCTAACAGCAGTCCACTCGGCCTTTGCGACCAATGAGCGCGACTTTCCATTTGCCGCGCTTCGCCTTGAGGGGGAGCAGACAGAACCGGCTTGGGCTACAGCAGGGCTTAACGACGTTACCCCGGATTCTCATGGCCTCATTGTCGATCTTCCGAGTGGAATTGACTGGCCCACCGGCGCGTGGGACCGGCGACCTACCAAGGCCATTGCGATTGCGATACCCCAGTTTGGGGCTGAGCAGTCGGCCGGCACGCTGTTTCTGGGGCTCAACCCCTATCGAGGCGATGATCCAGATATCCTGAACATGGCGCAGCTTGCAGCCAGTCAGATCGGTGCTGCGCTTGCTCATATCGTGGCCCTGAGCAACGAGCGGCGTCGCGCGGACAGGATCTGGAGCGTTTCGCGTGACATCATGGTGGTCGTCGATGTCGAGGGGCGTTTTGTTTCCGTCAGCCCTTCATGGACGCGCATCTTGGGACATGCGCCCGAGGATGTTATCGGGCGACACTTCAGCGATTTCATGCACCCAGATGACGTCGCGCCGAGCAATTCCGCGCTGTCCCGTGCGTTGAGCGATCAGGATCTCAATAATTACGAGAACCGCTTCCGCGCAATCGATGGAACCTATCACCGCATCGAGTGGCACACTACGCTCGAACACGGCCAGGTTTATGCCTATGGGCGGGACGTAACGGATAGGCGGCAGGTCGAAGCTGCGCTCAACGAGAGCGAAGAACAGTTCAGGCACCTGGTCCAAGGCGTCACCGATTACGCCATCTATATGCTGGACCTGGATGGCCACGTTTCGAGTTGGAACGAAGGCGCCCGCCGGATCAAGGGCTATGAGCCCGAAGAGATCATGGGCCAGCACTTCTCCCAGTTCTATACTGAGGAAGACCGGGCGAACGGCGAACCCGTCAGGGCACTCGAAACGGCGCGCACGGAGGGGCGCTTCCTTGCTGAAGGATGGAGAGTGCGCAAGAACGGCGAGCGGTTCCGTGCCAGTGTCGTCCTTGACGCTATCCGCGACGACGAAGGGCGCCCGATTGGCTTTGCCAAGATCACAAGGGATGTCACGGAGCGCGAGATATCTCAACGCGAGCTGGAAGCTGCGCGTGAGGCCCTGTTCCAGTCCCAGAAAATGGAGGCGATCGGACAGCTGACCGGTGGCGTGGCGCACGACTTCAATAATCTGCTGATGGCAGTCATGAGCAGTCTCGACCTTCTGCGGAAGCGTTTGCCCGACGATCCGACGCTGCACCGTCTGCTCGACAACGCCAAGGAAGGCGCTCAGCGGGGAGCAACCCTGACGCAGCGCATGCTGGCCTTCGCACGGCGGCAGGATCTCAACCTCGACTGTGTTGATGTGGTGCAACTGCTCTCGGGCATGAATGACCTGGTGCAGCGCTCGATTGGACCGGAATGGCCGATCTCCACTCGCTTTCCGCTGAAATTGCCAGCCGTTCGCGCAGATGCCAACCAGTTGGAGATGGCGCTCCTGAACCTGATCGTCAATGCGCGTGATGCGTCCCCGGACGGTGGGCCGATCGTGATATCCGCCACCTGCGAACAAGTGGAAAAGCGCTCGTCGCGGGAACTTGCGCCCGGCACCTACCTCCGCCTTGCAGTCAAGGACAGCGGCACTGGAATGGATGCAGAAACATTGAGGCGGGCGACAGAACCATTCTTTACGACCAAGGGGGTCGGCAAGGGAACGGGACTGGGCCTGCCTATGGTCCATGGCATGGCCAAGCAGCTCGGCGGCACATTCGAATTGCAGAGCGCCGTAAGAAAAGGCACCAGCGCCATTCTCTGGCTACCTATCGTGGGGGTTGAGCCGGTCAAGGTCGCTCCAGAGCTTCCGCAGGTGGTTCCCCAGGCGGAATGCCGCCTGAAAATCCTGGTCGCCGACGATGATGCGCTGGTGCTGATGAACACCGTGGCGCTGCTCGAAGATCTCGGACACGATGTTGTTGAAGCCTATTCCGGCCGCGACGCCTTGGCGCGCTTCAAGGAACATCAGGATATCGACCTCGTCATTACCGATCAGGCCATGCCAAACATGACCGGCACGGAGCTGATTGCAGCTATCGATCAAGTGCGCGCCGGTATGCCAGCCATCATCGCCAGCGGCTATGGAGATGATATCAACCTTCAAGGCCGCGACGTGGAGCGTCTGGGTAAACCATTCGATCAGGCGCAACTGGCTCGCGCCATTTCCCGGGTGATGGACCGGTAAGCGCTGAACGTAGGGGCGCGCTTTGCCCTTGACCACGCCGGGGTGCGCAGTCTACCGCAATTGCCGCAGCACTCCTGCTTTCCGGCATGGACGTATGCAATTGGGGGCAGGAAACGCAGTGTCTGATCCACGCATAGCCGTTGTGACCAATGAAACGGCAGGCGCCGAGGCCGCCGCTGCGCGACTGCGCCAGCAGTTCGGCACGGTCTCGACGGAAGAAGCGGATTTCGTTATCGCCTTGGGCGGCGACGGGTTGATGCTGCAGACCCTGCACGACGTCATGAGCCGCGGAACGCCCGTTTACGGGATGAATTTCGGGTCTGTCGGTTTCATGATGAACGACTTCTCCGAAACTGAACTGGTGCAGCGCCTCGAACGCGCGCACAGAACGGAGATCTACCCCCTGTTCATGGAAGTGGTCGATGGCTCCGGAGGGCGTCAGACCGCCCTCGCCTTCAACGAAGTGTCCCTGTTTCGCTCTACTCACCAAGCGGCCAAGGTCCAGATCTCGGTCGATAACGAAGTTCGGCTCGAAGAGCTAATCTGCGACGGCATCTTGCTGGCCACACCTGCGGGATCGACTGCATATAATCTGTCGGCACATGGGCCGATCCTGCCGATCGAGGCGCCCCTTCTGGCGCTGACGCCCATTTCCCCATTCCGCCCCCGGCGCTGGCGCGGCGCGATTCTCACGAACAGCGCCAAGGTGCGCTTCACTCTGCGCGAAGCTGGGAAGCGGCCGGTCAGTGCAGTTGCCGACAATGTCGAGATCCAGAACGTTCGCGAGGTCACCGTCCACGAAGATCGCACGCATGGCGTGACGCTGCTCTTCGACCCCGGAAAGAGCCTTGAAGAGCGCATTCTCAGCGAACAGTTCAAGTTCTAGGCGGCAGGCAGTTCGAGCATTTCTGGCGCTTCCGCCGGGGGCAGAGCCATCTGCAGGCTCGTTGTATGGGCAAACGCCCGCATGACCCCACGAGCGGCTTTGCGCGCAAGCGCGATGTTCTGTTCACTAAGATAGGCAAACGCTTCTTGCAGATCAGCAGGGATATCGCCGTCGTGATCGGCGATCATCTCTTCGGTCATCGCTGTGACGACGTAGTGACGGGCGGCCACGTCATCGGCGAGATCGGCCGTTCGCGCGTGGATAACCAACCGGATCAACACCTTACCGAGTGAGACCGGTAGGCCGGCACGAAGAAACAGTGCAGCCAAAGAGGCGCGGCTTCCGCCCTCCAGAAGCGTAAAGACCTTATCACGCATTACGCCGGCCAGTTCTGCGATGCAGGAAGCAAAGAACATCACATGCCCGGTGACGACGGCATGCAGGAGCACGCGCGCGTTGATCCGGCTCGAGACAACAAGATCGGCGACAAAGTCCTTGCGAGCGTAACAGGATTCCGTCTCCCCGATCGCCGAGAGAGCGGTGTCTGCGCCGTCCCGCAAAAGGCGCTCCAGCCGCTCCGGCGCAAGAGCGCCCTTGACGATCCGCGTCGCGCGCAGAGCTTCCGCTACTCTTTGCACCAAAATCAGCCTTGCCGGTGCAGGCAGATCATTGCGGCTGAGCAGAGCGCCACGCATCTGCGCGTCAGAGCCGCGCGCTTGGGCAAGGGTGGTCAGCAGCGAGGGATCGAGTTCTATGTCGTGCCGCCGGATGATGCGCAGAGTGATATCTTCGTCGCCCTGATCAACGAGAAGTGCCGCAACACGGTGCGACAGGGAGCTTCTTTGTGAAATGGCGAGCCAGATTGCGCGGCCGCCGGTCTTGATCGAAACGGATAGGTCAGCATCGATCAGGATGGGCGAATATTGCAGGACCGCCCGTGAGATGATCGCGCTATCCTGCAGTAAGGCCATGATAATCGGCCGTGGTGCTGCTTCGGAGTGAAGGAGGCCGTAGGCCAGTGCTGCTCGCACCTTTACCGAAGGGTCGTCGAGAAAACCGATAAGAGCGGCATAGAGCGCTGCGTGTTCATCACCGGGTCCACTGTGGTCGAGATAAGCAAGCGCGGCGAGGTGGGCGGCATGGCCGCGCTCATCGCTGTCGCTGGACCGGCACAACCGGACAAACTCGCTATACTCGATCATGGCTTTCTCCGCACCAGAGCAGAGAAACACTAGCGCAGAGACCTTAAGGAACGGTTCACCATGAGGAAGAGGGCTTTGTTAACCAGCACTAACGGGCGTAGAGCTGAGTAAAGAAGGCCGATCCTCCGGCAGGTGCTTCGGCTTCGTCGGGTACGGTCTTGAAGAGACCGGTAAAGGACATGTTCTCGCTCGAAAAACGTGAGGGCACTGCGGGCGCCCCATCGGGAACGCCGGCAGACGGCGATGCGCCCGTCATCTGCTGGGCTGCGAATGCGGCATTCCCAACGCCTTCGTGCTTGGCGACGAGGACGCGGTAAACTTCGCGGATGGTGCGGGGTTGGCCGTTTGAATAGAAGATGTTGTGATTGGCATCGGCCTGGCGTGGAAAGAGATTGACCGCCAGCTGATCGGGATTTTCAAGGCCGGCGCGGAACATGCGCTCGGCGCCCTCGGCGCCGAGGAAGTGCGCAATGTAGAGTTCGCCGGCACTTGGGTTCCGGCCGAAGCGGTTCGCAAGGTATTCGCCATTTCCGCGGGTAAAGGCTGCGGCAAGGTCGGCGGCTATCTGCGGGTCTTCCCGCAGCTTGAGGACTGCAGCTTTTGTCGCTGGATCTGCAATGCGATAGCTGCCGTTGCTGCCCTTCTGGATGAGGCTCGCATACTGCCCATATCCAAGGCGTGGGCCGTCTTCCTTCATGACCTGGAGCCAGGTGCCCTCGAGAAATTGGAAGAGGCCGACGGCCGAGGACGTGCTTGCCCGCGCCTCGGGATTGAGGCTGCTTTCGCGGATTGCGGTTTGCAGAAGATAGGAGAAATCCACGCCGTTCCGGCTGCCAGCCGCAGTCAGAGCGGTGGCAACATTTTGGGGAACAGAGATGGACTGGACGCCCATTATCGGCCTGCGGTTTATGCTCAATTGGTTAACGAATGCACCGTTATTGCTAACAACTGGTTAACACAAAGAGCCGCTAAACGCGTTGCGGTGCCCATTCGGACACGATGGCGGCGAGATCGGGACGTGGGCGATCTTCGATTACGGTGGTGGGCGTGCCGATGTGGACGAAGCCGACAAACCGCTCCCCTGTTCGCGCACCGAGAAGTGTCGCCGCATCAGAATCAAAACTGTACCAGCGGGTGACCCATGTGGCGGCGAAGCCGAGGGCATAGGCACCGTGGACAAGATTGAACGCAACATTGCCGGCGGAGAGCAATTGCTCGAATTCGGGTATCTTGACGTGCGGCGCCGCGGTCGAGATCACACCGACGACGAGCGGCGCGGGAAGAAACTGGCGGCGTTCGTTTTCAAGGCTCGCCTCGTCGATGCCGGGGCGCTTGGTGCGAGCGAGTTCGGCCAGAGCTTCGCCAGCGCGGGCGCGATTATCCCCGGTGAATGTCACGAGGCGCCAGGGGGCCAGCTTGCCATGGTCGGGCACGCGGGTCGCGATGGTCAAAAGCGTTTGCAGCTCGTCGGGGCTCGGTCCGGGCTCGGCCAGAAAGGCTTGGCCGACGGAGCGACGCGTCAGCAGATAGTCACGCAGTTCTGGACGGGCGGGCATGGGATTTCCTGATCAGAGTGGTCATGAATGAAAATGATTTGAACCGAACGGCGGCGGTTTTCAAGCGAGGCGTGTTATGACACAGCTTTTCCCTGACCGCGCCCTGTGACTTCACCGAAGTTGGACGCGCCCTGAATTCTTGCGATGGCCCGTAAACCATGCTTCCCGTTTCTCGCCTGATCACCGGCGTCTTGTTCGGACTTTCGAGCCTTGTGCTGCCGCCGGCCACTCCCAGCGTCGCGCAGGACACAACCGAGATACCGCCCCTGCCCCGCCCGCGGCCTGACCGCGATGCCGCACAGTCGACGCCAACGCCGACCGGAACGACGGCAGCCGATGCGATTGCGGCGGTGACCGACGTGCCCCAGGCCGTGACGCTGACCGCGCGCATCACCCAGGATGGCCCCACCATTCCCGAGGGCGTTGTCTGGCGTGTCTACGAAACCGCGCCTGATGCGGCCGGGAACATGCAATTGGTGGCCAAATCTGAAGCGGCCACCGCGCAACTGGAATTGCCACCGGGTCAATATGTCGTGCATGCCGCCTATGGCCGCGCGCAGTTGAGCGAGCCGCTTTCGGTGGCGCCGGGGCAAAATGAAAAGGTGATCGATCTAGAGGCCGGCGCGCTGAGGCTCAATTCGGCAGTGACGGGAGACATTCCGATTGCGCCGACGCAGCTACGCTTCGATATCTTCACCGCGGGCTCAGAAAGCGATCGGGTGCCGATTGCTGAGGGACTGCCGCCAAACGACATCGTTACGCTCAATGCCGGCACCTATCATATCGTGTCGCATTTCGGCACGATCAACGCGACGGTGCGCGCCGACCTGAGGGTGGAACCGGGCGAGCTGACCGACGCCACGCTCTATCACCATGCCAGCGAGGTATCGCTGAAACTGGTCTCCGAAGAAGGCGGCGAAGCGATCGCCGACGTCGAATGGACGATCCAGACGGCAGAGGGCGCAACGGTCTTCACCGAGCGCGGCGCATTCCCTTCAACGGTGCTGGCAGAGGGCGTCTATGTTATTCTCGCCAAGCAGGGTGAGCAGGTCTACAACCGGGAGGTCGAGATCGTTTCGGGTGGATCACGCGAAATCGAGGTTCTGACCAGCGTCTACCAAGGCACCTGAGCGGCGGAGACACACGGACGGCACCAGCCCCCGTTGACACCGCCTTTCGCGTTCACCATGTTGCGCGCTCTCAAGTGCAGCGTTGCGGAACGGAACATCCATGAAGGTCGTCGTCGTTGAAAGTCCGGCTAAGGCTAAGACAATCAACAAGTATTTGGGCAAGGACTATGAAGTCCTGGCCAGCTTCGGCCATATCCGCGACCTTCCGGCAAAGGACGGCTCGGTTCGTCCCGATGAAGATTTCGCCATGTCCTGGGAGGTCGATACGGCCTCCAAGAAGCGTGTGTCCGATATCGCCAACGCGCTCAAGGGAGCCGACGGGCTGATCCTTGCGACTGATCCTGATCGCGAAGGCGAAGCGATCTCCTGGCACATTCTGGATGTGCTGCGGCAGAAAAAGGCGCTGAAAAAGGACCAGCAGGTCCAGCGTGTCGTCTTCAACGCCATCACCAAGGATGCCGTGACCACGGCCATGGCCAATCCGCGCGATGTCGACATGCCGCTGGTCGACGCTTACCTGGCGCGCCGCGCACTCGACTATCTTGTGGGGTTCACGCTGTCCCCGATCCTCTGGCGCAAGTTGCCCGGCTCCCGATCCGCCGGGCGCGTGCAGTCGGTGTCGCTGCGCCTCGTTTCCGACCGTGAAGCCGAAATCGAAAAATTCAAGGCGGAAGAATATTGGTCCGTTGAAGCGTCTCTTGCCCAGAACGGCAAGGGCTTTGTCGCGCGTCTGTTTTCCGTGGACGGCAAGAAGACCGACAAGCTCGATATCAAGAATGGTGAAGATGCCGGGGCGCTCAAGTCGCTGATCGAGGCCGGGCAGTTCAACGTCTCCAATGTCGAAAAGAAGCCGACCAAGCGCAATCCCTATGCGCCCTTCACCACCTCCTCGCTGCAGCAGGACGCCTCCTCGCGCCTTGGCCTTTCGCCATCGCGCACGATGCAGATCGCCCAGCGGCTCTACGAGGACGGGCTGATCACCTATATGCGTACGGACGCGGTGCAGATGGCGCCTGAAGGCATCGCCATGGCCCGCTCGGTGATCGGCAAATATTACGGCAACGAATTCCTGCCCGAAAAAGCGCGGGTCTATTCCTCGAAAGCCAAGAACGCCCAGGAAGCGCACGAGGCGATCCGTCCCACCGACATGTTCAAGCGGCCCGAGGACCTGCATCTCGATGCCGACCAGCAGAAACTCTACGGCCTGATCTGGCGGCGGACCGTCGCCTCGCAGATGGCATCGGCCGAAATCGATCGCACTTCAGTGGATATCGCGGTGAATGTGCCCGGCCGCACCGTGAGCCTGCGCGCCGTTGGTTCTGTCGTCACCTTCCCGGGTTTTCTCAAGCTTTATGGCGTGGAGGCCAAGAGCGACGAGGAAACCGAAGATGAAGACAGCCGCGAATTGCCGCCGCTCAAGGTGGGTGACAAGCCAGCGCTCCAAAAGGTCGACATCGAGCAGCATTTCACCCAGCCGCCGAGCCGCTATACCGAAGCGAGCCTGATCAAAAAGATGGAAGAAGTCGGTATCGGCCGGCCTTCGACCTATGCTGCCATCGTCTCGACGCTCAAGGACCGCAACTATGTGCGCCTCGAGGGCAAGGCACTGGTGCCCGAAGATCGCGGCCGCATCGTCACCGCGTTCCTCGAAAGCTTCTTCACCCGCTATGTCGAATATGGCTTTACCGCAGGCCTCGAGGAACAGCTCGACGAGATTTCCGACGGCAAGCTCGACTACAAGGAAGTGCTTCGCGAATTCTGGAAGGATTTCACGGGCAATATCGACGAGATCAAGGACCTGCGGGTTTCCGAAGTTCTCGACGCGCTCAACGATCTCCTGGCGAGCCGCATTTTCCCGCCCAAGGAAGACGGATCCGATCCACGCCGCTGCCCGACCTGCGGCACCGGCACGCTTTCGCTAAAGCTCGGTAAATTCGGCGCCTTTATCGGCTGTTCGAACTATCCCGAGTGCAAGCACACGATGCAGCTTTCCGACGCTGCCTCGGGCCAGTCGAGCGAAGCGGCAGCGGGCGACGGCATTCTGGGCACCGATCCGGAATCGGGCGAGGAAGTGCATCTGAAATCGGGGCGTTTCGGTCCCTATGTCCAGCTTGGCGAAGGCAAGGAGCCCAAGCGCTCGTCCCTGCCCAAGGGGTGGGACCCGGGATCGATGACCCTGGAAAAGGCCCTGCAGCTATTGTCCTTGCCGCGCGAAGTCGGCTTGCATCCGGAAAGCGGCCTGCCGATATCGGCCGGTATCGGGCGCTATGGCCCGTTCATTCTGCATGATGGCAAATATGCCAACCTGCCCGATGTCGAAGAGGTGTTTACCGTCGGGCTTAACCGGGCGGTGGACCTGCTGGCGCAAAAGGCGGCCGGCGGCTTCAAGCGCGGGGGCGGCGCAGCTGTCGCGGCGATCCAGACCTTCGAGCACGACAACGGGCCGATCACCGTCCGCGCAGGGCGTTATGGCCCCTATGTCAACCAGGGCAAGGTCAACGCGACCATTCCCAAGGACATCAAGCCCGAGGACGTGACGGTCGAACAGGCGATAGAATGGATCGCGGCGCGCGCGGAGGCGACCGGCACCAAGGTGAAGAAGGCGCCAGCCAAAAAGGCTGCGGCAAAGAAAACGACCGCCAAGGCAACGGCTGAGAAGAAGCCGGCTGCCAAGAAGGCGCCGGCGAAGAAGAAAGCCGCCACCGTCACAGACGAAGACCCGCCGTTCTGAGGGCGCCTCCCCCTCACCCTAACCCTCTCCCCCATAGGGGCGAGGGGACCAGGTTGGTGGTCTTTGATAGATCAAGCTTCAAACTCGATGACATCCCCTCGCCCCTGTGGGGAGAGGGCCTGGGTGAGGGGTCTTGCTTCAGCCTGAGCGAGCCCCTACCCCATCGTCCGCCCGATCACCCCTAGCCAGTTCTGGAGCGCGATCTTGCGCACCAGGCCCTCCCCAAACCCCTTGTCCAGCAGCGCCTGCAGCAGTTTCGGCACCCCCGTCACATCCTTGATCGGCGCCGGCATGTTGGCCCCGTCGAAATCCGATCCCAAGGCCACGCCATCCTCGCCCAGTGCCTCTACCAGCGCTTCGACGTGACGGACCATCAGGTCGATCTCCATGTCCGGCTCCATCTTGCCATCCGGCCGCAGGAAGCCGGTGGCGAAGTTGAGGCCGACCACGCCACCGCTCTCGCGAATGGCCGCCAGTTGCCAATCCAGGAGATTGCGCGTCGAGGGGCAGATGGCGTGAACGTTGGAATGGGTGGCGACGAGCGGCCTGGTGGAAATGGCGGCCACGTCGCGGAAGCCGGCGGCGTTGAGATGGGAGAGATCGATCATGATCCCCATGCGATCGCAGACGCGCACGAGCTCCTTGCCCGCATCGGTCAGGCCCGGGCCGATATCGGGATCGGCGGGGAAGCGAAAGGGCACGCCGGTGCCGAAGGCATTGGCGCGGCTCCAGGTGATGCCGAGCGAGCGGAAGCCGGCGGCATAGAGCACTTCAAGCGCGTTGAAATCGGTGTCGATCGCCTCGGCGCCCTCATGGTGGAAAATGGCTGCCAGCCGGTCCGCAGCGACGGCGTTGCGCAGTTCCGCCTCCGTGCGGCAGATCGCCAGAGACCCTGCCTTTTCCAACCGCAGGAGCAAGGCAGCCATGGCATTGGTCGAGCGCTGGGCCTCGGCGATATCGAGCTGAGGCGGCAATTCGCCCCGCGACGTTGTGGGGCTCGCCGCGACCGCGCTCAGGCTGGCCTTGAGCGGCGGGGGAAACATGGCGAAAAAGCCGCCGACCATGGCTGCGGACCGGGCGCGCGGCAGATCGATATGGGCTTCGGGCATGCCGTTGGTGAAGAGCTCGATCTTGTCCGGGCGCGGATCATCGATGAGCTTGAGCAGCGTGTCGTTGTGGCCGTCGAAAAAGGGAATGGTCATATCAGAATCGCAATTTAAGTTGCGATCATCATCGGCCGGAGTGGCGATGGGTGCAAATGGGCGGGCAAGGTGCGCCCGCCCGATCGCGTCAGTCTTCGGCAGGACGCACCAACGAGGAGAGGGGCACACGCGTCAGCTGCGCATCTTCCTTGTTGGTTGCGTAGGCGGCATAAAGGTGGTCATTCCACACCACGCTCTTGGGATAGGAATAGCCGGGGCGCTTGTATTTGCCTTCGAAGCGTAGCGGCTGCATGTCCTCTGTCGTGCGCAGCACATAGCCGTAGTCGAACATATAGCCATCGTCGCTGAGCATGACGGCGAGCGGGAAGCGGGCGCGGTTGGCGTGGGGATTGCCCACGATATAGACGCGGCCGTCGGGCAGGTTTCCGGCGCTCTGCTTGGTGCGGGCATCGGGCATATTGGTCATGACCGGCTTGCTCCAGGTTTCGCCTTCATCGGTGCTGACCGAGGCGAGACGGAAGAAGCTGCTGCCCTGATCGCGGAAGATGGTGACGGCCGCGCCGTCCTGGCGCAGAAACCAGCTCGGCTCGAGTTCGCGGCTGATATCGGCGCTGGCGCTGGACAGGTTTTCCATCTCGCCCCGGACCCAACCGCTGACGCCCAAGGGATCGTCGGTGTAGATGGGCGCGGCGATGAGGCCGGGCTGGAAATGGGCCGAATTGATGATGCGGCCGCTCGGCAGAGCGCGCGGGTCCTGCTCGAAAATGGCGTCAAGCGGCTCACCATCGGCCATGGTGACGCGTTGCGGCTCGCTCCAGGTTTCGCCGTCTTCGCTCGTGACATATTGAACATAGCCGCCGCGGACTTCGAGATCTGCAGGCCATGTATTGAGATAGGCGACCAGGGTCTCGCCGTCGGTCCACCAGCCGCCCGAGCTGATATAGCCGTTCTCCTGTGGCTCGGTGAGCGCCTGAGGCTCGGACCAGGTTTCGCCATCCGTGCTCGAACTATAGAGGACGACGGTCTCGGGGGCGTCCTCGTCCTTATCCGAACTCTGCCACTGGGCGTAGAGCTTGTCCTTGAACGGCAGCAGCACGACGCCGTGGTTGAACTGACGGGCTCCGGCTTCCGGCGCAAAGATGGTGATGGTCTCGATGCCTTCGGGAACGGGAAGGCCGAGTGCATCGGTGTCGGCAAAGTCGATGACCTCACCGCCCAGTTCAAACGGAAAATCCTGCGCCATGGACGCAGCCGCAGGCAGGATCAACAGGGCTGTCGCCAGCCCGATCAAAGCAGATCGCATAGATGTCTCCTCAATAGATGACTACGCCAAGTGCCTCCCCAAGGCGTAGTCGGCGGCAAACATGACCCAATACAGCAAGCGATTCAACCACTGATACAATCAGATGTGGGATATCTCCGAGGCTTATGCTGGAACGATCGTGCCGCTCCGGATTTGGCAAAGCGGCGGCGATCACCTACATATCTGTCAAGATGACAACGAAAAAAACCAAACCGAAAAACACCTCAGGACCCAAGCGCAGTGTGCAACCGCGCGCCGGTGAATTGCCGACGCGCGAGCAGTTGCTCGAGGCGCTGGCTCAGGATGCCGAAATCAAGGGCAAGCGTGATCTTGCCAAGGTCTTCGGCATCCGCGGCGACATGCGGCGGCCATTCAAGGCAATGCTTGCCGAGCTTGAGGGCGAGGGCGTGATCACGCGCACGCGCAAGGCGTTGCGGCGCACGGCTGCCCTGCCCCCTGTGACCGTGCTCGATATCCCGGGCGATGCCGACCCGGATGCACTACATGCGTTTCCTGCGCAGTGGAATGCAGAGGAAGGCGAAAAGCCCCGGGTCGAGGTGCTGGTCGGCAGCCATGCCCGTGTAGTGCCTGCGCCAGGCGACCGAATTCTGGCGCGGATCGATGCCGGTGACGGTCCCGTGCCCTTCTATACGGCCAAGCCAATGAAGGTGCTCGACAAGCCGCGGCGGGCGCAGATCGGTATCGTGCGCATGGACAACGAAGGTGCGCGCCTGATCCCTGTGGATCGCAAGCAGAAGGAAATGCGCATTCCTCTGGGCGATCTCGGCGACTCCAAGGATGGCGATCTCGTCGAGGTGGAGGTCAAGCTTTCAGGCCGGCTGATGATTCCGCGCGCCCGGGTGACAAATGTCATCGGCAATCCCGCCTCTGAAGGCGCGGTGTCGATGATCGCGATCCACAATCTTGAAATTCCCTATGTGTTTCCCACGAGTGTCATCCGCGAGGCTGAAGAGGCCAAGGAAGCTACGCTTAGGGGACGCGAGGATTGGCGAGACCTGCCGCTGATCACCATCGACCCCGCCGACGCCAAGGACCATGACGACGCGGTTTATGCGGCGCCGGACGACGACCCGAAGAACGCGGGCGGACATGTGGTGACAGTGGCGATTGCCGATGTGGCCGCTTATGTGCGGCCAGGCACGGCGCTCGACCGGGAGGCGTATCTGCGGGGCAATTCGGTCTACTTCCCTGACCGTGTCGTACCCATGCTGCCCGAGCGAATCTCCAACGAGCTTTGTTCGCTCAAGGAAGGCGAAGCGCGCGCAGCGCTGGCGGTGCGCATGGTGCTCAATGCCGATGGGCACAAGATCAGCCACTCGTTCCACCGCATCCTGATGCGTTCGGCGGCCAAGCTCAGCTATCAACAGGCGCAAGCCGCCATCGATGGCAATGCCGACGACAAGACCGGCCCGCTGCTCGAGCCGATCCTGCGGCCGCTCTGGGCGGCCTATGACGCTATGTCCACCGCGCGCGACCGGCGCGGACCGCTCGATCTCGACCTGCCCGAGCGCAAGATCATTCTCGACGACAAGGGCATGGTGGCCGATATCCGCGTGCCCGAACGCCTCGAGGCCCACCGCCTCATTGAAGAAATGATGATCGCGGCGAATGTCGCCGCTGCCGAAACGCTCGAACAGAAGCGGAGCGAGCTGCTCTATCGCGTGCATGACGAGCCGAGTTCGGAAAAGCTGCAATCGCTGCGCGATTTCCTCGGCAGTCTCGACATTTCGGTGAAGAAGTCTGACAGCGTTCGCGCTTCCGACTTCAACGGCATTCTCAACCAGGCGCGCAAGGCCGGCAATGTCGAGCAGGTTAGCGAGATGGTGCTGCGTAGCCAGGCGCAGGCCGAGTATTCGGCCGAGAACTATGGCCATTTCGGGCTCAACCTCGACCGCTATGCCCATTTCACCTCCCCGATCCGCCGCTATGCCGACCTGATCGTGCACCGCGCGCTGGTTCGGGCGCTGGGTTTTGGCGAAGATGGGCTTTCGGACCAGGAAGCGAGCAAGCTGCCGGGGATCGCGCAACATATTTCGGCAACCGAGCGTCGGGCGATGCTGGCGGAGCGCGAGACCTCCGACCGGCTTCTGGCGCAATTTCTGGCGCAACGGATCGGCGCGCGCTTCGAGGGCCGCGTTTCCGGCGTAACCCGCTCGGGACTTTTTATCCGGCTTCTCGAAACAGGGGCGGATGGGTTTATCCCTGCCTCGACCCTTGGGCAGGATTACT
The DNA here is from genome assembly GCF_900116545.1 of Devosia crocina. Classification (GTDB taxonomy): domain Bacteria; phylum Pseudomonadota; class Alphaproteobacteria; order Rhizobiales; family Devosiaceae; genus Devosia; species Devosia crocina. The sequence goes on from NZ_FPCK01000001.1 coordinate 1,668,144, forward strand.
ATCGCCATGTCGAGGAGCGGCAGGCCATGGTGGGCGAGCGGACGGGGGAAACATTCACGCTGGGGGATCGGGTTAGCGTACGTTTAGTTGAGGCCGCACCGGTTGCCGGTGCGTTACGCTTCGAGCTCCTGTCGGAAGGGACCCGCGGCAATCCGCCATCTGGTCGCCGGCCCCGCAGGGGCCCATCTAAGAGCTACGGTCCCAAGGGCCGAAAGAAGAGGTAATCGGATGGACAAGACCCGGGTTCTCGAAGAGCGCAGCGTCGGCCAGGCCATGTGGCGGGGCGCGCTTTGCCGCTGTCCGCACTGCGGCCAAGGCAAGATCTTTCGTGCCTACCTCAAGGTTGCGGATCAGTGCGACGTATGCGGTGAAGAGTTTTCCCATCACCGTGCCGACGACTTCCCGCCCTATATCGCCATCATGATCGTCGGCCACCTGCTGGTGGGGGTGATGATGCATATGGACATGGTGTGGCACGTCAATCCCATGACCTATCTCCTGAGCATGATTCCGCTTGCGATCATTCTGCCGCTGATGATGCTGCCGTCGATCAAGGGCGCGATCGTGGGGCTGCAATGGGCGACCCGGATGTATGGGTTTGGCGGGCAGAAGGACTGAGGCAAGCCCGGATCGGTCCCGCCGAGTGATCGCCGGCTTGAGCACGAGGACTGCTCAAGCCAAGGCGAATAGCCTGCGTCGATCCACGCATCGCGTGCCTATGAAGCAGCTAGCTCCCCTGGGCGGCCTTGACCATCTCCTTCGGGCGAAACCGTAGCGCTGACCACTCTTCGTCCAGCGCCACATTGCGCACTGGTCTTAGCCCTCCGGCTTCCAGAACGTCCCAACCCCGATCTCGCGTCAGCCCTGCGGCCTTGCCCGCCTCGCCTTTCCGATAAGCCACCCACAGCAAGCCATCGGGCGGCAGTTCCTTGAGAATGCGAGGCACCATGGTTTCCACCTCTGCAGGGTTCGCGAAGCAGGCCAATGCACCATCGTAATAGGAATCGCCACTTACGGGCTCGACCTCGGCGCCGGCGGTGATTTCCTCGGCGACATGCTGGGGCACGTTGATCAGCCAGAGCCTGGTTCCGGCGCGGATCTGCAATCGGTGCAGCAATTCTGTCGGTGTGGTCATGCGAGTGTCTCCATGCACCTCTATTGTCTTGACAACTTCCGGCAAATCCGTAGGTTGCGCCCAAATTCCGGCGCTGCCTCGGCTCGCGGCGCCTTTTCGTTTTGTGAAGGACCGCGAAATGGCAAAAGCCGCCACCATCAAGATCAAGCTCGTGTCGACCGCCGATACCGGCTATTTCTACGTGACCAAGAAGAATGCTCGTACCCAGACTGAAAAGCTGGCGTTCAAGAAGTACGATCCGGTCGCTCGCAAGCACGTTGAATTCAAGGAAGCCAAGATCAAGTAAATCTTGGATTTTTCACTGATCTGAAAAGCCCCGCAAGCGATTGCGGGGCTTTTCTTTGCGCGGGATGACACGGCGCCGGGTGCTTGATCGGCCGGGCGCGCTGTGAAACAGATCGGGTCTGATCAGGAGAGTACCCATGTCCTTTGCCAAACTCGATGCCCTTGGCCGCAAGCTCGAAGCGCTGGAACATGCGCTTTCGATTCTGGGAGCCGACGAGGCCACGCATATGGCGGTGGGTGGCGGGGAAAAGCGCGCCGAAGCCATGGCGAACCTGGCCGGCATGTTCCACGCCCAGGCCACCGCGCCCGAAATCGGCGACTGGATCGCGGCGGCACGGAACGAGACGCTGAGCGCCGATCAGGGGCTCGCGATCGACGAGTTCGAGCGCAACTATATCAATGCGACATGCCTGCCGACCGAATTCGTCGAGCGCCGCACGGCCGCCACCATGCGCTCGGAACAGCTCTGGCGCGAACTACGGGCCAAAGGGGACTGGGACAGCTTTCTGCCCGCGCTCGAAGGTGTGGTGGCGCTGGTGCGCGAAGAGGCGGCGCTGCGCGCGGAGGCTACCGGCCTTGCCCCTTATGACGCGCTGATGGATCAATATGATCCAGGCAACCGGGTGGCGGAAATTGACCCCGTTTTCGCCGATCTCAAGAGCTTCCTCCGCGACTTCGTGCCCGAGGCACTTGCGGTGCAGGAGGAGCGGCTCGCCAAACGGCCGCGCAAGCCGCTCAACGCCCCCTACCCGATCGAGAAGCAGCGCGAGCTGGGGCTTGCCGCCATGCGGGCGGTGGGCTTTGATTTCACCCATGGCTCGCTTGCGGTGTCACACCATCCCTTCTGCGGCGGCGTGCCAACCGATGTGCGCATGACGACGCGCTACCGCACGGATGAATTTTTGTCTTCGCTCATGGGCGTGCTGCATGAAACGGGACACGCCCTTTATGAGCAGGGCCTGCCCAAGGACTGGTCGCATTGGCCGCTGGGCAAGGCGCGGGGCATGGGCATTCACGAGAGCCAGAGCCTCTTTGTGGAGATGCAGCTTTCACGCAGCCCAGAATTCTGGGAGCATATGCTGCCGCTCGTTACCCAGTATCTGGGCGAAGACGCGATTCCGGGCTGGGAGATCGCCGACATTCTCAATGAGGTGAATCATGTCGAGCGCGGCTATATCCGCGTCGATGCCGACGAGGTGACATATCCGCTCCACATTATCCTGCGCTATGAGCTCGAACAGGACCTGGTGGCGGGCAAGCTCGAGGCCAGCCAGATCCCGGAAGCCTGGGACGCCAAGATGACGGAATATCTTGGCATTTCCACCATCAACGACCCCAAGGACGGGCCGATGCAGGACGTGCATTGGCCAGGTGGCGCTTTTGGTTATTTCCCCAGCTATACGCTAGGGGCGATGATCGCGGCGCAGCAATGGGTGGCGATGGAGAAGACGATTCCCGATGCGCGGGCACAGATGGCGAAGGGCGAGTTCGGGGCCATCAATGGGTGGCGTGCCGACAATATCTGGAGCCAGGGATCGCGCTATTCGACGCCCGAGCTGATCACGCGGGCTACCGGCGAGCCGCTGAATGCCGATTATTTCAAGGCGCATCTGAAGCGCCGCTACGGCCGGGTTTGACCCCAACATGGGCCACCGCTGCAGATGCAGCGATGGCCCGCTTTTTCTAGTGATTATCGCGCGGCAGGCCTTCGCTCTGGGCGATGCGCTGATACTTTTCGGCCGGCTTGAGAATGGCGCCGTCGCCCAGCTGCCCGACAAGACCACGCTGGATTTCCTGCCAGGGAGTCTGGTGCTTGGGGAACTTGTAGCCGCCATCGGCTTCAAGCGCGGCGCGGCGGGTGGCGATCTCTTCGGCTGAAATCAGGATATCGGCCTCGCCCTTGTTGAGGTCGATGCGCACGCGATCGCCGGTCTTGAGGATGGCGAGATTGCCGCCGGCAGCCGCTTCGGGCGAAGCGTTGAGGATCGAGGGTGAGCCCGACGTGCCCGACTGACGGCCATCGCCGATGCAGGCGAGCGAGTGCACGCCCTTCTTGATCAGATAAGCCGGGGGCCGCATGTTGACGACTTCGGCCGCACCGGGATAGCCGATGGGACCGGCGCCGCGCATGAAGAGCAGCGTGTGTTCGTCGATCTCGAGCGAGGGATCGTCGATGCGGTGGTGGTAGTCTTCCGGACCATCGAAAACCACTGCCTTGCCTTCGAACATGCCCGGATGGGCCGGGTCCGATAGGTAGCGCTCGCGGAACTCGGGCGAGATCACCGATGTCTTCATGATGGCGTTGTCGAAAAGATTGCCGCGCAGGACAAGGAAGCCGGCTTCGCTCTTGAGAGGATTGTCGAAGTGGCGGATGACCTTGTCGTCCTCAATCCGGGCGTCGCGGCAGTTTTCGCCGATGGTCTTGCCGTTGACGGTCGGAGCGTTCTCGTGAATGAGGCCCTGCGCCATCAGCTCGTTGACGACGGCGGGGACGCCACCGGCGTGATAGTAGTCTTCGCCCAGATATTCGCCGGCCGGCTGCAGGTTGACGAGCAGCGGGACCTTGTGGCCGTGCTGCTGCCACTCGTCGATGCTGAGCTCGACCCCGATATGCTTGGCAATGGCATTGATGTGGATCGGCGCATTGGTGGAGCCGCCGATGGCCGAATTGACGACGATGGCGTTGAGGAAGTTTTCCTTGGTCAGGATGTCGGAGGGCTTGAGGTCCTCATGCACCAGTTCCACGGCGCGCTTGCCGGTGCGATAGGCCATTTCCTGACGGTCGCGATAGGGCGCGGGAATGGCGGCGGATCCGGGCAGCTGCATGCCGAGAGCCTCGGCCAGCGAGTTCATCGTGGTCGCCGTGCCCATGGTGTTGCAATAGCCGGTCGACGGGGCGGACGAGGCCACGAGCTCGATGAACTTGGGGTAGTCGATTTCGCCGGCGGCGAGCATCTGACGGGCTTTCCAGACGATGGTGCCCGATCCGGTGCGCTCGCCCTTGTGCCAGCCGTTGAGCATGGGACCGACGGAAAGCGCAATGGCGGGAATGTTCACCGTTGCCGCGCCCATGAGCATGGCGGGCGTAGTCTTGTCGCAGCCGATGGTCAGCACCACGCCATCGAGCGGGTAGCCATAAAGCACCTCGACAAGACCGAGATAGGCAAGGTTGCGGTCAAGGCCGGCAGTGGGACGCTTGCCGGTTTCCTGAATAGGATGGACCGGAAACTCGATGGCGATGCCGCCTGCTTCGCGGATACCCTCACGCACGCGCTCTGCAAGAACCATGTGGTGGCGGTTACAGGGGCTGAGGTCGGAACCGGTCTGCGCGATGCCGATGATCGGCTTGCCCGACTGCAGCTCTTCCCGCGACACACCGAAATTCATGTAACGCTCAAGATAGAGCGCGGTCATGTCGGGGTTGTCGGGATTGTCGAACCAGGCACGCGAGCGCAGTTTGCGCGGAGCACCGGCGCAATTGTCAGTCGTCATCGTCAAATTCCTTTTCCGTCCGCATGAATGCGGCGCGTGGGGCCTCGGGTTTGTGCCGTCGTGAACGGCGATCGCCGCACGGGGCGGCCGACCTCGGAAAAATCATATAATTGATTTGTCCGCTGTAACAGGGCCTCTTTTGCCGCCAGGCCGGGAAAATCTTACCAAACGAGGAGAACGCCCATTCGCGCTGCGAGAGCGGGATCGCGGAACGCCCTATCCAGAGCGGACGAAGCCCTTTAGGGTCGCGCCGCACCTGACGGCATTCGGTGAGGAGACTGAGGTTTGAGCGAATCTGTGGCTTGGGTCGCGGTAGATTGGGGAACATCCAATCTACGCGCATGGACGATCGATGCGACAGGCAATGTGCTGGGGTCGCGCACTTCGCCCAAGGGTATGGGCAAGCTCACCCGCGAGGACTATCCCGCAGCTTTGGCCGACCTTCTTACCGACGTGCCGCTCGATGGCCCCACCGATGTCTTGGTTTGCGGCATGGCCGGAGCGCGCCAGGGCTGGCTGGAAGCGCCATATCTCGAAGCGCCCACGGATCTGAGCGGCCTCATCCGGGGCGCGGTGCATCCCGATAGCGGCTCGGCGGATCTCAGGGTGTCGATTCTTCCCGGTGTCTGCCAGCGGCAAGGCGGCGACAATGTGATGCGCGGCGAGGAAACCCAGTTGCTGGGGCTCGCTGCGACGCTGCCGGGTTACCGGGGTCTCGTTTGCATGCCGGGTACGCATTCCAAGTGGGCGATGCTCGAGGGCACGCGGATCGCACACTTCACCACCGCCATGACCGGCGAGATGTTTGAACTGCTTTCGACCCATTCGGTGTTGCGCCATTCGCTGGGTGGCGACCTCTCTGGAGAAGTGCGCAACGAGGGGTTCAAGGCTGGAGCGGGCGATGGCCTTTCTCACCCTGCCGATCTCCTGGGCCAACTTTTCCGCGTTCGCGCGAGTGCGCTGATTTCGGGGCGGGAGCCGGCCTGGTGCGCGGGCTACCTTTCCGGCCTCCTGATCGGAACGGAAATCGCCGCCAATCGCCACCAGATCGGTAACGATCCGGTTCCGCTTATCGGCTCGCATACGCTGTGCGCACTTTATGCCCAGGTGCTGGAGATGGCGGGCGCTACCGGGCGACCGGTGGATGCCACGGCCGTTGTGCTGGCCGGGCTCAAGAGTGCGCGCGAAGCTGCCTGAAGGACATCAATCATGACTCATCGCCACATCATCGCCATTCTGCGCGGCATCACCAATGAGGAGGCGGTGCCCGTGTGCACTGCCCTTGTCGAGTCAGGCATCACTCTGATCGAGGTCCCGCTCAACTCGCCCAACGCCACCGAAAGCATCGCGCGGGCAGCCAAGGCGCTGTCGGACCGAGCTGACATCGGGGCGGGCACCGTGCTTTCGGAGGAAGACGTGCGGGCCGTCTCTGCTGCGGGGGGCACGTTCATCGTTTCGCCCGACACTAACGAGGCAGTGATCGCCGAGACGGTGCGGCTGGGGATGAAGTCCTATCCGGGCGTCTTTTCACCCAGCGACGCCTTCAAGGCCATTCGCACCGGCGCCTCGGGACTTAAATTCTTTCCGGCCGAAGTGCTGGGGTCCAAAGGCATCAAGGCGATGAAGGCGGTGCTGCCGCCCGATATGCCCACCTATGCTGTGGGCGGCGCCAATCCCGACAATTTCGATGAGTTCTTCGCTGTAGGCTGCACCGGCTTCGGCCTCGGCACATATATTTTCAAACCTGGCATGAGCGTTGCGGAGGTCGCCGAGCGCGCCGCCACTGCCGTTGCCGCCTATGACAAGGGAGCCAAGGCATGAGCGAAACCGCCCGCCTTCTGATCGACAGCAAATGTGAACTGGGTGAAGGCCCGATCTGGCATGCCGAGCGCCAGCAGCTCTTCTGGTTCGACATCAACGAGCAGTCCCTGTTTGCTGCCAACACAGCGGGTAAAATTGAGGAAAGCTGGCTCTTCAACGAGGCAGTGACTGCAGCAGCCATCATCGATCGCGATCGCGTCGCCATTGCCAGCGAGAACGGGCTGATCGAGTTCGACCTGCGGGTCGGGGGGATGAACCGGCTGGAGGATATCGAGCGGGACGTGCCCGCCAACCGCTCCAACGATAGCCGTGTCCATCCGTCGGGTGCTTTCTGGATCGGCACGATGGTCAAGGACGAGGGACCAAAGAACGGGGCGGTCTACCACTACCGCGCGGGGCAGTTGACCCGGATCATCGAGAACGTTGCCATTCCCAATGCGACCTGCTTTTCGCCCGATGGGCGGATCGCCTATTTCACTGACACACCGACCAAGAAGATCCTCAAGTGCCTGACGGACCCGGAAACGGGCCTGCCGCAGGGCGAGTGGGAAGTGTTCGCCGATGTCGCGGACGGCCGCGGGCATCCCGATGGGGCCGTGGTCGATAGCGAAGGCTATCTCTGGAACGCCAAATGGGGCGGCAGCTGCGTCGTGCGCCATGCGCCGGACGGCAGCATCGACCGGATCGTGGAAGTGCCGGTGAGCCAGGTCACCTGCCCGGCCTTTGGCGGCAAGGATCTGAAGACACTGTTCATCACCACCGCGGCCAAGGGATTGTCGCCGGAACAGCTGGCGGCGGAAAAGGTCGCGGGTGGCGTTTTCGCCATCGAGGTCGATGTCGCCGGCCAGCCCGAAACGCCGATCAAGCTTTGAGCACACCATGACCATCGAACCTACCCTGGGCGTTTGCTACTACCCCGAACACTGGCCGGAAGACTGGTGGGACAAGGACGCGGCGCGTATGGCCGATGTCGGCATCCAATATGTCCGCATCGGCGAATTCGCCTGGTCACGGCTTGAGCCGACGCCGGGCGATTTGCAGCTGGACTGGATGATCCGGGCCATGGATGTGCTCGGCCGTCATGGGCTCAAGGTGATCGTGGGCACGCCCACAGCCACCCCGCCGCGCTGGATGGTCGACAAGCATCCCGACATGCTGGCCGTCGATGCGCATGGCCGCCGGAAAGGCTTTGGCTCGCGGCGTCATTATGATTTCTCGCACCTGCCTTATCGGGAAGAATCGGCCCGCATTACCCAGATCCTTGCAGATGCTTTGAGCGATCATCCTGCGCTGGGCGGCTGGCAGACGGACAACGAATATGGCTGCCACGGCACGACCTATTCCTATTCGCCGGCAGCGCTCGAGGGCTTTCGCAAATGGCTTGCGCAGAGATACGGGTTGATCGAGGCGCTGAACGAGGCTTGGGGCAACGTCTTCTGGTCCATGGAGTACAACAGCTTCGACCAGATCGAGCTGCCCAATCTGCTGGTCTGCGAGCCGAACCCGATCCACGATCTCGATTTCCGGCGCTATTCGTCGGACCAGGTCAGCGCCTTCAACAAGGTGCAGTACGACATTCTCAAGGCCAAGCGGCCAGACCTGCCGGTGATCCACAATTTCATGAGCCGCTATAGCGAATTCGACCATTACGACCTGGCCGAAACGCTGGATGTGGCGAGCTGGGATTCATACCCAATCGGGCACCTGGCGGTGAGCGATGAAAGCGAAGAGATCAAGCGCCAATATCTGCGCCAGGGCGATCCCGACAATGCAGCGTTCCACCACGACCTCTACCGCACGGTGGGCCATGGCCGCTGGTGGGTGATGGAGCAGCAGCCGGGGCCGGTGAACTGGGCCAGTTTCAACCCCGACCCCCTGCCCGGCATGGCGCGGCTCTGGGCCTGGGAAGCGTTCGCGCACGGGGCGGAAGTCGTTTCCTACTTCCGCTGGCGGCAGGCGCCCTTTGCGCAGGAGCAGATGCATGCCGGGTTGTTGCGGCCCGATAGCGAACCTGCACCGGCTCATGACGAGGCGAGCCAGGTTTCGCGCGAGCTCAAACAGACTGCGCTTTCAGGACCTGTTGGGAAGGCGCGGGTAGCGCTGGTTTTCGATTATGACAGCGAATGGGCCTGGGAGGTGCAGCCGCAATCCAAGGGCTTCAGCCACGGCGCCCATGTTCGCGAGATCTATGCCGCGTTCCGCAAGCACGGCGTCGATATCGATATCCTGTCACCCAAGACCAACAGCTTTGCGGGCTATGACATCGTGGCGACTCCGGCGCTGTTTGCCTGGACCGACCAATTGCGCGAGGCAGTCGAGAGTTTCGAAGGTTATCTTTTGGTGGGGCCGCGCACGGGCTCCAAGACCAAAAACTTCTCGATCCCCGCGCGGCTGGGCCCGGATCTGTCGCCAAACCTGCTCGATGCACGCGTGATGCGGGTCGACAGTATCCCGGGCCATGTTTCGATCCCGGTCAAGGGTGGCGGTTCGACCAAGCTGTGGCGCGAAAAGGTGGAGACGCGCGGCGAGATCGTGATGGAGGACAGCGAAGGCGTGCCGGTGCTCGTGTCGCAGGGCAAGATCTTCTATCTCACTGCCAGCGGCGACAGAGCGCTGATGCAGCGCATTGCCGATTATCTGATTGCCGAGGCCGACTTGCCGACGCTCAACCTGCCGGCGGGAGTGCGCGCCCGCTCACGGGGCGGCTACCGGATCTATGTCAATTATTCTGCAGGTCCGGCAACGCTGAACCTGGCCGAAGACGAGAGCGAGTATGTGGTGGGCGAGAGCGAAATGCCCGCTGCCGGGGTCACCGTGGCCCGACTCGCCAAGGCCGATTGAGCGAAGAAATAGCCGGGCGGATATCGAACCGCCCGGCTGCCTCATTCCAGCGGAGCCAATGAACGCCTCCGGCCGCAAGCTCCGACGGTCCGATCAGCTGGGTGCTGGTGCCGCAGCCGCGGGGTGGATCGATGCGCGCGACGACGAGCGCGGGGCCATGGCAGTCCTCGGCAAAGGCAGCAGCATTGCGGACGATGGCGATGGTAAAGGCGGGCGTCGTAACGATGCAGCCAATGCTGTCGCAGCGCGTGCCGGAATGTTTTGCGGCGACGGTGGTCTGATAATGCCGGCTCCATACATCCACCGCGAAACTGCCGGGACGGCCGCTGACGAGGCTGAGCCCGGATCCATCGCGCACCGCGACGGCCTGGGTGGTGTCGGCGATCAGAACGTCGGGGCGCGGCTCGAGACCGAAGGCCAGCACAACCGGCACGATGAGCGCGGGCAGGAGCAGGCGCCAGCGGTTTTCGATGAATGCGAACCAGGCTAGTGCCAGAAGGCCCGCAAGCAGCGTCCAGCCGGCAAGCAGTGGATTGCCGGTCAGGTGCTGGCTCCACCCGGCCACAAGGTTGGCCACATCGACCATGCGATCGATATTCCAGCCCATGAGTTTGAAGAAGATGCCATCGAGCCCGACAGGCATGGTGAGGATGGCAAGGACGCCGAACCACATGATCATGCTGACGAAAGGCAGCGCCAGCACATTGCCGAGGACGCCCAAGGGGGCTGTCTGTTGGAAATGGTAGGCTGAGAAGAGGAGCGTGGCGACCCCGGCGACAAGGCTGGTCCAGGCAGTGGCGGACACAAAATGTAGCGCACGGGTTACCGGATTTCTAGCGTCGCTGGCAAAGATGCGCGGCAATTCGAAGATGCCGATCAACCCCACAACGGCCGCAAAAGACAGCTGGAAGCTGGCGCGGAAAACGCTTGCGGGATCGATGGCGATGATAACGAGCGCGGCGATGGCGACATTGCGCATGGTGAGCGCCCGCCGCCCGGCGAGCACGGCGCCGAAGATCAACGCCAGCATGAGCGTCGAGCGGAAGGCAGGGATGTTGTCGAGCCCGCCGGCGAGGAGCAGATAGCCGAAGGCAGCGAGCAGCCCGGCTATGGCGGCGATGTGCTTGATGGGCCAGATCAGCACCGTGGGCAGGCTCGCCAGAAGCCAGCGCATTAGCCAGAAAATGCCGCCGGCAACGATGGAAAGATGAAGGCCCGAGATAGAATAGACATGGGCAAGGCCGGAGGCAGCCATGACTTCACGCGTTTCGTCGGTGATCGCGCTCTGATCGCCCACAACCATGGCACGCCCGATCGCGGCGCTGCTGCCTTCGAGAGCCTCATCGATGCGATCGGCAATAAAGGAGCGAAGACCATAGACCTGACGGGCGAGATCGGTTTCATCGCCGGGCACGCTGATCTCGACCGGACCGATGGCGCTGCCGTAAGCGCCTATGCCGGCAAAATAGGCGTGAAACTGGCTATCGAAGGCCCCCGGCAGAACCGGACCGGGAACGGCGGCCAGCCGGAAGCGGCCGCTGATCGTGTCTCCGATGCGGACCTCGGGTTCTGTGGGCAGGAACAGGCGGGCGCGGCGAATGTCGAGACTGCGGGTGCCTTCGGCCGGAGTAATTGCGGAAACAACGACACGCGTGCCTTCGCCATCTGCCGAGAGGATTTCATCCACCTGAGCCGAATAGGTGCCATAGGCAGGCCAGGAGAGCATGGGGGTGCCGAAGGCAACGCCGTGCATGGCGAGGAGACCGAAGCCCCACGCAAAAGCGGCAAGCTGCGGGATCAGGCGCAGGGCGGCATCGGAGCGGGAAGCGATGGCCCAGAGGGTGAGCGCGAGGACGAAAAGCGCAGCCAGAGCCATATGGAGCGCGCTCGGTTGACTTGGCAGGAGCGCATAGAGCGCTAGCCCGAAAATGGCGCTGAACGGCAGGAGAACGAAACCGCGTCTGCCCCGTGCAGCAGAGGCGAGCGCATCGAGAAAGGACTGACGAGAGTGGGCCGCGAGCCTGCGCCAGGACGCTCCAGGCGTGCGGACGAGAGGCGCGGGAAGCGCTGCCTCGCCTGATCCTTCCATGCCCCCAGTCCCCACCACGCACCCCTGCCCTTGCGCTCAAGCCCGCCTATGCTACACACGCCCCGAAATTCCTCAATTCGTTCCGGTTGCCATGTCCCAGGTTGTCACTCGTTTTGCCCCCTCTCCTACTGGGTACCTTCACATCGGCGGTGCGCGCACGGCCCTGTTCAGCTGGGCCTATGCCCAGAACAAGGGCGGCAAGATGCTGCTGCGCATCGAGGACACGGATCGCGAACGCTCAACGGAAGCTGCGGTTACGGCGCTGATCGATGGGTTGAAGTGGCTGGGCCTTGACTGGGAAGGGGAACCGATCAGCCAGTTTTCGCGCGCCTCGCGCCATGCCGAGGTTGCCCATGAACTAGTAAAGATGGGCCACGCCTATTATTGCTATTGCTCGCCCGAGGAACTGGACCAGATGCGCGAGGAAGCGCGCGCTGCCGGCAAGCCGCCACGCTACAATGGCGTTTGGCGCGATCGGGACCCCAAGGAGGCACCGGAGGGTATTTCGCCTGTCATCCGCATCAAGGCGCCGCTTTCCGGCGAGATCGTGGTGCGCGACCATGTGCAGGGCGATGTCGTCTTCAAGACCGAGAATCTTGACGACTTCATCATCCTGCGTTCGGACGGCACACCGACCTATATGCATGCGGTGGTGGTGGACGATCACGACATGGGCGTAACCCACATCATCCGCGGCGACGATCACCTGACCAATGCTGCCCGCCAGATCATCATCTACAACGCCATGGGCTGGACCGTGCCGGAGATGGCGCATATTCCGCTGATCCATGGTCCGGATGGCGCCAAGCTCTCCAAGCGTCATGGCGCGCTCGGCGTCGAAGCGTATCGCCAGATGGGCTACTTGCCTGCAGCGCTTCGCAACTATCTTGCCCGTCTGGGCTGGAGCCATGGCGACGAGGAAATCTTCTCGACCGATCAGATGGTCGAGTGGTTCAGCCTCGAAGCGCTCAACAAGGGTGCGGCCCGCTTCGACTTCGTCAAACTCGAAAACATCAACGGCCATTATATCCGCGAGGCCGATCCGAGCTATCTCTACCAGGTGATGATCGACACGGCCAAGGAAGTAGGCCGCGACGAGGATGCCAAGGGCCTGGCGGACAACCACAACACGGTACTGGCCGCCCTGCCCGAGCTGCAGCCGCGCGCCAAAACGGTGCTCGAGCTGATCGACCTTGCCCAGTTCATTTACGCCGTGCGCCCCATCACCCCGGATGCGGCCGCATCGGCGCTGCTTACCCCCGAAGCCAAGACGGTGCTGGCGGCCATTGCCGAAACGTTAGGGGGGCTTGCCGATTGGTCAGTGCCCGAGATCGACGCGGCCATGCGCAAGCTGGCGGAAGAGAAGGGTCTGAAGCTCGGCAAGCTCGCTCAGCCGCTGCGCGCAGCCCTCACCGGCCGCACGATTTCGCCGGGAATCTTCGAGGTCATGGTGCTGATCGGGCGCGAGGAATCGATGGCACGCCTGGGTGATCAAATCGCTTAAGACCAGGGTAAGCAGAGGGTAACCTCTGCTTACCTATCGGTTGCCTCTCAGGCACAAAAACTGATACCTCTGCGCTCGACAATCGGCACCCGCTGCGGTGCTGCCCGGCTTCATCAAATCCTTCCCTCGGAGCCGGGTTATACGAGGAGAGCTCAATGACCGAAAAAGTCGCCAAACTCGTCGTCGGAGATCAGACCGTCGAATTCCCGATTTTGAGCGGAACGGTGGGGCCGGATGTCGTCGACATCCGATCGCTCTACGCTAAGACTGGCCTTTTCACCTACGATCCTGGCTTCACCTCGACCGCAGCCTGCGACAGCGCCATTACCTATATCGATGGCGACAAGGGCGAACTGCTGTATCGGGGCTACCCGATCGAGCAACTGGCCGAAAAGTCCAACTATCTCGAAGTCTGCTATCTGCTGCTTTACGGCGAATTGCCGTCTGCCCAGCAGTTCAAGGAATTCGAAGAGCTCGTCACGCGCCACACCATGGTGCACGAGCAGATGCATTATTTCTATCGCGGCTTCCGTCGCGACGCCCACCCGATGGCGATCATGACCGGTGTCGTCGGTGCCATGGCGGCGTTTTATCACGACTCAACCGACGTCAACGATCCGCAGCAGCGCGAGATCGCCTCGATCCGCATGATCGCCAAGATGCCGACGATCGCGGCCATGGCCTACAAATATTCGGTCGGCCAGCCGTTCGTGTACCCGCGCAACGACCTCGATTATGCGTCGAACTTCCTCCATATGTGCTTTTCGGTTCCGGCCGAAGAATACAAGGTCGATCCCAAGATCGCCCGCGCCATGGACCTGATCTTCACGCTCCATGCCGACCACGAACAGAACGCATCTACCTCGACGGTGCGCCTGTCGGGTTCGTCGGATGCCAACCCGTTCGCCTGTATCGCTGCTGGCGTTGCGTGTCTCTGGGGCCCTGCCCATGGCGGCGCCAACGAAGCCTGCCTCAACATGCTGCGCGAAATCGGGACGGTCGATCGCATTCCCGAGTTCATCGCCCGCGCCAAGGACAAGAACGATCCGTTCCGCCTGATGGGCTTTGGTCACCGCGTCTACAAGAACTTTGATCCGCGCGCCAAGGTCATGCAGGCCACGGCCAAGGAAGTGCTCGCGATTCTGGGCGTCGAGAACAATCCGACGCTGCAGGTCGCTCAGGAACTGGAACGCATCGCGCTTGAAGACCAGTACTTTATCGACCGCAAGCTCTATCCCAATGTGGATTTCTATTCCGGCGTGATCCTGGATGCGATCGGCTTCCCGACCTCGATGTTCACCGTGCTGTTTGCGGTGGCTCGCACCACCGGCTGGATCAGCCAGTGGAAGGAAATGATCGGCGATCCGCAAAAGAAGATCGGCCGCCCGCGCCAGCTTTATAACGGCTCGGGCGCACGCGACTACCAGGCGATTGGCAGCCGCTGATCGAGGCGCACAATAACAAAGGCCCCGCTTCGGCGGGGTCTTTCTTTTTCAGCTTGGGCGATGGCTGAGAACGCGTTCGGCGGGATCGACCTGGGGATCAGTCTCCGTGCCGGCTTCCATCAGGTGCCTGATGCGGGCAAAGCCATCGAGCTGGCTTTGGCTTGCCGAGGGCGCATCGAGGAGCTGTTCGATGGCTTGAGCAAGCGGCGCAGGATCGGCCTCTAGCTGCAGGATTTCGGGAACGAGGGTCTCGTCGAGAATGGCATTGGGTAGCGAGGCGAACTTGACCTTGTATTTGAACCAGCGCTTCGCCTGACCCTTGTCGGCCACATAGGTCGTGACCATCGGCACGCCGGCGAGGGCCAGCTCGAGTGTAACCGTGCCGGTCACGGCGACCGCAGCGACGGCTCTGGCGAAGGCCGATGCCTTGTCCGCTTCCCCGCTGACCACCTCCACCTTGACGGGCCAAGCTTCGACCTCACCACGAAGGTGCTGTTCGAGGCGGCGCGGCGTGGGCAAGATAAAGCCGGTCACCCGCGGATGGGCCGCAAGGCGCTCGGCAACGCTCCGCATCAAGGGGAGGTGACGGCGGAGTTCGCCATCGCGACTGCCGGGCAAAAGCAGAATCGGGCCTGAGGCGGGGACGGCCGGCCTCGACTCAAGGGCGGCGGATGCCGGATGGCCGATATAGGAGGTTGGCGGTCCCCCTGCCCCGCGCATGAAGGCGGGTTCGAAGGGAAGGACGGCCATGACCTCGCGAAACCGGGGCGTGAGGTGCTGCGCGCGCTCAGGCTTCCAGGCCCAGACGGCGGGCGCGACACAGAGAAGAACCGGGATGTCGGGCGCGGCCTTGTGCACCTGCCTGGCGACAATGGACGAAAAGACCTGCGCGTCGACAAGGACCGCAACATCGGGGCGGGCGCGGACGATGGCTCGAGCGACCTGGCGGGCGCGCCAAAGCAGTTTGGGCAGGCGCGGCAGCACGTCGGCCCAGCCCATGACCGAAAGCTCGTTCATGTCGAACAGGGTTTGAAGCCCTTGTGCGGCAAGTGCATCGCCACCGACGCCGGACAGGGTAACCGGCGTTTTTCCACGCAGACGCCGAACGAGATCTGCCGCGATGCGATCGCCGGAAGGTTCACCGGCGAGAATGAAGAGCCGGAAAGGCTCGCTCGCCGGGCTCACCTATTCCTCGTCCGAATCCGCGCGCGGCAAGGTCAGCGGCCGATCCTTGGCCGAGGCGATGAAGGCCACGACGTCCTGAACCAGGCTCTCGTCCTTGAACATGACGGCGGCATCATCGACCCGCTCGCGCAGCGTGCCTTCGCTTGAAAAGATCATGCGATAGGCGGCACGCAGGCGGTGGATCGCTTCGCGATCCAGGCTGGCGCGCCGAAGACCGACAAGGTTGAGCCCGGCAAGGCGCGCGCGATTGCCGACCGCCATGCCATAGGGAATAACGTCGCCATCGACCATGCTGTGGGCGCCGATGAAGGCGTGCGAGCCGATGCGCACCTTTTGGTGCACGGCACAAATGCCACCGAAGCGGACATAATCTCCGACAACGGCATGGCCGGCGATGCCGACATAGTTTGCAAGGACGACATTGTTGCCCACGATCGCATCGTGAGCGACGTGCGAGCCTGCCATCAACAGGCAATCATCGCCGACCTTGGTCAGCATGCCGCCGCCTTCGGTGCCGGGATTGATGGTGACCGATTCGCGGATGGTGCAGCGCGCGCCAATTTCGAGCCGCGACTCCTCGCCATGGAATTTCAGGTCCTGCGGCTGGTGGCCAACGGAGGCGAAAGGAAAGATACGCGTATCGGCTCCGATCGCCGTACGGCCATCGACGACGACGTGCGAAATCAACTCCACCCCATCATGCAGCACAGCATTTTCGCCGACCATGCAAAAGGGGCCGATCTTGACGCCCGCGCCGATCTGGGCGCCCGGAGCGACGATCGCGGTGGGGTGAATCGTCGACTCAGTCACCCTTGGCCTCGGAGATCATGGCGGTGATCTCCGCCTCTGCGACCACGGAGCCATTCACCTTGGCTTCGGCGCGATAGCGGCCGACATTGCGGCGGCGCTGAATCTTGGTGACGTGATATTCGAGCGTGTCGCCAGGGCCAGCGGGGCGGCGGAACTTCGCCTTGTCCACACCGAGCAGCATGACGATGCTCTTCTTGTCATCGCGGGAGTCGTGACGGATGGCGATGGCGCCGCAGACCTGGGCCATGCCTTCGATGATCAAAACGCCAGGAAAAATCGGGGTGCCGGGAAAATGGCCCTGAAAGGCAGGCTCGTTGACCGTGACATTCTTGATGCCGATGGCAGAATCGTCACCATCGATTTCGATGATCTTGTCGATCATCAGCATCGGATACCGGTGCGGAAGAGTGCTGAGGATATCGGTGATGCTCATGGCATCGAGTTCAGTGGCAGCAACGACCGTTTCCGTCATCCCCGCTTGTCTCCTTTGGCCAGTTTCCGCGTGACAGCGAGTTCACGCCAGAAGTCCCTTATATCTTGCGCCGGGGCTCCAGCAAGTTTGGAGCCTGCGGGCCAGTCCTTGGTAACGGCCGCGCGGCCGTGAATCACAGAGCCCGCGCCGATCCGCAGGTGTCCCGAGGTGCCCACACCGCCGCCCATAAGCACGCCATCTTCAACGATGGTCGAACCGGACAGTCCGCTCATGGCGGCGATCAGACAGTTTCGGCCGATGCGGCAATTGTGGCCGATTTGGACGAGGTTATCGATCTTGGTACCATCGCCGATGACAGTATCGCCCAGGGCGCCGCGATCGATGGTGCTGTTTGCGCCAATTTCTACCCGGTCCTGAACGATGACGCGGCCCAGCTGCGGGATCTTGCGGTTGCCCTGGCCGTGATCGAGCCAGCCGAAGCCTTCCGTGCCGATGCGCACGCCGGAATGGATAACAACCTCGTTGCCCACATGGGCGCAGTCGATGGTGCAATTGGCCGCGATGATGCAGTTGCGGCCGATGGTGACACCCGGACCAATGACGGTATTGGCGCCGATTATGGTGCCGCGGCCGATCTCGACGCCTGCACCGATTACAACATTGGAGCCGATGGTGACATCGCGCTCGAAAATAGGCGCGCCAAGATCCTCCCGCGTGCCGGCCAGGATTGCCCTGGTGCTGGCGGGGTAAAGACGGTCGAGAATGCTAGCGAAAAGGATGTGGGCACGAGGCAAGGCGATCGCCTCGACCCCGGCAGGTACGCGATCGACCAGCTTGGGATCGACAAGCGCAAAGCTCGCGCGGGTCTGGCTCAGGCTTTCGGCGTAAGCGGGCTGGCTGGCAAGGACCAAGTCGCCGGCACCGGCCAAATCGAGTTCCGAGACGCCTTCCACCATGCGGCCGGGGGCGGACAACCCGTTAGCCAGTTCGGCCTGTCCAAGCTCATCGAGCAGCGCTGCAATAGCGATAGGGCCGGAAAATCGGTGAAATCGGGTATCAACCATGAGCGCACTTCAAAACAAAGAGCTGCGGTGCTACCGCACCGCAGCTCGATGACTTCTTCCACGTAGACCGGCTTAGAGCAAGGTCTGCAGTGTGATCTGGAAGACCTGAGTGCGGTCTGCCGTCGACTTGTTGAGGACGTGCGAGACGTCGCCACGCAGAGGACCGAACGGTGAATCCCAGATGAGCGATGCACCCACCGAAGCACGCCATGGCGAATCCTGGCTGTTCGGATCGAGAACACCGACACCAGTGCCGGGCAGGCCGTCGATCCAGGCAGCATCGGCGAACAGGGCGCCGCTGAGGCCATAGCTTTCCGGCAGAGCCGGGATCGGGAACTCGACCTCGGCCGAGACGCCGGCATACATGGTGGCACCGAGATACTCGCCGGTGGTGAGGCGCGGACCAACGCCACGGCTCTGGAAACCACGGATGAGGTTTGCACCCGGCATGAAGGCTTCCACAGAATGAACCGGGTTGTCGTCGAGGTTGTTGACGATACCGGCCTGACCGCGAACGCTGGCGATGATGCCGCTGTCCTCGATAATGGGCATGAAATAACGCGCCCGCGCCTCGGACTTGAGCAGGTTATGATCCCAGCCGATATATTGCTGGGAGAAGGTGGCGTAGAGGCCGTTGGTCGGATCGCGCGTATCGTCGAGGCCGTTCCAGGTCAGGGTGTAGCCGACGAAAGCCTTGTTGAATTCCTGACCATCGGTCACGAGCGACGAGCGGAACTCGTTATTGTCGCCGTTGTCGACGTCCGCGATCACCTTGCGCTCGTAGCCGCCGAAGAGCGACGCGGTCAGAGCGCTCGTTACCGGCACACCGAAGCGAAGCTGGCCGCCGGTGGTCTGCGAGCCGTAGAAGGTGGTTGTCGTTTCGTCTGTGATACGGTGGTAGGCATCAACGCCAGCCGACACCTTGAGACCCATGAAGCGGGGCTCGGTGAAGGAGAAGTCGAAGGTGCGGCCGGACTGCGTCGCACCGATGGCGGCACGCAGGTACTGACCGCGACCGAGGAAGTTCCGTTCGGTCAGCGAGACTTCGCCGAGGATACCATCGGTCGTGGAATAGCCGGCGCTGGCGCCGTATTCACCGGTAGAGGTTTCAGTCACGTTGACGTTGAGGACAACCTTGTCGGGCGAGGAGCCTGCAACAGTCGTAACTTCGACAGCCGAGAAGTAGCCCAGATCCTGGATTGCATCGCGACCACGAATGACCATGGAGCGGTTGAACGGATCGCCCTCGCCGAAGGCCAGCTCGCGACGGATCACGAAATCGCGGGTCTTGGTGTTGCCGGTGATGTTGATGCGCTCGACATAGATGCGCGCACCTTCATCCACGAGATAGGTGATGTTGAAAGTGCCGGAGGCAACGTCGCGATCAAGACGGGCACGAACGTCGGCAAAGGAATAACCCTGAGCCGTGGCTTCGTAGGCCATGTCTTCGATAGTCGACTGCAGATTGGTCACAGAGTACTGAGCACCCTGCCCGGTCTGAACGGTCGAGCGCAGAACTTCGGTGTTGAGGCCGTCGATGCTGGTCTCGATACCGATATTGCCGAAGCGGTAGCGCTGACCTTCATTGATGGTGAAGTTGATGAAATAGGCGTTGCGCGCGGCGTCATACTCAGCGACCGAATTGACCTGCGCGTCGGGATAGCCGCGATTTGCGTAGTAAAGACGGATGCGCTCGCGATCAACGGCCAGCTTGCGCTCGTCATAGGTGTCGTCGCGCAGGAGCCAGCTAAGAATGCCGCTCTCCTTAGTCAGCATGGCTCCCTTGAGGTTACCGCCGCTGATCGCGTTGTTGCCAGTGAAGTTGATCGCCGCGATACCTGCGCGCTCGCCTTCATTGACCTGGAAGATCACCCGGACGCGACCATCGGCCGTCGACTCGGTGCGCGAGGTGACCGTGACGCCCATAAAACCGTCACGATCGTACGCGAGACGGATGCTCTCCACGTCTGCAGCCAAACGCTGCGGCGTGTAGATGCCGGACGCTGCCAGATCGACCATCGCCAGAAGCTGAGCATCGGAGAAACGGCGGTTGCCCTCGAACAAGACAGAGCCAACCAACTGCTCCTGAGCCTGCGCGACAGCAACGCCCAGCACCGGAAGTCCGGCACCAACCATGGGGCTCGCCCCCATAATCGCGATCGCGGAAACCGCGCCACGCATCAGCTTGGTGGGGTTAATCATATTGTTATTGCCTTCTGCGACCGGCCCGGGGAATCGCCATACGCCGCTCCCCCAAGCTAACTCCATTGAAGTGTTTTACTGTTTTTTTAACCACGGACAAGCGGCAAGCCCAGACGCGGTTAGCAATTCATTGGCGCGCTTGTATTCGTGCAACACCTTGCGAACCAAGGTTAACTGAACATTACCGCAGTATCCCAAAATGGTCGAAAACCGTGTCGTTGAACAAGGTGAAGACCATCAGGGTCACCACGAGGGCAAAACCAAAGCGGAAGCCGATCTCCTGCACGCGCATGCTGAGAGGCCGACCACGAATGGCTTCAATGAAATAGTACAAGAGATGCCCGCCGTCGAGCATTGGAACAGGCAAGAGGTTGAATATCCCAATGTTAAGTGACAGCAGCGCCATCAGATTGATGAGCGCCACGACCCCCAGGGTAGCAACCTCACCTGACACCTTTGCGACTTTGACGGGCCCGCTGAGCTGTTCGACATCGCCCCGGCCAACAAAGAAATCGCCAAGGAAAGCCCCGGTACGCTGGATGATGAAGCGGATTTCCTCCAGCGTCAGACCGATGGCCTCGACTGGCCCGGGCCGGTAAAGAACAACATCGGTCTCCTCGATATCGCGGCTCACCCCGATGCGGCCGATACGTTGATTGTTGCCAAAGCGATCCTCGATCTGCACCGCTTCGGGCACCAGGGTCAGGGACTGAACGGCACCATTGCGCTCATAGTAGATCGCGACCTGCCGGGCGGGACTGGTGGCCACAAAGCGCTGGAAATCCTCGAAACCACGAACGGCATAGCCATCGACCGCGACAATCTCGTCACCGGCCTCGAAGCCGGCTGCTTCAGCGACCGAACCGGGCAGGACCTCGCCGATCACGGCGGGAACGGTATAGCGTCCATAGCCGAGCAGAAGGGCATAGAGAATGAGAAAGGTGAGTATGACATTGGCGATCGGTCCCGCCGCGACAATGGCGATGCGCTGCCAGACCGACTTGTTGACAAACAGATGCGGCGCAAGAGCCGGATCCTTCAACATGGGAGAATCCGTGTCCGGCACGCTGGCCGCGTTCATATCGCCCACGAACCGGACATACCCACCGAGCGGGATGGCAGACAGGCGCCAGCGCGTGCCATGCCGATCAGTCCAGCCAAACAATTCGCGCCCGAAACCGACCGAGAAGGTGTGAACGGCAACGCCATTCCAGCGGGCGACAAGAAAATGGCCCATCTCGTGGACAAAGACGATGACCGTCAGCACCGCCAGAAAGGGAACGATGTAGGAAAGAATCCAAAGCGGAAAGTCGAGCATTGTCATTCCCCAGCTGCAGCAGCGCCTGGACGGCGGCAGCTACCAGTAAAGCAGTCCCTCGGCAACCGCGCCGAATCCGCCGTGCAATCCCCCGACGATCAAGACGAAGATAATGCCCAATGTGAGGCTATCGAGCCGATCCATCAATCCGCCATGGCCGGGAATGATGTGGCCGCTATCCTTGATGTGGAAATGGCGTTTGACCGCGCTTTCGGCCAGATCACCCAGTTGGCCCAGGATGCTGATCGAGACGACGATCATCAGCCCGATCCCCCACGGCGAATCCGTCAGCAGGGTCCAGACGACGAGCCCGGCAACCGAGCCAAGGGCAAGGCCGCCGAGCGCGCCCGACCAGGTCTTGGACGGCGATATGCCCGGGGCAAGCTTTTCTCCGCCGATCTGACGGCCGGTGAAGAATGCGGCGGAATCGGTCATCCAGACAACCGTGCCGAGGAGAAGCCCGGCCCAGATACCGGCGACACCATCGCCCCGCATGGTAACTGCAGCGCCTATGAGCGTGCCGAAAATCAAGAGGCCCGCAATGCGCCAGACAAGCGCTTCGCGGCCAAGGCGGATGGAAAGGAGGCAGGCAAGGCCGATGCACAGAACCGAGGAAAGAGGCCCAAGAAGCGGAAACAGCAGTCCGGACAGGGCAACGAGCCCGACAAGGATCATGCCGATATTGCCGAGGGGGGCGCGGGAAATCATGGTTTCCCACTCGCGATAGGCGCCGGCATAGACCGCGCCGACCACGGCGGAAAAGAAATAGCTGCCGAGATAAAGCGCCGTCGCCGTGACGAGAATCAGAACGAAAGCGGAGACAATACGCGGGCCGACATCAGCCCAGTTGCGACGCGGGGGTGAGGATGGTGCCGGTGGAGGGGTGCCTTGCTCCGTCAAGTTCCGCTGGACCCCAAGCCACCAAAGCGCCGATCGCGCAAGGAATATGTCTCAAGCACCCTCAGGAAGCTCTCCTCGTCGAAATCGGGCCAGTTTTCCGGCACGAAAACAAATTCGGAATAGGCCGATTGCCAAAGCAGGAAATTCGACAGGCGCTGCTCTCCGCTGGTGCGGATGATCAGATCCGGGTCGGGAATATCGGCGCTATAAAGGCTTCTGGTGATCGTCGCCTCGCAGATCGACATGGGATCGAGGCGACCGGCCGCAACCTCATGCGCAAGCGTGCGCATGGCATCGGCAATCTCGGCGCGGCCGCCATAATTAAAGGCGACGCAGAGCACGAGGCCGGTATTGCCCGCAGTCTTGGCCTCGGCATCATCGATCAGGCGGATCAGCGAAGGCTCGAGCCCCTGGCGCGAACCGATGATGCGCACCTTGACATTGTTGCGGATCAGACGCTGAAGATCGGACGCAACAAAGCGGCGCAGAAGATTGAAGATAAAGGAAACTTCTTCGGGGGGACGCGTCCAGTTCTCGGAAGAAAAGCTGAACACCGTGACATAGCCGACGCCATGGGTGATGCAGGATTGGACGAGCGTGCGCAAGGCGTTGACGCCCTGAACGTGACCTTCGGTTCGCATCTTGCCCCGTGCCTTGGCCCACCGGCCATTGCCATCCATGATCACCCCGAGGTGAACCGGAATACGCAAACCCGGGCCGGAGCCCGGGATGACCTTGGCGGCGGTCTCGCTTGCCATCAACGCCCCTCCTGGCGCGTGATGCAGATCCTTAGACCTGCATGATTTCCTGTTCCTTGGCCGCCACGATCTTGTCGATCTCGGCCACGGATTCGTCGGTCGCCTTCTGGACGAGCTCGGACTGCTTTTTCGCATCGTCCTGGCTCATGTCGCCGTCCTTCTCCGCCTTTTTCAAGGCGTCCATGCCGTCGCGGCGGATATGACGCACAGCGACACGGGCCTGTTCGGCATAAGTGTGCGCAACCTTGGCGAGTTCCTTACGACGCTGCTCGTTAAGCTCGGGCAGCGGCACACGGATCACCTGGCCCTCGCCCATCGGGTTCAGCCCGAGGCCGCTGTCACGGATGGCTTTTTCCACAGCATTGGCCATGCCGCGGTCCCAGACCTGCACCGAAAGCATGCGCGGCTCGGGCACGGTTACCGTCGCCACCTGGTTGAGCGGCATGCGCGAGCCATAGGCATCAACGGTGACCGGCTCCAAAAGGCTCGCGCTGGCACGGCCGGTACGCAGACCCGAGAGTTCGTCCTTGAGCGAGGATATCGATTTCTGCATCCGGTTTTTGAGGTCGCTCAGATCATAGGCCATGGCCGTCGTCCTTCCAGTCGCTTGGCGCCGCTCGGTCTGGCGCGCTCATCTTGTTGTTACACCAAAGGTGCAGCGGGGACGAACCGAAGTCAGCTCAGATCGCCGACCAGGGTCGAGGCTCCCCTGCCCTCTAGGATGCCGGACAGACCGGCATCATCGTCAAGGGAATATACGATTATCGGCATGCGGCTGTCGCGGGCAAGGGCGAAAGCGGCCGTATCCATGACCTTAAGGTTCTGAGAGATCACATCATCGAAGCTGATCTGGTCGTAGCGGACCGCATCGGGGTTCTTTTTGGGGTCATCCGAATAGACACCGTCGACCTTAGTACCCTTGAGCACCACGTCGCATTCGAGCTCGATCGCGCGCAGCGTTGCGGCGGTATCGGTGGTGAAAAAGGGATTGCCAGTGCCGCCGCCGAGAACCACGACGAAGCCCTCCTCGAGAGCGAGTTTTGCATCGCGTGCGGTGAAGGTATCGGCCACCGAAGGCATGGTGGCGGCGCTAAACGGCTTGGATTTGACGCCCTGGCGCGAAATGGCATTGGAAAGAGCAAGGGCATTGATCATGGTGCCCAGCATGCCCATCGTATCAGCCGTTACCCGGTCGGTGCCATCAGCGGCGCCGGCCATGCCGCGGAAGATGTTACCGCCGCCAACGACGATAGCGACCTGGATGCCCGTTCGGGCAACATCGGCGATCTGGCTGGCGACGCCCTGAAGAAAGGACGGTTCGATGCCGAAGGAGAGATCTCCCGCCAGCGCCTCGCCCGAAACCTTGAGCAGGACACGCTTGTAACCGGACGCCATGGGGACCTCACGTTGGAGCTGCGGGCCGCGATTCTGCATGGCCCGAGAAAAACTTGGGCATAGATGCCACAAACAGACGGCAAAGCCACGCTGGAATTAAATACAAGGCGATTAAAGCTCGATCCGGACGGGCCGGAGAGCAAGCAGCAGGGGGCCAGTCGGCCCGCCTGCCAGAATCAAAGCGTGCTTACTTCACGCCAGCCGTTGCAGCGACTTCAGCAGCGAAGTCGGTTTCGGCCTTTTCGATACCTTCGCCGAGGGCGTAGCGCACGAACTTGGTCAGGGTGATCGGCGCGCCGACTTCCTTCTCCGCGTTCTTGATCGCGTTCTCAACCTTGGTCTCGCCGTCGATCACGAAGGTCTGCGCAAGGAGCGTGACTTCTTCGTAGTACTTGCGGATGCGGCCTTCGACCATCTTCTCGGCGATGTCGGCGGGCTTGCCCGATTCCTTGACCTGCTCGAGGATGATGGCGCGCTCGCGGGCAACCACTTCCTGGTCGAGCTCTTCAGCGCGAACAGCCAGCGGGTTGGTCGCGGCGATGTGCATGGCAAGCTGCTTGCCGAGAGCCGACAGGGCGGCCTTATCGCCGGTCGATTCCAGGGCAACGAGGATGCCGATTTTCCCCAGACCTGGCTTGACTGCGTTATGGACATAGCTTTCCACGACGCCATCAGAAACCGAAACGGTTTCAGTGCGACGCAGGTTCATGTTTTCGCCGATCTTGGCGATCGCTTCGGTCAGCTCGGCCGATACGGAATGACCAGCGCCGGGGAACGGCATTTCGCCGAGCTTTACCACATCGCCTTCGGCATCAAGGGCGAGCTTGGCAATGTTGCTGACGATGTTCTGGAACTGCTCGTTGCGGGCAACGAAATCAGTTTCCGAATTCACTTCGACGACGGAAGCCTTGGTGCCGTCCGTGGCAACGCCCACGAGACCTTCGGCGGCGACGCGATCGGCCTTCTTGGCAGCCTTGGCCAGGCCACGGGTGCGCAGCCAGTCAACGGCAGCTTCCATGTCGCCATTGGTTTCGGCCAGGGCCTTCTTGCAGTCCATCATGCCGACGCCGGTCGACTCGCGGAGCTGCTTAACCATTGCAGCAGTGATTTCCATGGGTTCACCTTTCGGCGGCCCCAGAGCGGGGCCGCATAGTTTCGTTCAAGACGATTCCGGCAATACCGGACTTAGTTGACAGCTTCGCCTTCGCTCGGAAGATCTTCGCCCGGAGCTTCTGCAGCAGCACCGAGATCAGCACCAAGTGCGCTTGAAGAACGGCCGATACCATCGAGGGCAGCGCGCGAGATCAGCGAGACATAGAGCTCGAGAGCGCGGCTGGCGTCGTCATTGCCGGGGATGGCATAATCGACGACGTCGGGATCGCAGTTGGTGTCGACGATAGCAACGACCGGAATGCCCAGACGACGGGCTTCCTTGATGGCGTTGGCTTCCTTGTTGGTGTCGATCACGAAGAGGAGCGAGGGAACGTTGCCCATGTCCTTGATGCCGCCCAGGTCGCGCTCAAGACGCTCCTGCTCGCGGGACATCATCAGGCGCTCTTTCTTGGTGCGCAGGTTGAGGTCTTCTTCGCTCATCGATTCCAGTTCGCGCAGGCGCGCGATGGAGTTCGAGATCGTCTGCCAGTTGGTGAGCGTGCCGCCCAGCCAACGGGAATTGACGTAGTACTGAGCCGACTGCTTGGCAGCTTCAGCAACGAGGGGAGCGGCCTGGCGCTTGGTGCCGACGAAAAGCACGCGACCGCCATCGGCTACGGTGTCGGACACGAGCTGCAGGGCGCGGCTGAGGGCCGGCACAGTCTGGCTCAGGTCGAGAATGTGGATGTCGTTGCGAACGCCGAAAATATAGCGTTCCATCTTCGGGTTCCAGCGGTGCTTCTGGTGGCCGAAGTGCACGCCGGCTTCGAGAAGCTGACGCATGGAGAATTCTGGCAGAGCCATTGGATAAATCCTTTACCGGTTGATACCTCCACGAAGCCTTGCGGCGGTTGCCCGCCACCGGATGGCGCTCCCCTTGGGAAAGCCTGCTTCGTGTGTGAGATCGCGCCAGCTAGAGTGCCGGACGCGTGGGCGATATAAGCGAAAGCCGTTCGGAGCGCAACCCACGCCGTAGCCCTGCCCGGTCATGATCACAGGACAACTCACGAAAGCGTCAGTGAACCACACCTGGCGGGACGCATTGGTCAATCATAGACCCGCGCCGAGACGCGGGGGCAAGGGTGAAAGCCCCTGAGCGGGGGAGGATGGGCTCCGGGCTCGCCTCCTCCGCGTTCGAATCGGCTGATGAAGCTGGTTAGCCCCTACTCTGCCCCCGCTCTCCTAGACCCCTCATTCCCCGGCTTGTTCGAGCAATCCAGTTTGCTGCGGATGGACCACCGGGACAAGTCCGGTGGTGAAGAGGAAAAAGGAAACAGAGCCCAACCTAGCGCTAGTTGAACCGCACGTCGGTGATGCCGTCCAAGGCCTTGATACCGCCGGCGACTTCGGCCGAGACGGCGTATTTGCCGGGCAACGCGATCTCGTACTCCTTGGCACCGGCGTCACGAATGACGACGAAGCTCACCGTGCCATTGCCGCCGCGCTTGAGCTGGGCGCTGACAGGCCCGAGAGCCTTGGCGTCGGCGGTGAATATGGTCAGCTGGCGATCGATGCTTTCAGCTGCGCCTTCAATGGGCTTGGCGCCGTTGAGCATGAGGCTAATGCCTTCTGCACGCTCCTGAGCGCCGACTTCGAGGATCACCGAGTTGCCCGGTTGCAGGATCGAGCCGAACTGGGTGATCTGCTCGGAAAACGCGATCACTTCGAACGTGCCGCTCTGATCGGAGAGGCTCAGGATCATCATCGGCGTGCCTTTTCGCGTCCGCCTGTCGTTACGCGAGGCGATGGTGCCGGCAAGCCGGCCGGCCGAGGCGCCATCCTTGACCGCACGCTCGAAATCGCCCCAGCGCTGAACGCGCAGCCGTTCGAAGAGATCCGCATAGGCATCGAGCGGATGCGCCGATAGGTGGAAGCCGATGGCGGAGAGTTCACGATCAGCCCGCTCGGTGGAATTCCAGGCGGGGACGCCGGTGGGCAGGCGGAAGGGTTCGGGTTCGCTCGAGGCAAACATGTTCCATTGCCCCTCGTTGCGTTCGGTGGTCAGCGCCTGGGCGGTGCCCATAACCTGATCCATCGCCGCAAAGGCAACCTCCCGGCGCGGCACAAGGGCGTCGAAGGCTCCGGCATTGACCAGCGTTTCAAGCGTGCGCTTGTTGATCGCCTTAGGATCGACGCGGCGGGCGAAGTCACCGAGATCCTTGAACGGCTCGTTGCCGCGGACCTCGACGATGTGCTCGGCAACGGCACGGCCGACACCCTTGACCGCCGAGAGGCCATAATGGATCCGGTCGTTCTTGACCGAAAACACGACTTCTGATGCGTTAACACAAGGAGCGACGACCTCGATGCCCTTTTTGCCGGCCTCCCGCCGGAAGTCGGAGAGCTTGTCCGTCTGCGCCATGTCGAGCGTCATCGAGGCCGCATAGAATTCGTGCGGGTAGTGCTGCTTGAGATAGGCCGTCTGGTAGGACACCCAGGCATAGGCGGCGGCGTGGCTCTTGTTAAAGCCATAATTGGCGAACTTGGCGAGAAGGTCGAAAATCTGGTCGGCAAGCGCTTCGCTGACGCCCTGGGGCCCTGACCCCTCGCGGAAACGGATGCGCTGATTGTCCATCTCCGCCTTGATCTTCTTGCCCATGGCGCGCCGCAGCATGTCGGCTTCGCCCAACGAATAGCCTGACAGAAGCTGGGCGATCTGCATCACCTGCTCCTGATAGACGATGATGCCATAGGTTTCGTCGAGCACCTGGCTGAGCTTGGGGTGAGGATATTCCACCTCTTCGCGGCCGTGCTTTCGGTCGATGAAGCTTGGGATGTTGTCCATCGGACCAGGCCGATAGAGGGCGTTCATGGCGATGAGATCTTCGATGCGGTCCGGCTTGAGATCCATCAAGGCCCGGCGCATGCCGGCGGATTCAAACTGGAAGATGCCGTAGGTATCGCCGCGAGCGTAGAGATTATAGGTGGCCGCATCGTCGATGGGGATCGCGTCGATATCGAGTTCGATGCCGCGCTGGGCTACCATGCGCACAGCATATTGGATGGTCGTCAGCGTCTTGAGGCCGAGAAAGTCGAATT
Source organism: Devosia crocina (assembly GCF_900116545.1). GTDB lineage: Bacteria > Pseudomonadota > Alphaproteobacteria > Rhizobiales > Devosiaceae > Devosia > Devosia crocina. Next base: position 1,697,012 of record NZ_FPCK01000001.1, read on the forward strand.
TGACGAGGCCCGCAGGCTCAACCCATTTAAGATTGTACTGCGTCACCGGCATTTCGGAGCGCGGGTCGCGGTAAAGCGGCAGCAGTTCCTGAAGTGGCCGATCGCCGATGACGATGCCGGCGGCGTGGGTGGAGGCGTGACGGAACAGGCCCTCAAGCGACTTGGCGATTTCAACGAGCTGGGCAACCGTCTCGTCATCCTCGGTCATCTGCTTGAACTGGGGCACCTCAGCCATGGTCCGCTCGATCGACCAGGGATCGGCCGGGTTGGCCGGCACAAGCTTACAGATCCGGTCGACCTGGCCATAAGGCATCTGGAGGACGCGGCCGACGTCGCGCAGCACGGCGCGAGCCTGGAGCGTACCGAAAGTAATGATCTGGGCGACCTGCTGGGCGCCGTATTTCTGCACCACGTATTCGATGACTTCCTCGCGCCGATCCTGGCAGAAGTCGATATCGAAGTCGGGCATCGACACGCGTTCGGGATTGAGGAAGCGTTCGAACAGGAGGTTGTAGCGTAGCGGATCTAGGTCGGTGATTGTGGTGGAATAGGCCACAAGCGATCCGGCCCCTGAGCCGCGACCCGGACCCACCGGAATACCCTGCGCCTTGGACCACTGGATGAAATCGGCCACGATCAAAAAGTAGCCTGGGAATTTCATCTTCTCGATGACGTTCAGCTCGAAATCGAGCCGCTCGCGATACTCCTCTTCGGTCTTGCCGGGGCCAGGGCCGTGGGCGGCGAGACGAGCATCGAGCCCCTTGACCGAAATTTCTCGCAAGGCAGCAGCTTCTGCGGCGACAACCTCGTCTTCGGTCGCGTGCGAGCCGGCGGCGAATTTGGGCAGAATCGGACCGCGAGTTCGCGGCCGGAACGCGACGCGCTTGGCAATTTCGATGGTTGAATCAAGCGCCTCGGGGAGATCCGAGAACAGCTCGATCATCTCCGCGCGGGTCTTGAAATAATACTGGTCGTTGAGCTTGCGGCGCTCGGTCTGGACCAGAACAGAACTGCCCGCGATCGCCAGCAGCGCATCATGCGCTTCATATTCCTTGGCGGTCTTGAAATAGGGCTCGTTGGTCGCAACGATGGGTATGCCCTTGCGGTAGGCATAGTCGACGAGACGGGGCTCGACGGAGGCTTCCTGGGCCCGGCCATGGCGCTGCAGCTCGATATAGAAGCGGTCGCCGAACAGATCGGCAAGGCGATCGAGGCGCCTGATGGCATTGCCGTCCTGACCATGGGCAAAGGGCATGTCGATGGCGCCTTCAGGACCGCCAGAAAGGCAGATCATGCCCGAGAGCGCATCCGGGGTCAGCCAATCGAGATGGGCGCGCGCTAGGCCGTTCTCGCCTTCCATATAGGCGCGGGAAACGAGGCGCGAGAGATTGGCGAAGCCTTCCTCCGATTGCGCCATCATGACGACGCTGGATTTGCCCGACCAGGCGACATGGCCACGTTCACTGACGCGCTCTTCGGCTGCGGCAAAATCGATGGCGAGTTCAACGCCGATCAGCGGCTGGATGCCCTTCTTGGTCGCCTTTTCGGAAAATTCGAGCGCGCCGAAAAGATTGCCGGTATCGGCGATTCCCAGTGCAGGCTGAGCATCGGCTGCTGCCAGCTTGAGAATGTTTTCGAGCTGCAACGCGCCCTCAAGGAGCGAAAAAGCCGAGTGAACGTGAAGGTGGATAAAGCCGGGGCCGCGCATATCAGTCTCCTGCCTTCCAGCATTAGCGGCTGAGGGAACGAGGTCAAATCACCCTGCCCTCAATCCACAGGCGATCAGACAAGGTGAGCCAGAACATCCATCCAAGTGAGCGCACCGATGGTAAAGGCACCGAGGGTCACGAAGGCAGCGAGGTCCTTGACGAAGTCGAGCATGGTTGTCTCCCGTGTTTCTCTGTTTGTTCTTATATGTTCGGCTTTCGTTCTCGTCCAGCAAAACGACGGGGAAAGCGGGGACAGGGTTAACGCGTTAGGAGATCGTTAGCGTGTGGGGGTGCGGGGACCCGTGAATGCGATGGCTAGCCAAGCTTTTAGGCGTGGTTGTACGCGCCACGAAAGAGGCTGTGCATTTGCTGTTGGTTCCGAGAAAGCAAGTAAGACCCCTCACCCTGACCCTCTCCCCATAGGGGCGAGGGGACGCAGGAACCATGGGTTCGGCGCGGACCAGACCAACGCAATCTCGCCCATCGTCCCCTCGCCCCTCTGGGAAGAGGGTCAGGGTGAGGCGTATCTGCCTGCGAGAAGCACCAGTCCGGCCAGAAATAGACGCATCGAATCGCCCCCGTGGAGGCACGATCATCGCCGAATGGAAATGGCGCGAAGGTTGATTGCCGCCCTCGCCTTGTCTTCCCCGAACGAAAAACAAGGTTGAAGCGGCGATGGCGTGCCCAACGTTAAACCATGTGGGGAATCACCTTGCCGTCGCGGATCGTCACGATGCGGTCGGCGCGACGGGCGAGATCGTGGTTGTGGGTGGCGATCAGCGCTGCGGCGCCCTCGGCGCGGATAAGGTTTTGCAGGGCCTCGAAGACGAGGTCGCTGGTGCCCGGATCGAGGTTGCCGGTGGGCTCGTCGGCCAGGATCACCTTGGGATGATTGGCGGCGGCGCGGGCGATGGCGACACGCTGTTGTTCGCCACCAGACAATTCGGCGGGACGGTGGTGTGCCCGGTGTCCGACGTCCAGCAGTGCGAGCAGTTCCTCGGCGCGTGCGTGACCTTCCGCCGGTGTCTTGCCTGCGATCAACTGGGGCATGGCGACGTTTTCGAGGGCACTGAATTCGGGCAGGAGGTGGTGGAACTGATAAACATAGCCCACCGTCGTGCGGCGCAATTGCGTGCGGCCGCGGTCGCTCAGCTTGCTTGTCGGTTCGCCCACGATCTCGACTTCGCCCGACTGTGGACTTTCAAGCAGGCCGCAGAGGTGGAGCAAGGTGGACTTGCCGGCACCCGACGGGGCGACAAGCGCGACGAGTTCGCCGCTTTGCACCACAAGATCGGCAGCATCGAGCACGCGAACCTCGGTCTGGCCCTCGCCATAGTGACGATGGACACCGGAAAGGGTCAGGAATGGCTTACTCATAACGCAGCGCCTCGACGGGGTCATATTGGGCGGCGCGCCAGGCCGGATAGAGCGTGGCAAGGAAGCTCAGGGCAAGAGCGAGCACGACGACGACGGTGACTTCGGTCGGGTCAGTCTTGCTCGGCAGAGCCGAGAGGAAGAAGACCTCCGGGGGAAACAGCGCCACACCAAGAGTGTTGGAGATCGTCGCGCGCAGGGTTTCCGCGTTGGCGGCGACAATGAGGCCGAGAACAAGGCCAGTCAGCGTGCCGATGACACCGATGGTGGTGCCCGTGATCGAGAAAATGCGCATAATTGCGCCTCGGGTAGCGCCCATGGTGCGCAGCACGGCGATGTCCTTGCTCTTGTCCTTCACCAGCATGACAAGGCTCGAGATGATGTTGAACGCGGCGACGAGAATGATCATCGACAGGATGGTGAACATCACGACGCGCTCGACCTGAAGCGCGGAAAAGAAGGTCTCGTTGCGCTGCTGCCAATCGGTGAGGATAAAGGGGCGGATATCGGTACGCGTTGCGAGGCGCTCGCGCATCTGGCCTACGGCATCGGGGTTGTGGATGAAGATTTCTGCCGCCGTGGCCCGATAAATGCGTTCATAGGCAGCGTCGATCTCTTCGTCCGACGCCATGGGGTCGAGCTGGTCCATACCGGGCTTGAGGACGTCGTCGTAAAGCTTGAAATAGTCCTGGGCTGCCTGAAGCGGCATATACATGAAGAGGCTGTCGAACTCGACCATGCCAAGGTTGAAGATGGTGCGGACCGGGTACGACCTGATCTGGGGCGTCGAGCCGAAGGGGGTCATCGCGCCGCTGTCGGGATTGATGATCTGCACCTGATCGCCAAGGCCGACGCCGAGCGTCTGTGCCAGGCGGTAGCCGATGGCGATGCCGTCGTTTTCGTCCCAGCTGTCGAAACCGCCCTGCTCTGCCGAATTGTAAAGGAGCGGCAGTTTTTCGAGATTTTCGGCATCCATGCCGCGCACGGAAACGCCGGTCGAGCCGCCACGGCCGGAGGCGAGCACCTGGCCCTCGGCGAAATAAACGGCAAAATCGACGCCCTCGGTTTCCTCGAGCGTCGCGATGGCTTCCTTGTAGTCGGTGAACTGGCTTTCGATGGGAAAGGCCGTAAAGTGGCCGTTGAGCCCCAGTATCTTGGTCAGAAGCTCGGCGCGAAAGCCGTTCATCACCGACATGACGACGATCAGGGTAGCGACGCCAATGGCAACGCCTACCATGGTGAGGCTGGCGATCACCGAGATAAACGCCTCCTTACGCCGTGCGCGCAGATAGCGCGCAGCAATCATCCATTCAAACCGGGAAAACGGCCGGGTGGACCGGCCGGCCGGGGCCTGCTGCGCGCTGGTGCTCAAATGTCGTTCATCCGCTGCGGTTCGATCAGGCTTCTTACGCGCTCGACCACATTGGCGAGCGGCAGCGTCTCGCGCTCGCCAGTCTTACGATGTTTGATTTCAACTTCGCCCGTTTTGAGGCCACGGGGGCCCAAAATGATCTGGTAGGGAATACCCACAAGATCGGCCGTGGCAAATTTCGAACCGGCGGGCTGATCGCGATCATCGTAGAGCATGTCGAGACCGGCGGCGGTCAACTCGCCGTAGAGCTTGTCGCAGGCAGCGTCCGTATCAGCATCGCCTGCCTTGAGGTTGATCAGGACAGCTTCAAAGGGCGCGACGGAGACCGGCCAAACGATACCGTTTTCGTCGTGGCTGGCTTCAATGATGGCAGGAACGACACGGGTCAGGCCGATGCCGTATGAGCCCATGTGAACCACGGTTTCCTTGCCGTCATTGCCGGTGACCGAGGCCTTCATCGGTTCGGAATACTTGGTGCCGAAATAGAAGATGTGGCCGACCTCGATACCGCGGGCAGAGACGCGCTTGTCTTCGGGAACGGCGGCTTCGTATTCGGCGTGGTCAACCATCTCCTCGGTGGCGGCGTAGAGCGAGGTCCAATCGTTGAAGATGGGCTTCAAGTCACCGCGGAAGTCGACATTCTTGGGCGGGATGGGCTTCTCAAGAAGATCACGATGGCAGAAGACCTGGCTTTCGCCGGTCTCGGCCAGAATAATCCACTCGTGACTGAGATCGCCACCGATGGGGCCGGTATCGGCGCGCATGGGAATAGCGGTGAGACCCATGCGGGCATAGGTGCGCAAGTAAGCGACGAACATCCGCTCGTAAGCCTTTACGGCAGAATCCTTATCCAGATCGAAGGAGTAAGCGTCCTTCATCAGGAATTCGCGGCTGCGCATGGTGCCGAAGCGGGGACGCACTTCGTCGCGGAACTTCCACTGAATGTGGTAAAGGTTGAGCGGCAAGTCCTTGTAGGACTTCACATAGGTCCGGAAAATGTCGGTGATCATTTCCTCATTGGTCGGGCCATAGAGGAATTCGCGCTCATGCCGGTCCTCGATGCGCAGCATTTCCTTGCCATAGGCATCGTAGCGGCCCGATTCGCGCCAGAGATCGGCGGACTGTATGGTGGGCATCAGGAGTTCGATCGCGCCGGAGCGGTTCTGCTCCTCTTCGATGATGCGCTGCACCTTCATCAGCACCTTGTAGCCAAGCGGCAGCCAGGAATAGAGGCCGGAGGCCTGCTGGCGGATCATGCCGGCTCGCAGCATCAAGCGATGCGAAACGATCTCGGCCTCCTTGGGCACATCCCGCAGAACCGGCAGGAAATAGCGGGAAAGGCGCATGGCAACTCCGAAATTCTGGTTTGGCGCACAGGACGAGGGAGGAAAATGCCCGAGGGTTCTTCGGTCCCCTGCCCTGATCGACTCGTAGGATTTGTTGATGCCCACTCAAACCTCAACCGTCCATACGTTTCAAGCATGCATGCTATGCAGAATCTGCGTGACAGGTCGAAAAACTGTTGTTACGTTCTGGCCACAACAAACGAAAGCGGTCCAACCGCTGCAAATCGACAGTGTCAAGGGAGGAGCGTTGGCCGCCGCTCGCAAAGCGTGCCTAAGACCAACGTATTGTCGATTCAACTCACCAAAGCAGGGCCTCGGCCCTGCTTTTTTATTTGTGGCGAAAGCCCTAATGGCAGAATTTGAAGGTTTGATGACATGCTCGGCTGCCCGCAAAGTTTTGCCGGGGACAGGCAAGCCGGGTGCTCGCCAGACCGGAACTGGCGCACGCGCCTCTAACGGTTCCAGTAGTGGTGGAGCGTCTCGTTGGTGAGACCCCAGAGCAGCAGGGCGGTGAAGAGCACCGACAGAATGCTGGCGAGGATCATCTTGTAAACGAGGCGCGGCGCGACAGGCGAACCAGGATCGCCACCGGCAACCAGAGTTGTCGATTCTTCTTCGTGGTGGCTTTTGTTGCCGATGGGCAAGACCGCCACAAAGGTGAGCCACCAGACCACAAAGAAAACGGCGATGATCGATCCGTACTGCATGGCGACACCTAAACCCAAGTGGAGGCGGCGCGACAGGTGCTAATGTGTCGCGCCGGACTGCCTAAACGCGGTGAACGAACACGTTCACATTCGGCTTGCGGCCCCAAAAGGCGTTGACCTCGTTGCGGATGGCTTTGAACAGCGCGGAGCTGAACACATCGGGATCCGTGCGGCGCTTGGGCGGCAGGCTCTTGATGGTGCCGGTAACTGCATCTTCCACGATTTCGACCAGCGACTCGTCTTCGGTCTCCGGCAAGCCTTCGATGACGTAATCGGGGCCGGAGACGACCTGACCGTTCGAATTGACTGCAAGGCTGACCACGATCATGCCGCCGAACGAGAGGCGGCGACGACCTTTGACGCCTGATTCTTCCGGAGTGCAGAGCACGAGACCATCGAGATAGAGTTCGCCGGTGCGCACTTCGGACGGGAAGGCCATCGGCTCGGGGAAGAGTCGGACCATGTCGCCATTGCGGGCTTCGCAGACATTGGGAATGCCTGCCTCGCGCCCCAGCTTGGCATGAGCTGTGAGATGAACGGCTTCGCCATGCACCGGGACGAGCACCTGCGGCTTGACCCAGGAATAAAGACGGCGGAGCTCTTCGCGGCGCGGGTGACCCGTGACGTGGACGAGAGCGTCGTTCTGGGTGATGACCTCGATGCCCTTGTCGATCAGCAGGTTCTGGATGTCGATGACTTCGCGCTCATTGCCGGGAATGGCCCAGGACGAGAAGATCATGCGATCGCCGGCATTGAGATCGATCACCGGGTGGTCGCCACGGGCGATGCGAGCGATGGCGGCACGCGCCTCGCCCTGCGAGCCCGTGCAGATCAGCACGCATTTGTCGCGGGCAATGGTTTTGTAGGCGTCCTGATCATGGAGCGTCGGCAGGCCCTCGAGCATCCCGAGTTCCTTGGCGATGCCCATGATGCGGTGGAGCGAGCGGCCCGAAAGTACAACCTGGCGGCCTGCCTGATGGGCGGCGCGCACGATGGAAACGACGCGGCCCACATTTGAAGCAAAAGTGGTCACGGCGACGCGATGCGGTGCCTCAGCGATCAGGGCAGCAAGCGTTGCGCCGATTTCGGCTTCACTCGGGCTTTCGCCATCCTTGAGCGCATTGGTGGAATCGCAGACGAGCGCCAGGGGCAGATCGGTTTCATCGCCGATCGCCTGAAGGCGCGCGACATCCGTAGGTGCGTTGACGACCGGGGTAGGATCGAGCTTCCAGTCACCGGTATGCAGCACGCGGCCCACCGGAGTGGTGATCAGGAGGCTGTTCGATTCCGGGATCGAGTGCGCAACGTTGATCGGTTCGATGGTGAAGGGACCGACCGTGAACGGCTTGCCCGGACGCATGATGCGCACATCGACATTTTCGACGATACCGTCCCCTGCCCGCTTGGCCGCAAGCATGGCTGCCGTAAAGGGCGTTGCATAAACAGGCTTGTCGAAAACCGGCCAGAGATCGAGCACAGCGCCATAGTGGTCTTCGTGGCTGTGGGTCAGCACGAGGCCCAGAACGTCATCCGCATTTTCCTCAAGGAACTCAGGATTGGCCATGATGAGTTCGATGCCGGGAAGATCGGGGCCGCCGAAGCTGACGCCGCAATCGACCACGATCCACTTGCGCGAGCGCTCGGGACCAAAGCCGTAAGCGCCCATATTCATGCCGATCTCGCCGACCCCCCCGAGAGGCACGAAGACGAGTTCATCCCTTTGGTTCTTAGCCATGGGTTCTTTTTCCTTGTTGTGCGCGGCGCCGTGCGAGCTTTGGTCGCTGGTCGTCGCGCGTGTTGTGGTCAGCTTCGGGCGCTGGCCGTTGCCCCAAAATGCACATCGCCCGCCGTGATCACGATCCGCGCGCCATCGTCGTCGCGCATGACCAGTCGACCGGAGGCGTCGATGGTTTCAAAAATACCGCGCCGGACGACGCCGTCCTGCGCAACAGCAACGGGCGAACCGATGCCCGCAGCAGAGGCTCGCCACTGGGCGAGCACTTGCTTTATCCCCGATCCATCGGACCAGAGGGAGAACGCATCGACCCAGGCTTCCGCCAAGGCTTCGAAGACGTCCTCGGCCTTGTGTTCGTAACCCAGATCAAGAAGGCTGGTAGCGGGATAGGGCAAACCGGAGGGCGCTGCAATGACATTGACGCCGATACCGATGACGATCGCATTCCGGCCCTGAGGCGTCTTGCCCATCTCAAGCAGGATTCCGGCGACCTTGGCGCCGTCGGCCAGCACATCGTTCGGCCATTTAAGAGCTACGCGGCCCGACCCATCGAGCGTGTCGGCGCCATCGATGCCGATGCGGACAGCCCCGTTGGGTAGAACGCGCGCAAAGGCGTTCTGCATGGCGACACCGGCCACGAATCCCAGCGTTGCAAGAATACTGGGCTCGGCGTCCGGAACGATCAAAAGACTGGCAGCGAGATTGCCAGAGGGACTTTCCCAGGCCCGTCCCCGGCGACCACGGCCAGCAGTTTGCTTGAGTGCAGCGAACCAGATGCCGCCCGGATCGCCCGCAGCCACGGCCGCGAGCGCTTCGCTATTAGTGGAGCCGATTTCGTCGAAGCCGGCCAGCCGATAGCCCGCGGCACGGGCTTTCGGGCCGAGTGAGAAATCGGCCACCTAGAACAGGCTTCCGGCCGCAATGTGTGCCCAGTTGGTCAACGCATTGCCGACGCTGAAATAGTAGGTGACGATCAGGAAGGCACTGATGGCGAGCAGGATGGTGAGTTCGTTGGGCACAGCGGCGAAGGTCGCCTTAGGCTCATCGAAATACATCGTCTTGACGACACGCAGATAATAGTAGGCGCTCACGGCCGAGGCCAGAACACCGATGACCGAAAGGACATAGAGGTTGGCTTCGATGGCCGCGAGGAACACGTGCCACTTGGCAAAGAAGCCGGCAAGCGGCGGCATGCCGATCAGCGAAAACATCAGGATTGCCATAATGGCCGCCACGAAGGGACGAGCCTGAGCAGCGCCGGCCAGATCCTCGATGTTTTCGACATAGCCGTTTTCGGTTCGCAGCGAGAGGACGCAGGCAAAGAGGCCAACGGTCATCGTCAGGTAGATCGCCATATAGATGGCAACACCTTCAACACCCACCTGCGTGCCGGACGAGAGGCCGACGAGCGCGAAGCCGACATGGCCGATCGAGGAATAAGCAATAAGCCGCTTGATCGATCGCTGGCCGATGGCCGCAAAGGCCGCCAGCACCATGGAGGCTATAGAGATGAAAATCACGACCTGCTGCCAATCCGAGCTGATCGGCTGGAACGTGTCCATGACGAGGCGCACCATCAGCGCCATGGCGGCAACCTTGGGCGCCATGGCGAAGAAAGCGGTCACCGGAGTGGGCGCACCTTCATAAACGTCGGGCGTCCACATGTGGAACGGCACGGCAGACATCTTGAACGCAACGCCGGCAAGCAGGAACACCATGCCGAAAATCAGACCGACCGAACGGCCTTCCATGGCAATCGCGGCAACGATTTCCTGCAGGTTGGTGTGGCCGGTGAAGCCATAGATCAGGGATGCGCCGTAAAGCAGCATGCCCGAGGACAGAGCACCAAGCACAAAGTACTTGAGACCTGCTTCGGAGGCGCGCTTGTCATCGGTCTTGATGGCGGCGATCACGTAAGCAGCCAGAGACTGCAGCTCGAGGCCGATATAGAGGCTCATCAGGTCATTGGCCGAAACCATGATCATCATGCCCAGCGTCGCCAGCACTGCCAGGATCGAATATTCGAACTTGTGGACGCCGTTCTCGACGGAATTGGGCATGGCAAGGATCAGCGCCAGGGCAGCGCCGCCCAGCACGAGGAGCTTCATGTACCGCGCGAAGGCATCAGCGATGAAGACGCCGTTGAAGAGCACGCCATCGGCAGGCATGGCCAAGGCTACGACGCCAGCGGCGGCAATGAGCAGCACGGCGAGCCAGGAGATCAGCGCCGAACGCTCCTTGTTGATGATAACACCCAGGATAACGAGCACCAGGGCGCCGACCGCGATCACCAGCTCGGGATAGGCAGGCGCGACGCTTGCGAAATCAGTAACGTCAGAGTTCACGTCGGTCTCCTAGTGCGCAGCAGGCTCGGCCGCATGCTCTGCGGCCGGCTGGACCTCGCCCGTGGGCGCGGCATATTCAAGTGGTGCCCGGGCTTCAGCCAGGGAAACAGAGGGGTCGAGGCCAACCGAAGCAGCGTAATGGGCGACGAGATTGTCGACCGCGGCGGCTGTGGTGTCGAGTATCGGCGCGGGATAGAAGCCGAACACGATGATCATCACGATCAGCGGATAGAGCACCACCTTCTCGCGCAGGTTGAGATCAAGGATGCTCTTGAGGCTGTCCTTGGTCAGCGCACCAAACACGACCCGGCGATAAAGCCAGAGCGCGTAGCCGGCCGACAGGATCACACCGAAAGCGGCGCCGAATGCCACCCAGGTATTGACCTGGAACACGCCCATCATGGTGAGGAACTCACCCACGAAGCCGGAGGTGCCCGGCAGGCCGACATTAGCCATGGTGAACACCATGAAGGCGAAGGCATATTGCGGCATGCGCTCGACGAGACCGCCATAGGCGTCGATCTCACGGGTATGCATACGATCGTAGATGACGCCGACAGCAAGGAAGAGAGCGCCAGACACGAGCCCGTGCGACAGCATCTGGAAGACCGCACCCTGGATCCCGAGGGCATTGCCCGCAAAGATACCCATGGTGACGAAGCCCATGTGGGCGACCGAGGAGTAAGCGATCAGCTTCTTGATGTCGGTCTGCACCAGCGCCACGAGCGAGGTGATGATGATGGCAGCAACCGACAGCACGAACACGAAGTTGGCAAACTGGGCCGAAGCATCGGGGAACATCGGCAAGCTGAAGCGCAGGAAGCCGTAGCCGCCCAGCTTGAGCAGGATCGCGGCAAGGATCACCGAGCCTGCAGTGGGTGCCTCGACGTGAGCTTCCGGCAGCCAGCGGTGGAACGGCCACATGGGCATCTTGACTGCGAGCGAAGCGAAGAAAGCCAACCAGAGCCAGGTCTGCATGCCTTCGGGGAACTCATGCGTCAGAAGGCGCGAGATATCCGTGGTGCCTGCATTCCAGTACATGGCCATGATGGCCAGAAGCATCAGAACCGAGCCAACGAAGGTATAGAAGAAGAACTTGTAGCTGGCCTGAATACGGCGCTTGCCGCCCCAGATACCGATGATCAGGAACATCGGCAGCAGCGTGCCTTCGAAGAAGACATAGAACATGGCCAGATCGAGCGTGGTGAATACGCCGATCATCAGAACTTCCAGGATCAGGAAGACGGCCATGTATTCCTTGAGGCGCTTGTCGATCGCTTCCCAGCTGGCCAGCACGCAGAAAGGCATGAGGAGAGCGGAGAGCACGACAAAGAGCACCGAGATGCCGTCGACACCGACGCGATAGCCGATGCTGTTGCCCAGCCAGTCGTAATTGACGACGAACTGGAAACCCGGATTTGACGGATCGAAGGCCGCCCAGAGCCAGAGCGCTAGGGCTAGGGTGACGAGCGTCGTCGCCAGCGAGGTCCAGCGGATGGCGTTGAGCGCCGTCTTGGGCGTGACCAGAACCAAAGCCGCGCCGAGGAGCGGCAGGAAGGTCACGATCGTGAGAATGGTATTGTCGAAGGTCATCAGATCAGTCCCCCGGCCGCGATGGCCCAGGTCAGGAGCGCCGCGATGCCGATCAGCATGGCGAAGGCATAGTGGTAGAGGTAGCCAGACTGGAGCTTGACGACCCAGGAGGTGACGTTCTGAACGCGACGGCCTAGACCTTCGGCGATTTTGCCATCGACCAGCCAATCATCGAAGCCATGCCAGACGGCGCGGCCGATCCAGAGCGCAGGACGCACGAAGATCGTGTTGTAGAGCTCGTCGAAGTACCACTTGTTCAAGAGGAACTTGTAGAGGCCCGGATTGGACGCAGCGAGCTTGCCCGGCACGTCTGGGCGGCGGATGTACATGTACCAGGCGGCAACAAAGCCGAGGATCATGGAAATCGTGGCGCTCCACTTGACCCAAAGCGGCACGTGGTGCGCAGCTTCGATGATGTCGTGGTCGACATAGATGGATCCGGCGAAGAAGTGCTCGATATGTTCGACCTCGTGGAAGAACATGCCGTAGAACACGACACCGGCCAGCACAGCACCGACAGCCAGAACATAAAGCGGCACCAGCATGACATTGGGCGATTCATGAGCGTTGTCATAGGCCGAGCCGTGATGCCCATGACCGTGATTGTCGTGACCATGCCCTGCATGAGCAACGGAGGCATGAGCGTGATCATCGGCGTTGGAGTCGTCGATCGGCTCATGGTGCGTTTCGGCATCGGCATGAGCCGGATCCGGATGCGGGCCTGAACCGAAGTGCTGCGGATCGCGTGGCGAGCCGTGGAAGGTCAGATGCACGAGGCGCCAGGAATAAAAGCTCGTGAAGAGCGCTGCGATCACAAGAAGCCAGAAGGCAAGGCTGCCGATATTGCCGCCAAACGCATAGGCGCTTTCGATGATCGAGTCCTTGGAGAAGAACCCGGCAAAGCCAAGGCTTGTGCCCGGAATGCCAACGCCGGTGAGCGCCAGGGTGCCGATCATCATCATCGCATAGGTGATGGGGATCTTCTTGCGCAGGCCACCCATGTTCCGCATGTCCTGCTCATGATGCATGGCATGGATCACCGAACCAGCGCCGAGGAACAGCAGAGCCTTGAAGAAGGCGTGCGTGAACAGGTGATAAACGCCGGCCGAGTAGGCCCCTACCCCGAGCGCAACGAACATATAGCCGAGCTGGGAACAGGTGGAATAGGCGATCACGCGCTTGATGTCGTTTTGGACGAGACCGACCGTTGCCGCAAAGAAGGCGGTGATGGCGCCGATGACGATCACGACGTTGAGCGCGAAGGGCGAGAGCTCGAAGAGCGGCGAGAGCCGAGCAACCATGAAGACGCCGGCGGTGACCATGGTCGCGGCGTGAATCAGCGCCGAAACTGGGGTCGGACCTTCCATGGCGTCGGGAAGCCAGGTGTGCAGCAGGAACTGCGCCGACTTGCCCATGGCGCCCATGAAGAGCAGCAGGCAGATGACGGTCATCGCGTCCACATCCCAATTGAGGAAGCGGATCACGGGAAGGCCCGTTGTGGCAAATTCGTCAGCGGCATGGAAGGCGCCGTCGAAGTCGATATGACCGAGCACGAGGAAGGCACCAAAGATACCGAGCGCGAAGCCGAAGTCACCCACGCGGTTGACGATGAAGGCCTTCATGGCAGCCGCAGTCGCCGACGGACGCGTATACCAGAAGCCGATCAGCAAGTATGAGGCGAGACCCACGCCTTCCCAGCCGAAGAACATCTGCAGGAAGTTATCGGCCGTCACCAGCATGAGCATGGCGAAGGTGAAAAGCGAGAGGTAGGCGAAGAAGCGCGAACGATGCGGATCTTCGTGCATATAGCCGATCGAATAGAGATGGACGAGAGCCGACACGGTGTTGACCACCACCAGCATGATGGCGGTGAGCGTATCGACGCGCAGGGTCCAGCGCAGATCCATGTCGCCGACCTGGATCCAGCGCATCACCTCGACCTTGAGCACGGCCGCATGGCCGTCGCCGACGGCACCGACGAGGCCATCACCAAAGGCAACGGGGATGAACACGATCCAGCTCAGCACGGCTGCGATGATCAGCAGGCCCGTGGTGAGAAATTCCGCCGGCCGGTGGCCGATGGTGCGGCCCAAAAGGCCGGCAATAAGCGCCCCGATGAGGGGCAAAAAGACAATCGCCTGAATCATCATAGCGTCAGCCTCAGCCCTTCATCATATTTGCGTCTTCAACCGCGATGGAGCCACGGTTGCGATAGAAGATGACCAGAATGGCCAGACCGATCGCCGCTTCGGCAGCGGCAACGGTGAGGATCATCAGGGCAAACACCTGACCTTGAAGGTCATTGAGATGCGCCGAGAAGGCCACCAGGTTGAGATTGACCGCAAGCAGGATCAATTCCACCGACATCAGGATGACGATGACGTTCTTGCGGTTGAGAAAGATGCCGAACACGCCAAGCGTGAACAGAATGGCTGCAACGGTCAGGTAGTGACCGAGCCCGATTTCCAAGCCCATGATAAACCCCTATAGCCCCTGACCGCTCTTGACCTTGACGACTTTGAGCGTCTCTTCGGCGCGGCGCGCCACCTGATCCACCGGATTCTGCCGCTTGGCCGTCGACCGGTGACGCAAGGTGAGCACGATGGCCCCGATCATGGCGACCAAGAGCACGGCACCGGCGCCCTGGAACAGGAAGACGTAGCGCGTGTAGAGCACCAGGCCGAGCTGGCGCGTATTATCCATGGTCGTATCGATCGGCAGACCTGAACCGCTCGCCGCTTCCGGCGCAATGAACACGCTACCGGCAACCAGCAGCAGTTCGAGCAGCAGCACGATACCGACCAGAATGCCGACCGGCGCATATTGCAGCATGCCCGACTTGAGCGAGGCAAAATCGACGTCGAGCATCATCACGACGAAAAGGAAGAGCACGGCGACCGCGCCCACATAAACAACGATCAGCAGCAGGGCCAGGAATTCGGCGCCGGCGAGCATGAACAGACCTGCGCCATTGACGAAGGTGAGGATCAGAAAGAGCACCGCATGAACGGGATTGCGGGACGAGATGACCATGAAGGCCGAAACGATCGCAACTGTCGCAAAGAGGTAGAAGAAGAACAATGGAAGGGTCATGCTCTTCCCTCTCAGCGATAAGGCGCGTCGGCAGCAAGGTTGGCAGCGATTTCACGCTCCCACCGATCGCCGTTTGACAGGAGCTTTTCCTTGGAGAAGTAGAGCTCTTCGCGCGTTTCAGTTGCAAATTCGAAGTTCGGGCCCTCGACGATGGCATCGACCGGACACGCTTCCTGGCAGAAGCCGCAATAGATGCACTTCACCATGTCGATGTCGTAACGCACAGTGCGACGGGTTCCGTCGTTCTGGCGCGGGCCAGCCTCGATAGTTATGGCCTGAGCCGGACAGATAGCTTCACACAGCTTGCAGGCGATGCAGCGCTCTTCGCCATTGGGATAACGGCGCAGGGCGTGCTCACCGCGAAAACGGGGCGAGACCGCACCCTTCTCGAACGGGTAGTTCACGGTCGGCTTCGGAGCAAAGAAATACCGCATGGCCAGGAAAAAGGCCGAAACGAATTCCTTCATCAAAAGCGTGTTGATGACTTGAGTGGCGCGCATCAGGCGATCCCTCCGTGCCAACCCCAGCCGGTGAGCTTGAGGACGAAGGCAACGATGACGACCATCACGAGCGAGAGCGGCAGGAACAGCTTCCAACCGATACGCATGAGTTGGTCATAGCGGTAACGGGGCACGATGGACTTGGCCATCGCGAACATGAAAAACACAAGCGTAAGCTTGATGAAGAACCAGATCACACCCGGGATCCAGGTGAACGGGGGCAGATCGATCGGTGCGGCCCAGCCACCCATGAACAGAATCACGGTCATGCCGCACATCAGGAGAATCGAGATGTATTCCCCGAGCATGAACAGCATGTAGGGCGCGGCCGAATATTCGGTCATGAAGCCGGCCACCAGTTCTGATTCGCCTTCGGCGAGGTCGAAGGGTGGGCGGTTGGTTTCGGCAAGGGCCGAGATGTAGAACACCACGAACATCGGGAAGAGCGGCAGCCAGAACCAGTTGAGGAAGGACAGCCACGGCACGCCCAGAGCATGAGCAAGGCCCATTTCCTGCTGGGCGATTACGATCTCGTTCAGGTTTAGCGACCCCACGCACAGCAGCACGGTGATGATCACGAGGCCGATCGAGACTTCGTAGGACACCATCTGCGCGGCAGAGCGGAGCGAGCCGAGGAAGGGGTACTTCGAGTTCGATGCCCAGCCGCCGATGATGACGCCATAGACGCCGAGCGAGGAAATGCCCAGCAGGTAAAGGATGCCGATATTGATGTTGGCCATGGCCCAGCCATTATCCACCGGCACAACTGCCCAGCCGGCGAGAGCCAGGGTCGCGGTGAGCAGTGGAGCCAGCAGGAACAGGGCCTTGTCGGCACCGGCGGGGATGATCGGTTCCTTGAACACGAACTTGAGCAAGTCGGCAAAGGACTGCAGCAGGCCGAAAGGACCGACCACGTTGGGACCGCGGCGCAGCTGCACAGCGGCCCAGACCTTGCGGTCGGCAAGGAGGATAAAGGCGGTGAAAACCAGAAGGGCAACCAGCAGAGCCAGCGCCTTGTAGATAAAGCCGATCTGCGTGCCCCAACCGAGGAAGGGGATGCCAAGCAGATAGTCGAGGGCCGTCGTGATAAAGTCCATTATGGTCCCCTACTCCGCTGCCTGGCGCAAACCGGCAGCCAGCGCGGCGCATTCACCCATGACGGCAGAAGCGCGTGCGATGGGGTTGCTGAGATAGAAGTCGGCCACAGCCGAACCGAACGGGGCTGACCGGGTCATCACCGCAGCGCTTGCATAGGTGCTGAGCGCGGCGGAGTCACCTGGCTCGACCTCATCGACGCGCGCAAGATGTGGGAATTCCGCATAAAGCGCGCTGCGCAACTGACCCAGCGAATTGTAAGGCAGCGGCTGACCGATGGCGCCCGAAAGCGCACGGATGATCGCCCAATCTTCCTTGGCATCACCCGGCGGGAACACGGCGCGGGCAGTCTGTTGAACCCGGCCCTCGGTGTTCACATAGGTGCCGGACTTTTCGGTATAGGTCGCAGCAGGCAGGATGACGTCGGCGCGATGAGCGCCGTTATCGCCATGCGAGCCGATATAGACGACGAATGCCTTCCCCATGGCGGTCATGTCGTATTCGTCGGCGCCGAGCAGGAAGAGCACGTCGAGCTCACCCTTGCCGGCCAGAGCGATCTGATCGGCCGAGCAAACGCCGCCGTCATGCGGCACGAAACCGATATCGAGGCCACCAACGCGGCTGGCTGCATTGTGCAGCATCGCGAAGCCATTCCAACCATCGGCGACATTTGCGCCATTGGCCAGCTTTGCAGCGAGAGCGATCACATCGCGACCGACCTGCTTGCCAAGGGCGGCGTGCGACACAGCGGCCTCGCCCACGATGATCAGCGGGCGCTCGGCCTTGCTCAGGATTTCGGCAAAAGAACCATTGCCTGCAGCAAGATCGGCCAGGCTCTCGAAGCCTTCGCCCAGATAATCGTAATTATAGGTGAGGTCGGCGCGTTCGCCGATCACGGCAACCGGCACGTTTTTGGCGCGCCAGGTCTTGCGGATGCGGGCATTGATGATTGCGGCCTCGCGGCGCGGATTGGCGCCGATGATGAGGATTGCGTCAGCATCTTCGATGCCGGCAATGGTGGGATTGAAGAGATAGGCCGATCGCGGCATGGACGGATCGATTCCGGACATGGCGGGGCGCACATCGGTCATGCCGGAGCCGACCGAAGCGAGGAGGCCCTTGAGGGCGTACATCTCTTCGACAGCGGCGAGATCGCCAGCAATGGCGCCGACCTTGTTGCCAGCCTTCTTGATGCGCGAAGCGACAGCAGCAAGTGCCTCGTCCCAGGTTGCGGCCTGCAGTTTCCCGCCCTTGCGCACATAGGGCCGGTCAAGACGCTGGTTCTTCAGACCATCCCAGATGAAACGGGTCTTGTCCGAGATCCATTCTTCATTGATGGCTTCGTTGACCCGCGGCATGATGCGCATGACTTCCCGGCCGCGGCTATCGACGCGGATGGCCGAACCGACAGCATCCATCACATCGATGGATTCGGTCTTGTTCAGCTCCCAGGGGCGAGCATTGAAAGCATAGGGCTTGGAGGTCAGCGCACCAACCGGGCAAAGGTCGATGACATTCCCCTGCATTTCGCTCGAGAGTGCTTTTTCCAGATAGGTCGTGATCTCGGCGTCTTCACCGCGACCGAGCAGACCCATTTCGGAAATGCCGGCCACTTCGGTAGTGAAGCGGACACAACGCGTGCAGTGAATGCACCGGTTCATCGAGGTCTTGACCAGCGGCCCGATATACTTGTCTTCGACCGCGCGCTTGTTTTCGAAGAAGCGCGACTTGTCGACGCCATAGGCCATAGCCTGGTCCTGCAGATCGCACTCGCCGCCCTGATCGCAGATCGGGCAATCGAGCGGATGGTTGACCAGCAGGAATTCCATCACGCCTTCACGGGCCTTTTTGACCATGGGCGTGTTGGTGAACATTTCGGGCGGTTCGCCATTCGGGCCGGGACGCAGGTCCTTCACCGACATGGCGCAGGAGGCCTGCGGCTTCGGGGGACCACCCTTAACTTCCACCAGACACATGCGGCAATTGCCCGCCACCGAAAGGCGCTCGTGGTAGCAGAAGCGCGGAATTTCTGCGCCCGCCGCTTCGGCGGCCTGCATCAGCGTGTAGTAATCAGGAACTTCGACGAGCTGGCCGTCGACTTTGATCTGGGCCATCGGCTTACTCCGCGGCAATCGACGGCACGGCGCCGTCGCTGGTCGAAGACCAGGTGTATTGATCGATCCGGGCTTCGATGACGTCACGGAAGTTCCGGATCAGGCCCTGGATCGGCCATGCGGCCGCATCGCCCAGAGCACAAATAGTGTGACCTTCGATCTGCTTGGTGACCGAAAAGAGCATGTCGATTTCGCGCTTTTGGGCGCGGCCCTCGACCATGCGTTCCATCACACGCATCATCCAGCCGGTGCCTTCACGGCACGGCGTGCACTGGCCGCAGCTTTCATGCTTGAAGAAGGCCGCGATACGCCAGATGGCGCGGATGATATCGGTGGACTTGTCCATGATGATCATGCCGCCGGTTCCGAAGGACGACTTCTTTTCGCGAAGACCATCGAAGTCCATGATGGCATCCATCATGTCCTCACCGCGCACCACGGGGCACGAAGCACCACCGGGAATAACGGCAAGCAGGTTGTCCCAGCCGCCGCGCACGCCGCCGCAGTGCTTTTCGATGATATCCTTGAAGGACTCGCCAAGAGCTTCTTCGAAGGTCGCCGGCTTGTTGACGTGGCCAGAGACCATGAACAGCTTGGTGCCGACATTATTGGGGCGGCCGATGGAATTGAACCATGCGCCCGAGCGGCGGAGGATTTCGGGAACAACAGCGATCGACTCGACATTGTTCACGGTCGTCGGGTTGCCATAGACGCCCATGCCGGCCGGGAATGGCGGCTTGAGGCGAGGCTGACCCTTCTTGCCTTCGAGCGACTCCATCAATGCGGTTTCTTCGCCGCAAATATAGGCGCCGGCGCCGTGATGGACGATGATGTCGAGATCCCAGCCGTGGACATTGTCCTTGCCGATGAGCTTGGCGTCATAGGCTTCCTGAACGGCTTCCTCGAGACGCTGGCGCTCGCGCATGAACTCGCCGCGCACATAGATGAACGCCAGATGCGCATCCATGGCGCGAGAGGCCAGAAGGCAGCCCTCGATCAGATGGTGCGGATCGTGGCGCAGGATCTCGCGGTCCTTGCACGTGCCGGGCTCGGATTCGTCAGCGTTGACGAGCAGATAATGCGGACGGCCATCGCTGACCTTGGGCATGAAGCTCCACTTGAGGCCCGTCGGGAAGCCCGCGCCGCCACGGCCGCGCAGACCCGACCCTTTGACCTCGTTGGTGATCCAGTCACGCCCTGAATCGATGAATTCCTTGGTGCCTACCCAGGCGCCGCGCGAACGCGCGCCTTCGAGGCGCCAGTCGTGCTGGCCATAGAGATTGGTGAAGATGCGATCTTTATCAGCGAGCATTTAGCGCGGGTCCTTCCCGAACACCTTGCGATATTCCTCGACCCCGCCGCGGGCGAGGACTTCGGCCTGTTGCTGCCAGTTGTCACGAGCAACGCGGCCCTTGAAGTTGAGGCTGGCTTCGAGACGCTCGATCTCCTCGGGCGTCAACGCAGCGATCTGGCTCCAGCGGGTGATGCCGACAGCCTTGAGCTTGGATTCCATCACCGGACCTACGCCGCCGATCTGCTTGAGATCGTCAGCTGGACCTTCCGGCGCCTGGAAGAGGGGCACGGGGCCGCCGGTTTCCGCCGTCGGGCTAAGTCCTTCGGCAGGCGGAGCAACCTTGACAGCGCTCGTCTTGTCGACATCGGTAGGCGTTGCTCCGGAAGGCGCAGCATCGGCGCTTTCCTTGCCAGGAGCCTTGCCGCCGTCGATTTTGCCCGCCTCCGACTCGGCGCCGGTGGCACCGGGCCGCATCTCGGCATTGGGCGTACCGTCAGCCTTGGCGGAAGTATCGGCAGCCTTGCGCTCGCTCTCGGCCTTTGCCTCGGAGACCTTGGCTTCAGCCGGAGTTCCCTTGAGAGCCGGAGCGGTTTCCTCGGTCACGTCCTTGGGACGCGCAGCCGTGTCGGGCTCCGTCTTCTTGGCCGGCGCAGCGGGAGCAGCCGGAGTAGCCGCCGCAGGGGCAGTGCCTTCCGGCGGCGCAGGCGGCACGAACTTCTCGCGCGTGGCCGTCGGAGTTTCGAGCAGAGTTGTCTGCCCGCCTTCGGCAGCGGCGTTAAGGCGCTCGATCTGCGTTCCCGGCTTGATGGTTTCACCACGACCGGCATGGAAGGCGTCGATGATTTCTCCGAGCCGAGCTGGCGTCAGATCTTCGTAGGTGTCCTGGAAGATGGTGACCATTGGTGCATTGACGCAGGCTCCGGCGCACTCGACCTCTTCCCAGGAAAGCGTACCATCAGCATTCAGATGATGCGGATCGTGATGGATGCGGCTCTTGCAGACCGAGATGAGTTCCCCTGCCCCGCGCAGCATGCAGGGCGTGGTGCCACAGACCTGCACATGGGCACGTGTACCAACAGGCTGCAACTGGAACTGGGTGTAGAAGGTCGCAACCTCGAGCACGCGGATATAGGCCATACCGAGCATCTCGGCGACCTTCTCGATCGTCGCACGGGAAACCCAGCCGTCCTGTTCCTGCGCCCGCATCAGCAGCGGAATGACAGCAGACTGCTGGCGGCCAGCCGGATAAAGCGCAATGCGCTTTTCCGCCCAGGCCTGATTATCATTATTGAAGGCGAAACTCGTCGGTTGGACCGACTCGTCTGCAAGGCGTCGCACAGTCATCAGCGATCAACCTCTCCGAACACAATATCAATCGAACCTAGGATCGCCGTCACGTCGGCGAGCATGTGGCCGCGGCAGAGCCAGTCCATGGCGCTGAGATGGGCAAAACCCGGAGCGCGGATGTGGCAGCGATAGGGCTTGTTGGTGCCATCGGAGACGATGTAGACGCCGAACTCGCCCTTGGGCGCTTCGACGGCCGCATAGATATCGCCGGCGGGAACCTTATAGCCTTCGGTATAAAGCTTAAAATGATGGATCAGGGCTTCCATCGATTGCTTCATCTCGCCACGCTTGGGCGGCACAACCTTGCCGTCCACCGAGGAGACGGGCCCCTGCCCTTCCGGCGCGCTGAGCTTTTGCACGCACTGCTTCATGATCTTGTTGGCCTGGCGCATTTCTTCCATGCGCACGAGGTAACGATCGTAACAATCGCCATTGGAACCGGTCGGGATGTCGAAATCCATCTCGGCATAGGCATCGTAAGGCTGAGATTTACGCAGGTCCCACGCGGCGCCCGAGGCGCGAACCATGACGCCGGAAAAGCCGCGGCCCCAGGCCTCCTCAAGCGGCACGACGCCGATATCGACATTGCGCTGCTTGAAGATGCGGTTCTCGGTAAGAAGCGTGTCGATGTCGTCGAGGGCCTGGGTGAATTCCTCGCAGAAAATACCGATGTCGTCGATCAACGATTGCGGCAGATCCTGGTGAACGCCACCGGGGCGGAAATAGGCAGCGTGCATGCGCGCGCCCGATGCGCGCTCATAAAACACCATCAGCTTCTCGCGCTGCTCGAAACCCCATAGCGGCGGCGTTAGCGCGCCGATATCCATGGCTTGTGTCGTCACGTTCATCAGGTGCGCGAGCAGCCGGCCGATTTCTGCGTAAAGCACGCGGATCAGCTGGCCACGACGGGGCACTTCGATGCCGAGCATGCGCTCTACCGCCAGGGCGAAGGCATGCTCCTGATTCATCGGCGCCACATAGTCGAGCCGATCGAAGTAAGGCAGCGCCTGAAGGTATGTCTTGTATTCGATCAGCTTTTCGGTGCCACGATGCAGCAGCCCGACGTGAGGATCGACACGTTCGACAAGCTCGCCATCGAGCTCGAGGATCATGCGCAACACGCCGTGAGCCGAGGGGTGAACCGGGCCGAAATTGATCGTGAAATTGCGGACGTCGACTTCTGACATCAGTTCTTCGCCTTCTCGTCGCCGGGCAGCACGTAATCAGTACCTTCCCAGGGCGACAGGTAATCGAACGAGCGGAATTCCTGGGCAAGGGCCACAGGCTCATAGACCACGCGACGCCGAGCTTCGTCGTAGCGCACTTCCACAAAGCCGGTCAGCGGGAAGTCCTTGCGCAGGGGATGACCGTCGAAACCGTAATCGGTCAGGATACGGCGCAGGTCCGGATGCCCGGAGAACAGCACGCCATAGAGGTCATAGGCTTCACGCTCGAACCAGTTGGCACCCGGGAAAACGTCGCAGATCGAGGGCACGGGGGTCGCTTCGTCTGCTTCGAGCCTGACACGGATGCGCTGGTTCAGGTGCGGGCTCAGGAAGTGGTAAACCACGTCGAACCGGTACTCGCGCGCAGGGTAGTCGGCGCCACACACGTCCACAAAGGCAATGAAGCGGCAACGGGAGTCGTCGCGCAGGAAGGTCACAACCTCCACGATCGACTCGCGACGCACCGACACGGTGAGATCACCAAAGCCCATTTCAAAGCTGAGCACCGACTCGCCCAGTGACATGGCGATGTGCTGACCGAGCGCCTCGAGAGGATGAACCTGAGCGACCGGCTCGGCAGTTTCAACTGTATCAGTCATGAACCCGGCCTATCGTTCGATCGTGCCATCGCGGCGAATCTTCTTCTGCAGCAGCAGGATGCCATAGAGAAGCGCCTCGGCGGTCGGAGGGCAGCCCGGCACGTAAACGTCCACGGGCAGAATGCGATCGCAGCCGCGCACCACCGAATATGAGTAGTGATAGTAGCCGCCGCCATTAGCGCACGAGCCCATGGAGATGACATAGCGCGGCTCAGGCATCTGGTCGTAGACCTTGCGCAGAGCCGGGGCCATCTTGTTGGTCAGAGTACCGGCGACGATCAGCACGTCGGACTGGCGCGGCGACGCTCGGGGCGCGGTGCCGAAGCGCTCAATGTCGTAGCGGGGCATGGACATCTGCATCATTTCCACGGCGCAGCAGGCAAGGCCGGTCTGCATCCACATCAGCGAGCCGGTACGGGCCCAGGTGATGAGCTGTGAAACGGTGGTGACAAGGAAACCCTTGTCCGCCAGTTCGTTGTTCACGCCGGTGAAGAACGGGTCGTCGGCGCCTATCGGCTTGCCGGTCGAAGGGTCGATCGCGCCGGTTGGACGAGGCGTCACCAGCGTCGCGTTGGACGGGCTCAATCCCATTCCAGGGCTCCTTTGCGCCATTCATAGATAAAACCGACGGTCAGAACGCCGAGGAAGGCCATCACGGACCAGAACCCGAACCACCCAATGTCGTGGAAAGCCACAGCCCAGGGGAAGAGGAATGCCACTTCAAGGTCAAAGATGATGAAGAGAATCGACACCAGGTAAAACCGGACATCGACCTTCATGCGCGCATCGTCGAAGGCATCGAAACCCGCTTCAAAGGCAGACAATTTCTCCGGATCGGGGCGACGATAGGCCACCAGAAACGGCGCCACCAGAAGCGCGCCACCGATAACGGCGGCCAATCCGATAAAAATGAGAATGGGCAAATAATTGCTGAGCAAATCAGTCATGCGGCAGCCTAAGGTTCGAGCCGGAGGGAAGACCGGCGATCCGCGGGGCGAGCAAGCAATTGGGGCGAGCCGACCAACGCGTCAGTTGATGGCTAGGGCTTAGACCTTCCCCCTGACGGTTTCAAGGGAAAGAAAATATGACCAGACAATTCATATATCTAAGCCACATGGCTTGGAAAGGCTATAAGCCAAACCGGCTGCGGAGGGTGCAAAATCCACTGCCGAACACGAAGATTTTGACCTGCGCCCTGTCCCGGCAACCGGTCCCAACCAAGGCAAGCTAAAACAAAAGCGGCGAGCCGAAACCGACTCGCCGCCTGATATGATTGCGTCGCCGGAGTGATCCGGCTCCGAATCTTAGAAGTGGTAGAACACGCCGACAGTTGCCTTGGCAGTGTTGAAGAAGTCGTTGCCGTTGTCGGCGAAGTCGCCCTGGCCAACGATTTCACCGCGGACGGTGATCGCGTCGGTGACGGCAAACTCAACACCACCACCGAGCTGGTAGAGGCCTTCGGTGCCGCTGGTGCCTTCCGGGCCGGTCTGAACGCCAACACCACCGAGGGCGTAGACGAGAACCGAGTCGGTCACAACAGCGCCAGCGCGCAGGTTGGCAAAGAATTCGCCGGTGGCGAGGTCGTTGCCCCAGATGTAGTCACCGGTGACTTCCAGGCCGAGCAGGAAGGGGTCGACCGGGATGAAGTTCACACCGACGGCACCGCCGATGACGCCCTGGGTGATGTCGGCACCGAAGCCGATGTTACCGTAGGCCTGTTCGCCAACCCACTGGCCGCCGATGCGCACACCAGCATAGAGACCTTCCCAATCGAAGCCGGCGGCTTCGTAGATCGGCTGGGGAGAGGTCGGGATGATCAGGTCAGCTGCCGAAGCGGCGACCGAACCGAGAGCGGCGAGCGACACGCCGATGAGCAGTGAACGAGCAGTCATTTTAACCCTCAACAAAGGTAGGTGGTAGAATCTAAATTGGCAGAGCTCCAACGAGCCCGCAAGCTTCTCGCTCCACTCGATCAGCTAATAAGACGCTTCTTGGCCATAAGTGTAGCAAGGACACCACACCTGCGTTAACCGCACGGCAAGAAGTGCTAACAAGACGTAAAAATGACGAGCCGATCGCTCGGCTCGCCACAAAGTTCACTCCGTATCGGTCCGGCGCAAAAGCGCCGGGCGCAATACTTAGAAGTGGTAGAACACGCCGACGGTTGCCTTGGCAGTGTTGAAGAAGTCGTTGCCGTTGTCGGCGAAGTCGCCCTGGCCAACGATTTCACCGCGGACGGTGATCGCGTCGGTGACGGCAAACTCAACACCACCACCGAGCTGGTAGAGGCCTTCGGTGCCGCTGGTGCCTTCCGGGCCGGTCTGAACGCCAACACCACCGAGGGCGTAGACGAGAACCGAGTCGGTCACAACAGCGCCAGCGCGCAGGTTGGCAAAGAATTCGCCGGTGGCGAGGTCGTTGCCCCAGACGTAGTCACCGGTGACTTCCAGGCCGAGCAGGAAGGGGTCGACCGGGATGAAGTTCACACCGACGGCACCGCCGATGACGCCCTGGGTGATGTCGTCGCCGAAGCCGATGTTGCCATAGGACTGCTCGCCAACCCACTGGCCGCCGATGCGAACACCAGCATAGAGGCCTTCCCAGTCGAAACCGGCAGATTCATAGATCGGCTGCGGAGTCGTCGGGATGATCAAATCAGCTGCCTGAGCGCCGCCAACCATGAGTGCAGCGGCGGCAACGCCGAGCGAGAGAGAACGTACAAACATTAATTGCACTCCCATAAGAGTTAACCGTAGTCGACGGACTAATGCCCCAGCGGCATGCCTGACACAACCCCACGCAAGCACATATTGCTCAACGCGGATAACTTTCCATCACCAATGTGGCTGGGGTGTTGCAGAGAGGACGCTCTATTGCTTCAATTTGATACAAATTGACGCATCAAGCGAAAACACCGGAGTTCAATTAAGGCGGGAAATAGGGCTTGTTGATGGCAACCTGCCACATTGTTGCCCCAAATGCAAATGGCTCCGCGCGGGCGGAGCCAGTAGTCAGATTCGAGTCGGCGGAATCAGAAGTGGAAATTGGCGCCAAGCGTGAACTGATCTTTCGGATTCTCGCCTTCAAGCGAAAAGCCATGCAGATATTGTCCACGAAGTGACATGGAATCGGTGACCGCCAGTTCGACACCACCCCCAAAAAGGGCATCCTGCTCATCGGGCGCGCCGAGGTCGATGCCGTAGCCGCCTGCCGCATAGACGACCAGATCGTCCGTCACGACGAGACCTGCCCTACCAAGGATCTGGCCATAGCTCGTGTCGACGGCACCGCCCCCTAAGCCATGCACCGCGACTTCAGCACCAAGAAGGTAAAACTCGAACTGGGCATTGACCCCCGCCTGAGCACCGAGGGCATATTGGGCTTCTTCTGCGGGACTCTGCTGCCCTCCCGCCATGACGCCAGCATAGAAGCCATTCCAGTCGAAGCCCGCATTTTCATGAAGCGGCATTTCGACCGGCGTGCTGGTGGGGATGGTGATGAGATCGGCTGCCAAAGCGGAACCCGAGGCCATGGCACTCGCGAGCACTGCCAAGGCAATCCCTTCGATCTTGCGCATTCCCTGTCTCCTTCGATGACAACCTTCGCCAGATAAACGAGCGGGTCTGTCGCCGCGTTCCCCGGTTGGTCTTCACGCCCGAAGTTGGATGCACATGTGCAACACGCACCCACACCAGGCGGGCGCATCGTTGACTCAGACTTGGTCAATATACCGACCACTGTCGGGCCGAAGCATGGGAGGAGCCAATTGCCGCCGCGCTACGGCCCTCAGGCGGTTGGCAACTGCCCTACCAGAACAGGATCGGCACGGTAGTTTTCTGGGAAGATCGCCGCGAGCGCGGCAATCTTGGGCAGATCGTGCTGGACAATATATGGCCAGGTCGGATTGAGGGTCAGGAAATCCTGATGGTACTGTTCGGCAGGATAGAATGCGCTGAAGCGCTCGAGCGTTGTCACGATCGGTACGGGAAAAATACCAGCCTGGTCGAGTTGCGCGATATAGGCACGAGCCACCGCCTCCTGCTCATTCCCAAGCGGGAATATGGTCGATCGATATTGCGTGCCGCGATCGGGCCCCTGATAGTTGAGCTGGGTCGGGTTGTGCGCCACAGAGAAATAGATCTGGAGCAGCTTGCCGAAGCTGACAACTGAGGGGTCATAAGTCACCTCGACGGTTTCGGCGTGGCCGGTATCGCCTCGGGTCGTCAGATCGTATGTCGCCGTCTCGGCCGCGCCGCCGGAATAGCCTGAAACGGCATTGGTGACACCCTTTACCCGCTGGAACACACCTTGCACGCCCCAGAAGCAGCCACCCGCCAGAATCGCCTTTGCGGAGGTGGTGACTTCCTCGAGATCCCTCTCGGGCGGCGGTATGACCACCGGCTCTTCCTGCGCACGCAAGCTGATCGAGGAAAGTAGCGAAAGCGCGAGGGGAGAAACAGCCAAACCTGCGAGAACATGGCGTCGGGTCAGCACGGCGGAACGATGTTTCATGGCGGTACCTCTCCCCTTTTCATAACAGAGCTCCTGCCGAATTGCCTGACACAGAATCGCGATTGTGTCGGCAAACCTTTCTCCGTCTCGAAGGCAACAGGCTTGGGCCGTTAACCACTTTTAAGGTTAATCATTGCCTAACATGCGCGGCTGGCGCCTTAGTGATCCCGGCTGTTGCGGCCGCAAACATGCGCAAGCTCAGGCGTGGTGGACATCGTGGCAAATATTCAAGGTATTTACGTTGCGCTTTTCGAGCGCCCTGCGGATCCGGAAGGACTTGCCTGTTTCCAAAACGGAAGCGGAGCGATCCGGCGATCACACCTGGATCGATGTCTTCGCCAGCAGCTCGGCGAAGTCCTGGCAGAACTCCTTAACCTCGGGCCAGTTGGCCTCAGGAACGAGGGATACGACAACGTGGATGCCCTTGCCGTCTGAGAGTAGAGGCCACGACTTCAGTCCGACCGCGCCAAGGATGTCTCGGATATCTTTCCCCGCCTGCTTCACGTCGCCGAAGTCGAGGCCCTCGTCGGGATCGATGTCGAACACCATGCGCTCCGGCAGCTCCGGATCATGCCGATCCGAGCCCCAGACGTGGAATTCGAGCGTGTTCATTTGGACGCCGCCGACGAGACCTGCGAGATCCTCAATCCATAGGAACCGGGCTTCATTGCCTTTGATCTTCGTGAGTTCGCCTGCGTGCAGCGTCTTGGGCATGCCGGCGAGGGCATGCTTTTGAAAGAAGGTCTTGGTCAGATCGTTATTGGTGTCACGGACCAACATAGCGGCCGGTCCTTGAGGTGCGGTAGCATGCGATCGGCTACTGCAGCATAGTAGGCGACTAGGTGGGCTTTCGTGATATCCGTGCCTGGGTACATCACCTTGTCAGAGTTGGAGAGCTTTACGCCGAGGGCTTGCGCGATCTCCACGCCGATGACGGGATCGAGGCTGGCGCCGGAATCCTCGGCCGGCATCTCCACACGACCTGCGTCGCTTTCTTATCCGCTCGAAGGCCTTGAAAGCTGGCGTGTCGCAGTGACCCATCGGGCGTGATCTCGGCATAGGCGACCTCGGCGACTAGCTCCGGCTTCACCCACATCGCTTTGCGAGCGATGTCCCGAGGCACGCTGGCGAAGGCAGGCTTGGTCAGACGGCGCTTCTCAAGCTGCGCCATTATCTTGTCCTTCATAGCCTCGCTGAACCCTGTGCCGACGCGACCGCGATAGTTGAACTGACCCTTTCGTAGGTGCCGACAATTAGGCTGGCCATCCCGCGACCGTTGTCGCTGGGGCGCCAGCCACCGATGACGAACTCCTGCCGCTTGGTGCACTTAATTTTCAGCCAGCCCTTCGTCCGATCGCCGACATACCGGGCGTCGACGCGCTTGGCGATCATGCCTTCGTGGCCGCCCTTGCACATCGCGTCGAAGACCGATTTGCCGTTGTCAACGACATGGTGGCTATACTGGAGGCTGTCGCCGGCGTCGCGCTCCCCTATCAGCTCCTCAAGGATTGCCTTGCGCTCGATCATTGGGGTCGACGACAGGTCGTCGCCATCCTTCTCAAACACATCGAAGGCATAGAATTTCAGCGGGATACCGGCGGCGATGCCAGTCTTGAGCATGCTAAAGTTGGTGCGGCCCTGGTTTTCAATGGCGACAATCTCGCCATCGAGCAGCACCGAGCCCTTCGTCAGTGTCTTAAGCGGCGGCAGGAGGACTTTGAACTGCTCCGTCCAGTCGTGCCCATTACGCGTGAAGACCCGGACCTCGCTACCCGCGATCGCGATCTGCGCGCGATAGCCGTCGAACTTCATTTCGAACAGCCAGTCATCGCCGCTAGGGGTCGTCTCACTGAGCGTGCAAAGTTGGAAGGGGCGGAAGGTCGGGAGAGGGTAGCTAGATTCTGAGTCCCTGCGGCGTGGCCGCTTTGTGCGGAGGTTAGGCGTCAGCCCAACCATGTGGAACTCGAGTGCATCGTGAGTCGGAAATGCAAACGGAGAGAATCGGTTGCGGCGAATTATTGTGATATCGATTCCGATGACCGATGACGATTTCGATCCTGCTGCAGAGCTCGCTTCGCTGCAATCACGCCTCGCTAAGGGACGGCCAAAGACCACAGATCGGAAACTCCCGCGATCGCCTGCACCTATGTACTACCTAAGCGTAGACACGCCCGACGAGCGATAGATCGTCCTTGTTATAGGGCAGTCTGGCGATGGGGTGTGGCGGGCGATGATATCGCTGCCTCAATGGTACGAGATTCCGGAGATGTGGGAAGGCCCCTATACTATGGATATCGCCGTGCCGCTGGTGAACGAATACGCCTATGTGTGCGGCTATCACACTATCGCCATCGACATTGAGAGCAGCCAACTCTGGGATCCGGCCCGGGGACAGCTCGAGGTGAGAGGCTTAAACGATATCGATTGATCGCTTAGCGGCACACGGGAAGCTCTGCCCATCGCGTTGTGAACCGGGGCGACCTCATCTCAAACTTAGTTGTGAAGGTTTGCTGCTTCTTCTTTGCACCCATTGTTGCAGCGGGCACCACGGTCGCCCTGCCCCAGCGCCGATTCGCCTCGTCCATAGCCGCCATGACTTTCGCAGCCTTATCGTAGTCGATCGCGTCGAAAAGCGCCCGTTGCCGTTCCGCCGGCGGCACCAGGTCTTGGGCGATAATGCCGGCCTTGGAATAGCGGAAGCCGTCTCGCCATAATCCGTCGACGGCACGACGCGCCGCCTTAATGAACTGCAGGGAATCGTTGGTCGCCACGACGATATCGACCGTTATTGAAACCGACCGCTGCGGGTCGTCGGCAAAGGGCGAGGTATGCATGAACACCGTTACATGGTCAGTGGCCAAGCCGTGGCGCCGAAGTTTTTCGCCCAGGCGCGTGGCATAGCCAGCGACGGCCTGCTCCATTTCGATCTTGGACGTGACGCGCTGCCCGAAGCTCCGAGTGACAGCGCAGCCCTTGCGCTGCGGCGCCACGGCTTCCAATGCGATCACTGCCCGCCCGTTGAGCTCATGAATGATCCGCTCGCCGACCACGGTCATGAGCTGACGAGCGAGTTTCGGGTCCATCGCTGCCACCTGGCCGGCGTACTCGATGCCGAGGTGCGCCAGCTTCTCCTGTGATGCGCGGCCGATTCCCCAGACGTTGCCTATCGGGAACGTCGCCATCACCTCTGCGCACACCTTCTCATCACTGAGATCGAGCACACCGCTCGGGAGCTTCTTCGCCGCCTTATTGGCCAACTTGGCCAGTGTCTTCGTCGGTCCGATGCCGACGCAACACGGGATGCCGGTCCACTGGCGCGTGGTCGCGCGCAGGTCCGAGGCCCAGGCGGTGCGGTCTTTGAGGGGGAGGTGTTCGACGTCGAGGAACGACTCGTCGATCGAGTAAATCTCGATGTCGGGCGAGAAGCCCTGATAGACGGAATTCATACGCCGGCTTATGTCACCGTAGAGCGCATAGTTGGAACTGAAGACAGCGACGTTGCCGCTACGGCAGATGTCTTTGATCTTGAAGAATGGCGCGCCCATGCCGATGCCTAGCGCCTTCGCTTCAGCGGTCCGAGCAACCGCGCAGCCATCGTTGTTCGAAAGGACGATAACCGGTCGTCGCTCGAGCTTCGGATCGAAGACGCGCTCGCAAGAGCAGTAGAAGCTGTTGCCGTCTATCAGCGCAATAGCCGTCACTTGCGTATGCCGCGGATTGTGTTCGTCACAACGCCCCAAACCGAGACCTCTGTTCCCTCGGCAATCGTGAATGGAGGTAGCTTGGCGTTCTCGTTGTGCAGCACCATGATCCCGCCACGGCGATTGAGGCGCTTCAGAGTTGGCTCGCCATCGATGACGACGAGCACGACGTCGCGATGCTTGGGAGTTAGCGACCGGTCCACCACCACAACGTCGCCAGGAAAAATCTTCACATCGATCATGCAGTCGCCGACCACGCGCCACAGATAACTCGCGGTCGGGTTGGGAACGAGGACCTGATTGAGGTCGATCATGTCCTCGATAAAATCGTCGGCCGGGCTGGGGAAGCCGGCATGCACGGTCCGCCCCACCAGAGGCACGAGGGCACCCATGACGGTAGAAATGGGCACCGGCCATTTCGAGACAATCAGAATCTTGCACATGGAAACCTCGATGCACGAGGTTCCGACTCCTATACCGTGAACGGAAAGAGAACAAGGCGCCCGCGGAGCCAATGGCGGATAAGTCCGTTGATGTGCCCTGAGGAGAGCCGAATGATGAACCGCCGCAACGTGATTGTCGCCCTAGCCCTGTTGGCACTCGCCGCCGTCGCGGTCAGCCTGCTCAGCGGATTTCAATCGACACGCGCGCCTTTGGAGGAACAGTCGATTCCGGCACCTAACGGGGATGGCACGATTATTCAGTAGGAGCGGGTGATCATCACCCCCGGTCCTTCAACTGCCGGCGCACCTCTTCGGCGATCTCCCGATCCCTCCGCTCTTCCTCCAAGCGCTGCTCAAAAATATGGGCCAACTGAGCTAGGGCCTTTGCCGTTTCTTCGAGCGCAATATTGGTCCGCACCATCTCCTGCATAACCAACCCGACCGTCTCGACCAGTTCCTTGACGGGCCCCATGCCAGCTGCCCGGAAACAGAGAACTCCTTCACCTTCGGCGCGGGCGGGCCTTCTTTTTTACCAAAGAAGCGCGCCCAAGCGGCGAACACACCAAGGCTGAGAGCAAAGCCGATAGCAGCGACGGCCTGCCATTCATCCGGTAAAAAACTAACGTCCAGCATCCCGTGACGACCTCGCCCTGCCTACGTCTCGCCAAGCGTTGAAAACACACCACACGCTCATGGCCAGTGGCAGGATATAGATGCCGCGACCCGATGACTCTGCGGTAAGAACCGACATGAAAGCCAGAAACCAGATCGCGGCAGACAACAGCGCGCAGAGGCCGCGCACGTTGGGAGAGAAGCGGGAATAGGCGGTATCGGCAAAGGTGCCGTTGACAGTGAGCGCCGTGGCCCAGAGACAGCCTGCAGCAACGCAGACCAGCCCCCAGTTGTCCTCTGAGAGCATGGAAAGCATTAAGCTCCATGCCCCAGGGTTTGTCCATGACACCGGCGTCAGCACAAGATTGCCGCCCCACCATATGAGAATGCCCGCCCCCAGCCATTCAGGGAAGCAGACATCGAAGTGCTCGGCAATGCCAGTAACGACGCGGATGAACATGCGTCACTGCCCCAGCGGCTTCTTGGCGACCCATCGGCCATAAACAGTTCCGATGCCGCCGCCGACGCTGCTCAAACCGGCAAACCAAAGCTCCATCGACCAATCGCCAGCAGCGACAAGGCTTGCCATCGTGCTCAAACCGCCGAGGATCGCCGCGATCGCGCCCCAGGTCATGCGGGACTGATACCACGGCTCATTGTTGGTCATGTTGACCAGAACTGGCGCCAGCTCCTTTGCGGCCTCATACGCCACCTGTGGCGCGCGCTGCACCTCTTGATGAGTGGCGGGCTTGAGTGCGCGCTTGAACACCTCGTCGAGAATGCCAGTCGCGATTGATGTTTGCAGGTTCATGAGCTGCCTCCAGACATGAAAAAAGCCGCCCTCAGGCGGCGGATGACGAACAGAGATGATTGGACCGGTTAGAGCGCCGCGGCTTCGCGCCGGTAGGCCTCGGCCTGCTGGCTGTTGACCTTGGCGCGCGAGGCCAGCACGAAGACGACAGCGACGGCGACAATCACCAGCCCGACGACTACCCAGCCATTGGCAAAGAGCGTGGTGTCGACTTGATCGACGCCGACTGCCCCTGCCCCGCCGGCGCCAGCCGCCCCTGCTGCACCGGTCTGCTGGCCGGCCGTGGCCTTGGACTTATCGGCCTCGTCCTCGAGCTGCTGCTTGACCACGTGCGGATCATTCGCGGCGGCCAGTGCCCAGGCAACGCCCTTGGCCTGAATGTCGGCAATGCGGTTGCCCCAGCCCCTGCCGAACACCTTCCACGTGTTGAGAGACTGGACGAAGCCAAGACGCTGGCGGCAGATATTCTTGACGGTATGGACGTGATCGTCTTTCGGATCGAGCCCGGCCATCAGCCACTTGCGGCCACGCGAGACGCCAGAATTGACTGCGGCGTCATAAGTGGCGAGATCGACGCCAACGGCCAGTGTCGGCCCGCCTGCCGGCTTCCAGTACTGGTCGAAATAGATCTGTTCCGCCTCGACCCGGGTGATGTTGCGCACGTGCTTGGCGCCCTGCCCCTTCTTGCGGAGCCACTGGTGATAGACGGCTTCGGTAATGCCGTACATCGTCTTGCCGCCAGGGTCTGCGGCGTGGTTCGACCAGCCGCCCTCCCATTTCGCGGTGACGGCATGACACCGGGCGAACTTTGCATCAGCCATGATAGCCTCCTAACGATGTTGGAAATTTCCCGTTTACCAGCCGCTTAGGCTGGACTTGTTTGATGCTTGAAGGAGTGGACAGATCAGGGCGAGGAGATGCCCCATGCGTGATCTGATCTTTGTCTGCGCCGCCGCAGCAATAGGCTTCGTTGGCGTGATGGTCCTGGCAACGCCTGATCGCGGTGCATCTATGGTTTCGCGCGCCATTGCGGGCTTCGGCCAAAATTGCAACATCAAGGGCAATGTCAGCATCGGCAGCGGCGAGCGCATCTACCACGTTCCCGGACAGCGCTATTATGCTGAGACGACCATTCGCCCCGAATACGGCGAACGATGGTTTTGCTCTGAGGCAGAGGCACGATCTGCTGGCTGAGAAGGTCAGGCGTCTAGAACGACATCAAAAGGGGCTACCTATGTCGCCAATTCTGAAGATCGCTATCGCCACTGTGTTGCTAGGCGTGTTTGGCTTCGTCATCGATACTGCTACCGATGGCGGCCATTGGACCATCTGGGCTGTGGCAGGCGCGATCTACGGCGTTGTCTGCCATCCGTGGTTCATGGCTCTACGGCAACGCTGAGATTCAGAACCATTCTTGCAGTCAAACCGCATTCATCAGCCATGATGCCTCCTGTGATGTTGAGAATCTGCTATGCCGCAGGCCAACCTCGGAGGTTTGGCGATGCCGACACTGTTTTTCGTTCAAGGCTTTCGGCAAAAGGGCCGAAAGTTGGAGCCGGACCAACCGCAGCAGTACAAGACAGCGGACAAAGCCATCGCGGCGGCGGAACGTATCGCACCGACACGTGCCGGTATCTGGGCCTATTCAGCTGACGTCGATGTTGAGGCCGACACCTATGATGAGCCAAAGGTCCTATTCAAATCTGGGACGTTGCCCCCGGGCCTGGCTGACTAATCCGCCTAGCCACCTATCGGACCCTGCAACTGTGCCGCTCGTCAGCAGCTAGTTGAGAGAGCCTCACGCCGCACGATCATCGGACCCCGCACCCTGCCCCGGCTCCTTGAGCTCAAGCGAAGTCGTGGAGCCACCACCACGATCGACCTTATGACCAACGCTGGCAATCCTGTAGGCGCCATCCACCCCAGGCCGGGCACCTCGCAGGATGAACTGCGCTTCCGGCTGCGCGTCGATGTCGAGGTCCAGCTCCGCCGAACCGTCGCCACCCTCTCGCTTGCTGTCTGACTTTCGCCCCTCGGCAATCTCGCGCGCATGGGCTTCATCGACAGCACTGGTCAGGCTTTCGCGGTCAACTTTCGCCCGCTCGTCGTCCGTCCCCACCTCCACCGTTTTGAACATTGCCTCCGGTCGGTCGAAGTAGCGCACAACCGAAGTCTTGAACCGATCGCGCATCGAGATCGGTTCGATGTCGAGGCGAATGACGTTCACACCAACGACACCCATCACGGGCGGCAGCGCTGCCCCGCTCGGCGACAACCCGCTCCCACGCTTGGCCACCACGGCCCAGTCGCCGCGGATCTTGAACGTCCCGCCAACCTCCCGAGCGATCTTCTGCCCCAGGTGCAGAAAGCTTTCCGAATCTGCAGACCAATAGTCTCGCTGGATATTGGCAAATGCCGGATCGAATTTGATGCCGGCAAGACCCGCATTGCTCGCAGCCTTGTCGAGAAAGCCCTGCAGCGACGCATCATCCATATGAAAGGACTGCGGCTGCTTGACCTTGCCGTTGGCATCAAGTCCCTTGGCGCTGACATTGAGTGTTCGACCGCCGCCACGCGACAGCGCAAATCGCACCGTGTCGACGGTCCCGTCGAACTTGAGCGCGCCCTCGAGATAGACTTGCACCTTTGCACCCTCTTGGGGCAGGCTGATCTGCCCATCGCTGTCGTCGAACTGCATCTGGCAGGTATCGCCGGCCGTGCCGTCCTTATCAGTGATCGAAACCGAAATCAGGAACGGCCGCATAGCCGAGGTCATGTCCTGGCCATCGACCAGAACACGCCAATCCACTTTCCATGGCATGTGAACTATCCGAAAAGAGAAACGGTCGGGCGAACGCGGAACACGTCCCGCGCCGGCTTGTCGGGCACGATCACCGTCGTGCCGAGCGGAATGAACGGCCCCATATCGGCCAGCCCGGGATTGAGGCCAAGCGCGACCTCGAGCATCGCTGGCCCCTCGACGCCGTGCACCTGATAAAGCAGGAGATCAAGGGTCACCCCCTCCCGCTTGATGGTAAAGCTTTGCGTCATCAAAGACCTGCCTGGCTGAACAGCGAAAGAATGCCGCCGATGATCCCCGGCGAAGCTCCCTCGGGACCGACCTTGATGAGCGCGATCGTGTGCATGACGCGATAGCCGACACCGTCTTTCATGAGGTCACGATGGCTTTCAGAAATACTCTCAATGGCGAACCATCCGAACATCTTCCCGTCGCCCCGCATGACCGGCAGCTTCTGGCCCGACTGGCGAAAGCCGTGCGCCGTTTGAAGCTCGGTCAAGCCACCGGTTTTGAACGGCAGCAACTGGCCGGAGAGGGTGATTTTATCGTCACCCTCTCCCATGAATTCGCGGCCCGGTAGCGTGCCGACCAGCGCCTTGACAGCAAAGTCAGCCGAGGCCGAACGGCTCATTTCGTCCGCATTGAACGGATGTGTGTCGAGGGTCAGCGACCCGATCTAGTAAAGCATCACACCACCCTGTAGCCCGTGTCGGCCTGAATACCCGAGATCATGTCGGTGAGCTTCTGGCCAATCTCGTTCATCAACCGATCCACGTCGGCCATGTTATGGACAGTCACAGAGCCAATAAGGGGCGCCGCGATGGTGATTGACCCGACACCCGAGCCGCCTGCCCCACCAAGGATGCCGCGCGTCTCTGCAGCGGTGTGCACATTTCCGGGACCACCAAATTCGACAAGCTCCGGCCCCTCCTCGCCCACCAGAGCGACGCCGCTGTTGAACCGCCCTCCCTTGGCAAAGGCGTCTCCTATGACATCCCCTCCCGGCGTTTTGTCGCCAGGCTGGACTTGCCTTGGCCCTGAAGCGTCTCCGCCTCCGCCGCCTCCGAATGGGTTGATGCTGGCAATCTGATTGGCGAGATCCGCCACCATCTTGGAGGCAATGGATTTCATGCCTTTCCAGATCGCGTTCATGAGGTCGATACCCGTCTGCACCCAGTTGAAGCCAGTGATCGCGTCCGACAACATCTGGCCGACGCCCGAAAACGCGCCAACGAGCGCCTCTGCGAGCCTGCGGCCTGATGAGCGGAGCGCTTCTTCCTGTTCAGGAGTAAGCTGCTCTTGCGAAAACAATCCACTCAGGAGGCTCCCCACACCATCAAGCGCCGACTTGGCCAGGTTCCAGCCGTTCCCGATCAGCTCGCCAAGAGGCGCGAACCAGTCCAGGACTGGCCTGATGGCATCAAGTGCCGGCTGCAATTCCGTTGCCATGGCCGAAGCAAAACCGCTGACAAAGGCGCCGATGCGATTCCAATATTTATAGATCAGGAAACCAGCCCCAGCGACCGCGGCAATGCCGGCGGCAACAGGCAAGGTAATGCCGGCAAGAGCCGTCACAATGGCGCCGAGCGCGGGCCCCGCCAGGCTCAGGCCTGGCACCACCTTGGCTACGGCGCCCAGCCGTGCTGCAAGGGTTTCGAATCCACTGAAAGCGCCGGTTGAAGCAAGCGCCGAGATCAGGCCCAGCTCTTTGCGGACCTTGCCAAGCGGCTCGATCAGCCCCTTGGTTCCAAGGGTCAGAAGATCGATGACCCCACCCTTGCCGACCAGCCCGAGAAATTTGAGGCCAATGGCAGCAACGCGCAGCGATAAGGGCGGCAGCAGCGCCAAGGACGTTTCGGGTCAGGTCCGGGTGAGCCTCTGCCAGCTCGGCCACCCACAGGGCCAGCGGCCCCGCAACCGCAAGAAAATCATTGAGAGGCGGCAAGAGGATGCTGCCAACGGTAATGCCGAGATCATTGACCTGGTTTTTGAACCGCTGGATCGCAAACTCGGTCCTTGCAGCGCGGTTCTCGAATTCTCGCCCAACGCTGCCCACATAGGCCATCTCGCTGCCGACCAGCCCAAGGGACTGTTTCAAAAGGTCGATATTGCCAAGCAAGGGGATCAACGCCTGCGCTTCGTCACCGAAAAGATCGGAAATGGCAGCAGCTTGCGTTTCCGCCGGCAGCCTGCCGATCGCATCGATGACCTCGAGCGTTGTGCCGACGGCATCTTCCTGCATGGCCGAGGCGACTTTCGCCGCATCCATGCCGAGCCTTTTGAAGGCTTTCTGCTGTCTTGTGGTGGCCGACGTTCCTTTGGTCAGCGCCCGACCCATATTGCGGAAAGACGTTCCCGCCACATTCGCCTCAGCGCCAGCACTGATCATGGCCGAACCGAAGGCCAGGGTCTGTTCCTTGCTGAAACCAAAGAACTCGCCTTGAACGGCGACTTCCTTGGCGAATGTGATCAGGTTGGGCGCCGTCGAAGCCGTGTTGTCCGAGATATGATTGATGGCGTCCGCATACTTCTGCGTTTCTTCCACCGTCATCCCGAGCGCCGTTTGCAGCTTGGCCAGATCCTCGCCGGCTTGAGCGCCTGAAACACCCCAGGCAACAGCAGCCTTGGCCGTAAGGCGGGTGAATTCGAGCAGGTCTTCCTGCGCGATTCCGGCCGCCGCCGCTTCTGCCGAGAGCGCAGCAAGTTCGTTGACAGCCATCGGAATTTCGGACGTGGCAAGGGCGCGCAGCTCCTTGCCATAAGCGTTCAAGCCGTCGGCGCTGAAATCGGTGACCTTGGCGATATCGGCCATGGCGCTCTCAAAGCCCACGGCCGCATTCACTGGCGCCGCCAGGCCACGATAGAGCGCATACCCGGCACCGACCGCACCAAGCACCTGACCCTGCATCTCTTCCATCGCGCGGCGATTGGCTTTCGCGGCGTCGTTGAGGCGAGATACGGTCGCGGGAAACCTTTCGT
Source organism: Devosia crocina (assembly GCF_900116545.1). Classification (GTDB taxonomy): domain Bacteria; phylum Pseudomonadota; class Alphaproteobacteria; order Rhizobiales; family Devosiaceae; genus Devosia; species Devosia crocina. The sequence continues at coordinate 1,736,319 of NZ_FPCK01000001.1, forward strand.
GCCGGAGCGCTGACCCTGTCGATCAGCGACAGGATCAGGCTACTTTCGAGTTTCGCCACGGCGGCCTCCGCTCAGCATTTTCGAGAGTTCGTTATGCCACCGAGCCGCTTTTCGGATCGGCAGCTGCTCAACCTCAGAGATCGAGGTCGAGCAATGGTGCGAAAGGAGAACGGCTACGCGGAGCCACTGTCCTCCGGGGGTATCGTCGTTTCCCAAAAAGCCGTTCGTCGCTTTGGTGATCTTGTTTAGATCGCGCAGCGGCAGCTGTTTGAACGTGTCGATATCGACACCCGCCATCGAGGCCAGCATGGCCGCCGTCTTGGCAAAGTCGCCCTGCACTTCGTCTGCGGCGATCATGTCGCCGACATTGGCCTCGCGGAACGTCAGCTCTGCGACCTCCTGACCATGGTGCATGATGGGGCGGGAAAGTTTCACTGAGATATTTTCGGTCATTGTCCGTCCTCAAAAGGAAAGCGGCGCCACCCGGGCGCCGCAAAGAAGGTTTGGATCAGGCGCCGAGCGCTGATCGACGGGCGGCTGTCAGGTCAATGCCACCCATGCGCAGCACCCCTTCCCAGAAATCCCAATAGAAAAGCTCGTCGCCGGCGACGACGAGCTCGTAATGCGTGACTTCATTGAAGCCATGCGTGCTGCCCTGCATTTCCGCCGGATCGCTCTCATCGGCCTCCCAGGTCGTGACAGCGCCTTCGATGATCGCCCGGGCCGGAACCAGGCCGCCGCCACCAGATCCGCGCTTCTTGTAGCTGGCAGCGAACACATAGCGATCGACCTCGCCAAAGCCGGTGAAGATCTCGGTGTCGATGCCCTTCGCGGTAAGGGCCGGCTCAGGCGCCTCGACGCGTGGATTGGTGAAGTTGACGGCGCCCGTCCCGCCGCCGGGATTGTGCTCGGCCGTCATCAACGTCAGCGGCGGCATGGTTAGTGTGCTGATCATGGTCTTGCGCGTGAAGTCGGGCTTGGAAACCCGACGCACATCGACGTTGACCAGGAGGTGAAGTGCAGCTTGTGTCATGGTGTCTGTCCTTAGGCGGCGGCGGTGAGGCGCGCGATGATGTCGGCGACGAGGCCCTCGACGGCCGGGCGATAGCGGCGCACCTCGTGATGGGCGACCTTGAAGGCCGGCGCAGGCTCGATGTTGAGATTGACCGTCAGCCTGCCCATCCGGATTTCTTCAGGGCTGTTCTTGCTGGCACGGAATTCGACCTTGTAGCCAAGGATGTCTTCATCGGCCTTGTGGTCGCGCAGCATGAACTTGATGCTGGTCAGCCAGGCCTCCGCCATGCTGGCGCTGATCTTCCGTCCAAAGAATGGCCGCGTGATCTGCATCATCTTGACGGTCAGGTAGTCCGCTCCGCGCACCTGGTGGATCTGCTTCCAGAGCTCGCCCGTCGTCGTGTTGTCTGTGCCGATGAAACTGAAACCGCCATCGGCGATCGCGCCATCGACACCGCTTTCCCCGGCAACGACGATCGAGACTTCGCTTTCAAGCAGCTGCTGACCCTCGGTCGAGCCATCGAGCAGCGAGAACGGAATTCTCCGGCTGAGACCTGCAAGACCGTAGATTGTGCGATTGGCGATCGGGTTGAACGGCTTGCCTTCGTTAGCATTGTCGATGCGCATGAAGAGGCCGATGATGCGCGGCCCCATGGCGCGAGTGACTATGTCTTCGCCCTCATAGACCCGCGCCGCCACGCCGACAGGAATGATGCGCTCGGAATTGAGCGTCTCGCGCGCACTGATCGCACTAGCCGTCGACGTATCATCGACATCGAGCACACCAACGGCCAAGAGCCGCTCGAGCGCCGGGTGATAGGCGGCCGCGACCGGCCCGACCGTCTCATTGTCGAGCCGATAGGCGCCGCGTCCTGCCCACACCAGGCGCGGCGTGGCATTGACCAGCGACGGGATCGTCGCAATCTTTGCCGGATCGAGCGCTGCAGCAATAGTGGCGGCCGTCGCTGCCGCGTTCGCCCCCTCGGCCACACGCAGGATAGTCACATCGCCACCGGCATTGAGGCCCGAGAGTTGGGCATTAATGGCGTTGACGGCATCGCGCAGCGCGCCTGTGCCGAGCTTGGCCACCATGGCCGCATCGCTCGTCGAGATGCGCACGGGCACATAGTTGTTGGCGTCCGTCAGCGGAAACGCCGTCGCATCGGCATCCGCCGAAGTTTCGATCAAAAGCGCCTTGGAAAAGTCGGCGCCCAGGACCGGGATCGGCTCGTCGTCCGGCCGCGAAAAAGTCATGCCGAAAACCGGTGCGGTCATCGGGGTCTCCTTTTGGATGATGAAGGCAAGAAAAAACCCGACGCTGAGGCCGGGGTGGGAAGGATCAGCCAGCCGGCCGATTTGGGGTCGACCCACGTAGAAGCGCCCGCGGACCAGAAGGGCGCGGGTGCGGAAAGCGGAGCGGGAGGCGTGGTTAGTTAGGTGTCGGTGTCATCGACGAATTGAAGATCGTCGAAGTTCTCGTCGTCGCCCTCAGGCGGCTGCGCGCCTGAAGCGTGGATGATCGAGCGAACGACTTCCATGGCAAGCCTGTGGACCGTTCGGTCGATCAGCGCATCAAGTTCGGCGCTTGGCGAAACAGGGATGCGAACGGAGATCCTGCGATGGGTCGGTGGCCGTGGCAAAAGCGACGGAAAGGCACTTTCGCGGGCCGTGTGGGCGCGCAGATAGAGCTGCACAAACCTGCGCCGCTCTTTGCTTTTGAGGCCAATGGCATTCATCAGCGCATCGGCATGTGTTTCGGGGATCGGCGATCCCTTCTCCGGGTTCAGCATATGCGAAACCCGGCCGGCGCTGACGCCGGTGACCGCCGCGACACGCGCCAATGTCCCGAACGGGCGTTCATCTGCGATTGATCGCAAATAGCGCTTGTACTCAAGAACGCGCTCTACAGACGCTTCGGGGTTACGGTGCCTGCCCAATGTTTGTCTCTGAGGTTACTCTGGATGCTGGCGCGGATTGTGCAACAAAAAGCCCGATGCGAACACCGGGCTTCTCGATCCTTGCAGGCTAGCTAACGGTCACTGGTATTCCCAGCTGTAAACCAGCGAGTCACCAAAGAGTGCCTTCACGTCCTCGATAAGGTTGGGCCCGGTGTAGGTACCAATAGCACCATCGCCGATGACCTCAAAATGATACGAAGTCTCATTATTGAACCACGGACCAGTATTAGTTTTTTGACCAATGAAGTCCTTAAAGGTAACAGAACCGCCAGCAACAAAGTTCAGAACGACGTCAACAGTGTTTTGATCGAAATCAAATCCATCTTCTTCAGCGTGAATTTCGTCGTAAACAAAAGCAACGGAAAGCAGATCTGCCGCGCCCTCCAGGACGAGTATATCGTCCTGTGGATGAAACACCTCACCCGCCGCACGGAAGCCGATGATCGTGTCGTGGCCGCCGTCCGCAGTATCGAAGTAGACTGTGTCAGACCCCGACATTGGTGCTGTAAGGTCAATAATGTCGTTGCCAGCTCCTGCAGAGATGAAGTCGTTGCCTAGGGTGCCTTCAATTGTATCTGAGCCATCGGTGCCGCTGATGTGGGCCCCAATGATTTTACCCGTGTCCGCACTGTAGCCTGCTTGGTTGGGGCTGAGCAGGGAAACGATGGCTTCCATATCTGCCTTACCCTCAACTTGAGCAGCTGCATATTGCGAGGCCAGACCCTCTGACGGGAAGAACATCGTCTTGTCGCCGATGCTCACTCCGTAAACGGAGCTGTTCCCAAACAGGTCTAGCCGGATGCCTTCGACTGAAGTCGAGTTATGCTCCTGCGCGTAAACGGCAGGAACGTCGTGAATGTTACCCGATATGGTTATGCCGGAAGTGCCTCCATCAAAGGGGAAATACCCGCCCTTGCTGTAAAGCGCTACGCCGCCCCAAGCATTGCTATATACACTGACATTGGTGAGACTGACCTCAGTGCTATCGGTAAGAGTGATGCCGTTCCCGCCGCTGAACGTCGATCCAAAGTTGGTGATTGCCGACTTGGTGACAGAGTTCAGGTCGACGTTGGAGCTGCCCGAGCCGGAGATCGAGCCACCGTTCAAACTAAAGTCGGACAGCCTCTCGGTTGAGCCATGGATTGGCTCAACTTTGATGCCATACTTATTCACAGCAGACGCGTCGTAGTACAGGTTCTGCAACGTTACGCCGTTCGAATAAACCTGAATGCCCACATCGCGATCGGCCAGCGTGATCTCGTGGTAAGCAACGCCTTTCCTGTCAATTTGCGGGAGTTCCTCTCCCAAGATCGTGACCGCGCGGTTAATGACGAGCGTCTCTGTCAGCGTTATGTCGCCCGCAACGGTGATGGTTTCGATCGTCTTGTCTTCCAGTGCGGCAAGCAGCTCGGCCTCAGTAGTGACTTTGGTCGCATCAGGCTCAGGCTGGGGGCCTGGGCCAGGCGTAACCGGACCAGGCTCTTCCGGAGCCACTGGCGTGCGCTCTTCGATATACTTGGCGTTTTCTTCATTCACCTTCACGACTGACGCCGGCGTGTGGTCGACGCCTTCGAGCAGCGTGCCGGCCCTGTCCATATCGGCCTGTGTCCAGGTTGCCTTGGAGGCGATAAAGTCCGTGGTAAATTTCGCAGCAACTTCGGCCTTGTTCTGCAGGGCAGCAACGTCATTAGCATTCGAGCTGCCACGGGCTGCGTTTTCGATCTCGAAGAGCACGCGGACACCAGGGCGGCCGGCTTCGACTTCGGTCTGCCAGCGTCCTGTCCAGTAGGCCAGACCTTCGGCGTCCGGCTCGCGACCAAAGAGATTGTTGTAGGCCTCGGAAACATAGTCTTCCAGCTGTGCCTGGGTGGGGTTAGCCACCGTTTCATAAATTGCCTTGGCTTCCGGGCTCTGGGCAAAGCTATCGGCAATGCTTTCCAGGAACAGATCGGCATCCTGGCCCTTCGCTACTTCTTCTTCATAGCGATCCATCCAGTACTGCAGCCCTTCCGGATCGGGCGCACGGTGAAAAAAAGACACATAAAGGCGGGCGATTTCTACGCTGATTTCGGTATCCAAGTCTCGTCTCCCAAGAATTTCGAGGAACGATAACTATGGGTAAGCCGAGACTGTCAATTGGGCTGAGTGTGCGTAAACCACGGCAATCGCTCAAAAACAAGAAAAAATGCTATTACTTACAGAGCATTAACCCTTGCACTTTTTATTTTACCACAAATTATTAAGCAAAGTTCCCGAAGTTAAAATCGGTTGACTTTACTCCTTACGAGGTAAGGATTTCACGCAAGAAAGATGTAGTCAGCGGATCGATTTTCGTCAGATAGCGCAAAGCTCTTCAGCAACCCCGCATCGTCCAAATCGACTCGACCCATCCAGTAGGCGAAGCCCTCTTCGTCCGGCGCGCGGTCGTGCACATTGGCATAGAGCGCGGTCAGAAAGTCGCCGCGATCGCGCGTCGGATAGAGCGCCGCGAACTCGTCCGATCCCACGAAGTGTTCGGACATACTTTCGATGCCCTCGCCACTGGCCGCCCAATATTTTAAGCCGTCGAGGTCAGGCACCCGGCCAAAGGCAGCGTCATAGATCCTGTAAAGCTCTTGCTGCTGGGTGGTGAGCGGGTCGGACCCGCGCAGCTCGAGGCGTTCGATGTTGACTAGTACGGTGTCAAAGTCGTTGAACCGACCGAGCCAGATCGCGGTGTCGTCGCCCTGCCCGTCGTCTACCGTAGCGCCGGGCAAGTGCGGCAGGTAGATCAGATCGTCGCCGTGGGTTGCCAAGCCGGAGCCGCCCGCTGCGATGATGTCGAGGTCGGAGAGTTCCCAACTTGGGCCGCGCTTCCCCTGCCAGAACATAACCGACGACCGATCTGCGAGATGATTAGTGTGGTCGTCGTCGTGGTGATGCGGGTGGGCGTCAGCCCAAAGCCGGAACGGTGTGACGGTACTTTCAGACCCGATCATGAAAAGGCCATGGGCGAGTTCGTGCACCATGACCGAAGTGGCGGAATAATGGCTGGACGGGGTTGCTTCAGTCTCACCGAAGAACCACGGCCAGTCTAGGTTGACCGTGATCCGCAAGTCGACCCGACCGGGCGCGACGTCCGTTCCGGTGACCCGGTCGGCTGTCGCCGATGGAAGCCAAACGGTCTTGCCGTCTAGAATGTCAGCGTCAACCCATTGGCGCGGACCAGCATAGGCGAGGAAGCCAGTCTCAGTGTCGAACGCCAGCTCAATATTGAAGTTGGCGCTGCCAACCAGATGCTCGCTCCACTCCAGCAAAGCAGCATCGATCGCCCGCGTCCAGTCGGACGCCGGGACGTTATACGTTGCGGTGAGCATGGGGATTCCTGAGGGGGAGCTAAGCTGCTACTTGGGGTTGATCGCTCCAGTCCATCTGGCTTGAACAGAGGACGTGGCTAGGGTGCCTGTCGTGATCCCCGTTGCGCCAGGGGCGGCCTTGATGCCGGTGACCAGCGCAATGCCTCCGCCGTTGCCAGTGTTAGAGGCACGGTCGTTTTTAACGATCAACGACGAGAGGTTCGTGTTAACCGGCCCGGAAAACTGAGCAACGTTTGTGTCCGTGGCATAGGCAACTGCGGCAATCACCAGATTGTCGTTTCGCACCGTTGTTACGGTTGGCATAGACACCGCCGTCGCTGCCGTGCCTGCAACGTTTCCCGCCCCAACAGCAAATGGCGTGACTGGGTCAGCACCGGTAATGAACAGAGACTGATAAACGAGATGGTCGCCTGGGGCCGGAATACTGACGGAGGTTTCGGATCCATCTAGCACCCGATAGAAGCCATATAGGGCTGTCGCGGACGTGCTTCCAGCTGTCCCCGTGGTCTGGGGCAACCCTGGAATGACTGTATAACCAGCAGGTGTCGAGACAGCCTGTGCGGCCGTTTCACAAAACAACACGTGAAGCACACCCGCCGCCGTATTGGGCACCCCTATGGAGCCAAAGGCTAGGTTGAGATCGGAAGCTGTCGCAGAGGCAAAGTACCCTAAGATAGTAGGGCGGCCATCAAGTTCAGAATAGTTGATAATCGACCATTGGTTTGCACCTGTTTTGACAAGGTCTGCGCTACCAAGCGGGCTAATAAATGGCGCATCCATGAAATTGAGCGTAACACCAGGATCAGCTTCCACTCGGGAGGCAAGTGTCGGTCTGGCGGATATCACCCGTATTATGGAACCCTGCGCGATGGTGGCGTTTGCATCTGATGGAATCTGAAAGGTGGTAATTGATCCCGCAGAGCTAAAACCGCTCTGTATGACCGTGCCATTCGCATCACTGGCTAGTAATGGGACGCTCCCACTGATTGATGTTCTGACCTTACCGCCGCCCAGAGCCGCAACAGCCTGCTTCACCCGCAGCGGGTTCATAGCCTTGTTCTCGACCGTGCCTGCTTCGGCTTCTTCCTGAGTGGCGAATTCCACCAGCCCGGCATATTCACCCGCGCTCGTAGCCCCAGCGAACACCTTCTCGTCCGTCAGATAGATCAGCTCGCCTTCTTTTAGCGCCGCCGCGCCCGCAGCTGCATTCACCTGGGCGCGCTCCGCAGCCTCAAGCTCGTCGACGGCGATGATCCCTCGCTCGGCATCCGTAAGATCGGCGTCGCTGGCCGCACTGAGACTTGGACCGAGGGCGAAGTCGCCCGCCTGGTCAAGCAGGCCATCCGCGACGGCTATGTCGGCCTTGCCTGCATAATCGCGATTTCATGGGACACCCAATTCGCCCCGGTCGACACCAGAACGCTTACGCCGCGCAAGGCGCTGCTCAGTGAATCGGACATGGCCTTCGAAATCGATCGCGCCAAGACCGGCGAAGCTGCCTTCGGTATTCTCTCCCGCCGCACCCGTCGCCTGGTCGAAACCTATATCGCCTCCCTGCCCTTCGAGCTGCACGACGACGCGCCGATGTTCCGCACGCGCGGGTTTACCCCAACCGGCAACGGCGGCCGACCTCGCCCACCTACGCCCTACACGAAGGACTCGCTCGTCGATGATTTCGCCGACTTGCGGAAGCGGACTTTCGGCCCTGATGAAAAACGCAGGCTAATGGATATGCGCCGCTCTGGCGCCGTCGAAGCCAATGCCGGCGGCGCGTCGGTCCATTCGATCGCCGCCCAAATGGGCAACTCGATCGACGAGAACCGGAAGCTGCAAAAGACCTACATGCCGGTCAAGGTCGCAGCCGTGCGCGAGGCAGACCTTGCTCGAAAGATCGGCCGCAAAAAGCTGGCTTCGGAACAGAACGAGTTCAGAAAGTTGAAACTGGTTCAGAAAAAAAGTTGAAACAGGGCCGAGCCCTGAGACGCCACCCTAATAAATTCCCTAGCACTTTTAAAGAGAAAGGGTGGCGCGAGAGACGGGGCTCGAACCCGCGACCTCCGGCGTGACAGGCCGGCGCTCTAACCAACTGAGCTACTCCCGCATCGGCGAACCGGTTGTTTGCAACCGCTTGTTCGCTGAACGTGAGGCTGATGTACCCAGCCCCCTTTCCTAAGTCAAGCGCCTCAAGCGACACTCTCATAAAAACTTCACATGACAGCCCCAGCCTGTGGAAAACTATTTACGTTCAAGCCACAAGCCGAGTTTCTTCATCCCCGGTTGGAGGAAGAAGATGGCGGCACAAAAGGAAGGGGGAAATGGTGGGCGATGACGGACTCGAACCGCCGACATTCTCGGTGTAAACGAGACGCTCTACCAACTGAGCTAATCGCCCGTCCGACCATTGGTCTGGAACGGCGCTCTGATTAGGGTGCCGGGCCTCTGCCGTCAACAGGCAATTTGCACAAAAGCAAACGGCCCCGACGCAGAACGTCGAGGCCGTTGGCAAATTGCGAGTGAAGCGCGGTCTTAGTTGATCGCGTCCTTGAGGCCCTTGCCGGGCTTGAACTTGGCCTGGTTCGAGGCCGGAATTTGGATTTCGGCGCCGGTGGCAGGATTGCGGCCGGTGGAGGCCTTACGCTGGGAAACGGCAAAGGTGCCGAAGCCAACCAGACGAACTTCGTCGCCGGCCTTGAGCGAAGCCGTGATGGCCTCAAACACTGCGTCAACCGCCTCGGCAGCCTGAGCCTTGGTGATCGTAGCCTTGTCGGCAACGACGCCAACCAGATCGTTCTTGTTCATTGCGTATCCTCACAGTGAATGCCCGCCCTCGCTGGCGAAGCTTGGTGGCGGCAACCCTTGGTCGATTCTGGCTCAAACGCAAGAGTTTCCGCCCTTTTGGCGAGGCCGAACGGTACGGAAATGTTAATGGCGCGGAATCCTAAGCTCGACAAGGCCGAAAAGACCGGATTCCGGGCATTTTCACCATCATTCCGCCCGTTTGGGCCACCTGCCGATGACCCGAAAGCGACACGGGCAAATTCAAGCGAAAACGGCGGCCCCTTGGACCGCCGTTTTCAGTTCAGCTCTGGCTATGCTCAGTGCGTCATGCCTGCAGAGGTGTCTTCAGTGGCTTCGGTCTTTGCGACAGCCGGAGCTTCGTCGAAGTTCCACTCGATCGGCTCGGGCACACGCACGAGAGCGCGCTCGATCACCTGGCCCATGCGGGACACCGGCACGATCTCCATACCTTCCTTGACGATGTCCGGGATCTCCTGGAGATCGCGGATGTTCTCCTCGGGGATCAGCACGGTCTTGATGCCACCGCGGAGCGCTGCAAGCAGCTTCTCCTTGAGGCCACCGATCGGAAGCACCCTGCCCCGCAGCGTGATTTCGCCAGTCATCGCGACATCGTTGCGCACCGGAATGCCGGTCATCACCGACACGATGGCTGTGGCAAGGCCAATACCGGCCGAGGGACCATCCTTGGGCGTGGCGCCTTCAGGCAGGTGGACATGAATGTCACGCGTATCGAACATGGGCGGCTTGATGCCGTAGTCGATCGAGCGGGACTTCACATAGGCCGTGGCGGCAGTCAGAGATTCCTTCATCACTTCCTTGATGTTGCCGGTGACCGACATGCGGCCCTTGCCCGGCGTCATCACGCCTTCGATGGTCAGGATTTCGCCGCCGACAGACGTCCAGGCCAAACCGGTGACGAGACCGACCTGCGATTCGGCTTCAATCTCACCATGTTTGAAGATCAGCGGTCCGAGATATTCGGCGAGCCTTTCATCGGTGATCTCGATCGACTTGACCTTGGTGCGCACGATGTCGGTGACAGCCTTGCGCATGAGCTTGGAAATCTCGCGCTTGAGATTGCGGACACCGGCTTCGCGGGTATAGCCGCGGATGAGCTTCATCAGCATCTCATCGCTGAGCACGAATTCGCCATGCGCGACGCCATTTTCCTTGGCGGCTTCCGGGATCAGGTGCTGCTTGGAGATCGCGTGCTTTTCCTCTTCGGTGTAGCCCGAGAGGCGGATGATCTCCATGCGGTCCATCAGCGGGCCGGGGATGTTGAGCGTGTTCGAGGTCGTCACGAACATCACGTCCGAAAGGTCATAATCGACCTCGAGGTAGTGATCGGCGAACGTGTTGTTCTGTTCCGGATCGAGCACTTCGAGCAGGGCGGACGACGGATCGCCGCGGAAATCCTGGCCCATCTTGTCGATCTCATCGAGCAGGAAGAGCGGGTTGGATTTGCCGACCTTCTTGAGCGATTGGATGATCTTGCCGGGCATGGAGCCGATATACGTGCGGCGGTGCCCGCGGATTTCGGCTTCGTCACGGACGCCACCGAGCGCCATGCGCACGAATTCGCGGCCGGTCGCCTTAGCGATCGACTTGCCAAGCGAGGTCTTGCCGACACCCGGAGGGCCAACGAGGCAGAGGATCGGGCCCTTGAGCGTGCCGGTGCGGGCCTGGACAGCCAGGTATTCAAGGATGCGTTCCTTGACCTTTTCGAGGCCGTAATGATCTTCGTCGAGGACCTTCTCGGCCAGGTTCAGGTCACGCTTGACCTTGCTCTTCTTGCCCCATGGCAGGCCGAGAAGCGTATCAAGGTAGTTACGAACCACCGTCGCTTCAGCCGACATCGGGCTCATGGCCTTGAGCTTTTTGACTTCGCCATCGGCCTTGGCCCGCGCTTCCTTGGAAAGCTTGGTCTTGGCAATCCGCTCTTCGAGTTCGGTGATCTCGTTGGCGCCGTCTTCGCCGTCGCCGAGCTCCTTCTGAATGGCCTTCATCTGCTCATTCAGATAGTACTCGCGCTGGGTCTTCTCCATCTGGCGCTTGACGCGCGAGCGAATGCGCTTTTCGACCTGCAGCACGCCGATCTCGCCTTCCATCAGGCCGATGACCTTCTGGAAACGTTCGATCACCGAAACGGTCGAGAGCAGATCCTCCTTTTCAGGAATCTTGATCACGAGATGGCTGGCAATGGTATCAGCGAGCTTGCTCGGGCTTTCGATCTGACCGACCGCAGCCACGACCTCTGCCGAGATCTTCTTGTTCAGCTTGACGTAATTTTCGAACTCGCTCTGGGCCGAACGCGCCAAGGCTTCAAGCTCGGTCGCGTCTTCTTCGGGCTCGTCGAGCGGGCTGGCCTCGGCCTCGAAATATTCCTCCGTCTGGAGGTAGGTATCGATGGTCGCGCGGCTCAGGCCCTCGACAAGCACCTTGACGGTGCCATCGGGCAGCTTGAGCAACTGCAGCACCGTGGCAATCGTACCGGTCGAGTAAATCTGATCGGGCGCGGGATCATCGTCCTGCGCGTTCTTCTGGGTCACGACAAGGATGTGCTTGTCGTCCCGCATGACCTCTTCAAGAGCCTTGACGGATTTTTCGCGGCCGACAAACAGCGGCACGATCATTCCGGGGAAGACCACGATGTCGCGCAGGGGAAGAACCGGGTAAACCCGGTCCCGGCTCACTTCGCCGGTGGGATTGACGTCCGACATCATTTTTCCTTTCCGGGGCGCGCCGGGAGGAATCTGGGGTAGCGCGCCCGTATTGCGACTGCCCAGACACTGGAGGCTGGGCGATTCAGGTTAATAAATAGGGTCGAGCGCCCTGCCCGCAAGTCAATCATTGCCGTTTTGTGACTTGTCCCCTCACTTAGCAGAGGTGCCATGCGCCGGAAGCAGAAACACGCGTGTGCCTTGGCTGCAAAAGAGAATCTGGTTCCGCCTGTGCTGCAGGTTCAGCGGAACCATAACCCGTCCACATCTGGTTACAGGTTCAGCAAAGACAATCCCAAACAGGAAAGCTGCCATGAGCGTCAAACCCAAGCGCATCGACATCCTCGGAATTGCGACTGCAGCAGGCGCATCGGTGCGCGGCTGCGGCATGGGGCCGGAGGCGCTGCGCGTTGCCGGTCTGCTCGAGGCTCTGGTGGATCTCGAGCACTCGGTTGCGGATCATGGCGATCTACGGCGTGTTCATCCCGAGATGAGCACGAACCCATCGAGCTGGCGTCTGCCCGAGGAGCGCAAGGGCGACGTGCTGGATCTGGCGGCGCGGGTGAGCCAAGCCGGACAAGACATTCTTGCCGAGGGCAATTTTCCGCTCTTTGTCGGCGGCGATCATTCGATCGCCATGGGCACGCTGTCGGCCGTGTCGCGGCATTGCCAAAACTCGGGCAAGCCGGTGCACGTGCTCTGGGTCGATGCCCATGCCGATTACAACACCCCGGACACCTCGCCCTCAGGCAACCTTCACGGCATGCCCCTTGCGCTGCTTGGCGGTGAGCCTGGGTTCGACGACAGTTTTGGGGGAGACTGGCTGGGCAGGATCGATCCCAAGAACGTCACCATCTTTGGTGCCCGATCCATCGATCGCGACGAGCGGCGCCTCCTGCACGCTCGCGGGGTAGAAGTTATCGACATGCGCAAAATCGATCAGGTGGGAGTCGTCGCCCTGATGCAGCCCATCATCGAGCGGGTCAAATCTGCCAAAGGCCACCTGCATGTCAGCTTCGATGTGGACGCGATCGACCCTGCTATCGCCCCCGGCGGCGGCACGCTGGTCCCTGGCGGGCTCACCTATCGCGAAGCCCATCTGATCATGGAGATGCTCCACGACAGCGGCATTGTCGGCTCGCTCGACGTGGTGGAACTCAATCCCTTCCTCGACCATGGCGGCAAGACCGCAACCCTGATGGTCGATCTCGTGGCGAGCCTGTTTGGCCGATCCATCATGGGCGAAGAGCCCGGGCCGGTTGAGTTTGTGACGGAGGGGTAGCTGGCAGTTGCCAAGGCTACCCTCACCCTCTCCCCGGAGGGGCGAGGGGACTGCTCCAGTGGTTGAGAATAGATCTTGCCCCAAACTCGATACGTCCCCTCGCCCCTCCGGGGAGAGGGTTAGGGTGAGGGGAAAACCATCCTCGAAAAGCAAAACGCCGGGCACTAAGCCCGGCGTTTCAATTAGCACATTCAAAGACGTCAAGCCGAAGCCGGCTCTTCGTCCTTCTGGCGTTCGGAATAGATGTAGAGTGGACGCGCGTCTTTGCCCTTAACCACTTCTTCCGAGATCACCACTTCTTCGACACCCTCGAGCGAGGGCAGGTCGTACATGGTGTCGAGCAGGATCGCTTCCATGATCGAGCGGAGGCCACGGGCACCGGTCTTGCGTTCGATGGCCTTTTCCGCGATCGCCTTGAGCGCGTCTTCGTGGAAGGTCAGTTCGACTTCTTCCATCTGGAAGAGGCGCTGATACTGACGCACCAAGGCGTTCTTCGGCGCAGTCAGGATTTCGATCAGAGCCGGAATGTCGAGGTCTTCGAGGGTCGCAAGGACCGGCAGACGACCGATGAATTCCGGGATCAGGCCAAAACGCACCAGATCTTCAGGCGCGACGTCCTTGAGCAGATCGCCGACGCGACGGTCCTGCGGATCCTTGACGGTTGCCGAGAAGCCAATGCCCGAACCTTCGCCGCGGGCCGAGATGATCTTTTCGAGACCCGCGAAAGCACCACCGCAGATGAAGAGGATATTGGTCGTGTCGACCTGCAGGAATTCCTGCTGCGGATGCTTGCGGCCGCCCTGCGGAGGCACGGAGGCAACGGTGCCTTCCATGATCTTGAGAAGAGCCTGCTGCACGCCTTCGCCCGAAACGTCGCGGGTTATGGACGGATTGTCCGACTTGCGAGAGATCTTGTCGACTTCGTCGATATAGACGATGCCGCGCTGGGCCTTCTCGACATTGTAGTCGGCAGCCTGAAGAAGCTTCAGGATGATGTTTTCGACGTCTTCACCGACATAGCCGGCTTCGGTCAGGGTCGTCGCATCGGCCATGGTAAAGGGCACATCGAGGATGCGCGCCAACGTCTGGGCCAGAAGCGTCTTGCCCGAACCGGTGGGGCCGATCAGCAGGATATTGGACTTGGACAGTTCCACGTCCTGATTCTTGCTCGCATGGTGCAGGCGCTTGTAGTGGTTGTGGACAGCCACGGAGAGCACGCGCTTGGCGCGGCCCTGCCCGATGACATAGTCGTCTAGCACCTTGCAGATTTCCGCAGGGGTCGGAACGCCATCGGAGGACTTGACCATGGAGGTCTTGTTCTCTTCGCGGATGATGTCCATGCAGAGCTCAACGCATTCATCGCAGATGAATACGGTCGGCCCTGCGATCAGCTTGCGAACCTCATGCTGGGACTTGCCGCAGAACGAGCAGTACAGCGTGTTCTTGGAGGTTTCGCCGTTCGTTGTCTCTTTGGACATCCAGTCACTCCCGGGAGCTGAGCGCCCCCAAAATTCAGCGTTATCGAAAACCGTAACGCCCAAGGCATAAAGAAAGTCTAAGCCGAAACGACCTTAAAGGCCGTTCCGGCTGCACGCAATTGCGTCGGGATCACAGTCCACGGCGCATCCGCGATGTGCTTAACGCGCGTCAAATCAGGCAGATGCCTCAGGCGCGGCGCGCTTTTCGTGGATCGTGTCGATGAGGCCAAAGGTCTTGGCTTCTTCGGGCGAGAGGAAACGATCGCGCTCGAGAGCGTTTTCGATTTCCTCGTAGGTGCGGCCCGTGTGCTTTTCATAAATCTGATTAAGACGGCGCTTCAAGCCCTCGACTTCCTTGGCGTGAATCAGGATGTCGGTCACCTGACCCTGGAAGCCGCCGGAAGGCTGGTGCACCATGATACGCGAATTCGGCAGCGAAGTGCGCATGCCCTTTTCGCCCGCGGCAAGCAGCAACGAGCCCATGGAGGCAGCCTGACCCATGACCATGGTCGCAACGGCCGGGCGAATGAACTGCATCGTGTCATAGATCGAAAGGCCAGCCGTCACCACGCCGCCCGGCGAGTTGATGTACATGGCGATTTCCTTCTTCGGGTTCTCTGATTCGAGAAACAGAAGCTGCGCGACGATC
Source organism: Devosia crocina (assembly GCF_900116545.1). Classification (GTDB taxonomy): domain Bacteria; phylum Pseudomonadota; class Alphaproteobacteria; order Rhizobiales; family Devosiaceae; genus Devosia; species Devosia crocina. The sequence goes on from NZ_FPCK01000001.1 coordinate 1,751,575, forward strand.
AGCGAGGCCATATTGTCCTCGACGACGCCCGTCACGAAAATGATGCGCTCGCGCAAGAGGCGCGAGTAGATGTCGAAAGCGCGTTCGCCACGGTTCGACTGCTCGACCACCATGGGAACGAGCGTGTTCATGTAAAGATCGTGCGGATCCCGCATATTTTGCCCCTTGGCCCCCATCGGCGTCGCTCGCGGACGGCAGGCTGAACTTGGTTGACACACGCCCCTGCCCCGAACGCGCACTTGGCAAGACGAGAGGCGTGTCAGAAAAATCGAATCGACGCGACTGGTCGATCACAGGCGATACCGCCTTAACGGGCGGTAAATCGACAAATAGGCGGCAATGGGGCGCGCTTCAATAGCAGGCTCCCCCAGCGATGACACTAAGGTGAATGCCGCCTTCAGACTTCACGTGAAGGAGACCGCCACGCCCTTCTTCTTGAAATAGCTCTGCATGAGCTTGCGGCCCTGGCGGTTGGGCTGGGCGAGCTTGCTGGTCTCGAACGTGGCTTCCGTTACGCCTTCCCGCGCCATTGCAGCCTTGAGCGCGGCAATATGCAGATCGATGTCTTCATTGTTGTTGGCGATCGAGGTGTAGATGGCCTCGGTGGCAGCGGAAACGGTGATGTCGCTCACTCTGGGAAGTCCTTTGTCGCGTTTCCCGCCTTCAAGCCTATTCGTGGGCGCTTGCCAAGTTTTTTCAGGTGGGGCCCGACCTGCACCAGCACTCTATCCGCTGCATATGCCTAGCTTTTGGCAAGCAGTTTGCATGATTTTCACGGCGCCCTAAAGTGCGTCAAACATCATACTGGAAGAGCATGGCCGCCATTATCCAAGTCAAACCGATCTCCGGGGTCCCCAAGGAACGCAGCGCCAGCGCCTCACCGCGCGACCCCGCATTTTTTGGCAACCCATACCCATTCTATGCAGAGCGCCACGCCGGCAATCCGAGCTTTTTCTGGGAAGAATACGGGCACTGGTGCTTTGCCGGGTTCCGAGAGGTCTCCGCGCTTCTGCGCGACAAGCGGTTCGGTCGGGATATCCTGCATGTTGCAACGCGCGAGGAGATCGGGTTGCCCGAGCCGAAACCTCACGTGGCAGACTTCGACCTCACGGAACGCTATTCGCTGCTCAACCTCGAACCGCCAGACCACACGCGCCTGCGCACGCTGGTCAACAGGGCTTTCGTTTCGAGGCAGGTGGAGCAGTTGCGGCCACGAATCCGTCAGCTTGCCAATGAGATCATCGACGGTTTCGAAGGCGATGAGCAGGTCGACCTGATCAAGGCCTTCGCCGCGCCTCTGCCCGCCATCATCATCGCCGAGATGATCGGTCTGCCCGCAGAAGCCGCGCCGCAGCTGCTCGACTGGTCCAACCGCATGGTGACCATGTATATGTTCGGGGTGACCCACGAGACCGAACTCGATGCGAACAAGGCAGCGGCCGATTTCGTGGCCTATCTGCGCAGCGTTATCACCGAGCGCCGCAAGACGCCCCGCGAGGATCTGCTCAGCCACATGCTCTCTGCCGAACAAGGTGGCGAGAAACTGAGCGAGGAAGAGGTGCTGTCCACCGCCATCCTCTTGCTCAATGCCGGGCATGAGGCCACGGTGCACACCACCGGGAACGGGGTTAAATCTATTCTCGAAAGCGGTCTTGATCCCGCAAGTCTCTTTGCAAGCCCGGACCAAACCGAAGCGACGGTCGAAGAATGTCTGCGCTTCGATGCTCCGCTGCATCTGTTTACGCGCTATGCGCTGATGGACACCGAGGTCGAGGGTATCTCACTGCGAAAAGGCGACGTCATCGGGCTGATGCTGGGCGCTGCCAATCGCGACCCTGCGCGCTTTGCCGATCCAGATCGCTTCGATCCATTCCGCAGCGACGGTGCCAATGTGAGTTTCGGAGCTGGCATTCACTTTTGTATCGGGGCGCCGCTCGCACGGATTGAGCTTCAGGAAGCCATGTCAGTGCTGTTCGAGCGCCTGCCGCGACTGCGCCTTGCCGAGCCTCCAGCCTATAACGATGTCTATCATTTCCATGGTCTTCGGAAACTCGTCGTGCGCTGGACCTAGGCGCCCTGCCCGCTTCAGAGGCCGGCCAGGACGCCCGGCAGCAGCAGGGGGATGTCCTCACTCATCATGCCAGGCCCGCCGAAGCGATTGGCGGCTTCTGCGTGGATCCATGCACCGGCGCAGGCAGCTTCGAAGCCGTCCATGCCCTGACCTAGCAGGCCACCTATAATGCCGGCGAGGACGTCGCCAGAGCCTGCGGTGCCCAACCAGTTCGGGGCGTTGGCATTGATTGCCGCGCGCCCGTCAGGCGCAGCGATGACGGTGTCGCTGCCCTTGTAGAGTACGATGGCGCCGGAATGCTGCGCAGCAGCGCGGGCGCGTTCAAGCTTCCCACCAGGGACCGCACCGAAGAGACGGTTGAATTCCCCTTCGTGCGGCGTCAGCACAACGGGGCGGGACGGATCGGCCTGGACAGCATCGAACAGCGCCCGGCTGTCATCGGCGAAGCTCGTGATCCCATCTGCGTCGATAACCAGAGCGGGGCCTGCATGGAGCGCAGCCAGGATCATGTTGCGGGTTGGCTCGCCGATGCCGGCGGCAGGTCCGATCACCACGCTGTTGATGCGCTTGTCACCGAGAAGCTCCGTCCAAGCTTCGGCAGTTGAAACGGGCTTGAGCATGATGGCCGTAACATGGGCTGCGTGAACCCGTAACGCGTCGGTTGCGCCTGCAAGGGAAACAACACCGGCCCCGGCCCGGAAAGCGCCGTGAGCCGCCAGTCGTGCGCCGCCCGTCTGCAGTTCATCGCCCGACAAGACGATGACATGCCCGCGATCATATTTGTGGCCGTCCGCCATGGCATTGGGCATGGTCCAGAGCTGACGCGTGTTCTGCCAGGCACGCGGCTGAATACGCTCCAGCACGGCTTCGGGAATACCGATATCGGCGAGGATCACCTCGCCGCAATGCTGCCGGCCCGGCAGAAGAAGGTGACCCGGCTTGAGACGGAAGAAGGTGACCGTCATATCGGCGATCATGGCGATACCGCGCACCGCGCCCGTGGCGCCATCAATGCCGCTCGGTACGTCTATGCTGACCACCGGCAGAGTCGAAGCATTGACGCGCCCTATAATGTCGGCAGTTTCGCCTTCGATGTCGCGGTCAAGGCCTGCGCCAAGGATGGCGTCGATGACAAGATCGGCGTCCTCGATATCCTTCTGGCTCGGCGGGTCGATTCGCCCGGTCCACTGTTCGGCCGCCACGAGGGCATCTCCGCGCAACGAGCCGCGATCGCCCAGGATGCGCACCTGAACCGGCCAGCCGCGCTGCTGAAGAAGCCGGGCAGCGACAAAGCCGTCACCACCATTGTTCCCCGTGCCGCAGAGCACCAGCACAGAGCGCTGATAGTACCGCTCCATGATTGCCTCGGCGAGAGCTTTGCCGGCAGCCTCCATCAAGCGGAACGACTTTACGCCCGATTCCACGGCCAAACGATCGGCCTGTGCCATTTCTTGTGGCGTGAGAAGGATATCGGCGTTGGGCATGGCTCGGCTCGCTGATTTGGATTTGCCAGACAGTTTTACCGGGCCGGGAACAGATTTGCATAGGGACGTAACAGGCAATCCTGCTTTCAGCCATGCTCAAAGACAAGCAAAAGGGCCCCGAAGGGCCCTTTCCAGGTCTTGCTCTGCCGATCAGGCCGAGTAGTACATTTCGTATTCGACCGGGTGCGGGGTGTGCTCGAACTTGATCACTTCCTGCATCTTCAGATCGATGTAGCTGTCGATGAAATCGTCGTCCATGACGCCGCCAACCTTGAGGAAGTCGCGATCGGCCGAGAGCTGTTCCAGCGCCTCGCGGAGCGAGCCGGACACGGTCGGGATCTCCTTGAGTTCTTCCTTGGGAAGCTCGTAGAGGTCCTTGTCCATCGGATCGCCGGGGTGGATCTTGTTCTTGATCCCGTCGAGGCCGGCCATCAGCAGCGCGGTGAACGCCAGGTAGGGGTTCGCCAGCGGATCGGGGAAACGCACTTCCACGCGCTTGGACTTCGGCGACTGGCCGAAGGGGATGCGGCAGGAGGCGGAGCGGTTACGGGCCGAATAGGCCAGCAGAACCGGCGCCTCAAAGCCAGGTACCAGACGCTTGTAGGAGTTGGTTGTCGGGTTGGTGAAGGCGTTGATCGCCTTGGCGTGCTTGATGACGCCGCCGATATACCAGAGGCATTCCTGCGAAAGACCGGCGTACTGGTCGCCGGCGAAAAGCGGCTTGCCGTCTTTCCAGATCGACATGTGGCAGTGCATGCCCGAGCCATTGTCGCCATAAACTGGCTTCGGCATGAAGGTTGCGGTCTTGCCATAGGCATTGGCGACCTGCTGCACGGCATACTTGTAGATCAGCACGTCATCGGCCGAAGCGATCATCGGCTTGAACTTGAGGCCGAGTTCGTGCTGGGCCGAGGCCACTTCGTGGTGGTGCTTTTCGATGATGACGCCCATCGAGCCCATGGCTTCGAGCATCTCGCCGCGCATGTCCTGGGCGCTGTCGAGTGGGGGAACCGGGAAGTAGCCCTTCTTGAGGCCGATATGGTGGCCGTTATTGCCGGCTTCATATTCAGTGTTGTTGTTGGTCGGCAGTTCGCTGGCGTCGAGCGAGAAACCGACATTGTAGGTGGTGTTGGAGTAGCGAACGTCGTCGAAGATGAAGAATTCCGGCTCGGGACCGAACACGACGGAGTCACCGATACCGGACGACTTGACGAGACCTTCGGCCTTCTTGGCGATCGAGCGGGGGTCGCGATTATACGGCTGGTAGGTTGCCGGCTCGAGAATGTCGCAGTTGATGGCGAGGGTCGAGGCAGCAAAGAACGGGTCGATATAGGCCGAATTCGGATCGGGCATCAGCACCATATCGGACTCGTTGATGGCCTTCCAGCCAGCGATCGAAGAGCCGTCAAACATCACGCCGTCTTCAAACATGTCCGCGTCGACGACCGAAGCGTCCATGGTGACGTGCTGCAGCTTGCCGCGCAGGTCGGTGAAGCGCACGTCGAGATACTTGATGTTCTCGTCCTTCATGCGCTGGATAATGTCTGCTCCGGTCGTCATAGGTCTTCCCCTGTCTTAGACGGAATTTCTTGTAGGTTTGTTGGAGTGGCGCGGGCTTTTAGAGCGCGTCGTCGCCAAATTCCCCGGTACGAATGCGGATGGCTTGTTCGATCGAATAGACGAAGATCTTACCATCGCCAATGCGTCCGGTCTGGGCGGCATTGCGGATCGCTTCGATGGCCTTTTCCGCGAGTTCATCGGGGCACACGACCTCGACTTTGACCTTGGGCAGAAAATCCACGACATATTCCGCGCCGCGGTAAAGCTCGGTGTGTCCCTTCTGGCGACCAAAACCCTTGGCTTCGGTCACGGTGATGCCCTGCAGGCCAACTTCCTGCAGCGCTTCTTTGACTTCGTCGAGCTTGAAGGGCTTTACGATAGCCTCGATTTTTTTCAACTGTGCCTCCACTAACCGGCTTGGCCGTTACGGCACCCCTCTATGCACGGTCTGTGCCAGCGTGCCGGACGAGGCAAAAACGGTACGAAATCATCAGCTTGGCAGACGTGTGCAGGCAAGGCACTTCAACCTCGCAAAGATCAAATGATGATTTATTGTGCAATCCGCTTGCTTTTTGACCTCTCCAAAGTCGCGAATGGCGCTTTACGCCTCAACCGCTGATCAAAAAGTCACCACACAAACCCCGTCTGCCAGTAAAAAAATTTTACCGAGCGCTAAATCGCAAGTTTGCGCTTACCAATTTGGCTCAGGATGGGCTCAACTTGCGTTCAGAGGTTCATATGGTTTTCGACCGTTTTGGCGGATCTAAACGACGTGCTCATGCGGAAAGCAACCAGGCGCTGATCGATGCCCTGTTCCGCGCCCAGGCCGTGATCGAGTTTTCGCTGGATGGGACGATCATCTGGGCCAACGAGAAATTCCTCGATGCGATGGGCTACAGCCTCGCCGAAGTTCAGGGCAAGCATCACCGGATCTTCGTTTCGGAAGCGGACGCAAAGCATCCGAGTTACCAGACTTTTTGGGCGCATTTAGGTCGGGGCGAGTTCCATGCGGGCGAATATCGCCGAGTGGGCAAGGGTGGCAGGGATGTGTGGATCCAGGCCACTTATAATCCTGTGCTCGGCCGGGACGGCAAGCCGTGCAAAGTGGTGAAACTCGCCACTGACGTGACACAGTCGCGCCTCGCCGCTGCCGATAGCGGTGGCCAGATCGAGGCGATATCGCGATCTCAGGCGGTGATCGAATTCACAACTGATGGTCACGTGCTGACCGCCAACGACAATTTCTGCCGCGCAATGGGTTATGCGCTGAGCGAAATTCGCGGCAAGCACCACAGACTTTTCGTATCCAGGGATGAGTCTGAAAATCCAAGCTATGCCGAATTCTGGAAGCGGTTGGCGCAGGGACAATTCCAGGCTGCCGAATATCGGCGCGTCGGCAAAGGTGGTCGTGAAGTCTGGATACAGGCAACCTATAATCCAATCTTCGACCTGCATGGCAAGGTCTTCAAGATCGTGAAATTTGCCACCGACATAACAGAGCAGAAGCGGGCAGTGAACCTGCTGGGGGCGGCGCTCGCCAAGCTGGCGGACAACGATCTGCAGGCAAGGATCGATACCCCTTTCCGAGGCGAGATGGATACGGTGCGCAAGGCGCTCAACCACACGGTGGATCGCTTCGCCGACATCGTGCACAAGCTCCGCCGCGCATCCGGCAGCCTGCGCTCGGCTACATCTGAGATTTTGGCGGGCGCAGGCGAATTGTCGGAGCGCACGACGCGGCAGTCTCTTTCCATTCAGCAGACCAGTTCGGCGATGGATCAGCTCTCTCAGACCGTTCAGGGCAATGCCAATCGCGCCCAAGCGGCCAGCAGCAAAGCCAATGAAGTTTCCGTCGCGGCAAGCGACAGCGGCGTGGTGATGGATCGGGCACGCGAGGCCATGGAGCGCATCCTCACCTCATCGACGCAGATCTCGGCTATAGTCGAGATGATCGACGACATAGCGTTTCAGACTAATCTTCTCGCGCTCAACGCGTCGGTCGAGGCGGCACGGGCGGGCGATGCCGGCAAGGGGTTCGCCGTAGTTGCTGTCGAGGTTCGGCGCCTTGCGCAATCCGCTGCCAATGCTTCAGCAGATATCAAGGCGCTGATCGAGCGATCTTCAGCGGAGGTGGCGAGCGGATCGAAGCTGCTTGGCGACGCGGCGGACCGTATCGCGGCCATGCTGAGCGATGTGCGCGAGAATAGCCAGATGATGGAGACCATCGCTCAAGGCAGCCGCACACAGTCTCAGGCAATTGCCGAGATCGCGCGCTCGGTGCAGCAGATGGATGATGTGACACAGCAGAACGCTGCGCTCGTGCATGAGACCAATTCGGCCATCGAACAGACCGAAGCACAGGCGACCTCGCTCGATCATATCGTCGAGATCTTCCGCATGGGCGATCCAACTGCTGTCAGGTTCGTCGAAGAAGCGGCACCCGTCACCCTGCCTCTCTATGATCGTCCCTGGCCGGAGGTTCGGCGCGTCGCAAACCGCTAGTTTGCACGCCGAGTGGCTGATCCGAGGTGTTGTCCGGCTTCCATTTGTACGAATGCGACCGCAAAGCACGCGGATTGCCATTTCTAGGCTTTGACTGGACCAAACACTTCATATAGATGCAACGCCAACCCGGCCGACGGGGACCCGTGCGGGTGTGGCGGAATTGGTAGACGCACTGGATTTAGGTTCCAGCGCCGCAAGGCGTGGAGGTTCGAGTCCTCTCACCCGCACCATAGCGGCCTCGGCCGAACGAGATGAACCAATACGGGATAAACCCCAATGCAGGTAACTGAAACCCTCAACGAAGGCCTGAAGCGCAAGCTGAGCGTCACCATTCCGGCCGCGGACCTCAACTCGCGCCTCGATGCCAAGCTCGAAGAGCTCAAGGGGCAGGCCAACATCAAGGGCTTCCGTCCTGGCAAGGTCCCGACCAGCCATCTCAAGAAGGTCTATGGCCGTTCGGCCATGTCCGAGGTCATGACCGATGCGATCAACTCGACCGTGTCCGACACGCTCGACGAGCGCAAGGAACGCGCGGCTTCCCAGCCCAAGGTTGATCTGCCGCAGGATCAGACGGTCATCAACGACGTGCTCGACGGCAAGTCCGACCTCGCTTTCGAAGTCGAATACGAAGTGCTGCCGCCCGTCACGCTGATGGACCTCAACGGCCTCAAGCTGACCAAGCCGGTAGTCGAGGTGACCGACGAGGAAGTTGACGCCGAAGTCAATCGCGTCTTCGCGCAGAACCGTGGCTATACCGACAAGGGCGATGACGCCGTTGTGGAAGATGGCGACCGTCTGGGTCTCTCGTTCGTCGGCAAGATCGATGGCGAAGAATTCCCGGGCGGCAAGTCCGACCATGCGCATCTGACTGTCGGCTCCGGCGAGTTCATCCCCGGCTTCGAAGAGCAGCTGGTCGGCATGAAGAAGGGCGAGACCAAGACGATCAACGTCACCTTCCCCGCCGACTACAACAGCGCCGAGCTGGCCGGCAAGGAAGCGACTTTCGACGTCACCATTCTTCACGCCGACGGCCCGAACCAGGGCGAGCTCGACGACGACTTTGCCAAGCGCCTTGGCCTTGAGGACGTTGCCGCTCTGCGTAAGGCCGTGACCGAGCAGATGCAGCAGGCGCTCGAATCCATGAGCCGCCAGCACGTCAAGCGCCAGATCCTTGACGCACTCGATGAAGGCCACAAGTTCGATGTTCCGGCCCAGCTCGTCGATGCCGAGTTCGCCACCATCTGGCAGCGCGTGCAGCACGAAGTGGAAGGCCATGGCCGTTCCTTCGAAGACGAAGGCACGACCGAGGAAGAAGCCAAGGAACAGTACAAGCGAATCGCTGAGCGCCGCGTGCGCCTCGGTCTCGTGGTCGCTGAAATTGGCAACCAGAACGAAGTCCAGGTGACCGACGACGAACATCAGCAGGCTCTGCTTGCCGAAATCCGCCGCTTCCCCGGCCAGGAACAGCAGGTCTACGACTACTACCGCAAGAACGCACAAGCTCTCGCCAGCCTCCGCGCTCCGGTGTTCGAGAACAAGGTCGTCGACTATATCGGCAGCCTTGCCGAGCAGACCGAAAAGAAGATGTCGCGCGACGAGCTGGCCAAGCTCATCCAGGCTGACGAAAACGAAGTTCCGGAAGAGCACCACCACTAAGTGCTTCAATATGTTTGAAGAAAGGGCCGCCCGCTGGGTGGCCCTTTTTCTTTTGAACTTCGAGGCGTGATTAACTCCCCATTGTCAGGCTCTGATTAATCTGATCGCGGATGCAGGTTGGGGTGGAGCGCTGATCATGGAACACGAGAGGTTTCTGTTTGCCCTCGTCAATCCCATCTTCGCGCTTCTGTTTGCCATGGGATTCGCCTTTATGCGGCATCGGTGGCCGCAATATCGCTACCTCGCCTCGCTCTCGCTGGCTTTTCTCTGTCTTGGCTATGCCTTCGTGCTGCACGATTTCCGGATCCTGACGGGACCGGGTGACGTCAATGTGTGGTCCAACCTGCTCTTTGTCGCGGCCGTGCTGCTGGCGTGCGCGAGCGCCTTGCAGCGCGCCGATCTGCCCGCCCCCTTGTGGCCGCTCGTCGTTGTCGCGGTCACCGGTTTTCTGCCGTTTCTGTGGTATCTCTACGTCCAGCCTTCGCTGACGGCACGCATATTCATTCTCGGGGCTGTCTTTGCAGTCGTCACAGCGATCACCGCCATTCGCCTCCTGCGGCGGCCGAGCCAAACCACAGCCGACAAGCTCTTCGTTGTGGGAATCTTTCTTGCTTTCGTCGTGTCCATTATCCGTCCGATCCTGCTTCTGATGGGCACGCTAGATGTTGCCTCCGCGGGCGGTTTCCCGCAGTCGGATTATTGGGCATCTATTCGCGCCTTTACCCCCGTTCTGTCGTTCGGTGTTGCGGTGTTGTTTCTGACGGCAATCACCGTCGATATCATTGCCCACCTGAGAGGCCAGGCCGATCGGGATTTCCTCACCAACCTTCTTAACCGGCGCGGCTTTGAAGCGGCGGCGGGCGAAGTCCTGAAGCGGGATCTCAACGACACCCGACAGCCCGCCCTGATGGTTGCCGACATCGACAACTTCAAAAAGGTCAATGACACCTATGGGCACAAGGCTGGCGATGCCGTGATCGCCGGCGTAGCGAAGGTGCTGGCCCAACAAGGCCGCGGATATCTCGCGGCCCGCATCGGTGGGGAGGAATTTGCTCTTTACTACAGAGACATGAGCCGGGCGGAACTGCAGGATATCGCCAATGGCTTGCGCGATGCGCTTACCTCGGTAGGTTTCAGCGGCCTGCCCGACACCTATCGCGTCACCCTGAGCATGGGCATCCATGTCAGCTATCATCGTGAAAGCCTGATCGACATGCTCGGCCGCGCCGACCAGGCCCTTTATCGCGCCAAGCACGAGGGTAAGGACAAGGCTGTCATCACCCCCGTACAACTGCATGTGGCGAGCCGCTCTGCGCTGGGCGCCTAAGGCCGTTCGGCCATCTCGGTGAAAAAGGCGTCAGGTCCATCGACCTCGCGCAATCGTCTGCCCATGATCTGCAGGAAACGCGTCCCTACCCCGCGCACAAAGCGCCGATCGTGGGAAACAAGCACGCAGGTGGCTCCATGTTCGGCGATGTCCGCCTCGAGCTGTTCCTGGCCCGGAATATCGAGGTGATTGGTGGGTTCATCCAGCAGATAAAAATTTGGTTTCTGGAGGCGCAGCGCCAATAGGGCAAGCCGTGCGCGCTGGCCAAGCGACAGGAGGCGAATGGGCTTTTCCTGCCGATCCGGATCGAACCCGGCGCCGGCGAGAAGTGCGATGCTGCGGCGGTCGCCTTCATCGAAGTTGGAGACTATGTAATCCAGCGGAGTTTTGTTCAGCGGCAGCCAGGCGAGCGCCTGATCGAGATATCCCGCAGCGATCTGCGGACTGAGACGCAGGCCGGCAGGACCATCACCCGCAAGTGCCGCTGTCAGTATGCGCATGAACTGTGATTTGCCGGCTCCATTGCGACCGAGCAACACGACGCGCTCGCCTTGAAAGATGTGCAATTTTTCGATGCTGAAAAGGGGAAGGCCATCGGGGGTGTCCACCACGACGTTTTCGAAGGCAAGCATGACCCGCGCATCGGCACCGCTATTGCCCAGCATGACCTTTCCCGTCTTCTCCCGGTGCACGGCCACGACCTGACTTTCGATACGCTCGGCCCGGTCCCGCAACTGTTTTGATTTGACGGTGAGAAGGTCAGAACCTGAATTGATGCCGATATTGGTCAGCTTGGCCGCCTGCTTTCGCAGCTGAACCACCTCCTTGAGGTCGCGCTGACGCTGCTGCTCTGCGGCTTGATCCGCTTCATCGAGCGCGACGCGCGCTGAACTATAGGCGAGAGGAAAGAGGTGGGATGTTTCCGCTCGCAGAAACAGCGTTCTGTTGGTGGTCGCATCGAGGAACTCTCGGTCGTGACTGGCCATGACGACCATGGTCTGACGCGGCAGCGCAGACAGCCAAGCTTCCAGTTCGATGATACGGCCGAGATCGAGGTGATTGGTCGGCTCGTCAAGAAGCAGGAGGTCCGGCTCGTTCACCCAGCCCCGCGCGATCAAGGCCAACCGCTGCCAACCGCCGCTCAGTTCTCCCATTGGACGGGAAACAAGGTCGATCGGGAAACCGAGGCTGTCGAGCGCGACATCGGCGCGCCAGCCTTCGGTCTCCCGAAGGGCGGGAGGCAAGCCGGCTTCGACGAAGTCCCGCAGCGGCACGGCGAGGACGTCATCGGGCACATCCTGCGGCACATAACCAACTGTCAGGCCCCGCGAGCGGGTGACCTCGCCTTCGGAAAGTTCGGCATTGCCCAAGAGGGCACGAAGCAGAGTGGATTTGCCGCGGCCATTGGGCGCGACGAGACCGACACGGTCTCCGTCAGCAAGAGAAAAGGTCAGATTGGAGAAAAGCATGGTGCCGGAACGCAGGCCGGCATTACGAAGGCTGATCGTGGCCATAACGAAAGATCTTTCGGGAGCTGGCGCTGCGAAGTGTGCGCGCCGAAACCATCAACAGCACTCAATGAGAGTGCCAGGACGGGCAAACCAGAAGGATCTTCGAGAACTTTCGACCGAACCGCGCTGGTCAGCCCTGCAGCACAAGCCACAGGGCGAAAACGGGGCCACGTTGGCGATGATGAATATAGCTTGTCATGCATCCCTCCCCGGTTCGAGCTCTAACGCTCAAGTGGTAATCGAGAGCGGTGCGCTGCGCAAGGGGTCAGGCGAGGTAGAAAACTGAAGCCACAGCGAGGATCGTTGCCACGCGCGGCGCGCGAAGGTTGGCCAGCCGGTACGCAATACTAAAAAATCCGGCTATTGGCCAAACGCCACGGAATGAACCGAAATGGGACTCTGGATACGCAGTACTGGGCCCATTTCGGGTTCGCATACGGCAACTCCATACAAAAACCGTATGCCCCTAGGTTTATCAGGACGCACTTAAGAAAGTGCTTTCAAGAAGCAAACGAGGAGTAAACGCAGCGGCTCAAGTTGAAACGAGCTTTGCCGTCGTTCACCCGGCCGGGCGAAGCGCCTGACGGCCGCGGATGTAGTCGGCGCAATAGTTGTAGTCGATCAGATAAACCACCCCGCCCTGCGTGGCCCGCACCCGGACACGCTTGTCATCGGGAACATTGAGCGAAATATCCGTATAGCCTCGGCGGGCGATCGCATCGCGAATCTGCCGATCCGTCAGGCACATGGGCAGTAGAGGCACGAGATCGTCAGCCTCGTCGCCGAAGTGGAGACCGAAGTTGAAGCCCTGAGCACCGGCTGGTGCGGCTCCGAGAGCAAATACCGCACATAACGCCGCGACGGAAAGGCACTTGACCATTTTCACACTCCTCGACCATGCCACCCGATTAACTCCGATCGGTGCGGGAAAGCTCCTCAACAGACCGGTGATACCTCCGCATTTTCCGTGAATTTGCGCGGCTTTCAGGGGAAAAGTAAGGAGGCAGGCGCGCATGGTCGACGTGAACATATATAGTACAAGCTCGCCAAGCTGATTCGAACTGACCGCTGGAACATTGCATGTCGCAACCAGACGATCTTTTTGGGGGCGCTCCCGAGCCGAGGCCGGTGGAGCCCACGCCCGCCAAGGAGAAATCCAACCGCCCTGCCCTTTCCGCAACGCCGGACAGCTATGGTGCAGCAGACATCGAAGTGCTGGAAGGCCTCGAGCCGGTGCGACGCCGGCCGGGCATGTATATCGGCGGCACCGATGCGAATGCCTATCATCACCTTTTCGCCGAGGTGATCGACAACTCGATGGACGAAGCCATCGCTGGGCATGCCACACGCATCGAGGTGCATCTGGGGGCTGATGGCTACCTCACCGTTACGGATAACGGCCGTGGCATCCCGGTCGAGAAACACCCAAAGTTTCCTGGCCGCTCGACGCTCGAGATCGTTCACACTGTTCTTCACGCTGGCGGCAAGTTCGATTCCAAAGCTTATGAAACCTCTGGGGGCTTGCACGGTGTAGGTGTCTCCGTCGTCAATGCGCTTTCGGACGACATGATCGTCGAAGTGGCGCGCGACCAGCAGCTGCACCGCATCATCTTTTCGCGCGGCAAGGTCGTGCAGGACGTCGAAACTGTCGGCCGCGTGCAGAACCGGCGCGGTACGACGACGCGTTTCCATCCCGATCCAGAAATTTTCGGGGCCACTGCGCATTTTTCTCCCGGCCGCATTTTCCGCATGACGCGGGCCAAGGCCTATCTCTTCGGCGGCGTTGAACTGCGCTGGAGCTGCGACGAGAGCCTGGCGAGCGATGAGGTGCCGGCCAAGGCCGTGTTCCATTATCCAGATGGTCTCAGAGACTTCATGGCGGCGCGGATCGAAGGCGAGACGCGGATCGTCGACGAGATTTTTGCCGGTCGCACCGGACGTCCGGGCAGCCATGGTTCAGTCGAGTGGGCGATCGCCTGGACGATTGAGGATGGCGGCACCTCGTCTTATTGCAATACGGTACCGACCCCCGATGGCGGCACGCACGAAGCGGGCCTCAGGACCGTGCTTCTGCGCGGCCTCAAGGGCTACGCCGAACTGACCAAAAACAAGGCCGCCGCGATCCTGACGGCGGAAGACGTGCTCAGCCACTGTAACGCCATGCTGTCGGTCTTCGTGCGCGAGCCTGAATTCGTCGGGCAGACCAAGGACAAGCTGGCTTCGACCGAAGCAACACGGATCGTCGATAATGCCTTGCGCGATGCGTTCGATCATTGGCTTGGCTCCTCGCCTCAGCAAGCCGGCAAATTGCTGGACTGGGCGGTCGAGCGCGCCGAAGAGCGGCTGCGCCGCCGCAAGGAAAAAGAGATCGACCGGGCCAGCGCCACGCGCAAGCTGCGCTTGCCGGGCAAGCTCGCCGACTGCACCCAGAATGCGGCGCAGGGCGCGGAGCTGTTCATTGTCGAAGGCGACTCGGCGGGCGGCTCTGCCAAGCAGGCACGCAATCGGTCGAACCAGGCCGTTCTCCCCTTGCGCGGCAAAATCCTCAACGTGGCCGGCGCCAGCCGAGACAAGCTGGCAGCGAACCAGCTGATCGCGGACATGATCCAGGCCCTCGGCTGCGGCACACGCGACCGATATACCGAGGATGATCTGCGCTACGACAAGATCATCATCATGACCGACGCTGACGTCGACGGCGCCCACATCGCTTCGCTCCTGATCACCTTCTTCTTCCAGGAAATGCCGCGACTGATCGAAAACGGGCATCTCTACCTTGCCATGCCGCCGCTCTATCGCATCAGCCAAGGCGGCAAGACGCTTTATGCCCGCGACGACGCGCACAAGAACGAGCTGATGAAGAGCGAGTTCAACGGCAAGAGCAAGGTGGATATCACCCGCTTTAAAGGCCTCGGCGAAATGCCTTACGCCCACCTGCGCGAAACCACCATGTCACCAAAGTCCCGCACTCTTCTGCAGGTAAAGGTGCTCGACGACCATCAGGCAACCAAGACCACCGTCGACCGCCTGATGGGAACCAAGCCTGAAGCGCGGTTCGAGTTCATCCAGGAAAATGCTGAGTTCGTGACGGATCTGGATATCTAGAACGCCTTCCCTTCTCCCCTGAGGGGAGAAGGTGGTCCGAAGGACCGGATGAGGGGTTCAGATCTGCCTCTTAACGCTAGCCCGCGCGGCGGCTTACCGATTCAGGACCCGCCCCGCCAGCACATCGATCTGCATGCCGTCGAATGCCGGCGTTACATGATCGGGCGTCCCCGCTTCCGTCTCGGCATAGTCGAGATCGATATGCATGTCGGTGAGCACGGCGTGGCGGGGTTTAAAGCGCTCGATCAAGCCGAGCGTTTCAGGAAGGCTCAAGTGGCTCGGGTGCGGCGTAGGGCGCAAGGCATCCACGACCCAGAGGTCGAGACCGGCCAATGCGTGTTCGGATGCGGCAGGGATGCCGGAGAGATCGCAGCTATAGGCGAAATCGAGGATCCGGAAGCCGAGCGAATCTATATCTCCATGGTTCTGGAGAAAGGCAGTGACATCAAGTTCGCCACCCGGCCCGTCCACTGTCAGCACATCGCCCGGCGCGATGACATGCTCGTTCAGTATGGGGGGGTAGCTGCTGCCTGGAGGCGTCGTGAAGCAATAGCCGAAGGCTTCCTTGATTCGCTCGCCGCAATGAGCAGTGAAATAAACGTCCACGCGGCGGCGATTATGAAGTGCAAGGACGCGCAGGTCGTCGATGCCATGGGTGTGATCGGCATGTTCATGCGTGTAGAGGACGGCCTCAACGCGATCGACCCGAGCGTCAAGAAGCTGCTCGCGGATATCGGCGCCCGTGTCGACCAGAACCCGCGTTGGTTCGTCAACACCATCGCGCCAGGCTTCGATCAGCAGGGAACAGCGCCGGCGGCGATTGCGCGGGTCGCCCGGATCGCAGGCGCCCCAGACATTGCCCACGCGCGGCACGCCACCGGATGAACCGCAGCCGAGAATGGTCGCGATGATCCGATCGGGCGCAGCCATCAGCTTATGCCGGACTTGGAGAACAGGCGCGCGAAATTCGCAGTGGTTTCGCGACCCAGTTGCTCAAGCGAGATGCCTCGCAGCTCGGCAACTTTTTCGGCCGTATGGCGCACAAAGCTCGGTTCGTTGGACTGGCCGCGATGCGGGATCGGCGCCAGATAGGGCGCATCGGTTTCCACGATGTATCGATCCGCCGGCACGATTTTGGCGACCTCCTGGATTTCCTGCGCATTGCGGAAGGTCACGATGCCGGAAAAAGAGATATAGCCGCCGAGCGCCAATGCGCAATCGGCCAGTTCCCGCCCTGCAGTGAAGCAATGGAGCACAAAAGGGAACGTCCCTGCCCGGCTTTCTTCTTCGAGAATGCTGGCCATATCCCCATCCGCAGCCCGGCTGTGGATAACCAGTGGAAGACCAGTCATTCGGGCCGCGCCGATATGACGGCGCAGGCCCGTCGCCTGAGCCTCGCGCGGCGCGTTGTCGTAAAAATAGTCGAGCCCCGCCTCGCCGATCGCAATACAGCGCGGATGGGCACTTAGCCGAACAAGATCATCCGTTTCGATATGCAGTTCCTGGTCGGCATTGTGCGGGTGCGTTCCGACCGAGCACCAGACGTTCGGGTAACGTTCCGCGAGGGCCGTGTATGTGGAAAAGTTCTCCACACGTGTGGAAATCGTCACCATGCCAGTGACCCCGGCAGCGGCGGCGCGCTCCAGCACGCCGTCGATGTCGGCCGACAGCGCCTCGAAGTCGAGATGGCAATGACTATCGATCAGCATGGTCTATTCGGCCGGCTTTTCGAGGCGCGCAAAGACGCCGTGCGGAACAGGCAATTCGGTGCCGGTCACGAGCCGATCCTTGACGAGCGCCAGCGGCAGCAAGCGATCTTCTTCGGGCACCGCCAGCTGATCGAGGAGGCGCGCGGCCGAAGCGGGCACGAAGGCGAGCATCGGAATGGCAATGCGGCGAACCGTATCTGCCGTGCGATAGAGCACCGAGGCCATGCGCTCGGGATCGGTCTTCTTGAGCGCCCAGGGCTCCTGTGCCGCGAAGTAGTTGTTGGCCGAGCTCAGCGCCGCGATCAGCGCGCCGGTCGCTTCGTGCACCAGCTGCTCGTCCATCGCCTTTTGCGCGGCCTGAATGGCCTCACCGACTTCTTTTTCCAGCGCTTCGTCGGCTGCCGTCGCGTGACCGACAGCGGGCACCTTGGCGTCGCAGTTCTTGTTGATCATCGAGAGCGAGCGCTGCGCCAGATTGCCCAGATTGTTAGCAAGATCGGCATTGACCCGGTTGACGAGCTTCTCGTTGGAATAATCGCCGTCATTGCCGAACGAGACTTCGCGCAGGAAGAAATAACGAACGGCATCGGTGCCGAACGTCTCGATCAGGTGGAACGGATCGATGACATTGCCCAGCGACTTGCTCATCTTCTGCCCATCGACGGTCAGGAAACCGTGGGCAAAGACCCGGTGCTGCACAGGCAGGCCGGCGCTCATCAAAAATGCGGGCCAATACACCGTATGGAACCGGATAATGTCTTTGCCGATGACATGGAGGTCTGCCGGCCAGAATTTCTGGAAAAGCTCATTGGCTTCGTCGGGATAGCCAAGGCCCGTGATGTAATTGGTCAGGGCGTCGACCCAGACATACATGACATGGCCTTCGGCGCCCGGCACGGGAATGCCCCAATCAAAGGTCGTGCGGGAGACCGAAAGGTCCTGCAAGCCGCCTTTGACAAAAGAGATGATTTCGTTGCGGCGCTCCTTGGGCGCAATGAAATCGGGGTTCTCTTCGTAGAGCGCCAGCAACTTTTCCTGATAAGCGGAAAGGCGGAAGAAATAGGTCGGCTCTTC
This sequence comes from Devosia crocina, assembly GCF_900116545.1. Classification (GTDB taxonomy): domain Bacteria; phylum Pseudomonadota; class Alphaproteobacteria; order Rhizobiales; family Devosiaceae; genus Devosia; species Devosia crocina. The sequence goes on from NZ_FPCK01000001.1 coordinate 1,769,577, forward strand.
GACCCATTCGACCTCGGCGCCGGACGGAGCAAAGCGCTTGCCGTCCTTTTCGGTCAACTCGGCTTCATCGAAATAAGCCTCGTCGCGGACAGAGTACCAACCCTTATAGGTGGATTGGAAGATGTCGCCGTTGTGGCTTGCTTCCATCTTTCGCCAGATCGCCTGCGAGGCTTCATGGTGGCGCTTTTCGGTGGTGCGGATGAAGTCGTCGTTGGAAAGGTTCAGCCCCTCGGCCAGGCGCTGGAACTCGGCCGCGTTTCGATCGGCGAGGTCGCGGACCGGAATGCCTTCCTTGGCTGCCGTCTGCACCATCTTGATGCCGTGTTCGTCCGTACCCGTCAGAAAATAGACGTCCCTGCCTTCGAGCCGCTTCCAGCGGGCGATGGCGTCGGTGGCGATCATCTCATAGGCGTGGCCGATATGTGGAGCGCCGTTGGGATAGGAAATCGCGGTCGTGACGTAGAAGGGCTTGGGGGTCATTCTGGCTCAATGGGAAGGGCAGTTGCCTGACGGTGCTTGCGTATCGCGTCGAAGAGCACGACCAGGGTCTGCTTCATGTCGAGATTGACGCTGTCGGCTTCCCCGAGCAGCGCGTTTGCCTTGTCCCATAGCTCAGTGGCGGAGGCAAGCCGCAAGCGGCTGGTCTGGTCGATAGCCGCGTTGCGCGCCTCGTCCGCCAGCCAGTCGAGCAGGATCTCGCGCGCGAAGGACATGTCGGGCCCCTGAGGATCCGCGCCGATCGTTTCGGCGAGAGGCAGCATGGCGCCTGGAGGCACAGCGAGAGGGTCGCGCAGCCATGATATCAAGGCGCCTAGAGCCGTATCTTCGCCGAGGGCCAGAGTTTCGAAGGCTCGGCGGGGACGTCCACCGGCAAGAGCGAGTGCCCGGTCGAGGGATTCGCCGGTCAATTCAGGCAGGTCGGTGGAGACCACTCGTGCAACTTCTGATTCCGCAAGCGGCCGCAAGGCGATGATATGACAGCGGGATTTGATGGTGGGCAGAAGCTGTCCAGGGCGATGGGAGATCAGAAAGAAGGTGGTGTCGGCCGGAGGCTCTTCGAGCGTTTTCAGCAGCGCATTGGCAGCAGAGGGATTGCAGTCATCGATGGAGTCGAGGATGGCGATGCGGTGCCCGGCGCGACCGCGTGTATGGTGCAATGCGTCCCGCAGCTCGCGCACGTCTTCGACACGAATGGCCGTGTAGTAACTTTTCGCGTCCTTCGCGCGGCGGCGAAGGACGAAGAGGTTGGGGTGCGAGAGCGCGACCACCTGCTCGAGCACCCGCTCGGGCGTTTCGTCGCCGGTCGCCAGGAGAATGGCTGCAGCCATCTCGAAGGCGAAGGTAGCCTTGCCGATCCCCTGCGGACCATGAACCAGAAAGGCCCCGGGCAGCCGGTGCTCGGCGAGTTGCTGCAGGATGGCGGCGCGGGCGGCGTCGTGCCCGATGGCTGCGTGCCGCTGCTCGGGCAGCGGAAGTCCATCAAGTGCTGCAGGGTCGGTCAAGCGTCTGTTCCGGTCTGCAGTTCAGGAAAGCGAGACTGCACAAGAGACCAGATCTCGTTTTCAAGACTGTCCTCGGCCTGATCGGCTGACAGAACCACACATCGATCGGCATTCGTGCGCGCGATATCGAGAAAGCCGTCGCGCAGTCGCCGGTGCCAGTCGAGTTCTTCCTTTTCGAAGCGGTCGCCAGTCAGGGTCAATCCGTCCTCGATTGCGCGCTGGGCAACACGCTGAAACGCTGTTTCCGGATCCATATCGAGAACAATCGTCAGGTCCGGGGTGTGACCATCGAGCGCCAGGGACTCAAGAGCGTCGATAAGCTTGGCATCGACGCCTCCGGTCAGACCCTGGTAGGCACGAGTGGAGTCGGAGAAGCGGTCTGAGATGACCCAGGTGCCCTTGGCGAGGTTGGGAGCGATCAACTCATTGACGTGGTCGAGGCGCGCGGCGGCAAACAGCACAGCTTCGGCGCCAGCGCCCCAGGTCTCGCTGCGCCCCTGGAGAATGAAGGACCGGACAGCCTCGGCCTTGGGCGTTCCTCCTGGTTCGCGGGTCCGCACGGCATCGACTGAAATCTCGGCGAGGTGGGAGAGCAGGCGCTTGACCTGGGTAGACTTGCCCACGCCTTCCCCGCCTTCGAAGGTGATGAAGCGAGCCGGCCGACGATTTTGCGCTTCGAGCATGGGCGAGGCAGGTCCTTGATGCACGTTCTTTTAGGTTAACTCACGGAGAGGGGAAAGGTTAGGGCGGAGTTGGGCCAGAGAACACCCCCGCCCAGCCCCCCTTCAGCAGGGGGAGCAACATATCGGTTCTTGCCGCAGCACACGTGAGCCACCAGCAGATCCCTCCCTCTTTGGACGAGGAGGCTAGGTGGGGGTCACGAGAGCCACTATGTCCGGCCCTACAGCCACCCCAAAGCCAGTTGCTTGAGTGCGTCGGTGGCGCGTCGAACGAGATCGCCTTGTGGCACGTCCTGGGCAGCATAAAGCGGTGCGCTTTGAACCAGCTGATCGTTGCAGAACACCCGCAATTCGGCAATCTGTTGACCGGCGGCAACGGGGGGCATAAGCGGGGCGACATAATGCACGCTCGCCGAGAGGCAATCGCGGGAACCTCGCGGCAGATAAAGCGCTATATCCCCCTGCCCCACCAGCCCAACGCTGCTGCTCTCGCCACCATAGACATCAGCATAGGCAACAACCGCGCCCTCTGCATAGGCTTCGAACCGCTCGAATGCACGTGTGCCCCAGGTCAGGAGCTTGCGTCCTTCTTCGGCGCGCTCGCGCATGGAGCCCAAGCCGTGCACCACTGCAACGAGGCGGCGATCGCCCTGCGCTGTCGAGATGACGGCACCATAGCCTGCAGCATTGGTATGGCCGGTCTTGAGCCCATCGACACCGATGCCGACTTCGATCAGCGAATTACGGTTTGCCTGATTGATGCCATTCCACTCCATCTCCGGCTCGGAGAAGTAGTGGTAGAATTCGGGGAACTCACGGATCAGGTAGCGACCAAGATCGGCAAGGTCCCGCGCCGTCGAATATTCATCTGGGTCCGGCAAACCGGTCGAATTTGTGAAGTTGGAGCCATCGAGTCCGATCTGCCGGGCCAGTTGGTTCATCATGGAAGCAAAGGTCGCTTCGGTGCCGGCAATGCCCTCGGCCAGAACAATGGCCGCGTCATTCCCGGACTGGATGATGACCGAGCGGATCAGGTCTTCGACGCGGATGCGGGAATTGAGCTCTGCAAACATGGTCGAGCCGCCCGAGGCTGCGCCACCGGTGCGCCAGGCGTTTTCGGAAACGAAGAACTCGTCGTCCAGCGTGATGCGGCCGTTGCGAAGCTCGTTGAAGACGACGGCCAGCGTCATGAGCTTGGTCATGCTGGCGGGCTCGAGCCGCGCGTCGGCATCCTTCTGGAAGATGACCGTCCCGGACTCGTAGTCCATCAAAACGGCGAAACGCGCATTGGTTTCGAAATTGGCCTGGGCCATGGCCGGGAAGGCGCTGGCGATTGCAAAAAGCAGGACGAAGAGCAGTCTCACGGGCGATACCTTGCGTTGCGGCCGTTCTGATCCGATGTCGGCGCGGCGCTCGATAGCAAACTAATAGAGAATTATGTCGCCCAGGCCAAGTTTGCGGGCGAGATCGAGAGCGTCCTGTTTGGTGGCGCCCGGCTTGAGATAGGTCAGCGTCAGGCGCGTTGACCGCCTGCCATCCACCAGAACCTCTTCTTCGTCGACAGCACCCAGAACGGCAAAATGCTCAGCCAGGGTTATCGCGTTGTTCTGATTGGAGAATACCCCCAGGTCCATTCTGATGGCCCGGCGGCCTGCATCGATGCTCGTGGCCCAGGCCTGGAGCTCCGGAGAACCGGAGGCCATGGCGTTCACAGCCGCGTGTGCCGATCCGATATTGGCGTCCACTGCCTCGGGCGTCGTGTCCGTATAGGAAAAGAGGCCGTTGATGAAATTGGTCGTCATGCCGACCAGGCTGCGGTTGCTCTCGGCGCTTGCCACGCGGATGTTGCCGCTGTCGAAGTCGTTGGGGCCGGAATAGCTCGCCATCAGCGTGCGGGTGTCGTCGCCTTCGAGCGGCGCCTGCCCCACATACTGGACCGAAACATTGGCCGAACCATTATTGACATAGCCTAGCATCGAGGCCGCCCGGTAAGACAGATCGATGATACGCCCCGGCATATAGGGTCCGCGATCGTTGACGCGCACGACGAGTGACCGGCCGTTATCCTTGTTCGTCACGCGGACATAGGAGGGGAGCGGAAGGGTCGGATGCGCCGCCGTGATGGCATTGGCGGAAAAGATCTCGCCATTGGCCGTGCGGCGGCCGTGGAAATCGGAGCCGTACCACGACGCTTCGCCCGCGGCCTGGTAATTGGGATCGTGCTGGGGAACATACGTCTTGCCGCGCACGGTGTAGGGCTGGCCAACCTGATAGCGGCCACCCCCGCGCGGCGGGTTGGGATGATTGGTGACTCTTGGGGAAACTGAAACACCGAATTCGCTGGAGGTGAATGCCCCCCGTTTCACGGTCGGCCCTACCCCGCCGCTACTACCAAGACATGCGGCAAGGGCGGGGGCAATGAGCGCACAAAGGGCGGCGGTGCGGATAAGGTGGCGCCAAGTGGTCGTCACGGTACTCTTTACTCAACACGCTTTGGATCAGGGCGCACACATCCGAAGATGCATACGGGCAACTTTATGCAAATTGTCATCCAGCTGGTTGAGGAGAGGTTAAGCGTAGCAATCCGTTAGCAATACCGCCCCTATGAGGTCACTTATCGTTAACAAGATGCTAACGAAACACACCCTTGAAGCGCAGATCCGATACCGAGTTTTACCTTAAAAGGGGGTGGAAAACGGCACGAGCGGTGTGTCGGCACGCAGGTAAAGAGGGTGCTTTGGTGAACCATCGGCATTGGTGCCAAAACACCAGAGTTCTACCTGATCCCGGCGCAACGCCTCGACAAGTTCGCGCCCGGCGGGTGCGAGCGCCTTGTTGAGTTTGCCATGGCAAAGCACAACGCGCCCAGCACCGCTGGCAGCTTTGCGGATGGCCGGAATGTTGGCCGGCGAAACGGCCACGATGCCAGGCTGAACCAAAGCCTTGGGATCGGTCGCGCGATAATCTCCCACATTGCATTTGACCATCGCCGAAAAGCCTTCGCGGCGGGCGAAGGTCCACTCCCGCGCGCAGGTGGGGTCATCAACCGTCGCGTCGGCTGTAGAGGGATTCATACCGATAAAAAGGATATAGCGGTCGGGGAAGCTTTCACCCATCCAGCGGCGCATGATCTGGCGATAGCGGGTATCTTCGCTCATCACCACATCGCCATGAACGCCGTGGGCAAGACGCAGGCGAACCTTGCCGCCGGGATCGTGCTCCGGCGGCGTTGAAGTCGATTCCGTCTGGTTCATGCGGTCAGATCGCTTGGGGGCACGAGACCGTTGATGAGCGAGGCGGTGGTGATGGTATTGGCGAGAAGGCAAGCGATGGTCATCGGGCCAACGCCGCCGGGAACCGGCGTGATGGCTCCGGCAACCTCGGCTGCGGACGCGAAATCGACATCACCAACCAGTCTGGTCTTGCCTTCACCCTTTTCTGGAGCCGGAACACGGTTGATGCCGACATCAATGACCACCGCTCCGGCCTTCAGCCAGTCGCCCTTCACCATTTGCGGGCGGCCAACGGCGGCAACGACAATGTCGGCCTGACGCACCACTTCGGGAAGGTTTTCTGTTCGCGAATGGGCGACCGTAACCGTGCAGTTGTCGCGCAGCAGCAATTGCATCATCGGTTTGCCCACAAGATTGGAGCGGCCGATGATGACGGCATTCTTGCCCTCGAGCTTACCGAGATGATCGCGCAGCAGCATGAGACAACCCAGGGGGGTGCAAGAGACGGGGCCTGGCAAGCCGATCTGCACCTTGCCGACATTGGCGGGCGTGAAACTATCGACATCTTTCATCGGGTCGATGGCCTCGATGACCTTATTCGGGTCGATATGCTTGGGCACCGGCATCTGCACCAGAATCCCGTGAACTGCGGGATCGGCGTTGAGCTGATGCACCAGCGCGAGCAGTTCCGCCTCAGGCACGTCTCCTGGCAACTCGTGCTTGAAGGAGTTCATGCCCACTTCGGCAGTCTGCTTGGCCTTGTTGGTGACATAGACCTGGCTTGCAGGATCAGTACCGACAATCACCACAGCAAGGCCAGGGGTGATGCCATGTTCGGTCTTGAGACGCTCGACGTGACCGGCAATGCGACCGCGCAGATTCTCTGCAAAGAGTTTTCCGTCGATGATGTGTGCGGTCATGATGAACCTCTTGAACTAGCGGCCGGACGAAGCCCAGCATTCCGGCCCTCGACATAAGGGATGAAGATCGGTGCGTCCATGGCCTCAGAGGGATAGAGCGCCGGGCGGCAGCGCCATCGAGCGCTCTACCCGATATCTGTGATCTCGATGTCCCGCGGGCCCAGGGAAGCTTCATCGCCTACGGTCTTGCCCAGCAAAGCGCGAGCGATAGGCGAAGCATGCGAGATTGTCCCCGCCTTGGGGTCAGCCTCGTCCTCGCCGACGATGCGATATGTCTCTACACGCCCATCTGCGCGCTTGAAGGTGACTGTGCTGCCGAAAGCCACAGTTTCCGTACCAATTGGCGGTGGCATGAGTTGAGCCGTGCGCAAACGTTCGGCGAAGTAGCGAGCATCCCGCAGCGGCACAGCGGACTGGCGACGGCGCTCGTTGATGTCCTCAATCACCTGCGCAGCGTCGTAAGCTACCTTGGCCGCCAAGAGCTGCTCGTTAAGGGCCGAAAGCCCCTGTTCGGTCACGAGGTTAGTTCCGGGCGGGATAGGCCGATCGGGCAGAAAGGCTTCGGCAGCGGTTTCGGCAGATTCTTCCTTGGTGAAGGCAACACTCACGGCCGGGCTCTTTCCCTCGGGACGGAGGAGCGGAATCGCTCATCGAGTGGTCGTCTAGCAACCGAACATCGGTTCGCAAAGAAAAGACCGCCCGGCAGAACTGCCGGACGGCCTTGGGGGACATGGCTCACCGCACTGTTGAGGGCTTGGGGGACAAGCGGCAAACCCTATCCTGCTCACCGGTGCATGGGTCGTTTGCCGTCCGATGAACTGGGTGAAAGATGGGGAGCAATTGCGGCAAGAAAAGTGCGGCTCACCGAACTGTGAAGGGCGCGCACGCTAGAGACGCTTCCGTTGAGAAGGTGTCACGGCCTGCCTATAGTGACGGGCTAAACCGGCTCGATTCCTGTAAGCGCCGGCATATGAGGACCCTAGACGATGATGATCAGCCCGCCGCGCCTCGAGACCAAGAGCTTCACTGACCCACAGGAGGCCTGGGAGCAGATCGCGGTGATCTACCGCCGCAATTGCGATTTCATTCGTGGGCATCTGCAAGGTCTGACGCGAGGTGAGGTGCCGGAAGGTCGCGTGCGCGCTTGCTACCCGCAGGTCGAAGTGCGGTCCACCAGCTACTCCAAGCATGAAAGCACCCTACCCTACGGTTATCTTCATACACCGGGGATCTACCGCACGACCGTAACAGCGCCGGATCTTTTCAAAACCTATTTCGAGGAACAGTTCACGGTATTGCTGCGCAATCACGGGGGAACCATCGATGTCGGCGAAAGCGAAACCCCGATACCGCTGCACTTCGCGCTGCCGCCGCACGAACATGTCGATGGCGCGGCTCTCAATGCGCTCAATATTCCGCTCCGCGACGTGTTCGACGCGCCGGACCTGACCAACACCGATGATGAAATTGCCAATGGGACCTATGTGCCACCGCGGGGCGGACCATATCCGCTTTCAGCATTCACGGCGCCGAGAGTCGACTATTCGCTGTTCCGCCTCGCGCATTACACTGGGACCGCGGCAGAGCACTTCCAGAATTTCGTGATCTTCACCAACTACCAGTTCTATATCGACGAGTTCTGCCGGGTGGCAAAGTCGTGGATGAACGAGGGGCACGGGCACTACAAGCGGTTTATCGAACCCGGCAATGTTGCAACCGACAATATGCTGACCGGCGGGGCTGTAACCGGCTCGCCGCCACCCCGCTCACCACAAATGCCCGCCTATCACCTGGTAGGCGATCGCGGCCGCGGGATCACAATGGTCAATATCGGCGTGGGACCTTCTAACGCCAAGACCATTACCGACCATATCGCGGTATTGCGGCCGCATGCCTGGATCATGCTCGGCCATTGTGCGGGCCTGCGCAACAGCCAGGAATTGGGCGACTATGTTCTGGCGCACGCCTATGTGCGCGAGGACCATGTGCTTGATGCCGACCTGCCGCTTACGGTGCCGGTGCCGGCGCTCGCGGAAGTGCAGGTCGCACTTGAGCAGGCGGTGGAGGAAATCACCCAGACCGAGGGGATCGAGACCAAGAAGATCATGCGTACCGGCACTGTTGCCACCTTCGACAATCGCAATTGGGAATTGCGCGACCAGACTGAAATTGTGCGGCAACTGAGCCAGTCGCGAGCCGTGGCGCTTGACATGGAGAGTGCGACCATCGCTGCGAACGGCTTCCGCTTCCGCGTGCCTTATGGGACACTTCTCTGTGTTTCAGACAAGCCGCTCCATGGCGAGTTGAAGCTGCCCGGCATGGCGTCGGACTTCTACCGCACCCAGGTGAACCGGCATCTGCAGATCGGGCTGCGCGCCATGGAAATCCTGCGTGATCAGCCTGCCGAGCGGCTGCATTCGCGCAAACTGAGAAGCTTTGCGGAAACTGCGTTCCAGTAACGGCGCCGCCTCAGGCGAGTATGTCTGCTCTCGTCTCCGTGTAGCGCGTGCTGGAACATATCGCAGGTTAGTCCGTTCTCATTGCACAGGGCTTTCGAAAGGAGCTTAAAATGCATAAGGACGAAGCTAAAGGTGCTGGCAAGCAGGTCAAAGGCGCGATGAAAGACGCAGCTGGCGGCCTGACCGGGAACGAACGTCTACAGGCCGAAGGCAAGGCCGATAAGGTCGAAGGCAAAATTCAGCAGAAGGCCGGCGAGCTTAAGGACGACGCGCGAGACGCGCTGAAGCACTAGTCGTGCCAATTGTTATCAAAGAGGGCTGCGGTGACGCGGCCCTTTTTTGTTTGTGGGTGTTGCCAACTCTACCCGGCCCAAAGAATAGCGTCTTCGGTTGTGCACAACATCTCGCAAGAGCCGATGCGTACCTCGCCTGAAAGAAGGTCGGGTGGTGTTGGAAAACAAAAGGCCCGGTGTCGCCACCGGACCTCTTATGATCTAGATCCAGTCAGCGACCCTTGACCACTGAGTAGCCGGCATACTTGGCCGAGCCACCAAGCTGCTCCTCGATGCGGATCAACTGATTGTACTTGGCCATGCGGTCGGAGCGGCTGAGCGACCCCGTCTTGATCTGACCGCAGTTGAGCGCCACAGCGAGATCGGCGATGGTCGAATCTTCGGTTTCGCCCGAGCGGTGCGACATTACAGAGGTGTAGCTGGCGCGGTGGGCCGTGTCGACGGCGTCGAGCGTTTCTGAGAGCGAGCCGATCTGATTGACCTTGACGAGGATCGAGTTGGCGACGCCCATCTTGATGCCGGAAACGAGGCGCTGGGTGTTTGTGACGAAAAGATCGTCGCCGACCAGCTGTACCTTCTTACCGATTGCGTCGGTCAAGGCCTTCCAGCCATCCCAATCGTCTTCGGCCATACCATCTTCGATGGTGATGATCGGGTAGCGGGCTGCTAGATCGGCGAGGAAGGCAACGTTTTCTTCGGAGGAAAGCGACTTGCCTTCACCCTTCATCTCGTACTTGCCGTTCTTGTAATATTCGGTCGCGGCGCAATCGAGGCCGAGGAAGACGTCCTCGCCGGGCTTATAGCCAGCCTTTTCGATCGAGCGCATGATAAAGCCGAGCGCTTCATCGGCCGAGCCGAGGTTCGGGGCGAAGCCGCCTTCGTCGCCAACATTGGTGTTGTGGCCTTCGGCAGACAGACCCTTCTTGAGGGTGTGGAAGATTTCAGAGCCAATACGCACGGCGTCGGCGATGTTTTCCGCGCCAGCCGGCAGGATCATGAATTCCTGCATGTCGATCGGATTGTCAGCATGCTCTCCGCCATTGATGATGTTCATCATCGGCACGGGCAGGACGTGGGCGTTCGGGCCACCGAGGTAGCGGTAGAGCGGCAATTCGCTCGATTCTGCGGCAGCCTTGGCGACGGCGAGCGAAACACCGAGGATCGCGTTGGCGCCGAGCTTGCCCTTATTGGCCGTCCCGTCGAGGTCGATCATGGCCTTGTCGACCGCCAGCTGATCGAGCGCATCCATGCCCTGAATTTCGTCAAAGATAGCGTTGTTGACGTTTTCGACGGCCTGGGTCACGCCCTTACCGTTGTAGAGCTTGCCGCCGTCGCGCAGTTCGACGGCTTCATGGGCACCTGTGGAAGCGCCCGATGGCACGGCGGCGCGGCCGAAGCTGCCGTCATCCAGAACCACATCGACTTCGACGGTGGGGTTGCCGCGGCTATCGTAAACCTGGCGACCCTGGACGTGGATGATTGAAGACATTTCTGGCCCTTCCCTGAGGCGTTTCGAGGCATTCGTGTTCTCCTAGACGCTGGTTGTGACAAGGGAAAGAGGGAGCGCCAAATTTTATCGCCCCTGCCCCTTTCCACGCTTCGCGTCTGACCTGTAACGTTTTCGGAAACAGGAGGAATCACCAGTGCCACTCGTCAAACAAGTTGCCCATACCTGCATCTTTGCTCGCGATCTCGATGCGGTGGAGGCATTTTACCGCGATGTCATCGGCATCGCCCCCAAGTTCGAATTCAGGCGCGGCGAAAATCGGATCGGGTTCTATCTCGACTTCGGCAACCGCACCTTTGTCGAGGTCTTCCTCAAGGGCGAGTCGCGGTTCGAAGAAACCAATCAGATCAACCACATCTGTCTGGAAACGGACGATCTCGACGCGTTCATCGCCCATGTCAAATCGCACAACGTCGCCATTACCGACAAAAAGCGGGGTGCCGACAATACCTGGCAGGCCTGGATGGCAGACCCGAGCGGGGTGAAGCTCGAGATCTTCCAATATACGCCGGAAAGCATGCAGTTCGGGCCGGATGGAGCTGTGTGTCAGGTCGATTGGTAGATTTCAAGCTGGCGGACACCGTCCCCAGACTTCGACCTCGAACGACGATACATTGACCATCAGATCGGGCGAAGGCATCCAGATATCGAGGCCTTCTTCCATTCTCGCGCGCATATCGGCGAGAACCGCGTCCTGCCGCATTGCATCCGCGTCGGTCATGTCGAAGATCTCGAGGATGTATTGGTCGCTTGCCTCCATCGAGAAACGCCGTTCCGACCCGGGAACGGGCTCCATCTCGAAAGTGCCCTTGTCTGCGCCATCGGGCGTGAGCTGTTGCACCAAAAAACTATTGGGGCCTGTCGCCTCATGGGTGATGATGATCTCCCAGTCGTCGGCACAGGTCCGCTCTATGGCCCAGGTCAGCGTTTCGCGATCAGATGCGGAGCCGTCGCCTTCCCAGTTGCGCGCCGTATTGCTGAGGGTGAACCAGCGGCCGCCTACCGTCTCGACGATGCCTTCATGCGTATCGGGTCCGCCGAGTAGTTCAAAATTTTCGGCTTCGATCAGCGGCGCCACGGAATCGAGTTGCTGAGCCATTTGCTCGGTTGCAAAAGCGGGCTGAACGAGGGCGGAAGCAAGAAGGGCAATGGCGAGGCGCATTGGAAACTCCGGATCTGGGACGTCGACAATAAGACGCCCAGATCCGGGTCAAGCTTGGTCGCTGCGGACTATTCCGAAGTCTGCCGGATAAAACCGAAAGCCAGAAGCGTGATCACAGCGGCGATGATCATGTAATAGCCCACCGTGTGCAGTCCGAATGTGCCGGCCAGCCAGGTGGCGATGTAGGGGGCAAAGGATGCGCCGAAGATGCCGCCCAGATTGAACGTCAGCGAGGCGCCGGTGTAGCGCACTGCCGTGGGAAAAGGCGCAGCGAGAGCGGTGCCGAGCGGCCCATAGGTCATCCCCATCAGCGCAAAGCCGATGCAGAGAAAACCGAGGACGCCCACGACATTGCCCGATCCCAGAAGCGGCGCTAGGACGAGACCGAACAGCGCAATGCCGATGGAAACCCCGATCATGACGCGACGCATGCCGAAGCGATCAGCAAGAACGGCAGCCAGGGGAATGAAAAGCCCGAAGAACAGCACGCCGACCATCTGCAGGATCAGGAATTCTTCGCGGCTATAGCCCAGTGCGCCCGTGCCGTAGCTGAGGGAAAACACCGTCATGATATAGAACAGCACAAAGGTTGCGAGCGCTGCCATTGTGCCGAGCAGAAGGCTCAGCTTGTGCGAGCGGAATACGTCGAGGAACGGCACTTCGACCCGCTCCGACTTTTCGATTGCCTTGGCAAATTCGGGGGTTTCGGCGATCTTGAGACGAATGAAAAGGCCGAAGATGACAAGGCCCGCACTCGCAAGGAACGGCACGCGCCAGCCCCAGGACATGAACTGCTCGTCGCCCAGGAAATGGGCCAGAACGAGGAAGATGGTCGTGGCAAAGAAAAAGCCGACAGGCGCCCCAAGCTGGGGGAACATGCCGTACCAGGCGCGCTTGCCTTCTGGGGCGTTCTCGGTGGCCAGCAACACCGCACCGCCCCACTCGCCGCCAAGGCCAAGCCCCTGCCCCAGTCGGCACAGTGCGAGCAGCAAGGGGGCAATGATGCCGATCTGCTCATAGGTGGGCAGCACGCCGATCAGAACAGTGGAAATACCCATGGTGAGCAGCGCTGCCACAAGCGTTGCCTTGCGGCCGACCTTGTCGCCGAAATGGCCGAAGAAGGCTGCGCCGATCGGCCGAGCAATGAAAGCGATGGCGAAGGTCGCCAGCGAACTCAACAGCGCCGAATTGGCGTCGGCGGCCGGAAAGAAAAGCTGCGGGAAAACGATCACCGCGGCCGTCGCATAGATATAAAAATCGAAGAACTCGATCGTCGTGCCGATCATGCTCGCCGCGAGAACGCGGCGGGCGGAATTTCTCGGCGTGGCGGCCGAGACACTGTCTGTAGCGATTGTCATGATAGTCCGGGATGTACTCAGGTGGCTGAGCTTGCGCGCCTCCATCCCTGACTGATCCCGCAAGCTCGATGCGGCCCGAGTACCGCAGGGTACGGTTGGGCGCAAGGCTTTTTGCTGATGCGTTCACGAGGACGTTGACAGCCGGCGGCGTCACCACCGTAAATTTGCCTCAAGTCGCGGAGAAGCCTTGGCCATGAAAAAACGTGTTCTCCTGCTCGCTTCCCTCTTTCTGCTGCCCACCTCCGCATGGGCGCAGCCGGCTGATTTCGCTGCGCTCCTTGATCGGGCTGCCGATCTCGAGCCGCTGGAAACGGTCCTCATCGCTCATGAAGGCGAGATTGTCGCCGAGCGTGGCTATTCCGGCCACAGCGTCGATCAGCCAACCAACATCAAATCAGCCTCGAAAACAGTTGTCGCAGCACTTGTCGGCATAGCTATCGATAAGGGGATCATCGAAAGCGTCGATCAGGGAATCGGCGACTTCCTTGCCGATGACTTCCCCGACGACGCCGATCCGCGCCTCGATACGGTCACGGTGGGCAATCTGCTGTCCATGCAGGCAGGGCTGGCGCCTACCTCGGGGCCGAATTACGGGCGCTGGGTGGCAAGCCGAAACTGGGTCAGATCCGCGCTCGACCAGCCCTTTCAAACCGATCCGGGCGGAGCCATGCTGTATTCGACCGGATCGACACATTTGCTGTCAGCGATCCTGACCGAGGCTGGCGGCGGATCGAGCCTGACGCTTGCGCGTGACTGGTTCGGCGCGGTCGATGATTTCCGCATCGGCGGCTGGGAGCGCGACCCGCAGGGCGTTTATCTCGGCGGCAATCAGATGGCCATGAGCCCGAAAAGCCTCCTCGCTTTCGGCGAAGTGTTTCGCAATGGCGGGCTTGCACAAGATGGAACGCGCGTCCTAAGCCAAGATTGGATCGATCAATCCTGGACGCAGCGAACCAATTCCCGGTTCACCGGAGACGGCTATGGCTATGGCTGGTTCCTGCGCGACATTGCGGGCGAGGACGTGAAATACGCCTGGGGATATGGCGGGCAGATGCTCTATGTCGTGCCAAGCCTAGATCTGACGGTGGTGATGACCTCGGACGAATACGCACCCTCGGCGCGCAATGGACACCGTGATGCTCTGCACGCGCTACTGGGCGAGATCATCGAGGCTGTGCGGACAGTCGAAGTGCCGGCCGCCGAGGCAGAAGGCGACGCCTAATCAGTCATTCTTCCTGTGCGCGTCGATCTGCTTTTCAGCACGCTCTTTCTCGGCCGCGTTCAGAAGCTTTTCGGCTTTAGTTTGCCCGAACTTGCGTCGGTTAGCTTCCGCCGTCGCTTCCTTTTCGCTGCGGGCCTTGGCTTTGCGCGCTTTGGACAGAGACAAGATTTCGGCCATTCGCGAGAGTCCATGAGAGTGTTGCGGGCAGCCATCGAGAGCGCCCAACTGACAGCGACAAAGAAAATCACCACCAGGCAGTGCTCGGTGGTGATGATAGCTTACGACGGCGAGATGAGAGTTGAAAGCCGGTGTCGATCAGACGAGCCGGCTCTGCTCCATTGCGGCTGAGATGAAGCTCGTGAACAGCGGATGGGGTTCGAAGGGCTTCGATTTCAGTTCCGGATGGAACTGGACGCCGATGAACCACGGATGGTCGGTGCGCTCGACGATCTCCGGCAGCTTGCCATCCGGGGAGACGCCGGAGAACAGCAGCCCATTCTTTTCGAGCAGCTTCCGGTAATCCATGTTCACCTCATAGCGGTGGCGATGGCGCTCGGAAATGCGGGTCGAACCGTAAATGTCGGCAACGCGGGAGCCGCGGGTCAGCTGGGCAGGATAAGCGCCAAGACGCAACGTGCCGCCGAGGTCGCCGGAGGTCTCGCGTTTCTCGGTTTCGTTGCCCTTCACCCATTCGGTCATGATGCCCACGATCGGCTCCTTGGTCGGGCCGAATTCGGTGGACGAGGCAGCCTTGATGCCGGCGGTATTGCGCGCCGCCTCGATGCAGGCCATCTGCATGCCGAAGCAAATGCCGAAATAGGGTACGTCCTTGACGCGAGCAAAACGCGCCGCCTCGATCTTGCCGGCGGAGCCACGCTCGCCAAAACCGCCAGGCACGAGGATCCCGTGGACATGCTCGAGATATGGCGCAGGGTCATCGCGCTCGAAGACCTCGGAATCAATCCACTGCAGATTGACCTTGACCTTGTTGGCGATGCCGCCATGGGTCAGCGCTTCGGACAGGGACTTATAAGCGTCCTTAAGGCCGGTATATTTGCCCACGATGGCGATGTTCACTTCGCCTTCCGGATTATGATAGCGCCGGGACACTTCGTTCCAGGCGGTTAGATCAGGCTCAGGCGCATCGGTGATCCCGAGTGCGGCGAGGATTTCCCGGTCGAGCCCTTCTTCGTGATAGGCAACGGGCACATCGTAGATCGAGGCTACGTCTAGCCCCTGGATGACAGCAGATTCGCGCACGTTACAGAAGAGCGAGAGCTTCTTCTTTTCGCCCTCGGGGATCGGGCGATCGCAGCGTACAAGAAGCACATCCGGCGCGATGCCGATGGAGCGCAGTTCCTTGACCGAGTGCTGCGTCGGCTTGGTCTTAAGCTCACCGGCCGAGGGAATATACGGCATCAGCGTGAGATGCAGATAGGCGGCGTGATTGCGCGGTAGTTCGTTGCCGAGCTGACGGATTGCCTCGAAGAAGGGCAGACCTTCGATGTCGCCAACGGTACCGCCGATTTCGACCAGAACGAAATCGTATTCTTCGTTGCCATCGAGTACGAAATTCTTGATCGAGTCGGTAACGTGCGGAATGACCTGCACGGTGGCGCCCAGGAACTCGCCGCGGCGCTCCTTAGAAAGCAGATCGGAATAGATTCGGCCGGAGGTGATGTTGTCACGCTTGTTGGCCGCGCGACCGGTGAAGCGCTCGTAGTGACCAAGATCGAGATCGGTCTCAGCACCGTCGTCGGTCACGAAGACCTCGCCGTGCTGAGTCGGCGACATCGTGCCAGGATCCACATTAAGGTAAGGGTCGAGCTTTCTCAGGCGGACCTTATAACCGCGCGCCTGCAGGACAGCGCCGAGTGCTGCCGAAGCCAAACCTTTGCCAAGGGAGGAAACCACGCCTCCGGTGATGAAAACGTACCGAGCCATGGGCGATCACCATAAGCATATCAAAAACGATTCGCAGAGCCGCCTAACGCGACTCCACACAAAAGAAGAAGGGGATGTTTCCATCCCCTTCGGCTGCTGCCTTTCGGCGGTCTAGTTGCCGGTCGTCGGAGCCGGCGTTTGAGGTTCAGTCGCAGGCGCCGGCGCCTCGGGCGTGGTGGCCGGAGCGGCAGGCGCAGCGGGCACTGGCAGGTCGCCAGCCGAGCCGGCGGCGGGCGCAGTCTCGTTCGCAGCAGGCGCCGTGGTGCCGGCAGCAAGCGGCAGATCGGAGGTCGAGTCGCCTTGGAGCGCGTTGAGAGCGTCCAGAACGTTCGACGGCGCCGAGCCATCTTCGTTGGTGGTCGTGGCACGATCGAGGATGCTCGACGTGCCGCGATCGAGTTCGCTGAGAATGGTTAGGCCAATGGCTGTAATGAAGAAGAGCGCCGCCAGAATTGCCGTGGTGCGGGTCAACAGATTTGCCGAGCCACGCGCTGTCATCATGCCACCGCCGCCGCCACCGCCGCCGATGCCAAGCGCGCCGCCTTCGGAGCGCTGAATCAGGATGACGGCAATAAGCGCCACAACGATCAGCAGATAGACAACAATAAGGACGTTCGCCATCAGGTCTTGGTCTTCGTCTCAGTCAAAAGGATGCGGCGTCATACACGCCCCGAACGGCAAAGGCCAGACCGTTGCCATGTTTTTCCCGGCAACGGCCCATGCCGCTCGGTCATACCGCCGAGATAATGGTGTAAAAGTCTTTTGCCAAGAGGCTCGCGCCACCAACCAGTCCGCCATTGACATGATCGATCGCCAATATCTCCCGTGCGTTGTGGGGCTTGAGCGAGCCACCGTAAAGGATGCGGAAGCTTTCCCCGCGCTCGCCGAAGCGCTCGACTAGACGCGCGCGGATATTGGCGTGCATCTGGGCGATCTCTTCATTGGTGGGTGTGCGACCGGTGCCGATCGCCCAGATGGGTTCATAGGCAATAATGACGTCGTGATGCTCGGCAGCGTTTGGGATGGAGGCAGCGAGTTGCTCATTCACCACGCTTTCAGCACTGCCACTGTCTCGCTGAGCCTCGGTTTCACCAACACAGATTATGGGTTTGAGCCCTGCCCCGATCGCAGCTTCTGCTTTCGCACAGACCTGCGCATCTGTTTCGCCATGGTCCGCGCGACGTTCGGAATGACCAACGATCACAAATTGGGCACCGGCATCGGCCAGCATAGTGGCGGAGATGTCGCCGGTGTGAGCTCCCGAACCCTGCGCGTGACAATCCTGCCCACCAGCCAGAATGCCGCTCGACGCGCCCTGATTGGCAACGGCGGCGACCAGCGTGGCAGGCGGACACACGACAACGACTGCCCGCGGGGCTTCGCCAGTGGTCAGCAATTGTGCCAGCTCGGTCAACTCATCGAGGGAGTGAAACAGGCCATTCATCTTCCAGTTGCCCGCAATAAGCGGTGAGATGGTCGTCAATCTTGCTACTCCTGCCTCTTGCGCCAAAGAGGGCTTTGCCCTAACCCCGGCTGTCGGAAGTCTTATTAGTCGGGGGGGCCACAGCGGTAAACCCTCAGACCCATAACTGGAACGTCTGAAATGCTCGATGGTTTGCGTCTGTTTGCAAAATCCTGGCCGGGGAAGATCCTGGGGGCATTTCTGCTGGTCGGTGTTGCCGGCTTCGGCATCAACAACGTGATCACTGATCTTGGCAGCAATACCGTTGCGCGCGTGGGCGACCAGGAGATCACCTCGCGCGAATTCCTCCGTTCCTATCAGAGCCAAGTGAACAGGCTTGCCCAACAGATCGGGCGCGTCCCTACGGTTTCGGAGGCGGAATCGATGGGGCTGCCGACATTCGTGCTGCTGAACCTTTCAGAAGGCGAAGCGATGAACGTGCTGGCCAACCAGCTAGGGCTCGGCGTTTCAGAAGAGAAGCTGGGGCAAATGCTGCGCCAGGACCCGTCCTTCCAGGGCACCCTCGGCAATTTCGATCCGTCGATCTTCTCACAGGTTCTACAGCAGAGCGGATGGACCGAGGCTGAGTATTTCGAGACCCGAGGCAACGAAGCCAAGCGCGAGCAGCTCGTCAGCTCTCTTTTTGCCGACCGCACCCTGCCGGATGTGGCGGAGGAGTTGATCAATGGCTATGCCGGCACCCAGCGCACGATCGATTATGTGACACTGACAGAACTCAATATCGACACTCCGGCGGAACCGACCGAAGAAGAGCTGGCGGCTTATCTTACTGAACATCAGACTGAGTATCGCACCGTCGAAACGCGCAAGGTGCAGATGATCGACCTCTCCCTGGCGTCGCTTGCAGCCAGCAAGACGATCCCCGAAGATGCCATTGTGGCCGAGTATGAGCGTACTCGCGACACTCTGACGACACCTGAAACCCGCACCATCGAGCAAGTGGTTCTGACAGGCGACCAGGAGGCGATCTTCAATGCCGGCCTGGCCGAGGGCCGGGACTTCGCAACCCTGATCGCCGAGGTTGGCCGCACACCCACCGGGCTCGGCACGTTGGCGCGCAATCAAGTGACCGACCCCACCCTGGCCGAAGCAGCGTTCGGGCTTCAAGAGGGTGGCGTAGCGATCATTCCCGGTGTTGCTGGCAAGCGCGCAATCCATGTTTCAGCGATCAATCCTGCGCGGCAGCCGACGCTCGAAGAAGCACGCGAGCAGATCGCCAATTCCCTTGCCATGGCCGAAGCTCGCACCGAAATCAACGAAGTGCTCGATCAGGTCGAAGAACTGCGCGCTGCCTTCCAGCCGCTGACCGATATTGCAGCCCGGTTCGATCTCGATCTTTATGAGGCGGACGTAACCGTGGGCGGTAGCCAACTTGATGTGTTGCCTAATCTCGCGCCTGAGGATCGTAGCCGTCTTAGTCAGGCCATCTTCAATGCTCGCGAAGGTCAACTGACGCCTTCGGTTCCGCAGGCCGGCAATGCGCATATCTTTTTCGACCTGCTCGAGCTGCTGCCGGCTCGCGATCAGACTCTTGACGAAGTCCGGGAAGAGTTGACGGCTGCGCTGACAACCGAGCGGACGAACAATGCGCTGCTCGCGCGCAGCGAAGAAATCGTACAGCAGTTGCGCGACGGTGCGAGTTTGGCCGATGTTGCGTTGCAGCTGAATCTGTTCCCGCAAATCTCAGCTCCCTTCTCCCGGTTCGGCTCGGACGATGGTTCCATCGATCAGATCACGGCGCAGGCCGCATTCAATGGTGGTCCTGACCATAAAGGCTCGGTGGTGAGTGGCAGCGGCGAGTTCATCGTGTTCGAAGTGGTCGAAAATACCGTGCCCACCGAGCCGCTCGAAACCGCAACGGCCGACAGCCTCCAGACCGAGGCTCAGAACGGGCTCTATGCAGACTTCATTGGCGCAGTGCGTGACGACGCGGGCTTGCGCATCAACCAGCAGGCTCTGACGCAACTGCTCACCCTCAACTACGGCCAGTAAAGGCCGCCACCCCACCAAGAGTAGAGACCACGATGGGCGACGACTCCTTCACGCGCTTTGCAGAGCAATACCAAGCCGGCAAATCGCAGATCGTCTGGCGTCGCATCGTGGCAGACCTCGAAACGCCCATAGGCACCTATCTCAAGCTGGCGGAACAGCGGACGCATTCGTTTTTGCTCGAAAGCGTGCAGGACGGAACGACGCGGGGCCGATATTCGATTATCGGGCTCCTACCAGACCTGATCCTCAAGGTCGAGGCGGGCACGGCGCGCATCAACCGCCAGGCGCAGCTCGATCCTGAGGCTTTCGAGAACCTCAGCGACATGCCGCTCGATGCGCTGCGCAAGCTGGTTGCAGAGAGCCAGATCGACATGCCCGAGGGCCTGCCACCGCAGTCGGCCGGCATCTATGGCTATCTCGGCTACGAGATGGTCCGCTATATGGAAGTGCTGCCCAACGGAAATCCTGACGATCTGCAGATGCCTGAAGCGGTTCTGATGCGACCCTCCCTTCTGGCGATCTTCGACACGGTCAAGGACGAACTCTATCTGACCGCGCCCGCCTATGTGCGGGAGGGTGTATCGGCCCGGCAAGCTTTTGAGGCGGCGAGCGGCAGAATCGAGGATGCTATCGAACGTCTTGGCCGTGCCTTGCCGGCTACCCCTGCCCCGCCGGAGCTTGAAGCTATCGCGGTAACGAGCAATACATCCCGCGACGACTATTTCGAAATGGTGCGCCGCGCCAAGGACTATATCGCTGCCGGAGACATCTTCCAGGTCGTGCTTAGCCAGCGGTTTTCCGCTGACTTCACGCTGCCGCCGACCGCACTGTATCGCGCGCTACGCCGCACAAACCCCAGCCCTTACATGTATTTCCTCGACTTCGGCAGCTTCGCGGTGGCGGGATCGAGCCCCGAAATCCTCGTGCGGGTACAGAATGGCGATGTGACAATCAGGCCCATCGCCGGTACCCGGAAGCGCGGAGCGACCCCGGCACGGGATCAGGAACTGGCAGCGGAACTTCTGAGCGATCCCAAGGAACTGGCAGAGCATTTGATGCTGCTCGATCTGGGGCGCAACGATGTTGGACGCGTTGCCGAGACGGGTTCCGTTCGCGTGACGGACAAGTTCTTTCTCGAATACTATTCGCATGTCATGCACATCGTCTCCAATGTGGTCGGCAAGCTCGATCCGCAATATGACTTCGTTGACGCGTTGTCGGCCGGATTTCCGGCAGGCACAGTCTCTGGTGCTCCAAAAGTGCGGGCCATGGAGATCATCGATGAACTCGAGAAATCCCGCCGCGGGATCTATGGCGGTTGCGTGGGGTATTTCGGAGCGGATGGGACGATGGATACCTGCATCGTCCTGCGCACCGGCATCGTCAAGGACGGCAAGCTCCACGTGCAATCCGGTGCCGGAATCGTCGCGGACAGCGTGCGAGAACTCGAACAGCTCGAATGCGAGAACAAGGCCCGCGCTCTTTTCAGCGCAGCGGAAGAAGCGCTACGCTATGCCGGGGAAGCGAAGGTAGGGCAGTGAACGTGCGTGACAACTCTCTACGATGGCGGGGTTGGTTCTGAACGCTTTCACCAGAACCGCACTCTTGAGGCAGAACGAAATGACCAAGACCCTCGTCATCGATAATTACGACAGCTTCACCTATAACCTCGTCCATTTCCTGGGCGAACTGGGCGCCGACATTACCGTCAAGCGTAACGACAAGATCACACTCGAAGAGATCGCCGCCATGGCACCGCAGGCGATCGTGCTTTCGCCAGGGCCTTGCACTCCGACCGAGGCGGGTATCTGCCTTGCCGTGATCGAGCGCTTTCAGAACCAGATCCCGATGCTAGGCGTATGTCTCGGGCATCAGGCCATGGGGCAGGCTTTGGGTGGCGACGTAATCCGTGCTCCGCATCTCGTGCATGGCAAGACCAGCAAGATCAATCACACTGGCAAGGGTATCTTCCGCGGGCTCAATGCCGGCTTCGAGGCCACGCGATACCACTCTCTGATCGTCAAGCAGGATACGCTGCCGGATGTTCTCGAGGTTACCGCAACGACCGAGGACGGACTGATCATGGGCATGCAGCACAAGACGCTTCCCATGCACGGAGTGCAATTCCACCCAGAAAGCATCGCTTCGGAGAATGGACACGTGCTTTTGCAAAACTTCCTCGATATCGCGCGCGACTTCAACGGGCAGAGGGCGGCATGATGGATATCAAGCAGGCTCTGCACAAGATCTCGGAAGGCCGGGACCTGACCGGCGAGGAGATGCGCTCTGTCATGCGGCTGGTCATGGATGGCCAAGCCACACCGTCTCAAACCGGTGCGTTTCTGATGGGCATGCGCATCAAGGGCGAAACGGTGGGCGAGATCGCTGCTGCCGTATCGATCATGCGCGAGAAGATGGTCCCTGTTGAAGCACCCGAAGATGCCGTTGATATCGTCGGCACCGGTGGAGACGGCGTTGGCACGCTCAACATCTCCACTGCGGCCGCGATTGTCGTGGCAGCCACGGGGGTGCCTGTGGCAAAACACGGCAATCGGGCGCTGTCCTCAAAATCCGGCTCATCGCAGGCGCTCGAAGCGCTGGGCGTGAAACTGGACCTTACGCCCGCCGAAATCGGCAACTGCGTCAAACAGGCCGGCATCGGCTTCATGTTTGCACCGTCCCACCATCCGGCCATGAAGCACGTGGGGCCCGCGCGCGCCGAACTGGGCGTTCGAACCATGTTCAACCTCCTGGGTCCGCAATCGAATCCGGCAAGCGTTCGCCGCTATGTGCTCGGCGTCTTTTCGGAACAGTGGGTCGAACCGGTTGCTGCGGCGCTGCTGGCCAACAGGGCGATCAAGGCCTGGGTTATCCATGGCAGCGATGGGCTAGACGAGTTGACGGTCACTGGTCCGAGTTTCGTCGCACAGATTGCCAATGGCGATCTGCGCAGCTTCGAAGTGACGCCGGAACAAGCAGGCTTGAGGCGCTACGATCTCAGTGAACTTCTCGGAGGAACACCCGAGCAAAACGCCGAAGCCATTCGCGCGCTGTTCGACGGCGCTTCGGGCGCATATCGCGACGTTGTTCTGCTTAATGCTGCTGCTGCGCTGATCGTGGCCGATAAGGCCGAGGATCTCCCAACCGGAGTCGCCATGGCAAAACAAGCCATCGATAGCGGTAAAGCCAAACAGACACTGGCCAGGCTTGTGGCTGTTTCCAACGGACAAGACGCATGACCGATATTCTCCAACAAATCGAAGCCTATAAGCGCGAGGAAATTGCGTCTGCCAAGAGCATGCGGCCTTGGGCGGAAGTGGTGGCGCAGGCGCATGATCAACCCGCGCCGCGCGGCTTTCTGCGCGCGCTGAAAGAAAAGCGCGCGTCAGGCCAGTACGGCCTTATCGCGGAAGTCAAAAAGGCTAGCCCCTCGAAGGGTCTCATCCGTGCGGATTTCAACCCGGCTCAAATCGCTCGCGACTATGAAGTCGCAGGAGCAGCCTGCCTTTCCGTTCTCACGGACCGCCCGAGCTTTCAGGGTTCCCCAAGCTATCTTATCGAAGCACGCGCCGCGACCAAGCTGCCGGTTCTGCGTAAGGATTTTCTGTTCGAGACCTACCAGGTGGCGGAGGCCCGTTCCTGGGGCGCTGACTGTATCCTGATCATCCTCGCTGCAGTTGGCGACGATGTAGCGCGTTATCTGCTTGATGCCGCGCAAGAATGGGGCATGGACGCCCTGGTCGAGGTGCATGACCAGCTTGAACTGGATCGTGCACTGGCTCTTGGCAGCACTTTCATCGGCATCAACAATCGCAACCTGCGCACCTTTGAAACCACACTCGAGACATCCGTGCATTTGGCGGCGGGTGTGCCGGACGATGTCCTGCTGGTCAGCGAAAGCGGCATCGTCAATCATGATCACGTCCGCATGCTAGAGGAGCGCGCCCGTATCGGCACGTTTCTTGTTGGCGAGAGCCTGATGCGACAGGAGGATGTAGTTGCTGCAACGCGGGCGCTGTTGCAGGGTGTGCCGGAAGCGGTGCGCTGATGACCGAGCGACGCCTCACCCATCTCGATGCCAAGGGCGCAGCCCATATCGTGGATATCGGCGAGAAGGCATTTACCCGGCGCCGCGCGGTGGCGCAGGCCCGCTTGCGAGGCGAGGCCGATACGATCGTTGCCATACTCGGGGGCGCGCTCAAGAAGGGCGATGCACTGGCCGTAGCGCGCGTCGCCGGCATTATGGGCGCAAAGAAAACCAGCGACATCATTCCGCTATGCCACCCTATCCCGCTCACAAAAGTCAGCGTCGAAATAGAGGGGGAAAGCGAGACGACCCTCTTCGTCCGTACGGTAGCCGAAACGACGGGTCAAACTGGCGTGGAAATGGAGGCCTTGACCGCGGCAACCACTGCTGCATTGACGCTCTATGACATGGCCAAGGCTTTGGATCGGTCTATGGTGATTTCGGACATCTGCCTGCTCGAAAAATCCGGCGGAAAGTCGGGAGATTATCGAAGAGAACCATGAACTTGCTT
The DNA here is from genome assembly GCF_900116545.1 of Devosia crocina. GTDB lineage: Bacteria > Pseudomonadota > Alphaproteobacteria > Rhizobiales > Devosiaceae > Devosia > Devosia crocina. The sequence continues at coordinate 1,793,870 of NZ_FPCK01000001.1, forward strand.
CCAGTCGATGAAGCTTTGAATCGTATCCTGGGGCGGGTCCCACCCGTTGCGGCGGACCGACTTGCTCTGTCCGTTTCTGCAGGGCGTGTGTTGGCTGCCCCGATCATCGCAACCCATGATCAGCCCCCATTTGATGCCAGCGCCATGGACGGCTATGCCGTCCGCGCGGGAGACGTTGCTGACGATCGATGGCTCCAAGTGACGGGCATGTCACAGGCGGGCGCTGGTTTTGCAGGTACATTGGGCGCAGGCGAAGCCGTGCGCATTTTCACCGGCGCTCCAGTGCCACCCGGCGCAGACACTGTCATCATGCAGGAAGAAGCTGAGCGATCCGGCAATCTCGTGCGCTTCACGGCCCCTGCGCGCCGTGGTCACAGCATCAGGCCACGCGGCTATGATTTTGCCACTGGTCGTGAGATCTTGGCAGCGGGCACACGTCTCGGTCCCTTCCAGCTTGCGGCAGCAGCAGCAGCGAATGCGGGCGTTGTTTCGGTCGCTCGGCGGCCGCGGCTTGCGCTTCTCGCCACAGGGGATGAATTGGTTCTGCCCGGCACGCCACTCGGGCCCGACCAGATCGTGGCTTCAAACAGCGTCGCGTTGGCGGCGTCCCTGGCGCCATTTGCCCATGACGTAAGAGACTGGGGGATCGCTCGGGATAGCCGCAACGAACTTGATACAGTTCTTGACCAAATATTTGCCGACGCACCCGACATCGTCGTGACGACAGGCGGCGCAAGTGTGGGCGAGCACGATCTGGTGCAGGCAGCCCTGCTCGATCGCGGTGTCGAGCTTGACTTCTGGCGCATAAACATGCGCCCAGGTAAGCCGCTAATGTTCGGATCCCTCGGCAACACGCTGGTCTTCGGCCTGCCGGGGAATCCGGTTTCAGCGATGGTGACGTCGGAGGTTTTTGTCAAGCCGGCGCTGAGACACTGGCTAGGCTTGCCGCAAATGGCTCCGCTTCGACTGCCGCTCCTTTCACCGACGCCGCGGAACACTGCGCGGAGGCACTTTATGCGCGCGCAAGTCATAGCGCGTGAAGGAACGACAGGCTTGCTGCCGATCACCGAGACCGATAGCGGTCATACGTCTTCGCTCGCCATGGCGGATGCGCTTATCGTACAACCCGAGCACGACCCCGGCCAAGAGGCGGGGACTGTAGTCTCGGCGCTAGAAATCGGTTGATGCTGACAGCTTACGGGGAACTGAATGGGCGCCTGCCGCGCTCTTTCACCCGTGCAGCGAGTAATGGCGAATGTGGTGATGTCCACCGCCTGACGACCAATGCTAGGAGATCCTGAGTGTCGCGGAATACGGATCGGATTGAGTTCGAACTGAACAACAAAGGCTCGTCCAATGACCCTTTTGCGTCCGCGGTTCGCTCTACGCGGATGCCGATGCTGATTACCGATCCCAGGCGGCCAGACAACCCTATCGTCTTCATCAATGACGCTTTCACCAAGCTGACCGGCTATACGCGTGCCGAGGTCCTGGGACGGAATTGCCGCTTCCTTCAAGGCGCGGCAACCAATCCGGACGATGTAACCCGGTTGCGCAATGCAGTTGCGCGGCGAGAGCCGATCGAGACTGACCTGATCAACTACCGAAAAGACGGCACAAGCTTCTGGAACAGGTTGCTGATCTCGCCCGTGTTCGACGATTCCGGCGACCTGATCTACTTCTTCGCCTCGCAGTTCGACGTCAGCCCCGACCGTAACCGCGTGAAGGAGCTGCAGCTATCGCATGAGGAACTCGAAAACGAAATCGAGCGTCGCATGCTCGATATCAGCGCCGCCGACGCGCGTTTGCGTTTCATCCTAGAAGCAGGTGGCCTTGGCGTCTGGACCCTAGACCTCAAGACCCAGAGGCTGGTCGCTTCGGCCCGTTTTAAATCCATCTTCGGCCGGGCCCCGGGCGATACCTTCGATCACTCGGATCTGATCACCGCGATCACCGATACAGATGTGTGGGAAACCGCTGTAGCGGAAGCCGAGGCTAGCGGCGAGGAAATGGTGGTCGAGTGCCAGCTGCGGACACCGACCGAGGAAACGCGCTGGGTCGAACTACGCGGCCAGGTCAATCGCGATGTGGTCGACACCGCCGCCATAATGACTGGCGTCGCGCTTGATATTACAACGCGTAAAGAGACCGAGGAACATCGCAAACTGCTCTCGCGAGAACTCAATCACCGGGTCAAGAACACGCTGGCAACCGTCCAGGCAGTGTTTCTGCAGTCGCTGCGTGCATCGGATACGATCAAGGACGCTGAAGAGCGTGTGATGGGGCGCATGCAGGCACTTTCCAATGCGCAGGACCTCCTGACGCAGGAAGGATGGAGTAGCGCAACGCTCCGCGACGTAGTGGACCGCAGCCTTGCTCCTTTTAAATCTTTCAATATCAGGATTGGCGGGCCGCGGATTACCTTGGGTGCGCGAGCGGTCTCGGCCTTGTCACTCGCGCTTCATGAGCTCGCAACCAATTCGATCAAGTATGGCGCGCTTTCGGCCGAAAGTGGCGCAGTGGCGATCAGCTGGAACATCGAGCCGGGCGAAGAGCCGATGCTGCACTTCCACTGGAGCGAGTTGGGCGGGCCTCCAGTGTCGCCACCGACCCGGCGGGGTTTCGGCTCCCGCGTCATCGTCCAGACAGTCGAAGCGGAACTTAAAGGCGAAGCGCAGATCGAATACGCACCAAGCGGAATTCAGTATGAGGTGGCCGCCCCCATCTCCGCTCTTGTGGCCGATATAGAAGCAGAAGGCGGCGGAACCTACTAGGTTGGCGCTGCCTTCAAACAGATGCGAACATGAAAGGCCGGGATCGCTCCCGGCCTTTTGATTTTAGCTGTTCTTGTCAGCCGTAGCCTTAGGCTTTTTAGGCTTCGGCAATGCCTTGGGCTTAGCCGGACGCGGTGGCACCGCGATCAACTCCAGCTTGGCATCGGCACCTTCGCCTACTACCGCAACGGTGACGTTGCCGCCATTGACGAGTTCGCCAAACAGCACCTGATCGGCCAAGGGCTTTTTGACATGTTCCTGGATGACGCGGCCCAGGGGGCGTGCACCCATGCGCTCGTCGTAGCCGTGCTCGGCCAGCCAATCGGCAGCTTCGGGCGTGAGATCGATCGTGACGCCGCGTTCGGCCAATTGGCCTTCGAGCTGCAGCACGAACTTCTCGACCACACGACGCACCACTTCGCGCGGCAGCGGCGCGAAGGAAATGATAGCGTCAAGACGGTTGCGGAACTCTGGCGAGAAGGTGCGGTTGATCGCCTCTTCATCATCCCCCTGCTCTCGCTTGCGGCCGAAACCGATGGGCGAGCGGGCCAACTCTGCCGCACCCACATTTGATGTCATGATCAGGATCACGTTGCGGAAGTCCACAGACTTGCCGTTGTGGTCCGTGAGCTTGCCGTGGTCCATAACCTGCAACAGGATGTTGTAGAGGTCCGGGTGGGCCTTCTCGATCTCGTCGAGCAGGACCACGCAATGCGGATGCTGGTCGACGCCATCGGTCAGCAGACCACCCTGGTCGAAGCCGACATATCCCGGAGGCGCACCGATCAGGCGGCTGACCGTGTGGCGTTCCATATATTCGGACATATCGAAGCGCAGCAGTTCCACGCCGAGCGTGTCGGCCAGCTGTTTGGCAACTTCGGTTTTGCCGACACCCGTAGGACCAGTGAACAGATAAGAACCGATGGGCTTTTCCGGCTCACGCAGGCCCGCACGCGCCAGCTTGATTGCCGACGAGAGGGCTGTAATCGCCTGATCCTGGCCAAAGACGACAGTCTTGAGGCTCTGTTCGAGACCCGAGAGCAATTCGGCATCCGACTTGGAAACCGATTTCGGGGGAATCCGCGCAATTGTGGCGATCGTGGTTTCGATGTCTTCAACATCGATCACCTTCTTGCGCTGATCTTCCGGCAAAAGCATCTGGCTGGCGCCGGTTTCATCGATCACATCGATGGCCTTATCGGGCAGCTTGCGGTCGGAGATATAGCGCGCGCTCAATTCCACGGCAGCCTTGAGAGCATCGTCCGTGTACTTGATTTTGTGGAATTCCTCGAAATAAGGCCGCAGACCTTTCACGATCTCGATGGCGTCCGGAACAGTCGGCTCGTTGACGTCGATCTTCTGGAAGCGACGGACCAGCGCGCGGTCCTTTTCGAAGAACTGGCGATATTCCTTGTAGGTGGTTGAGCCGATGCAACGGATCGCACCAGAAGCCAAAGCGGGCTTCAGGAGGTTCGATGCATCGAGCGCGCCGCCAGAAGTCGCGCCAGCACCGATCATGGTGTGGATCTCATCGATAAAGAGCACCGCATGCGGCATCTTCTCGAGTTCCTTCATGACGGACTTGAGGCGTTCCTCGAAGTCGCCGCGATAGCGAGTGCCGGCCAGAAGCGAACCCATGTCAAGGGCATAGATCACCGCTTCCTTGAGCACTTCGGGCACATCGCCTTCGATGATCTTGCGGGCAAGCCCTTCGGCGATGGCCGTCTTGCCGACGCCGGCATCACCCACATAGAGCGGGTTGTTCTTGGAACGGCGGCAGAGCACCTGGATGGTGCGGCGCAGCTCCGAGTCACGGCCGATCAATGGGTCGATCTTGCCCTGGCGTGCCTTCTCGTTGAGGTTGACGCAGAAATCGGCCAAAGCCGAGCTCTTTTTGCCTTCGGCGCCACCTTCCCCATTGCCTTCACCTTCTTCCGAGCCACGGACCTTGCGGTCTTCAGCCGGGCCGGACTTGGTGATGCCGTGGGAGATGAAATTCACAGCGTCGAGACGGCTCATGTCCTGCTGTTCGAGGAAATAAGCGGCGTGGCTCTCGCGTTCGGCAAAGATGGCGACGAGTACATTGGCGCCCGTAACCTCTTCGCGACCCGATGATTGGACGTGAATGACGGCGCGCTGAATGACGCGCTGAAATGCGGCCGTTGGGCGCGCATCCTGGCCATTCTGCACGACGAGGCTGTCCAGTTCCTCGTTGATGAAATCTTCCAGGTCGCTCTTGAGCGCGTCGATATCGACATCGCAGCCATTGAGCACGGCGATCGTTTCGCGGTCGTCGGTCAGGGCCAGCAAGAGGTGCTCGAGCGTTGCGAACTCATGATTGCGCTCGCGAGCCAGGTTCATCGCCTGATGCAGAGCCTTTTCAAGTCCGCGGGAAAATGAGGGCATATGATGTTCCTATTGCTTTTCCATCACGCATTGCAGCGGATGCTGGTTCTTGCGTGCCGTATCCATAACGCGCGTGACCTTGGTTTCGGCCACTTCGTATGGATATACGCCGCACTCACCCACCCCCTTCTGGTGAACGTGCAGCATGATGCGCATGGCGTCTTCGCGTGATTTGTTGAAGACGTCCTGCAGCACCAGAACGACGAATTCCATCGGCGTGTAGTCGTCGTTGAGCAGGAGAACCCGATAAAGGTTCGGCCGCTTGGTCTTGGGTCGGGTCTTGGTGACGGTGCCCGTTTCGGAACCGCCTTCGCCGCCTCCCTTGCGCGTGTCATCATCCTCCGGGCCGCCCACGAGCTTTGCGAGGGGCAACGTAGAGCCGTTTGGACGGCGGTCAGGCAGAGGGTGGTGAACTGAGGTAATCATATTGAGTGCGATATCGCAGGAAGAAAACGAAGCAGCTGGTCGAAGCATTATGTAGGCAAAATCGAGCCAGTGTTAAGGGCCTCGCAATCCCGAAAAGTTGAGTAGGCTGATCGCCGGTGGTCAAGAGCTTGCCGCATCCGCAAGGCATGCCCCGCTGAGTTGCCCGAATGCGACTCGGAGACGGGAAATTGATTGCATTTTACAAATTCGTAACGGCGTCCGCCTATTCTGACCATAGGGCATGGACACGGCAGGGGGCGCCGGGTTCGCGAGCCAAGTTTCAGTTGCGTACGGGCGAAGTTTACGTCCCGGTTGAGTAAAGTTGGAGTTCCGGGTTGACCTCACAGGCCAAACCCCCCTGGCGCGTAGCCTTCTTCCGCGCCGTCGCCGTGTTTACCGTTGCTGTAGGCCTGGGCCTGCAGCTGGCAGCACCCGCTCACGCCATCGAAAACCTGCGCAAATATGCCGGCATTGTCGTCGATGCGAAATCCGGCCAGGTGCTCTACGAGGAGAATGGAGACTCGCGCCGCTATCCGGCATCGGTCGCCAAGGTGATGACGCTCTATGTCCTGTTTCAGGAATTGCAGGCGGGCAATCTCACCCTTTCCACTAAGATGACCGTTTCCCGGCACGCGGCCTCTGCGGTGCCGACCAAGCTCGGGCTACGTGCCGGCTCCACCATTGCGGTAGAAGACGCCATCAAGTCGCTGGTGACTCTTTCGGCCAATGACATGGCACGCGTGATTGCAGAGCACATTTCGGGCAGCGAATCCAAGTTTGCCGAGCGCATGACTGCCACAGCCCGCGCGATGGGCATGCGCAGCACCACCTACCGCAACGCCTCGGGCCTGCCCGATGGCGGCCAGGTAACGACCGTTCGCGACCAGGCCATCTTGGGTATCGCGATCTACCAGCACTTTCCGCAGTACTACAATTTCTTTCAGACCACGTCTTTCCGCTACAACGGCAAGACCTATGGCAACCACAATCGCGTGCTCGGCTATATGGGTGCGGTGGACGGCATCAAGACCGGCTACATCAATGCCGCCGGCTCGAACCTGCTGACTGCCGCGCGCAAGGACAACCGCCACATCGTGATCGTTGCTTTCGGCTTCAACTCGGCCGCTTCTCGCGACGAAAAGGTCCGTCAGCTCGTTGCCGGTTACCTGACGAAAGGCCGCCGTGGCGACTACATGCAAACTGCGATGGTCCCGGTCCCTGGTCGCCAGGGCAATTCCAACGTACAAGTTGCCGTTGCACAACCCGCAGCACCGGTCTTTGCCATGCCGATGCCACTTCCTGGCTTCCGGCTTGCAGAACTGGCCGCCCGCAATGGCGCACAGGCTCAACCCGAGGTTGTGGTTGCCAGCGCCGCGCCGGTCCCGGTCGCCCCACCGACTGATCTGGGGATGGAACCTGCCGTACAGGCAGCCGCTGTGCTTGCCGCGCCAACCCAGGCGCCGACACCTGCCTATCCAAGCCAGGACATCATCGGCGCATGGTTGAGCGACACATACAATCTTGGCGCTCCGCCAGCCGCGCTCGGCTCCACCCGGCCTTCCACTCCTCTCGCTCCGCCCGCCGCCGTAGAAGGTGCTGGGGACCAGCCTGTGGACCTGCTGACCAGCGGCTCTGTGCAGTCCGCAGGCCTGGAAGGCGGCGCATGGATCGTGCAGATCGGCGCCGGCCCATCAGAAGACAGTGCGCGTGCCATGTTGTCCGATGCTGCCACCAAAGTCGGTGGACTGGGTGACTTCCGCTCCTATGTCGAACGTTTCGAAAAGAACGGTCAGGTCTTCTTCCGCGCTCGCTTCGTCGGCTTCGGCGATCGAACCGACGCGAATGCGATGTGCAATCGCCTCAAGGATGCAAATCTGGCTTGTCTGGCGATGCAGGGCTGAGTCCTTCAATCTGAGAATTCGGCAGGACAGATGGTCGTCCGCCCTGCCCTGTGTAAGCAATTTGGTGCCTGTGTTTGGAGTAGCCCCATGAGCGAACGCAATGCCTTGATCGAGCTCGCCAACTTTATCGGCCGCTCGCCCCTCGCCTCGCCCGACATGAGCGCGCGGAACAAGGCCCTGTCGGGCATGACCGAAAGGATCATGCCCAAGCAACGCCGATCCGTCGGCGACCTGATGAATGTGGTGCTGACGCTTTCTGCCCGGACGCGCCGCATGGTGCAGGAACCGGTCAAAATAGATATCGATGTTTTTGCCCCCGGCGGCAAACGGGCGCTGTCGATGAAGTTCGGCGAAAGATGATCAAGAAAAGGGCGCACGGAGCGCCCTTTTTGTTTTTGCGAACAGCATCGTCCGCGAAAGCTGGAGAAAGTCTCGCCCGGCAGTTGCAAGGCGCGCAGCTCTGGGCTAGGAACCGATCCCGTGCCCCTCTGGCGGAATGGTAGACGCAGAGGACTCAAAATCCTCCGCCGCGAGGCGTGCCGGTTCGAGTCCGGCGGGGGGCACCAACTTCTCCCAAATGTCAGGACATGTTCCCTACCGCCTCTAAAACGGCGCGGGCGTGGGTGGGGTAAAGTTCAGCGTGTCGAAACGGCGCTGCAGGTCGATACGATCGATACTTCGGCCAAGCTGATCTATCTCGAACTTCGTCGCGTTGCGGTCGCCTTGATCGGTCAGTTGCCGCTGCAGGCAGACAAGACGCTCCTGATTTGCCCTAACAGCCTCCGGTGTATCGCCAGCCACAGGCGCAGGACATGCCGCGGCGGCAGGAAGCACTGCGGCACAATAGATCAGAACAGCAAAAGCGATGCATCTTTGCGACATGCCGCTATTCTGACCCCACAAGCTTGCCAGCGCAAATCACGAGATAGTTCGTCCTTTCGGTGAACCCTTTGGTCCCGACTTTGTTGGGAAAAAGCCGAAAAGGAGCCAGAAGATGAGTTTTCCGCCTCTCGAGCCAAGCCCGACGTTGCCGGATCCCGGGCCGGTGCCTCCAATGTCGAATCCCGACGAGATGCCGCAACCTGGCAAGGATATTCCCGTCCCAGATCCTCACGAACCTCACAACAATCCCGAACCCGGCCCCGACCTGCCGCCTGCCCAGGATCCCTTCCCGGATCATCTGCCGGATCCTAACGGACCCTAGAAGAGAGTGCCGCGCGGTGTGCCCGGCTCTACATAGCCTGTGCTTGGCGGTTGTGTGACATAGCCTCCGCCATATTGCTGTTGCATCTGTTGCTGGCGGACCGCTTCGTCATAACCCTGCACGTCAAGACCAATGACTGAGGTCATCAAGTTTGGGCCACTGCCCGGCTTGAAAGCCTCCTGAATGGCGGACTCGCCCTGGAACGCCTTTACGCCCGTACTGGGATTAATCCAGGCGGTCGTCATGCCCGAAGGCACATTGAAAGGCGTTGCTGGGCGGCCCTGTAGTGCCTTGGCCATGAAATTGGTGAAGATCGGCACGGACATCCCGCCGCCGGTCGAAGCAGAGCCCATGGAGCGCGGCTGATCGAAGCCGACATATATGCCGACGGCGAGATCGGGCGTGAAGCCGACAAACCAGGCATCCTTGTAGTCGTTTGTAGTACCGGTCTTGCCGGCAACCGGACGGTTGAGAGCGCGTGCCGCAGTGCCGGTACCGCGCTGGATCACACCTTCCATCATCGAAGTAATCTGGTACGCCGTCATCGGATCGAGCACCTGCTGACGATTGTCCAAGATGCGTGGCTCACCCTGCCCGTGCCAATCGTCGGCAGTGCAGCCCTCGCAGACGCGTTCATCGTGGCGGTAAACTGTCTTGCCGTAGCGATCCTGAATGCGGTCGATCAGTGTGGGAACGATCTTCCGGCCACCATTAGCGATGGTGGCATAGGCAGACGTCATGCGCATATTGGTGGTCTCACCAGCACCAAGCGACATGGCCAGCACGGGCTGCATATCATCGTAAATACCGAACATGCGGGCATATTCCGCGATAAGTGGCATGCCGATGTCGCGGGCGAGCCGCACAGTCATCACGTTACGCGAGCGCTCGATGCCGCGGCGTAGCGTTTGCGGACCATAAAACTGCTGGGCGTAATTTTCCGGGCGCCAGATCGAGCCATCGCCGTTGCGGATTTCGACAGGGGCGTCAAGCACCACGGATGCTGGCGTATAGCCATTGTCCAGCGCCGCCGCATAAACGATCGGCTTGAAGGAAGAGCCTGGCTGCCGCAGCGCCTGCGTTGCACGGTTGAATTCGGACTCGGCGAAGGAGAAGCCGCCAACCATGGCAAGAACGCGTCCGGTGCGCGGATCCATAGCCACCAGCGAGCCCTCGACTTCCGGCACCTGCTCGAGCGTATAGATGCCTTCTTTGCCTGCCACAGGCGAAACATAGACGACGTCACCCACATCAAGGATGTTCTGAACCGCCTGAGAGACCCAGCGGATCTCGGAGCCGGCGAGCGTACCCTCCACCCGCTCAGGGCTCGCAGCGCCATCGACGTCATTGTCAGGCCGCAAACCGATGCGCGCCTGGTTGTTGCCGACCTCCAGAACTACGGCAAGTTGCCATTCCGGCACGTCGCTCAGTGGCCGGATCTTTGAGACATCAAGGCCCCAGTCGTTACTGAGTTCGACGCTGGCGACGGGTCCGCGGAAGCCTCTGCCGCGGTCATATTCGATCAACCCATCCATCAGGGCGCGGCGCGCATATTCCTGAAGGCGCGGCTCAAGGGTCGTGCGAACCGAGAGGCCGCCGCCATAAAGCTGATCCTCACCGTAAAGCTTGGCCAGTTCGCGCCTGACATCCTCGGTGAAGTATTCAGCTGAATAGACCTGGCTGCCGGACGCACGCGGGATCACGTTGAGCGGTTCCTGCTTGGCGGCCTCTGCATCCGTGGGTGAAACATAGCCGTTTTCGACCATGCGGTCGATCACCCAGTTGCGACGCTCGATCGCAGCGCCGGTGCGGCGGAAGGGATGATAGTTGTTCGGCCCCTTGGGCAAGGCTGCGATATAGGCCGCCTCACTCAAGGTGAGTTGGTAAAGCGCCTTGTCGAAATAGTTGAGCGCAGCAGCAGCCACCCCGTAGGAGTTGAGACCAAGGAAGATCTCGTTGAGATAGAGCTCGAGGATCTTGTCCTTGGAGAAGGTCGACTCGATCCGTAGCGCCAGGATAGCTTCCTGGATTTTTCGATCCCAGGTCTGCTCGGAGGTGAGCAGGAAGTTTTTGGCGACCTGCTGGGTGATGGAAGAGCCGCCGCCTTGGATAGAGTTATTGCCATCCATGCGCGCCATCAGGTTGTCGCGCAGAGCGCGCGCCACACCATCGATGGCGATGCCGTTGTGATTGTAGAAGTCCTTGTCCTCGGCCGAGAGGAACGCGTTGACCACCAGGGGCGGTACCGTCTCGATGGGCTGGAAGAGGCGCCGCTCGCGCGCATACTCCGCCAGAAGCGTACCATCGGCCGCATGTACGCGCGTGGTCACGGGCGGCTGATAATCCTGGAGGACGGTATAATCCGGCAACTGCGCTGAAACGGTCGCGAGATACACGGCGGCCGCCGCAACGCCGCCTAGCGCGAGAAACATGCCGAAGCCGAAGAGCCAGCCGAGCAGACGAAACATACGATCAGTTATCCCAAGACGGAGAGCGGCGCGCACTTGGAGGTGCAGCGAACCTGCTCAGATTAGCAGAAGGCGAGGCCGCGCAGAATCCCTCGCTTATCATTCAGCCTCGAGACTGTCGAAATAGGTCGAAATCCCGCGGGCAATCGCCTCGGCTGTGCGGTCGCGCCACTCGCCCTGCATCAGGTTGGCTACGTCGCTCTCGTTGGAGAGAAAACCGAGTTCGATGAGAACGGAGGGAACGTCGGGCGCCTGAAGCACGAAAAAGTCGGCCTGACGCACGGGGAAACGCCTCAACGCCACACTGGGTTCAAGCTGATGAACGATGGAGCGGGCAGCCATATAAGATTGAACGCGCATCTCGCGGCGCATGAGATCAAGCAGGATATCCACCACTTCCGGCGCCATTTGCGGCATGGCAAAGCCAGCGATGACGTCGGACTTGTTTTCCCGATCCGCCAAAACCTTATCGAGAACATCCGTCGCATTTTCGTCGCGCGTATAGACGCTGGCGCCGCGGATTTCGGGTTGCTGGAAGCTGTCGGCGTGGATGGAAAGGAAAATATCGGCCTTGTTGGTGCGCGCCAGTTCAACACGCTCTTCAAGCCGCAGATAGGTGTCATCCTGACGCGTCAGCGCAACGTCGAAGCGGCCCGATTCGATCAACAGTTCCTGCAACCTCAGGGAGAAGGCGAGAACGATGTCCTTTTCCCGCACGCCGTTCGGAGCCTCGGCGCCGCTATCGATGCCGCCATGCCCGGGATCGATGACTACGAGCGGCTTGGTAGCGATCGGCAATTCGGAACTGCCGGCCGGCGTGGAAACGGCGGCCGTATCTGCAGCAGCACTCGATGCAGCACGGTCGCGCTCGACATTGGCAGCAAAGATTTCGGCATCGGCAGGAATGATATCGACCACCAACCGTGCGGGCTGATCCTCGAACGGATCGAGCACATAGGCTTGCTGCACCTGAACCGGGGCAGCAAGGGTCAAAGTGGTACGGACGCGATCAGGAGCGGCCTGCTCGACGAGATAGGATGCGATCAGCTCGTTTTCTGCCGGCTCTCCGCTCGGCTCCGGCACTGAAAAGGTACCGGCACGGACATCGATCGCCAGCCGATCCGGCCCGGTGAGCGACACAAAGGCGAACTCGGTCCGCGACGCCAGATCAACCACGAGACGGGCCCGCTCCTCCGTAGCCGTAACGCGGATATCAATGACGTTTGGCAGACCGACAGGCGGGGCCTCCTGCGCCTGAGCGGGCAAGAGCGTTGCAGCCAGGGCAAGGAATCCCACAAGAAGTGTTCGGAACAATGAGAAGTTCAAGTGTGCACCGGGCCCTATGCGTATTTGGAAACCGTCTGGCATGCCCATTGGGCGAATCTGCGGCTTGTTGGCTTATGCGATGATTTGGCAGGATCGGCAAAACCAAGGCCAGGCAAAACCCTGTTATCCGGAGGATAAAGAGTTTCCTGTTGCCAATCTGGCGCAACACCCCTACACGCTTATATGAAGGCGCAGGAGTTTCGCGAGCGCCAGCGATGAGCGTCAGACTTCTCTTCGCGCCGCTGCGGACCCCGGTCGGAACGTGTGGAACAAACGCACGCGCTCCGGATTGAAAGCGGCAATTTTCAGCGCCTTCGATGACGAATTTCGATTCCTCCGGGATCGGACGGCGGCTAGCCGGAAGAGGCCAGCCGCCCAATAGGAAGAGGTCATATGGCCCGCAGGCGGACAAAGCGCGACGCGATCGGACTAGACGATTGCCGTTTTGCTTCGCCCTATCTCCCGGCCACGACCAGATCTGCCGGCGCGCTGAACGTGAGAGGTTCGCGCCCGATTTCACTCAACCCATTCGCCCCGCAATGCGCCATGCCCGAGCAACCGGTATACCGGCGTGCTCCAGTCGGCGCGCGGGTGCGCGGAGTCCAATATGGCGACCAAGAGAATGCTGGTGGATGCCATCCACCCGGAAGAAACACGGATTGTCGTTACCGCCGGTAACCGGCTCGAGGAATTCGACTTTGAATCGGCGACCCGCCGTCAGTTGCGCGGGAACATCTATCTAGCCAAGGTGACGCGCGTCGAGCCGTCGCTCCAAGCCGCATTCGTGGAATATGGCGGCAATCGCCACGGTTTCCTCGCCTTCAGCGAAATCCATCCCGACTATTATCAGATCCCCGTCGCCGACCGCGAAGCTCTGCTGCTCGAGGAAGAGCACGAGGACGAGCATCACGAAGATTCCGAAGAAACGCCCGCTGTTGCTGAGGCTGCTGCCGAAGGCGAGAGCGAAGGCGAACAGCAGGACGCCGAGGAAGAAACGCATATCGAACAGGCTCCGGCAAATTCCGAGCCTGTGGAATCGATCGGCGGTGCCGACGCTCTGGAAGAAGTGCCGGAGCGGCGTCGCGCGCAGCAGCGTCGTCATCAGTATAAAATCCAGGAAGTGATCAAGCGCCGCCAGGTGATGCTGGTGCAGGTGGTCAAAGAGGAGCGTGGCAACAAGGGCGCTGCGCTGACGACTTATCTCTCGCTCGCCGGCCGCTATTCCGTGCTGATGCCCAACACGGCTCGGGGCGGCGGAATTTCGCGCAAGATCACCAACGCTGCCGACCGTAAGCGGCTCAAGGAAATCACGGCCGACCTGGATGTGCCCAAGGGTATGGGCGTGATCCTGCGCACAGCTGGTGCGACCCGCACCAAAGCCGAAGTGAAGCGCGATTTCGAATATCTGATGCGCCTTTGGGAAAGCGTGCGTACGCTGACGCTCGAGAGCCAGGCCCCGTGCCTCGTCTATGAAGAAGGCTCGCTGATCAAGCGCACCATCCGCGACCTCTACAACAAGGACATCGACGAAGTTCTCGTTGCCGGCGAAGCGGCTTATCGTGAAGCCAAGGACTTCATGAAGATGATCATGCCGAGCCACGCCAAGAACGTGCGCATCTATGGCGAAGAGCAGCCGCTCTTTTCCAAGTACGGCATCGAAACTCAGCTCGACCAGATGTTCTCCCCGGTCGTTACCCTGCCCTCCGGCGGGTATCTGGTGATCAATCCGACCGAGGCGCTTGTCTCTATCGACGTCAACTCGGGCCGCTCCACCAAGGAGCACAATATCGAGGACACGGCACTTCAGACCAATCTCGAAGCTGCGGACGAAGTGGCGCGCCAGCTGCGCCTGCGCGACCTTGCCGGGCTCATTGTGATCGACTTCATCGACATGATGGAGAACCGCTCAAATCGTGCGGTCGAGCGCAAGCTCAAGGACGCGCTCAAGGACGATCGTGCCCGCATCCAGGTGGGACGGATTTCCCACTTTGGCCTGATGGAAATGAGCCGCCAGCGCATTCGCTTCGGCGTTGTTGAAAGCTCGACCCACAAGTGCCCGATCTGCGAAGGCACTGGCCTCGTGCGCTCGACAGAGAGCCTGGCGTTGATGATCATGCGCCATATCGAGGACCATGTGCTGCGCAAGCAGGGTCAATCGATCAATGTGCGCGTGCCCACCGAGGTGGCGCTTTATATCCTCAACTATAAGCGCGACACACTCAGCATGCTCGAGGCGCGCAACGCCCTCTCGATCACCATCACGGCTGACAGCAAGCTAACCGGTCACCAGTTCGGTATCGAAAAGGGCGAGACCCGCGTCTCCTCCTATGCCGAACAGCGCGCAGCGAGCCATGTGCGCGTCGATAGCGCAGTGATCGAAGATATCGAGGAAGACGTCGAGGTCGAGGAAACCGAAGACACCGAAGACACGCCCGCCGAAGCACGCCAGGACAATGGCGAGGGCGAAGGCAGCGGCCGTCGCCGGCGGCGTCGTCGCCGTCGTGGCGGTGGCAATGGTGGAGAGCGCCCGGAAGAGCGTGCACCCATTCAAGCGCGCGAAGGTGAAAGCGAGACAGAAGACGAAGCCAGCGAAGAGGTCGAAGGCGAAGACAATGCGGTAAGTGCCGCTGACGTCGACGCCGATGGCGAACCGCGTCGTCGTCGTCGTCGCGGCCGCCGCGGTGGTCGTCGCAATCGTCGCGATCAGGATGGCGAAGTCACCGTAAACGGAACAGAGCCGATCGAGGCAGCCGAAGCCAGCGAAGCTGAGCAGCCGGACGCTCCAACAGAAGTGCAAGCCGAAATTGCCGAGACGCTGCTGGCTCAGAATGGCCTTGCCGATGCGGCCGTGGCTGAGACAGTGGAAGCGGTAACGGAACTCGCGAGCGCAGAGGCTTCGCCAGCCGAAGAAGCTGCACCAGAAAAGCCAAAGCGCAAGCCGCGCACCCGCAAGACCAAGGCGAGCGAGGCGGAAGCACCGGTGGAAGTGAGCGCTGAAGCACCGGCTACTGCCGGTGATGAAGTTGCGCCTGAAAAGCCAAAGCGCAAGCCGAGAACGCGCAAGAAGGTCGAAGAAACCGCCGAAGCAGCACCGCTTGAGACGGCGCCCGTTGCCGAGCCAGTTGCCCCGGAGGCCGTTCCAGGAGCTGAGGCAGTGGAACCCGAAGCGGCTGAAATCCGTCCCAAGCGGCAGAAGAAGGAGCTACCGCCGGAAGGCGTCGTGGTTTCTTCAAGTGCGAACCCGGCTGACGATGCAGAAGCGGCCGAAGGCGAAGCTGAGCCGGACAAAAAGAAGAAGGTCGGCTGGTGGCAGCGCCGGCTGGGTCTTGGCTAGCACAGTTGAAAAAGGGCGGCTCTCGAGCCGCCCTAATTGCTTTGATACTCTGCGTACCATCAGCAGCGTCTGTGGGTGCAACTCCGCCCTCACTCTCGCGGATCACACAGTTCCGTGGTTTGCAGATGTGAGCGGATATCGAAACACCACGTCATCCTCGTCCTGCCCTTGCGCCGAGTTGTCTATCACCCCGCCCAAGCGCGCCGATACAGCCATGGAGGCATGGTTCGCGGGGTCGAAGTAGCTGACGAGGGTTGAGATGCCGAGCGTGCCGAAGGCCCAGTCCCGGAGCGCAGCGCCAGCCTCGGTTGCGTAACCACATCCTTCGAATCCCTCATAAAGCAGCCAGCCGAGCTCCTTTTCGGGGTAGAGTGGGCCGTGATTGATGCCCACCTGGCCAACACATCTGCGGTCGGACTTGCGGTCGATCATCAGGCCACCATGGCCGTACACGGACCAAAGCGCGATATCCTGGCAGAACATACGCCAGGTTTCGAGCGCGTTGAACGGGCCACCCATATAGATGGCGCGGGGCGACGCCATCATGTGGGCGTAAGCTGCCAGGTCTTCGCCGCACATGGGACGCAAGATGAGCCGCCGCGTTTCAATGGTCGGAGGAGTCATGAGCCTGCTGACACGAAGGTTCGCAAGCGATCGAGCGCCTGCTCGACTGTCTGGCGTGTGCCGGCATAGCTGAAGCGGACAAAACTCTGGCCCCCGTTGCGATCGAAGTCGATGCCAGGAGTGGCGGCAACGCCTGCCTTCTCCAGCATCGATTCACAAAATGCCATGGAGTCGTTGGAGAACCTCGATATTCCAGCATAGGCATAAAAGGCACCATCTGCTGGCGCAGCGAGATCGAAGCCAATCTCCTGCAATCCCTTGGTCAGCAGGATTCGATTAGCGGCATAGACAGCTTTTTGCTGTTCAGAATATTCGCGCTCGCCGAGAGCGGCCGTGGCGGCAATCTGGCTGAGCGTTGGTGCAGAAATGAAAAGATTCTGCTGCAGGATTTCGGCGCGTCGGATCAGCGCCTCGGGCAGCACCATCCAACCGATACGCCACCCAGTCATGCAGTAATATTTGGAGAAGCTGTTGATGACGATGGCGTCGCGCGTGAGTTCGAGCGCGCTGACCGATGGACCGCGATAATCAAGGCCATGGTAGATCTCATCCGAGATAAACGTGATCCCCAGGCGTTTGCATGTGTCAACGATATCGGCCAGCCCTCCCCGGTCAACAGCGGCACCGGTAGGATTGGCAGGACTAGCAAAGAGCAGACCCTCGAAGGGCGCCTGCCGATACGCAGCCTCGATCTGGGCGCCTGTCAGGTGCCAGTTGTTCTCCGCTGAAACGGGGATCTCCGCAACATCAAAGCCGAGGCCGATAAGGGTGTTTATATAGGCGGGGTAGCCGGGCCGGGTGATCGCAATCCGAGCTCCGGGGCGGAATGCGGCGTGAAAGGCGAGGATGAAGCCCGCCGAGGAACCCATTGTCGCCAGAATCAATTCCGGATCGACCGGCACACCATGCTGTTCCTCATAGTATCGCGCGAGTGCCTCACGCAAACCCGTCATGCCCTTAGCATTGGTATAGCCCTGTGGATCGGGAAGAGCACGGGACACAGCTTCGATGACTTTTGGCGCCGGAGGTCGGCCCGGCTCGCCTATCTCAAGATGGCAGACAGTGCGTCCCTGCCCTTCCAGCGCTTTGGCGCGGTTCAGGATATCCATAGCGTAAAATGGCATCAGGCCATCAGGGGCGGGAAAGGTCATAACCGGGCTCCATACGTAGTGGTCTGGGGTTAAAGCCTCTGCCGACGCCGCTCAACAACAATTGAAGCTTGAGTTGATATCCTCGCAATTGCCGCGTGCCACTGTCGGACCAGCTCTGCTAGAAGGCAGGAGCTGAATTCGTGGGAGCTGGTAAGATGAACCGCTTGACTATCGTTCTAGCCGCTGCTGCCGGCATCTTCGCCGGAGCGTTCGGCTATGCGCAATTCAATCAGCCACAACCGCAGACCGATACCTTCGCCGTACGCTCCATCGTTGAAGCCGTGCTGGCCGAACGCGAGGTGACGCAGGCGAGCGCCGCACCTGCTGCCGCACCATTGGCCGAAATCGATCCTGCGGTTTTGAACCCGATGATCGAGCGTTACCTGATGAGCGACCCCAAGCTGCTGCAGCGGCTTTCGGTGGCCCTAGAAGAAACCCTGCGCAACGAAGACCAGGCCAAGGCACAGGTCGCGATCGCGCAGATGGAAGATCAGATCTTCAACGCTCCCGGCCAGATCGTGCTGGGCAATCCCGAGGGCGATGTGACCCTTGTCGAGTTTTTCGACTACAACTGCGGCTATTGCCGCTCCGCACTGCCGGACCTTGCTACGCTGCTTGCGGAAGATCCCAATCTGAAGGTGATCCTGAAGGAGTTTCCAATTCTTTCCAATGAGTCGATCGATGCCGCTCGGATCGGCGTCCTCGTTGGTGAGGCAGATGTCGATTACTGGAGCTTCCACGAGGCGCTGTTTTCAAGCCGGGGCAAGGTTGATAAAGCGGCAGCCCTCGAGGCTGCGAGTGCGCTGGGTCTGAGCCCGGTTAATTTGGAGCTGCAGATGGGTGAACAGCGCGTCTCACGCACCATTCAAACCTCTTATGAGATCGCCCAGGCGCTCGGAATTTCTGGTACGCCAACCTATATCATCGGCAATGAAATCATTCCCGGTGCGATCGGCGTCGATGACCTGAGAGACCGGATCGCCAATATGCGGGCCTGCGGGGAGACGGTGTGTAGCTGACTTCTGCTCTCAGCAGACGCCGTCGATAACACGCTCGCGAGCCTGAATATCGCCCGACTCTGAAGCTAAAGGCGCGGCAGATACGGAGAAGGCTCGCCTTTTCGGTGCATTTCGTGTAACCGCCCTTGCACCGCCGGAAAGAGCCGGTGCACAACGCAGAGATCATGGCAAAGCACGTTCTCGTCCTCAACGGCCCGAACCTCAACATGCTCGGCAAACGCGAACCCGGCATCTATGGGTCGCAGACCCTGGCAGATGTGGAAGAGCTTTGCCGCAAGGCGGGAGCCGATTTTGGCCTCTCCGTCGATTGCCGCCAGTCCAATATCGAAGGCGAACTTGTCACCTGGATTCAGCAAGCTCTCGGCACTGCCGACGGCATACTGATCAATCCCGGCGCCTATTCGCATACCTCCGTTGCCATTCATGACGCCTTCAGGGCCGTCAATCTTCCGGTGGCGGAAGTCCATATCAGCAACATTCACCAGCGCGAAGCCTTCCGGCACCACTCTTATGTGTCGGCTGTGGCCTTCGGCGTCATTTGCGGCTTTGGTACGCTGGGGTATAGACTGGCCCTGCAAGCCATGGCCGACAAACTCGCATAACGCTTCGACAGGAAGCCGGGAGACCGACAAGAATGACCAAGTCATCGCAAGTGGATCAGGACCTGATCCGCGCCATCGCCGAACTGCTCAACAAGGAAAATCTCGCTGAGATCGAGATCGAGCAGGAGGATTTCCGGGTCCGCGTCACCCGCTCCTATCCCGTTGAAGCGCCTGCATTCGCTCCCGCTCCCATGCAATATATGGCTCCGGCTGCTCCTGCAGCGCCGGCCGCTCCTTCGGTCAGCGTTCCCCCGGCAGCTCCGGCCGGCAAAGAGGATCTGTCCTCGAACCCGGGCACCCTCACCTCCCCCATGGTCGGCACGGCCTACCGCTCGCCCGAACCGGGCAAACCTACCTTCGTCGAAGTTGGCGGCAAGGTTTCGGAGGGCCAGACAGTGCTCATCATTGAAGCGATGAAGACCATGAACCAGATCCCGGCGCATCGCTCAGGCACCGTCACTCGAATTCTCGTGGATGACGCCCAGCCGGTCGAATATGGCGAGCCGCTTGTCGTCATCGAGTAAGGGGGGCTTCTCGTGTTCCAGAAAGTCCTGATCGCCAATCGTGGCGAAATTGCTCTTCGCATCCTTCGTGCCTGTAAGGAACTGGGCATCCAGACCGTTGCCGTTCACTCGACGGCCGACGCCAATGCCATGCATGTTCGGCTTGCTGACGAGAGCGTCTGCATCGGGCCTAACTCGGCCAAGGACAGCTATCTCAACATCCCATCGATCTTGGCTGCATGCGAGATCACGGGCGCCGATGCCGTGCATCCGGGCTATGGCTTCCTCTCGGAAAACGCCCGCTTCGCCAAGATCCTGACCGAGCACAACGTGACCTTCATCGGTCCTTCAGCGCATCACATCGAGATCATGGGTGACAAGATCACCGCCAAAAGAACGGCGGTGGAACTTGGCATCCCCGTGGTTCCCGGATCCGACGGCGCCGTCGAAACCGAAGAACAGGCGCTTTCGACTGCTCGGGGTATCGGCTATCCTGTGCTCATCAAGGCAACGGCGGGTGGCGGTGGCCGCGGCATGAAGGTTGCACAGACCGAAAGCGATCTTCTGGTTGCCTGGTCGACAGCCCGTTCGGAGGCAAAGGCTGCGTTCGGCAACGATTCCGTTTACATGGAAAAGTACCTGGGCAAGCCGCGCCATATCGAAGTCCAGGTGCTTGGCGATGGCCAGGGCAATGCCGTGCATTTGGGTGTGCGCGACTGTTCGCTGCAGCGCCGCCACCAGAAGGTGTGGGAAGAGGCCGGTGGCCCAACCATTACCGTCGAGGAACGCGATCGCATCGGCGAGATCTGCGCCTCTGCCATGCGAAAGCTGAAGTATTCCGGCGCCGGAACGGTCGAGTTCCTCTATGAGAACGGCGAGTTCTACTTCATTGAAATGAACACCCGTCTGCAGGTCGAGCATCCGGTGACCGAACGCATAACGGGCATCGACATCGTTTATGAGCAGATCCGTGTCGCATCGGGCGAAGTGCTCTCCATGTCGCAGGAACAGGTGCAGTTCAACGGGCATGCCATCGAAGTGCGCATCAATGCCGAGGATCCACAGACCTTTGCGCCATCACCGGGCATGATCACCTTCTACCACCCGGCAGGAGGCGTCGGCATTCGCGTCGATTCGGCAGTCTATCAGGGCTACAAGATCCCGCCCTATTATGACTCGTTGATCGGCAAGCTGATCGTTTATGGCCGCACGCGCGAAGAGTGCCTCAAGCGATTGAGCCGTGCCATCGACGAGTTCGTGGTTGATGGCGTCAAGACCACCCTGCCCCTCTTCCAGCGCCTGATCAAGCAGCCGGACATCATCGTCGGCAACTATGACATCCACTGGCTCGAGAAATTCCTCGCCGAGAACAAGGTCTGATAAAGGGGCGCATTGCGCCCCTTTCTTTTCTGCCGGACTGACATGGCCCGCCGCACCGATCCCTTCGATATCGAGATAACGCCCGAGCTCATCGTTCGCGCCTATCGCGCGGGTATTTTTCCTATGGCGGAAGATGCCGCAGACGAAGACGTGTTTTGGGTCAGCCCTGAGTGGCGCGGGATCATGCCTCTTGATGGGTTCCATGCCTCCCGCAGCCTCCGCAAAGCCATTCGGAAATCCGGCTGGACCATTCGGGTGGACACCGATTGGCACGGCGTAATCGAGGGCTGCGCGACCGCGGGCGAGGACAGATCGACCACCTGGATCAATGCCACCATCCGCGCTGTTTACGGCGAGTTGTTTGAGCGGGGCATAGCCCACACTGTGGAAGTCTGGGATGGCTCAGATCTCGTCGGTGGACTCTATGGACTTGCCATTGGCGGAGCATTCTTTGGCGAATCCATGTTCCACCGCCGCACGGACGCGAGCAAGATGGCGATGGCACATCTGGTGGATCGGCTGAATGCTGGCGGCTTTGCTCTGCTCGACACCCAGTTCATCACCGAGCATCTCGCATCCCTTGGGGGCGTCGAAATCCCCCGCGCAGAGTACGAGGAGAGGCTTCGGCAAGCTCTGCTGCTGGAGGCGGACTGGTGGGCATTGGGAGAAAAAAGTGAGCGTGCGTGAGCGGCTTCCCCTGTCCCTGAAGCCTTTGGATAGTCACGAGTGGCTGCCTGTAGCAATCGGCAGATCGAGGGCCGCCGTCTGGCGAATTGGCATCGGTAAAACGGCGCTTTATCTCAAGGCAGAGCCCAACCATGAGCTGGCGGAGATGCCTCGTGAGCTCTTGCGGCTCGATTATCTGGCCGGAATGGGATTCCCAGCGCCACGGGTCGTTGATCACGTTCAAGCAGATGACTTCAGTTGGCTGTTGATGACTGAGGTCAAAGGTCAGGATCTGACGCGGACCCTAGAACGGCGTGTCGATGTCGCCCGCATGCTGGCTGAAGGGCTGAGGCGGCTTCATGCACTCGATCCCGTGAACTGCCCCTTTGACCACGCGCTGGACCAACGCCTTGCTGATGCCGAGCGCAACCTCGCCGCAGGTTTGGTCGACGAGAGCGACTTCGACGATGACCGGCAAGGCTGGACCGGCCAGGCAGTGTTTGATTGGCTCGTGGCAAACAGGCCAGCGGAAGAGGAGCGCGTTGTCACGCACGGCGATGCCTGCCTGCCGAATGTGATGTCGGTGGACGGGCGCTTCAGCGGTGTAGTCGACTGCGGCCGCCTTGGTGTTGCTGATCGGTGGCAGGATCTGGCGCTGGCGTGCCGCAGCCTCCAGTCGAACGGCGGCACGGAAGTCGTCGGTGAATTTCTCTCAGCTTACGGCACAGAGTTCGACGCAGAGCGTTACACCTATTATTGCACCCTCGACGAGATGTTCTAGCTCTTGAGCTTGAACTCCAGAATCGTCACCCACTCGTTCATATCCGGCACATCGTGCGGATCGGTTTCGTAGAGTTCAAGACGGCAGGCGAAGTGATCGCCGTCGGCCCGTTGCTCGACATCGAAATGCGTTTCGGTCAGACGCGACCAACCAACCAGCAGCGTCGTCACGTCCATGAGCTTATCGGGGTGACCATGCCAGGTCATGGTCACATACCGGCCCGCTGGTAGTATGCCGGTCCGTATTTCACCAGGCGAAGGGCTCGGCGTTTGGAGGGCGATACCTGCCTCGACATCCAGGGTGTCGGCCATGTCGATCCGGCGATAGTTGTAGAAAGCTGGTCCCGCCGGCTCCAGCCCGTGATCCGCGATATGGCCGAAGAGCCTCGGAAAGCCCTCGTTCGCGGGACGCTGCATCTCGTCCATTCGTACTGTGAACGGCAGATAGATATAGGGCCGCGCCTCGCGCTCGACGATCTTGGGTAGCGTCAACATCCTTGTCCTCCTCCGCGGCACAAAACGCGCCTTGTCCTCCACGACGAGCGGAGGATCACAGTTTGGACATCGGGACGACGATTATCTCTGGTCCGGCGGAGGAACGCTGGTGCTGGTCTTGCAGCCGATCAGCCACACGTCATACACCGGGTGATCGACCGCGCTGAGCGCAGGACTATCTGCAAACATCCAGCCGGTAAAAATCCGTTCGGTGGAGCCGTCAAGCGAGCGCTGATCGACTTCGACAAAGACCGAAGTTCGCTGCACCGTGTCAGTCGCCGGGCGATTGTAGCAGGCGCGCGGCGTGATCTCGAGGGCGCCGAACAACACCGTTTCGTCGATATAAACGTCGAACCGTGTAATCCGGCCCGTGATCTTGTCCAACCCCGCCAGCGTGGCAACCGGATGCGCGAGCGGCTGTGCAGCTGCCGGCAAGGAAAAAGAGGCTAGGCCGGCCAAAGCCAACGCAATGAGAAGGCGAGAGATGAAGCGAAGGGGCATGGCGCCTTATTCGGGCGACCAGGCTTGGTAGTCGCCGGTGACGCGCGGGCGTTCGCCCTTGTTGAGCAAGCTGCCTTCAGGACGATAGGCTTCGGCCGTCCCCGTCAGGTTAGGCTGATGCGGCTTCTGCCATGCGCGCGGCGTGTACTTGGCGTCAGTCGGCACGACATCGGTCCGGTGATGCATCCACCCGTGCCAGCCCGGCGGAATAGCTGAGGCGTCGGCATAACCCGCGTAGGTCACATAGCGACGATTGGCCTTTTTGTCCTGATAGTACCGGTTGCCGAACTCATCCGAGCCGACATACTTGCCGAAGCGTTTGATCCAGAGGCGCGTTCCCCAAGTCTGCCCGCGCCACCAGGCGAAGATTTCGGTGAGAAACTGTTTGCGATCAGACTTGGACACGAGACGATTCCGCTCTTCTGGAACGAGTTGAATGGCGGTTTATCACTTCCGCTGCCGGGAGCCTAGACAAAAGGTAGTCAATTCCGCGCCACGCCGGCGGTGCTGGCAGCGCTGATCAGCGGGAGCGCTGCATTTCCATGCTCACAGAGTCACTTGCGGTGATCCCTTTCTCTTCCCGCTCAACTTCACAACTGGCCAGCAGGCTGACTTCTCCCTTCCATCAGACAGGTCTAAGCTCAGGCATTGGCAATGAGGAGAAGGGCCATGAACGTACGTCTCAATCCCTATATCGGCTTCCGCGATGAAGCGCGCGAAGCTTTGGCTTTTTACCACTCTGTGTTCGGCGGCGAGTTGAGCATGATGACATTCGCCGAGGGCGGCATGCCTCATGATCCGGCGGAGGAAAACCGGATCATGCACGGCCAGATCGACGCTCCGAACGGCATGACGCTGATGATCTCCGACACTCCGTCGGGTATGGACATGCAGGCGGGAAGCAATATTTCCATTTCTCTCAGCGGCGACGATGTGTCCCTTTTGCGCAGTTATTGGGAAAAGCTGGTAGCAGATGGACAGGTGAGCATGCCGCTCGAAACAGCACCTTGGGGAGACATGTTCGGCATGCTCTCGGATAGGTTTGGCATCACCTGGATGGTCAATATCGCGGGTCAGGGCCACTGACCGCTCTTCACAATTGCGCTGCCCGGGCGAACTCCGGGCGGCAGCCTTGCGTTGTGTGGCCATCTCGTAAACCAAAGGGAGACGAGCCATGGCACAGACGCATAACCGCGGAACGCTGATCCCGCAGGAAACCAATTTCGACAACGCCGACCAAGCCGGCATTGCGCAACCCTATAGCCAGAGCGAGATCGAGGATCTGCTCTATGGTGATGACCGCTCCAGCGAAGAACGCCTCGCCCGCTTGCGCGAAATGCGCGACGAGCTGGCCATGCGCGAGAGCGGCGACTGGGGTGATGAAGATCCCGCGGCCATGATCAACGAGATCGATCGAGCAATCGAAGAATTGAGCGGAGACGCTGAAAACAGCGACGACAACTACGAGTTGGCCGATGTGATGGTCGATGATCCCGCCAATCACTCTCATGCTCTCTCGCCAGACGACGTCGATGCGCTGCGGGAGCTTTCAGGTGAAGCCAGCGACGACGATGAAGACGGCTTCTACGAAGAAGACGAGGACGGCCCCGCGGACGACGACCACTGGTCCGGTAGTGAAGAGTTCCGCAAGGACATCCACTGATCTTGGAAACCCCGGCCTCTGCCGGGGTTTCCATTTTGGCCACGCTATGGTGTCTGGGCACCGTTGGTCGCGAGATAGATCGAATAGATCGATGTGGTGGCCGCGATGAACAAACGATTGGCCTTGATCCCGCCGAAGGTGAGGTTCGCCACGCGCTCTGGCACATGAATACGACCGAGCAAGGTTCCGTCCGGGGCGAAGCAGTGAATGGCAGGCCCGCCGCTTGTCCAGACATTGCCGTGCACATCGACGCGCAGACCGTCGGGAATGCCTTCCGGCACCTCGCAGAAGACTCGGTTATTCGTCAGCGTCTTTCCGCCTACCACGTCGAACACGCGGATATGCTTTGGAGCGTCAGTCTTATGGCTGGCGCCTGAATCCACCACATAGAGCAGCTTCTCGTCGGGCGAGAAGACCAAGCCGTTTGGCTGCAGGAAATCGCTGACCACAGCGTTGAGCTCGCCTGTCGCGGGGTCAAGGCGAAAAACATTGCGCGCCGGCTGTTCCGGTACGGCCTTGAAGCCCTCATAGTCACTCAGGATGCCGTAGGTCGGATCGGTGAACCATATGCTGCCGCTTGAATGAACAATTACGTCATTGGGCGAATTGAGACGCTTACCCTCAAAGCTATTAGCGAGCACGGTAATGGTGCCGTCTACCTCGGTGCGCGTGACGCGCCTTGTGCCATGCTCGCAGGTCACGAGGCGGCCAAGTCGATCTCGCGTATTTCCGTTGGAGAAATGGGAGTCGCTGCGGAACACCGATACGGTACCGTCGGGCTGGTAGCGCATCATCCGGCGGTTCGGAATGTCGCTCCAGAGCAGATAGTCCCCATCCTTGAACCAGACAGGCCCTTCTGCCCAGCGGCACTGGCCGTAAAGGCGCTCTAGTTGAGCGCTTCCGATGATAAGATCGCGAAACCGCTGATCGATGATTTCGTGGACACTGGCGGCCACTTGTTCCTCCCTCGCGCAAAGACCTGCGCTGCCTAGACCCTGCCGCAAACTGAACGGACAAGGAGCGCTGACCATAGTGACGGAGATAGAGCGGAGCAATGCTGGCCGGTGCCGGTTAACCGCTCGTCAGCCTCGCCGTGAGATTGTTCCCGTCTGGGGCTCTGCAGCCGACAAAGGATTACCATGACCACTTCATTCACTCGCCTTGCCGCCGCAGCCGGCATAGCAATCCTTGCCGCAACCGCCATGACCGGCTGTTCGATGATGGGGGCGGGCGGCGGTGGCTCTGCAGCGAGCCTGCCCAATGCGCTGACGGCACGGATGGATCAGCCGGGCGCCGTGCTCGACCGCCGCGCCGCGATCGAGCTTATCAACTCCTATCGCGGCACTCGCGGCGTCGCTCCGCTCAGCTCAGATACCGGCCTTGACGGCACGGCACAGGCCCTCGCCAATCAATACGCACAGACTGGAAACGCCCCGGCCACACCGCAAGGTCTTGTAGTGATGAAGCTCAGCGCAGGCTATTCAACGATCGCAGATACGTTCTCAGGCTGGCGCAACAGCCCTGCCGATGCAGCAGGACTTGCCGCACAGGCCAGTAAGGCTGGTATCGCCGTCGCCTTCAACGCTTCCTCGGGGTATGGCGTCTACTGGGTACTGGTTCTTGGCAACTAAGCCCGAGATCATTGATGCGAGGGGGCTTAGGTGCCCCCTGCCCGTGCTCAAGCTGGAAAAAAGACTGGAACAGCTCAGGAAAGGCGAGACCGTGATCGTGCTCGCCACCGATCCGATGGCGCAGGTGGATATCCCGCTTTACTGCAGGCAGCGTGGACATGAGTGCCGAACAGAGACGCAGGGCGAGGTCCTGCGTTTCTTCGTTCTGGTCAGTGGCTCAGCCGAGGCTACCTGAAAACCGGACGCGGTCGCGGAAAAGGTATGCTCGGATCATCCGCAACATCGAGGCCTGGGCGCAGCGCGACGTCGGATGCTGCCGTATTCTCTGCCATGGCTTGGACCGGGAATGCGGGCGTATGCGCCGGGCGTGGACGTGGCAGGACGATACCAGCGCGTATGCGTCCCAGATCCACCGCAACATGCTGCAACTGAGCAATAGTGTCAGTGAGATAGCTGGGCTGGCCTTTGAGACCCATGGGGTAAGCCGCTTCCTGCGCCTTCACATAATCGCCAGCATCCTTGCCGCAAATGTTGGGCCGCATGTCGACCGGGGCCGCACCTGCGGCGTTGCCGAGGGCAAGCACTGTCTGCCCCGTCGGCCGGACTTCGCCGGAAAGGCCTTTGAGCAGCAATTCGGCAGCCCTTTCGTTCCGGTCCCGACCCGATGAACCACCCAGGACCACCGCCAGCAATCGCCGTCCGTTGCGGTCGACATTGGCAACGAGGTTGAGACCGGAGGCACAGACATACCCGGTTTTCATGCCGGTTGCGCCGGCAAAACTGGTCAGCAGCTTATTTTGAGATTCGAGAACCAGATTGCCGACCTTCACCGTGCTGGTGCGGAACATGGGCATATACTGGGGGAATGTCTGTTCGATATAGAGCGAAAGCACCGCAAGGTCGCGCGCGCTTGAGACCTGGCGCGGATCATGAAGGCCATGCGGGTTGACGAAGTGGGTGACAGAGAGCCCCATGCGGCGCGCCACATCGTTCATCTTGGCAACAAACGCAGCTTCGTTGCCGCCGATGGTTTCCGCGATCGCCACAGCCATGTCATTGGCCGATTTGACGATCAGGATATAAAGCGCGTCCTCAAGGGACACAGAGGTATCAACCTTGAGGCCCGAGCGGCTTGGAGCTTGCGCCAGCGCGTTCTTGGAAAGCCTCACTGGGGTGTCGAGGGTCACCGTACCCTTGGCAATCTCCTCGAAAGCGACATAGGCCGTCATCAATTTCGTCAAGGATGCAGGATGCCAGGGCTGGCCCGCCTCCTGCGCGTAAAGCACTTCGAGTGTGTCGCGATCGACCAGCAGCAGCGGCATCGCTCCGGCCGGCACCAGGCTCACAAGGCTCAGGGCGAAGGCGAGGAAAAGGCGGCGCAATTGCAACACGGGACACTCTTGGATCAATCTTGGAAAGCGGCCCCTCTTAGCAGCCTCCCCACCGCGTCTCAACAAAACCAGTCCTCATTGACGCGGCTGTGAAATGGCAAGGTCCGGGTTGTTACCGTGCGGCCACAGAACGGCCCAGCCTGGAAACGGTGTTCCGCAACCCTGCACTAGTCACAACAAGTAACTGTGTTTATATTTGTGCCTGAGTAACCCAACACGGAGGCATGGAGAGATGTCGTTGACCGATACCTCGCTGCACTCGAACTGTTCCGCTATGTCCGATGTGCTGAGTCGCATCGGCGACAAGTGGAGCGTCATGGTTGTCGGCATGTTGAGCCGCAACGGAACGCTGCGCTTCAATGAACTTAAGCGCATGATCAACGGAGTGTCCCAGCGCATGCTGACACTGACCTTGCGCAACCTCGAGCGCGACGGTCTCGTGTCGCGCACGATTTATCCCGAAGTGCCGCCGCGCGTCGAATATAGCCTGACCCAGCTGGGCAAGACGCTGCAAGGGCCTATCAATGCGCTTTGGGATTGGTCAGCCGAGCACCACCACTCGATCGTGGAGGCACGCGCAATCTATGATCAGCGCCAAACCTCTGTGGAAGCCGCCGAGCCGCGGAAGATCGCCTATGCGCGGGGCCAATAGGTCCCCGCACTTCCACAGTTGAAGCAGAACTTCTCCTATCGCTCCGTCGGCGCCATGTGGACGAACTGATTGGTCTTTCCCTGGCCTGCTTCGAGCACTTCACGCCGCGCCTGCGCGCGAAGGCTGGTCGGCAGGTTGAGAGCGCCGACCAAGGTGCGATATTCCTGGCGGGCACTCGTATGCGACATGGAGGGCACACCGCCCAGCATGTCTTCGTTCAGCGGATCGAACACAGTCATTCCCATCGGGAAAAGCGAGCGGAAGATTACGCGTTCGGCGATGCCATCGGCCACGCGGCACCCCAGGCGCATCGCTATGCGGTCCAGCATTGTTTGCACCTGCCGCATATTGCGCGATGACAGCATGGCAATGCGATTGCGAACCAACACCCAGTCGATCGTCCGTCCGTCGATCGAGAGGCGTTCGGAGCGCGCCCGCTGCACGAGCCGGGCATAGTGGCTCAACTCACGCGGCTCGCCGGTGACCGGGTCGACCTGCGCCATGACGTTGAGATCGATCAGGCTGTCATTGACCGGGGAGACCAATGTGTCCGCCAACGAATGCGCCAGCCGTGTGAGATTGGTGTCGAAGCCCGGTGTGTCGACGACGATGAAATCGGCACTCTGCTCGACTTCGGCGATAGCCTGGCGGAAGAGATCGAATTCGAGGCGGTTGTTTTCCCTGAGCGAGTCGCCGCGCGCGAGGGGCAGATGAAAATGGGTCGTATGCGGCACGCCAAGCCCATGCTGGCGTGCCCAGTCGCGTCGATTGCGAACATAGTGGGTCAGCGTCTGCTGGCGACTATCGACATCGATGGAAGCGACCTTGTGGCCTTCGTAAAGCAGGTAGACCGCAAGGTGAAAAGCCGTGGTCGATTTGCCCGACCCGCCCTTCTCATTTCCTACAACGATGACATGCCCCGCCTGACGGACCATCTTGCCCCCAAATCATAGCTCGAATCTCGGCTGTGCGGAGCTTATGCACAAGGGGGCCCATGCTTAACAATCGTTAAACGATTAACGCGGCTCAGGATCGGATCACAAAAGCCCTAGCCGAGCCAGTTCTGCGGCGATCTCAGCCGAGTTTTCCGTGTCATTGGCTGCCATGTCGGGAGGTGCGTCCTTGGGCTGGAGATAGCGCCAGCCCTGGAATGGCCGCTTCGGGTAAGGAAGCGTACGCAGGAGCTCGGGTGACATGATGATGTCGCAATAGTCCTTGCCCTCCGCGTCCGTGTAGGGCGCGAGCCGGAGGATGTGCTGCCGGCAGGTAATGGCGCCAGCGATCACCCAATAGATCGAGCTCACGCCCTCCATCTCCTCAGCCCGCTTCGGCATCATGCGCGTGCGGTGAACATGCACGTCTTCGCCATAGTCTGCACCCCACCAATGGGCACGTTCGTTGCGGTAGCTTTCCAGCTCCTCGAAGCTTGAAATGCCGACGCAAAGCTTGACCATATGGATCATGCCAGAGTCCCGGCGGCCACCCGTCCCTGGATGACGTCGATCTCATCGTCATCCACGATCCAGGGCTCGTGCAATGCCAGGGTGAGCCAGTCCTGGAAGGCGGGCAGGCTGTAGATGGCTTCCACATAGGCGCTGGCCGTGTCGGAAACAGGCAGAGCGTATGTGCGAAGGCGCGTTGCCAGCGGGGCGAACATGGCATCGGCAGCAGTGAAAGCGCCGAACAGAAACGGTCCGCCCGAACGGCTCAGCAGTTGTCCCCAGAGCTGCTCTACCCGATGAAGGTCCTTGCGGACCAGCTCAACATCCACCTTGCCGGAATGAGAGGCTCGCAGATTCATGGGCGCGTGGCTTCGAAGCCCCTGGAAGCCGGCATGCATTTCCGAAGCTGCCGCGCGTGCCAGCGCTCGATCATCCCGATTCGCCGGCCAGATCTGCTTTTCCGGATGAAGGTCCGCCAGATATTCGATGATCGCCAGCGTTTCTGGAACGACCAGATCACCGTCAATAAGGACTGGTACCTTGCCCGTCGGAGATCGCTCGGCCAGCGTCTCGCGCCAGCTCTCGCCCGAGAGCATTAGTACCTCGTCCTCGAACGGGATTTCAAAATGACGCAGCACCAGCCAGGGACGCAGCGACCAGGTAGAATAGTTGCGGTTTCCGATCAGCAGCTTCATGCCAATAGCCTTGCTTCAAGAAGAAGGGCGCCCTGTTGGCGGGGCGCCCTCTCCTAATTCCTTTCAGTGAAGAATGCCAGCGCGCTAGACGCTGGCTACGACCGAGATAATAAGCCCCATCGAAGCGAGGCAGATAATTGCCCAGCTCATCGATCGCCAAGCCATGGTCTTCGGTTGACTGCGCATATGTGTTGCTCCCTGTCAGCCGTTCACTCCGGCCCTGTCACAGGCCGGTCATAGAGCGTTAACGGTGCGCCATGTGGTTAGCAAGCGACCTTTTTGCAACACCCAATCGGGCGAAATCGCGCCGTAACGGAGGCTAGAACAGGCCGAACCAAAGGCCTGCGATACCCAAAAAGGCGAAGAAACCAACGACATCGGTGATGGTCGTCACGAACACTGCCGAGGCGATAGCAGGATCCGCCTTGAACTTGTTGAGTGTCAGCGGGATCAAAATTCCGGTCGTGCCGGCAACGATCATGTTGGTTATCATGGCCAAAGCGATGACGATGCCGAGCTGCGGATCGCTGTAGCGAAGCCAGGTCACGATTCCGATCAAGATGGCGAAGATCACGCCATTAATGAAGCCGACTATCATCTCTCGACGAATAAGCCGTTTCAGGCGACTGCCTTCGAGCTCACGCATGGCAATGGCTCGCACCGTAACCGTCATAGTCTGAGCGCCAGCATTGCCCCCCATCGAGGCGACGATGGGCATCAGGACAGCAAGCTCGACCATCTGGTCTATGGTCGCGCCAAAAAGCCCGATCACCAGAGACACCAGCACAGCGGCAACAAGGTTCACCACCAGCCAGGGCACGCGACTGCGCACTGTGTCGACCGTGGTGTCGGACAGGTCCTCATCGCCCACGCCTGCGAGCAACTTGATATCCTCGTCAGCCTCTTCGGTGATGACGTCCACCATGTCGTCGATGGTCAAGACGCCCACGAGCCGGCCACTTTCATCGACGACGCCAACCTCCACAAGGTCATAGCGCTCGAAGGTGCGGGCAGCTTCTTCCTGATCCTCAGAAGCATCGACCAGAACCAGATTGGTATTCATGATCGCTTCGATACGAGTGGCGCGCTGCGAGCGCAGCACCCGATCGAGCGGCAGAGTGCCAAGCACGGTGTAGCCGGCATCGACCACATAAATCTGGTAGAATTCGTCCGGCAGATCGCGCTGAGACCGCATGTAGTCGATCATCTGCCCCACCGTCCAGAAGGGCGGAATGGCGATGAAGTCGGTCTGCATGCGCCTTCCGGCGGAGTCCTCGGGAAAATCGAGGCTGCGCTTGAGGCTCAGGCGTTCGAATGTCGGCAAGGCCGACAGGATCTCGTTCTGATCGGCTTCTTCAAGGTCCTCGAGAATCGCTACCGCGTCATCGCTGTCCAGCGCTGCCACGCCGCGCGCGATTTCGGCGTTGGGCAGCGCTTCCATCAGCTCCAGACGGATGCTCTCGTCGACTTCGGTCAGCGCCGAGTAATCAAACTGGTCACCGAGCAGGCGCACCAGCGCCACGCGCTCATCGTGATCGAGATATTCGAGAACGTCGCCGACATCGGAGATGTGCAGGGGCTCCATGACGAGCGCAACATCTTCAGCACGGCGCGCTCCCAGAAAGGCGCGCAACCGCTCGAGCCAAAGCGGACTGATACGATCGTCCGCATCGCGGAACGCGCCGGCTTCCATCCCGGGCTGATTGCCGGGTTCGGTTTCGAAATCGCTGCTCATCGGGAGCCCTTTGCGTATCCTGGGGGTTTCAGGGGCAAGGCAAGCAGTAGCCAATCGGCGGCGCTGACGCCAGACCGTGGACCTGAAGTTTCTGCGATTTTATGCTTTATGTTAGTCCCGAGCCATCTGAGGAGGTGCACATGTCGAAAACTGAGGATCTCGACGGAGTCTTCAAGCGGATAGAGGCTCTGGCCGATACTAGGAGACTCGAGAGCGTTGCACGATCAACCAGCTATGGAACGCCTGCTCTCAAGGTGGGGGATCGAGCATTCGTTCGATTGCTCGATAGCGACACGCTAGTGCTTCAGTGTCCTCTTGAACAGAAGGTCCTCCTTATGGAAATTTCGCCCGACATTTACTACGAAACCGATCACTATATAGGTCATGAAGCCTTGCTGATGCGGTTGTCCGCGGTTTCCGATGAAGAGTTGAGCCTCAGGCTCGAGGATGCCTGGCGCTTCAAAGGGCCCGGCAACTTGGCGGAAGAAAAAACTTAGGACGTGTGTCGACGGGGCGCATTCCGATACGTCAAAGAGGCGAACACGCTACCGGAGGCAACATTGCTCGATACCGCTCGACTAGCTTGCTCCTGCGGCAAGTTTCATCTCGAAGTGCTCGGCGCCCCGTTTATCACGACGGAGTGCCACTGCAATTCCTGCCGACAAGCGGCGACACGGATGCGCACGACTCCCACCATGGTCAGTACAAATGGCGGCACGCCCTTTGTACTCTATCGCAAGGACCGCGTCCGGTTTCCGGACGGATTGTCTCTTCTACGCGGCTACCGTCTCAGCGAAACGGCGCCGACGCGCCGCGTTGTTACAAGCTGCTGCAATAGTCCGGTATTATTGGAGTTCGCCGGAGCGCACTGGTTGAGCCTATATGCCAGCTTTTGGCCAGCGGACACCCGTCCCGCTGTTGAGATCAGAACAATGACGAGCGACCTTCCTCCCGGCACGGAGTTGGACGATAGTTTGCCTGCCGGTCGACGGACCACCTTAGGCTTCTACGTCAGATTGCTCGGCGCCTGGATCGCCATGGGCTTTAAGAGCCCCAAGATCCAAATCGCTGAAGAAGTTGCCGAGTGAAACTCATCCCCGCTCGCCGGTGTTACGCCATGAGCAACGGAGGCGAGAATGGACGACCTGTGGGCTCTCGAACGCCGGCTATGGCTTGAAGGCGCGGATGCCTATTCGGACCTCATGGCCGATGCATGCGTGATGATCTTCGGACCGATGGGAATCATGCAGCGCGCGGCGATTCTCGAAAGCTTGCAGCAGGCTCCGCGCTGGACCACAGTGTCGTTCCATGAAGAAACCATAGCGTCGAACATCAAAACGGCGGTGCTTGCCTATCGGACTACCGCGTCGCGGTATGGCGCAAAGGAATATAGCGCGCTTTGCTGCTCGACCTATGTGCAGGACGGTGGAGGCTGGAAAATACTGGCGCACCAGCAAACGCCACTCTGAAGCGAAAACAAAAAAGCTGCCCGAAGGCAGCTTTTTGTGTGTCATCCACTAGATGACTGGTGCGGTCGAGAAGACTCGAACTTCCACGCCTTGCGGCACAGCGACCTCAACGCTGCGCGTCTACCAATTCCGCCACGACCGCACTGTGTGGTAGAAGCTTCGCGCCGAAGCGGCGAAGCGAGCGGGGATGTAGCAAAGGAGTTGGCGGACCACAAGCACCTAAATGGAGATTTCTTCAGAGGCCTGTGGAGAATGGAAACCTTTCGCGCTCTTGGACGGCGCAAGCGCTCAGCCCTGCTTGTACACTTTCTCGGTGACAAGCACGCGAAGCTGCCCGTCTTCCACATTCACCTCGCCACGGGCAATCAGTGTATGGTTGGCATAGATGGAAAGCGGATCGCTCTCGGTCTGTTCGAGCTCGATCACGGCTCCGCGGCCCATGCGCAGCAAATGATGGATGGGCATGACGGTCGCACCCAGTTCGACGGTGATATCGACTTCAATATTGTCCAGCGTGCTCATAGATAAGTTCTTAGACGGACCGCTGCGCAGGATGCCGGCGGGCTTCACAGGGTTAAGGATTGCTCAGGCTTGGTTATGGAAGTCTTAACGAGAGCGGACGAGGCGTGCCAAATTCGATCGAAGTTGCATCGCGAGGATGGCGAAGCGGTCGATTGGGTTCAGTTTGAAGGCAAGCAGGATTATCCGGCGATGCTGAGTGCCATGGAGCGGCAGGCAGCACTTGTCGCGGCAGGCGAGGCACCGGAAGCGGTCTGGTTACTCGAACACCCCCCGCTCTATACCGGAGGCACCTCGGCGCAGCCTCAGGACCTGATCAAAGCCCGGTTCCCTGTGTTCCCGGCTGGCCGGGGTGGTCAGTACACCTATCATGGCCCGGGACAGCGCATAGCCTATGTCATGCTGGATCTGACGAAGCGCGGGCGCGACATTCGCTGCCTCGTAAAAGGACTGGAACAATGGGTGATCGATACGCTCGAAGCCCACAACATCGTTGGTGAGCGCCGTGAAGGCCGAGTCGGCGTCTGGGTCAGGCGGCCGGAGAAGGGAACGGGGCGCGAAGACAAGATCGCGGCGATCGGCGTTCGCGTGCGAAAATGGGTGACCTTCCACGGCATCTCGCTCAATATCGCGCCAGATCTGACCCATTACGACGGCATCGTGCCCTGCGGCATTACCGATCAGGGGGTGACGAGTTTCGAGGATCTGGGCCAGCTCGTTCTCATGGAAGAGGTCGATTCTGTTTTGCGGTCCCGATTCGAAATCATCTTCGGACCCACCCAAACCGTTTCCAGCGCTCTTGCCACACCCATCTGAGCCCATAATTTGGCAGCATGATCGAATCGAGGATCCCGGCATGACCACGGATGACCTGAAACGCCTACTCACCCGCCAGACGCTGTTCCGGCTCGACGCTGTTCTGTCACCGAGGCTGGTGCCGATTCTCTATGCCCTTGGTTTAGCGGCGATCCTGCTATGGGCCATAAACCACTTCTTCTTCCGCTTCGGCATGGGCTTCGGCAATGGGCTATGGGGCTTGTTGGAAATCGTGGTCTTCGGGCTCACGGCTTTCTTTGCCCTGCGCATCGGGTGCGAAGCCCTGCTTGTATGGTTTCGGGCAAATGAGGCGACGGGAGCCACGGTTACCCGGCCCCGCTACTCTGCTTCGCTGCTCGATGAAGTGCGCGATGCCATTCGCGACCTCGCCGAGCGCGATGATGAAACCGATTATGCCGAAGCAGATAACTACTATTCTCCGGCAACCGATCTTCCACCCGATATGGCAGAGGAGGTCCGGCGAGAACCCTCGACAAGCGCTGGCGAGCCGTTCAAGCCGCGGCGCACCGCCAAGCGTACTCCACCTTCGTCAATCACATGAAAAGGCCGCCGGAGATTTCTCCGGCGGCCCTTCTCTCATTTCACTGCGGCAAGGCTTACTGCTTGTTGACGCTCCAGGCGCCTGGGCCAGCGAAGACGAGGTAGAGGAACACAAAGCAGAAGAGCACTGCAGCGTCACCGCCATTGTTGACCGGGAAGAAATTGGACGGAGCATGCGCCATCCAATAGGCCACTGCCATGGTGCCAGAGGCGACAAATGCCGCCGGGCGGGTGAAAAAGCCGATAGCGATCAGCACGCCGGTGATAATTTCAATGACGCCTGCGATCCACGGCATCGAGAAGGCTTCCGGAGCCCACTCAGCTGCGGGGAATCCAAGCAGCTTCTGGGTGCCATGGGCGAGAAACAGGAGCGCCGTGATGATACGCAGCACGGCGAGGGCCTGCGGCGCATAGGCGGAGAGACGATCGAACATTTTGAACTCCGGAGTGCTGCGCCATCTTGGCGCGGGAGCAAGACGCCTAACCCAGGTTATAAGCAGCTCAAAACGAACATTTAGGAACACACTGTTCGCTGAACCCGCTCTACACCCTGCCCTGCTTCCCATTTTGCGAAGGTCTGCTACCAATCATGTGAGGGGCAGTCACATTGCGTAACCGTCCAAGTTTCTGTATGACGCGCCATCCTTCCCACTTCCGGAATTTTGCACGCGCATGACTCAGGCGCCTAAAATCGGTTTAGTCAGCCTCGGCTGCCCCAAGGCGCTCGTTGACAGCGAGCGCATCATGACGACGCTGCGCGCGCAGGGCTATTCGTTCAGTCGCGACTATGCAGGCGCCGATATTGTCCTGGTCAACACGTGCGGCTTTCTGGACAGTGCCAAGCAGGAAAGCCTTGAGGCCATCGGAGAAGCGCTCAACGAGAATGGTCGCGTGATCGTTACCGGTTGCCTCGGCGTGGAGGAGAGCCTGATCCGCGAAACGCATCCCAATGTGCTCGCGATCACTGGCCCGCATCAATATGAGAGCGTCGTGACAGCTGTGCACGACCACCTGCCGCCAGTTCCGAACAGGTTCATGGATCTGGTGCCGGAAAGCGGCCTCAAGCTGACGCCGCGGCATTACGCCTATCTGAAGATTTCCGAAGGCTGCAACAATCGCTGCTCCTTCTGCATCATCCCGCAAATCCGCGGCGATCTTGCCTCGCGCCCGGCCGCCGGCATTCTATCGGAGGCTGAAGGTTTGATCCGTTCCGGGGTCAAGGAACTGCTGGTCATTTCCCAGGATACGAGCGCCTACGGCCTCGACCTGAAATATGCCACCTCGAAGTATCGCGGCCGCGAGGTAAAGGCCAAGTTCTACGACCTCGCCAAGGAACTGGGCGAACTCGGCGCCTGGGTGCGCCTTCACTACGTCTATCCCTACCCCCATGTCGACCCAGTTATGGAACTGATGGCGGAAGGCCTGGTGCTGCCCTATCTTGACATTCCTTTCCAGCACGCCTCGCCCAACGTGCTCAAGGCCATGCGCCGCCCGGCCCATCAGGAAAAAACGCTCAATCGCATTCTCGACTGGAAGCGCCAGGTCCCTGACCTGACCGTCCGCTCGAACTTCATCGTCGGCTTCCCGGGCGAGACCGAAGAAGATTTCGAGATGCTTCTCGACTTCATCGAGGAAGCCGAGATCGATCGTGCTGGCTGCTTCAAGTATGAGCCCGTGACTGGCGCCACCGCTAACGAACTCGACGGTGTGGTGCCCGATGAAGTCAAGGAAGAGCGCTTCGCCCAGCTTATGGAGGTGGCCCAGAACGTCTCCTTCCATCAGCTGCAGAAGAAGGTCGGCCGCACTATCGACGTCATCGTTGATGACGTTCGCCCAGAAGAAAATCGGGTTATCGCGCGCTCGAAGTGGGATGCGCCCGAGATAGATGGGCAGGTGATCGTCGACAATGCCGCCGGTATCAAGATCGGCGACATCGTTCCGGTTGTTGTCACCGACAACGACGAGTACGACCTTTTCGCCGTTCCGGCCGCGAACTGAGAACGGCGCATCGACTGGATCCCCGCGCATTGCGGGGATCATTTTGGCGGCGGCAGAATGAACCACGGCAATAAACAGCTTGGCCGGCAAAGGTCCGGCCTGGGCACGGCAGGTGGCGTGACTGCTGTTTGTATCTGGTCGCTGACCGCCCCGATCGTTGCCTCGGCAGTTGGCGTCAATCCATTTCTTTATGTCGGTCTTGGAGATGGCGTTGGCGCGCTCGTTTTCCTCCTCTTGTGGGTTGTGCGCAGACATAATCCCTTGCCGGAGTTGAGGCGTGTGCCTTTGTGGCTTTACGCCCTTGGCGTCATCGGCATCGGCGGACACAACTTGACCTGGGTTGCGGCCTTGCAGCAGGCTCCGCCGCTCGAGGCAACCCTTATCATCTACACCTGGCCGCTTCTCGTGGTGGTTCTGACCACGATAACCCTGGGCCAGAGATTTCGCTGGTTCCACGCCGTTGCGGGCGTTCTGGGCCTAGCGGGTATCGTAGCACTACTGCTCGGCAAGGGGCTGAGCGTTGGCACTTTCGAACTGATGCGGGGACATTTTTGGGCGGTGATCTCGGCTGTCACTTGGGCCGTCTTTTCTGCCATGGCCGCGCGTTACCCCTCCTCCAGCAGCAATTTTCTTGGCGTCATCTTCTTCATGAGTGCACTGATCAATGGCTCGATCTGGCTGATGATCGGTGCGCCCCCTGCCCCCACAACGAGCCTGCTGATCGTCGGCATCTCGTCGGTCGTGTTTGCACTCGCCTATGCGATGTGGGATTTCGGCATGAAGCAGGGCAATGCCCAGCTCGTCGGCGTCGTCAGCTTTCTCACGCCAGTCCTGACGGCAGTCTACTTGGTCGCGTTGGGAATGGCCGAGTTGACGCCTTATCTCTTCTTCTCGCTTACCCTTGTCGTTTTCGGCATAGCCATCGCCAAGTATGGCGACAGGCTGCAGTTGCCACAGAAGGCATCAGCCTACTTTCGAAACAAAATCGCGCCGTGATCGTCCCCGGCGCAATTGCGTTGCGCCTCCCTCGATTGGGATGAATTAGTCATCCCGCAGAAGCATTTAGTGCTTTACCGCAGCGTCCGGCGCGTCGCATCACCGTGTCACACCGCCTCGCTTTCACGGGATACAGCGTCACATGAACAAGCTTCTCATTTCGGCTGCGGCAGCGCTTGCCCTTGCCAGCACGCCTGTCCTCGCACAGCCTACCGACATTCTCAACGCGTCCTACGACATCGCTCGCGAGCTGTTCGAAGCGGAAAACGCCGCCTATGCCGCCACCGGCGCCACGGTGACCATCAACCAATCCCATGCCGGATCTTCCGCCCAGGCCCGCGCGATTCTGGAAGGCCTTCAGGCAGATGTGGTGACGTTCAACCAGGTGACTGATGTGCAGCGCCTCGTCGAAGGCGGCTATGTGTCCGAAGATTGGTCCAGCGACTTCCCGCACAATGCGGCACCCTTCTATTCCTTCCCCTCCTTCCTTGTGCGCGCCGGAAATCCCAAGGGCATTTCCGATTGGGGTGATCTTGCCCAAGAGGGCGTGCAGGTGATCTTCCCAAATCCCAAGACTTCGGGGAATGGCCGCTATACCTATCTTGCGGCACGCGCCTGGGCGACGGAGGAGTATGCAGGCGACGAAGCCCAGATCGAAGAATTCCTCACCAAGCTTTTCGCCAATGTGCCGGTGTTCGAAACCGGCGGCCGCGCCGCCACCACCGCCTTCACCGAACGCCAGTTGGGCGACGTGCTTGTGACATTCGAAGCCGAGACGCTTGCCGTCGTCGAGTTGATGGGCCCGGACAATTACGAAGCCATCGTCCCATCCGTCAGCTTCCTCTCCGAGTTTCCGGTCGCGATCGTAGACCGCGTGGTCGATGCCCGCGGTAGCCGTGAAATCGCAAAAGCCTATCTTGATTTCCTCTTTTCCCCCGAAGGCCAGGAAGTGGCTGCAGCCAACTTCCATCGCCCGCAGGACGAAACAGTGGCCGCGGCTCATGCCGGCACCTTCCCCGAAATCCGCCTTGTGACCGTCGATGACGCCTTTGGCGGCTGGGATCAGGTCGGAAGCGAGCACTTCGCCGATGGCGGGTTGCTCGATCGGGTCTTCGTCAACCAGTAGGTTCCGGACACAGTCGACTAAAGCGGCGCGATCTCCATCGCGCCGCCTTCTATTTCGGGGGACCTATGGCACAACATCGCAGCAAGCATCTGCTGCCCGGTTTCGGGCTGTCGATGGGCCTGTCGCTTTTCTATCTCACACTGATCGTGCTTCTGCCCATTGCCGCCATGCTGCTCAAGGTCGCCGGAATGGGTTGGCCCGAGTTCTGGCGCATCATCAGTTCCAACCGCGCCTTAAGCGCCTACCGCGTTACCTTTTCCTCCGCGCTTTTCGCAACAGCGATAAACGGCGTTATCGGGCTGCTACTCGCCTGGGTTCTGACACGCTATCGCTTCCCTGGAAGGCGCCTGCTGGATGCCCTCGTCGATCTGCCTTTTGCGCTTCCCACAGCCGTTGCGGGTCTCGTGCTCGTCACGCTGTTCGATGCCAGTGGCTGGTATGGTCAGTTGCTCGAGCCCGCGGGCATCAGGGTCAGCTACACCCAGCTCGGCATCATCGCCGCCATGGCCTTCACCTCCGTTCCCTTCGTCGTGCGCTCTGTACAGCCGGTGCTCGAAGAGGTTGAGACGGACCTCGAAAGCGCGGCCATGACATTGGGCGCCTCGCGCTGGCAGGTTTTTACCCGCATAATCTGGCCCGCCATTCTTCCGGCTTTCATCGGCGGGTGCGTGATCTCGTTCGCGCGGTCGCTGGGTGAGTTCGGCGCAGTCGTGTTCATCGCCGGCAATTTGCCGGGCGTCACCGAAATCGTTTCGCTGCTGATCTTCATTCGCCTCGACGAGTACAATTATGAAGCGGCTGCGGCCCTCGCCTTTGTGCTCTTGGTGGTCGCCCTGCTCACCCTGTTAGCCAGCAATGCCCTTGCGGCCTGGCAGGTACGCTATGTGGATCGGAAAAGCTGATGGATGCTCAGACACCCCGGAGCGTTGGCGCGAATCTGCTGATTGCACTTGCCTTCCTTTTTGCCGGTATGTTGCTCGTGGTACCGCTGGTTCTGATCTTTTCGATCGCTTTGCGCGATGGCGTCGGCGCCTATCTCAACGCGATACTGGAGCCTGCCACGCTTCATGCTGTGTTTCTCACGGTCACCACTGCGATCATCGTTGTACCGATCAACATGGTTGTGG
This sequence comes from Devosia crocina, assembly GCF_900116545.1. Taxonomy (GTDB): domain Bacteria; phylum Pseudomonadota; class Alphaproteobacteria; order Rhizobiales; family Devosiaceae; genus Devosia; species Devosia crocina. The sequence continues at coordinate 1,835,251 of NZ_FPCK01000001.1, forward strand.
GCGCCGCCCTTGCCTGGCTCGTGACGCGTTTTCGGTTCCGTGGACGAAACCTGCTTGTCTCGTTCATTGAACTGCCAGCCGCGGTCAGCCCGATCGTTGCCGGTGTGGTCTATCTTTTCCTCTACGGCAATCAGGGCCTGCTCGGTCCTTTGTTGCAGTGGGCCGGGGTGCAGGTGATGTTCACGCCCCTTGCCATCGTTCTCGTCAGCCTTTTCGTGACCGCTCCTTACGTGGCGCGCGAGCTCATCCCGCTGATGCAGCAGCAGGGCACCGAAGACGAAGAAGCAGCCCTCTCGCTCGGGGCCACGGGCTGGCAGATGTTCTGGCATGTAACGCTTCCCAATATCCGCTGGGGCCTGGTTTATGGCGCAGTGCTCACCAATGCCCGGGTGATGGGCGAATTCGGGGCCGTCTCGGTCGTTTCGGGCTCGATCAGAGGTCAGACCAACACACTGCCCCTGCAGATCAATCTCCTGTTCAACGACTTCAATATCGCCGGCGCCTTTGCCGCCGCGTCGACACTTGCCCTGATCGCTGTGCTGACCCTGCTGCTCAAATCCCTGCTCGAGGCTTGGGAGCGTCGCTAGACTCGAAGGCGAAAAAAGCTTGAGCCTGGCAACCGACACGCCTAGAGCGATAGCCAGGACATCGCTCATGCACACAACTCACACGATCACCCTGCCCAAGCGGGCGCCTCTCGTTCTTGGGGGGCGAGCGCGCGTCATGGGTATTCTCAATGTTACCCCCGACAGTTTCTCCGATGGCGGGCGACACAACAGCATCGATGCTGCGGTCGCTCATGCCCTGAAAATGGTGCAGGACGGCGCTGATATCATCGATATCGGTGGCGAGAGCACCCGGCCCGGATCACAGCTCGTCAGCGTGCAGGACGAGCTTGACCGCGTGATTCCGGCGATCGATGCAATTCGCGCTTCTGGCATAGAAGTGCCGATTTCCGTCGATACCTACAAGCCCCTCGTGGCCGATCAGGCCATCCAGGCTGGCGCCGACATCATCAACGATGTCAACGGTCTTCACGGCGCTCCGGAAATGGCCGAAATCGCTGCGCTTTATGGCGTTCCGGTCATCGCCATGCACTGGGACGGGGACTGGGTGGCCGACACGGCGCCAATCCCGGCGATGATCTCGTATTTCGAGAGAACGCTGGCGACGGCCGAAGCTGCAGGGCTGCAGCGCAGCCAAATCATTCTCGATCCAGGCTTTGGGTTCAAGAAGAGGCTTTCGCAAAATTACCAGATCCTGCGGCAGCTTGCCGACCTCAAGTCCGCTTTCTCCGAACAGCCGCTTCTTGTCGGCACGTCTCGCAAATCCATGATCGGCAAGCTGCTCGACAACCTGCCTGAAGAGCGGCTTGCCGGCACCTTGGCTACCACTGTGCAAGGTTATGAGCGTGGCGGACACATCTTTCGGGTCCACGATGTCGCCGCTAATCAGGATGCGCTACGCGTTGCCCAAGCAACCCTTTACGGGCCTAACAGCGAGAACCAGTCATGACCGCACCCTTCTCGGGCGACAGGATTATCCTTCGCGATCTCGGTTTTTACGGCTTTCACGGCCTGTTTGCCGAAGAAGCCAAGCTCGGACAGCGATTTTTCATTGATCTCGAATGCGGTGTGGACCTTACGGCATCAGGCGAGACCGACGCGATTGGTCACACTGTGTCATATGCCGATATCTACGATGTCGTGAAAGCGAGCTTCGAAGCCAAGCGTTGCAAGCTCATCGAAGCCTTAGGTCATAATATCGTGGCTGCGCTCTTCGAGCAATTCTCCGAAATATCCTGGATCGTCATCCGCATTCGCAAGCCGGAAGCGCCCATTGCCATGGTTCGTGGCGAGGCGGCTATCGAACTGCACCGGGCCAGGCCCTTGTGATGGCGCGGGCATGGCTTAGCCTTGGCGCCAATATCGGCGATCCGCCGGCGCAGCTCGCCGACGCGATCCTCCGGCTCGATACACAGCCTGCGATTAGCGTAACGAGGCAGTCGCGCGTCATCCTGACAAAGGCTTGGGGCAAAACCGACCAGCCGGACTTCGCCAACATGGCAGCAGAGATCGAGACCAGTCTCGGCCCCATTGACCTCCTTCATGTGGCGCTCGATACGGAGCGCGAGATGGGTCGTGTCCGACATGAGGTTTGGGGCCCCCGGGTGATCGACATCGATATCATCGCCTTCGAGCGGATCGAAATGCAGACCGGCCGCCTGACCTTGCCGCATCCTCATGCTCATGAACGTGACTTCGTGCTTGTGCCGTTGCGGGAGATAGCACCCGAGGTGGCGGAGTGGATCGTTGGTGGAGCGCGCGGTCTATACAAATAGCCGTGGTTCTAGGCGCCGCGGCTGCCTAGGTCCTCAAAGCCTCTACGACCGCAATTGCAGTATCGAATTCCACACGTCGCTTCGCTCGACGCTCCATGGCTTCCTCGTCTTCCCCCCAAAGCCGTATCTGGTGATCCTCGTCCACGTGAGCGGCTGTCCAGACCTCATCTGGTGTCATGAGCTTGTGCAGCAAAGCGAGGGCGAGAAGGCCAGAGCCCGTGAGACCCGTAATGGAGACGAGCGCAGTGAGCGAAAAAAGCCCCTGCCCTTCCAGTGCGGCATCGAGCTTGGTGAGCGTCGCAGCCGGCTGCGGCTGGTGGATGATGCCTATGGTGGGCTGGAACGCCACGTCGAATTGCCGTGCCAGCAAGACGAGCGCGCCATCCCAATGCCGCTCCTGGTCATCGACCAGCTCCTGCGGGGCATCGGCGCGATAGAGCAGTAGGTCGTTGGCGGCGAACTTGCCGATCTCGGCGCGGAAGGCCGGGATGTTTTCTTCGCCGCTTTCCACTGCCGAGTTAATCAGCCGCACCATGGGCATGGTTGTGGGATCGATGTGTTTGTCCTGCGCCGCCCACTCGGTCGCCATGGCCTGGGCAATGGGCAGAGCAGGCACGAATACGGGCAGCTTCCGGCCGGGCGTGCGAACGGGCCGACCATCGAGCGTGACCGTGAAACCCTGATCGGTGCGTGCGACATCGACACTGCTGTAAAAGCGTTTCGGCAGCTCGGTCTGATTGATGTGCTGCGCTTGGCCGAAGCCGAATTGCTGATTGTTCAGAGCGTCTTCAAGCTGATCGCGCATGTTATGATTCCAGTAGCTGTTTGATGGCTGCGGGGAGATCGGCATAACTGTCGATCAGCAGGTCGGCACCAGCGGCGGCCAATTCTTCGGGCTCATGATAACCCCAGGTCACCCCGATCGCTTTGACGCCTGCCGCCTTGCCCATCTCGATATCGAAGGTGGTGTCCCCGATCATGACCGTCTCGAGCTTTTCCGCGCCAGTTTCGCGCATGGCACGGTCGATCATGCCCGGATGCGGCTTGGAGGGATTGTGGTCGGGCGTCTGCAGCGTGGTGAAATGGCCGGCGATGCCGTGCAGTTTCGTAAGGCGATGAACGCCGTGCAGTCCTTTGCCGGTCGCAATGCCGAGGATGACGTCGGGCCAGGCTGCAAGGATGTCGAGCGCGTCCCGAGCCCCGGGGAACAGCCCCTCGCGGCCTTCGGCGGACACAAGCGAGGCACGATAGTGTTTGCGATAGTCGTCCGCCAGCTTCTCGGCCTGCAAACTCACTTCGCTGTCCCCGAGCAAACGCGCTATCGCGACAGGCAAGGACAGGCCTATGACGCGGCGCGCCTCTGCCGGGGTCGGCGGTTCAAGACCTGCTCCCGCAAAAGTTGAAGTCATATGTTCGGTGATGAGCGCCTCGGTGTCGATCAGCGTGCCATCCATGTCGAACATGATCAGCTTCATGCGTCGTCTTCCGGATCGGCGTTCTGCACGTCGTAGCGATCGGCATCAAAGCCAAGCGCATCCCAGCTTTCCCGCATATGCGGCGGCAGGGGCGCGGAGATATCGAGTCGCTTGCCGTTGCGCAGCGGCAAGGCAATGCGGCGGGCATGCAGGTGCAATCCCTCGCCAAGGCCCGGCGCCGCCATCCAGTTCTCGATGTTGAAATAGCGCGGATCTCCGATGATGGGCGTCCCGAGCTGCGCCATGTGGACTCGAAGCTGGTGCGTGCGGCCGGTGACGGGTTTGAGCGTGACCCAGGCAAAGCGCCGGCTGGCTGTCTCGGTGGTCGAATAATAACTGGACGAGTGAACAGCGCCGGGGGTGCCGTTTTTTACCACTACCATCTGCTCGCCGTCTTCGGTGGCACGCTTGGCAAGGAAGCAGGAAATCTCGCCTTGGCGAGGCGTGGGATTGCCGGCAACGAGAGCCCAGTAGATCTTGCGCGCGGAGCGGGACATGAAGATCTTGCCGAAATGGGTCGCAGCAGCGGCGGTCTTGGCGACGACGAGACAGCCGGAGGTGTCGCGATCGAGACGATGGACCAGGCGCGGCGCTTCGCCCTGCTTGTTCGGCAGGCTTTTCAGGAGACCGTCGAGGTGGCGCGTGGTGCCGCTGCCGCCCTGTACGGCGAGGCCATGGGGCTTGTTGAAGACATAGAGATCATCATCCTCATAGAGGATTATGTCCTTGAGAAATCTCACATCCTCCTGGTTGACCTTAACCGGTCGCACGGTGCCGGGGTCATCGATCGGCGGAATGCGGACGGTCTGGCCCTGGGCCAGGCGCGTGCTGGTTTCCACCTTGGCCTTATCGACGCGGACCTCGCCATTGCGGATCAGCTTTTGCAGACGGCCGAAGCCGAGCTGCGGAAAATGCCGGGCAAACCAGCGATCGAGGCGGATGCCGTCCTCGTCTGCGCTGACTTCCCGATGTTGAACGCCACTCATGCGGGGCTGCCTCTGGTTATCAAAAGGCCGAGATATAGGCCTACGAGGCAAACTACAACCGACAAGGCGACATAGGCGATGGCCGAAAGCAGTTGGCCTCGCTGGAGAAGAACGATCGTGTCGAGCGAGAAGGCGGAAAAGGTGGTGAAGCCGCCCAGCAGACCCACGGCCACCAGGAGCCGCAGCTCGTTTTGTGCGGCGGGGATAAGTTTTGCCATAAGACCGACGAAGACGCCCATGGCGAATGAACCGATGACGTTGGCCAGCAGCGTTGCGAGAGGAAAATCCCCAGACCAGAAGCGGCCGACCAGCAGGGCGAGACCATAGCGCGCGATGGCGCCGATCGCGCCGCCAGCGCCGACAAGAAGGAAGCTGTTCATGCTGTCGACGCCCTCTCAACAGAATAGCAAACCAGTGGGTGCTTGAGGATTACTCCTCCAGATCCTTGGCAGAACTCGCCTTTTCGGCGCGGAGGCGCGCGAAATAGTCCATTCGCTTGCGCAGATCGCGTTCGAAACCCCGCTCGACGGGATGGTAGAAATCCTGTCGACCGAGCTTTTCCGGGAAGTATTCCTGGCCGGAAAAAGCTTCTGGTGTATCGTGATCATAGATGTAGCCGCTTCCGTAGCCTTCGCCCTTCATCATCTTGGTGGGGGCGTTGAGGATAACCTTGGGCGGCATGGGCGAACCGGTTGATTTCGCGAGAGAAATCGCGGCTTTGAAGGCGGTATAGACGGCATTCGACTTGGGCGCGAGGGCGAGATAAACGACGACCTGCGCAAGGGAGAGTTCGCCCTCGGGGGAACCGAGCATCTGATAGGCATCGCGGCCTGCAATGGCGAGGGGAAGCGCCTGCGGATCGGCATTGCCGATGTCCTCAGAAGCCATACGAATCAAGCGTCTAGCCAGGAAAAGCGGATCCTCGCCCGCATCGATCATGCGGGCGAAATAGTAGAGCGCAGCGTCTGGATCGGAACCGCGGATGGTCTTGTGGAGGGCCGAAATCAGGTTGTAATGACCGTCCTGCGCTTTGTCGTAAATTGGCGCTCGACGCTGCACAACTGTTAGCAAATTGCTAGCATCAAGCGTCTCGTTTTCGCGAACCGTTGTCACGACTTCCTCCACGAGCCCCAGAAGTGCGCGACCATCCCCATCGGCGAGACTCAGGAGAGTCTGACGCGCCTCCGAAGTCAGTGGCAGGGCCGAGCCGAGAAGAGTTTCGGCGCGCTCGAGGAGAAGTTCGAGATCGGGCTGCGCCAGCGATTCGAACCGCAGAACCTGACTGCGCGACAAAAGCGCGGCATTGAGTTCAAAGGAAGGGTTTTCCGTGGTCGCGCCGACGAGGACCACCGTGCCGTCTTCCATGACCGGCAGAAAGCTATCCTGCTGGGCCCGGTTGAACCGGTGGATCTCATCAACAAAGAGCAGCGTGCGGTGACCGGAGAGACGCTCGAAGCGAGCTTTTTCAAACACCTTCTTGAGATCGGCAACTCCGGAGAAGATGGCCGAGATCTGCTCGAACCGGTAGCCGATGCGGTCGGCGAGCAAACGCGCAACCGTGGTCTTGCCAGTGCCCGGAGGTCCCCAGAGGATGAGCGAACCGAGGCGGCCAGAGGACAGCATGCGGGTCAATGTGCCATCGGAGCCGAGCAAATGCGTCTGGCCGATGACCTCATCGAGGGTGCGGGGGCGCAACTGGTCGGCCAGCGGGCGGGCCTTATCGGTTTCGGAAGGGTTGGCAGCAAAGAGGTCGGACATGGGAGATGATTAGCAGAGTGCGGTTGTCATGGCATCCGGCTTTGGGGGAGGTCAGTGTCGATATCGGGGGTAAGGCCCCTCACTCTAACCCTCTCCCCAAAGGGACGAGGGGATGGCATCGAGTTCGGGTTGGGTTCTGCTGTCGATCGTTAGCATAGTCCCCTCGCCCAAGAGGGACGAGGGAACAGTCGTGTTTCAGCGGCCGTCAGCCACTCACGATCGCGCGGCTTACGCGTCCGTCACGCTGGAAAATGATCTGCCAGGTGCGGACGCGCTGGGTGGCGGTTTCGGCGAAGGTATTTGCATCGGTGATGGTGACATTGTTGAGAGCCAGGATCACATCGTTGACGCGGAGGCCCATGGCGTCTGCTGGCGAGTTGGGCTCGATGGCAGTGATCAGCACGCCGGTTGCGTCGTAGGGCAGGTTCTGCGCCTCGGCCAGGGCAGGATCGAGCTGGCGGATGGTGACTCCCGAAAAACGGGAACCGGACGACACGGTGGCAATGGCATCGCCGGCAGGAGCAGGTGCAGCTTCCACGAGAAAGTCGATGGTATCGGTAGATGTGCCGCGCAGCCGCTCGAGCGTGGTGGTCTGACCGATCGGCTTGGTGGCAAGGCGGAAGTTGAAGGCGCTCGGATCATCGACGCGCTGACCGTCGACCGACAGGATAACGTCCCCTGACTGCAAACCGGCGCGCGCGGCGGGACCATCGGGGGCGACCTCGGTGATAAGGGCGCCATGAGGTGCGTCCATGCCAAGACTGGCGGCTATGCCCGAATCGACAGCCTGCATCTTGGCGCCGAACCAGGGCCGGACGATCTGGCCGCCCGTGACACCGGCATCGGCAACGAGCTTGGCCATGTTGGCGGGAATGGCGAAACCGATGCCGACGGACCCTCCGCTCTGGGAATAGATGGCGGTATTTATGCCAACCAGGCGCCCCTGCATGTCGACCAGGGCGCCGCCGGAATTGCCGGGATTGATGGCTGCGTCGGTCTGAATGAAGAACTCGTAGTCGGAGCTTTCAACGCCGGTGCGCGCTAATGCGGAAACGATGCCGCTCGTGACGGTCTGCCCGACACCGAAGGGATTGCCGATGGCCAAGACCAGGTCGCCAACCAGGAGATCGTCGCTGTTGGCAAAACTGATGGCCGGGAAGGACACGCCGCGCGTATCGCGCACGCGCAGGACAGCAAGGTCGGTTTGCTGATCTTCGACTACGGTATCGACGGCGAATTCACGTCCGTCGCTCAGCGCGATGCGTACGTCTGTCGCGCCATTGATGACGTGCGAATTGGTCAGGATGACGCCCGAACCATCAACGACGACCCCTGAGCCAAGGGAGCGGGATTCGCGCGGGCGCGACTGGAAATACTGATCGCCGAAAAAGCGGGAAAAGAAGGGATCGCTGGCAAAGGGCGATGCCGACTGCGCCTCGATACGGGTTGCATAGACATTGACCACCGAAGGCGAGACAGCCTGAACGATCGGCGCAAAACTCAACTGCACCTGCGCCTGGGTTTGGGGCACCGCGCGCGGCTCTGCGGAAGGTGACGTTTGGAGGGGTGTCTCAACCTGTTGAACCTGAGCGACGCCCGGAGCGTTCCAAGGAGAGAAAGCCAGTGTGCCGCCAATGGCGATGAGCCCAACGGCAAGACCCGAAAAGACGAGCGTTCGCAGAGACATGGGTAAACCTTCGATTACGGATTCACGGTCGATCGACCATCCGGACGCAGCCCGAGCAGAACGCCCGGATTCTGTCATGAAAATGACGCTCGAACATTGTTGTTTCCCAAGGCAAATAAACGTTTGCGCGAGGGGTCGCACGGCCCTATATGCAGCGCTCGATTTCGCGACGTTTACGAACTGGAAAGATCTCTGCGCCGCGAACCCCCTTCCCTCTCCAGCCCCGAAAGGCCTGTTGTCCAATGACTGACGAGCCGAAGACCGTTTACGCCAACACTTCCGCGTTGATCGCGGCCGAGGCGCCGGACTTTCCATCCTTTTTGTTTTCCGAAAGGGAGCTGCATCGGGCGGTAAAGGTGTTCCGGAAGGGTTTTGACGGGCTCCTGACCTATGCGGTCAAGTGCAACCCCTCGCCCCACATCATCGCGCAGCTGCACCGCGAGGGTCTCAAGGCGTTCGACGTTGCCTCGAACACCGAGATGGAACTGGTGCGCGACCATGCGCCCGGCGCCGTGATGCACTACAACAATCCGATCAAGAACAAGCGGGAAATCGAGCGCGCCTATGAAGAGTTCGGTGTTCGCTCGTTCACCATCGACCATCCCCAGCAGCTCGATCAGCTGGCCGCAGTGGTTTCGCCTTCCCGCGACGTGGAAGTGACGACGCGGTTCAAGGCGGGCAAGGCGCTGAAATCCTATGATTTCGGGATCAAGTTCGGCGTGATGGAACAGGGCGCGGCCGAAATCGTCAGCGCTGTCGAGAAGATGGGCTATACCCCAAGCCTTTGCTTCCATGTCGGCTCGCAGTGCGAAGATGCCTATGCCTATGAGCGGCACATCGCGGCAGCGGCGCGGATTGTCGAGGAAAGCGGGATCGAGCTCAAGCGCCTCAATATCGGAGGCGGCTATCCGGCCCCCTACCCGACCAGCGAAGCGCCGCCGATGGACTATTATTTCGAGACCATCAGCCAGGCCGTTTCCGACCACTTTGGTGACAAGAACAAGCCGGAGCTGATCATCGAGCCGGGTCGTGCGCTGGTGACCTCGTCGACTTCGCTGCTGCTGCGCGTCAAGCATCAGCGCGGGGGACAGTCGGTCTATGTGAACGATGGCGCCTATGGCTCGCTGATGGAAGTCAAGTTCATGCATTTCACGCCGCCGGTTCGCGTCTGGCGCGGGCCGCGCATCCACGACAACGATGCCGAGTTCAGCGAATTCACCATCTGGGGCCCGACCTGCGACAGCTACGACGTCTTGCCGCAAGTGTTCACCCTGCCGGCCGATATCGATGAGGACGACTGGATCGAATTCGGCCTGATGGGCGCTTATACGCAGGCCTCGTTGACCCCGTTCAACGGCTTTGACCGTCGGGACCAGTTCTGGGTGGAAGACGTTTATACCGGCAAGGATATGGCACCGGCGGAATAAGGTTCTTGGCATTTTTGGAGCCCGCTCTGGTTAGTTTCGGAGCGGGCTTTTTCGTAGGTGGGGAGTGGCAGAACCCCCTCCTAGCCTCCCCCTCTAGAAGGGGGAGGGACAGAGCGGTTCTTGCCTTGATATTCGCGAGCAACCGGCAGATCCCTCCCCCTTATAGAGGGGGAAGCTAAGGTGGGGTATGCGAGCTACGAACCGAAGATCCACCCCTCCCCGCAAAGGGAGGGTTTGATATCGCGTTTGTCGGCGAACTTTTGACAAGCGTAGCGTGTGGGATCGACGTATTTCGCTAAGGGTGAGTCATTCCAACGGCTTGGCACTCGTACTTCACACCCTGAATCGGAGGTCAGCATGACAGAAGTCCCGGCACTGGTGGGGTTCGGCCGACGGATCATGATCGTCGGGCCGACCAATTCGGGAAAATCGACACTGGCCGTTGCGATTGGTCAGAGACTTGATCTGCCGGTGGTGCATGTTGACCTGCTGCATCATATTCCCCATACGGATTGGGTCGCTCGGACGAAAGAACAGTTCCACGCGCTTCATGCTGCAGCCATCGCGGCACCAGAGTGGGTGATGGATGGCAATTATTCTGATGTTCTGCCCGCTCGTATAGCTCGCGCTACGGGGATCATCGCTCTGGATGACCGCCTGGCCCGGCGTTACTGGCGTTATTTCACCAGAACGATCGGGCGCAATCGCGCAGGTGCCCTCGAGGGAAATCGCGATTCCATCAAGTGGACGATGATCCACTGGCTGTGGCATACGCGCCGGTCTGGCGACAAACTGCGTGAAAGAGCAAGCGCATCTGGTTTGCCGTTCGTCTGCGTCAGAGGTCAGCGCGAGCTCGACCAACTCTATCGCGCCTGGGGCCTCACCTTGCCTTTTTCAGCTTGATCAGATCGAAACGGATCAGGCTTTCGGCGGCGCTGAGGATGGCTTGCTCCGGGGTATGTAGGGGGCGGCCGAGCAGGCGTTCGCCTTTCGTGGCGTCGTAGTGTTTTTCGTTGCCGATATCGTTGATGATCTGGCTGACCGGGCCGCCAAGGCGCGCGAGGACGCGCATGATCCAGTCGGGCACGGTCTTCACCGTAATCGGATGATCGGGATAGGCCTTGCGCAGGATCGTCGCGACATCCTCAAAGCTTTGGTAAGGACCCGTGCAGAGGTAGCGGTGACCGGCGCTTTCCGGATTGCGCAAGGCAGCGACATGCATGGCGGCCACATCGCGCACGTCTGATATCGCAAAGCCAATGCGCGGCATGGCCGGGGTGGAACCATCGAGTAGGCCCCCGACCATTTGCAGCGAGATGCTGGTTTGCGGATCGGTGGCAGGGCCGAGAATAGCGCCGGGATGAATGGTGGTCAGGGCCATGTTGTTGCCGCTGGCAAAGGCCCAGGCCGCCTGCTCGGCGCGCGTCTTGCCGGTGCAATAGGCCCAGGGCCGACGCATCTGGCTCAGATTGGTGAAATCGAGTTCGCTATAGGTGCGCTTGCCCTTTTCGTGGCCATGGCCATAGCCGACCGTGGCGATCGAAGAGGTCATGATGACGCGCGTTACGCCAGCGGCATGAGCCGAGCGCAGCACGCGTTCGGTGCCCTCGACGGCGGGGCGAATGACGACTGCGGGATCTTTTGGTTCTTCGCCCACGATGACGGTGGCGACATGCATGACGGCGGCAACGTCTTCCATGGCCTCTAGCCAACCCGCGTCGTCGAGAAGGTCGGCTCCGACGATTTCGAGGCGATCCTCGGCACCGGGCGCCAATTCATCCATGGCGGCGAGGATGTTGTGCAGCTTGGCGCGATCTCGCACGGTGCCGCGTACTTTGTAGCCAAGGCTCAGGAGCTGGCCGATGACGTGCTTGGCCACGAAGCCGGATGCGCCGGTGACGAGAATTCGGTCCATGATGTGCCCCCACATTCCCAGCCTTCACCTACACGCTGGCGGATGCAACCGGAAGGTGGAAATGATGGGTAGATGTGATCGGACCGACAGGCCCCTCACCCTGACCCTCTCCCCAGAGGGGCGAGGGGACGATGGGCGAACGATCGGTGCTAGAACGAAAACAGGCCTTTCGTTTCCTGCGTCCCCTCGCCCCTTTGGGGAGCGGGTCAGGGTGAGGGGTCGCTTCCATCTGACAAACACGCGCAAAGAAAAAGGGCAGCCACTGGGGCTGCCCATTCGGATTGGCTGAAGCTTCGCTTACGCGGCTTCGGCTTCGTTCTCATCGTACTGGACCGGACCGGAGTCCTGGCCCTTGGCATCGACGTCGCGGTCGACGAACTCAATCACGGCCATCGGGGCGTTGTCGCCGTAGCGGAAGCCGGCCTTGAGGATGCGGATGTAACCGCCCTGGCGTTCGGCGTAGCGGGGCCCGAGAACGGCAAAGAGCTTTGCCACCTGGGCTTCGTCGCGGATCTGAGCGATGGCCTGGCGGCGAGCATGCAGGTCGCCGCGCTTGCCGAGGGTGATCAGTTTTTCGACGATCGGACGCAGGTCCTTGGCCTTGGGAAGCGTGGTAACGATCTGCTCGTGCTTGATCAGGGCAGCGGACATGTTGGCGAACATGGCCTTGCGGTGGGAAGCGGTACGGCTGAGTTTGCGGCCGCGATTACCGTGTCGCATGGGTATCTCCTAAAAGTCTTGGCGGCGCCGGATCAATAATGATCTTCGTAGCGCTTGGCGAGGTCATCGATGTTCTCGGGCGGCCAGTTGGCCACGTCCATCCCGAGATGAAGCCCCATCTGTGCCAGGACTTCCTTGATTTCATTGAGCGACTTGCGGCCGAAGTTCGGCGTCCGCAGCATCTCGGCTTCCGTCTTCTGGATGAGGTCGCCGATATAGACGATGTTGTCGTTCTTGAGGCAGTTGGCCGAACGGACCGACAGCTCGAGCTCGTCGACCTTCTTGAGCAGCGCCGGGTTGAAGGCGAGTTCCGGGACAGCGTCCTGGGCCTTTTCCTTGGTGGGCTCTTCGAAATTGACGAAAACCGACAGCTGATCCTGAAGGATACGCGCGGCATAAGCCACGGCATCTTCAGGCGAAATGCCGCCATTGGTTTCGACCGACAGCGTCAGCTTGTCCTTGTCGAGGCTTTCACCGGCACGGGTCGCATCAACCTTGTAGCTGACGCGGCGCACAGGCGAGAACAGAGCGTCGACCGGAATATAGCCAATTGGCGCATCTTCCGGACGGTTCTTGTCGGCCGGGACATAGCCCTTGCCGGTATTGACTGTGAACTCGATGTTGATCTCGGCACCATCGTCGAGATGGCAGATCACGAGTTCGGGGTTCAGCACTTCGATATCGCCGGAGACCTTGATGTCACCAGCGGTCACGGAGCCCGGACCCTGCTTGGAGAGAGTGAGGCGCTTGGGGCCCTCGCCACCCATCTTGATGGCGATTTCCTTGACGTTGAGCACCAGGTCGGTGATGTCTTCACGCACGCCCGGCAGGGACGAGAATTCGTGCAGAATGCCATCGATCTGGATAGCGGTCACTGCGGCGCCCTGAAGCGACGACAGCAAGACGCGACGCAGGGCATTGCCCAGGGTAAGGCCATAGCCACGCTCAAGCGGTTCGGCAACAACCGAAGCCTGACGCGAGTCGGCGCCATCCGAAACAATCTCCAGCTTGGTCGGCTTGATCAGTTCCTGCCAGTTCCTCTGGATCGTCACGGTTTTTGTCCTTTCAAATTCGCGGCCCCGAGGACCGCACCGCCGCAAACACAATAGAACCCCTGGCCGCGCGGCCAGGAGTTTACCAAGTGGTCTAGTCTTTAGACGCGGCGCCGCTTGCGCGGACGGCAACCGTTGTGCGGGATCGAGGTCACGTCGCGGATCGAGGTGACGTTGAAGCCGGCAGCCTGGAGAGCGCGCAGCGCAGATTCACGGCCTGAACCGGGACCACGCACTTCGACCTCGAGGGTCTTCATGCCGTGTTCCTGAGCCTTCTTAGCAGCGTCTTCCGCAGCAACCTGAGCGGCATAAGGGGTCGACTTGCGCGAACCCTTGAAACCCATCACGCCCGAAGAGGACCACGAAATCGTGTTGCCCTGCATGTCGGCGATGGTGATCATGGTGTTGTTGAAGGAGGCGTTCACGTGTGCGACGCCCGATGTGATGTTCTTGCGCTCCTTGCGGCGGATGCGCGTGGTATCAGTCTTAGCCATTCAGGTCCTCTGAGGGTATCGGCGCTGCCGTAGCTCCAGCAGCTCCACCACGGAAGAAGCGGATCAGGTTCTGGCCCCTGCCCTTTCGGGGCTCGGCCAAACCAGGATCCGCCGCTTCCAATTCATTTTGCCAGCCTGCAGAACGCAGGCGTGGAATTACTTCTTCTTGCCAGCGATCGGCTTAGCCGGGCCCTTGCGGGTGCGGGCATTGGTGTGGGTCCGCTGACCGCGGACCGGCAGGCCACGACGGTGGCGCAGGCCACGGTAGTTACCAAGATCCATCAGGCGCTTGATGTTCATGGCAACGCTACGGCGAAGATCGCCTTCCACGACGTAGTCGCGGTCGATCGCTTCACGGATCTGGATCACTTCGGCGTCGGTCAGTTCATTGACACGGCGCTCGGCCGGAATACCGACCTGAGTAGTGATATCTTTGGCGAACTTCTCGCCGATCCCGTGAATGTACTGCAGCGCGATCACCACGCGCTTGTTCGTCGGGATATTGACGCCAGCAATACGAGCCACGTCTGCTCTCCTTCATTCAACACGCGCCATCACGGCGGGTGTCTTTCAAACAACAAGGGACCGGATTTCAGCCCCCAACCAATGTGGAGAACCGAACCCAGCCCAATAATCCATGAGACTGGTGCGGTTCTTTAAGGATTCGAAAAGGCGAAGTCAACACTCGCCTCCCCGAAAATCATTTACCCAGTGCAGACCGGATCGCGGTCGTTACCGATTCAACCGGCTCCATGCCGTCGACTGTCTTCACCAGACCCTGCTGGCTGTAATAGTCGACCAGCGGCGCCGTGCTTGTCTGATAGACATCGAGGCGCTTGCGGATCACTTCCGGATTGTCGTCCGGACGGTTGCTGTCCTTGGACCGCTGGATCACGCGGCGCACCAGTTCGTCGGCATCGGCAGTCAGTTCGATGACGGCATCGAGCTTGAGGCCCTTGTCTGCCAGCATGCCATCGAGCGCCTGAGCCTGGGCAATGGTGCGCGGAAACCCATCGAGGATGAAACCGGGCTTACAATCTTCGGCATCGATTCGCTCGGAAACAATGCCGTTCACGATGGAATCGGACACGAGATCTCCCCGGTCCATTATGGCCTTGGCCTCAATGCCAAGGGGTGTCTGGGCGGCAATGGCTGCCCGCAGGATGTCGCCAGTGGACAATTGCGGTATGCCGAAGGCTTCAACCAAAATCTTTGCCTGCGTGCCCTTACCCGCCCCTGGCGGTCCCAACAGGATCAACCTCATCGACGCTTGCCTCCTCCCAGGCGAGATTTCTTCAGTAGCCCCTCATATTGCTGGGCCACCAGGTGGCTCTGGATCTGACTGACCGTATCGAGAGTAACGGTCACCATGATCAAAAGAGACGTACCACCAATGAACTGGCTGACAGCAAGCTGAGAGAACATCACTTCCGGAATCAGTGCCACGACCGTGAGGTAGAGTGCACCGACAGCGGTGATGCGCGTCAACACATAGTCGATGTGCTGCGCAGTCCGTTCACCCGGGCGAATGCCCGGAATGAAGCCGCCTGAGCGCTTCAGATTGTCGGCAGTCTCGGTCGGATTGAAGACGATCGCCGTATAGAAGAAGGCGAAGAAGATGATGAAGAAGGCAAAGAGCGCCAGGTAAAGCGGCTGCCCGCGGCCCAGAAGCGCCGTTACCGTGGTAAGCCAGCCGGGTGCATCGCCCTGGGCTGCAAAGGACGCGATGGTCGCCGGCAGCAGGAGAAGCGAGGAGCCGAAAATCACCGGAATAACGCCTGATGTATTGAGCTTAAGCGGCAGATGCGAAGTGTCGCCCTGGAACATCTTATTGCCCACCTGACGCTTCGGATACTGAATCAGCAGCCGGCGCTGGGCGCGCTCGAAGAAGACGATCGCGGCAATCACGATGAGAGCCAGGAAGATCATGCCAATCGCGGCAAAGCCAGGGATTGCGCCGGTGCGGCTCAGTTCCAGGGTCTGGGCGATGGTTGCCGGCAGGTTCGCTACGATGCCGGCGAAGATGATCAGCGAAATACCATTGCCGACGCCACGCGAGGTGATCTGTTCACCCAGCCACATCAGGAACATGGTGCCGCCGACCAGCGTGATCACGGTCGAAAGACGGAAGAACCAGCCCGGATTAAGCACGACGCCCTGGCTGCCCTCAAGACCAACAGCAATGCCATAGGCCTGAACGGCGCAGAACACGACCGCCAGATAGCGCGTGTACTGGTTCATCTTGCGGCGCCCTGCCTCACCCTCTTTCTTGAGGGCTTCAAGCTTGGGCGACGCAGTTGCGACAACCTGCACGACGATCGAGGCCGTGATGTAGGGAATGAGATTGAGAGCAAAGATCGCCATGCGTTCCACGGCGCCACCGGAGAACATGTTGAACATGCCGATGATGCCTTGCTGGCTCTGCTCGAAAGTGGCCCGGAACGCATCGGGATCGATGCCCGGTACCGGGATGAAGGTGCCCAAACGATAAACAAGCAGCGCGCCTAGCGTGAACCAGATGCGCTGCTGCAGGGCTTTCGCCTTGGAAAAGGTCGAAAAAGATAGATTGCGAGCAAGTTGCTCGGCTGCGGACGCCATATGTCGCTCCCCAGGGCTTTTTTAGGCCAGGCGCGCTCGGAGCGCGCAGGGAGCATATAGGAGTGCAGCCCTGGCGCAACAAACCAAAAAAGCACACCCGACCAAAGGCCGGGTGCGCCATGCCAAATTATTTGGCAGCGTAAGGAGTTTTCTTCCAGGTTTCCTTGGCAGGGATCAGATCGACCTTGCCACCGGCAGCCTCGATGGCAGCCGCTGCACCCTTGGTTGCGTAATCAACCTTGAAGGTCACCTTGCTGGCGGTGAAGCCTTCCGCGCCGATCAGACGGACGCCGTCCTTGGCGCGGCGGATCACGCCGGCAGCAACCAGAGCCGCTGCATCGATGACGCCCTTGGCGTCCAGCTTGCCCGAGTCGATATAGGCCTGGATGCGGTCGATGCGGACCTGGTTCCAATCCTTGGGGTTCCAAGCATTGAAGCCACGCTTTGGCATACGCATGTGAAGGGGCATCTGGCCGCCTTCGAAGCCGTTGATCGCAACACCGGCACGGGCCGTCTGGCCCTTGCCACCACGGCCACCGGTCTTGCCGACGCCCGAGCCGATACCACGGCCGATGCGGACGCGAACCTTGTTGGCGCCGGGATTATCGCGAAGATCGTTCAAACGAGTCATTTGTCGAGCCTTCCCTCTTATTCGCTGATGACGCGAACGAGATGCGGGACCTTGTTGATCATGCCGCGAACTTCTGGCGTATCAACGAGCTCGCGCTCTTTGTTCATCTTGTTCAGCCCGAGACCGATCAGGGTCGCGCGCTGGCTCTTTTCGCGGCGGATCGGGGAACCGACCTGCTTGACGGTGATGGTTTTCTTGTCAGCCATTGTGCTTCTCCGTTCCTACGGATCAGGCTTCGACAGCAGCTTCGCCGCGGCGAGCCTGCAGTTCGGAAACCTTGAGACCGCGGCGGGAAGCCACGGCGCGCGGGCTGTCGACACGCTTGAGCGCATCGAAAGTCGCACGGATCATGTTGTAGGGGTTCGAGGTGCCGGTCGACTTGGCAACGATGTCGTTGATGCCAAGGGTTTCGAAAACGGCGCGCATCGGACCACCGGCGATGATACCGGTACCCGGCACGGCTGCACGCAGGATCACCTTGCCAGCGCCATGGCGGCCGGTGATATCGTGGTGAAGCGTGCGTGCGTCGCGCAGCGGCACACGGATCATCTGGCGCTTGGCCTGCTCGGTTGCCTTGCGGATGGCCTCGGGAACTTCACGGGCCTTGCCGTGACCGAAACCGACGCGACCCTTTTGGTCACCGACAACGACGAGAGCTGCGAAGCCGAAGCGCTTGCCGCCCTTCACAACCTTGGCCACACGATTGATGTGGACCAGGCGATCGACGAACTCGCTTTCGCGTTCCTGAACGTCTCTGCTCATAATTTTTCTTCCTCGCCGTTGTTAGAACTGCAGACCGCCCTCACGGGCAGCATCTGCAAGGGCCTTAACACGGCCGTGATAGATATAGGCGCCACGGTCGAACACGACCTCGCCCACGCCAGCCTTGACACCGCGCTCTGCGATCAGCTTGCCGACAACGGCTGCTGCCTCGGCAGTGCCGCCGCTCTTGAGCGAGCCGCGCACATCCTTCTCGAGAGTGGAGGCTGCAGCCAGCGTCCGACCGTTCGCGTCGTCGATGATCTGGGCGTAGATGTTCTTGTCCGAGCGGAAAACGCTGAGACGGGGGCGACCAAAGGCACGAGCCTTGAGCGCCTTGCGGACACGAGCCTTGCGGCGGTCCGCACCTTTTGCAGAAATTGCCATAGGTGGCGCTCCTTACTTCTTCTTGCCTTCTTTGCGGAAGATCTGCTCGCCGGCGTAACGCACGCCCTTGCCCTTGTAGGGCTCGGGGGGACGCCAGCCGCGGATCTCTGCCGCAACCTGACCGACCTGCTGCTTGTCGATGCCGGTGATGACGATCTCAGTCGGAGCCGGAACCGCCAGGGTGATGCCCTGGGGCGCGTTGTAGATCACTTCGTGGCTGAAACCGAGCGAGAGCTTGACGTCCTTGCCCTGCATGGCGGCGCGATAACCAACGCCCTGGATTGCCAGCTTCTTTTCGAAACCAGCGCTCACCCCGGTGACCATGTTCTGGATCAGCGCGCGGGTGGTGCCCCAGGCGGCGCGAGCCTCACGAGTATCGTTTGCCGGAACAACGACGAGACCGTCGGTGCCCTGCTCCACATTGACGACATCCATGAGCTGCAGGCTCAGTTCGCCCTTCGGGCCCTTGGCGGAGACGGTGCGACCATTGATCGTAACCGTAACGCCATTAACCGGGGCCACCGGTTTCTTGCCAGTACGTGACATTCTATATCCTTGAGTAATCGTCTTGCCGCGCAGCCGATGCGCGTGAAGGTGCCCGAAAACAGAGCCGATCAGCGTTTCCGAGAAACGTTGATCGCGCTCCTATCAGTTTTCTCAGCACATTCAACCGGAAAAGTGGATACCACTCATCCCTGAAGTGCTTCACTGAGCTTCGGGCCCACACGCATCAGAAGACGCGGCAGAGTACCTCGCCACCAACATTGGCAGCCTTGGCTTCGTGGTCGGCCATCACACCCTTGGGGGTGGAGAGGATCGACACGCCGAGGCCATTCGCCACCTGTGGAATATTCTTGACCGACGCATAAACGCGGCGGCCGGGGCGGGAAACGCGCTCGATGGTGCGGATCACGCCTTCATTGTCCGAATACTTGAGTTCAATTTCGTATTCGGCAGCACCGTTCTCGAACTTGGTCTCCGAGTAGCCGCGGATGAAACCCTCGGACTGAAGAACGTCGAGCACGCGACCGCGAAGGGTCGAGGCTGGGGTCGAAACGGTATTCCGGCGACGCTCCTGAGCGTTGCGGATGCGGGTCAGCATATCGCCGATGGGATCGGAAAAGCTCATTTTATGTCCTTCCTTACCAGCTCGACTTCACCAGACCCGGGATCTGACCCAGGTTGCCCAGCTGACGCAGGGCGATACGGCTCATCTTGAGCTTGCGATAGTAACCACGCGGGCGACCGGACACTTCGCAACGGTTGCGAATGCGAACCTTTGCGGAGTTGCGCGGCAGCTCGGCCAGCTTGAGGCTGGCCTTGAAGCGTTCTTCGATCGACGCGCTCTGATCCTTGACGGTTGCCTTGAGAGCGGCACGCTTTGCGGCATACTGCTTCGCCAGGGCGGCGCGCTTGTTGTTCTTCTCGATGGAACTGGTCTTTGCCATGTTCTGGTCCTCTTTCCCTGTCCTGCCTGCTTACTGGCGGAACGGGAAGTTGAAAGCGCGCAGCAGAGCGCGGGCTTCATCGTCCGTCTTGGCCGTCGTGGCAATCACGATATCCATACCCCAGACCTGATCGATCTGATCGTAGTTGATCTCGGGGAAAATGATGTGTTCCTTGATGCCCATGGCATAGTTGCCACGGCCATCGAAGGCGTTCGGATTGAGGCCACGGAAGTCGCGGACGCGCGGCAGGGCGATAGTCACCAGGCGGTCCAGGAATTCGTACATGCGGGTCTTGCGCAGCGTCACCTTCACACCGAGCGGCATGTCTTCGCGGACCTTGAAGCCTGCGATGGACTTGCGAGCATGGGTGATGACCGGCTTCTGGCCAGCAATCTTTTCGAGCTCGGCAGCGGCCGACTTGACCTTCTTGGAGTCGTTGACGGCTTCGCCAACGCCCATGTTCAGAACGATCTTGTCGATCTTGGGCAGCTGCATGACGTTGGTGTAGTTGAACTGCTTGGTCAGTTCAGCCTTGATCGTCTCGTCATAGACAGTGCGCAGACGCGGAACGTAAGCGGTCTCAGCCATCGATCTGGCCTCCCGTCGTCTTGGCGACGCGAGTCTTCACGCCGTCCTTAATCTGGAAACCGACGCGGGTGGGCTTGCCGTTGGCATCGGCGACGGCCAGGTTCGACAGGTGGATCGGCGCTTCCTTGGTGAAGATGCCGGAATCCTGCGAGGCAGTCTGCTTCTGGTGCTTGCGCACAAGGTTGATACCCTGGACGAGCGCCTTGGTTTCGGATGGGATGACAGAGAGGACCTGACCGGTCTTGCCCTTGTCCTTACCAGCCAGGACGACGACCTTGTCGCCCTTCTTGATCTTGGAGGCCATTATAGCACCTCTGGGGCGAGCGAGATGATCTTCATGTGGTTGCGAGCGCGAAGTTCACGCGGAACCGGTCCGAAGATACGGGTGCCGACGGGTTCTTTCTGATTGTTGATCAGAACCGCGGCGTTCTTGTCAAAACGGATGACGGTGCCATCGGGGCGGCGGATGTCGGTTGCGGTGCGAACCACAACAGCCTTCATCACCTGGCCCTTCTTAACGCGGCCACGCGGAATAGCGTCCTTGACCGAAACGACAATGATGTCGCCGACCGAGGCGTATTTGCGATGTGAGCCGCCCAGCACCTTGATGCACATAACTCGCTTGGCGCCGGAATTATCCGCGACGTCGAGATTGGACTGCATCTGGATCATAACTGGATGCCTTCTAGTTGAACCGGCTTCACCGTCATCCGGCTCGCCGACCTAATTCAAAAAATTCTCTTACGCAGACGGAACGAGCGTCCAACGCTTGTTCTTGCTGATCGGTGCGGTCTCTTCGATCCACACCACGTCACCGACTTTTGCCACATTAGCTTCATCGTGAGCGTGATACTTCTTGGACCGGCGCACCGTCTTCTTGAGAAGCGGGTGCGTGAAACGGCGCTCGACACGAACGACGATCGTCTTTTCGTTAGCGTCGGAGACTACAGTCCCCTGCAGAACGCGCTTTGGCATGGGATCGATTCCTTACTTAGCTGCGTTCTTTTGGCCGAGGATGGTCTTGATCCGCGCGATATCGCGACGGACTTCCTTGACCCGGGCCGGCTTTTCCAGCTGCTGGGTAGCACGCTGGAAACGCAGGTTGAACTGTTCTTTCTTGAGGTCGACGAGCTGATCTTTCAGTTCGTCTGCGGTTTTGCTCCGCACATCACTGGCTTTCATGCTCGTGTTCCTTAGTCGACAATGCGCGTAACGATGCGCGTGGTGATCGGCAACTTCATTGCTCCGAGGCGAAGCGCCTCCTTTGCAACGTCTTCGGGCACTCCGTCAATCTCAAAAACGATGCGCCCCGGCTTTACGCGCGCTGCCCAGTATTCCACGGAGCCCTTACCCTTACCCATACGGACTTCGGTCGGCTTCTTGGAGACCGGCACATCCGGGAAAATCCGGATCCAGACACGGCCCTGACGCTTCATCTCACGAGTGATCGCGCGACGGGCCGCTTCGATCTGGCGGGCGGTAACGCGCTCTGGCTCGGTGGCCTTGAGTGCGTAGGAGCCGAATGCCAGATCCGTGCCACCCTTGGCCAGGCCATGGATGCGGCCCTTATGGGCCTTGCGGAACTTAGTACGTTTCGGTTGCAGCATAGTGGTTCAACCTTCTTATGCGCGTTCGCGGTCGCGATCGCCACGCTCACGGCGCGGTTCGCGTTCGCTACGCTGGCCACCTTCACCACCTTCGGTGGCGCGGCGCTCGTGAGCGGAAGGATCGTGCTCAAGGACTTCGCCTTTGAAGACCCAAACCTTGATACCGATGATCCCGTAGGTGGTTTCAGCTTCTGCCGTACCGTAGTCGATATCGGCGCGCAGGGTGTGCAGCGGCACACGGCCTTCGCGGTACCATTCGGTACGAGCGATATCGGCGCCGCCAAGACGGCCACCAACGTTGACACGGATACCACCGGCACCCATGCGGATTGCGGTCTGCACGGCGCGCTTCATGGCACGACGGAAGGCCACGCGGCGCTCCAGCTGCTGGGCAATGCCCTGGGCAACGAGGGTCGCATCGGTCTCGGGCTTGCGCACTTCAACGATGTTGATGTGCACTTCCGAGTCGGTGAACTTCTTGACCTTGGCGCGGATCTTGTCGATGTCCGCGCCCTTCTTGCCGATCACGATGCCCGGACGGGCGGTGTGGATCGACACGCGGCACTTGCGGTGCGGACGCTCGATGACGATCTTGGAGACCGCAGCGGCCTTGAGATCCTTCATCAGCATGGTGCGGATCTTGAGGTCTTCCTGAAGCAGCGTGCCGTATTCGCCCTTGTTGGCGAACCAGCGGCTGTCCCAGGTGCGGTTGATGCCCAGGCGGAAGCCGATGGGATTGATCTTCTGGCCCATTATGCGGCCTCCTCAACTTGCCGGACGACGATCGTCAGATGCGAGAAGGGCTTCTCGATCCGGGACGAACGGCCGCGGCCACGAGCGGTGAAGCGCTTCATGACAAGCGAATTGCCAACATAGGCTTCGGCAACGACGAGAGCGTCGGTATCGAGGCCATGGTTGTTCTCGGCATTGGCGATGGCGCTCTCGAGCACCTTCTTGACCTGGCCGGAGATGCGCTTGTGGCTGAATTCGAGATCGGCCAGGGCACGCTCGACTTTCTTGCCACGGATCAACTGCGCGACGAGGTTCAGCTTCTGAGGGCTGATGCGCAGCATGCGCAGAACAGCCTTGGCCTCGTTATCCTTGAGAGCGCGCTCAGTCTTTGGCTTGCTCATCTTACTTCCTCTTGGCCTTCTTGTCGGCCGCGTGACCGTAATAGGTACGGGTCGGGGCAAACTCGCCAAACTTGTGGCCGATCATGTCTTCGGTGACGTTCACCGGAACATGCTTCTGACCGTTGTGCACGCCGAACGTGATGCCGACAAACTGCGGCAGAATGGTCGAGCGGCGCGACCAGATCTTGACCACATCGTTGCGGCCAGAGGTCTGGGCCTTCTCGGCCTTCTTGAGCAGATAGCCGTCGACGAACGGCCCCTTCCAAACTGAACGGGTCATGACTTACCTGCCCTTCTTCACGTGACGGCTGCGAACGATGAACTTGTCCGTTGCCTTGTTAGAACGTGTGCGCTTGCCCTTGGTCGGCTTGCCCCACGGAGAAACCGGGTGACGGCCACCAGAGGTACGGCCTTCACCACCACCATGCGGGTGGTCGACCGGGTTCATGGTCACGCCGCGGTTGACCGGCTTGCGGCCGAGCCAACGGTTGCGACCAGCCTTGCCGAGCGAAGTGTTGGCGTGGTCCTGGTTGGACACCGCACCAACGGTGGCGAGGCACGAACCATGGACGCGGCGCTGCTCGCCCGAATTGAGGCGAAGGATCGCCCAACCCTGGTCACGGCCGACATACTGAGCATAGGCACCGGCAGAACGAGCGATCTGGCCACCTTTGCGGGGCTTGAGTTCGACGTTGTGCACGATGGTGCCGACCGGCATGCGCTCGAGCGGCATGGCATTGCCCGGCTTCACGTCCGCGCC
Source organism: Devosia crocina (assembly GCF_900116545.1). Taxonomy (GTDB): domain Bacteria; phylum Pseudomonadota; class Alphaproteobacteria; order Rhizobiales; family Devosiaceae; genus Devosia; species Devosia crocina. The sequence goes on from NZ_FPCK01000001.1 coordinate 1,859,017, forward strand.
GTTCATCGAAGAGATGACCTTGTCGCCGGCAGCCAGACGCTGGGGAGCCACGATATAGGCGAGTTCGCCATCTTCGTACTTCACCAGAGCGATCCAGGCGGTGCGGTTCGGATCGTATTCGAGACGTTCGATCGTCCCGACTGCGTCGAACTTCACGCGCTTGAAGTCGATCATGCGGTAGCTGCGCTTGTGACCGCCACCACGATGGAACGCGGTGATGCGACCGGTATTGTTGCGGCCACCCTTCTTGCTCAGGCCTTCGGTCAAAGCCTTGACCGGAGCGCCCTTCCAGAGTTCCGAACGGTCGGTCGTGATCAGGGTACGACGGCCTTCGGAGGTGGGATTATAAGTCTTTAGAGCCATTTTGCTGTCTCTTGTCCCTTAGAGGCCGGTCGAAATATCGATCGACTGGCCGTCGACGAGGGTCACGATGGCCTTCTTGACGTCGTTGCGGACACCAATCTTGCCGCGGAAGCGCTTCACCTTGCCCTTGCGGACCAGGGTGTTCACTGCCTTGACCTTGACCGAGAAGAGCTGCTCGACAGCGGCCTTGATCTCGGTCTTGCTGGCATCGATCGCCACGTCGAAGACGACCTGGTTGTATTCCGAAGCCATCGTCGACTTTTCGGTCACGACGGGGTTACGGACGATATCGTAAGCGGCAAGCTTGTTCATGCGAACCTCGCTTCGAGCGCTTCGAGCGCTGCCTTGGTCAGGACGAGCTTGTCGCGCTTCAGGATCGAAACAACGTTGATCCCCTGGATCGGCAGCACGTCGATGTTCGGGATGTTGCGAGCGGCCAGAGCAAAGTTCTGGTCAACTGCTGCACCATCGATGATCAGTGCGCTTGCCCATTCGAGCTTGCCGAAAGTGGTGCGCAGTGCAGCCGTCTTGGCTTCCTGCTGTGCGACGCTGTCGACGACGATCAGCGAACCATTCTTGGCCTTGGACGAGAGAGCATGCTTGAGCGCCAGGACGCGAACCTTCTTGGGAAGGTCGATGGCATGGCTGCGCGGGGTCGGACCGAATGCACGGCCACCACCACGGAACTGGGGAGCCTTGCGATCGCCGTGACGAGCGCCGCCCGAGCCCTTCTGCTTCACGAACTTCTTGCCCGTGCGCGCGCCTTCCGACCGGTTCTTCACGTCATGCGTGCCGGCCATGGCCTTGAGCTGCTGGTAGCGAACCATGCGGTGGAGGATATCGGGACGAACTTCGAGACCGAAGACGTCGTCCTTGAGATCGACCGTACCGGCGGACTTACCGTCGAGTGTGGTTACCTTGAGTTCCATTTACTTCGCTTCTCCCGCAGCAGCGGCCTCGAACGAGCCGGGCAGGACAACGTTGGCGGGAGCCGGCTTCTTGACGGCGTCCTTGACCATGATCCAGGCGCCCTTGGCACCCGGGACCGAGCCCTGGATGAGGATCAGACCACGCTCAACATCGGTCTTGACGACCTTGACGTTCTGCGTGGTGATGCGGCGGTCACCCATGTGGCCCGGCATCTTCTTGTTCTTGAAGGTCTTGCCCGGGTCCTGACGGCCACCGGTCGAACCGATGGAACGGTGGGAAACGGACACACCGTGGGAAGCACGCAGACCACCGAAGTTCCAGCGCTTCATACCACCGGCAAAACCCTTACCGATCGACGTACCCGTGACGTCGACAAGCTGGCCCTCGGCGAAGTGATCCGCCTTCAGGGTGGCACCAACCTCGATGAGGTTTTCAGCGTCGACGCGGAATTCGGCGACATGACGCTTCGGCTCGACCTTAGCGACGGCGTACTGGCCGCGCTCAGCTTTCGAGACATTCTTGGCCTTGGCCTGGCCTGCGCCGAGCTGGAGTGCAACATAGCCGTCCTTTTCGACGGTACGCTGTCCAACCACCTGGCAGTTCTGCAGAGCCAGCACCGTGACCGGAACGTGCGAGCCGTCCTCGGCGAAGATGCGGGTCATCCCCAGCTTCTGTGCGATCAATCCAGAACGCATCGGTTTTACCTTCTTGTTGGCGCTCTGCCGGGTCATGGTTTCAGAGGACCCCTTTAGCGGCAGGCGCGGAATATCTTTGTAGTCGGTAGTCTGGTCCTGGGCAGCGCGGTTATTCCGACCGGCGTTGCACCATCTGGACCGGGCTTAGAGCTTGATTTCGACGTCGACGCCGGCGGCGAGATCGAGCTTCATGAGGGCATCGACCGTCTGGGGAGTCGGGTCCACAATGTCAAGCAGACGCTTGTGGGTCCGGATCTCGAACTGCTCACGCGCCTTCTTGTCGATGTGCGGCGAGCGGTTGACGGTGAACTTGTCGATGCGGGTCGGCAGCGGAATCGGACCGCGAACCTGGGCACCCGTGCGCTTGGCGGTGTTGACGATCTCGCGGGTCGACGTATCGAGCACGCGATGGTCAAACGCCTTGAGGCGGATGCGGATATTCTGACCGTTCATCTTCTCAAATCCTGACGAAAAAGGATCGCGGCGCGCTTCATCGCGCGCCGCGACTAACTTAGCAAGGCTTACTTCAGGATCGTGGCGACGACGCCAGAACCAACGGTACGGCCACCTTCACGGATAGCGAAGCGGAGCTTCTCTTCCATGGCGATCGGCACGATCAGCTGAACGTTGATGTTCAGGTTGTCGCCCGGCATCACCATTTCGGTGCCTTCGGGAAGGGTCACGATACCGGTCACGTCCGTGGTACGGAAGTAGAACTGCGGACGGTAGTTGCCGAAGAACGGAGTGTGACGGCCACCTTCTTCCTTGGTGAGGATGTAAACCTCAGCCGTGAAGTCGGTGTGCGGGGTCACGGAACCGGGCTTGCAGAGAACCTGGCCGCGCTCCACCTGGGTGCGGTCGATACCGCGGATCAGTGCGCCGATGTTGTCGCCAGCTTCACCCGAATCGAGCAGCTTGCGGAACATTTCGACACCGGTCACGGTGGTCTTCTGGGTTGCCTTGATGCCGACGATCTCGACTTCTTCGCCAACCTTGACGATGCCGCGTTCGACACGGCCGGTCACGACGGTACCACGACCCGAGATCGAGAACACGTCTTCGATCGGCATCAGGAAGGGCTGGTCGATCGGGCGTTCCGGCTGCGGGATGTACTCGTCAACGGTGCGCATCAGTTCGAGCACGGCGTCGTGGCCGAGCTTCGGGTCGCCGTTTTCCAGAGCAACCAGGGCCGAACCCTTGGTGATCGGGATATCGTCGCCGGGGAACTCGTACGAGGACAGCAGTTCGCGCACTTCGAGCTCAACGAGTTCGAGCAGTTCCGGATCGTCGACCATGTCGCACTTGTTCAGGAACACGACCAGAGCCGGAACACCGACCTGACGGGCGAGCAGGATGTGCTCGCGGGTCTGCGGCATCGGGCCGTCAGCAGCCGACACGACGAGGATCGCGCCGTCCATCTGGGCAGCACCGGTGATCATGTTCTTCACATAGTCAGCGTGGCCGGGGCAGTCGACGTGAGCGTAGTGACGGTTCTGCGTCTCGTACTCGACGTGGGCGGTGTTGATGGTGATGCCGCGGGCCTTTTCTTCGGGGGCCGCGTCGATCTGGTCGTACGCCTTGAAGGTCGCGCCGCCGGTTTCAGCCAGCACCTTCGTGATGGCCGCGGTCAGCGAGGTCTTGCCATGGTCAACGTGACCGATGGTGCCGATGTTGCAGTGCGGCTTGGAGCGGGAAAACTTTTCCTTCGCCATCGCTTTTCTCCAAATTCGTCAGCGCAAAGGCCGACATTCAGTTGAGTTTTTGACTAGCTTGCGCTGGTTTAGGCGTACTTGGCCTGGACTTCGTCGGCGACAGCCTGCGGAACCTGTTCGTAGTGATCGAACACCATGGAATACTGTGCACGACCCTGGCTCATGGAGCGCAGCGAGTTCACGTATCCGAACATGTTTGCAAGCGGCACAAACGCATTCACGACCTGGACAACGCCACGGCTTTCAGTGCCCTGGATCTGCCCACGACGAGAGTTGAGGTCGCCGATGACATCGCCCATGTACTCATCCGGCGTCGTAACTTCAACCTTCATGATCGGTTCAAGGATCTTCGGGCCAGCTTCACGCAGGGCTTCACGGAAGCCTGCACGGCCGGCGATTTCGAAGGCCAGGACCGAGGAGTCGACGTCGTGGTAGGCACCATCGGTGAGGGTGACCTTCACGTCGACTACGGGGAAGCCGATCAGCGGGCCTGCGCCCATGACCGATTCGATACCCTTCTGGACGCCCGGGACGTATTCGCGAGGAACAGCGCCGCCGACGATGGCGTTGACGAATTCGAGGCCCTTGCCCACTTCGCCCGGTTCGACCGTGATCTTGATACGTGCGAACTGACCCGAACCACCCGACTGCTTCTTGTGGGTGTAGTCCTTGTCGGTCTTGCGCGTGATCGTCTCACGGTAAGCCACCTGGGGCTGACCGATATTGGCTTCGACCTTGAACTCACGCTTCATGCGATCGACGAGAATGTCGAGGTGAAGTTCGCCCATACCCGAGATGATGGTCTGGCCCGATTCCTCGTCGGTCTTGACGCGGAAAGACGGATCTTCAGCAGCCAGGCGGTTGAGGGCAAGGCCCATCTTTTCCTGGTCAGCCTTGGACTTGGGCTCGACGGAGATGTCGATCACCGGATCCGGGAAGATCATGCGCTCGAGGATAACCTGCGAGTTGGACGGAGCCAGGGTATCACCCGTGGTGGTATCCTTGAGACCAACGATAGCGACGATGTCGCCGGCGAAGGCTTCAGTGATCTGCTCACGGCTGTTGGCGTGCATCTGGAACATACGGCCGACGCGCTCGCGCTTGCCCTTGACGGTATTTTCCAGGCTGACGCCGGCTTCGAGGTGACCCGAATAGATGCGGCAGAAGGTCAGCGAGCCCATGTGCGGGTCGTTGGCGATCTTGAAGGCTAGCATCGAGAGCGGCTCGCTGTCGTCAGCATGACGCTCGATCGGCGCTTCGGTCTTGGCATCGATGCCCTGGATAGCAGGGACGTCGATCGGGGACGGCAGGAAGTCGATGACGCCGTTGAGCAGGGGCTGGACGCCCTTGTTCTTGAAGGCAGAACCCGCGAACACCAGGAAGAACTTGGTGTCGATGACGCCCTTGCGCAGAAGACGACGGATGGTGTCGTTGTTCGGCACTTCGCCTTCGAGGTAGGCTTCCATGGCCGCATCGTCCATTTCGACGGCGGCTTCGATCATGGCTTCGCGATACTTCTCGGCCTTGTCCTTGAGGTCGGCCGGGATTTCCACGACGTCCCACTGTGCACCGAGCTCTTCGTTGCGCCAGACCAGAGCGTTCATCTCGATCAGGTCGACAACGCCCTTGAACTCGTTCTCGGCACCGATCGGAAGCTGGACGGGAACGCCACGCGCACCAAGGCGCGAACCGATCATCTCGACGCAGCGGTAGAAGTCAGCACCGGTCTTGTCCATCTTGTTGACGAAGATGAGACGGGGAACATGGTACTTGTCAGCCTGACGCCAGACGGTTTCGGTCTGCGGTTCAACGCCGGCATTGGCGTCGAGCAGAGCGACGGCACCGTCGAGCACGCGGAGCGAGCGCTCGACTTCGATGGTGAAGTCGACGTGGCCGGGCGTGTCGATGATGTTGAAGCGGTGCATCGTGCCATTACGATCCTTCCAGAAGGTCGTGGTGGCAGCGGAGGTGATGGTGATGCCGCGTTCCTGCTCCTGCTCCATCCAGTCCATGGTCGCAGCGCCGTCGTGGACTTCGCCGATCTTATGGGACTTGCCGGTGTAGTAGAGGATGCGTTCGGTCGTGGTCGTCTTGCCAGCATCGATGTGCGCCATGATGCCGAAGTTACGATACAGATTAATTGGGTATTCGCGTGCCATTGGGCGCTCCTACTACCAGCGGTAGTGCGAGAATGCACGGTTGGCGTCAGCCATACGGTGCGTGTCTTCGCGCTTCTTGACGGCCTGACCACGGCCATTCATCGCATCCATGAGTTCGCCCGAGAGGCGTTCGCGCATGGTGTTTTCGCCGCGCTTACGTGCGGATTCGATGAGCCAGCGGATGGCCAGAGCCTGCTGACGGTCGGTGCGGACTTCAACCGGAACCTGGTAGGTTGCACCACCAACGCGGCGCGAACGCACTTCAACGGCCGGACGGATATTGTCCAGGGCGTTGTGGAACACGGTGATCGGATCCTGCTTGGTCTTGGCTTCGACAATGTCGAATGCGCCATAGACAATCGACTCGGCGGCAGACTTCTTGCCGTCCAGCATCAGGGAGTTCATGAACTTGGAAACGACGAGGTCACCGAACTTGGGATCCGGAATAACTTCTCGCTTTTCGGCGCGGTGGCGACGGGACATGACTCAAATTCTCCTTACTTCGGACGCTTCGCGCCGTACTTGGACCGGCGTTGCTTGCGGTCCTTCACGCTCTGCGTGTCGAGAACGCCGCGGAGCACGTGATAGCGAACGCCCGGCAAGTCGCGAACACGACCGCCGCGAATGAGCACAACGGAGTGCTCCTGCAGATTGTGACCCTCACCCGGGATGTAGGAGATCACTTCGCGCTGATTGGTCAGGCGAACCTTGGCGACCTTACGCAGAGCCGAGTTCGGCTTCTTCGGGGTCGTCGTGTACACACGGGAACACACACCACGCTTTTGCGGGTTTGCTTCCATGGCCGGAACCTTGTTCCGCTTTGGCTTGCTGGCGCGTGGCTTGCGGATCAGCTGATTAATGGTGGGCATTGCGCTCTTTCCATCGTCCAAAAATTCTAGTTCGGTCTAAACACACAAACCAAAGTGGCGCTCATCCGAACCCTTCCGGGAATCGGCGGCGCCCCAATTGCAGCGGACCACCCCACATAAGATGGGCAGTCATGCGCACAAGGATTTGCTTCGTCTAGTCACCCGACAGTGTGTTTGATCGTCCTGGATTCCCGCGCTAGGTGGCAGGGACCCGGTGTGACGACCACGACCGACCGCTAAGGTAGGCGCTGTTTAGAACCGTTGACTCGCTCCGTCAAGGATTCTTTCGCTAAATAATCCGCGGGAGAGCTATGCATTTCGGCATGTTTGGCCCTCTCGAGCGGTTATGGGGAAGTGGACGGATCCAATCAATACCGTTCGGCAAAGGTTAACAGAGTCTCTTTGCGGGACACCTCCGCCCTGCCCTTGCCCCGTCTTTGGGATCGACATAGATGAGGCGGGTCAGACGGAGCCTGCAGCGTGACCGAAAACAAGACGCGCCTCGCCATCAAAGTGGATATCGCAGTGATCGGGGCCGGTCAGGCTGGATTGAGCTCGGCTTATCATCTGCAAAGGTTGGGACTTCAGCCAGGAAAAGATTTCGTGGTGCTTGACGAGGCGCCGCAACCGGGCGGCGCGTGGCAGTATCGCTGGCCTTCCCTGACGCTCAACACCGTCAATCGTGTTCATGACCTGCCGGGCCTCGGCTTTGCAGAATTCGCTGGAGGAGACGGCACGGTGAAGGCATCGGTGGCCGTGCCGCACTACTTCGCAGCTTATGAAGAGCATTTCGGCCTGAGGGTCTTGCGACCCGCGCGGGTAAGCGTGGTTTGCGACCGCGGGGATCGCCTGCGCGTCGAAAGCGACCGGGCGGTGTTTTCGGCGCGGGGATTGATCAACGCAACCGGCACCTGGGAGAATCCCTATATTCCGGAGTATCCAGGCGCCGCGACATTTCAGGGGCAGCAGCTTCATACGCGGGACTATCGCACAGCTGAAGTTTTCGCTGGCAAACATGTGCTGGTCGTGGGCGGGGGTATTTCGGCGATCCAGCTGCTCGATCAGATTTCTCAGGTGACACGGACGACATGGGTGACCCGGACGCCGCCCCGCTGGCGCGAGGGGCCGTTCACCGAGGAGGCCGGACGAAAGGCCGTGGCGATGGTAGAGGAGCGGGTGCGCGCTGGTTTGCCGCCCATGGCCGTCGTTTCGGTCACAGGGTTGCCGGTGACGCCGGCGATTGAGGCAATGCGGCAGCGCGGTGCGCTCGAGCGCAAGCCGATGTTCGCAGAAATCCTGCCTCATGGCGTTCGCTGGCCTGATGGCACCGAGCTTGAGGTCGACGTGATCCTCTGGTGTACGGGATTTCGCAGCGCGCTCGACCATCTGGCGCCCTTACAGCTGCGCGAAGACAGCGGCGGCATCACCATGATTGGGCGGCTCGCCACACAGGTCGCCCGGGATGCTCGGGTGCATCTGGTGGGATACGGCCCCTCCGCCTCTACCATCGGAGCAAATAGGGCCGGCGGCGCTGCAGCGCGTGAGCTCACCACTTTCCTTGGGCTGGCGAGGTCCCCAGGGGCTTAACCGGTGGCGCGCAAGGGAGCTTCTCTCCGACCCAGCCGTTAGGCAGGTCGGACAAAGGAGAATTCCGTATGCAAGAGAACCCTACCCTGCCCCTTAACGACGGCAAGTCCATTCCGCAGCTCGGCTTTGGCGTTTGGAGGCTTGAAGAGGACGATGCCCCCAAGGTGGTCGGCGCCGCGATCGATGCAGGCTACCGGCATATCGACACCGCGCAGGGTTATGACAACGAGGCCGGCGTCGGCCGGGCCATCGCGGAAGCGTCGGTGGGCCGCGAAGAGCTGTTCATCACCTCCAAGCTGCGCAACGGACACCAAGGCTATGATAGCGCCTTGCGTTCGCTCGATGAATCGCTGGCCCGGCTGCAGCTCGATTATCTCGATCTCTTTCTGATCCACTGGCCAGCGCCCCAGCACGATCGCTATGCCGATACCTGGCGGGCCTTTGTGGAAGCGCAAAAGGCCGGCAAGGTGCGCTCGATCGGGGTTTCCAATTTCCTGCCCCAGCATATCCAGCGCATCATCGATGAGACCGGAGTGACGCCTGCGGTCAATCAGCTGGAACTGCATCCCGCCTATCAGCAGCGCGACATCCGCGAGTGGCATCGCAGCCACGATATTCAGATCGAGTGCTATAGCCCTCTTGGGGGCAAGGACAGCAAGCTGCTCGACAACGAGGTCATCGGAAGGATCGCCGAAACGCACGGGAAGTCGCCAGCGCAGGTGATCATCCGCTGGCACCTGCAGCAGAACCTGATCGTGCTGCCCAAGAGCAGCAAGCCCGAACGCGCCAAGGACAACTTCGATGTCTGGAATTTCGTTTTGTCCGGTGAAGAGGTCAGACGGATCGATGCGCTCGATCGGCCTGACGGCAAGACCCTGCCCCAGCCGGAAGATAATAACGAGCTGTTTTGAGGGATCGGGACGGTCAGGGTACGCCATGGGCACTGTGGCTCCCAGGGTCTCCTCACGGCCTGCCCCTCTCCAAAGGGTTAGGGATCTGCCGGCGGCTCAACGGTGTTACCAAAAGGAGCGGATGGCATACCGTTGGGGTGAAACGCACCAAAAGCCGGAGCAAATAAAAAGGGGCCCATGCGGGCCCCTTTTCCTTGATTGGATTTCCGACCTTACTCGGCAGCAGGTGCTGCGATCTGGACGGTTTCGGCCTGACGGCGGCGTTCCTCGAGGATGAGGTCGTCGCGCTTGGCAGCGATCTGCTTGGCCTTGGACTGGCCAGCACCGGTACCGGCCGGGATAAGGCGGCCGACGATGACGTTTTCCTTGAGGCCTTCGAGAAGGTCGGCCTTGCCGGAGACGGCAGCTTCGGTGAGCACGCGGGTGGTTTCCTGGAAGGAGGCCGCCGACACGAAGGAGCGGGTCTGCAGCGACGCCTTGGTGATGCCGAGCAGGACCGGGTTTGCGGTTGCCGGCTTCTTGCCTTCGGCCACGAGCGCGTCGTTGAGTTCATCGAAGTCGAGCTTGTCGAGCTGCTCGTCCTTGAGCAGGCCAGAGTCACCCGGTTCAACGATCTCGACCTTCTGCAGCATCTGGCGAACGATCACTTCGATGTGCTTGTCGTTAATCAACACGCCCTGCAGGCGGTAAACTTCCTGGATCTCGTTGACGAGGTAGCGCGCCAATTCCTCGACGCCCTTGATGGCAAGGATGTCATGCGGAGCGGGGTTGCCGTCTAGGATGTATTCGCCCTTTTCGATGGTGTCGCCTTCCTGGAGGTGGAACGGCTTACCCTTCGGGATCAGGTATTCAACCGGATCTGCACCAGCTTCGGTCGGCTCGATGATGACGCGACGCTTGTTCTTGTAGTCGCGGCCGAAGCGGATGGTGCCATCGATCTCGGCGATGATAGCGTGATCCTTCGGACGGCGGGCTTCGAACAGTTCGGCCACACGCGGCAGACCGCCGGTGATGTCCTTGGTCTTGGCGCTTTCAAGCGGAATACGTGCGAGAACGTCACCCGGGGCAACCTTTTCACCCGGCTCGACCGCGATAACGGCGTCGACGGAGAGCAGGTACCTGGCGTCGCCGCCACGATCCACCTTGGCAACCGAGCCGCCGCGGGCAATGGCGAGTGCGGGCTTGAGGCCTTCACCGCGCTGATTGCCGCGCCAGTCGATAACCACGCGCTTGGTGAAGCCGGTAGCTTCGTCGGTGTTTTCCGCAACGGAAGCACCATCGACCAGATCCTCGAACAGAACCTCGCCTTCCACTTCGGCCAGGATCGGACGGGTGTACGGATCCCATTCGGCCAGACGCTGACCACGACGAACGGTATCGCCTTCCTTGACGAGAAGCTTGGAGCCGTAGGTCACCTTGTGGGTGGCGCGTTCCTTGCCTTCGTTGTCGACAATGGCGAGCGCCACGTTACGAGCCATGACGACCTGCTTGCCGCCCTCGACGTTTGCGAGGTTGGCGTTGCGGATCTCGATCTTGCCTTCGGCGCCGGATTCAAGGAACGACGAGTCGACCACCTGGGCCGTACCACCGATGTGGAACGTACGCATGGTGAGCTGAGTGCCGGGTTCACCAATGGACTGGGCGGCGATGACGCCGACAGCTTCACCGATATTGACCGGAGTACCACGAGCAAGGTCGCGGCCATAGCAGGCGGCGCAGCAGCCCTGACGCAGGTCACAGACCAGCGGGGAGCGGATGCGGACCGACTGAATACGAGCCTCTTCGATCACGTCGACATGCTTTTCCTCGAGCAGCGTGCCCTTGGGAGCGATGAGATCACCCGTCAGCGGGTGGAACACATCGTCAGCCGTGGTGCGGCCGAGGATGCGCTGACCGAGCGAAGCCACGATCTGGCCGGCATCAACGATCGGCTCCATGGTGAGGCCGCGTTCGGTGCCGCAGTCCTCGGAAACGATGATCGCGTCCTGCGCCACGTCGACGAGACGACGGGTCAAGTAACCAGAGTTCGCCGTCTTGAGCGCGGTATCGGCCAGACCCTTACGGGCACCGTGCGTCGAGTTGAAGTACTCGAGAACGTTGAGACCTTCCTTGAAGTTTGCGGTGATCGGCGTTTCGATGATCGAGCCGTCGGGACGGGCCATGAGGCCACGCATGCCGGCGAGCTGCTTCATCTGGGCCGGTGAACCACGCGCACCGGAGTGGCTCATCATGTAGACCGAGTTGATCGGCTTCTGGCGCTTGGATTCCGCGTCGATCTGAACGGCAGCAATGCCCTTCATCATCTCCTCGGCAACCTTGTCACCGCACTTGGCCCAGGCGTCGACGACCTTGTTGTACTTTTCGCCCTGGGTAATCAGGCCGTCATTGTACTGCTGTTCGAATTCCTCGACCAGCTTACGGGTCTCTTCGACGATGGTGTACTTGCTCTGCGGGATGACCATGTCGTCCTTGCCGAACGAAATGCCAGCATCGCAAGCATTCTTGAAGCCGAGCTGCATGACGCGGTCACAGAAAATGACCGTCTCCTTCTGACCGCAACCGCGATAAACGGTGTCGATCATCTTGGAGATCATCTTCTTGGTCATCAGCTGGTTGGCCGTTGCGAACGGCACAGCCGGGTTGGTCGGCAGGATCTGACCGATCAGCATGCGGCCCGGGGTCGTTTCCACGATCTCGGTGGTCTGCTTGCCATTCTCGTCCCAAGCCGGCACGCGTGCCTTGATCTTGGTGTGGAGCGTGACGACCTTGGTGTCGAGCGCGTGCTCGAGCTCGGCATAGGACGCGAACGCCATGCCTTCACCCGGCTCGCCATCATTCATCAGCGAGAGATAATAAAGACCGAGAACGATGTCCTGGCTCGGCACGATGATTGGCTGACCGTTCGCGGGATGCAGGATGTTGTTGGTCGACATCATCAGCACGCGCGCTTCGAGCTGGGCTTCCAGCGAGAGCGGGACGTGCACGGCCATCTGGTCGCCGTCGAAGTCGGCGTTGAAGGCCGAGCAGACGAGCGGGTGCAGACGGATGGCCTTGCCTTCGATCAGGATCGGCTCGAATGCCTGAATGCCAAGACGGTGAAGCGTCGGCGCGCGGTTCAGGAGAACCGGGTGCTCGCGGATCACTTCGTCAAGGATATCCCAGACTTCTGGCTTTTCCTTTTCAACAAGCTTCTTGGCCTGCTTGACGGTCGAGGAGAGGCCCTTGGCTTCAAGACGCGAGTAGATGAACGGCTTGAAGAGCTCGAGGGCCATCTTCTTGGGAAGACCGCACTGATGGAGCTTCAGGTAAGGACCCACGGTGATGACCGAACGGCCGGAATAGTCGACGCGCTTGCCGAGCAGGTTCTGGCGGAAGCGGCCCTGCTTGCCCTTGAGCATATCGGACAGCGACTTGAGCGGTCGCTTGTTGGCACCCGTGATGGTCCGGCCACGGCGGCCGTTGTCGAACAGCGCGTCCACAGCTTCCTGCAGCATGCGCTTTTCGTTGCGGATGATGATGTCCGGGGCACGGAGCTCGATCAGGCGCTTCAAGCGGTTGTTGCGGTTGATCACACGACGATAGAGGTCGTTGAGATCGGACGTGGCGAAGCGGCCGCCGTCCAGCGGGACGAGCGGGCGGAGTTCAGGCGGGATGACCGGAATGACGGTCATGATCATCCATTCGGGCTTGTTGCCCGAAACGATGAACTGCTCGACGATCTTGAGGCGCTTGGCGAGCTTCTTGGGCTTGAGTTCGGTGGTCGCTTCGGCGATTTCGACGCGCAGGTCAGCCGCGATCTTTTCGAGATCGAGATTCAGGAGGATATCGCGAATGGCTTCAGCGCCGATCTTGGCGGTGAAGCTGTCGGCACCGTATTCGTCCTGGGCGTCGAGGTACTGCTCTTCAGTCAGAAGCTCGTTCTGAGTGAACGGGGTCAGACCGGGATCGAGAACCACATAGTTCTCGAAATAGAGGATGCGCTCGATATCCTTGAGCGTCATATCGAGCAGAAGCGCGATACGCGACGGCAGGGACTTGAGGAACCAGATGTGGGCGACGGGCGCGGCCAATTCGATATGGCCCATGCGCTCGCGGCGAACGCGGCTGAGGGTAACTTCAACGCCGCACTTTTCGCAGATGACGCCCTTGAACTTCATGCGCTTGTACTTGCCGCAAAGACATTCATAGTCCTTCACGGGGCCAAAGATACGCGCGCAGAAGAGGCCGTCACGCTCAGGCTTGAACGTACGGTAGTTGATGGTCTCGGGCTTTTTGATTTCGCCATAGGACCAGGAAAGGATCTTTTCCGGCGACGCGATGGAGATCTTCATCTGATCGAAGGTCTGCACCGGGACGGACGGGTTGAACGGGTCCATGACGTGGGAATGATGATTCATCAGTTCTCTCCTCTATCCCTGCCGGACCGCAGCCAGGCTGACGGTCGGCAAGGAAGGTGAATGGGGTTGGAAGTGCCGGATTATTCCGCCGCTTCCTGAGGAGGTGCGAGCTCTTCGGCCCGGCCCTGTTCGTCCTGTTCGCGCATGTCGAGTTCGACATTGAGACCGAGCGAACGGATTTCCTTGACCAGGACGTTGAAGCTTTCCGGGATGCCCGCTTCGAAGGTGTCGTCGCCACGGACGATCGCTTCGTAGACCTTGGTACGACCAGCAACGTCGTCCGACTTGATGGTGAGCATTTCCTGCAGCGTATAAGCAGCGCCATACGCTTCGAGGGCCCACACTTCCATCTCGCCGAAACGCTGACCGCCGAACTGCGCCTTGCCGCCCAGCGGCTGCTGGGTAACGAGCGAGTAAGGACCGATCGAACGCGCGTGGATCTTGTTGTCCACGAGGTGGTCGAGCTTGAGCATATAGATGTAGCCAACCGTCACCTGACGATCGAACTGCTCACCGCTACGGCCATCGAAGACGGTCGACTGACCCGAAGCCTTGAGGCCTGCCTTTTCGAGCAGAACCACAATGTCGGCTTCCTTGGCGCCATCGAACACCGGGGTCGCGATCGGAACACCCTTGGACAGGTGCTCGCCAAGACGGATCATGCCATCGTCGTCGAGATCGGTGATGGCGGTGTCGCCAGCAAAGAGCTCCTGGACTTCGGACCGTAGCGGCTTCAAGTCACCATTGCGCTGATAGGCACGGACCATCTGGTCGATCTTCTTGCCCATGCCGGCACAGGCCCAACCCAGGTGGGTTTCAAGAATCTGGCCAACGTTCATGCGCGAAGGCACGCCGAGCGGGTTCAGCACGATGTCAACGGAAGTGCCGTCTTCAAGATACGGCATGTCCTCGACAGGCACGATGCGGGAAACCACACCCTTGTTGCCGTGACGGCCGGCCATCTTGTCGCCCGGCTGGATCTTGCGCTTGGTCGCGATAAAGACCTTGACCATCTTCATCACGCCCGGCGGAAGTTCATCACCGCGCTGGAGCTTGTCGACCTTATCGATGAAACGCTGCTCGAGCAGACGACGGCTCTCTTCATACTGAGCATGAAGAGCTTCCATCTCGGTCATGACCTTGTCGTCTTCGATCGCAAACTGCCACCACTTCGAACGCGGCTGCGCCTCGAAGATGGAATCATTGAGCTTGGTGCCGACGACGTAACCCTTCGGACCTGCGGTCGCGGCCTTGCCGAACAGCATTTCCTTGAGACGGGCATAGACGTTGCGGTCGAGGATCGACTGTTCGTCGTCACGGTCCTTGGCGAGGCGTTCGATTTCCTCGCGCTCGATGGCCATGGCGCGCTCGTCCTTGTCGATGCCGTGGCGATTGAACACGCGCACTTCAACAACAGTACCGGCATCGCCCGGCGGAACGCGGAGCGAGGTATCGCGAACGTCGGAAGCCTTTTCACCGAAGATGGCGCGGAGGAGCTTTTCTTCCGGCGTCATCGGCGATTCACCCTTGGGGGTGATCTTGCCAACGAGGATGTCGCCCGGCTGCACTTCGGCACCGATGTGCACGATGCCGGCTTCGTCGAGGTTCTTCAGCGCTTCTTCCGAAACGTTCGGAATGTCGCGCGTGATTTCTTCCGGACCAAGCTTGGTGTCGCGGGCCATGACTTCATATTCCTCGATGTGGATCGAGGTGAAGACGTCCTGCATCGCGATCTTCTCGCTCAGAAGGATGGAGTCTTCGAAGTTGTAGCCGTTCCAGGGCATGAAGGCGACGAGCACGTTGCGGCCGAGAGCGAGATCGCCCAGTTCGGTCGAGGGGCCGTCAGCGATGATGTCGCCGGCGTTGATATGGTCGCCCACGACAACCAGCGGTCGCTGATTGATACAGGTCGACTGGTTCGATCGCTGGAACTTCATCAGGTTGTAAATGTCGACGCCGGACTTGGATGCATCGGTTTCTTCGGTTGCCCGAATAACGATACGCATCGCGTCCACCTGGTCGACAACGCCCTTGCGCTTTGCAACGATGGCAGCGCCCGAGTCACGGGCCACGATCGGCTCCATGCCGGTGCCCACGAAAGGAGCCTCGGCGCGCAGCAGCGGCACAGCCTGACGCTGCATGTTCGAGCCCATGAGAGCACGGTTGGCGTCGTCGTTTTCAAGGAACGGGATCAGCGAAGCGGCGACCGACACCATCTGCTTGGGGGAAACGTCCATCAAGTCGACATTTTCCTTGGGCGTCAGGCCGTTATCACCTGCGTGACGGGCAACGACCAGGTCATCGGACAGCGTACCGTCCGCATTCACCTTGACGTTAGCCTGAGCCACGTAGTGCTTGGCTTCTTCCATGGCCGACAGATAAACTACTTCATCGGTCACCCTGCCATCGACGATCTTGCGGTACGGGGTTTCAATGAAACCGTACTTGTTGACGCGGGCAAAGGTCGAGAGCGAGTTGATCAGACCGATATTCGGGCCTTCCGGCGTTTCGATCGGGCAGATACGGCCGTAGTGCGTCGGATGCACGTCGCGAACTTCAAAGCCAGCACGCTCACGGGTGAGACCGCCCGGTCCAAGAGCCGAGAGACGGCGCTTGTGGGTGATTTCGGAGAGCGGATTGGTCTGGTCCATGAACTGCGACAGCTGGGACGAGCCGAAGAACTCGCGCACAGCGGCAGCAGCCGGCTTGGCGTTGATCAGATCCTGCGGCATGACCGTGTCGATTTCGACCGAGCTCATGCGCTCCTTGATGGCGCGTTCCATGCGGAGCAGGCCAAGACGGTAGGAGTTTTCCATGAGTTCGCCGACGGAGCGAACGCGGCGGTTGCCAAGATTGTCGATGTCGTCGATCTCGCCACGGCCGTCGCGAAGGTCGACCAGGGTGCGGACGACTTCGACGATGTCTTCCTTGCGGAGGGTCCGCATGGTGTCTGGCGCATCGAGCTCGAGACGCATGTTCATCTTGACGCGGCCAACGGCGCTGAGGTCATAGCGCTCGCTGTCGAAGAACAGCGACTGGAACATGGCTTCGGCGGTGTCGACGGTCGGGGGTTCACCCGGACGCATTACGCGATAGATGTCGAAGAGCGCGTCTTCACGGCTCTCGTTCTTGTCCACGGCAAGCGTGTTACGGATATAGGGCCCGATGGTGATGTGATCGATGTCGAGGATCGGCAGCTCGTCAAAGCCGAGTTCGACCAGCTTGGTCAGCAGCTTTTCGTCGAGCTCGTCGCCGGCTTCGGCATAGATCTCGCCGGTCTTGAGGTTGACGATGTCCTCGGCAATGTAGGCGCCGAAAAGATCTGCATCGGTTGCCAAAAGGTGGGTCAGACCGTTTTCAGCCAGCTTCTTGGCCTGGCGGGCCGAAAGCTTCTTGCCACCTTCATGGACGACGTCACCAGTCTTGGCATCGATGAGATCGTGGCTCGGCTTTGCACCCTTCCACTTTTCCGCATCGTAGGGCACGCGCCAGCCGCTATCGGTCTTTTCGTAATTCAGCGTGTTGTAATAAGTGTCGAGGATTTCCTCGGCATCCATGCCAAGCGCCTTGAGCAGCGAGGTGACCGGAATCTTGCGGCGACGGTCGATGCGCGCATAGACGATGTCCTTGGCGTCGAATTCAATATCGAGCCAGGAACCACGATAGGGGATGATGCGCCCAGCGAACAGGAGCTTACCCGAAGAGTGGGTCTTGCCCTTGTCGTGATCAAAGAACACGCCAGGCGAACGGTGCATCTGGGAAACGATGACGCGTTCGGTGCCGTTGACGATGAAGGTGCCGTTCGACGTCATGAAGGGCATGTCGCCCATATAGACGTCCTGCTCCTTGATGTCCTTGACCGAACGAGCGCCGGTTTCCTCGTCCACTTCGAACACGATCAGCCGCAGCGTGACCTTGAGCGGGGCAGCGAAAGTGATGTCGCGCGCACGGCACTCGTCGATGTCATACTTGGGCTGTTCGAATTCGTAGCGCACGAATTCGAGCGAAGCGGTGTTCGAGAAGTCGGTGATCGGGAAAACCGAACGGAAAACGGACTGCAGCCCTTCATCGGCCCGACCGCCCTTAGGCTCGTCGACCATGAGGAACTGATCGTAGGAAGCCTTTTGGACTTCGATCAGGTTGGGCATATCCGTGACTTCGCGGATGGAACCGAAGGATTTGCGTACCTTGCGGCGGCCGTTGAACGTGGTAGCCATGAAAGCTCCTGTTTCTGGTTGTCGCGCACCGTTCCAGCCAGACCGGGCGCTCCATTTTTGCGTATCTCGGAGGCAGATATCCAAAGACCCGACT
This sequence comes from Devosia crocina, assembly GCF_900116545.1. Lineage (GTDB taxonomy): Bacteria > Pseudomonadota > Alphaproteobacteria > Rhizobiales > Devosiaceae > Devosia > Devosia crocina. The sequence continues at coordinate 1,876,951 of NZ_FPCK01000001.1, forward strand.
ATCAGCCGTCGGCGCTCGGGATATTTGCCCTTTAGGCACTTCTAGCGGTCCAAGCGATGTCGCATCCAACCCCACCCCGGACCCAAGGGCAGGATCACAGATCCGTGAAAAACAGCTAAAGCCCCGTTTGGGAGCAAACCCAAAGCGAGGTCATCAAAGGCTTCGACGTGCCCGCGACATCCAAAATCGTCATATATTTCCGCAAATTGGCGCCAGAACCCATCCAATCGGCCCGGCGGATCGTCTCGTAAAAACGAGAAAGCGAGATGGCACATATAGCGCCATCCCGCATAATTCAAGTGCTAAAGCGAACTTACTTGAGTTCGACCTTGGCGCCAGCGTCTTCCAGCTTCTTCTTCATGTCTTCAGCTTCAGCCTTGGAAGCGCCTTCCTTGATGGCCTTCGGAGCGCCTTCAACGAGAGCCTTGGCTTCGCCGAGGCCGAGACCGGTGATGGCACGGACTTCCTTGATGACGTTGATCTTGTTGTCGCCGAAGGAGGCGAGGATCACGTCGAATTCAGTCTTTTCTTCAGCAGCAGCAGCCGGGGCAGCGCCACCAGCAGCAGCAACAGCAACCGGAGCGGCGGCAGAAACGCCCCACTTTTCTTCCAGCATCTTGGACAGTTCGGAAGCTTCCAGAACGGTCAGGGCAGAGAGGTCATCAACGAGCTTGGCGAGATCAGCCATTTTATACTCTTTTCAGATTGTGTTTCAGTTCGAACAGGTTTGTTTGGTCGGAACGGCTTATGCCGCTTCGCTCTTTTCGGCGTGAGCCTTGAGGACGCGAGCAATGCCCGCACCCGGCTGCACGAGAATGGAAGCGATGTTGGTTGCCGGCTGCTTGACCAGACCTGCGAGCTTGGCGCGCAGTTCGTCGAGCGAGGGCAGAGTTGCCAGGGTCTTGACGCCTTCGACGTCAAGCGCGGTGGCACCCATTGCACCGCCGAGAATCACAAACTTCTGATTCTTGTCGGCGAAAGCCGCTGCGATCTTGGGCGCAACGATGGGATCATCCGCATAGGCAATCACGGTCGGACCAGAGAACAGGCCCGAGATGTCCGCGACATCGGTTTCCTTAAGAGCGAGCTTGGCAAGGCGGTTCTTGGCGACTTTGACCTTGCCGCCTGCCTTCTTGACCTGCACGCGCAGATCAGTGAACGCAGCAACGGAAAGACCAACGTTCTGCGCGACGACGATCGATCCAGCGCCGGCGAGGGCTTCCTGGAGCGAGGCGACGACTTCGCGCTTTTCCGCTTTTTCCATGCTAGTCTCCACTAGACTAGGCCCGGTATGCCCGAGGGCATGCAGGGACCATTGCCAATTGCTGCCCCCTCCCCCTTGGGTTCGGAGAGCAACGGTTAGGTGCCTGCCGACCAAGCATCCCGAGGGCGCTGGTCTAGGTTCGAACCGAAACCGAGATTTCGGTGTCTCACCCCGTCTATTGCTGGCTCCCGGACGGGAATTAATGGCCTTGCAGCCGACCGGCAGTCTCGGACAGGACTTTTGCCCCTCTTATCGAGAGGCGACACCGGGCGGCCGAAACCGCCCGGAATTTTCATCGAGGAAAGGCGATACCATTCCTCGTTCTCCGTCACCACCCGGCTTGTCCGGGTGGACCATGCATCCGCAGAGATGGATTGCCCGGACAAGCCGGGCAATGACGGCGGCTGGGTGCCAGTTCTTAGAGAGCCGTACCCGGCTCGACATGGACGCCAGGGCCCATGGTTGAAGAGACGGCAACCTTCTTGACATAGGTGCCCTTGGCGCCTGCTGGCTTGGACTTCACGACAGCATCGGTGAAAGCCTTGATGTTCTGCAGAAGCGCTTCTTCCGAGAACGAGACCTTGCCAACGCCAGCGTGGATGATGCCGGCCTTTTCAACGCGATACTCGACAGCGCCGCCCTTGGCAGCGCCGACAGCGCCCTTGACGTCCATGGTCACGGTGCCGACCTTGGGGTTCGGCATCAGGTTGCGCGGCCCGAGGATCTTACCGAGACGGCCGACGAGCGGCATCATGTCCGGGGTCGCGATGCAACGATCGAAGTCGATCTTGCCGCCCTGGATGGTTTCGAGCAGGTCTTCGGCACCGACGATATCTGCACCGGCAGCCTTGGCCTCGTCAGCCTTGGCGCCACGAGCGAACACGGCGACGCGAACGGTCTTGCCGGTGCCGTTGGGCAGGCTGACCACACCACGGACCATCTGGTCGGCGTGACGGGGATCGACGCCCAGGTTCATCGCGATCTCGATGGTTTCATCGAACTTCGCAGAAGCCTTGGACTTGACCAGCTTCAGTGCTTCTTCAAGACCATAGAGCTTGGTGCGATCAAGACCTTCGCGGGCCTTGGCGACCTTCTTTGCAATCTTTGCCATATCGATCAGCCCTCGACCTGAATGCCCATGGAACGGGCGGAACCTGCGATCATCGACACAGCAGCGTCGACGTCGTCAGCGTTGAGATCCTTCATCTTCTTTTCGGCAATCTCACGCAGCTGAGCCACGGTGATGGTGCCAGCCGATTCCTTGCCCGGAAGCTTGGAGCCGGACTTGAGATTGACAGCCTTCTTGATGAAGTAGGTGACCGGCGGCTGCTTCATCTCGAAGGTGAAGCTCTTGTCGGCATAAGCGGTGATCACGACTGGAATGGGCGAACCCTTTTCCATTTCCTGCGTGGCCGCATTGAAGGCCTTGCAGAATTCCATGATGTTTAGGCCACGCTGACCCAGAGCCGGGCCGATCGGGGGCGACGGAGTAGCCGAGCCTGCAGGAACCTGCAGCTTGACGTAGCCGGTGATTTTCTTTGCCATGTTCTATCCTCTGGCTTGCCCGAAGGCATGTGAGCCGTGGTGCGGTTTCCTGACGCCGGCAAAGCGCCATCCCCTTCCACGGATTTAGGCCGCTTGCGCAGCCTGAATACCGGCTAGCGCCGGAATTCTAGAGTATCAGACCTTTTCGACCTGACCATATTCGAGCTCCACCGGAGTGGGGCGCCCGAAAATCGAAACTTCCACCTTGAGGCGGGAGCGCTCTTCGTCAACCTCTTCCACGACGCCGCTGAAGCTGGCGAAGGGACCATCGGAAACGCGAACGCTTTCACCAACCTCGAAGCTGATGGACGGCTTGGGATGCTCGACGCCTTCCTGCACCTGCTGCAGAATCGACATAGCTTCCTTCTCGGAGATCGGCATGGGCTTGTTATCAGCACCCAGGAAGCCGGTCACCTTCGGCGTATTCTTGATCAGATGGAATGTCTGATCGGTCAGATCCATCTTCACCAGCACATAGCCGGGGAAGAACTTGCGTTCCGTATCGACCTTGCGGCCGCGACGGACTTCCACGACCTTCTCGGTCGGCACGATGACGTCGTCGAACAGATGTTCGAGCTTGGTTTGGGCGACCTTTTCCTTGATCGCGTCCGCTACCTTGCGCTCGAAGTTCGAGTACGCCTGAACAATGTACCAGCGCTTGGCCATGCCGCCTCGCCGCTCCCCGTTAGTCGCCGGATCCGCTTAGCGGATCGAAAGCATCAATGACACCAGCCACGAGATGACCTGATCGGCGAGCAGAAAAAACAAGCTCGCGAAGATCACCAGGACCAGCACCATGATGGTCGAGATGACAACCTCGTTCCGGCCCGGCCAGGTAACCTTGGAAACTTCCGAGCGAACCTGCTGCAGGAAGGTGATCGGGTTGGTACGGGCCATAGTCGACTCCGGTTGTCTTGGTGCAAAACCAAAGGCCGCGCAGGACTCCCGCACGGCCGGATTGCGGGTATCTATTCAATCTGATGGGCAATTGCAACCGACAATTGCGCTAGCGACGCCGCGGAGCACGCGCATTTGTGCAACATCCGTAAATCATAGTTGCAAAAACTTGTGGATAGCGCTTGCGCGCCGGCTCGCATTGGATTTGGATCGAATTGCGGCCAAACGGAGGCACGGCCGCGGGGGGCTTTTCAATGTCGTTTGACATCAAGTCGTGCCAGCTCATGCATTTCGGTCCGCACAAGGCCATAAAGGGCCGGATTACCGGCGTCGTCCGCGTGCGCATCGGCGAGGATTTCCTGGGCACCCGCACCGACTACACATTGGACCTCAAGGTCAGGTCAGACATCGGGCAGGCCCATTCCGAAGCCATCCGCCACGCTCTGCTCGCCCATGCCGCCCGCCAGCTGAACAAACTCAAAGCTCGGCACGAACAGCGCCTACCCGCCGCGGCGGAGTAAGTTTCTTCGATCGTTGCCAAGATCAGCACGCTCAGCAGTCTCGAGCCAAGCGCTTCCCTTAAGAGCGCCGCTTGGCAATTCGATCCAGAATGGCGCTTGCCTTTAGCTCCCGAAATATGATGATCGCACAGCTAGTCAGCAACTGCCGACCCATGTCCGACCCAGTCCCAACTCTCTCGAGGCAATTATTTGCACTCTCTAAGATCATGGCCAGCTGCGGTGTTTATGGCGTTGCTCTGTGGCGCAGTCTACTTCGCCTTGCTAGCGCAGTGGGGCCCCTTCCCGACAAGGCTTTTCGATGCTGATTTCATTCATCCGCACCTGATCGTCCGTGATCTGGCCCACGGTGGAAATCTCTTCCAATGGAGCAATTCTGCAGCGCTTTACGCCTTCCCTGATTGGCTTTTCGCGTTAACGGCCCTGTTACCGCTCGACAGTCACGCAGCCGCGTTAGTCAGCTCGATTTTGTTGACGACGGGCCTTGCTTTGACCGGCGGCATGCTGATCAACCAATACCTGGCCTTGACGCTTCCCCAAGCAATAGCTGTCTACGCGCTCATGCTGATTGCTTTAAGGACGACGGCTAGCCGCGTGATAGTGTGGCTGTTGGAGTACGGAGCATCCGTCTACATTCATACGGGTGCTACACTGTGCGTTATGGCCAGCATCATTCTTGCAAGAGGTATCTTCGGCGGGCGCAGACCTGGGCGCTACGCCGTGGCCATCTCGATCATCGGCGGGGCTGCGATTTATTCCGATCCGCTGTATTTCCCCTGGTTCACCGCTCCACTTCTTGCGACGGCCATCATAGTGGCGACCCTCAGCAGAAAAGTGGCTCCCTTGCTGGCGCCTCTATGCATCGCCGCCATCCATGGTGCAGTTTTCATTCTGGAACGGATTAAGCCCTTTCCAAGTCATGCGTCGGAACTCTTCACTGTAGATAGCCTGACCGCCGCCAGGTTCATAGGAGAGGCCGTGGTAGAGGGAGTGACACTTCTCGACTTAACCATGGTACTGTACGCAACTGCCCTCCCGCTGTCCGTTGCACTTCTTGTCGTCTCATGTGTCAGTTTGAAGATGAGCGGGAGAATAGCACCCCATGTGGCGCAAGATATGATCCTTGGGCTGGCGACCCTCTCTGTCATCTCACTCCCAGTGGTGTTCGGCGTCATCGACCATGCTTCTAAACTTCGCTACGTCATAGCGCTTGTCTACTTGGTGCCCGTGCTGCTGGTGCGAGTTATCGCTCGTCCAACTACTGCCCCCCGTCTCGAGCGACTTTCGAGATGGGCTCCAGCGCTGATCGCTATCCTTGCAGTGCCGCTGGCGCCAAGCCTTTTTGAGACGTTCAGAGTACGACCTTACAACGAACTGATCACGTGCCTTGAGGCGCATAGTCTAACGGACGGCTATGCCGATCACGATTTTGCCAAGCCTCTCATTTTTTTGACTGATGACGTCGTTCACCTTGCTCAGGTCGGCCATGGCGGAAATACAAACTTCAGCAATCGATGGCGAGGAGAGCGCATTGATGGCGGTTCCTTCCAGCCGAACTTTGTGCTGACGGATAAGTTGGCGCCTGAGCATCTCGCCCAATTCGCTCAACCGCACACGATCATCAGATGTGGCAGCAGCGACGCCTGGATCTACGACACATCCTCGATAGTCGCTCCCTCTCGGTGACGGCTGGAACTGACTAGGCTATCCAGCGATCCAAACGCTGGTGTCAGGCAAAACGGATGATGTCGGAAAATCGCCTGGCAGGGGCTGGGGGACTCGAACCCACGACCCTCGGTTTTGGAGACCGATGCTCTACCAACTGAGCTAAACCCCTTCAGGCGAGGTCTGTCTAATGGCAAAGAGCACCTTGTGCAAGTGGGTGCATGCGACATCACACACAAAAGGTGACGCTGGCCACTTCAGAAAACAACACCCGCCGCTATCGGCGGCGGGTGAAGAAAATATGTGCTTAGAGATCAGGTGTACCAGATACCGTCATAGATCTCACCTGCGACCTGAGCCTTGTTCTCGTCGCTCTCAGAGAAGAACGCCAGAAGATCCGAGCGATTTGTCTGGTTCGTATTGAGCTTGTTGACCCAGTAGTTAAAGCCATTAATATCGTAGCCGCGGCCGAGCGTATTGATGTAGAGCAGGTCAACATAGGTGGCGTTGCTGACCGTATAGGGATTGCCGTATCGCTGCGCAAACTCGGGAGCACCATACACAAAGCTGTCGGCAATGGCCGTCAGGGAAACACCGGCATCCATACGTTCGATCCAGTAACCCAGTCCTTCCGGATCAGGTTCACGACCGTAAGTCGCCTGGTAGAGCCGGTACATCTGCCCTGCATTTCCTGCAGTGTCGAAGGCGAGCACGCCATCGTCGAACTGCACGCGTTCAACGCTGTTCAAACGCGCGGTGACGCCGTTGAACGAACTCGAAAATTGCCAGCCTTCAGGAACCGCCGATTTTCCGTAGGAGCCACCCGCCCCAGGAAGGACGACATAGTCAAAGCCGGGACCACCGGTGACATAAGCCGTGCCGCGGCCGACATAGATGATGTCGTTACCGGCGCCACCATCGATATAGTCGTTCCCGCCACCGCCATAGATGATGTCGTTGCCATCGTATCCGGCGAGACGATCGTCATAGGGCGAGCCGTAGATCGTGTCGTTTCCGCGCATGATATCACGGTAGAATCCAGCCATATCATTACGGCTTGCGTAGAACTGGGCCTGGGATGCCGAAATCGCAAACCCGTCAACCGTGCCAGCGAGAGAACCATTCGCGCGATAGTCACTGTAGCTCGTGAAAGTCCCACGCGTAACGTTGAGCACGCCGTCATAACCGAGCCCATACCCACCATAGGCGCCGGTGCCGGTATTATCGTAGACCACATACTGATTGTCGGTCGCTCGGCTGATATAGCCGTAATGCGAACTTGGGTCGACATTGTTGAAAGAGGATGAGGCGGTGATGCGGGCCAATTGGACGCTCCTTTGCGAGAGCTCAAGGACAAGGGACGAATAGGGCGCGCTGAAGGCAGCCTATGGAAACGCCGGCACGAGAAGAGCCTGGAGCTGAGATCTTCAGCGCAGATCGCCTCGTTCGATGCCGGAATCACGATGCCCCTTCAGCCCTGAACCGAAGCTGAACGGAGGTGGCAGGATCAAAGTTCCCGCATGGAACGCGATGCTGCGCCGAGCGGCCCTGCGCATGCGGCGGCATTTGTATCACTGAGGGGGAAAGGGCCCTTGCTGGGGCCGGTGGTGGAGGGGACTGGATTCGAACCAGTGTAGCCTAAGGCGTCAGATTTACAGTCTGATGGATTTAACCACTCTCCCACCCCTCCACATTCTCGGGTGAGAAGCGAACCGCGCTGCGTTTCGTGGGCGGTTTATGGTGTCCTGCCGCAAGAGTGTCAACTCCTTCCCGCGGGGTGTGGAAAAGAAATCGTGCGGTGGTGGAAAAATTTCCGGAGCGGTTCGCCTGCCTCTTGCATGAGAGCCGATCTTCGCGATAAGCCATTGCCGGCCTTCGGGTCACATGCGGGTATAGCTCAATGGTAGAGCAGCAGCCTTCCAAGCTGAATACGCGGGTTCGATTCCCGCTACCCGCTCCAAGCTCCGCTTGCCGAGGCCGCTAAAAGCCAATAGGCACCCGTCATGAGCCGAAACAAGTTCCCCCCCAAGCCGAAATACGATCCCGATAAGGGGCCGGTCTATCTTTATGGCCTGCATACCGTGCGTGCGGCGCTCGACAATCCGCAGCGCATAAAGAAAACGCTTCTGGCAACGCCAAACGCGCTGAACCGGCTCAAGGAGTTGGGCGATATCGGCAAGGTTAGCGTCACCGAAACCACGCCCAAGGAGCTCGATCGCATCCTCGGTGGCGAAGCGGTGCACCAGGGCCTTGCCCTCGAGGTCGATCCGGTGGGCCGCTTTGGCCTCAAGGACATTGCCAATCTCCGGCTCGTCGTGGTGCTCGATCAACTGACCGATCCGCACAATGTGGGCGCGATCTTGCGCACTGCCTGTGCCTTTGGCGCCGATGCGGTAATCACCACAGCGCGACATTCTCCGCGCGAAACCGGCGTCATGGCAAAGTCGGCCTCGGGAGCGCTCGACCTCGTGCCGATGATCGAGGTGCGTAATCTGGGCGATGCAATTGAAACTCTGAAGGAGCGTGGCCTGACGGTTCTTGGCTTTGATTCCGAGGCCCCTGCCCCATTGCGCCCGCGCACAGAGGACAAGCCCATGGCCGTCGTGCTGGGTGCGGAAGGCAAGGGCCTGCGCCTGCGCACCCGCGAGCTATGCGACGAAATGGTCCGGCTCGACATGCCGGGGCCGATCAAATCGCTCAACGTGTCCAATGCCGCAGCCATTGCGCTGTTTGCGGCCACGGCAGGGCGGGCATCATGAGCAGCTTCTCGCCCTTTGCCATCGCTTTGCGCCTTTCGGGGCTAACTGTGCCGCAGAACGAGGCCGAGACCGCGCTCAAGCAGTTGCTGGTGCGTTACGAGCCCGAAGACGCCGATGGCAGCTTTTATGGCCAGGTCGAAGTGCCTGTCGGCAACGCGGTTCGGGCGATCCTCGAACTGGCCGATCGATCTGGCCCGACCATTGCGGCAATGCTGGGCGATCGACGGCTGGGCCGCGCCGTACTCGACATTGCTTTCGATTATCCCGCTGAGGGCGAGGCCATGTCGGCGCGACTGCCGGCCCATGCTGCAGCGGCAATCGCCCACCATGGTGTCGATATCGAATTCTCGGTCTATCTCACCGATGTCGAGGAAGATGAGGACGACTGAGCTCTCAGAGGGCTGACGGTGTATCCCGCATCCCAGCGGTGATTAGATCACGGCCGAACACGGAATTGTCCCGCGGCACGAGCCGCACCACGCTATATCCGCGTTTGGCCAGTGCATCGAGAAACGCCGGCAGCATGTCGACCGTGCGCTGGTGGATATCGTGGAACAGGATGACGCCGCTGCCGCGCATGTCGAGCCGCGCCAGCGTGCGGTCGACCACCTGCTGCGGTGTTTCGCGATAGTAATCCTTGCTGTCGATGTCGACGTCCAGAATCACGGCGCCGCTCTGCAAAAGGCCGGTACGCAGAAATCCGGTCTGCGACAAATAGGGAAAGCGAAAGAAAGGCGACAGCACCTGCCCACCACCGGCAAGCGCCGCGGATACCGCGTCTTCGCCTCGTGCGATTTCGGCGATTGCTTCCTGCCGGGTGAGATCCGCAAGATCCACATGTCCATAGGTGTGACTGCCAACCGTATGGCCGGCTCTGGCAACGGATTGAGCGAGCCGCGGATTGGCCTCGGCCGCCGAACCGAGCATCAGAAATGTAGCCTTGACCCCATACTCGGCCAGGGTGTCGAGAATGGCGGTGGTCTTGCCCGGGCGCGGTCCATCGTCGAATGTCAGCACCACTTCGCCCCGCTTGAGCACGATGTCTGCGGTCGTTCCAACTGATAGCGTACGCCCGGCGATATCGCGGGGAGCAAAAATTTCGGAGGGCATGGGCTGGGTGACCAGAACGGCGGGTTTCGCAGCGATGGATGCGGTGCGGACCTGGTCGACTGCCGGCGTTGCACTGAGGCGCGCAGAGGGATCAACGGGTTTGGCGCAACCACCCATGATGACGCCCAGAACCAGCAAACCAAACAGCAAACGGCAGGGCGACACGACGCACACTCGACGGCAGGAGAAACTGCGCCGACAATTTGCGATTATGGTTAATTTTCTCCTCGTGAAACTTTAAGGAGATATTACCTGTCGATGGCTTACGAATACTGATGCGCTACAATAAAGCTGACGCTGCAACACAATAGCAGAGAGGCAGGCATGGAGGTCAGTGCGGAAACAAAAACCGGCCGCCGGGATCTTGTTCAGCCCATTATGGCGGGAGCGCTCGCTGCCGTTGTCGGCTATGCAAGCACGTTTACCTTGGTGCTCGCGGCATTGACTGCCGCCGGCGCCTCCCCTCAACAGGCGGGTTCCGGCCTCTTTTCCGTCTGTCTGGCGCTGGCTGTTCTCAACGTCGCTGTGTCCTGGCGCTCGAGAAAGCCGGTCAGCTTTGCCTGGACGACGCCTGGTGTGGCTTTTCTGCTCACGGTGGGAGAGCCGGTTGGCGGTTTTCCGGCTGTCGCGGGCGCGTTTCTGGTCTGCGCCGCGCTGATCGTCCTGACTGGTCTCTTCCGGCCCTTGGCACGCGTCATTGCCGCCATTCCAGCTGCCATCGCCAATGCCATGCTGGCCGGCATGTTGCTCACGCTTTGCCTTGCCCCCGTTAGCGCACTTGCCGAAGTGCCCATGCTTGTTGCGCCGATTCTGCTCGCCTGGATGCTGGGTCTGCGATTCGCGAGGCGCTATGCCGTGCCGATCGCAGTGGTCGCAACCGGGCTCGTGCTTGCATTCACGACACACCTGCCACAAGGAGCGCTCGATGGCACTTGGCCCATTCTTGTTCCCGTCGTGCCGGTATTCACCTGGGACGCGGTGGTGCGGATCGGCTTGCCCCTTTATATCGTCACCATGGCATCGCAAAATCTGCCTGGCATCGCCGTGATGAGGGCCAATGGCTATGCCCTTTCCGCCCCGCCGCTCTTTATCACGACAGGGATCAGCAGCGCCGTAACCGCCTTCTTCGGCGGGCAAACGACCAACCTTGCGGCCATCACGGCGGCTATCTGCGCAGGGCCGGAGGCTCATCCCGACCCGGGCAAACGCTGGCCTGCGCCCATTGCGGCCGGTGCGACTTACCTTCTTCTCGGGCTCGCGGCGAGCCTGGCTGCAGCGTTCATTGCCGCTTCGCCGCCGATCCTGATCCAGGCGGTCGCGGGTCTTGCGCTTCTCTCCAGTCTCGCTTCGGCTTTGTCGGCCGCGCTTGCCGAGGAAGACACTCGCCTTCCCGCCATCCTGACCTTTGTGGCAACGGCATCGGGAATAACCATTGCCGGAGTCGGCGCGCCCTTTTGGGGTCTGGTTGGCGGCATCGCCCTCCTGTTCCTTCTGCGTCCGCCGAAATCATGAGCCGGATCTTCGGGATGATTCTTGCGGGCGGGGAGGCGTCTCGCCTTGGTGGCGTGCGCAAGGGCGAATTGCGGGTGAGTGGCGAACGAATGATTGATCGCGTTGCACGCGGCCTTGCCGGGGTAGAGCCGATGATCGTGGTTGCCACAGGCCAGCGCACCGATTGCCCCCTGCCCCCGCCAGCAGTCGCTGTGCCCGACAGGCAAGCCTTTGCCGCGGGCCCCCTGGGGGGGCTGGCTGCGGCAAAGGATTTTCTGATCACGGCCGCCGCGCCCGATGACATCCTCGTTTCTGCTGCGGCCGACACACCGTTTCTGCCGAGCAATTATGTATCGAGACTCGCCGGCGCGGCTGAAATCTGCGGCGCAGCCTTTGCGGCATGGGGCGACGATTTCTATCCGACGCACTGCGCCTGGAGGCTGGCCAGTTTGGATGATGCATTGGCTGCCCTGCCACAATCTGCTGGGCCGAGGGCAGCCTTGACCCTCGCTGGGGCCGAAAGGATCGATTGGAAGGACGAATCTGCGGCCAATCCATTCGCCGGCGCCAACACCCTTGCCGAACTGCTGGCGCTACACCGTCGCGCCGTATCTGCGTGAATGCCTTGCGCTTTGGACCTTGTGACAGATTTATTCACAGGCATTTCACCGAGGGGCTTGGCAAACCAAATCAGTTTGGGTACACGGACCTCGCCTTCAACGCGAAGGCAACACCGAAGTGTTCCGCGATAGCTCAGTTGGTAGAGCAAGCGACTGTTAATCGCTGGGTCGTAGGTTCGAGTCCTACTCGCGGAGCCATTCGGATTTCCCCCTGACATTCTCCGCTTGAGTTGCGCTGAACGTTTCTCGTTCGGCGCCGAAGTTGTTTGGAGATGGTCTCGCGTTCACCCATTACGCTCTCACGCTGCACATTTTTTGCGCATCCAGCGATTGAGACGGTTGCCGCCCTGCCGGCAGAGGCGTAGGGAGAGGCTTCCTTTCTGGATTGTCCGACATGAGCACAGAGACCCGCACTGCCGCGCCATCGGCCGGCCAGCAAACAGCCTTGAGCATCATTCTTGCCGTCAGCGGCGCGCATCTTCTCAACGACCTGCTGCAATTCCTCCTGCCAGCGCTTTATCCGTTGCTCAAGGACACCTATGGTCTCAGCTATCTCCAGATCGGCCTGCTGACCCTGGGCCAGCAGATCACTGCCTGTTTCCTGCAGCCGATCTTCGGCCTGCGCGGAGATCTCAAGCCGCACCCTTACAGCCTTGCGCTGTCGCTGATCATCGTGACCGTCGGCATACTCGGTCTGGCGCTCGCCAACAGTTTCTTCTGGCTGTTCCTGGCTGCCGTCGTCATGGGCACCGGTTCGGCGCTTTTTCACCCCGAGGCGTCTCGCGTTTCGCGCATGGCATCGGGCGGACGACTCGGCTTTGCGCAATCGCTGTTTCAGGTTGGCGGCAATCTCGGTACGGCACTCGGGCCGCTCGCAGCGGCGCTTATTCTCCTGCCGCTGGGACAGTCGACGACAATGTGGTTCCTGGTGCTGGGACTCCTGGGTATTCTGGTGCTGACCCATGTCGGACGCTGGTTCGTCGAGCATCAGCGTCAGGCGGCATCACGCCCCGCTGTCGCCATTCGCAAGCCGGCTCTTTCCCGCAATCGGCTGATTCTCGCATTTGTGGTGATCGGCGCCCTTCTGCTCAGCAAGTTCATCTATATCGAGGGCCTCAAAAGCTACTACGCCTTCTTTCTCATGGAAAAATTCGCCCTATCGGCGGAAGAGGCCCAGATCTACCTCTTCCTGTTTCTTGGAGCTGTGGCGGCAGGCACGTTTATCGGCGGCCCGATCGGCGACCGCTATGGGCGGCTTGCGGTGATCTGGGTTTCGATCCTAGGCTCCCTGCCTTTTACCCTGGCCATGCCCTATCTCGATCTCTACGGCACAGCAGCCATGAGCATCCTGACCGGGCTGATCCTGTCTTCCGCGTTTTCGGCGATGGTTGTCTATGCTCAGGAGCTGGTTCCGGGCAAAGTTGGCATGATCGCCGGCTTCGTCTTCGGCTTCGCGTTCGGCATTGGCGCTCTGGGAGCCGCGGGCATGGGCGCCCTTGCTGACGAGATCGGCATCATCGAAGTGTTCCAGATCTGCGCGTTCTTGCCGGTTCTGGGTATTTTGACCATTTTCCTGCCCCGCACGGCAGAACTCCATCCCGAACTGAAGGAGAAGCGCGCATGAGCTCGGAAACAGACATCGACAACGAGAGCCAGATCACGCTCACTCGCAAGATCGGCGCCAATGTGAGTGACGTCTTTTCTGCCTGGACGGACCCTGCTCTGATCGAGCAATGGCAGGTGGACGAAGCCGAGTTCGAGCCCGTCAAGGGCGGCGAATATCGCTATGTCACCTATGCCGAAGAGGACGAAGAGGCCGACCACGAAGTAACGGGCGAGATTCTCGACTATGTCGAGGACGAAAAGCTGGTCATGTCGTGGGTGCACCGCGACGCGGAGAGCGACGAAGAGCTGATCTTCGTTCTCGATATTAGCTTCCGCGCCCTCGACGACGACAATACCGAGATCACGCTGGTCGAGCGCGGCTTGCCTCATACCGATCCCCAGACGCGGATCTTTTCGATGGAAGCCTGGAGTTCGGCGCTCGAGCAACTCGCCGAGGTCATGGAAGAAGTTCTGGACTGAACCACAGTCCCCTCTAAGGCGTAGTAACACAAAGCACGGAGCTACGCCTTGGACCGACCCACCTGCCTCGTTTGGCTGCGCAACGACCTGCGCCTGGCCGATAATCCCGCCTTGGCCGCTGCCTGCGATTCGGGCATGCGAGTCGTGGCGCTCTTTATCCACGAAACCGACGAAGACGTGCGTCAGCCCGGTGCCGCGGCGCGCTGGTGGCTGAACCAGAGCCTCGAACACCTCTCGGAAGCGCTTGGCGCAATCGGCATCCCCCTTGTTGTTCGCGAGGGAAAGGCTGGCACCGTGATCGACCAGATGATCTCGGAAGAAGGTGTGCAAGCGATCCATTGGAACCGCCGCTACGCACCGGGCGAACGCGCCCTCGACAGCGCCATCAAGGACGACCTGCAGCAGCGTGGTTTTGCCGTGGCGTCACACATGGGCAATGTGCTTGCCGAGCCCTGGACCGTCGCGACCGGCCAGGGGAAGCCCTATTCGGTCTTTACGCCCTTCCGCAAAAACCTGCGCCAAATGCATATCGACCAGCCGCTGCCTGCGCCGGACAAGCTCGCATCGCCGATCAAATCCAAAAAGGTGGATGGCGACTACCAGCGACCTTTCTGGGCCAAGAAGTTCGACGGGATATGGGTAATCGGAGAGGCCGGCGCGCACAAAGCGCTCGAGACTTTTCTCGATTCTCTTCTCGATGATTATCCGCAAGGGCGCGACTTCCCGGCTGAAGAGGCAACGTCGCGGCTATCGCCGCATCTCCGGCATGGCGAAATCTCGCCTCGCCAGGTCTGGCACGCCACATTGGCCCATATGCATGCCGAGCGTGGATCGCATGAGGCGGGCGAGAAATTCCTCTCTGAAATCTCCTGGCGCGATTTCAACTACCATCAGCTTTACCATCGCGAGGACATCGCGAACGTCCCGATGCAGGAAAAGTATGCGGGAATGAAATGGGAGCATGACCAACAGGGCCTTGTTGCCTGGCAGGAGGGCCGCACCGGAATCCCCATGGTCGATGCCGGTATGCGCGAGTTATGGGCTACCGGGTTCATGCAGAATCGGGTGCGGATGTTGACTGCCTCGTTTCTGGTCAAGAACCTGCTGATCGACTGGCGCATCGGGGAGCGATGGTTCTGGGATTGCCTGTGCGACGGCGACGTCGCCAACAACCCGGCGAACTGGCAGTGGGTCGCCGGCAGCGGGCTCGACGCCGCCCCGTACTTCCGTATCTTCAACCCTGTGACCCAGGGGACGCGCTTCGACAAGGGCGGCGACTATGTCCGGCGCTGGGTCCCAGAATTGGCGAAACTGCCGGACAAGCACATCCAGGACCCTGCCAATGCGCCCAAGGACGTGCTGAAGAAGGCAGGCATTGAGCTCGGCAAGGATTATCCGCTGCCCATCGCAGATCTCAAACAGTCGCGCGAACGAGCGCTTGAACGGCAAGGCAGTCTCTAGAAAATCCAGCTGCGTTCGGCCCGTCTTTTGGGCGGAGCTTGCAGTGACATGCCTGCTGACGAAAAGTCGTGCCGCAGCCGACGTTTCAACCTTGTTCGTGACAGAAGCGGACCTTACCTTCCAGCAAACAACAGCTCGAAAAGATCATGGCCAAGCACGAAGACCTTATTTCCGCCATCGGCAACACCCCGCTCATCCGCCTCAACCGGGTGTCGGCACTCACGGGCTGCGAAATCTGGGGTAAGGCGGAATTCCTCAATCCGGGCCAGTCGGTCAAGGACCGCGCTGCGCTGTTCATTATCCACGACCTCGTCAAGTCGGGCGCGCTCAAGCCGGGGGGCACGATCGTCGAAGGGACGGCCGGAAACACAGGCATCGGCTTGACCCTGGTCGCCAATTCACTCGGGTTCAAGTCGGTGATCGTGATCCCTGAGACACAGAGCCAGGAAAAGAAAGATGCGCTTCGCCTTTATGGCGCTCAGCTCATCGAAGTGCCGGCCAAGCCTTACAAAAATTCAAACAACTACATCAAGCTTTCAGGGCGCCTCGCCGAAAAGCTCAATCGCGAGTTGCCGGAGGGTGCGGTCTGGGCCAATCAGTTTGACAATGTGTCCAACAAGCGCGCCCATATCGAGACCACGGGTCCCGAAATCTGGCAGCAGACCAATGGCCGCATCGATGGGTTTATCTGCGCCGTCGGCTCTGGTGGAACGCTGGCGGGCGTCGCCGAAGCGCTGCGCGCACGCAATCCCGACGTCAAGATCGGCCTAGCCGATCCGGAAGGCGCTGCGCTTTACGAATATTACGCCAATGGCGCACTGAAATCGTCGGGCAATTCGATCACCGAGGGAATCGGCCAGGGCCGCATCACGGCCAATCTTGAGGATCTCAGGGTTGACTTGCCTTACCAGATCTCGGACGCCGAGGCCCTGCCCTATATCTTTGATCTTCTGGAGCACGAGGGCCTTTGCCTCGGTGGCTCGAGCGCCATCAACATCGCGGGGGCGGTGCGAATGGCGCGCGATCTGGGGCCGGGCAAGACCATCGTGACCGTACTGTGCGACTACGGCAATCGCTATGCCAGCAAGATTTTCAACCCGGAGTTCCTGCGCGAGAAGAACCTGCCGGTGCCGAACTGGCTGGCGAACCAGCACCAGATCGATATCTCCGGAATCATCGAGGCGGAGCCCGCCTGACGGATGGGAGCCCCTTGGCAGGATTGGTCAAGGGGCTCGCGCCAAATCTGCTTTCAGAGATCGAAACGGAGATTGGTAGGACCATCGAGTCGACGCCCCTTGCCGGCGCTGAGGGGTGTCGTCGACGGGACTTCCTCTAGCACCATGGCGCGAGCCAGCCCCTTACCTCGTCCCTTGAGATAGAATCCGTAGTGAACGGATAGTGCCTCCTCGGGGACTTCAAGAACGATCTCTCTGCCGACCCAATCCGTGTTGGATGAAATCGGACCGTCCTGACTGAAACTCTCCAGATTCTCAAAACGGATCGATCCTGCCGGGCCGTCGACGCGAAGCCAGATTGTCAGGCCGCCCGCTACATCGACCGACTTCAGCTCGGCGGACAAACGTAACTTTTTGCCACGATACGAAGCGGCGCCGAAGCTTTGCATCAGGGTGCAGAAGTCGGACTCTGTCGTCTGCTGGTTCGTTTGGGGTTGGCTTTGGATCCATGCGGCTGACTGTGCCTGGTCCACGCCTGTACGGTATTTTTCAAGCGAGCGGCCGGCCCGCGTCCAGTGTCGAGGAACACTGTCTGGCTGGGCATTCGCCTCGATCCTGGCGCTTAAGATGTTCCAATTGGCCAACCCGAACTGCCGGGCGACAAGCTCGAGACATCCTGCATGCGACACATCGATGCCGCGCTCTGCCAGTGCCTGCCGCAGCAGTTTGGCCATGAGTTTTGCGTCCATGAACGTATGCATGGTCTGATCCTCTCTGGCGGGCGCAACAGATCAGTGATCGCATTGCTGACGATTTGCCCGCTCCGTGGGTCAAACCATTTTTCGCGTCGTGCATTCACCCTTCCCGGAGGATGCGAGCGGCAGGCTGCACAAGCCCAAGGCGATGCTAGCGTCTTGCCGGTTCATGTCAACGCGGATTGTCGAACCGTGTCCGACTGATAGATTGTGGGCGATCAGGAGAACAATGCGTGTTTGGCATAGACGATATCTTACGAGCCATAGTCGCCGATTTGCACATCGTGGCGGCGATCATGGCAGCCATCTACCTTTTGGCCTTTGTTTGTGCCGTCCGTGAGATTTTCAACTCTCGCACCTCGCAAGGCTCCATCGCCTGGCTATTGTCCTTGGCGCTGCTGCCGTTTCCCACGGTCTTCCTTTATCTGATCTTCGGGTGGAAGTTTTTCGACGACTACGCCACCGACAGGATCAAAAACGGCCGCGCGGATCGTCCGCTCCGGGCCAAGGATCTGGCGCTGATCGATCGGGAAACCGACGCCAAATGGCCGGTACAGGTGCAGGTTTCGGAATTGCCGTTTCTCAAAGGCAATGAGGTCGAGCTGCTGATCGATGGACATGCGACGTTCGAATCGATTTTCGCTGGGATCGACGCGGCTGAAGAGTACCTTCTCGTTCAATTCTACATCGTGCGGGATGACGCGTTGGGCCAGCAACTGGCAGAGCGCTTGATCGCCAAGGCCAAGGCCGGCGTGGAAGTGCGCCTGCTCTATGATGACATTGGCAGCACCGGCATGCCCAAGCGTTTCCGCACCCAAATGCGAGATGCCGGGATCAAGGTGGCTGGCTTCAACCAGCAGCACAAGTTTCTGCGCTTTTACGGTCCAACCCGGATCAACTATCGCAACCACCGCAAGATCGTAGTGGTGGATGGCAAGCATGCCTGGGTCGGTGGCCACAATGTGGGTGTCGAATATCTGGGCGAGAACCCCAAGTTCGGTCATTGGCGCGACACGCATGTGCGTGTGTCGGGGCCTGCTGCGCTCGGCTGCGCCCTGTTGTTCAGGGAAGACTGGGAATGGGCAACCGGGGAACGTCTTCCCTCGACCCCGCCTGCGGAGCTGGAAACGCCTGGAGACCAATCCGTGCTGGTGATGGGCAGCGGCCCCGCCGACCAGCTCGAGGAATGTGCGATCGCCTATGTCGATCTTATCGGCCGGGCGCGAGAACGCCTGTGGATCGTCAGCCCCTATTTCGTGCCGGACACCGATATCCGTACTGCGCTTTTTGCCGCGCGTCTGCGTGGTGTCGATGTGCGCATCATGCTGCCCGACAATCCCGATCACCTGATTGTCTGGCTCGCCAGCATGGCGCATGCCGATGCCATGGTCGAACACGACATCTCGATTTACCGCTATACCGACGGGTTCCTGCACCAGAAAGTGGTGCTGATGGACAATGAGATCGCAACGGTCGGCAGCGTCAATTTTGACAATCGCTCCTTTGCCATCAATTTCGAGATCACCCTCTGGTTTACCGACGAGAAGGCGATCAAGGCGGTGGAGGAGATGCTCGAGGAAGATTTCAAAGCCTGCCGTCAGGTCAGCGTGGCCGAAGTCTCGACCCGGCCGGTGACGCTCTACTTCCTGACTCAGGCTGCACGCCTCATGTCGCCTGTGCTCTAGCTCAGCGAATGGGAGGTGCGTATAGCAGCCCGCCATTGCCCCAGAGAGCGTTTTGCCCCCGTACCATGGCGGCGCCTGTCTGGGGGCCGAAATGGCGGTCGAAAAGCTCGCCATAATTGCCGATGGCGCGGATGGCATCGGTCATGAAGCTGGCCCGCAGACCAAGCGAGGCGCCTACATCCCCGTCAATGCCGAGGAGACGCCTCACATCGGGAGAGCGTGCGGCTGAGAGAGAATCAATATTGAGACCCGTTACCCCGACTTCCTCGGCTGCGATGAGCGCAAAGATGGTCCAGCGCACAATTTCGAACCATTGATCGTCGCCGCCCGGCACGACCGGACCGATCGCTTCCTTGGAAATGCGCTCGGGCAGGATGCGGTGCTGGGATGGGTCGGCGAGTTCCCGCCGCATTGCCTGGAGCTGGCGGCCGGACGCGGAGACGACGTCGCACATATTGGCACGATAGGCGACAAGAAGGTCCGCCACATCCTCATAAACGACATCGGTATAGCTGGTCTGGTTGGAAAAAAAGAACTCGTCGAGCGCCTGCAAGGCGCCGGCCCCATCCACCACGCAGACGCGAACATCGTTCAACTCATAGGCCGAGACGACGCTGAGCGACTGGGGCACGAGAAAGCCCTGTCCATCGAAAAAGCTGGGTGTCACATAGCGCGCGCCGTAACGCAGATCGCGGCCCGCGGTCCAGGCGCCGTTGCGCATCAGCACATCGACTGCCCCGGTCTGAAGCGGAGCGAAGCGCGCTTCGCCACGGAAGGAACGAAACTCGATCAGGTCCGGATTGCCGAAAATGGCGGCGGCGAGCGCCCGGCAGAGATCGACATCGAATCCCTGCCATCGGCCTTCCACATCCTGCTGGGCGAAACCGGCCAGCGGATTGCTCGATCCGCAGACCAAAAAGCCCCGCGCACGGATCGCATCAAGTGTTTGTGCCTGGGCTGGCGCCACAAGGCCAAGAAGGACCAGCGCCAGAACAAGCAAAAATGGCTTCATGCGTGAGATCAACTGGCCGGCCCTGCTTCGATGAAGCCGCATTTTGGCAGGCCAAGGCCACGGGTCAAGCCGCAGATTGGCTCGACCCGTGGATATCAGCGCTAATCGGCTAATGCAGGATCTGGCTGAGGAAGAGCTTTGTGCGTTCGTGCTGTGGATTGGAGAAGAAGGCTTCGGGCTCGTTTTCCTCGATGATCTGTCCCTGATCCATGAAGATCACCCGGTTCGCCACCTGACGGGCAAAGCCCATTTCGTGGGTGACGCAGATCATGGTCATGCCGTCTTCGGCAAGGCTGATCATGACTTCGAGCACTTCCTTGACCATCTCCGGATCCAGTGCAGAAGTCGGCTCGTCGAACAGCATGATCTCGGGCTGCATGCAAAGCGAACGGGCGATGGCGACACGCTGCTGCTGGCCGCCCGAGAGCTGGCCGGGGAACTTGTTGGCCTGTTCCGGGATCTTGACGCGCTCAAGATAGTGCATGGCGGTCGCTTCGGCTTCAGCCTTCGGGATGCCGCGCACCCAAATGGGAGCGAGAGTCAGGTTTTGGAGGATGGTCAGATGGGGGAAAAGGTTGAAGTGCTGGAACACCATGCCCACCTCCCGGCGCACCTCGTCGATGCGCTTGAGATCGGCAGTCAGTTCCGTGCCGTTGACGATGATCTGGCCTTCCTGGTGCTCTTCGAGCCGGTTGATGCAGCGAATGAGCGTCGACTTGCCGGAACCCGAGGGCCCGGCGATGACGATGCGCTCGCCTTTCATCACCCGCAGGTTGATGTCGCGCAGGACGTGGAAGTCGCCATACCACTTGTGCATGTTGACGACGTCGATGGCCACCTCGGTCTTGCTGACCTGCATGTGACTAGTGTCGATATCGCGATCGACGGTGGTTTCGGAAACCTGAGACATGGAGCTACCTCTTGTAGCCAGTGTTGAGACGGTGCTCCATGAAGATGGAGTAGCGGGACATGCCGAAGCAGAAGACCCAGAAGACCATTGCTGCGAAGATGTAGCCGGTGGTCGCCGTGTTGGCCGACTGCCACTCGATGGCGGAGTCGTTCTTGGTTTTTACTGCTTCAAGCAGGTCACGCATGCCGACGATGTAAACGAGCGAGGTGTCTTTGAACAAAGCAATGAAGTTGTTCACGATACCCGGGATGACGTGTTTGAGCGCCTGGGGGAGGATGATGAACCCCATCCGTTTCCAGTAACCGAGCCCGAGCGCGGCTGCCGCCTCGTACTGCCCTCGTGGAATGGCCTGTAGACCACCGCGCACAACCTCCGCCACATAGGCGGATGTGAACAGAGTTACCCCGACCAGTGCGCGAAGGAATTTGTCTACGGTCGTGCCCTGCGGCATGAAGAGCGGCAGCATGACCGAAGCCATGAACAGGATGGTGATCAGCGGCACCGCCCGGATCAGCTCGATGAACATGACGCAGACCGTCTTGATGATCGGCAGTTGCGACTGACGGCCGAGTGCCAGCACCACGCCGATCGGAAATGAAAGGGTGATACCGACCACCGAGATGATCAGGGTGACGAGCAGCCCGCCCCATTGTTCGGTGGGCACGACGCGCAGGCCAAACAGGCCGCCGGCGAGCAGGATGTAGCTGACCACCGGATAGACGACGAACAGCAGCACAGCGTTCGTTCGCTTGTATGGCACCTTGGGGATCAGAAGCGGAGCAAGCAACAAGGCGCCCAGCGCAAATACGAGATTGGGCCGCCAGAACTCCTGAGCCGGATAAAAGCCGTAGATAAAGAACTCCATCTCGGCAGCGATATAGGCCCAGCAGGCGCCGGCATTTTCAAGCCGGCACTGCTCAACGGTGCCCCCCGGCGGGACGGCATTGCCGAAAAAGAAGCCGTAAAGCGGCGGGATGATCCAGGCGAGAAACACCACGCCCAGGATCGTCAGCGCCGTGTCGAGGGGCGTCGAGAACAGGTTCTTTCTGACCCAGGCAATCGCACCGCTACTGCGGTTTGGTGCGGGCCGGGCGGAAACTATTTCGGAACGGACGAAACCAATATCTGTCATGGCGCGCTCCTACCGTTCAACCAGCCGGACCCGGGCATTGTACCAATTCATGATCGCCGAGGTGAGCAGGGAAAAGCTGAGATACACCATCATGGTGATGGCAATGCATTCGATCGCGCGACCTGTTTGGTTCAGTGAGGTCCCAGCAAACACATTGACCAGTTCGGGATAGCCGATGGCGGCACCCAGGGACGAGTTCTTGGTCAGGTTTAGATATTGGCTCGTGAGCGGTGGGACGATGACCCGCATGGCCTGAGGCACGATGACGAGGCGGAGACGATCACCCTCCTTAAGCCCCAGAGACTGGGCAGCCTCGGTTTGCCCATGGCTGACCGCGAGCACACCGGCGCGCACCGTCTCGGCGATGAAGGCCGCCGTATAAATGGTCAGGCCGAAGGCCAGCGCTACGAACTCCGGCGGCAAGGCGAGCCCACCACGGAAATTGAAGCGTTCAAGAACCGGCGGATCGAAAGCGACGCTGGCGCCGGAGACGAACCAGACCAGAGCCGTGACGCCGACAAGCAGAACCAGCGATGTCAGGAAGACGGGAAAGCGTTGACCGGTGGCTTCGAGGCGTGTCTTGGCCCAGCGGCGCAAGAAATAGATCGCCACGAGCGCCAGCAGCAGACCGACCCACACAAAGCCGAACTGTTCGTCCGGCAGCGGTTTGGGCACGAAGATGCCGCGCTGGTTGATGTAGGATTCGAACGGTAGCTCGATCGAGTTTCGCACCGCCGGCATCGCCTTGAGCACGGCGAAATACCAGAAAAAGAGCTGCAGCAACAAAGGGATGTTGCGGATCACTTCGATATAGACGGTGGCGAGGCTGGAGATGATGAAGTTGGTGCTCAGACGCGCGATGCCGATGGTGAAGCCAAGGATCGTTGCGAAGACGATGCCGATCACAGCGACAAGCAGTGTGTTGATCAGCCCGACCAGAAACGCTTCCCAATAATAGGAGCCGCGCGACCATGGCAGCAGCGAGAAGCTGATGTCGAAGCCGGCCGTTCTCCAGAGAAAGTCAAAGCCGGTCGACTTGTTTTGGGCCGCAAGGTTAGCGGCGGTGTTGCCGATGATCCAGGCGATAAAGCCGACCAGGATGGCGGCGACCACTACCTGGTAGATGATCCCGCGGATCACCGGATCGTTTAAGAAACTCATTCTTGGGGCAGAGTGGTGCCCCATTTCCTGTGTGGTCATGAAGACTGTCCCTTGGCCGCAACATACCTGCCGGTGTGCCGAGGCGCACCAGAAGTGACAGAACAAAAAGTTCGGCGCCCACAGAGGGGCGCCGGGTCTATTCGTTCAGTTAGCGGATCGGGGCGGAGTACTGGATGCCGCCGTCTCTCCAGAGGGCGTTAAGACCGCGCTCAAGACCAATCGGGGTGTCCGGACCGACATGCTTGTTGTAGATCTCAGCATAGTTTCCGACAGTCTTGACGATCTGGTAGGCCCAATCCTTGGTTACACCGAGGGGAGTGCCAAAATCGCCTTCAACGCCTAGGAGGCGCTTGATGGCCGGATTGTCGGAGCCAAGCATCTCATCGACATTGGCGGAGCTAACGCCGAGTTCTTCGGCTTCGAGCAGAGCGAAATAGGTCCAGCGTGCCAGGTTGAACCACTGGGTGTCGCCAGCGCGCACCACCGGGCCAAGCGGCTCCTTGGAGATGATTTCGGGCAGGATCTCGTGATCATCCGGATTGGCGAATTTGGACCGCTCGGCAGCGAGGGCCGAAGAGTCGGTGGTGTAGACGTCGCAGCGGCCATCTTCATAGGCCTTGACCACTTCGTCCTGGTCGACGAACACGACGGTGTTGAAATCCATGCCATTGGCAGCGAAGTAGTCAGCTGCATTCAGCTCCGTGGTGGTGCCGGATTCGATGCAAATGGCGGCGCCGCTCAGATCGAGGGCGGACTCGATGCCGTCTTCCACGCGCACCATGAAGCCCTGACCATCATAGAACATGGTGCCAACAAAGCTGATGCCCAGCTGTGTGTCACGGCTCATGGTCCATGTGGTGGTGCGCGAAAGGACGTCCACTTCGCCTGCGGACAAAGCTGTGAAGCGTTCCTGGCTTGTCAGCGAGGTGAAGCGCACCGCATCGGCGTCGTTGAAGATGGCTGCGGCCATGGCGCGGCAAAAATCGACCTCAAGCCCGGCCCAGACATTGTTCGAATCAGGTGCAGAAAACCCGGGCACACCCCCCGTCACACCACACTGAAGATACCCCTTTGCCTTCACGTCATCGAGGATTGCGGCCTGTGCCGAAACCGCCGAGAGACTCAGTACCGCTGATGCTGCAAGCGTTACGAGTTGTTTTTGCATTTTTTTGCCTTTTGTTTCCTGACCCTCATGTGCCGAAGCCAGGCCCTATTCTCCATGTCGGGCCGCTCCGGCGCATCGCCGCCCTTTGTATGGCGGTTACGATGCTGTTAAGCATGCAAGCGCCTAAAGATGAAAACGTCAAGCGTCGAAGGTGGATTGGGACAGCGCTTCTGTCTCTTGTTTAGCCAAATAGTAAATCTGACCTGATTTTGAGCATCGTGCACAAATGAGTACTTCATCCAAGCTCGGCATATCAGTCGAGACCATCCTGACCCATGAAGGGCGCGACCCCGACAGCCAGTTCGGTTTTGTCAACACACCGGTCTATCGCGGCTCGACCGTGCTGTTCAAAAAGCTCGCCGATCTCGAGGCTCAGTCGCAGCGATTTCTGTATGGCCGCGCAGGCAACCCAACCACCGAAGGGGTCGAGGAGGTGGTGACGCTGCTTGAAGGCGCCTACAAAACCAAGCTTGTGCCCTCGGGGTTGGCTGCGATCACCATTGCCATGCTTGCCTGTCTCAAAGCGGGCGACGACATCCTGATCAGCGACAGTGCCTATGAGCCGGGACGCAAGTTCGCCGATGGCTATTTGAGCCAGATGGGCATTTCGGCGCGCTACTACGATCCACGAATCGGCGCGGGCATTGCGGACTTGATGCTGCCCAATACGCGGGCAGTGCTCGCAGAAAGCCCGGGGTCGTTGACCTTTGAAGTCCAGGACATCCCTGCTTTGGCACAGGCGGCCCATGCGCATGGCGCAAGGCTGATCGTGGACAATAGCTGGGCGAGCCCCCTTTATCACAAGCCGCTTGCCCTGGGCGCAGACATTGTCGTCCATGCCGGAACCAAGATGTTCGTGGGGCACTCCGATGCTTTTGCCGGCACGATCTCCACAACAGAGGCGGCGTGGGAGAACGTCGAGCGGGTCCGAACGCTGCTGGGGTTCTTCACCTCAGGCGACGACGCTTATCTTGTGGCGCGGGGATTGAAGACGCTCGCCATTCGGATGGCCGAGCACCAGAAGCGCGCGCTCGAGCTTGCCGAATGGCTGAGTGGGCAAGGCGAAGTGGTGGAGGTGTTGCACCCTGCACTGCCGAGCCATCCCGATCATGCGCTGTGGAAGCGGGATTTCACCGGATCGGGAAGCCTTTTCGGTTTCGTGCTCAAGCCTGCTTCTAGAGATGCGGTGGCCGCCTTTGTGGACCACATGCAGATCTTCTCCATGGGCTATTCATGGGGTGGCTACGAGAGCCTTTGCCTGCCCGTCAACATCACGAAAGCGCGGACGGCCGTGCCCCGGCAGGAGCGCGGCAATCTTTTCCGCGTCCATGTGGGATTTGAAGGCATGGAGGATATCAAGGCCGATCTGGCTGCAGCGCTCGAGCGCTATGCCAGAGCGCGCTGAAGCAGGCGCCGCAGGGCCGGGACCCCGGTAAACCTGATCTTTCCCCCTGGCGTTGGCCTGAACAGCCAGCGCCGGCGGGCAAAGAGATTGCGAATGGCATAGGTGCCCAGCGCGCCCACGGCAAAGCCGGCAAGAACGTCGGTGGGATAATGATCGCCCGTGACGACGCGCGATACGCCCGTCACCAGTGCGATGATCAAGAACAGGCGGAAGAAGCGTGGAGCGAGAAAGCCGACGACGATCGCGGTCGCCATCGCGGTTGTCGAATGTCCCGATGGGAAGCTCTGAAAGGTCCAGTCATTGAAGATGTACTGGAAATCAAACGCGCCGAAATCGTCATAGACCGTCGGGCGTCCCCGGCCCAGGATGCGCTTGGCAAAGGCCGTGATCAGGCCTGTTCCGGCGACCGCCGCGAAAATGAAGCCGGAAAGCAGCGACAGTTCAAAAATCGCGCGCCGCCAATGCGAGGTCTTTCCCCAGAATCGAAACATAAGAAAGCTGACGAGAAAGACAAGCCCGCTGGGCACAAGCACCCATTCAGAGAGGCCAAAATGGGTGACGAACTGGAATGGCTGGCGCCACTCGACAGCCCAGGCGGTGGCGCTGCGCGACGCGTAGACATCAAAAAACAGCAGAACGAAGAGCGCAAAGATGAAAAAGGCCAGATAATCTGGCCAGTTTCGACGATTGAGCCCAAATGGCCAGCGTTTGGTCAGGTCACTCATGCTGCCTTTGTGGTCGGAGGATCTTTCAACGTCAATAGCAGGATCGACGCATTGGCGGTCTTGCCCTTTGCCGCGGAACAGGCTAACGGAGAGGCGCAACGTCGGAGTGTAGCTCAGCCTGGTAGAGCACCGGTTTTGGGAACCGGGGGTCCAAAGTTCGAATCTTTGTACTCCGACCATTTGCGCATCGTGTTGAGGACCCTGCATGACCGCCCGCATCTACCGCCCTGCCCGTAACGCCATGCAGTCTGGCCGGGGCAAGTCAAAGCAGTGGGTTCTGGTGCACGAGCCGGCCAATGCCCGCCGCATCGAGCCGCTGATGGGCTATACCAGCAGCACCGACACGCGCCAGCAGGTCAAACTTTCCTTCCCCACACTGGAAGAAGCGGAAGCCTATGCGCAGCGCAATGGCATCGAATATACGGTGCAGCCGGCGCATGAGCCTACGCCCAAGCGCGTGAGCTATCCCGACAATTTCCGGGCCGACCGGAAGACACCCTGGACGCATTGAACGCGTCACTCCACGGATGAATCTGCCAAGCGCTGCAAGAGATTGCGGCGCTTTGTTTTTCTCGAAATTGCCATGCGGGCGCTTTAGGATCGTGAGCACCTGAAAACCAAGGAGCGCCGCATGGGAATCCGCAGAAAGATCACCACAACCGTTTTCGCCCTGCTTCTGGCTCAGCCGGTTCTCGCCGCTCCGGCCATCTGGAAAGTCACCGACGAAGATAGTTCCATCTGGCTTTTCGGTTCGATTCACCTTCTCCCCGCAGGCACCGATTGGCGCACCGAGGTGCTGGACGATCTCCTTGCCGCTGCGGATAAGGTTTACTTCGAAACCGATCTGGGTCCGCAGGCGCAGGCTGAAATCGTTGCGCTGACCATGCAGCGCGGCTTTGCGATGGACGGACGGCTGCTGAACCAGCGAATCGACAGCAAGCTCATGGGCAAGGTCCGAAGCGCGGCGGCCGAGTTTGCCGTACCTGTTCCTACGCTCCTCGCCATGCAACCCTGGCTTGCTGCCAGCACCATATCGGTTTCAGCACTGGTCCGGGCGGGCTACGATCCCAATGCCGGTGTGGAAATGGAACTGGCCAAGGAAATCGACGTGGATCGTCAAGGCTTTCTCGAAACAGCCGAGCAGCAGATCGATGCGATTGCCGGGGGAACAGACCAAGATCAGGTGGTGATGCTCGAAGCGACGCTGCGTGAGCTGGACACGATTGTGGAGATGATCGACGAGATGAAAACGGCCTGGCTCGACGGCACGCCGGAGGAATTGGCGGATCTGTTCATTGCCGAGATGGGAGCTTACGGCGAGGGCTTCATGGATCGGCTGATCGTGCAGCGAAACCGGAACTGGGTCGAACAGATCGAGGTCATGCTCGACAACAACGAGTCGGCTGTTCTGGTCGTTGGCGCGGGGCACCTTGTGGGTGAGTATAGCGTCGTGACCATGCTCGAAGAGGCCGGGTATTCAAGCGAACGCGTCCAGTAAGCGGGTCGCCCGGCGCACCGGGCGACCATTGTTTTCAGACGTCGCTGAAGCGAGTCCACTTGCTGTCATTCTTGCTCGATTGGACAGAAGCGGTGATGAACTGCATGCCTTCGATCCCGTCCGCAATGGTGGGGAGGAGCCCTTCGGCATCCCCGCCCTCTCCGCGGATGACCGAGGCAAACTGACTGTAAAGCGTTGCAAAGGCTTCGAGATAGCCTTCGGGGTGACCTGAGGGAATGCGGACATTCATGGAAGCAGCGGGTGGCACCGAGATCGAGCCGCCGCGGGTCAGCAGCTGCCGCGGCTTGCCGAATTCGGTGAACCACATGTAGTTCGGATTCTCCTGGCTCCATTCCAGGCCACCTTTGTCGCCATAAATGCGCAGTTGGAGGCCATTCTCCTTGCCCACGGCTACCTGACTGGCCCACAGCATGCCTTTTGCGCCGCCCTGGAAGCGCAACATGATGTGCACATTATCATCAAGCTGGCGGCCGGGGACAAAAGCGGTCAGGTCCGCGGAGACGGCTTCGGTTTTAAGGCCGGTGACGAAGCGCAGGAGGTTATAGGCGTGCGTGCCGATATCGCCGATGGCGCCGCCGGCGCCGGAACGGGCGGGATCGGTGCGCCATTCGGCACCCTTGGCCGTTCCGGATTGCTCAACCGCTTCGGTAAGCCAATCCTGGGCGTATTCGGCCTGAACGACGCGGAGCGTGCCGAGAGCGCCCGAGGCGACGAGTTCGCGGGCCTGGCGGATCAGCGGATAGCCGGTATAGTTGTGCGTCAGCAGGAACTTCGCGCCGTTTTTCGGCTGAATTTCCAGCAACTTACGTGCATCCTCCAGGGTGGAGGTAATCGGCTTGTCGCAGATGACGTGAATGCCGGCTTCGAGGAAGGCCTTGGTGGGTCCGAAGTGCATGTGGTTGGGCGTGACGATGGAAACGGCTTCGATGCCATCCGGGCGGGCGGCTTCGGCCTTGGCCATTTCTTCGTAGGAGGTGTAGATCCGGTCTTCGGCCAGGCCGAGATTTTTGCCGGATTCCTTGGCTACTTCGGGCCGGGAGGAGAGTGCGCCGGCAACCAGATCATAGTCGCCATCGAGGCGAGCGGCGATGCGATGCACGTAGCCGATAAAGGCTCCGGTGCCGCCGCCGACCATGCCCAAACGGATGCGCTTTGCGCCGTTTTCAGCCATTGTTTCGGGTCCCTTTTGTTAGCATTTGGTTAGCACATGAAGAGTCACTGCCCCCTTTTGGGCAATGACCTGCTATCAGCTCAGCCGAGGCCCAGCATCTTGCGATTTGCAGCCTGGTCGGTGCCGCCCGAGGCGAAATCATCGAAGGCCTTTTCGGTGACCCGGATGATGTAGCTCTGGATCAACTCGGCGCCTTCGCGGGCACCGTCTTCGGGATGCTTGAGCGCGCATTCCCATTCCAGAACGGCCCAGCCCTGGAAGTCGTTCGCCGCCATCTTGGCAAAGATGGAGGGGAAATCGACCTGACCATCGCCGATGGAGCGGAACCGCCCTGCCCGGTTTACCCAGGACTGGAAGCCGCCGTAAACGCCCTGACGGCCGGTGGGGTTAAACTCGGCATCCTTGACGTGGAAGGCCTTGATGCGATCCTTGTAGATGTCGATGTAGTCGAGATAGTCGAGCTGCTGCAGGACGAAGTGGCTCGGATCGTAGAGCAGGTTGGCGCGCGGGTGGTTCTTCACGCGGTCAAGGAACATCTCGTAGGAAATGCCGTCGTGCAGATCTTCGCCGGGGTGGATCTCGTAGCAGACATCGACGCCGGCTTCATCGAAGGCGTTGAGGATCGGGGTCCAGCGGCGGGCGAGCTCGTCGAAGGCCTCTTCGACAAGGCCAGCGGGGCGCTGTGGCCAGGGGTAGATATAGGGCCAGGCGAGCGAGCCCGAGAAGGTCGCGTGCGCATTGAGGCCAAGGTTCTTCGAGGCCTTTGCAGCGTTCAGCAAGGTCTGGACAGCCCATTCCTGACGCGCCTTGGGATTGCCGTGAACCGAGGCCGGGGCGAAGCCGTCGAACGCTGCGTCATAGGCGGGGTGGACGGCAACGAGCTGGCCCTGAAGGTGCGTCGAAAGCTCGGTGATCTCGAGGCCATGGCTATCGACCGTGCCCTTGATCTCATCGGCGTATGTCTTGGACGTCGCCGCCTTTTCGAGATCGATGAAGCTCGAGACCCAGGTTGGGATCTGCACGCCCTTATAGCCGAGATCGGCGGCCCATTTGCAGATGTTGTCGAGCGTATCGAACGGGGCTGCGTCGCCCGCAAACTGGGCGAGAAAGATGGCTGGGCCCTTGATGGTGGTGGCCATGGAGTTCTCCTCTGATGTCCCGTTGACCGGGCCTTTGATGAAACAAGGCGGCGATCGCTCGCCGCCCTTTGATGTTCTGTGCCACGCCCTCGTGGTTCGAGGCTACGCTCCGCTGCGCGCCTCACCATGAGGTCTACTTAAAGGCTGGCAGTAATCTTGACTGACGCGCATCGCCTGTCAATGAAGTACGTCCATCACGCCTTGAGCAGGGCCTTGGCTTCTTCGACACCGAGGGCACGGGGGCGCTCGCAGGTGGTGCGCAGGGTAAGGACCTGGCCGGTTTCGCCGGCTTCGAGCAGACCGGTCATTACCTCCACCACGTGTAGAGCGACGTCGAGCCCGCAGCGGGCGGCCTGGCCGGCTTCATGCGAGAGCATCATGTCGGCAAGACCAGCGCAACGATAGTTGGCGCGGGGCTTGTCCTGGTCGAGGCCCTGGTTCGGCTTGCCGAACGGATGATCCCACGGGGTGACCGGCGTGCGCGTGCCATCGAGCGCAGCGGTGACGAGATCGCCACCGAAGAAGTTGGGATCGGGCACAAAGATCGAGCCATCGGTGCCATAGAGCTCGATATTGTGGTGGCCGTGAGCGGCAACGTCCCAACTGGCGCCGATGGTAACGATGGCGCCGTTGTGGAATTCGAGGATCCCATGGATCGTGGTCGGGGTTCCGACCTTGATCTTGCTGCCCTGATTAGGGCCTTCGGCCGTTACGATGCGTTCTTCGCGCGCCATGTTGGTGAAGGCGGAGAGTTTTTTGACCGGACCGAGCAGGTGCACGAGATCGGTGATGTAATAGGGGCCGAGATCAAGGATTGGGCCGCCACCGGGCTGGAAAAAGAAGTCCGGATTGGGATGCCAGTGCTCCATGCCGCGGCTCATCACGTGGGTCGTGCCGCTCATGATCTTGCCCAGCTTGCCCGAATCGATGATCTCGCGGGCCTGCTGGTGCGCGCCGCCAAGGAAGGTGTCTGGAGCCGAACCGACCTTGAGACCACGTTCGTCGGCCGCCTTCTTGAGTGAGAGGCCCTCGTCGACGGAAAGCACGAAGGGCTTTTCCGAATAGGAGTGCTTGCCCGCCGAGACGATATCCATGGAAACGCGATAATGCGCTGCCGGAACCGTGAGATTGACGATCACGTCGATCTCGCTGTTCTTGAGGAGTTCGTCGGGCGTTTGCGCTGCGACGTTGAACTCTTCGGCGCGGCGTTTGGCCGCCTCGGGAACGATGTCCGCAACGGCGCGCACTTCAAGGCCCTTGAAGAGCGGAGCCAGGCCAAGATAGGCCGCTGATATATTGCCGGCACCCATGATGCCGACGCCGAATGTCTTGGTCATCTGTCTCAGGCTCCGAAGCTCTTGAGCGTATCCATCGACCGGCGGGCGAAGCGGATCGCGTCGCTGGGCTTGTCATGCTCGAGCACGAAATAGCGCGCCTTGGTCTTGGACTGAGCGTCGGCGATCAGCTTCTTCCAATCGAGCGTACCGTGGCCAACGTCGGCCCAGCCGTCTTCATCGGCATTTTCGCCTGCGGCCGCGATATCCTTGACGTGAACGGAGGTGATGCGGCTGCCGAGCTTGTCCATCCAGGCGACCGGATCTTCATCGGCCTTGACCACCCAGGCCAGGTCCATTTCCCACTGCATGTCCGGAGACGCATCGAGGATCAGCTCCATGGGCGTCTTGCCATCGGCGTCCTTAGAAAATTCCCAATGGTGATTGTGATAGCCAAAGCCCTTACCAGCGGCCTTGAAGGCCGCTGCGATCCTGGCGAGGCCCTGAGCAAAACCAGCCCAGTCGCCGGAACCGGTGCGGAATTCTTCAGAGGGGGGTGCGGGGCAGTAAACAGTCTCGATGCCGACTTGATCAACGATCTTGAGCGCAGCATCGGTGTCTTCGAGCTGGGCATAGCCCATATGGGCCGTGGGCATGATCAGGCCGGCGCTCTTGAGGCTCTGGGCGAGCGCGGCGGGATCGGCGAACTGACCGCCCCAGCCTTCGACCTGCTTGTAGCCAAGACTTGCTAGGGTCTTGAGGGTTTCATCCAGCGACGCCTCGTTGCGCGCGCTATACATCTGGAAGGAATAGTCCATATCAGCCTCTGAAGTTGTGGGCATCGCGTGAACGGACACTAAGACCATGCAAAGACCGTGGCTCGGCGTCAGGACAAATCGATTGCCGCAGAAGTAAGGTCAGCCCTGGCGTGCCCGGGCGTTGCGACACCCAGCGCGGGTGTCGCCCTGTTGTCCGGCCCTAAAGGCGGTTTTCCGTTTGGGCGTCGAAGAGCGAGCCGCGGGCGATGTCGAAGCCGACCGTGACCTTGTCTCCGGCTGCCAGCGGAATATCGCTCGAGCAGCGGAAGGTGACGGGGACGCCTGCAACCTTGGTCCAGGCGAGCGTTTCGGACCCCATCGGCTCGACGATCTCGATCTCGGCTTCGGTCTTGAACGGCATCGCCTGGGCAGCTTCACCCAGAAGAATGTGTTCGGGGCGCACGCCAAGAACGGCCTTGCGCGAGCCGGTTACGGGGCTGCTGAACTCATAGGCATTGATGGGCATGACTGTGCCATCGTCGGCGGTGAACGTCGTGCCGTCTATCGTGCCGTTGAGAAAGTTCATCGAAGGCGAGCCGATGAAGCCGGCGACGTAGAGATTGACCGGCTTGTTGTAGATGGTGTGCGGATCGGCAAGCTGCTGGATAACGCCACTTTTCATGATGGCGATGCGATCGGCCAAAGTCAGAGCCTCGATCTGATCGTGGGTGACGTAGATCATGGTGTTCTTGAGACGCTGATGGAGGCGCTTGATCTCGACGCGCAGGTCCGAACGCAGCTTTGCGTCGAGGTTGGACAAAGGCTCGTCGAAAAGGAAGACATCGACATCGCGCACGAGGGCCCGGCCGATGGCGACGCGCTGGCGCTGGCCACCCGACAGATTGGCAGGCTTGCGATTGAGCAAGGGCTGAATCTGCAGGATCTCGGCAGCACGAGCGACGCGGCGATTGATCTCGTCCTTCGGCATGCCGGCGACCCGGAGACCAAAGGAGAGGTTCCGCTCCACCGACATCTGCGGATAAAGCGCGTAGGACTGGAACACCATGCCGATGCCGCGGTCCTTGGGCTCTTCCCAAGTGACGTTCTTGCCGGAAATGAAGATCTGCCCGTCGGATACGTCGAGCAGGCCCGCAATGCAGTTGAGCAAGGTGGACTTGCCGCAGCCCGAGGGCCCGAGCAGCACGATGAACTCGCCCTGCGCGATATCGAGGTTGAGGTGCTCGAGCACCTTGACGCTACCGAAATTGAGCGAGAGGTCGCGAATGGAAACGCTGTGTTGCATCTGGAATTATCCCTTCACGGCGCCGGCGGCGACACCGCGGACGAACAGCTTGCCGGATACGAAGTAGATGATGAGCGGAACAAGGCCGGTCAGCACGGTGGCTGCCATGTTGACATTGTATTCCGGTGTACCCTGGGCGGAGTTGACGATGTTGTTGAGCTGCACGGTCATCGGCAGGTTCTGAGTGCCGGCGAAGACAACGCCGAACAGGAAGTCGTTCCATATGCCGGTGATCTGCAGGATCAGTGCCACGACGAAGATCGGCAGCGACATGGGGAGCATGATCTCGAAGAAAATGCGCCAGAAGCCTGCCCCGTCGACGCGCGCGGCCTTGAACAATTCCTGTGGCAGAGACGCGAAGTAATTGCGGAACAGAAGCGTCAGGATCGGCATGCCGAAGATGGTGTGGATGACGATGATCCCCGGCAGGGTGCCAAAGATTCCCAATTCGCGCGTGATCATCACGAGCGGATAGAGCATGACCTGATATGGGATGAACGAGCCGAAGATCAGGATCGAGAAGAAGATCTCCGAGCCCCGGAAGCGCCAGTTGACAAGCGCGTAGCCATTCACCGCAGCGATGAAGATCGACACGATGGTGGAGGGGATGGTGATCTTGACCGAGTTCCAGAACCCGGGCGACAGACCATTGCAGGTCAGACCCGTACAGGCCGATGTCCAGGCGCGGTGCCAGGCATCGAAATTGATCTGGTTGGGCAGCGCGAAGATGTTGCCGAAACGGATTTCCGGCATCGTCTTGAACGAGGTTACCAGCATCACATAGAGCGGAAACAGGAAGTAGAGCGAGAAGAAGACCAGCGTCGTATAGATGATGATCTTCTTGGGCGTGAAGAAGGGTTTCGGTCGTTCGCCGCGCGGACCGTCTTCAAGCGATTTGCTGGATGCGGGCGCGGTGCCCGTCATGGTTGCGGTCTGGCTCATCAGCGTCGCCCCTTTCCGCCGAATTCAAGATAGGCCCACGGAACCATGATGATCATCACGGTCACGAGCATCATGGTGGATGCCGCCAGACCCTGGCCGATATTGCCGCCGCCGAACATGTAGTCATAGACGTATTTGGCAGGGACTTCGGAGGAAATGCCGGGGCCGCCATTGGTGAGCGCCACGACAAGATCGTAAAGCCGGACGATGCCCGAACCGATGATGACCACCGAGGTGACGAGCACGCCACGCATCATGGGCAGAACAACCGAGATATAGGTACGCCAGGTGGGAATGCCGTCAACGCGCGCGGCCTTCCAGATTTCCTCGTCCACGCCGCGCAGACCCGCAAGCATCAGCACCATGCAGAAGCCGACGCCCTGCCAAAGGCCCGCGATCAGCAGCGCGAAAAGAACCATGCGCGGATTGGAGATCCAGTCGAAGGTGAAACCGGTCCAGCCCAGGTTCCGCATCGTGCCCTGAAGGCCGAGCGTGGGGTTCATGATCCACTGCCAGACAAGGCCCGTCACGATGAACGAAAGGGCGAAAGGATAGAGCATGATGGTGCGGAAGGCGCTTTCGAAGCGGATCTTTTGATCCATCAGCACCGCCAGCAGAAAGCCCAGCGTCAGGGTCAGGACCAGCGACATCGAGCCGTACATCAGCAGATTGGTGATGGAAATGTTCCACCTGTTCGTGCCGAAGAGGCGAACATACTGGTCGAAGCCGACGAAATCGTTGCGCGGCAGAAGGCGCGAATTGGTGAACGAGTAATAAATCGTCCAGGCGGTGCAGCCGACAAAGATCACGAGCACGGTCGCAATCATGGGCAGTGCGGCCACCTTGGCCGTTATGTTGTGCAGGAACAGCCTCTGGACAAAACCGGGACGTGTCGACGTCTCGGCCCCCTGCCCCGGCTGCGTGGCGACATCCGCCATTATGCCTCTCCATGTGGAAGTGGCCGACCTTGGCAACCAAGGCCGGCCACATATTACGCTACTGCGCCAGAAGGCGGCGCGTGACGGCAGACTTAGTCAGCCTGCTCGATGATCGAGGCGTAGCGCTCGACATAGTCATCGACGGTGATGTTGTCGTCGGCGATGAACTCGAGGTTGAGGTCTTCAAGCTGCTTCTGCGTGTCGCTCGAGAGCGAGAAGTCACCCGAGGGCAGAAGGCCATTTTCCAGCAGGCCCAGAGCCTTGGTCATGCAGGCATTGGCACCCGACAGATCGATGTCGGTGCGGATCGGCATGGATCCCTTGACCAGGTTGAACTTGAGCTGGGCATCAGGCGAGATCAGGATGCGAGCGAGCTGCTCCTGAGCTTCGATCACGGCAGGATCGGTCCCTTCGGGAAGAACCGGGAAGTAGAAGCTGTCGCCGCCGCCGGTCAGCTGGGTGCCAAGACCGAGTGCGGGAAGACATTCGTAGTCCTCGCCAGGCACGCCGCCTGCGATCTGCAAGTCGCCCTGGAGCCAGTCGCCGTGAATATTGCCTGCGGCTTCACCGGTCAGGAGCTGGTTGCCAGCATCGCCGAACGAGGGAACCATGGTTTCGGGCGAAACGACGCTGCGCAGCTGGTCCATGGCTTCCGCAACCTTGCGGAATTCGGGACCGCGAACGGCATCGCCGCTCTTGTCGCGATTGACCTGGAGGACGAGATCGGTGCCACCGATGCCGGCCATGAGCACGCCCGGAATGCCGTTGATCGGCCAACCGGAGCCCAGGGCGAAGGGCAGGATGTCCGCTTCCTGAAGAGCCGGCCAGGAGGCAACGTACTCATTCCAATTGGTGGGAACCGGCTGACCGATCTTTTCATAGGCGGCGGTGGAGAGCCACAGCCAGTCCCAAGAGTGGATATTGATCGGCAGACAGTAGAGACCGCCTTCGTAGCGGCACGGCTCGAGCAGCGACTGGTCGACATAGAAACTGTCGATGTCCAGGTCGGCGACGATGTCGGTCAGGTCGCGCATGAGACCGGCCTGGATGAGCTCCTCGGCGTCGCGGCCGGTGTTCATCTGGGTGGCACCCATCGGATTGCCGCCGATGATGCGGCTGATGATCACCGGGTTGGCGCCAGTGCCCGAGCCGGCGAGCGCGCTATCGACCCAGGTATTGCCGGTTTCTTCTTCGAAGACCTTGGCGAATTCGGCGATGGCAGCAGCTTCACCAGCCGATGTCCACCAGTGCGTCACTTCCAGCTCGGCTGCAAAGGCAGAGGTCGAGCCGAGCAGTGCGGTTGCCATTGCGGCAACCACCGTGAATTTCTTCATAGATATGTCCTCCCAACGAACACGAGGGACCTTCGTCCCAATCATGCCGCCAGCCGCTGGGTGCCCTCCTCATAGGGACCCCGGCCGGCCGCGTGTAATCGATTGCAAAGAGGCTTAAACACCAATTGCAATCGATTTCAGGAGTTTCATACGAGCCTTGCAGACCTGTCAAGATCGTTTTAGACAGATCGAAATCCTGACAGCGAGAGGGGGCGCTGCCAGACGTGATCATGACAAAGAAAACGCCGACGATACAAGACGTTGCGCGACACGCAAATGTTTCCACCGCCACAGTCAGCCGGGCTCTTTCTGTTCCGGAGAAGGTGAGCGAGGCAACGCGCGCACGGGTGTCGGAAGCCGTGCGTGTAACGGGTTACACACTCAATCAGGCTGGCCGATCGCTGCGTCAGCGCACCGCGCGGACCATTCTCGTGGCGCTACCTGACATCCGCAATTCGTTCTTTTCCACAATTCTTGACGCGATCGAGCGTGAGGCGGCGTCGCGCGATTACGGCGTGCTCGTTCTCAACCTTTACTTCGGCCACGAAACAGTGCGGCGGCTGGAGAATTTTCTTCTTTCAAACCGGGCAGACGGGCTTCTGCTGCTTGATGGATCGCTTGATACCCACACCTTGCGCACGCTCTCGGCGCAGGCGGGGGACATCCCCATCGTGATCGCTTGCGAAGATATCCGCCAGTCCGGGTTTCATACCGTCGTGACCGACAATATTGATGCTGCCGAACGGGCCACCGAGCACCTGATCAATTCCGGTCACCGCCAGATCGGACATCTGCTCGGCCCCGAGCACAATGTGATCGCGCGGGATCGTCAGGCAGGTTTTTTGCGCGCACTCGACAAGCATGGTTTGCCGGCGCCCACTGAATGGCAATTGCGCGGCAATTTCGACACGGAGAGCGGGTTTGCTGCCGCTGCGCGGTTCGTTTCGATGGGCGCCCGGCCCACGGCCGTGTTCGCGGCCAATGACGAATCGGCAATCGGGTTTCTGTCAGGCCTTCGCCAGCACGGCGTTATTTGTCCGCGGGATATCTCGGTGGTGGGGTTCGACGATCTCGGCTTTGCGCCACATTACGTGCCGCCCCTGACAACCATGCGCCAGCCGCGCGAAGCCCTGGGGCGCATGGCCGCGGAAACTCTGATCGACACCATCGAAGAGCCCGATGCGCTGCCCACGCCGCTGCGAATCGTTCTGCGCTCGGAACTGGTGGTGCGGGAAAGCACCGCGAGAATAGCGCAGCCGGAGCCGGTATCGGTACCGGTACGGGGGATCGCGACTTCCTGAGCGCAGGCCATTCCATTTTGCGCGGAATGGAATTAGGAAAGCGCTGACGGTCCCGTAGCTCAGCTGGATAGAGCAGCAGCCTTCTAAGCTGTTGGTCACAGGTTCGAATCCTGTCGGGATCGCCACCCTCTCTTTGCGCCGCTGATTTTGCTGTTCTTTTTCAGGGTTTTTGTCTCACTTTCTTCAACCCCATCGAAAGTGAGACACTTTTGTTCGGCGCACGTTCTACCGCGCGCCCGGCCCACCATACATCTCCCACTTCCAAACCTGCACCGATCGCTTGCCTGCCGGACGGCGCAACCGCAGCTTGCCTACGTCGATGCTGGTTGGGAAATAGTGCTGCACGCGCATATAGCCGCTGACCCGGCAGCGTCCGCACCGCTGCGGCGGCTCAAAAGCCTTCATCTCCGGCCCCCAGATATCGACCACATCGCTGGCGAGGAACGCGGTCTCGTTTCGGCAATAGTTGCACCGGTAGATGAGCACCCAGCCATCTTCGGCCAGGTGCTTGAGGCGCACGGCGTCCAACCGGCGCCGGCTGGGCGTCATGCTCATTTCTTGATGCGCTTGCCCGCAGCTTCCGAAGCGAGAGCCGCCTTGACCTTGTTGAGATCGATGCCGGTCAGAGTGGCAATGTCCTTTTCGGACAGATAGGCGTGCGTGGCCTTGAGACGGCGCACCTGGACTGCCGGCGATACCTTGATTGCGATGCTCATGGGCCTGTTCTCCTACGCGAAGCAATGAGAACAGACAAAGAACAAACAGGCCCAGAGAGTCAATCGGGGTTTTCCGAATGTGATCGCCTCACCCCCGATCCTTCAGTTGCCGCTGCACCTCTTCGGCAATCTCCTTTTCCCGGCGCGCCTCCTCAATCTGCTGCTCGAGGATGTCAGCCAGCCTGCTGATTTCCTTGGCCGTGGCCTCGAGGTGCAGGTTCGTGCGAATCTGCTGCTGTATCTGCAACCCAGCCTGCTCGATTAGCTCTTTGACCGGCCCCATGTCGGCGAGCTGACCGGCAACAGCGAACTCCTTGGTTTCAGGCTTTGGCTTCTTGCCGAACACATAATGATAGGCTGTGAAGATTGCGACGGCCGTCATGAAGAGGAACGTGCCGATAGCCTGTAGATTGGGGTCAAGCCCTTCGATCACTGGCACGTGCGGATCGCCTTTCTTCGCCGATGTCCCGCCAGGCGTTCCTGACGCACCAAATACTTAGGAAGAGCGGCAATGGGTAAATGCCGGAGCCGGAGGTTTGCACCGCCGAAACCGACATCACGACTTGCCACCAAACGAAGACGGCGCCGAGGGCAGCAAGCCCCCGAACCAGAGGCGAATACCGCGAATAGGCGGTTTCAGAGAACGTGCCATTGACAGTCAAGGCCACGAGCCAGAAGCCGCCAGCAAGCATGCAGAGGACGCCCCAAGTGTCTTCTGTGGTGATCCTAAGCATCCCCGCCCAAGCGGCCTCATTTGTCCAAGCCTTACCAGGCTGGGCCAAGGTCCAGCCCCAATACATACCTGTCGCTGCCATAGCCCATTCAACGACGCGCTCGTCGAAGTGCTTTTGGATGCCGGTGACGACGCGGATAAACATGCGTCAGCTTCCTTGCGGCGCGCGGCCGATGAGCGTGTCACCGTTCGGCAGAACCGTGCCGATCGGAAGCGGCAGTTTGGGCACAACCAGGTCGCGGAGCCGATCAGACATGCGGTCGAGGCCAAAATGGCGCAGCGCCTCGGGCACGGAATCCCGCACGTACTGACCAGCAGTTTCCGTGATGACTTCGCGATAGGTGGTGGTGATATCCGCAGCAGTCGCTTGGGGCCGCTGGCGCAAGACTTCCTGGATGGCGAAACGCACACCATTCTCAAGCGCCGATTGGAGCGCTTCGCGGTGCTTCGCCTCGATCTGCCGCCCGGTCCACTGCTGATACCGGGCAGCGATCCAGAGGGCGAAAGGCGCGATGACAAATGGCACCAGAAGGTGCTCGATAAGGACGTTGATCAGTTGCTGGGACATGGTGCCTCCGGGCACAAAAAAGCCGCCCTTTGGCGGCGGATGACGAACAGTGATGATCGGAGCGGTCAGAGCGCTGCGGCTTCGCGCCTGTAGGCCTCGGCCTGCTGCTGGTTGACCTTGGCGCGCGAGGCGAGGACGAAGACGACAGCAACGGCGATGATCACCAGACCGACAACGATCCAGCCATTGGCGAAAACCTGATCGGTGCCAACCGCCCCTGCCCCGCCAGCGCCAGCAGCGCCGGCCGCGCCAGTCTGTTTCCCAGCCGTAGCCTTGGACTTGTCGGCCTCGTCCTCGAGCTGCTGCTTGACCACGTGCGGATCGCTCGTCGCGGCTAGCGCCCAGGCAACGCCCTTGGCCTGAATATCGGCAATGCGATTGCCCCAGCCTTTGCCGAACACCTTCCATGTGTTGAGCGACTGCACAAAGCCAAGGCGCTGTCG
This sequence comes from Devosia crocina, assembly GCF_900116545.1. Lineage (GTDB taxonomy): Bacteria > Pseudomonadota > Alphaproteobacteria > Rhizobiales > Devosiaceae > Devosia > Devosia crocina. The sequence continues at coordinate 1,917,630 of NZ_FPCK01000001.1, forward strand.
GCAGATATTCTTCACGGTCTGGGCGTGGTCGTCTTTCGGGTCGAGCCCGGCCATCAGCCATTTGCGGCCGCGCGAGACGCCGGAGTTGACCGCGGCGTCATAGGTCGCGAGATCGACGCCCACGGCCAGCGTAGGGCCGCCCGCCGGCTTCCAGTACTGGTCGAAGTAGATCTCTTCCGCTTCGGCCCGGCTGATGTTGCGGACTGGCTTGGCGCCCTGCCCCTTGCTGCGGAGCCAGGCGTGATAGACGGCCTCGGTGATGCCGTACATCGTCTTGCCGCCAGGGTCAGCAGCATGGTTCGACCAGCCTCCTTCCCATTTCGCGGTGACGGCATGACACCGGGCGAACTTAGCATCGGCCATATCGGCCTCCTGTGATAAGAATTAGCGAAACGTTGCGCCCGACGGCTCTAAGAGCCGTTCTGGCATCGTCATGCGTCGGGGATGAAGAGATGGACGAACACTCGGAACTGCGGGCTGAACTGGACGCCATTGGCGTAATAGAGCAGCCCTATCAAGCGTTCGCTTTGGTAGGCTTCTACATGTCGATGTTCGCAGCAATGGAAATGTCACTGAACGAACTGCTTGGCCAACTCATGCGCATCACGTGGCCACAACAGCGCATCGTCGTGGCGAACATGGATCTAGCGCAGAAGGTGCATACTGCGAGGGCACTGCTGCGAGAGACCCAGCTATCGCGAGAGCAACAAGACGCGGGTCACAGTGCGCTAAATGACTTGCTCAACAAAGTTGCCAAAGAGCGCAACATGATCGCTCACGGGCACATCTTCGGACATGGCGATGATCACGGCGGCGCCATCATCGCAACGTGGCGCGCTCAAGGAAGACTGGAGGACAAAAACCTCATTCTGACTACAGACGTTGCGTTCGACAGCATCGCCAAACTCTTCTCAATTGCTCATGTTCTGAACAATCTAGCCGAGCTAGTGAAGATCCACCCCGCTAATCTTGAAGCAGCGGCGGCAGCATACACAGATTAACGCCGCTTCGGCCCGAACCAGTAGAGCAGCAGCCCCACCTAGAGCGCCGCTACATCAGCGGCAAGGATCTGCAAGGCCCGCCGTGCCAGGCGCTGCCGCAGCGCGCCGCGGGCTTCTTCGTCGTCATATTCGTCCTGAAAGGACACGGTTGCGGCAGCGGCCGGTGAGAGCGTGATCGTGATGCCCACCTGGATCTTCACCTTGCCGTCCTGCTCGGACAGTTCGTGAATGCCGAAGTTGGAAAAGCGGCTCATGTCGAGTTCTTTGGTCTTGGCCATGTCAGGCCTCCTATCGGTGATGAAAAGGTAGAAGCATTGCTAAGTTGATGCCTCGAGACTGACGGTTCAGATTAACCCGGCGTCATCCAGACCACTGTTATGGATCGCACATAGTCTTACGGGACAGCTTGGGGGTAATCCGCGTGTCAGCAGCGCTCAACGTTCAGAAAATCTACATCGCCTTTTTCAACCGACCAGCCGATGCCGAAGGCGTTGAATACTGGGCAGCCCGCATCGAAGCCGGCGTTTCCCTGGGAGCAGTGGCTAGCTCCTTTGTCGACTCGCCCGAGTTCAAGGCGCTCTATGCCGGCAGCACCAATGCCGAGATCATCACCTCTGTGTATCGCAATCTCTTTGGCCGTGAGCCTGATGCCGAGGGACTGGCCTACTGGGAAGGCGTGCTCGATCGCGGGCAGATCGATGCTGGCATGCTTGCCTACGAAGTGCTCATGGGCGCTGGCCCGGCAGACCGCGTGATCGTTGAGAACAAGACCAACGCTGCCGCCGCCTTCACAGCCGAAATGCCGGCCGGCTCAGGAATGTATGACGGCGATGCCTTGGTTGCCGCTCGCGAATGGCTGAAGACCATCGACGACAAGCCGTACGACCCTCTCGACCTGGAGAAGCAAATCGAGGACATGTTCGGCATGCCTCCGAATGATGATGACGTCGTTGTCTTCCCCGACGTGCCCCCGCCGCCAGCCAAGTACACTTTTGATCTCGGAAACTGGCAGCTCTTCTTGGGCGGCAAGTACAACCTCGTCGAGATCCCGAACTTCAATGCGCATGAGCACGGCATTCGGATTAACACAATGAACGACGCCACCTTCGTGCACCCGGAAGAGGTATTTTACTCTTCTTATGGCTTGATGACGGGCGATGACGCGATGTGGCGAGCAGTCTTGCTCAATCAGTGGAAGGCCGGTGATGGCAAACCACTACCCGGCAACGGCGTTGCAGTGTTCTCGTACGTGGACGAAAAGATTGGTGAGCGCACCTTCATATTCGTTGATGACGGGACCGGTCTTGGCGCCAATGGGCCTGGAAGCGCCTCCCTCAATCTGACGACCGATCTTCTGATCGAGATCACCGGATACGAACAACTCGACATCGTTGGCAATCGCGTCGGAAACCTTTTCTTTTATGACTGAGGCGCACGCTTGGAAACCGAATAGATGGCTTGCCTGCCCGGTTCCGGGCCGGTAAGGGCGGTCGACGTTCGGAGTTCTGCCCCTTGCTTAGATGGACCGCCTTGCTGGCCAATGTTGCCGCCCTTGTGATTTTTCTCGTCGCCTTCGTAGGCTGGGTGATGGCTCCGCGTTCTGCAGTTGGGCAACTCGATTGGATGATTGCCGCGGCCATCGTGGCATTCATCGTTCTCAATCTGTTGGTGATCAGCCAGACGGCGGGCAACAACAGGGTATTTCGTCTTGTGAGCCTCTGGTTTGCAGCGAAAGAAGCCGAGCTTGAGGCGCGGGCTAAAACCAAGCCGGAAGCCTGATCACCCCGGCCACCCCTCCCCGATCGCTGCCTCTGCATCATCCATTGCGGCATGGCTGTTTGCCGACTGGATGGCCTCGCTGATGGCCCGGGCGCGAGAGGCGCAAGCCTTGACGTGCTGGGTCACGATCACGCCCAAAGCGCACATGGTTGGTTCGTCGAGGTCGACCCAGACGCCGGGCTGGATCTCATAGGGCACAGTGCCCAGCGTCGGATCGTTGGTGAAGGCGACGACGCCGCCGGTGATCTTCGCCTGCCCTTCCGCGTCGGTGCGGACATTCCAGCCCATGGCGGAAGTGCCACCCTTCTCCGCAGCATCCCAGCGCTGGCCGAGACGAGGCATCAGTTCCTCCCGCCGCTCTGCCAATGTCGGCTGGGGCTTGTTGACCAGCGTGTGGACGAACTTCACCTCTCCATCGATCCGTTGCACGGACTGGCCGGTGCTGATCTTGCCTTCAGGGATAGGATCGGCAGGTTCAGGGATGAACAGACGGATCGCTGCCAGTTCTTCCACCATCCAAAGCCGGGCGTAATTTTGCCAGCCGGGATGTTGCTGCCCGTCGATATTTTGACCAGCATATCGGACGAACTGGTTCGGTGTTTCTTCGAAATAAAGCGCATTCATGTGTTCACCTGATTGAAATCAATCTTGCTGTTTTGTTTCCGCCCGTTGTTGCCCACTGGAAAGTTCGATCACCTGTCGGGCCTGCCTGCGCTCTCGGTTCGTCCAAAACAGCAGCACGTGGCCCCAAGCCGCCCGCCCAAGACGTTCGCAATGTCATTTCAGGCGGCAAGGCGACAGGTTGCCCCGTACTAGCCCACGCCCAAAACCCGATGATTGCCCCCGGTTCGGTCAAGTTTATGCTTTTCGCAACCGACAATGCGGGAGTGCTCACCGTATCTTCACCCACAACGTCAATCATACTTGCGCCTCTATATGCAAGCATGATGCCTGTTTTTCGGGAGGTTCCGGTGGATGTGAAAAGGTATGACGGCGGTTCATTATTGGTTGCAATTCGCGAAAACAACGATGAACCGGAAACACCAAAAAGTTTCATTTCCCAACCTTCAGGCGTGGGCGCGCCAAAGTTGGAACCTCCCGAAAGGACAATTGCAATCAGTAGATCGCCTTCAGAATATCCTTGAGGGATTTGCAGTGTCGGGCTTCCAGATGCAACGTTGGTTATGAAAGCGCCAACAAATTCCGGTCCGGAGTAACCTTTTCTGCCAATCAGCGGTTTTGGAAAACCCGGCAAAATCATTCGATCACCACATAGCTGGTCGCGATTTCGGTGGTCGAAAGAGCTGTAAGCGTCACCAGAAGCCAACGAGCGCTCGTCACCGTCTCGGTCGGCAGATTGCCTCTGAAGTAGGTGCCCCAACTCACCGTGCGCTCAGTCGTCGTGCCGCCCTTTAGCAGCAGCATGATAGTGTCACCGGCCTCGATATTCGTGGGGTTCGATACCGCCATATTCCCGCTCAGGATGCAGACCCGAGCCCATGCATCCGTCCAGACCAGCGACCGGGTCGCGGCATAGGCCAGTGTGACCCAGGCTTTGGCCGCGCCAATCGTATCGGGAGCAACCAGAACGTCCGCGGTACGAGCCAGCAACTGCGCCGCAGTCGCCTCGTTCATGGCAGCGGCAGCACCGAGAGCTGCCGGCTGAACTGCTGTGTCGGCCTTTGCGCCTTGAGCCGCCGTGGCTTTGCCATCTAGCGCCTCTTGCAAGCCATCGATGCCGCCGATCGTCGTCGCGCCCGGCGGCCCCTGCAGCTCGGCGAGGGCAATCAGGTTTGCCCATGCACCGCCCGCCAAGCGCCACTGGACATGCGTTTGAGAGACCTGAAGCTCGATTTCGCGACCGTCAGCACCCGGATTTCCTGGTGAACCGGGCGCTCCTGGATCGCCATCCGTCCCATCCCTACCGGGCGAGCCTGGCTCGCCCTTGAGATCGACCAGCGCGATCAGATCGGTCCACCCATCCTCTCCCGCATAGCGCCACTGCACATGCGTCGGAGATTTCTGAAGCTCGACCTCGCGACCATCGGCGCCGTCAGCACCGGGTTCGCCATCATCGCCATCCTCGCCGTCTGCACCGGGGCTTCCGTCCTGACCAGGAGCACCGTCCGCTCCTTTGCCGAAGGGAATGCCATCAGACCAGCCACTGCCCTGCCGGATGAAGAGTTCGCCCGTGTCCGTGGAAAGATAAGCAAACCCTTCCGCCTCGCCATCATAAGCAGCGCGCTCCGCAAAGGTGCCAGTGGCATCGACATTGAAGCTGTCGCCCTGTTCGCCCTTCAGAGACGCCAGCCATTCCGCCCGACTGCCAACGAAGCCTTCAGCAACCGCAACCGCATAGGCATCATCACCCTTGTCACCAACGTCACCCTTCAGGGCGATGAGTGGAACGACTTCTTTCCAGTCAGTTTCGCCCACATAGCGCCACTGCACGTGGCTTTCAGAAGCGGACAATTCGATTTCGCGGCCATCAGCCCCCGGATTGCCGGGGTCGCCTTGATCGCCCTGTTCCCCTTTAAGCAATGAGAGCGCGATAAGGTCGCTCCATTCACTGGCCCCAGCATACCGCCATTGGATATGTGTCTCGCTGGTCTGGAACTGCACCTCACGCCCGTCTGCACCCCGCAGCAATTCCAGCGCCACAAGGTCAGACCAGATCGGATCACCGACAAGACGCCATTGCACATGCGTGCCCGAAGATCTGAGCTCGACATTGCGACCGGAAGGTCCAGGCTGTCCCGGCCCGCCCGTAGCGCCCTGGAGTGAAACCCCTTCCGTCCAGTCGCCCAATGCTGCCGAGAGCTTCACATAGATCAGGAACGGATCGACATCGATCTGCCAAAAGATAAAGCCCTGCGGTTCACCATCAAAGGCCGCGCGTTGCGCCAGCGTGCCCTTGGCATCGGGCGTGGCATAGTTGCCGGCCGCCAGCAGCTCGAGCAGTTCGCGCACACCGGCCTGCAGCCCATCGGTGACGATACGGATCTCGTATGGACCGCCTGCCTGCCCCTGTTGCACCCAATCATAGGCCAGGGTCAGCGCCGTATCGCTTTGCACCGAAGCGATGCGCATATTGCCATAGGGCGTCCAGAACACGTCGCCTGGCCGCGAAAGGGTAAACCGCGTGTTCTGGCCAGTTACGGCGCGCTCGCCCTGCGCAATGGTCGCCGTGCCGCCTTTGATTTCGGTAGGAAGTGTCATGGATGCCTCAGGCAAGAAAAAGCCCGCTCGAAGCGGGCATCAGGACCAGTGTTCGTCGTGTCGGTAGTCGGCGGGGATCGGCACCTGCGCCTCCAGTCGGTGCGAAGCTGCAATCATCGCCTCGATGAAGGCGAGCATGTCGTCGCGCTCCGGACCGCCCCGCAGGGTGATGGTGTTCTGCTTGCCCAGCGGGTAGCGCTCGGTGATCCGTCGCTCGCACTCGGCTTTGACGTGGTCGGGCGTGACGGCTCGTTCAAACAGCATGGGCGACGATCTCCACGAATTGCTGCCGATAGGGAAAGGGCGGCAGGATCGCGAAGCCATAAGTGCCCGGAACTGCCACGCGGAACACGAAAGGCCCCTCCCCGGTCAACTGCTCGCCCTCGTGCCAGATCTCTGTTCCTTGCGGCAGATCGAAGCTCACTTCAGAATTACCATCGGCCGGCACCTCGTATCGATCCTCTGCCACCTTCGGACGGTCGGTGACTTTGCCATAGCGGACGGAATGAAGGCTCGGGTCGGACTGGACGCCGCGGAGCACGACCTGACCCGGCTTCAAGACAGCCTCAACATCATGGCCTTCCTCGCTCTCATAAGCTGCAACGATGGGACCGGTTTTCGGCCCCATACTGGGCTCATAGATGGTGAAAAACATGGGACCTACTTCTGCATTGCCATGATGAGGATACGGCGCTTTTCGAGGATCACCTGGCTTTGACCGCGGAAGATAACCACCTCGACCCGATACTCGACGGTGGCGTTCGGCCGGCGATCAATGGCGAGGAAGGAAGTGTTGTTTGTCCCGGGCGGCACCAGCCACCGACGCTCCGCGACAACCCCGAAGCTGCCGAAAATCTTGACCTCGATATCGGCGCTTGAGCCGGCAGTGTTCACAATGTCCATGTTCATCCACACGGCATTGTAACGGTCATTGTCGGTGCTGCGGTTTTCCGCCCAGGCAGAGACCGTGAGCTGATAGTTTGAGCCCGGGATATGCTGGCCATCCTGCAAGCCGATGGAGCCGCGCGTGACGGCGCTCTGACCGAGAATTTCGGTGACCGCTGTCCCGTTGATGATGACTTGCCGCGCATCGAGCTTGTCAGCTGTGATATTCTCCGCCGTCAGATCGCGGATCAGCGCCCGGTTCATATAGACGGCACCGCCCTGGACGATGAAGGGCGCGAACGCAGCAGTGCTGCCAATGCTCGGCGTCACGGCAAACTGGTCAACCGCCAGCACGGCACGGGCAAGGCTGGCATTCACATCAAGGTAAAAGCCCGCCACGCGCCAGACGGCGCTTGATGTGGTGTTGACCCGCGCCTCGAATGCGAGGCGCGAATTGATCCCAAGTGGCCCGTTATAGACCCCCACGCGCATGCGAGCATTGGCCGTCGCGCCATTGACGGTGCTCGCCAGATCCGTGACCAGGTCGGCCTGGCTCGATATCGTGCCTTCGGCGTTTGAAACGCGCGTGGTGAGGGCCTGTACCGCAGAGGCATCGGCCTTGCTGCCAAGGCTCGACTGGACCGACGTGATGGCCTGACCCTGCGCGGTCAGCGTGCTCCCCTGCTGCGTGACAGTCGAGGTCAGCGCATTAAGCGCCGATTGGTTTGCCTTTCCCGGCAATGCGGCTTCGACCGATGACACGCGCTGCCCCTGCGCATTGATCGTGTCGCCTTGCTGGCTCACCGTCGATATCAGGGCATCGACGGCAGATGAACTCGCCTTTCCGGCCAACTCCGTCGACACGCTGACGATCTGCTGGGCAAGCGCGCTGTCAGGGCCAGTCGCAACCGTGATGGCACTCTGGAACGCCGCCGTGACGCGACCATCGCCAAGCCTGATCTCCTGCTTGGTCGTCTGGATGCGATCATAGCTGCTCAAGTCGAGGCCAGTCGTCAGGCGTTCGATCTGCCGCACCTTGTCGAGCAGGTCGCGCGCCGAGGTCAGCGCGAACTCGACGCCCTCATCGACCCAGTCATGATACTCAAGGATATCGGGCTTGAGCTGATCGAAACCGATCACTTCGCCATAGAGATCGAAATCGGAGAGCCGGATATCGGGCGTTGTGACCGGCAGCAGATCAGACCACTGGCCACTACCCTCACCCATGCGAACGAATATACCACGTACCTCATAAGAGGTATTCGGCAGGAACTGTCCGTTGAGGATGGCCGAAAACGGAGCGCCATAGGGGGCCTCGCCATCAAAGATTGGCAGAACGCCGCCGGCCAGAAAGACCTGCACCCGCACCGCCCGCACATCGGGCAGGTTCCGCGCATAGCGCACCTCGATTGCCGGTCGGCGGGGCCGACCCTGATCGTCATAGAGCACGGCCGGAAACACCTCCCAGCCCGTCATCAGCATGGGCAGCGGGCCGACAACGACCAGCGGGCCGTCGATCACCGGACGATAGTCGCCAGCGCCCCAATCGTAATCAGAAGGGTCGACTTCGGTGAGGTCGAGGATCACATCGAGGTTGGACTTATAAACCGCCCCATCGACACGGAAGAGCTTGCCGATATAGCCATTGCGCGAAGAGGTCCAGGCGAGTACGTCGCCCGGCTCGACACGCCGAAACTCCGGCCCCATCACCAGAGTGTGGCGGCGTGCGCGCAGCGCTTCGGCAAAGGCCCAGTTCATCAGGCGCTGCACCTGGCCGGGATAAGGCACCATGTCGAACGACACGGAAGTCATCAGCCTGCGATTGCCGTCCCGCGCCTCGAGATCGGGTCGCAGAATGGGGGGCGCCTTCTTGGCGTTCCACCCCTCGCCCGGATTGGGGTAGGTCGCGTCAAGCCCGTTGATCGTATCGGCAAGCGCAAAGAAGGGCGTAAAGCTCTGCTCTTCGCTCGACAGCACGTCGCCATCGGTGAAGGCCATGACCGGCTCACCGGGCGGGCCGACAAAGACGGTATAGACCCCGCCATTCTCGACGAGCCGCGCATTGGCCGCGGTCAGCAGCGCTTCGACAGCCGTCGCCACCTGCGCGCCGACCTGCATCTCGCCACCCGAACGATAGGTCGGCTCCGGCCCGGCAATGCCGGGAATGGACGCCTGGGCCGCACCGATGGCCGCGATCCAGTTCTGCACCGGCAGGCGCGCCGCCGAGACGTTCTGCATGCCGTAGAGCCACTGCCCCGAGACGCTGTCGCGAACGCCCCGCAAGAGATTATAGAGCTGCACGACCGGACTGAAATCGCCATTGCCGCCCCAGGTCGCCGGCTCGTTCCACCGGTGCGGCCCGTTGCCGCCGACGCTGCTGTCTTCGGCCGGATTGTAGAGCCGGGTTCCGATAGACACGAACTTGAGGTTTGGCACACCTTGGAAGAGCGGCTTGTCGCCCTCGTCATTGCGCTCCGGCGCCCGGGCATAGACGATGACATAGGGAATGCCCCGCCCTACGCGATCCGCTCCATAGGGGCGCTCCGCATTGCCACTGAAGGCGGCAACCAGATGCGGATCGGCAGTCGTCTGCGTACCGTCATAGAACCTGACCCAGAGATGGTCCCGGCCATCCTTTCGATACTGCTCGACCGGCCAGCCATATTCGCCATGAGCCTCGCTCTTGAGCAGCGTGCAATCGATGCCTTCCACGATCGGGTAGAGCAGTTCCCTAATGGGCAAATCGCCAATGGCGATGACGCGGGCCGACATCGTGCCGCCCTGGCCGAAGGTGCCGTGCCAGACCAGCGAACCGGCCGTGCAGTTGAACCCGAAATTGATCGAGCGGGGCACGTTGTCGCCAGCCTGCAGCTTGCCTTGCACACCGAACTTCGGTGGCTCGGGCTGGCCCTGAATTGCCTTGGCGATGAGGCTGACGGCGAGACCGGCCGCGATTTGCAGCCCTGCCGCCGTAAGACCAGCCAGAAACGTACCGGCGCCGAAGATCGCGGCGCCGATAGCGGTGAAAACGGTCATGGTTAGGAGCCCTCAGCCCAGCGGCTTCAGAAAATGGGTTTCAGCTTCGCGGAAGCCCGCGCGGCGGTAGATGATCCCGGCCCGCGGGAAGCTGGCGAGCGCAGCCATGCCGGCGAAGGCGCAGCCTTGCTCTGTGGCCCAGGACTCATAGGCGGCAAGCATCTGGACCGCGAACCTGCCTCGCGCCTCTGGCGCAATCCACCACACCGTTTCCATGGCATAGCGCACCGCGGCAAAGGGATGTTCCTGGGCACTGGCGAGCAAGACCCCTGCCCCATCACAGACGAGCGCGAGCAGCGAGGGTTCGGCTAAGTGCCGATCGACGAGCGCCATGGCGTGTGCAGCGCTGAAGGCGAAGGGCAATCCGCCAGCGGCATGGGCATCGCGCAGCAGCATGACCATGGGCACACGGTCAGCGATCGTCGCCAGCCGAATATCAGCCACGGCCGCCGCGCCCTTCATTGTCATTGACAGTGCCGCGCTTCGACGCCCCGGCAGTGTTGTCGCCCACGGCGCCCCAATAGTGATCCCAGTCACCGCACACGGCGGCATCCCTAAAAAAACTATCGCCGGGCGCGCGCACCTGCTGATCCTCATGGCTCCGGGTCGCCGGGTTGAACCGCAACAGCTCCTGAGTGCCGCTGGTGCAGGTCAGAACCGCCCCGCCCGCCTCGTTCTCTGTCGGCGTGCGGATCTCGACCCGATCGACGAAGCCAACGAACACTGGCTCGGCCGCATCGACGAGCTGCCGCGTCTCTGGGTCCAGCAAGCCGGTATGGATCTCCACCCGAGCCTGTTTGCAGTCATAGAGCCGGACTGCCGCTTCCACTTGATCGTGCAGTTGCGACATGGTGACCGCGACAGTCTCGACGCTCACACCGACAATGGCGGGAATGTCGCCGATCTGGATCAGCGAACCCGCGCCATAGAACGCGCGCGTTTCGCTGCCACGTGTTTCGGGATTGATGACCGGCGCCGAGATATTGGCGAGATCGGACCAGAACCCAACCGTGACAGGCGCACCTGTCGCCCGATCGCGGGCCGTCAACGTCAGAAAGTCACGCGGCAGCAATCGCCGCGCAGCCAAGGCCGCGACGGTGTTCGGAGAATAGGATTTCATTTGACCTGCTTGCTGAGCCGTCCGCTCGCAAGCGGCTGGCCTATCCGTCTTTGTTCGGGGTGACTCTTCGCAGCGCGAATGATTTTATGAAAACGTGGAGGGGCCCATGCACCGTGACGACAAGCCCGCGCTAATCGCGCTTGCGCTTCTGCTGACCGCTATTCTGCTGCTTGCGGCGTTCGAGATCAGCTCCCGACATGCGCCCTCCTATCCACCATCCCAGAACGACGCAGCCGGAATACAGCAAAACGAGGAAAGGGACGGTGGCGGAACCCAAAATGTTCAAACCGACTCCATGACCGATTGGCTTACTGTGGTGTTGACAGGTGTCGCAACGCTGATCAGCGCGATAGCAGTCAGGCTCGTCAATGAGACGCTAAAAACAAGTAGAGATGCATCATCCGCCGCGCTGGATGCCGTCGCGGTGAGCCGAGAGATTGGTGAACGGCAACTCCGGCCCTACATCGTTTATGACGGCGCAAGCTTTCATTTCGACGACGGAACACACTCCGTCCCTCCGCACGTGAAGGTCAAGGCTCGCTTCCGAAATGCTGGCATAAGCCCTGCCAAAGTCACTTCGTTTAGCTATTCAGTTTATGGGCCAAGCGATGCCGGCTGGACAAACAAAGGCACATCATGGCAGCAACTTCGTTCCACTATCGGTCAAAACAACACACAGTCGTTTGAGATACAGGGCATCACCGCCGACAAAGAATATAAATATAGCTGGTTCTCTGTCGGCATACTGGTTTGGTACGAAGGAATAACAGGAGCCCAATACGAGGACAGTGTGTGGCTCTTGTTCGACGGCGAAGAAATGCGGCAAGGTTTCCCGGATATGGGGCACGCATTATACAGGCCGGATCACTTGTCGCCTGCGCCATGATATCATCTCGCCTCAGTCGCGGAAAACGAAACGCTGCCCCGACCGGTGCGTGCGTCTGCCGACGCGGAGAGCGACCCCGGATCGATGGTCATCAGGCACCATGGCTTGGAGATGGAAACAGCCTGCCCCGCTGCCGTACCGGGCCACAGGTGCGGCATGATCTCGAACAGCGCTGTCGGGCTACCGCTCGCCAACTCTTGCAGCCGATAGAGCCCGGAGCCGATGCGGATCATATCGCCGATCGAGAGCTGCATCCCGGCAAGGCCGGAAACCCGCACCGACTTGTTATCGGCGCCGATCGTAGTCAGCGAGCCGTTGGGCAAAGCCGCCTTGCCAGGATGGCGCATCGGCCGGCAACGGCTCGACTGCCAGGCCGTGAACGTCATCTGACTGATCATGGCCTGCTCAATCCGCGTCCGCCACTGGTCGAGCAGATTGGCGCTCAGTGGCCGCGAAGTCCACGATGCCTGCCAAAGCGGCGATCCGAAATCCTTCACCCGGGTACGGCCCGACGCATGGCGGGACTGCTCTTGCCGGGCAAATAGGGAGAAGTCAGTCGACCAGCCTGGGAAGCCGGCGAGCAAATCGAGTGGTTCAACGAGGGGCAATGTGGAAGACTTTCGATCTCAGAATCAGGAGACTTAAACGATGCGCTACAATGATCGCTCGCTGCACTCAGTGGCCCTTGGGCTATTCGAAACCATCGAGGCAGATGGCGAGAAACTGGTGTCCACAACCGTCTACGTCACTCTGTCTTCCGCCGATGGAAAAGGCGCAGGTCCAGGCATCCAGATCAATTTGGCTTTCGAGGCAGATGAAACCACCTCCTTCGCAACTGCAAAGGCCATGTCGACTAAACTCGCTTACGAGATGATCCAACGGCTTGCTCGAGAAACGCCCGAAACCTTCACGGCGGCTGCGGACAAGGAGCCCATTTTCCGCACCGTTGCCAATTGATGCTTTTTGAAGCGCGGTCACCATTTGTGGCCGCGTGTTCTCACGATCTCCTTAACCCGCCCAGTAAACTCCGCCTGCTGCTTTGCAACCACCCGCTCAAGCCGCGCAACCGCAGCGACATCGGCGCCCCGCGCATCGATCGTCGGCGCAAAGGTGAAGCTGGGGCCGCTATCGCCCCGGCTGCTTGACGGCATTGCGGGCATGGGCGGCATCGAGACGATACCACCATCAGCATAACCGCGCGCGCCACGCCGCATGGCCTCGACAACACCCACCCCGCCCGCCCGCGCGATGTCCCGTTGCGACCAGACAACTTCCCCCTTGTGCACGACGCCGGCAGGCTGACGAACGCCGCCGGCACCGGTATAGCCGCCCTTGGAGAAGCCCTTACCGAACAACTGGCCAAAGATGCCGAAACCGCCGCTTCCACTGCCGAAGATATTGTTCATACCCATCGAAATCAGCTCTTTGCCGATATCGGAAAGGACGTTGGCGAAGATCTCTCCGGCACTCTTTCCTTCGAGGAAACCGTCGATCATCGTCTGCAAGGCGTTCTGCGCGGCATCGCGCAGGGCCTCCATCTGCTTGACATTGGCGCCCTGCGCCTCGGCTAGCTTGGCCGCTTCGGCCGTTGCCACTGCATAGGCTTCCGCCAGGCCTTCAATCTCCGCGCGGCGCTCCGGACTGAGGGCGATCCCGGCCTTGGTGGCAGCGTTCTCAAGCTCTAGCTGGGCCTTGGCCTTCTCAAGGGCATACCCATAGTCATTGACGAGCGGGTTCAAGGCGCGCTGGACCGCCGTCATCTTTTCGAGTTCAGCCGTACGATCGCGCCAACGCGACAGCTCATCACCGTAACGATCCGCTGACGACCTGCCACCTCCGCCTCCACGTGAGCCGCCGCCACCTTGCGTTGGCGGCCTGATCGGCCCACCGGGCCGCCCGTCGGTAGACAGATCGGGCCCGAGATCTTTGTTGAACTGACGCCAGCTGGGCATCGCGCCAAGATCGGTTGTGGCATTGGCGACAGCGGCCCGCGCTGCAGTTGCAGCATCGCGCATCGCATAGAGGTTGCCGATGACCGATGAAATGACCGCCTGAAGATCAGCGAACTCGGGATCTCCCACCGATCCGAGCGCTCGTATCGCCTCTTCTGCCGCCTCGGCAGAGCCCTTGCCTTCAAGCGCCTGCTGAAACAGATCCTGCACAGCCTCTCCGAGCGTGACCACCCCATTCTCGGTCTCGGCGACAGCAGTTCCAAAGCGTCCGGCAGTGTTAGCTGCGAGATTAGCAACTGCCTGCTCAGCATCGGCAAGCGCCAGCTCGAAATCTTGGGCCGTTCGCACGTTGCCGCCTAACGCTGCATTAAGCTTTACGAAAACTTCGGCGGGATCTTTCTGAGAGAGCGCATCGATGACGTTGGAAATGAAGCCGATCTCTCGTTCGCCCTCTTCGACGAACTGCGCCAGGCTATCGCCCATAAAGCCCCAGAATCGATCCCAGCCCTTGCTTTCTGGCAGGTTGTTGATTGCATCAGCGATGCGGATAATCGCCTCGGCAAGCCTATTGCTGGAGCCAACTGCGGCGTCTGCCTGACCGATGAAATTGAAGACTGCATCTCGTAGCAGCACAAAACCGTCGCTCACAGTAGCCGGCATATTGTCAGCTTCAATGCGCAATTGCTCGAGCTGGCTCGTGACACCAAACATCACGTCGGTGGTGATCTTGCCCTCTGAACCGAGGCGCCGCAGCTCATTCACCGAAACGCCCATGCTGTCAGCCAGAGCTTTCGACAGACGGCCGCCCGACTGGATGATGGTATTGAGGTCATCACCAGACAACTTGCCGCCTGCCATGGCTTTTGACCAAGCATCCATGACACTCCGTGCACGGTCGCCACGCACGGCGGATATCACGAGCGAGTTGTTCAACGTTTCGACAAGATCGAGTTGCTGTTGGGTGCTATACCCCAGAGCCGACAGTGCCTGTTGGTTCTGAAGATAGCCTTCGGCCGTTTGCTCGAGGCTGGAGTAAGTCCGCCTCGCCATATCTGAGAGGCGACCCAACACTGCGGCCCCTCGCTCTAAGCTGCCGGCGGCGTTGTTCACGCGGGAATTTAGGTCCGTCCAGGCCGATGTCATCTGAATGATGGACGTAGTGGTGAGCGCGATGCCCAACACGCCAAATGCACGGCCAACGACACCAAATGAGCCGACCATGCGGCTTTCCATGCTCTTAGCCGAGGCACTCAGGCTGTTGAACTGACGCTGAATGGATCGCACGCGCTTGTCGGTTTCCCCATTGGCTTTCGCCAAAGCGCGCTCGTATTTCGTCGTGCTCGCCTCTAGCGACACGATCAATCGTTCGATATCGGTGGCCATGTTTACCTATGGAGCGAAAGCCATGTCAGGGACAGGAATTCTAGCTTTGGTTGCGGTTGTTCTGGTGATCGCACTGCCGCTCGCGACCTTCTACAAGCCCTTCGCCGCCGGTATTCTTGGCGTTCTCGCGATGACGGCCGCTGCCGTTTTCTTCACCGTTTCGGGCAAGTCCGCGATGACTGAAACAACCGCGGCCGTGTTTGTCGTAGGAGCTTTCTTGTTGGCAGGCCTGCTCGCGGTAGCTCGCATTTTGATCGAGGTAAGGGACGCCATCGAAGCTAGAGACGAAAGCTAACCTTACCTTGGGGAATGAAGGCGCCATCCCAGAGGTAGGTTTGGGTGACGAGATCACCTCCTGACCCATCCACCTCCTGCAGCCGCTCCCAGATATAGTCCTTCTCGCTTTCGGAGAGCTTATTGCCCTCTTTCGGCGAATTGGCGTTCACATAGCCGTGCCACGCCGCCCAGAATTCCCACATGCTGGTGCGTTTGACTTCGGCCACTGTCCAGCCCATTGCGGCGCCGGCAGCATAGATGCGCGACATGCGAAACCTGCCATTCGGCAGAT
This sequence comes from Devosia crocina, assembly GCF_900116545.1. Classification (GTDB taxonomy): domain Bacteria; phylum Pseudomonadota; class Alphaproteobacteria; order Rhizobiales; family Devosiaceae; genus Devosia; species Devosia crocina. The sequence continues at coordinate 1,933,459 of NZ_FPCK01000001.1, forward strand.
CGTCTAGTCGCTCACCGTCTCCCGCGCCGCCTCTGGCTCCCCCGGGGGCTCATCAGGCGCCCCCATGATCGCGGTTTCGAGAATGCCGCGCGCAAAGGATGCATTGAGCACCAGGTCTTGCGGCCGCGCCTCGACATAGGTCTGCACCAGCTTGAGCGCCTTTGCCGGTTCAGCGCCGCCACCAATCAGCCCCAGGCGGATCACTCCCGAGACATCCTCGATACGCCACTGGTTCGATGCCAGGCGCGCCACGACCACAAACGGTCCCGCATTGCAGATATCCTGCAGCTCTGCGAGCTCGCCCCAGGCCAGGGCGAACTCATACGTGCCATCCGCCCAATCAAGCGGCGGCGTCTTTCCCGATCGGCTCATCAGGTGGCCGCCGACGTGCGGACCATCTCGCCGTCAGACTGGAGCGAGAAATTGCCGGTCACGCGGCCGGTATTGCTCGGGGCGCCCAGCTCGGCGCTTTCGACATGCATGAAGCCAGTCCAGCTCCAAGTCGTCGTCGGAAACTCAAGCTCGAGCTTGACGGGAACGCTATTAGGGTTCTCGACGGCATCGAGCCAAGCCTCGACCGCCGCCTGGGCCAATACGCCCTCGCCCGATACCGCCATGGAGAGGCTGGTTGCGTCCCGCCCCAGCCAGTCGATAGCAGTCGGGTCATCGCAGTCGGGAATGTTGACCTCTTCGAGGTTCTTGCTGATCGTCAGCGATTTCGAGGTAAGCCCGCAGGGGGCGGTGTAGACGATGGGGTCGGCGCTATTGCCTAGCAGAATGCGCAGCAGGCCGCCTTTGGTGGTGACTGGTTTGGCCATGCGGCCCTCCTGTTTCAGTGAGTTTCGACCAGGGCAGTGAACTGGATCACGCCATGGTTGGTGACGCCGTCGCTTTCGCGAAGGATCCGGGTAATGCCCGCCTCGATAGAGACGAGCGCATTGCTGCTCATGGGCAGGTTGGCGCGGTGCAAGGCCTTGCGGACTTCGCCGACGATCTTCCGCGTCTGCACGCTGCCGTAAGCCTCGCCGGAGCCCCAAGACCAAACATCGATCTGAAAGGTGATGCTGAGACCGTCGATACAGTCGGCATCCTCCGTGTCGACGATGACCGGGCCAAAGCTAATATATGGGCTGCTCACGTCCGGCACGAGCACGCCACCAGCATTCCGCTCCGGCACCCGGTCGAAGATCTTGTTCTCGACAATCGCAACAAGCGCCGGTGTCTCGCGGAGCTTGTTCAGCGCCGCAAGCTGCAGTTCATAGGTCGGTTCCATGTCAGTTCCCGGCTGCTACCCGCTTGGCGGCTTTGGTGATGGCCCGGCTGACGCGGCCCCTTCCCTTGCGGCGATTTGCCCGCCAGCTCGGGTAAAAGAATGGTTGAGCGGCTGTGCCAGGATGCTCAGAGCCGGCGAACCTACCCTTGTTCAGATGAGGAGCAGTACCGAACTCCACGAACCGTGCGTAAAACGCATCGCCTCCACCAGCATAAACAGTGATGACAAGATCGCCGGAAGCGCGGCCGGACTTAACCTTGCCCAATGTCATCGCGCCGACAGGCGCATCGCCATAGGTCCATCCGATGCTGTCGCGCAGCGTTCCGCCCCCCGGAGAGACAGGAACAAGCGATTTTGCCATCGCAACCACTTCGTTTGCTGTCTGCTCCATAGCCTTGCGGATCTCAGCCTCGACCGCCCCAGGAAGGCGACGCAGCTTCTTCTTCAGCCGGTCGAGACCGATGATCTTTGTCGCCACTTACTGCCTGCCCTCCACCGCCAGAAACTCCAGCCACTGGTTCTTTCCATCCGGATCAGCCGGAGGAGAGGTGATGGCAAACACCCGCTTGTCATTGCGGGCATCCAAGAGCCGCCAGGCTGTTGTGATCTGCCGCGTCTGGGAAGTGTTGCGCACGGTGACCACAAACGGCTGAGAGCCACCCAGTCGGGCAGCATCGACGCCCTCGCCGCCGGTGCGGGGTGTCATGGCAGCGCTGATGGTGAACTGGGTGGCGAAGTCACCGACGCCTGGCAACGGATTTCCCCAGCCATCATCAAGCGGCGGAGCGAACTGGCAATGGACGCGCTCGCGCAGCGCCCCTGCGCGCCGATTGTCAGGCATCGGCCTTCTTCGTCGAACCGGTCACCAGCTCGGCAACGCCAGCTTTGACAGCAGCATCCGCACAAGCCTGCGTCACCGGGCCTTCCCATCCGGCCTTATAGCCGACGGTGGATTGGCTGGACGGTTTGAAATCGAAGTCCTTCTTGAACTTCAGGCGGGGAACGGTGCGTTCGGTCATGTCGGTGCTCCTTAGAGTGGCAGCCAGCGATAGGGATAAACAAGGCGACGAGCGGCAGCAGGAATGCCGTCCTCTGTCTCGGCGCTTCGATCGTCGTAGAAGGCGCCGACGACAAGGAAGCCTGCGACCTTGAACACCGCCTCCTGGCCAAACGGCACCAGAGACAAGTTGCAGAACCGCAACAGAGCCTTTTCGGCGGCGTCCATGTAGGACTGGATCACGGCATCATCGTCATCATGGTCGACGTGAATGGCCGCCTTGACCTCATCGATGGTCCAGAGCGGACCAAGTTCCTTGATAACGATATCGGCCATGTTCAATCTGCCTTCTTCGTCATGCGCTTCGTCTCGATGGGCGGCTCGACCTTGTTCTGTGTTTTTGGCTCAGCCTTCTGGCGCTTCAGGACGCCGCTTTCGAGCAGGTGCTTCACGTCGGCTTCTGAGGCGTCACGGACATCGCCGGGCCAGTACTGTTTGTCTCCGTAATGCTGGCGCAGAACATCGAACTTCATGGTTCTTCTCCTTCGGCTCATAGAGAGGAGGGCTGAAACTTCAGCCCTCCTCCTTGATCAGCTGACCGGCCTTAGGGTGTGGTGGGTGGGTTGATGTCGCCGGTGATGAAGGCTTCCGGACGGTATACCGCGAGCGCGAGACGCTCTTCGGCCAGGATCGTCACCTTGTTGCGAACGAAGTCATCGTTCTGGAAGCCGACTTCGATGCGGCTATCCCACTGGTCAAAGATCTGAGCACCCAGACGGAACGCGCCAGTCAGGAACTGACCAACGGCCATTGCCTGAGTGTCGACCACCGGCAGGCCCCAAAGGGTCGGTTGCGCCGTGCCCTGCGGATTGCCGATGATGTAGCGACCGTCGCCATCCTTCAGCGTCTCGATACCCGCCCAGTCGATTGGGTTGAGCACGTGGCCGGTGGCCGGGAATTCAGCCAAGGCGGCCTGCAGCATGGCAATGCGCAGGATATCGATAGCGGTCAGCGGCGTAGGAGAAACGAAACCCTCAGGGATTTCGAATTCCGTTGCCTGGGGCATGATGCCGTGAAGGTTTTCGCCAGTGCCGTCGCCGTTCAGGAGCTGCTGCTCTTCCTTGAGGGCAAGGCCGTAAAGCAGGCGCTCGTCGATCATCGACCGGACCTGCGAGAAGTCCGAGAGGATCTGCTTGGACGCACGGAACCAGTGCGCGATGACCTTGGTCGACACGTCCTTGTCCGTCAGCTTAATGTCGGACTGCGGCTTCAGGGCGCCTTCAGCCACCATGGCGGCATTGTTGTTGAAGCCGGTTTCCTGCAGGTACTGGATCAGCGGGCCATCGGTGCGACCCGGAGAGAGCAGCGCGCGAACGGTCAGACGCATCCGCGGCAGCCCAAGGACGCCCGGAACCCTGTTCGGGGTGATCCCGGCACCGACGGCGCCAGCCGTGTCGGTGGTGGCCGTCGTGATGTCAGCCTTGATATGCAGATTGGCCGCCGCGCCGGCGCGGGGAGCGGATGAGAGTGCCTTGAATTCGTCAGTTTCAACGAACTGCGAACCGTAAGACTTCTCGTCATCGCCGTCGCCGCCGTTAACCCGGGCAATCTTCTGTTCGATGTCGGCAACCTGCTCGGCCAGTCCGTTCATCTTGAGCAGCGCCTCGTCGGCCTGCTCCTTCAAAGACTTGGTCAAATCTTCGCCGGACTTGGCCTTGCCGAGTGCGTCCTCAGCGATAGCCTTAACGGCATCGACCGCCTTCTTGTGTTCGTCCTTAATCTCCTGCGCGAGCGCCTTAATGCCCTGGTCGTTGGGGGCTTCGAACGCGATCTGTGGAGCACCGAAATAGTTCATTGCGGGCGCAGTAAAGCGGCCGCCGGCCATAATGGCCACGGTAGAGGTCTTCATGATGTTTTCCTCGAATTGTGGGGATCAGCCCCGGAGAGCCTGCAAGAATGCAAGCGACTGGTCCGCTTCGGCAGGATCCCCCTGCCCCTTCAGGTGGACGCGCGCGGCACGCTCCGCCTGCGAATTCGAGAAGCCCAATCCCTTGAGCCACGTCTCGAATTCCCGCTCGGAAAGCCGGTCCCCGGCCTTGAGCTTGTCCGTCAACTCGGTAGCGGCCTTCATGGCCTTGACGCTCGATACCGTCGCGCTGCTGTTCGCGCCGATCGAGACCACCGAAACTTCCTTGAGATCGAGCTTCTCTAGGGTCCAAACGCCCGTGTCGGCGTCGACCTTGTACTCCCGAATGCGATAGCCGATCGAAAGACCGTCGATATCGCCTTCCTTGAGCAGCTCGTATGCCTCGCGAGCCCGCTGAACGCCCATGTTGAGCTTCCCGCGCAGGAAGAGGCCGGTGCTGTCTTCTTTGGCATCGAGCCACTTGCCGATCGGCTGAGAAGGATCATGCTGCCAGAACATCTTGGGCATCGTGCCGTTCGCTGCGTGCTCTGCGAGGCTATCGGCATAGGCCCCAGCGGCGATGATGTCCCCATAGCTGTCAGGCTCGCCACCAAACGTGCTGCCATAGCCCTCAAACTCGCCGCTGTCCTTCAGCGCCTTGATTTCGAGCACTGGCGCGGCTTGGGCGAACTGCAGCCCGCTATCCTTGCGCAGGAACATCGGAATTCTCCTCTTTACCGGCCTCTGTGATTGGCACGTTCTGCATCTGCATGCGCGGCACATCGCCGCCGTCGATTGGCGGCAAATTTTCGAGCTGCCGAACTTCGTTGATGGTCATGGCGCCCATCTGCGTCATGCGGGCGTAGAACTCAGCGCGGGCCTTGCTATCGCCGCGGAGAAGCCCCTCGAGGCTGAACTCAATGGTGATGCCCTCGACACGATCCTGAGGCGTCAGCAACTGCTTCTGCATGGCCTTTTCAATGCGACCGAGGCGGCGGCGCAGCGTGAACTTCTGAAATCCAAGCGTCTGCTGCTCAAGCCCAGTGCCCCAGCTGGTCGCTTTCTCGGTGTGCCCAATCATGTGCGGAGGAACACCAAACATCATGCAGACCTGATTAACGGAAAAGGCACGAGATTCGAGCATCTGCGCATCTTCGGGTGTCAGCGAAAGGGTTTTGACCTCTTGACCGCCTTCGGCGATGAACGGGCGACCTGCGTTCATGGCGCCGAGAAACTTCTGCTGCAGTCGAGCCTCCACCTGCTCATATTGTTCCTTCGTAAGAAACTCCTTGAACGACAGCACCACGCTGGGACGCAAGCCGTTGGCAAACATGCCCCCCGCGGTTCGATCCTGCGCTTGGGCCAGACCGAAGGCGTGGCGACCATAGGTTAAGGTCGAAAGACCACCTTCTGGGCCGCCGCCGAATCCTCGGATATGGAGCACCTCATCCTGCGGCAGGTCATAGGAGACGCCGTTCTCGCTCCAGCTGTATCGCAGCTCGCCATTAGCCTTGCGCTTGACGGCTACGATGTCGGCGCGAGCCGGAGTCAGACCGACGATCTCTCGTTGTGTGTTGCGGTTCTTCCGGGCAATCCCGTTGCCCTGCAACTCTAGGTTGGCCGAGATGAACTCGAGGAAGTCGACCGCCGTCTGATCGGCGTTCGGGCTGTCATGCAGCACGCGCCAGAGACGGTGATCGCGGGCGAGATCCCGGCTTCCGTCTGCCTTGGTCCGGTACACCATCAGCGGCAGCGTGCCGATCGTGCCAGCGATCAGGTTAACGCACGCCCAGGCCGCAGCAATGGCGAGAACGTCTGGCGTTGCCATCCGCTCGCCTGACCACGTCCGCTCGTAGGCCCAGTTCTGCGTATTAACGACCGACAATGGCTCTATGCGCTCGACCGGCGCAGCAGCCTTGCTTTCGATCCCCAAGAAGGGAGCAATTGTCTTCTGCAACCAGTTCATGCCGCCCCCGTGAGACGATTGATGTAGTCGTCTAGGCCCGAGCTTTGAGCAACGGGATTGCGGCTCATCAGCGTCACAGCATTGAACAGAGACATTGCCGGGTCGATCTTCGCGTCACCGGCCGATTGCTTTGTCGCCCGAATGGCCGTTGCCGTTGGCTCAATCTTGAGATTGCCGACACACCAGTTCATCATCTCGCCTCCGGCATGCACCAGCATTCCGTTCTTCAGTCGGCGTTCACTGGTCTTGATGGCATTCATCATGCCGATGCCTTGAGGAGCGCCGACCAGAAGTCCATTTTCGACGGTGACGCCAATCTCGGCCAGCGCATCGACCAACTCACCGAGCCCAGCTGGATCGACAGATACGCCGCCAAGCTTGCCCACCTGATTGATCTGGTCGATCAGGTCGACGATCTCGCCGATATCGGACAGAGCGTCATCGACGATCGTCAGCTCTCCGGCCTTCGAGTATTCAAGCAGACGCGGCGCAATGCTCTGTCGCAGCTCGAGCACGCCACGATCGCACCAGGCGCGGCTCCAGGCTCCCCAGCGCTTCATGTAAGCGAGGCGTCTTTCGCCGTTAGCGACGATCTCGACTTCCAATTCAGCTGGCTCACGCCCAAGTGCAGTGAGGCCGAAGAGGTCATCCAGCCCGCCGCCGTCGAGGCCGACGACGACACACTCGCTTCGTTCGACCAGGGCGGCAAGTGCATCTCGCCGACTGAGCTGCGCCAACCTCGGATCTGCAGCCTTCTCCCAATACTGCACCCCAGCCCAGGCTTCATGTTTGAGCCCGACGCCTATCTCAATATTGAGATGCTGGCTGGCCCAGATCCGAACCGCGTGTTCGCCTTTGAGCTTCTCCGTTTCCCAGTCTGGCACCAGTGTACCCAGATGAACCGACCGGCCTAAATTCGGCATGACCATCGGCCAGTTTTCCGGGTCTGACCACTGCGCCTGATCTTTGGCAATCGCCTCTGGAAACTCGTAGAGCAGCGGCAATGTCGGGCGAATGACCTTGCCACGAAATTTGCCGTCGCGGATCTGCCGCGCCATTTTGAGCTCTTCCTTGAAAGCTCCAGCCGGCGCATCATCGCTTTGCGTCGTGGTGATGAGCAGAACACCTTCCGGCGTTTTGTCGAGACCACCACGGATCTGCCTCAGCACCTTCGTTGTGTGCACGTTTCGCCCGAGCAGATGCAGTTCGTCGAGCAGCGCGAAGATCAGGATTGACCCCGTCAGGATATTGAGATCGAAAGTTTTGACCTTCATCTCCGAACCGTTCGACAGGTCCTCGATGGTCTTGATGTGATCCCGTGGCCGGAACCGCTTCATCAGATCCTTCGATTCCTCGATCATCCCGACCGTCTGCTCATAGGCGCGATCTGACACCGCCTGCGTTGGCCCGATAAACAGCGCCTCCGCCCGTGGCCGCTGGTTCATCGCCATCGCCGTCAGCATTAGTCCGGCCGAGTAACTGGTCTTTGATGACCCTTTCGGTGCGAGCGCGAAGATATCGCGGATATAGCGTTCATTCGTCGCCGGGTTCCAGGACCCGAATACGGCGGCCACCAGGTCTTTGAACCACTGCCCTGCCGCATTTTCGAGCTTCGGCTTCCCCGGCACGTCGGGCAACTGTAGCTCGTTGAAGATATCAAGGCCCATACGGGCTTCGGCTTCGTTGAGCGGCAGGTCGGGAACCAGGGAGCGGCCCTCAGCCATCCGCTCGCGCCAGTCCAGGCAACTCAGATCCCACATGTCAGTTAATCGACCCCTGACGGCGCGCCATCAACCGGCCGAGCGGCGTATCGGCGTCTGGCGTATGTGCATCGCGCAACGCCTGCTCCTTCTTGCCCAGCTTCTCGGCTTTCGGCGCCCGGGGGTGTGAGGCAGCAAGATCATGCTTCTCTAGACGCCGCCCGACTTCTTTCATGGCCGCGACATTCCCTGCATCAACCTCGCTCGCCAACTTGCCGAGCAACCATGCCTCAGCCTGCAGCCTCGCCCCCAGACGCCGGGACAGCAGGTGAAAATAATTCTTGCGCAAAGTCGGCTCCGAAATGCCCAGAGCGAGCGCAATCTCCTCATTGGTCCGCCCGAACGCCAGCAACATGTTGACCTTGCTGATATTTTCTTTAGTCACCAAATGCGCCGGCCGCCCCCGCTTGCCCCGCCCCTCTGGAACCGGCAAACCGAAGAGGTCAAAATCCTCACTCATCGAAAAAAAACCTCTACATGAGGGGGACGCGGGTGCGGGAAAGCGAGGCCTTCCAGACTTTTGGACGCCCCCCCTGGTGTGCCCGCCGGGTCAGCCGCCGCGCCGCTCTTCCCTCTGCGCCTCGCTGTCGTGCCATGCCTTCGAAACGGCTTCGAGGTTGTTGATGTCCCAGAACAGTTGCTCATCGCCCTTGTGCGGCACCTTGTGGTGGACGACCGCGCTATTCGGCGCAGGTGCCTTTCCAGCCAGCAACACGCCCGTGCGCTGGCAGCGGCAGAGATCGCGGACAAGCACATCCTGCCGCAGCTGCGCCCAGCGAGCCGACCGATACCACCGGCGAACCTCATTGATGTTGAACGACTGAGCCGTGTCGCGCGTCTCGCGCATCGAGGCGATACGAGGTGCCATCTTGGCAACGGCAGGCTTGAGCGCCGGAACCTTCGCCATGCGCCACACCCCAGAAACACGAAAGGCGCCTCGGTTTCCCGGTGCGCCTAGCTTCAGACCTGTTTTGTTGTGGTGAAGCTATGTCAAACTTTACCCACACGTCAATACCCTATCCGACAATACCCAAGATCACCCGCTCGGCCCTGCCCTTCGCCTCGGGATCGAACCAGGGCGGCGTTGCATCATTGGGCCGGCGCACCACGAAGTCGCTCAACACGAACGGCACGTTGAGCATCTCGACGAGATCACACAGCCCCAGCCACCAGACGCAATAGGCCCGCCGCGCCTCTTCGACGATCAGAGGATGGGTGCCCACCAGTTCCTTCGGCGCGAGGCCCAGATAGCCGCGCTGCGTTGCCGGGTCGCGCCAGAGCTTCTTCGGCCTGCCCTTCTTGTCGAGCGGCTGCACCCACTCGCCCGGCCCTTCCTCGTGCCATTCTGGCCGCGTGGCCGAGCGCGCATGCTTGACCACCAGCATCTTGGCCTCGGCAGGCAGCCGCATCACCGCATCGAACACCACGGCCGCATCTTCCTTGCAGTGGATGGCGACGAACCGCGAGCCAGCCGAGGACGTATCAACCCGCGTTCCCAGTGCCAGAACCTCGGCCATGGAGCTGTCAGAGGACCACGTTGGCATGCTCGGCATCATGCCACGGGCCACAGCCTCGATTTTCTGATCCCGAAAGGCCCAGACAACCAGCTCTTCCACATCAATCGTCTGGGCCATGGTCCTATTCCTCACTCTTAGAGGGTCTAAGAGGTTTCTTCTCAAACCTCTTTCGGAAATTGCGAAGCAAATAGAGGGAGATAAAGAGGGTGTGAGGGTTGAGAGGATCGCCGCACGCTCATGAGGCCGATTTCGCCGCTCGCCGCATCACCCAAAACCCGCACCCCTCACCCCTTCCATAGGATACACGAGAGACAACCCTCTTGACCCTCTCAGATTTCTCGCAAGTGACTGATTTTGCTGTTGATTTCAGACGCAGAGGGTTGCATTTCACCCTCTCGAAAACCTCTCAACCCTCTGTCGCGCCGCGCAAGCGGCGAGAGGGTTGAGACTTCCGTTTTTCTTCTCTGATGAGGGGGTGCGGGGCGTGCGCCGCGGGGCCGCAACCCTCTGCGCGCGCACGCTTTTGGCGAGCTAGAAACCCGGATCGTCTGGGTCGCGCGGCGGCGGACCGCCGGCATCGCTGGTCTGGGGAGGCTCGGCTTTCAGTTGCACGTCGAGATAGACGTAATAGGCGCCGCGTTCCTTCTTGTAGCCGAGGTCATTAAGCCGATCCCCGAAGCTGCGCTGGCTGGCGGCGCGCAGGCCATTGGCCTTGCACCAGGCTTCATAGGCTTCGAACAATGCGCCGGCGCGAACCTTCTTACCCTCGACCCGTTCGATGCAGGCCTCGGCAAAAACGCCGACATTGTCGCGTTCCTCGCGATAGTCCTGGGCAAATGCCTTGGCCTCTGGCGGCGTGAAATGGTCGAGGCCATGGGTGAGGTAGAGCAGCGCGCCCTCGATCAGCCAGTTGAGCACACCTGATCGCTCGGCATCGAGCTTGGCCGCCAGCAAGGTCGGGGCCATACGCTCGCCCTCGGGGATTTTCACGCCCCAGATGACGAACAGGAACCGTCGCCAGATACCTTCATCCGTGCCCGAAATTGCCGGCTTGTTATTGCCCGAGAGCATGGGCGTGAACTTCGGCATGAACTCGAAGAAGTCTTTGTTGAGGAAGCGGGCGAGGATCTTCGTGCCGCCCGTCAACGCCTTGATCAGCTCTTCCTTGAGCGGCGTGTTCTTCGGTAGCTCTTCGATGGTCACGAGGCGCGCATTGTGAAGGCGCGCAATATCGGGGTTGGCCTGCTGGCCGGCACGCTGCCCGTCGCCCGTGATGGTTTCGGGCGAGGCAATCTGCCGATAGGAGCCGGCCAGACGCCCGATCAGCTCGAAGAAGGCTGACTTGCCATTGGCGCCGGTACCATAGTGATAAAAGAGCTTCTGCTCATCATTGCCACCGAACAGCAGCGCCACGGCCGTCGACACCTGGATGAAGGTTCGCCACCGAGCCTCCGGCTGCACCTTGCCAAGGAAACCGTCGCGAAAGAACTCGCACTCGGCCTCGGCATGATATTCGACATCGGCCATTTTGGTGATGAGGTCATCGCGATCATGCGGCCGGAATTCGAAGCGACCGATCTTGCGCGCGCCGCCTTCCGGTTGGTCCGGGTCGAGCTCGCGCCAGAAGCGCAGCGTGCCATTGGCAATGTTGAACAGCATGTCATCGGCATCGAGCCGCTCGATCGGCATGGCCTTGAGCGATTGTGCCTGTTCGATCATCGCCTTGGTCTTACTGGCATTGCCCGAGCTGATGGCAAAAGCCCGCCGCGACGAGCGGCGCTTGCTCAACGCCGTGCGAATCTCGACACCACGCTTGATCGCGTTTTCATCTGCCGAGGTCAGCGTGCCCTTCTTGCGCATGGCCGCGTCGGCCCGCTCAATCCACTTCTTTTCGGCGTCCGTTGCTTCGAGCTCGATGGCTTCGAGCTTGATCTTGTCGACGATGAACTGGGCCAGAAGCCGCACCTCGAGATCGGCTTCGTCCCGCAGCCAGTGCGAGCCGCGCCACACGAGCCAGCCGAGGCCAGTTACATAGAGCAGGCTGTCGCCGAACCACGCCACCAGGCGCCGGCCATTGTCGCGGTCGTTCTGGTCGAGCCCCTTGCAAAAACGGATGATAATCCGCTCGTTCTCGCTGGCATTGTCATTATTACCGAAATCGGCATCGAGGTCGGGCAAATCCTCGCCATCGTGGCCGGGATCGTTCGGGTCCGCTGCCAGCGGCTCAGCCTCTGCCTTCGTCTTGCGCCCGCCACGCTTTGGCTTGTCAGTCGCACCCTTGCCACCATCGACAACAGTGAGCGTCACCTTTGTGCGCTTCTGGGCTGCTTTCTTGACAGGGTTGTCGTCGTCGGGCGTATCGGTCACAGGCTCACCCGCACGAGGTCGTTCAAGTCCTTTCCGTCACCCAGAGGGTTGACGAAATTGACGTCGAGAGAGGGAAGGGAGGGGTCGAGGGTGCGCTTGGCAAGACGTGCCGCCAGGGCGCGTTTGAGCCCGCGGGTCAGCTTCTCGACCGTCTTGGTTTCGGCCTCGTCGCTGTCGCAGAGAAAGACCAGCTCTTCGCACCAATCGGGCGGCACGAAGCAGTCCCAATCGTCGAGGTCGGGCTCGTCTTCCTGGCGCTTGTTATCGAAATCGCGATAGGCCTTGCCGGCCATGTTGCCGAGGTCGACGCCCGCCCAATAGGCCGTGCCCGGCTCGAAATTGTGCCGCAGCATGGTGAGCGTCGTTTCGATCCCCTCGCCCATGACAATCCGGCGCACCGATTTGGGCGTGTAAAGCTTGATCGCCCCGCCCTTCTTGCTGCCGCGCACCTTCTTAGCCGGCATCGTCTGCGGCGAGCCGTCCGCCTCGGTCTTGCTGGGGTGAAAGAGCACGACCTTGCCATTGGGCTGGCCAAGGTCGATCCATGTCTGGTGCACGGCGCCGAATGAGCCATCGGGCAACACCACGGCCGCCACCATGGCTGGGCCGGTGTGCAGCGTCGGATAAGTCTTGCGCCCATCTGCACCGGTTACTTCGGTGACATAGGGCAGCGCGGGAACCTCGCGCAGCAAGACCTTATCGAGCTTTACCGCGATTCCGCGCAGTGCCAGATAATCGGCGACACCGCCACGGCCTGCCGGCATCGGCAAGCTCGACCGATTCCAAACCGACTTGCCTTCATTGATGGCCCGCAGCCGACGCTTTTCTTCCTCGGCCGCGCGCTCGCGTTCCCGCCGCTCGGCCTCTTGGTGAATACGCGCCGCTTCCTCGGCCGAGATAGGGTCAGCGACAGTGCGGCCGGTGATCAGCTCGCAGGCCCGCACGAATTTGACGTTCTCGGTCGCCATGACGAGGTCGATCACGCCATGCCCGGAAATACCGCAGCGCCGACAGTTGAAGGTGTTTTTCGTCGTGTGGATGGCGAAACGATCTGTGCCGCCGCAATTGGGGCATGGCCCAGCTTTGTCGGCACCCGGCCCGAGCTTCCAACCCTTGAAGTTGGCCCAACTCCAGCAGGTGACAGCAAGCGCGTCGAGTTTGAGCGCTTCGAGTTCGCGCGGCAGGCTCATGCCACTTCCTCCGCTTCGAATTTCTCGGTCTGGTTCCCCCAGCTCGCCCAGCCGGGGCGCTTCTGCCGGGCAAACAGCTCGACATAGGGCCCGTCGAACAGCGTCTCGATCCGGGAATATTGTTCGTCTGGCTTGCGGCTATGCTCACGCCGCGGAGCGCGGATCGCTTCGAACGGAGCGCATTCGATGAAGTCACGCACGCTGCGCGTTCCCGCCGCCGTCACCCCGGCGAAAAGATCGGCCGGCACCTCCTGGCGCAGCGAAGGCTCGCCGCGCGTGCAGAGCAGACAGGGCTCAAGGTTCTTCCGCGTGCCATAGCCGGGGCCAAAGGCATATTTGCCGGTCGCGGGATTGAACTTGATCCACTCCCAGGCAAGCCCCGAAAAGCTAAAACCCCAGGCTTCGATGACCCGCATCCAGTCCGGCATCAGCGGCCAGGTGACCCACATGAAGAGCGCGCAATCATCAGCCGCCAGCACATCGACAGGAAGCGCGCAGATCTCGTCTGTCGGCATGCAATCATAGTGCGCCTGCGGCGCCTTGGCCTCGCCCTTGGCGGAGCGGACACCGAATAGCCACGGCGGATCAGCCAGAATGACGCGATAGCCGCCGAGCGGTCGCATTTCGGCAAAGGTGCGAGCGATATTCGTCATTCCGCCGCCACCAAAGCCATGGCCGGGGTCACATTTAGGCGCGCGAGCAGTTCGATCGGATAGGGCGGCACCGAGTTGCCGACCAGGTGATACTTGTGCGTCTTGGTCAGCTTCCTGACTTTGCCGTCAATGGTGACTTCGTCGGGCAGCGCGCCTTTCGCGAACCCATGGGCCGCGGCACCTTCCTCCGGCTCGAGCATTCGCGTGCCGATATCGGTGATGATCATCTCTTGGCCATTTACATTCACCGTCACGAGCCCATGACGTGCCTTGGCGGTCAGCGCAGTAAGCGGGTCGGCCATGTCCTGATCCTGTCCACCCTGCCCGTAATAGCGCTGCAGGAACGCAAGGATGAGGTGCGCATGATTACCTCCGGCCGAGATGGCGGCGAGTGGCTCGCCCATCGGCCGCCCGGCAACGCTCGTGCCATGCATGTCTCCGAGTGCCGCAGCCACAAGCGCCGTTTTGCCACTGCCGCCACAGGTTGCGGCGGGCAGCGGTTCACCAACGTCCGCAGGAAGGCTATTGCCGAACTGTCGATCGAGACACACCGAAACGAGCCCGATTTGGGGCTGAACCGTGAAGGTGCCCGCAGGCTCTTTGGCATCACGCCCGGGGTTCACCCCGCCCTCGCGCCGAACATCGGTATTGTGCTGCGCCAGAAATGTCGCGACGAGTTGCGCCTTGCTGCCACCTACCTGCGTTCCAGCAGGCTCCGCCATATCCAGAATGCGCGGAGCCTGGCCTTCGCGCTCACCATAGCCCGATTGCACCATGGTCGCAGCCACCAGCGACAGTTCGCCCCGGTGCGCCGTTGTCAGCGTCCGCAGCGGGTCGCGAATATCGTGGTTCGCGCGCTCTCCGGCATGCGTGATCGGCATGATGAAAGGACGCTTGGCCTCGATGACGTGCCGGACCACCCCGCGCGCTATCCGCCGATGCGAGGCCGGTGCCAGATCCTTCTTGCGTCCGAAGATCGACCGCACAGGCAGCGAATAGTCGATAATGGTATGCGCACCGACCCAGGGCTTGAGCCCCAGCCGCTTGGCATCTTTTCGTGGCGCATGCGTGCGCTCTGGCCAATGGATAGGCTCGCCTTTGCGCTTCATCACGCCGAGGAGGCGAGTCCGGATCGTCGCCACGCCCCAATCGGCGAAATTAACCACGCGAAATTCGAAGTCATAGCCCAAGGCGTGGATGTGCTTGCAGAAAGCCTTCCAGATACGGCCTTTGAATTTTGGGTCCGGAATCAGCCATTGCTCTTGAACGGGAACCCGCTCGCCCTTGGCGGCGACTGAGCCGTCCAGCCGCAGCACCCGCCCTGTCACCGGGTCGCGCTTCGCGATCAACGGTCCCCAAGTCTGGATTTCCCGAACGTTCTCCAGCGTCACCACTTCGACATCGGCTTGGCCGAGCCAGCGGCAGATGACCCACGCCAGCGACCGGCGCCGCTTGCTGACAGGCTTGCTCCCCTTGGCCACCGAGAAATGCGTGCAGTCCGGAGAGGCATGGAGGGCACGAACGCCGCGCCCTTGAGTGACATCGCGGGGCGCCGCCTCGAACACGTCGCAGCGCATATGCCGCGTGTGCGGATGGCGCGATTCATGTACGGCGACGGCAAACTTGTCGTGATTGATCGCGACGTTGACGTGGAAGCCAGCAGCCTCATACCCGTCGCAGGCACCACCCATGCCGGCGAAAAGCACGACCGTAATGCGATCGTCGAGCCCGAACTGCGGTGAAGCCGCTCGAACAGCTTTTGCCGAGGCGAATTTCCCATGCGCGTTCATCTACCCACCTCGATGGACACGATCCTGCGATTGTGAAAATCCCGGCCACCATCGGTCACGACGACGAGCCGCTTGAACTGTTCGATGGCCTCTTCCAGCTGCTCGACCTGGGCGAGGTCATAATCAGCCAGCACCAGCCCGCCTTGGTTCTCGACCAGCAGCCGATGATCGCCCGAAGGCTCGAGCTGGGCGCGGGGATGGATCGAGGGCGAATGATATTGCGGCGCGCGTCTCATGCCTCGCCTCCTGCCCGATACTGATGGGCGAGCATGCGGTTCCTGCTGGTCAAACCCAGCCGGTTGGCCCAGGTCGCAACGGTGCCATAGGGATGGCCGAGATCCTGGCACATGATGGCGAGCGGCACTTCGGCGGCATAGCCGGCGCGCATTGCGGCCTCGGCCGTCTGCTTGGTCAGCTTGCCCTTGTGCGGCAGGAGGAGCGCAATCTCGCCCTCATAGGCCTCACGCAACCGGGCGCGCTCAAGGAAATCAGGTGCCGTCTGTCCGGCTGTCACGCCATCACCTGGGCGTCCACGTTCGGCTCTGAGGGTATCGACCGACTGCCTCCCAGCGGCATCCTTTGGCCCCGCAGCGCTCAGCCGCTGGTCGGTATCCAGAGGCTGCGGGCAATCGTTCGCCGTTCCCGGCAATTCCGTTTCGCCGTCGAGCG
Organism: Devosia crocina; assembly: GCF_900116545.1. Taxonomy (GTDB): domain Bacteria; phylum Pseudomonadota; class Alphaproteobacteria; order Rhizobiales; family Devosiaceae; genus Devosia; species Devosia crocina. The sequence goes on from NZ_FPCK01000001.1 coordinate 1,949,547, forward strand.
CGCGCAGCGCCACGTCAGCCAGCGAGCCCATGGCCTTGATGGCCTCGGGCGTAAAATCCACCGTGTCGCCATCGAGCGCGGCAATGCCGCAGAACTCGGCGAGCTTGAGCACCGCCTCGCTGCTCACCCGATCGCTGGCCATGCTGAGCGTCAGCACCGAAAAGGCAAACTGATGCCAGCGGCGCGGTTCCAGCGGCTGCACAGGCGCAGGCTTGTCGGCCTTGACCGGCTTCTTCTTTGGCGGGCTGACGATCGGCGCATCGGCCGCAAGCGTCTTTTCCCGCTTGTCGCTGATCACTCGCTCGAAATCGTCGTCTGCCAGCTCCGCCAGGTGCTGCGCCCGGCTCGACAGCTTCTTGCTGATCCCGATTTCGGCCAGCGTGAAGGTGGTATTGTCGAAAACCGGTTCCTCTGCGGCACCGGTTTCGTCATCCAGATTGGAGTTCTGCGCCGGGCGCCCGCCAAGGCTCATTTCGCCATTGGCTTTTGCCTTGCGCAGCAAAATGCCAAGCTTGCGCTCTGCCCGCGCACCCAGCTCCTGCGCGTCGGCCTGGAGGCGCCGGTCCCGGGCGATCTTGGCATAGGCCTTGGCCTGCTCGGCCATGTTGCGGATATCGACCACTTCGTCGACCCGCACCGCTGCGGCCAGCGCTTCCTTGGCGCTTTCATAGAGGGCGAGCTGGCTCATGCTGGCTCACCGACAAAGTTGAGATGATGCGCGAAGAGGGCGAGATCGTCGGCCTGCTCAATGACGGGCTTGAAGCATTCGACATTGAAGCCCGCGTCGAGAATGCCGGGAAACTCGAGGTAAAGATTGCCACAGCGGACAAAGGTGTCGCTGATCACCAGCACATCGCCATAGGCCGGGAAATCGAGACCTGGCTGCGTGTCATGCCCTGATGGGCGCCAGCTGCCATTGCTCGCGATACAAACACACTTCGCCCCCGGCTTCGCCCAGTTGCTCATTTCGCCGCCTCCGCCTTGATCTGCTCGGACAGCGCATGCGCACTCACGATCACGCCCTGCAACTTGCCGACGATCCGCTCGCTCTCTTCTTCCGAGATCTGTCCGTCGGCGAGAGCCTGCCCGATTGCGACCATCACCTTCCCCAGCTGCACGGCCATCTTGCCCGAGCTTTCGATCACGCAGGCCGGGCCCACCCCTTCGGGCAGCTTGATCACGACGGCGCCGACAACATCGGCTAGCTGCTGCAACAAGGCCGTCGAGCCGGTTACATCGAGCAGGTCCGCCACCACGTCGAGCGGGGCGAATTCGGGCCGGTTGCGGTTTTCGTAAAGGGAGATGGTCTGCTGATCGACGCGCGTCAGCTCGGCCGCCCGCTCCTGGCTGCCCACTTCCTTGCGCAGTTCGCGAAATTCGGTTTTCAGCGCCAGATACACATCGGCGCGCAGGCGTCGGCTATCCATGCGTAAAGCCCTCGGCACTTACGTGGTGACACATTTCGCGCAGAGCGCGAGAACTGGCCCATCGGCCGGCCTTGGCCAAAGCCAGGGCTCGGCTGCTGGGGGCAAAGCGATGACGAGATTTCCCAACTACGAGCCGAGCACGGCCCTGCGCGAGGCGATCGCGGCATACAGGCAAGCGCGCGCCGCAAGAGCGGTTGGCCTGGGCCAGAGCGATCCGGCAAAAAGGGACCGGGCAGTGATCGCGGGAGAGGATGCGATCAGCATGCCCGGCCAGTTGGGAGGCCCCGACGCCCTCACCGAAACGCCGGGGCGTGAAGGCACCGAAACCGGCGCGGCAAGCAAGGGCAGCTGCCACGATCGGGGGGGACGTCCCGACTTTTCCGGTTCCGATGCCCTCGCGTCCGGGCGTGATGATGATGCGTGAAGTCATGGCTTCACCTGCTGGTTCTGGCGCGGCGTCACGCGGATCGTGGTGCGCAGCTGGCGGAGGGTCTTGGGGCTCACGCCGGGCCGGTCGAGCAGCAACAGGCGGGCGCTCTCGCCATCCTGCAGCTGGTGCCGCAATGAATCGGTCAGGGCGCGCCGCGCCGAATGATTGGCAAAGCGCTTCATGCCGACACCTCGTCAGGACGCAGCACAAAATCGTTGGGTGTAACTTGACCACCGGTCACTTCGAAGATGCGCCTCATCTGATCCGGCCTGGGCACGCGCTCATCGCGAAGCCATTTCCGGACGCCAGACGCGGTGACCCCGCCCACTTGCGTGGCGAAATCGTCGAGATCGAGAGCTTCGCTCTTAAGGTACGAAATTAGCTTCATACCAGAACAGTTACCCAATCTGGGTAACATTGGCAACCCCACATTGGGGAAACTTGTCTCGACTGAGTTGTGGAAGGTTCCCCACATGGCAAACCGACTAAAGCAACTCCGCGAGGCCCGCGGCTGGACACACCAGCAAGCCGCCGACCACATGGGCGTTTCACGAAGCCAATTCATCAAGCTAGAGCGCGGCGAGCGGCGACTGACCGAGCAGTATATCGATCAGGCAAGCAGCGCCTTCGCTGTGCCGCCGGCGGAGATCATCGAAGACCAGACGGAGCACAGGATTGTACCGCTCATGGGTGAGATCGGAGCGGGCGCGGAAATCTCGCCAGATTATGAGCAGGTGCCAGAGGGGGGCCTAGAGCAGATCGAGGTGCCGTTCTATTTGCCCGATGACATGGTGGCCTTTCGTGTCAAAGGGGATTCCATGTTGCCGCGATACGACGAAGGCGACGTGATCGTCGTCTGGCGTGAGCAGCGCCGAGCGACAAGCAGCTTCCTTGGGGAGGAAGTTGCAGTGCGGACACGCTCTGGCAACCGATACCTCAAAACACTCCAGCGGGCCGGAGCACGGGGCTACAATCTTGCATCGTGGAATGCCCGACTGATCGAGAACGTAGAAATTGAATGGATTGGGGAGATCTATGTCACTATTCGGGCCGCGCAGCTGCGCCGTACATTCAAAGCGGCACTTGCTTAGATGCGTCTATATCGCCTCAGCAGTAGCGATGACAGCGCCAACGAGCGCCCAGCCGATTGACACCGCTCGCGCTTGCACACTCGAACGTGAGCCCCTTACCCGCCTCGCTTGTTACGACAGCATCTATATGCCCGCAAAGGTATCGGAGCCGTCAGTAAACAACGCATGGTCGCACCGGACCAGCACTTCACCCATAGACGACAGTAAGGAAGTGCAACTCACGGTTAAGTCTTCGGAGCCCGTCTCGGGACGATATCGAGACCACGATCGCGCCAGCCTGATCTTGCGTTGTCAGGAAAATACCACTGCCGCGGTAATCTATTTCGGCGGCGCCTTTGTAGCCGACTCTGGCGACTACGGACGCATTACCTACCGCATTGATAGGCAACCTGCGACTGAGCGAACTTGGGTTGCATCGACCAGCAATCAGCACTTGGGATTGTGGAGTGGAGGAGCATCTATCCCTTTCATCAAGTCGCTTTTTGGCGGGCAGAAGATGATAGTCCGAGCCACACCATTCAACGAGAATCCAATCGTGCTTGAGTTCGATATCTCGGGCGTTGAGGCGGCCGTGGAAGAACTGCGCGCCACTTGCGCCTGGTAGCTTCCCCAGTTTGGGGTTGATTTGTTACCCATATTGGGGAATATTGCCTTCTAGTTTTACTACTGGAGGGCACAATGCCTGCTACCCCACTCAGCCGCGCCGATGCGCTCGCAACCCTATCCCTGCTCTCGGCCGAGCCGCCCCGCTCCATTGCTGAAAGCCTGGCCGATGTCTTTGTCAGCAATGACCAGGAAGGCCGCGTCACCGTTCGCCCCGATCTCTACCGCGCCGGTTTCTCCGATGAGGAGATCGATGCTCACCAGGCCGAGGCTGTCCAGATCGCCGGGCGCCGGCAGCGGAACGCATCCACCCGCGATGTAAACACCGCCCGGCAAAAGAGCATCGAGGAAATCACCGCCGAAATGGCCGAGGCGATCCTCGCCAACATGCCGCCTGACATCCTCCTGGTCTCCGACCTGCAGGGCCGCGGCCACTCCACGCGAAACATCGACTTCTGCCTGCCCCGCGCCAAAGCCATCGCCGCCACCCAGTTCGCCCAACGCGCCGCCGGAGGGCTGCAGTAATGGCCGCTCCGACCAATGAGACCATGGTTGTCGAACTCGTCGCCCGCATCGCGCGCGTCCTCGACCTCGCAGAGTGCAGCTGCATCGACTCCCTGACCAACCGCGTCAAGCTCGCTGAAGGTCGCGAAGCTCTCACCGATATCGCCGGCTTCTTCGACATCGAAGCGCCTAAGGCCAAATTGGTGGAGCGCGCGTGATGGCCAAAGAGAAAACAAGAACGCTGCTCGTCGTGCTGGAGCTTCCCGTCCGCGCCATGACTGATGAGGAGTGGGAATACGCCTGGGAAGAATGCGGGCACGACGAACAAAAGATCGATGGTCCAGGTCCGCAAGACACGCTGCAAGAGGTCGGCGCATCAGACCTTTCTGACGCTATTGCCGGCGCACTGAACAGCGCCAACAATCAGGAGATGCTCGCTGGTACGGGCCTCTTCATCCACACTGATGATGCGCGTGTTCTATCGTCGGCATGGAAGGAGGGCGAGTGATGCCCATCCTCGACCTGATCCGCGCCCTGATCCTCGTGGACGGCTGGAGCTATTGCGGCCCCTTTGCCGACCCGCCGCCGGCTCCGGCCGGCTTCACCCTCGAAACCCGCACCGATGGCTTCCTCGGCATCGTTACGCACTATCGCTTCGTGCCTGCAATGGAGGCCATCTGCCATGCCGGTCTCTGAAATCCTCTTTGCGGTGACGCTGCTCTTTGTCCCGCCCATCATCGCCATTGTCGTTTTGGGGTTCTTCTGATGGCCATCGATCTCCAGCAATTCTGCGCCAACAATGATCAGGCCTGCTTCGGACGAGATTACTTGCTCCGCCCGATACACGTGGGCGACTGGTCGTTGGCCTCCAACGGCCACATTGCTGTCCGTGTACCCCGCGCTGCGGGCAGCGATGTCACGCCGGATGTTCCGCAAAGTGTCTTGAGCATCTTCGACGACCACAGCACCGAGGACGCGGGAGAACTTCCCCTGTTTACGCCGCCTATCGGCGAGTGTGACTGCACCCGGTGCGGCGGCACAGGAATCGATGAAGACGACGATTATGGGGGTGTTACAAAGTCGACCTGCGATATCTGCGAGGGCACCGGCAAGATACCGCTTCTCCACGTCACATCGATCGAGATCAACGAGACGATCATGGCCGCACGCTACCTCCAGCAGATCCGCGCGCTGCCGTTTCCCAAACTTGCCTATGGCTTCTGGCCGGGGCGCCATGACCCCGAGCGCCCGCAACAGCGAGTTCATTTCGCATTTGAGGGCGGCATCGGCCTGTTGATGCCTTTGCGCCGCCCCTACGCCACACACTTTCAGCTAAGCCGCCCAGGTGCAGCATCATGACCGCGTTCACTCAACCCATGCCGTCAGGCGTCCTGTTTGACCTTGAAGATCCGCGCCCCGAAATGGTCCGGCTTAGCGATATCGTGCACCACCTGGTCCGGCTCAATCGCTGGAACGGCAATATCGAGCCGGTCAGCTACACCATTGCCCAGCATAGCCTGGCAACGGCGCAGGCCTGCACCTTGATCGAGGCCCGCCCCTATTGCCTGCTGCACAACGCCCCCGCCGCCTATACCGGCGAGCTGCGCACTGCTGTTAAACTTTGGGCTGTCGACAAGGGCGCTGATTTCACCGCCCTTGAAAAGCGCATCCTCTATACCGCGATCTTGCCCGCCTTCGGCCTCGCGCCGCCAACGGACGCAATCGCTCTGGCTGTCGACAAAGCGGCCCAGATCGCCGCCGCCACCGAACTGCGCGACATGGTGGCAGGCAAGCCGCCCGCCTGGCACCCCAACGCCCAGCCGCTCAAAACACGGCTGAAATTCACGCCAGCCATCAAGATCGAGGAGCAATTCCGCCTCGCCCTCGAAGGCGCCCTGCGCCCATTCGGCAAGGTGGCGTGATGGACCCGTCTCTGATCTTCGCCTTCATCTGCATTGCCGGCGCCGCTGTTGGCTTTGCCATCAATAAACGGCCTTGATCATGAGCGAACCGCTTCGCGCCCGAGATCAGCGCTTGGCGCCACGTGGGCTTAACCGGGAGCAGGCTGCAGCCTATATCGGCATCAGCGCCAGCACCTTCGACAAGCTGGTCGAGGCTGGCGCCATGCCGCGCCCACGCATGGCCGAGACGCGCAAGATCTGGGACATTCACGAAATCGACCGCGCCTTTGACGAGTTGCCGCACGAAGGCGCTTCCCTCATGGCGGCTAATCAGGCAGGGTCCGCGGTCAGCGATTGGAACTGACCGTGGGCCCCTCCGTGAAGCTCGAATTCAATATCAAAGGTCTGGTCTATGACCCTGATCATCGCGGCAACGACCGTTACTACTTCCGGCGCAAGGGCCAGAAGAAGATCCGCATCCACTCTGCCCCCAACACCGAGGCCTTCCGCGAGGAAGTCCGCTGCGCCGAGCTGGGCATTCCGTTTTCGGGCGATGCGCCCAAGCCCGCGATAAAGCCAAGCATCAAAGCCAAGCCCGGCTCGCTCAAGTGGCTGGCGCTGGAGTTCCTGCGCCGCAACCGGGATAGCTGGAGCGAAGCCTACGGCAACACCATCGAGGGCGTTCTCACCGAGATCTGCGACAGCGCGACCCTCTCGGCCAATGGAACGCGCAATGGCGATCTGACCTATGCTGGCATGCAGCTCAAGCACGTCGCCCAGCTGCGCGACGAGAAGTCGGCACTCCCCAACGCCGCCAACCGCCGCGTTAAGACGATCAGCGCCATGTATAATTGGGCCATCGGCGCCGGCATCGCGACAAACAATCCGGCCGACAAGTGCCCCAAGCTCAAAGTGAAGAGCGAAGGCTTCCACACTTGGACGATTGACGAGATCAGAAAATATCAGGAGCGGCATGCACCCGGCACAAAAGCCGACCTCGCGCTGCGCATCTTCCTCTTCACCGGCTTCCGCAAGGGCGATGCTGCGATCTTCAACCGCCGCCATGTCTACGAGGCTGAGGGCGAGCGGCGCATCCGCTTGACACCGAACAAGACCAAAGGCTCGAGCGGCGTCACCGTCGACATTCCCCTGCTCGGCCCTTTAGCCGACGCGATCGACAATCTACCGAAAACGCAGCTAACGATTCTGCAGACGGAACACGATCGCCCCTATACCGCAAACGGTTTGGGAAACGCGATGCGCGACTGGTGCGACCAGGCAGGCCTGCGCCATTGCAGCGCTCACGGCCTGCGCAAGGCCGGAGCCGTGATTGCCGCCGAATCTGGCGCGACTTCGCAGCAGCTTCAAGCCATCTTCGGATGGACCACATCGGCCCAAGCCGACCACTACACCCGCGCCGCCTCTCGCAAAAAGCTGGCGACCGATGGGGCCAAGCTGATCACGCTAACCGAAATGAAGGTTCGGCGTTCATGACAGAAAATGCTGACACATCTGAGGAACTGCATGCGCTGTTCCGCGCTTTCGGCGCCAGCATAGAAACTGTGATGAGTGAGCAAAAGACCGCAAGCCCTAGAGCAACGATTATGCTCTCAATGGCAATGATCGAAACCGCAATCGAGCACACTCTCAGACTGTTTCTAGCGCCTTGCCCTGCTACCGATACACTCCTGAACCCGCTCAAGAACGGCGCACTCGGCAGCTTTGCACCGCGCGTTGATATGTGCGTCTCTCTTGGACTGATTCCTGAGAAACTGGCCCAAGCCAGCAAATGGATGGCGCACATCCGTAACGATTATGCTCACAAGATCCACGTAGAGACCGCACAAATGGAGCACGTCAAAAAGCTTCGCGCTGCGGCTGCTGCCGTGGGTATAGGGGTATCGACCCTGACTTTCCACGGCGGATATCAATCGGTCAGCGGCATGATTGCAATGCGAATCGCGGGTGAATGGGTAGCGATTAGCCGAGAAGCGCAACGCAAAATAAAAACGTGAAGTGAGACACCCCATTCCGAAAAGCTAATGATTTCAACAAGCCGAAATGGTCTCACTCGATGCCTAACCCACTGATTTGACTAAAAAGGTCAATGTCTGTCGGGATCGCCACTCCTCCTGTGTTGAATTGCGATTGGTTTTGACCAGAAGGCACTTTTGCCGCCCAAATCGATTGGGTTTATCTCAGTTTTGCGGGTACTTCGGACCCTTTCTAATGGTTTGGACCAGAACGGCGATTTTGGTATTATTGCGTGGACGTGAACTCCACGATTTGGTGAGCCATCTACCTGCTCCATCTCTCGTTAGTGTCGCTGGTGAGACCGAACAGCCTGTTGGGAACTCTGCACGTGGGCGAGCAGCCTTGAGCCGTTATGGGTTAAGGCGTTCGGAAAACCGTCTAGGTCTGTGCACGCTCCAATAGGATGTGCGCAGATTGCTGTGGGCAGATCAGGCAGATTAGGGGTGGCTTGCGGACAGGCAGCTTTCGGCTGCGAAGTCTCAAGAACGGATGCTTGCAGCCTATCTTAGTTGCCCCACCCACAGTCAACCCTGTGCCAGCAGACCGGCGAATCAATTCCCTCTCAGGTCACCAAGACACGACTTTGCCGTCATAGCCCCAGTGGACACCGCTCATCTCCAGTGTCGCGCTGTCGATGACCTGGCGCATGCCGCTGACGGCCTCTTCGGCGTCAGATCGCCGTTGTCTGGAGACCGGCGGCGTCCGGGTGAAAAGGGGACTGTCCGCTCTAGGTTACTGGCAGCTCATAGCTGACTCACCGCTTCAACAATTGATTTGAATGGCACCGGTTTCTGGAGCCGTGTGACATCAACGAGATCGGTAGGGATCACCTCTGGATCGTAGCCAGTGAGAAAGACGAAGGGGACTCCCCTGTGCCTAAGTGACTTAGCAACCTCAAACCGCGGTCCCCCACCTCCCAAATTAAGGTCGAGCACTGCGTGGCTGGGCGTTGCTTCATCCAGCATGGCGAGTGCCGACTCCTCGCTCGAGTATGGCCCCAACACAGTGGCGCCTGCGCCGCGCAGGGCGGCGGCGGTATCCGATGCCAGGTAATAATCGTCCTCGACGACGAGGATTGTTCTTCCGCTCAGGTCTGGCGCTCCGGTCATGTCGATGGTTCCTCCAAAGGTAGACGTCGGAACAGGGCTGTCTGTCTCCAGAATGCTTTCTGCGTCCTTGAGCGGAAACTCCATTCGGCAGCGAGCGCCGGAAGGCTCAATGCTGACCTTGCTCGTGCCACCAAGTTCATAAGGGATGCGCGCTTCGATCAACTCGCTGCCGAAGCCGCGGCGTGTAGAGGGCGCCCGTTGCGGCGCACCAGTTTCAACCCAATCAAGGCCGAGCCACTGGGTACCTCGTTTCTCGAAAGGCGACCAGCTTACCACCAGCCGTCCTTCCGGCACGGAGAAGGCGCCATACTTGAGCGCATTGGTTGAGAGTTCGTGAAGCGCCAGCGTCAGCACTTCGACAGCCTTGGGTGCGAGCATGATGTCGGGCCCCACTAATTCGAACTGATGCTGATGATTCGCTTGAACCTTGACCTCACTCTCAATGATGTCGCGCAGCCAACCCCCGGCATTGGCTTCCCGGGTCAGTAGCGCCTGGACGCGTGCCAGCGCCAGCATTCGACCTTCGAGAGCGACCCTGTAGTCCTCGACCGAATTTGCGCCATTCGCGCTGCGGTTGCCGATCGAGCGGATTATACCCATGAGATTGCGGACACGATGTTGTAATTCGTGCAGCAGAACGCCCTGATGCTCGATAGCGATTTTGGTCTCGGTCACATCTTCGGCGATGCCGCCGATGCGCTCGATCTGTTCGCTTGCGTCGTAAAGGGGGAAGTCCGTGTTTCTGATCCACCTGAAGGCCTGGTCGCTGGCCCGTTGGATGCGAAATTCATGCACCACTGCTTCACCCTGTCGTGCCCGGTCAAGATGCTCGAGAGCGACATCGCGATCTTCGGGCACGATCGAGGAAGCCCAGACCTCTACCCCGTCCAGGAAGGTCTCAGGTTTGACCCCATAGATGTCGGCTATGGCAGGACTGACATACTCCATCTTTAGGGTCGTCGCATCGCGAATCCACAGCGCCCCGGACGATGCGTCGGCGAACTGTCGGAAGCGTTCCTCGCTTTCACGTAACGCGTCCTCGGTACGGGCGCGCTCAACCGCATCCCAGGTTCGCTCTAACGTCTCCTGCAGCAAGTCGACCTCTTGGGATGTCCACCGGCGCGGCTCGCGCTGGTAGGCAATGATCGTGCTGACCCACCGTCCTTTTTTGATCAGCGGCACCGCGACAATCGCCCGCACCCCCAGGGCCCGATACGGGGCTCTCTTCTCTACAGGGTAGGCCGGGTCGTTCTCAACGTCCCGGAGGATGTACGTAGTCCCCTCGCGCATGGCTGCAGCGGCCGGGCCGAACGAGTCCATGTCATATGCCCCCGCGATCGGCGGGAGATCGTCGCGAGTGTACGCATAAGGTGCGATCCCCGTCCGGGTGTCAGGCGAAATATCACCATAGACCACGCAGTCCACGCCGAGTTGCTGTCCAACAACATCCATTGCCGCTCGACGAATCTCATGCGCGCTAGAGAGTGGCCGCAGCGTGTCGCTCAGCTCGAGAAGGAAGGCTTGTCTCTCCTCGCTCTCACGCAGCACCTTTTCAGCTCGTTTTCGCTGCGTAACGTCGTCATAGAGAGCCACCACATGGCCCCCCGCTGTAGGGTGAGCAAACACCTCGAACCAGCGGTCGTTCACAAGGATTTGCTCAATGCGCTCCGGCTGGCCTGTTTGTGCAACGCGATCGAATGCCTGTGCCCAGCTGGGGTCAAAGCCTGGGAAGAACTCGCTCGCTCGCTTTCCTCTTGCTAAGCCAACCGGAACCCCAAACTGCCGCTCGAAAGCCGGATTCAGCTCGATGTATTGAAGGTCGACTGGCTCGCCTTTCTGATCGTGGATCACCTTCAGTTCGATAAACCCCTGACCCATCGTCTCAAATAGAGTGCGATACTTCTCCTCGCTCGTCCGCAGCGCCCCCTCTGCTCGGGCGCGCTCAATCGCCGCCCATGTACGTTCGCCGACCTCTCGAACCAGTTCGACGTCCTGCGGCGTCCAGGCTCTCGGAGCAGAATCTTGCACGCCAAGCACCACCGCCAGGCGACCCTCTTTAACCAGCGGGACACCCATGCGCGCCCGGGCGCCGAGCGCTTGCCATCCCGCACGCCTTGCCTCGCTCATCGGCTCTGTTTCGATATCGGGAATGACTGTCGCCCTCCCGGCGCGTAGCGACTCGTTGTCATCACTCGTCGCTTCGGCTAGGTGGCGCCCCACAAGGCTTGGCGTGCCGGGCGCGCGATGCTCGCGTTCGATAACGACGTATTCCCGGCCGCCTTCAACGACGAAGGTAGCGTAAACAGCGCGGCTGACATCGAGTTGCCGGGCCAGAAGCCTTGTTGCCTGCTCCTCGATAGCGATAGGATCTGCAAGCCCGCGTAGGGAGTCGGACAGCTCGAGCAGAAACGCCTGCTGCTTCTCGCTCGCGCGAAGACGTGCGTCGCTTTCCGACCTTCCAGCCTCTGCAGCCCGAAGGGCGAGCGACATCTGGTATCCCGCCGAGGCAAAGCGGGCGAGGCCCTCGAGCAGTCGAGCATCCTCCCGGTCAAACTTGCGCGTGGGGTTGTGGGCATTGATCCAAATGGTACCGACCGGCCTGCCTCTCGCATGGAACGGCAGAAGCAGGCCTTCATGGATCAGCGGTTCCGCATTCGCGCCGGGGAAGAAGCGCTCAGGGCTTTCTATCAAGATGAGTTTGTCGCGCTCGACCGCTATGCCACAGGGGCTGGCGTCGAAGGGTATGGTACCCCATCGGAATTGGCTCCAGACGCCAGCCAGAGCAACCCAGCGAAATTGGCGGACCCCGGCCGTTTCTTCAATGCTGATGCCAGCGGAATCAGCCACGCCGAGTTGGACAAGTGTTTCCGCGAGCTTCTGGAGCAGGTTCTCCGGACGCTCCGCCAATTCTGCTGCCAGCGCCTGCAGGACCCGGTTCTCGGCAGCATAATCCGGCGGGCGGCTAGGTCTTTCGCTCAGCCGGTCTGTGGCAATTACGTCATCCGCACTGCGGTACCGCTCTTCCAACGACATAGACTCCTGTCGCTCTACCGAGAAAATCACCTGGACCAAACAGCGCGCATTCAGGTCTGGATCAGAGCGTTGAGGCTCTTTCCGGCGTTTGTTCTCTCACATGTCTGGGCCTTGCCTCGTCTTCGACTTCAAATTCAACGACATAGCCGCATTGCAGGGCAGCAGTGCAGACTTCGCCTAATATGCTAGATCGGTCCTCGCTGCCCAGGTGAGCCGAAAGCATTACGTTGCTGGTGACCCGATTAACTGGAACACGCGGGTGCCTGGCGTGCGGTTCGAATGCAATCGCCGCATTCATTGCTGTAGTTATCACCGTGTGTAGATGCTTGTTTTCGCTGATCATCGTGACTCTCCTCTAAGAAAGAGCCTAGGAGCATCAAATCGATCGCGCACTAACAAAGATCAGTAAAGGTAAGACGATGCGGCGAAGCTCCGCAAAGATACCCGATTGTGGACATGCGACGGTCAGGCAATGGTACGCACCTGCTCAATTAGTTCGTTCCCCGCAAACGGCTTGAGGACGTGGGGCGTTCTGGATAGATCGGTGGGCAGGTGCGATCGCTCATAGGCGGTGGCGAAAAGGAACGGTACGCCTGCCTCCTTCAGTACCCTGGCTAGTTCGAAGGCCGGTTCACCGCTGAGCCCGATGTCCAGCACCGCAACGTCCGGCAGTTGATGCAAGATGCGGTCGAAAGCATCAGCTTCGTTGGCGTAAGGCCCCATGATTGCGGCACCGGCTGAACTAAGAGTAGCTACAGTTTCCGTCGCGGCGTAAAAATCGTCCTCGACGATCAGAACAGTTTGACCCTTAAGAGGGCCGTCTTCTTCGGCTGGGTTTTTTGGCTGTCGTAGCTGTTGCTGTACGGAACCCACCAGCGCAGCGGCGATGCGGCCGTCTATGGCCGCCTCTCCTTCTCGAAGAAGCACAGTGCCCCTTGCGTTTTCGAAGCGCGCATCGAGGTGAAGATAATCGGGATCAAAGCCAGCCGTTTCCTCCAGCTTGCGGAGCGAGGGTATAGTCAGAAGGCCATCCGACAGGCGCAGCAGGTTGAGAGCACGCATTTCCTGCAGCACCCGGTTCATGTGTACTGCGCTGATGCCGAGCACATCTGCAAGTTCACTCTGCGTCAACGGCAGCGCAATGGTTTGACCTTCGACTTTCCCAATCGCGAGATTGCGATGAAAAAGTTCGCAGAAAAGATGTGCCGTTCTCTCAACCGCTTCACGCTGCCCGACATTGACAAGCCACTCACGCGTTATCGACTCGTCCGAAAGCGTGGCCCATCGCAAGGCAGCGCGAATTTTAGGGTAATTGGATGACAGCACCTCGATCGACGCGTCCGAAACGCGGGCTACCTTGCACGGTGCGGCTGAAGTGATGGAATGATCACGCCTATCCAGCAGCGTTACCCCGATATCGCAAGAATCCCCAGGCATGAGAATCGACAGGATCTGCCTCGTTCCATCTGCTTGTTCCTTGTGCCGCAGCATCATGCCATCAAGCAGAAAATAGAGTTCTTGGGGCCTGTCGCCCTGGGAAACAAGCGAGGTCCTGCTTGGGACCACGAAAGTGTTCGCCATGGCCTCAGATAGGGCGCTGACTTCTTCGTTACTCAGACTAACGAACGAGGAGAGCTTAACCGCAACTGGATGCATGATCTTCGTCCCGTAATGCTGCCCCACATTGGTGGGTGTTCACATTCACGTACGGCGGGTGTGGGGCTCCCCAACCGACCGGATCACTCTGTGCCGGTCCACATCAGCTCAATCACTTTAGCCTATGTTGGTTACGATGGCACTCAATTCCTGCGATATGTGGAGCGAAGCCCGTGAATGTTTACCCCTAGGTCGATATTTGACAGCGATCTTTCGGATTGTATTGCGGAGATTGCACTTGCCCAACAATGAAGCATAAGCAATCATTAAGATGGGGCAGACGGAGATGAGGGCGCTTAGACGGCTGTTGAGGAGGAAAATCTCCGCCTATGGTCCTAGTACATGGTCACGCTCGTTGGCTCCCGCTGGCTGCGCTAAGCTGGATCTAGGGGATCAGGAAACAGCGCAGCGATCATGGTACCGTCGCTCTCGAGAACTAAATACTTGACGCGCTCGATATCTTGACCGCCTGCGGATCGTACGGCGCTCAAGGCTTCATCACGCGTAACGCGCTCGCGCTTCATGGCTTCGTAGCAAAATGCCCCGTCATGCGCCAAGAGCGTCGGCTTAGACCGAACAGCCTGGGCGAAACCAGGCCAACGAACTGAGGCGAACGTCACCAGATACTGCATGAGGATCAGCAGGCCCAGCGCCACGGCCCCTT